>CAWASM010000008.1:0-35996 GCA_963784835.1 uncultured Actinomycetes bacterium | reverse complement strand
TGCCACTGATGGGTCGGCGAGGCGCTTGGTGGCGCTCACCGTGGGGCCCTCATCGGGGGGGCCATGGCTTCGCTCGGCCGCCTCGTTCCATCGCAATCATCGCGCGCCTGGTCGGTTCAGACCTTCTCTATCCGGACCGCGCACACCTTGTATTCGGCCGTCTTGGCCATGGGGTCGAAGGCGGAGTTGGTCAGTTCGTTCGTCGGCGGTCTCCCGGATAGTGGAAGGTCATGAACAGGATCCCGGGAGGCACGCGCTCGGTGATCTTCGCTCTGGGTCACCAGAGTCCCGCGGCGTGAGCTGACGCGCATGCTGGTCTCCGTCGGACACGCCGATGGCGGCGGCGTCCGCCGGGTTGATCTCGGTCTGCTCGTGCGGCGCGAGGAAGTCCAGCGTGGGTGACTGCCTGGTGGAGATGTTGTACTGGTAGAGCATGCGCCCGGTGGTCAGCAGCATGGGTACTCCTCGCTGACGAGTTCGGCGGGCGCCTCGTACTCCACGCCCATGAGCCTGCCCCGTCCGCGGGGGAACGTGTCCTCGTGCAGGAAGGGAGTGCCGGGATGGTCCAGGTCGGGACAGGGCCACTGCAGGCCGCAGGCGTCCACCCGGTCGTAGGTCATGCCGGCGTAGGTGGGCGTGAGCGTCCGTATCTCGTCGAAGATGTCCGCGGGCGATTCGTACTCCATCGGCGTAGCCCATCGCTGCCTGAGAGGTCGCAGATGATCTCCCAGTCGGCCCGCGCCTCGCCCGGGCGGCTCCACCGCCTTGCGCACCCGCTGCACCCGGCGCTCGGTGTTGGTGAAGGTGCCGTCCTTCTCGGCGTAGCAGGCGGCCGGCAGCACCACGTCGGCGTACTCGGCCGTCTCGGTGAGGAAGATGTCCTGCACCACCAGGAAATCGAGCGCGGCGAACGGCCTTGCGTACGTGGTTGGCGTCGGCGTCGGTGAGCACCGGGTCCTCGCCCATGACGTACATGGCCTTGAGATCGCCGGCCACCATGGCGTCGAACATCTCGGGAGTGCGCAGACCCAGGTCGCGGCTCAGTTCGGCGCTCCCAGGCCTTCTCGAAGATGGCGGCGACCTCGGGCTTGGTCACCGACCGGTAGCCGGAGTAGACGTTGGGCAGCGCGCCCATGTCGCAGGCGCCCTGGACGTTGTTCTGCCCGCGCAGCGGGTTGACGCCGGCGTGCGGCACGCCCACGTGTCCGGTGACCATGGCCAGGTTGGCCAGGTTCATGACGTTGGCCGTGCCGGTGGTGTGCTCGGTGATGCCCAAGGTGTAGAAGATGCCCGCCCGGGCGGTGTGCGCGTAGATCTCGGCCGCCGTCCGGATGTCGCTCTTCGGGCACGCCGGTGATCTCGCTGACCACGTCGGGGGTGTAGTTCTTGACCGACTTCCCACAGGTCGTCGTAGCCCTCGCAGCGCTCGGCGATGAACTTCCGAGTCGGCCCAGCCTTCGTTGATGATGATGTTCATCATGCCGTTGACCAGGGCGGCGTCGGTGCCCGGCCTCAGGCGCAGCCAGAGCGTCGGCGTGGTCGACCAGCTCGATATGCCGCGGGATCGACGACGATCAGCGTGCGCCCCGCGTCGGGCGGCGCGCTTCATCTTGCCGCCGATGACGGGATGGGCCTCGGTGGTGTTGGAGCCGATGATGAACAGGACGTCGTAGGACTCCACCTCGCTGATGGAGTTGGTCATCGCGGCGCTTCCGAACGATGTGGCCAGACCGGCCACGGTGGGAGCGTGTCAGGTTCGTGCGCAGTGGTCCAGGTTGTTGGTGCGCATCACCACCCTGACGAACTTCTGCATGAGCCAGTTGTCCTCGTTGGTGCAGCGCGCCGAGCTGAGAGCGCCGAAGGCGTCGGTGCCGTGTCGGTCCCGGATGTCGCCCGAAGCGCGCTCGGCCACCAGGTCTCAGGGCCTCGTCCCAGGTGGCTTCCTCGAGCACTCCGTTCCTGCGGATGAGCGGGGTGGTCAGCCGGTCGGGGCTGTGGATCATGTCGGTGTGGAACCGGCCCTTGACGCACAGGGCCTCGCCGTTGACCGGCGCGTCGGGCGCGGTGGTTACGCCCGACCACCCGGCCGTCCTTCACGTTGAGGTCGAAGTTGCAGCCGGTGCCGCAGAGGGGGCAGGTGGTGCGGACCCGCGTGATCTCCCACTCACGGAAGGGCTTTGAGCTGCGCGTTGACCAGGGCCCCGGTGGGGCAGGCGTCGATGCACTGGCCGCAGGAGACGCAGCCGGACTCCCGGTAGGTGGCGCCCTTCAGCGCGCGGGTAGCCGGCGTCGTCCATCTCGTAGACGCTGTAGCTGCTCCAACTCGTCGCAGACTCGCACGCAGGTGTGGCACTGGATGCAGCGCTTGCGGTCGAGCTGCAGGATGGGCGAGCCGTCGAACAGCTCGAACTGGCCCGTGTCGCCCTTGAACTCCGTGGTGCCGGCACCATAGCGGATCGACGAGCCGCTGCAGGTCGCAGCGCGGAGGCCTCGTGACAGGTGCACTGCAGGCAGCGGGCCGCCTCTTTGCGGGCCGCCGCCTCGTCGAAGCCCAGTTCCACCTCGTCGAAGTCGCGCCGCCGGGCGACCGGCAGCACGGGCATGGGGCTGCGGGCCTCGTCGGAGAGTGGCTTCGCCCCGATGTCGAAGAACACGCGGCTTGTGCCGCTCCAGGCGGGCGCCGGGCGCGGAACAGGCCGCCTCGGGCTCTCTCCCGAGACGTACGCGTCGATGGCGACGGCCGCTCGGCGTCCGGCGGCGATGGCCTCGACCACGGTGGCCGGGCCGGTCTCGCAGTCGCCTCCGGCGAAGACGCCCGGGCGGCTGGTGAGCAGGGTGAGTTTGTCCGCGGCGATGGTGCCCCGCGCGGTCAGCTCGCACACGTCCTGCGACGTCGGCCCCTTCGACCTCCTGGCCCATGGCGAGTATCACTGTGTCGGCCGGCATGGTGAATTCGCGAACCGGGGATCGGCTCGGGCCGCCGGCGCCCGCTCTCGTCCGGCTCGCCGAGGGCCATCTTCTGACACACGAGGCCGGTCAGAAGTGCCGTTTTCGCGCACGATGGACAGCGGGGAGGTGAGGAGCAGCAGGTGCGGCGCCTTCGTCCTCGGCCTCGTTCACCTCGTCGGCGGTGGCCGGCATCTCCTCCCGCGTGCGCCGGTAGGCGATGGTCACCTCGGTCGCGCCCAGGCGCAGGGCCGACCGGGCCGCGTCGATGGCCGTGAAGCCACCGCCGACGACCAGCGTCCTGCCCAGCGGCTCGCGCCAAGAGCCGGCATTGCTCTCTCGCAGGAAGTCCACGGCCGAGTAGACGCCCTCGTCCTTCGTCCGCCCCGGGGATGCCCCCGGTGGAGCCGCATTGAGCGCCGATGGCGAGGTACGTGGCGTGCGTAGCCCTCGGCTCGAGGTCCTCGATGGTGAAGTCCTCGCCCAGGCGCGTGTTCAGCCGCAGCTCGACCCCCAGGGCGAGTATGTCGGCCACGTCGGCGGCGATGACCTCGCGGGGCAGGCGGTAGGGGGGGATGCCGTTGAGCACCATGCCGCCCGGCTGAGCGTGGGCCTCGAAGATGGTGACCTGGTGGCCGGCGAGAGCCAGATAGTAGGCAGCGGTGAGTCCCGACGGGCCGCTCCCGACCACGGCTACCTTCTTGCCCGTCGGAGGGCGCCACGCTCCTCGTCGTGGCGCCGCCGTCGCCGGCTTTGTCGGCTGCGAAGCGCTTGAGACTGCAGATGGCCACGGGCTCCCCGTCGACCTGGGTGCGCCGGCAGGCGCTCTCACACGGACGCGGGCAGACCCGGCCGATGATGCGGGGCAGAGGCAGCCGTTCTTTGATTATCCGCACGGCCTCGGCGTCGTCTCCGCGGGCGATGGCCGCCAGGTAGCCGGGGATGTCGATGCCCGCCGGGCAGGCGTAGTGGCAGGGAGGCTCGCAGTAGGCGTTGTGGTTGGAGAGAAGCTCGTTCAGGCGCGGCCGGCGGGCCTCCGCGATCTCGCGGGCTGAGCGTCATGACCTCCAGGCCGTCGCTCACCGGGGTCTCGCAGGCCTGCACCAGTTCCCCTCCGGCCGTCTCCACCACGCACAGACCGCAGCGCGCCGGCGGGAGCCAGGCGAGGGTCGTGGCAGAGAGTGGGGATGGAGATGCCGTTTGCCTCCGCGGCTTCGAGTATGGTCATGTGGGCTTCCACCTGCAGGTGCAGGCCGTCGATGAACACGGCCACCTCGCGGGCGTCGCCTCTGATCACTATCGGTCCCGGGCCTTCGCTCATGCTATTTTCCCCTGCTCTCGATGGCACGCTGACAGAAACGGACGCCTTCCATGGCGTCATTCGTCCAGTGATTGGCGCCTACATATTGCGCCACCGGCTCGTCGATGGTACCTCCGCCGATCACGAAGAGCGGCATGGGATCGAACTCGCGCGCGTTCTGACGGAACAGCGCCAGAGTGTCACGCATGGACGTGAAGGCTATTGACAGGAGCCCGGAGAGGCCCACGATATCGGGGGCGAAGTCTCTCGCGGCCTCGATGAAACGGTGGGGGGGCACGTCAACACCCAGATCCTCTACCGTGAACCCGAAGGAGCGAAAAGCAAGAGCGGCCATGTTTTTGCCTATGTCGTGGATGTCCCCGGACACCGTTCCCAGCAGCACCCGGCCCGAAGCATTGCCCACCAGCTCGCTTTCCAGTCCAGGCCGGGCCAGCTTCATCACGCTTTCCGATATCTCGCCTGCCATGATCAGGCCGGACAGATAGATGTCTTGCCGCTCGTACCGCTCACCCACGGTCCGCATGCCCGCCTGGACGGCGTGCACGATGTCCACCGAGTTCTCCCCGGCTGCCAAGGCCTCTTCCACCAGGCGCAGCACCTTCTTCTCGTCCAAGACCGACACGGCGTCGCTGATGGCTGCCATGCTGGACCCGTGCACCGGCTGTTCCCAGTTCATGCCGCAGGTCCTGCCGGTGGATTGGGCGCGGCGCCGATGTTGGTCGTCAGCCGGAACTGGTCGGCTCGGCAAAGGAACCGCCCCCAGCTGACCGGCTGACCATCGAAGTCGCGAAACAAGCTCTCAAGACAGAAGGCCGGCGACCCTTCGGTCACGCCAAGAAAGCCGGACTCCTCTCCGTCCAGGCTGACCGCCTGGATGCTCAAGCGGCCGCTGAGCATCCCCTCGCCTTGAGCGGAGGAGAACAGGCCCTCGAGGGATGTGATCTGAAGCTGTGCCTCCACCAGAGGCCGATGCTCGTCATACACCACACACTCCTGTTGATACATCAGCGTCACTTCCTTGCGCTTGGCGAGCCGGCGCATGTACACGATGGGATCTCCCACGGCGAGTTGAAGCATGTATGCCACTTGCGCCTGAGCCGGGGCTATCCTTGCCTCCAGCAGCTGGACGTCCACCGTGGCGTCGTCCACCCAGAGATCGGTGATCTCCTGGAGCCGGAAGACGGCTCCGCCCATGTCCAGGGGACGTACGAACGTTCCCTTACCTTGAGTGGTGGTCACCAGCCCTCGATCGAGCAGGATGTTGATCGCCCTGCGGACGGTCATGGGGCTGACCCCAAACCGGGCACGGAGTTGAGGCTCGGTCGGGAGTTGCTGTCCCGCCCGGTAGACTCCTGCCGCGATCTGGTCGGCGATGGTGTGCGCGATAAACAGGTAGGCCGGTTCGCCCTGGTGGCGGGTGGTGTCGCGCGATGTCAGTGCCCGCGTGGCCTGGGGTGGGGACGCTGCTCCGGCCGGCGACGTTTCGCTCTCTCTGCCGGTTAGCGGCGGGCCCCCTGTTGTTTGTCTTTTCACTTCTTGTGGCACCGTATCCTTGGTCCTTCAGAAGGGCTTGCGGATTTAGCTATATAACTATAGAATATCGCGACGGCAGATGGAAGAGGCTGCCAGAAGTCCCTTGTACCAGCCGCTCCTGCGGGGGGCGGACGATTTGAACGGAGCCAAGCAGGATGAAGAGCGACATCGAGATCGCACAGGAAGCTTCCCTGATCCCGATAATCGACGTGGCCGCGGGTCTGGGGCTCGGCGCGGACGATATCGATCTGTACGGCAAGTACAAGGCCAAGATCCACACGGACGTCTTCGAGCGTCTGAAGGACCGCCCCGACGGCAAGCTGGTCCTGTGCACCGCCATCACCCCTACTCCGGCCGGTGAAGGCAAGACGACCACCAATGTGGGCCTGTCCATGGGCCTCAACAAGATCGGCAAGAAGGCCATCTGCACGTTGCGCGAGCCCTCGCTGGGCCCCTGCTTCGGCGTCAAAGGCGGGGCTGCCGGCGGCGGGTACGCCCAGGTGGTTCCCATGGAAGACATCAACCTGCATTTCACCGGCGACATTCACGCCATCGGCATTGCCCATAACCTGTGCGCCGCCGTACTCGACAACCATCTGTTCCAGGGCAACGAGCTCGGAATCGACCCGAACGACATCTCCTGGCCGCGGGTGGTTGACCTCAACGACCGGGCTCTCCGCAGCGTCACCATCGGGCAAGACGGACAGGGCGTCGAGCGCCATACCCGGTTCGACATCACAGTAGCCTCCGAAGTGATGGCCATCCTCTGTCTGGCCACCGACCTCGAGGACCTCAAAGCCCGTCTCGAACGCATCGTCTTGGGGTCGACCCTGGACGGGCAGAAGGTCACCTCGCTGGACATAAAGGTGTCCGGATCCATGGCTGTGCTTCTCAAAGACGCCTTCATGCCCAACTTGGTGCAGACTCTCGAAAACACTCCGGCCATCATCCACGGCGGCCCGTTCGCCAACATCGCCCATGGCTGCAACTCGGTGCAGGCTACGCGTATGGCCCTGAAGCTGGGCGACTACTGCATCACCGAAGCCGGCTTCGGCGCCGACCTGGGTGCCGAGAAGTTCTTCGACATCAAATGCCGCGCAGCCGGTCTGCAGCCCGATTGCGTGGTCTTGGTGGCCACTATTCGGGCCCTCAAGATGCACGGGGGCAAACCGATGGCCGAGCTCAAGAACGAGGATCTGAAGGCTCTTGGCTCGGGTCTGGAGAACCTGGAGAAACACCTCGAGAACCTGCAGCGGTTCGGGCCGCCCGTGATCGTGGCCATCAACCGCTTCCCCGACGACACCGACGCCGAAGTAGCGCTGCTCCACGAGCGCGTGGAGGCTATGGGTGCCAAGGTTGTGCTCTCGGATGTTTGGGCCCTGGGCGGCGACGGCGGGGTAGAACTGGCCGAAGAGGTGGTCCGCGCCTGCGAGAGCAAGCAGAAGCCGCCGCTCAAATACGCCTACGAGTTGGATATGACCATACGAGAGAAGATCGAAGCCATCGCCACCAAGACATACGGTGCCGACGGCGTCGATTACGAAGACGAAGCCAGTGCGGCTATCGAGCGCTTCACCCAGATGGGGTACGGCGACCTGCCTATCTGCATGGCCAAGACGCAGGCCTCTTTGTCTGACGACAAGACCAAGATCGGACGGCCGCGCGATTGGAGACTCACGGTGCGGGACGTCCGGCTTTCGGCCGGCGCCGGGATGCTGGTGCCCATCTGCGGGACCATCATGACTATGCCGGGACTGCCCAAGAGGCCGGCGGCCGAGAAGATCGACCTGATCGAGGGTGAGATCGTCGGGCTGTTCTAGCCGGTGATCCACCTTGGCAGCGGCCTCTTTTGATGACAAGGAGAAGCACGTGACCGAACGAGCATACGCCGAAGGGACGATCAGGGACTACCTGGACAAGCTGGCCGGCGAATCGCCGGAGCCAGGCGGGGGAAGTGTGGCCGCCCTGGTTGGGGCGCTGGGCGCCGGCCTGGTGACCATGGTGACTAGCCTGACGTTGGGCAAAGAGAAGTATGCAGCCGTGCAGGACGACATGGCCGACATCCGAGACCGCGCCGAGAGGCTTCGCGCTCGTCTGCAGGAACTGATCAGCCTCGATGCCGTCGCCTACGCGGCGGTAGCGGCCGCGATGAAGCTGCCGCAGGACGATGAGCAGCGCAAGGCCGAGCGCACCCTGAAGTTGCAGGCGGCCTTGAAAGGCGCGGTGGAGGTGCCGCTCGAGATCGCCGAAGCCGCGGCTGAAGTGGCGCGACTCTCCCTTCCGGCTGCCGAGAAGGGCAACACTTACGCGGTCTCCGACGCGGCGGTGGCCGCGGTGCTGGCCGACGCGGCCGCGCACTCGGCCGCGCTCAACGTGAAGATCAACGTTTCCTGGATAGACGACAAGGCCTTCACGGGTGATCGCTGGGCCCGCATCGAGGCGCTGCTCTCCGAGACGGCGCGTCTGCGCGACGAAGTGCTTGCTCTGACGTACACCAAGATATAGCCGGGCCCCGGGGCCGCGCAGGCGGCTCCTGCGGGCGCGATTCGAACTAGGGAGGTATTTGTGGCAGCCAAGATTATCGACGGCAAAGCGATCGCCGACGAGTTGCGGGTCGAACTGGCGCGCGAACTCGAGGAACTCAAGGCCGCCGGCGCCCAGCCGGGCATCGCCACTCTGATGGTGGGCGAGGACTTCGGGGCGGGTATGTACAGGGGAGCAGTGGAGAAGTTCTGCGGCGAGATGGGCCTAGGCTATCGCAGTGAGATCCTCCCCAGCGACGCCGGCGAGGCCGCCGTCGTGGCGGCCGTGCGGGCCCTCAATGCAGACCCCGCCGTTTCGGGCATCCTACCTCTGCGGCCCTTTCCGGCCCAGGTCTCTGATTCTGTGGTCATCGGCTCCATCGACCCGGGCAAAGATGTCGACTGCTTCCACCCCTTCAACATGGGTCGTCTGACCCTGGGGGAGCCTACCTACCCTCCGGCCACTCCGGCGGCATGTATGGAGCTGTTGGAGAGGTACCTCAAGGGCGAAGGGCGAGACGTGGCCGCTGCTTTGGAAGGGGCGGAGGTGTGCGTGGTCGGCCACTCCAATACGGTGGGCAAGCCGCTTGCCCTTCTGCTGCTCAACCGCAATGCCACCACGACGGTGAGCCACGTGTTCACCTCCAACCGGGGCAATCTGGCCAAGCACACCCAGGCGGCCGACTTCCTGGTAGTCGCAGCCGGCGTGCCGCACCTGGTGGGCGCCGACCTGGTGAAAGAAGGCGCGGTGGTGCTGGATGTGGGCATCAACCGCGTGGTGGTCTGCCCCGACTGTGGGGCTCTCAACCGCAGCAAGAAGAACCCCTGCAAGGCGTGTGGGGCCGACCTGGCCGAGGCGCAGAACAAGACTGTGGGCGACGTGGACTTCGAAGGCGTCTCCGCCAAGGCCGCGGCCATCACGCCCGTACCGGGCGGTGTGGGTGCGGTCACCAACATGATGCTGGCACGCAACACGCTCCAGGCCGCGCGCGCCCGACTCGAGAAAAAGCTGTAGCCCTCCCGAGGGTACGGAGGTATCGAAGTTGATAATTTCCAAGAAGAAACCGTTTGAGGAGATCCTGGAGGATCTCGAAGGTGACACCAAATTGGTCATCATCGGTTGCGGCGAGTGCGCCACTGCTACTCGCACCGGCGGCGAGCCTGAAGTAGCCGAGATGAAGGACGCCCTGGAAGCCGCCGGCAAAGAGGTGGTGTTCACAGAGGTCATCCACACCGGTTGCCACGAGCTCGACGTCAAGCGGATCCTGCGGCAGAACAAGGAAACGGTGGACAAGGCCGACGCCTTTCTCGTGCTGTCCTGCGGGGCCGGCACCCAAGCGGCTCGGGCAGCTACCGACAAGCATGTGGTGCCCGGGTGCGACCCCTTGTTCCTGGGCAACATCCAACGATCCATGGACTTCCTCGAGAAGTGCTCCCACTGCGGCGCCTGCGTCATCGACGACTACGGGGCCATCTGCCCCATCACCCGCTGCGCGAAGGGCTTGGTCAACGGTCCTTGCGGCGGCACCAGCCACGGTAAGTGCGAGGTGGACCCGGAGATGGACTGCGCCTGGACGCTCATCCATGAGCAGCTCAAGAAAGAGGGCCGCGAGGACAAGCGCACCCGCATCCATGAGCCGAAAGAGTGGAACGTCATCAAGCGCCCCGGCGTGCTGGCGGAGCGTGGACCAGACAAGCCGAAGATGGGGAGCGCGACCTGATGGGCACCTATCGCGACGCCTGTGAAGCCGGCCGGTTCGTCGTTTCTGGCGAGATCGGCCCGCCCAAGGGCACCAACGTGGAGACGATGCTGCATCATATCGACATGCTCAAGGGCCTGGTCGACGGTCTCAACGTCACCGACAACCAGAGCGCGGTCATGCGCATGGGCTCCCTGGCGGTCTCGGGCGAGATCGTGCGCAGAGGCGGCGACCCCGTGTTCCAGACCACCTGTCGGGACAGGAACAGGCTGGGCTTGCAGTCCGACCTGCTGTCGGCGGCGTTCATGGGCATCACCAACGTCCTGTGTCTCACCGGAGATCATCCCGTGGTGGGAGATCACAAGCAGGCGAAGGGCGTGTTCGACTTTGATTCCATCCATCTCATCCAATGCTGCAAGAAGATGAACGCCGGCACTGACTGGGAAGGCAACGCTCTCGACGGAGCCACCGACTTCTTCGTGGGCGCCGTGGTCACTCCTGAGGCCGATCCGGTGGAGCCCCAGATGTACAAGTTCGCCCGCAAAGTGGAGGCCGGCGCCGACTTCTTCCAGACCCAGGCCGTTTACGACATGGACCGCTTCCAACACTTTATGGAGGAGGCACGTCAGATCACCGCGGGCACCAAGGTCAAGATCATGGCCGGACTCGTGGTGCTCACCGGTCTGGGCATGGCCAAGTACATGAACCGGGCAGTCCCGGGCATCTTCGTGCCCGACGCCTTGCTCGAGGAACTGGGCAGCGTGTCGAAGGAAGAGCAGCAGCACAAGGGAATAGAGATCGCTGCGCGCCACATAAGCTTCCTGCGCGACAACAAGATCTGTGATGGAGTGCACGTCATGGCCATCGGCAAAGAGGAGATCATCCCCGAGATCCTCGCGTTGGCCGGAGTGACCGGGAAGTGAGCGTTATGAGCCAATCAGGCACCGCGGGTGCCTTGAGCGCCGTTGAGGCTCCTCCCGTGAAGATCGTCGTCTTGGGCAGCGGACCCGGCGGTTATGTGGCGGCGCTCCGCGCCGCGCGCCACGGCGTAGCGGTCACTCTCATCGAGAAAGACCTAGTCGGCGGTACCTGCCTCAACAGGGGCTGCATCCCCACCAAGGCCCTCCTGGCCAGCGCCCAGGCGCTTTCTCGGGCCCGGGCCGGCGAGGAGTACGGCTTCGAGGTGGCGGGCCAGGTGAGTCCCGACCTTTCCCGCATGATGGACCGCAAGGATCGGGTGGTCACCCAGATCCGCGGAAATGTCGAGATGTTGCTCAAGAAGGCCAAGGTGGAGCTCATCCGGGGCACCGGGCGGCTGGCCGCGGGGATGCAGGTGTTGGTCGACACGGGCTCCGGCACGGTGATGGTGCAGGCGGACAAGATCATCATCGCCACAGGTTCGGAGCCGGTTCATCTCCCGATGTTCGACTTCGGCCACCCATCAATACTAACCTCGACTTCAGCGTTAGAGTTGCGGGAGATCCCTGTCTCCATGCTGATCGTGGGCTGCGGGGTCATCGGCTGTGAGTTCGCCTCGTTCTTTTCTGAGCTGGGCACGCAGATCACCATGGTCGAGATGCTGCCGCAGATGTTGCCGCTGGAAGACAAGCGTCTGGCCAAGCAGTTCCAAGGGGTCTATCGCAAACGCGGCATCCAGGTGCTCCTCAACACCAAAGTAGAGAGCATCGCGGAGTACGCCGCCGACCACGTGGTGGCCAAGCTGTCGGACGGGAGCGAGGTCAAGGCCGAGAAGGTGCTGGTCTCGGTGGGCCGCAAGCCCAACAGCGCCGATGTGGGTCTCGAAGCGGCCGGCGTGCAGACAGACGCCCGCGGCTACATAGTGGTGAACGACTACCTCGAGACGTCGGCGCCCGGCATCTATGCCATCGGTGACGTCAACGGCGGGCAAATGCTCGCCCACGTGGCGTCCTACGAGGCCTTCGTGGCTGTCGACAATTGCCTGGGAGAGCACCGGGAGAGGGATCTGCGCTCTACGCCCTCGTGTACCTACTCCGACCCGGAAGTGGCCAGTGTGGGCTTGAGCGAGGAGCGGGCCCTGGAGGCCGGCTACCAGCCCGTGACCGGCACCTATCGGTTCGCCGCTCTGGGCAAAGCTATCGCCATGGGGGAGGATACAGGGTACGTCCAATTAGTCGCCGATAAGGAAAGCGGCCTGGTGTTGGGCGCGAGCATGATGGGACCACATGTCACTGATGTGATCCATGAGGTCGCCATCGCGGTACACAGCAGGCTTACCATCGACCAACTGGGGGAATGTATCCATGCACACCCCACCATCGCCGAAGCCGTCATGGAAGCGGCGCACGACGTGCACGGCGATTCAGTCCACATAGCCAAGTAAGGCTTCTTAAGACCCTTGCAGACCCCGAAGAAAGGAAGATCAGATGCACAAACTCGTGGAAGCCATGGCCAACATGAAGGAACAGGAAGCTCTCCAGATAGTGGACGAGCTCCTGGCCCAAGGGGAGGATCCTCAGAAGATCCTGGACCTCTCTTCAGAAGCCATGCAAGTAGTGGGAGAGCGTTACCAGGAAGGCTCCTACTTCCTGCCTGAGCTCATCATGAGCGGCGAGATGCTGCGCAAGATCGGGGATATCTTAAAACCCAAGCTGGTGGCCAAGCAGGGCGGCGAGACCAAGAAGCTGGGCACCGTGGTCTTGGGCACGGTAAGAGGCGACATCCACGACATCGGCAAAGACATCGTGGGCTTCATGCTGGAAGTAAACGGCTTTGATGTCTACGACATAGGCATCGACCAGCCGGAAGAAGCTTTCGTCAAAGCCGTGCAAGAACACAAGCCCGAAGTCCTGGCTCTCTCCGGATTCCTCTCTGTGGCTTTTGACTCCATGAAGTCCACCATAGAGCAGGTGGAAGCCGCCGGTCTGCGTAAGGGACTCAAGGTCATCATCGGTGGCGGGCAGATGGACGACACCGTGCGCAAGTACACCGGGGCCGACGCCTACGGCGACGACGCCATGGCTGCTGTGGCCTACGCCAAAGAAGCGGTGGGGGTGAAGTAGATATGGCCGAGAAACCCTGGGGGGACATGACCGCCGAAGAGAGGCTGGCTTGGCGCATCGACAAGTGGCGCAATCCCGGGGTGGCCTTCGCCAGCGCTGAGGCTGAGGCCGAGTACAAGGCTCGGGTGGACCGCCTACTGGCCGCCATCGAACTGCGCAAGCCCGACAGGGTGCCGGTGCGTCTTAACACCGGCTTCTGGCCGGCCAAGAGCGCCGGTCTTACCGCATACGAGGCGATGAGCGACCCCAAGCGGGCCGCGCGGGCCTGGAAGGACTTCAACATCAAGTTCCAGCCCGACGCGTCGGTGGATCCGCTCCACAATACGGTCCCGGCCGCCATGTTCGAATCGCTGGACTACAAGCTATATTCCTGGCCAGGCCATGGGGTAGCTGAGGAAGCCAGCTACCAGTACAACGAGAAGGAGTGGATGCTCCCCGAGGAGTACGACCACCTCATCTCCGACCCCACCGACTACCTGATCCGTACCTACCTACCGCGCACGGTGGGCGCGTTCGGAGGATTTGCCAACCTCTCCCCGTTCTTCGACTTCATCGAACTGCCCTTCGTGTTCGGCCAGGTGGCCGGCTGGGGAACCGACGAGATGGTGGCAAGCCTGAAGCGCCTGACCCAAGCGGCGGAAGCGTTCAACGGATGGGCCAAAGAGATCTTCCCGGTGATGGGAGAGGTCATGGGTCTGGGTTTCCCGGGCTTCGCCGGCTCGGCCACCAAGGCGCCGTTCGACATCTTGGGTGACACCCTGCGGGGCACCAAAGGGGTCATCGTGGACATGTTCCGCCAGCCGGAGAAGGTCGCCGCCGCCTGCGAGCGGCTGGTGCAGATAGCTGTCGACTGGCCGCTCAAGCGCCCGGGGGCACCGGCCACGCCTTTATGCTTCATCCCGCTGCACAAAGGCGCGGACGGTTTCATGAGCGACGAGCAGTTCCGCACCTTCTATTGGCCCACGCTACGCAAGACGCTGCTCGGTCTCATCGAGCAGGGCATGATCCCGTTCTTGTTCGCCGAGGGCCGCTACAACAGCAGGCTCGAGGCGATCATGGACCTGCCGAAGGGCAAGACTGTGTGGCTCTTCGACCAGTCGGATATGGCGCGGGCCAAGGCGACCATCGGGCAGGTGGCCTGCATCCAGGGCAACATGCCTCTCTCCTTATTGCACGTGGGCACCGCCGAGGCTGTGGCCGAGCACACACGCAAGCTCATCGACATCGCGGGCCGCGACGGGGGGTTCATCCTTGACATCGGCGCCGTTGCCGATGAGGGCAAGGACGAGAATCTGGCGGCGATGATCAAGACCGCGAAGGAGTACGGAGTCTACTAGCCCCCTCTTCAGGGGAAAGGAGTCGCGGGTTGGCAGGGACTGTGATCCTAGCCTGCGAGATGATCGAGGACGAGGTCCGGATGGCTCTTGAGGCTCTTGAGCCCCAGGAGCGGCCGCCGATCGTGTGGGTGGAGAGTGGCCTGCACGAGCGCCCCGAGAGGCTGAAGGCTGCCTTGCAGGCCCTTCTCGAGATACTCGACGAAGGCGCTCGGATGGGCCGTCCCGTGAGTGTGCCCTCCGTGCGGCCAGGGCGAGGACCTGCCGCCGAGCGGGGGGAGGAAGTGCTGGTGGAGCCGGTTAAGGAGGTCCTTCTGGCTTACGGCTTCTGCGGCAACGCGCTCAACGGCTTGTCGGCCAGCCACCTGCGCCTCGTCTTCCCCCGGGTGGACGACTGCATATCGTTGCTTCTCAATCGCGGATGCGTGCGCGAGGAGGTCCCCCGCAACCCGCGCCACTACTACCTCACCAGAGGGTGGTTCAACCACTCGAGTTCGCTCAAAGAGGCCTTCGTCGATTGGGATCAGCGCTACGGTCCCGAGCGGGCGGCGAAGCTCAGGGATACCATGTGGGCCGGCTACGAGCAGGTCGATCTGATAGACACCCAGGCATATGATGTGGAGGAGTGTCTCGACGAAAGCCTCGACATCGCCGAGCAACTCCGGCTGGAGCACAGCGTCGTGCCGGGATCGGTCCAGTTGCTCGAACGCCTCTTTCGCGGAGAGAGGGACAGCGAGATCGTGGTAGTGCCTCCAGGGGAGGCCATCAACTTCAACCATCTGTTCACTGTGGAGACCGTGGAAACCAAGTAGGGCTCCGGCCTCGAGCCGCCGCTCGCAGCCGAAACGAAAGGGAAGGAAGACCAGAAGTGGAGACTCGAGTCACAAGCGCGACGCGTGAGGTCATCATCGGGGGTGGCCGCCCAACCGTCTTGATTGGCGAGCGTATCAACCCAACAGGAAAGAAGCGTCTAGCCGAGGCGCTGCGTGCCGGAGACTTGAGCGTCGCCATCGAAGAGGCCATCGCGCAGGTGAAGGCCGGAGCAGACATCCTCGATGTCAACGTGGGCGCCACCGGCGTGGATGAGGTGGACATGCTGCCTCGGGTGGTCCAGGCCGTACTCGAGGTGGTGGACGTTCCGCTATGCATCGACAGTCGCAAGGTGAAGGCCCTAGCTGCGGCGCTCGCGATCTGTCCAGGCCGGCCGATCGTGAACTCCGTCACCGGCGAAGAGGCCTCGCTGCAAGAGGTGCTGCCTCTGGTCAAGCAGTACGGACTTCCGGTCATCGGCCTCACTCTGGATGAGAAGGGCATCCCCGCGGACGCTCAGGCTCGGGTGGATATCGCCTATCGTATCGTCGAGCGGGCCGAAGCCCTCGGCATCCCGCGGGAAGACGTGATCATCGACTGTCTCACCCTTTCGCTCGGGGCCAACCAGAAAGCTGGTTTGGGCACGTTGGAGGCGACCCGACGGGTGCGGGACGAGCTGGGCTGCAACCAGACCCAGGGCGCTAGCAACATCTCCCACGGTCTGCCCAATCGTCCGCCGCTCACCGGCGCCTACCTGGCCCTCGCGATCGAGGCCGGACTCACCTGCCCCAACGTGGACGTAGCTCTAGTGCGTACGGCGGTGCTTTCGGCCGACCTGGTGCTCGGCCGGGACCCGTATGCCATGCGTTTTATCGCAGCTTTCCGGGAGGCGCAGGCAGCGGCGCAGTAGAGCGGAGCAAGGGCCCCATAGTTGACTGAAATGCCACGTGGTGGCAGAGTAGGTCGCAACTCCAGGTCGGAATAGCTATTCCACCCAAAGGAATAGTGTCAGAAGCGGAGGGAGGTGTCGGCGGGATACAGGGACTTCCGGACCGTTGATCGTGCGGAAACGAAGGTAGCTGCGAGGAGGGGCTTGCCGGCTACGAAAAAGGGCTAGTGCCCGGCTCTGCGAGCCGCGGCCAGATTGAGAGGAATACAATGGCTGAAGAACGTGTAGATCGTGACACACATGAAGACCACGCGCCCAAGGGCAAAGAGGTCTCGAGGCGTGACTTCCTGAAGATCGCCGGCGTCGCCGGGGCGACCATCGGCATGGGCGCCGGCCTCGGCGGCCTGATAGCTGCGTGCGGCGGCGGAGATGAGACCACTACCACAGCGGCTGGTCCGGTCACCACGGGCGGCCCTGTCACTACGGCGGGTGGCGCCACCACGACAGTCGCCAGCGCGGAGATGGGCCGCGAGATCAAGATAGGCTGGGTCACAATGACCACCGGTATCTACGCCGGTCTGAGCGAGCCGGATGACTTCCTGCTGCAACAGGCCAAGGACACCATCGGCGACGGTCTCTTGTGCGCCGACGGCAAGAAGCACCCCATCAAGTGGATCGTCAAGGACAGCCAGTCCAACTCAGACGTGGCGCGGCCAGGTGGCCGGCGAACTCATCACCGGAGACAAACCCGACGTCATCTTCGCCGGCATGACCCCGGTGGTCAATATCCCAGTGGGTACGCAGTGTGAGGCCAACGGCGTGCCCTGCGTGACCTACGGTTGCCCCATGGAGCCGTGGTTCTTCGGCATGGGCGGGGATCCGGCAGTCGGCTTCAAATGGGCGTTCAACGTGTTTTGGTCCATAGCGGACCTGAATGCCGTCTATATGGGTCTGTTCGGCAAGGTCACGACCAACAAGGTGGTTGCCTGCCTCTGGGCCAACGACCCCGACGGTATCGCCACTGCCGATGAGAAGACCGGCTTCCCGTCTGTCATGCAACCGGCCGGCTATACCTGGACCAACCCGGGTCTGGTCACCGGCGGCACCAGTGACTTCTCCAGCGTCATCAACAAGTTCAGGGCGGATGGCTGCGAGTGCCTGACGGCGCTTCTCAACCCGCCGGACTTTGCCAACTTCTGGACGCAGGCCAAGCAGCAGAGTTGGGTGCCGAAGGTCACCGCGATCGGCCGGGCGATCCTTACTCGTCCGGACATGGATGCCATCGGTGACATCGGCAACGGCCTCTCCAACGAGGTCTGGTGGGAGAACACTCACCCGTTCAAGTCCTCCCTCACAGGTCTCACCTGCCAGCAGATCGTCGATGCCTGGGATGCCGCCAAGGGCACTCCCTTTAGCCCCGCTCTGGGTCTGACCGGCGGTGCCGGCTTCGACGTGATCACCGACGTGGTCAAGCGGACAGCCAATCTGGACGACCCGCAATCCTATGTGGATGCCATCAAAGCCACCGATCTGCAGAGTCTGGTCGGCCCGATCAAGTTCGCCAATGCTCTGCCCAACTGCGCGCTGACCCCGCTGGTCGGCGGCCAGTGGATCGGCAAGAAGGGCGAGTGGGTCCGCAAGGTCGTGGATAACTCCCACTATCCGCAGATTCCCGAGACCGGTACTATTGTCGACCTGACCACACTCTGAGCTACTGAGCGACTGGATCTGACAGACAAGCCGCTGAGATCGGCAGGCCTGTGACGGTGATACTCAATGCAGAGCACCTCACCAAGTCCTACGGGGCGGTGAAGGTCGTCGACGACCTGAGCGTCTCCCTCGTCGAGGGGGAGGCGCTCGGCGTCGTCGGCCCCAACGGAGCCGGCAAGACCACTATGCTCAATCTTCTTACCGGCATGACGCACGCCGAGCATGGGAGCGTGGTCTTCAACGGCGCGGATATCTCCCGGCGTTCGCCCGACCAGCGCTGCCTGGCCGGCATAGGGCGCACCTATCAGATACCTAAGCCGTTCGAAGGCATGACAGTCTTCGAGAACGTGTTGGTCGGGGGCACCTTCGGCCGGGGGCGGTCGGAGAAGGCCTCTTACGAGACCTGCGCGCGGGCGCTACATCGGTCCTCGCTCCTGCCGCGGGCCAACGTGCTTGCGGGGTCGCTGAGCCTGCTCGAGCGCAAGCGACTCGAGTTGGCGCGGGCGCTGGCCACCGAGCCCAAAGTGCTGCTGCTCGACGAGATCGCCGGCGGGCTCACGGAGCACGAGGTCCATTCCTTGATCGACACCATCAAGCAACTTCGGGCGCAGGGCATCAGCATCATCTGGATCGAGCACATCGTCCATGCGCTCATGGCGGTCGTCGATAGACTTGTGGCCCTCGACTTCGGGCGTGTGATCGCCGAGGGTGACCCCAAGACGGTAATCAACAGTCCCCAGGTGCGCGACGTCTATATGGGGAGCATGAAGGTTTGAGCCTGCTGGAGCTTGACAAGATCTCCACGGGCTATGGGAGCTTCCAGGCGCTCTTCGACATCTCGCTCAGCATCGAAGAGGGCGAGAAGCACGCCGTCATCGGGGCCAATGGGGCCGGCAAATCCACTCTGCTGCGCACCATTTGTGGCCTCATTCGCACCGACGACGACAAGGTGCGCTTCGACGGGCAGCCCATCGGGCAGATGGCTCCCCACAAACGCGTCGGCCTGGGCATCGCCTATGTGCCCGAAGGCCGCTGGGTGTTCCCCAGCCTGACAGTGAACGAGAATCTCTTGGTCGGGGCTCACTCGCGCCGCAAAGGCGAATGGACTCTTGAGAAGGTCTACGAGCTCTTCCCGCTGCTCGCGCGGCTCAAGCAGCGCCAGGCGCAGAGTCTCTCCGGGGGGGAGCAGCAGGCTCTCGCCATAGGGCGAGGCCTCATGGCCAATCCCCGGCTGCTACTGCTCGACGAGGTCTCCCTTGGCCTTGCTCCGGTCGTGGTCGAGAGGATCTACCAGTCGATGCCCGCCATCGTGTCCACGGGCACCACCGTGCTCTTGGTGGAGCAGGACGTCGGTCAGGCCATGAAATTCGCCGACCGCGTCACCTGTTTGCTCGAGGGTCGCCTGGTCCTTGAAGGTGTTCCCGGTGAAATCAGCCAAGAAGCCATCTTCTCGGCCTACTTCGGAGTCTGACGCATGGTCTGGACAAACGACGTCATCCAGGGGATCCTTCTCGGAGGTCTGTATGCCCTCTTCGCGGCTGGACTGTCGCTGGTGTTCGGCGTGATGCGCTTGGTAAACCTGGCCCATGGCGATTTCAGCATCTTGGCCGCCTATCTGTCTGTGGCCATCGTGGGCTCTCTTCATATCAACCCCTTCTACACCATCGTCCTCGTGATGCTGGTGATGGGCGTCTTCGGCTACGTGGTCCAGAGGGGCCTGTTCAACTACGCCATGGACGCAGGGCCCATGCAGGCCATTCTTGCCACTTTTGGCATTGCCATCATCATCCAGAACCTTCTGCTCGAAGGCTTCAGTGCCAATAGCAAGGGCCTCGACGCAGGCAGCATAGAGAACGCCTCCATCAAGATCAGCGACAAAGTGGTCATCGGCTGGTTCCCCTTGATCACAATCATCGCCTCAGTCCTCGTCCTCCTGTTCCTGCAGCTGTTCTTGGGCCGCACCCGCATGGGGCGGGCCTTCCGGGCGACCGCCGACAACCAGCGGGCCGCTCAGCTTATGGGCATCGACAATCGCCATCTCTACAGCTTGGCTATGGCCTTTGCTCTTGCCATAGTGGCCATCGGCGGCGTGTTCATCGGCATCCGCACTACCTTCACTCCCAGCTCCGGACCTCTGAACTTGATCTTCGCCTATGAGGCCGTGATCATCGGCGGTCTCGGCTCGCTCTGGGGGACGCTGGCGGGCGGGGTGGTCCTGGGCATCGCCCAAGTGATGGGTGACCATCTCCACATGGGCTGGGGGACGCTGGTGGGGCACCTGGTCTTCCTGGCCATCCTGGCCTTCCGCCCGCAAGGTCTCTTCGCAAGGCAGGCGCAGTGATGGCGATGCCCTTGAAAGTGCAGCGCTATACCCGGACCAGTCGGTGTAGCTCTACCTGTTGCCGCGGCCGTGGTCATCGTAGCCGCGACGATCCCGCTTGGGGCTCCTCCAACATCATGAAGCAGGGGGTCACGTTCTTGACCCTGGTGGCTTTGGCTCAGATGTGGAACTTGCTCGCCGGCTACGCGGGCCTGATCTCCGTGGGACAGCAGGCCTTCGTGGGCATCGGCGCCTACTCGCTGTGGGTCTTTGCCGAGAAGGTGGGCATCAACCCCTTCCTCTGCGTGCCCATCGCCGGCGTGGTGGCGGCCCTCTTCGCGCTGCCCACGGCGGGACTGGCCTTCCGGCTGCGAGGCGGCTACTTCGCAGTAGGCACCTGGGTGATCGCCGAGGTCTACCGGCTTTCGATCACCCAGACAAGCTGGCTGGGCGGCGGCTCCGGAGTCATGATCAAGAGTGCAGGCCAGGTCCAACGCTCCACCCGCGAAGCCGTGATCTTCTGGTTGGCGCTGTTTGTGGCCGTGGGCTCGATCGCCCTGGTCTATTTCATTTTGCGCTCCCGGCGTGGCCTGGCCCTCACGGCTATCCGGGACGAAGAGACGGGTGCACGGGGACTGGGGATCAACGTCTTCCGGTCGAAGCTCTGGGTCTATGTGATCGCTGCGTTCGGAACGGGGGTCATCGGGGCGGTCATATATCTCAACCTGTTGCGCGTCACGCCCGAGGCCAGCTTCGGTCTCAACTGGAGCACTCTCATGATCTTCGCTGTGGTCATCGGCGGGCTCGGCACGATCGAAGGCCCCATCATCGGCGCGGTGATCTTCTTCGCTCTGCAGCAGCTGCTTGCGGACTACGGCACCTGGTATCTGATCCTCATCGGCGCTGTTGCCGCGCTTGTGGTGGTCTTCGCTCGCCGAGGCCTCTGGGGCACGCTGGTGCGCAGCCGGGCCATCGATCTGTTCCCGGTGCGCAGACGGTTGTGTCTCGAGACGGTATGCTTCCCGGAGGAAACATCGGCCTCGGTGCCGCCCAGCTCCGGGGCCGCGGAAGGCGACGTACCTGGGCCGCACGCGGCGTCGGAGCCGGCGCCCCCGGCTCCCCCGACTAGCAGATCCTGCACGGACACCTGGAGGAGATCACCTTGGCGCACGAGACCAAGCTCTATGTCGACGGACGTTGGGTGGACCCGGCTGAGCCGGGCCATTGGATCATGGTGGTCGATCCCGCCACCGAGGAAGAAGTGGCCAAGGTCGCCGCGGGGTCCGCAGCCGACATCGATACCGCCGTCCGGGCCGCTCACAGGGCGTTTCCGGCATACGGCCGCAGTAGCCGCGAAGAGCGGCTGGCCCTGCTCGAGGCGTTTCTTGAGGCCTATCGCAAACGTCTGCCCGAGATAGCGGCCACCATGACCGCGGAGGTCGGCATTCCCAAGAGTTTCTGCGAGAGCGTCCAAGCCAACATCGGCCAGCGGCATCTGGAGACGATGATAGCGGTGCTCAAGGACTATCGCTTTGAGGAAGAGTGGGGCACCACCCAGGTAGTCCGCGAGCCGGTGGGTGTGTGCGGCCTCATCTCCCCGTGGAACTGGCCCATGAACCAGGTGATCGTCAAGGTGGCGCCCGCGCTTGCGGCCGGTTGCACCATGGTCCTCAAGCCCAGCCAGCTTTCGCCGCTGTCGGCCCTTCTGATGGCGGAGGCGGCAGACGAAGCCGGCGTGCCCGCCGGTGTGTTCAACTTGGTCAACGGCCCCGGCGCCACCTTGGGTGAGGCTCTGGCCGGTCATCCGTTGGTGGACATGGTCTCGATAACGGGCTCCACCGAAGTGGGGGCATCGGTGGCCTGTACCGCGGCCGCCACGGTGAAGCGAGTCTCGCAAGAACTGGGAGGCAAATCGGCCTACATCGTCTTCGAAGACGTCGACCTGGAGAAGGTGGTGGGCGGCGGGGTCAAGGGCTGCATGCGCAACTCCGGGCAGAGCTGCAACGCCCCCACCCGCATGCTGGTCGCCCGGCCGGTGTACGACGAAGCGGTGGCCATCGCGGCCCGGGTGGCCGGCAGCCTGGTAGTGGGTGACCCTCGCGACCCGGAGACCTTTCTGGGGCCGGTCGCCGGCAAGAACCAGTACGAGACCGTCAGGGCGTACATCCAGTCGGGAGTGGCCGAGGGGGCCAGACTGGTGGCAGGCGGCCCGGATCGTCCGGCCGGGCTCGAGCGCGGCTACTACGTCAAGCCCACCGTGTTCGCCGACGTCACCGACACCATGCGCATCGCCCAGGAGGAGATCTTCGGTCCGGTGCTCTCGATCAGCCCCTTCGCCGACGAAGAGGAGGCCATCGCTATCGCCAATGACAGCGCCTTCGGTCTGTCTGGATACGTCAGCTCGGGCGACGTCGAGCGCGCGCGCCGCGTGGCGCGCGCGCTGCGCACGGGCATGGTGCACCTCAATGGGGCCAGCACCGACCTCACGGCGCCGTTCGGAGGTTACAAGCAGTCGGGCAACGGCCGGGAGTGGGGCCGCTGGGGCCTCGAGGACTTTCTGGAGGTCAAGGCTGTGATGGGCTACCGGCGTCCGGAGAAGAAATAGCAGCGCGCCGGGGACGCGTCGGGCCGCACCGGGGACGCGCCGCTTCCTACCCCAGGACCGTCAGCTCCGCATAGGGGAACCAAGTCGCTTCCTTCTCCAGCTTGACCATGGCTCCTCCGGCTGTGGTCCACAGCACGGTCCCTTCTCTCCCCAGATACTGCTCGAGCCACTCCGGTGGCTGATGGATCCCGGCCGTTCGGTTCTTCACGATCTTCACGGTCGCTCCCTTGCGAAGGACGGCATCCTCAAGTCCGACCCGGGAGGCTGCGCCGGTCCCAGAGCGAGACGGCGAGGGGCGTTCGGTCTCGTAGGCTTCCAGCGTGAGCCTGATGGTGGAGGGCGTAGGCTTGGGCAGCGCCCATTTTTGGACGCTTACCGTGCCGAGCAGAGGGTATCGGTCTCCTCCCGGACTCTCGGCGTAGTGCGCGCTGTCCTCCGTCTCGTGGACGAGGGTTAAAGTGGTTACCAGAGTCATCGCAGCTCCTTCAACAAGAGGCCCCTGTGCCGTGTTCGCCGGCGCAACTATGAACACTCATAGAATAGTCCACTCGGCTGCGGGTCTAAAGACCGCCATGGTCTATAGTCTAGCTATGTCGAAAGAATGGACATAGGGGTGAGCTTACCCTCGCTACGCGAGATTTTGGCTCTCCCGGCTTTCACGGGGGCCGAGGTGCTCTCAGGGGAGTCTCGTTTGGACGAGCCTGTGACCTGGGTCCACGTATCGGAATTGATGGATGCGTGGCGCTTCCTCTCTGGGGGGGAGCTGCTCGTGTCCACCGGCCTGGAACTCGCCCGAGTGTCTCCTGGGGCGCGCGAGGCCTATCTGCGCTCCTTGGTGGCTGCCGGCGCGCAGGGTCTCGTGTTGGAGTTGGTGCAATCGCTGCGCGAGGTACCGGAAGAGCTGCTGACTACTGCCCGGCTGGCCGAGTTCCCCGTAGTGGTGTTTCGGGAGGAAGTCCGCTTTGCCGAGCTCACCAGAGAGGCTCACGAGCGTATCCTCAGACCTCAGGCCCCGGCCCACCGCGAGCAGTGGCTTGAGAGCCTGCTCGATTCGCTGGTCGAGACCGGGCGTAGTGCCGACTTCATCGATGGACAGCTGAGCCCTATCCTGGCCCTCCCTGGACGGCCTCGCGGCACTCTGCTGGCAACGCTCGAGGCGCTTCTGGTCTCGCACTTCAATATCGCCGAGACCGCCCGCAGGCTCGGGGTCCGCCGGCAGAGCGTCTACTACCGGCTCGAGCAACTCGAGGGCATGTTGGGCGACCTGAACGCCACCTACCGCCGGACCAGTCTGGTGGTGGCACTCGAGTTGCTCAAGCGTTCTCCCTCCTAGCCTAACTATACGCTTCTGGTATGGTAATGAGCAGGTATTCTCCTGTGTTTTGACACTCTGTCTGTTGAATCAGGCGTCTACTTATGCATAATATGTAAGCATAGTCCCGGGGAACACTCACTGAATCTGGTGATGGAAAGGCAAGGTAGATAAACGTGGCCGAAGTCACGACCCTGAAGTATTGCGTCGACAACGAGTGGCGCGAGTCGACCACTGAGAAGTACATGGACGTGACCGACTCGAGCACCGGTGAGGTGTTCGCGAAAGCGCCGTGCTGCACCGCGGCTGAGGTCACGTCCGCAATCGAGTCCGCTCACAAGGCGTACCCGGCTTGGTCGGGCATGCCTCTGCAGAAGCGCACCCAGGTGCTGTACAAATGGAAGGCTATCCTCGAAGCTCATGAGGACGAGCTTGCCTACATTTGCTCCCGCGAGGTCGGCAAGAACCTGGATGAGGCACGTGGCGAGATCGTGAAGATCATCGAGGGGTGCGAGGTCGGTGTCACCGCTCCCATGACCGCCAAGGGCGAGTCGCTCATGAACGTCTCCACCGGGCACGACACAGTGACCTACCGTGAGCCGCTTGGCGTGTTCGCCGGCATCGCCCCGTTCAACTTCCCCGCGATGATCCCCTTCGGCTGGATGATACCGCTGGCCATCGTCACCGGTAACACCTTCGTGCTGAAAGCCGCCAGCTTGGTGCCGACGTCCGCGGTTCGCTTGATGGAGCTGCTCATCGAGGCCGGGCTTCCCAAGGGTGTCGTCAACATGGTGACCTGCTCGCGCAACGAGGCCGAGATCATGATGACCCACCCGGCGGTTCGCGGCGTGTCGTTCGTTGGCTCGACCAGCGTCGGCAAGCATGTGTACTCCATCGCCGCCGCTCACGGCAAGCGCGTGCAGGCTCAGACCGAGGCCAAGAACCACGGCCTCGTCATGTCCGACGCCTCCCTCGAGCGCGCCGCGGCCGGTATCATCAACTCCACCTTCGGCTGCGCCGGCATGCGCTGCATGGCCTTGCCCGTGTGTGTGGTCGAGAACGAGGTTGCCGACGAGTTCATCGGCTACATGAAGAATTTCGCCATGCAGCGGCTCGTGGGCTGCTCCTACGATCCCAAGACCGAGCTTGGCCCAGTGGTCAGCGCCGAGCATCAGGCCTTCATCAAGAGCTGGATCGACAAGGGAGTCGAAGAAGGCGCCGACCTGATCCTCGATGGTCGCAACCTGGTCGTTCCCGGCTTTGAGAAGGGCTTCTTCGTCGGCCCGACGATCTTCGACAACGTGACCGAAGACATGACCGTCGGCCGCGACGAGATCTTCGGCCCTGTTCTCTGCATCAAGCGCGTGGAGGACTTTGAAGAGGGGATCACCCTCATGAACAACAGCCGGTTCGCCAACGGCTCGTGCATCTTCACCGAGAGCGGCTACTTCGCCCGCGAGTTTGCGCGGCGCTCGCACGCCGGCATGGTGGGCATCAACGTCGGCATCCCGGTTCCGGTCAGCTTCTTCCCGTTCGCCGGCCACAAGGACTCCTTCTTCGGCGAAAGCCACGTGTTCGGGTCGGACGGCATCCGCTTCTTCACCGAGACCAAGTGCGTGACCTCGCGCTGGTTCACCGAGTCCGAGAAGAAGCAGAAGAAGGTCGGTACCTGGGAGGGCACGGTCAACCGCTAGGATCGACCGGGCGGTAGGCCGCGCCTGCAGTCTCCGAAACTCTCGGGCCACCGGCCGCTTCGCGGCCGGTGGCCCTCTCGTATCTGGGGCGGCGACGCCCAAAGAGTGAACACTGTGTGTTAGCAATATCGCGTGCTTTTGCTCTGTCAAGACGGTACCATTGGTGTATTGATGAAGTACGGCTAAGGAGGAAGTGGTGAGAGGTAGGAAGGCGTTACTGATCGGGTTGGCGATCGTTCTGGCGCTGACAGTCGTCGGGATGGCGGCCTGCGGCAGTGATACAAGCAAGGAAGCCAAGGCGGCTTTGAAGGTCGCTGTCGAGAAGGTCAACACTGACATGGCTGCAATGCAGACTGCTCTGATGAGCGGCGGTACCGTAGCTGATCTGAAGACGTTCAAGGACGGTGCCGCCCCCGACTGGCAGGCGGTCGTGACCGCGGCCAAGGATGTCAAGGGCGCCGACGCCGTCGCGGCTGAGAAGGCCTGGACCGATCTGGACGCGGCCATCACGGCACTTCCGGAGGATGCGAACCTTCTGAGTGCTTACGGTCAGATCCAAGGTCAGGTAACGGCCATCCAAGCGGTTCTCAAGACCCTGGGTGAATTGGCGGGGGCTACACCAGCCAGCTAGGTCCGTTGAGGCGGCCCGGCGCGTTCGCCGGGCCGCCTTTTTTTGCGCCCCATGGGCTACACGGGGCCTGACGGGATGGTCCGATTACGGTACTCTACTGAGGGTCGATCGTCTCACGACGGCCCTACGCTGAATGCTCGATCGTCCGACTTGGAAGAGCGCGGATCAGATGGAGGAGGAGGCCGATGACGGCGGTCGTCTGTCGGCTCGCGCGCCATGGGAAGAGGGAGTTGACAACTTGAGTGGCGATGCCACACTGCTCGTCGCGGTGGTGGCTATCGCACTCATCTTTGGTCTTCTCAACGGGTTCCACGATGGCTGCAACGCAGTCTCCACGGTCATCTACACCAAGGCTCTCAAGCCACACACGGCCATCGGACTTTCCGCCCTCTTCAACTTCGTGGCTCCGCTCATCATGGGAGTGGCGGTCGCCGTGACTATCGGGGGAGTCGTCAAGGCCGATCCCGGCACATCCTCGGTCGAACTCGCCAAGTTGGTCATCGCCGCACTGCTGGGGGCTTGTGTCTGGGAGGTGTTGACCTGGATCTGGGCACTGCCTGTCAGCTCCTCGCACGCTTTGGTGGGCGGCCTACTGGGCGCGGGAGTGGCGGCGCTTGGTCCTGGAGGGATCGAGTGGAAGACGGTGGGCCTCGTCTTGGCCGCTCTTCTGCTCTCTCCCTTCCTGGGTGTCATCACCGGCTACCTGTTCATGCGCCTCAGCCGCTGGTTCTTTACCAAGAGCCATATGAACATGATCCGGGCCGACCGTTTCTACAAGCACATGCAGATTCTCTCGTCCAGTTGGGTGTCGTTCAGTCACGGTTCCAACGATGCCACCAAGGTCATGGGCATCATCATGATCTTCCTGGCCGCGCGGCAGGGGCTGAGTGTGACCGGCTACTTGGAGCAACGCCAATTCGCCCTCGGGCTTCCTCTATGGGTGATCTTGAGTTCGGCCGCGGCCATGGCGATCGGGACGTATCTCTCAGTGCGCTCCTTCCGGCTCATTCGGACCGTCGGGGAGAAGATATGCGAACTGCACCCCATCAACGGATTTAGCGCCGAAGCCGGGGGGGCGGTCATCATCCAAGTGGCCTCATTGTTGGGGCTGCCGGTTGTCGACTACTCACATCGTCACTTCGGCCGTCACCGGCACCGGTCTGGCCAGCCAGTTGGGAGGCGTCAGTTGGAAGGTCTTCCGCGCGATAGCGCTTGCCTGGGCGGTCACCCTGCCCTTCTGCGCGGCCGTAGCCGCGGTGCTGTACTATCTGCTCGATTTATTCATGTAAGGAGTGGTTATGGCCAAAGAACGTGAAGGAAATGTGCTGGAGCGTCTGGCCGGGTTCGCCGATCAGGTGGTCGTCATCGTGGAGAAGATGCGGGATGTGGTCGAGCGGTTCGCCACCGACCGTTACGAGGAATTGGCACAAGCGGCGCAAGAACTGGACAGACTCGAGAGCAAGGCCGACGACACCAAGGAGGCCATACTCGACCTGTTGGCGGTGGGGACGATCTTCCCGATGGGTCGAGCCGACCTAGCCCGTCTGGTGTCCTCCATGGACAGCATCGCCAACCTGGCGGCGGGGCTGCGGACCGCATCTCCATGCGCAAGTTCACGCTTCCTCCCGTCATCAACGAGCTGATGGTCAAGTCTCGCCCAAGCCGACCTGGAGGCGGCAAAGGTGCTCCGCGACGCCGTCGTGGCCGTCGGGACCGACCTGCGGCTGGCCATGGAGTTGGCAAAGCGAGTAGACAAGATCGAGAGCAAGGCGGACGGCATCTACGCCGAGCTATACCGGAGCATGTTTGAGATCGACACCGACTACAAGACTTTTCACCAGCTCAAGGCCATCATCGAACGCCTGGAGAATGTGGCCGACCGCTGTTGCGAGAACGCGGAGTTGCTGCGGCACATGGCCCTCGAGTACTTGGAGAACGAGTGAGGGAGGGACCGGCGGCGCGCGGACCGATTCGGGATCCGGAATGCGACGGTGAGGGGGTTCTGATGTGAGCGGACAGTTGATCGCGGTGGTGGCGGTCGCGCTCTTCTTCGACCTTCTGAACGGCTTTCACGACGGCTGCAACGCCGTCTCCACCGTCATCTACACCGGGGCTCTCAAGCCCCGGGTCGCCATTGCCCTTTCCGCCGTGTTCAACTTCGTCGGGCCGCTGGTTATGGGCGTCGCCGTGGCCAAGACCATCGGCGGCGTTATCGATGCCGGTGATGCCTCCGCCCATCTGGTCATCGCCGCTCTTCTGGGCGCCTGCGTCTGGGAGATCCTCACCTGGCTGTGGGCCCTGCCGGTGAGTTCTTCGCACGCTCTGGTCGGCGGACTGTTGGGCGCGGGAGTGGCCGCTCTGGGGGCCGACGGGATCAACTGGGAGCAAGGTCATCCTCGTGTTTGCCGCGCTGCTCATCTCACCGTTCCTGGGGATCATCACCGGCTATCGTGCTCATGCGGCTCAGCCGGTTCTTCTTCGCCAAGATGCGGATGGACATGGCCAGGGCCGATCGCTTCTACAGGCACATGCAGATCCTCTCCTCGAGTTGGGTCTCGTTCAGCCACGGGTCCAACGACGCCACCAAGGTCATGGGTATCATCGTGATCTTCCTCGCAGCCCAGCAGGGCTGGGTGTAACGAATACGTCGACGCAGCACGGCTTCCCGCTCTGGGTGATCCTCGGATGCGGCGGCGGCCATGGCTGTCGGCACGTTCCTCTCAGTGCGGTCGTTCCGTCTCATTCGGACGCTGGGGGAGAAGATCACCAAGCTCCATCCCATCAACGGGTTCAGCGCCGAGGTCGGCGGCGCGATCATCATCCAGCTGGCGTCGCTCTTCGGTCTGCCCGTGTCGACCACGCATGTGGTCACTTCGGCGGTCACCGGCACCGGTCTGGCCAGCCAATTGGGGGCGGTAAGCTGGAAAGTCTTCCGTGCTATCATGCTGGCCTGGGTGGTCACCCTGCCGTTCTGCGCCATCGTGGCCGCTCTTCTATTACCTCCTGAACCTTGTGGTGATCGGAGGAGAAGGGGCTTCCATGGCGAAATCACGACTGAGAAGATACGGCGCACCCTGGGGGAGAGACCACCCTCGAGGGCGTATCGACGCCATGGGCAAGGAGCGCGAAGAGCAGGTGCTCGAGCGGCTGGGCGAGTTCAGCGACCAGGTGGTGGTCATCGTCGAGAAGCTTCAGGACGTCGTGAGCGGTTCGCCACCGATCGCTACGATGAGCTGGAAGCATCCGCGCAAGGAACTCGACGCGCTCGAGAGCGAGGCCGACGACGACCAAGGAGAGCGATCCTCGATCGGCTGTCCCTGGGCGGAGTCTTCCCCATGCACAGGGCCGATCTTGCCCGGCTGGTCGGCTCCATGGACAGCATCGCGAACTTGGCGGCCGGCGCTGCCGACCGCATCGCCATGCGCAGGTTCTCGCTTCCGCCAGGAGATGAACGAGCTTCTGGTGGCCTGGCCCAGGTCGGATCTGGAAGCGGTCGCACGTTCTGCGGGACGCCGTGGTTGCGATGGGGACCGACCTGCGCGAAGCCATCAAGCTCGCCGGGGCGGTGGACAAGATCGAGAGCCGGGCCGACGACATCTTCGCCGAGCTCTACCACTGCATGTTCGATCTGGACATCGACTTCAAGACCTTCCATCAGCTCAAGGCCATCATCGAGCGCCTGGAGTCCATCGCCGACCGGTGCAGCCAGAACGCAGAGCTGCTCAGGCACATGGCGCTGGAATACCTGGAGAACGACTGACCACCCGGGTCCACCGCATGAAGATCGGTCTGGCTCAGCTCAACTCCCGGCAGAACAAGGACGCCAATTTGGCGGCGGCCGGGGAGGCCATCGATCACCTCGCGGCGCAGGGCGTCGACCTCGTTCTCCTGCCGGAGATGTCTGACTTCCACGGGCTTGAAGAGGCCTACGCCGGCGGCGGCCGAACCCATCCCGGGCTCCAGCTCCGACTGGGCCAGCAGAAGGCCAAGGAGCACGGCCTCTTCGTGCATTGCGGCAGCTTCGCCGAACGGCGCGGCGACCTGGTCTACAACACCAGCGTGGTCTTCGACCGAAGTGGGGCCGAGATCGCCCGCTACAGCAAGATCCACCTTTTCGACGCCAAGACTCCCGACGGTCTCGAGTACAAGGAATCGGCGGCCTTCGCAGCCGGAAGCGAGATCGTCACCTGCGACTGCGAGGGCGTGACGCTCGGACTGGCCATCTGCTACGACGTGCGCTTCCCCCAACTCTTTCACGCTCTGGCAGATCGGGGAGCCCACGTCTTCCTGCTGCCGGCCGCCTTCACGGTCCCCACCGGCATCAGCCACTGGGAGCCGTGCCTCCGCGCCCGCGCGATCGAGAACGGATGCTACATGGCCGCCTGCGGACAATGGGGCCGCTATGCCAGAGGTCGGGAGAACTACGGTCACAGCATGGTGGTGGATCCCTGGGGCGTCGTGCTGGCTCAGTGCCGTGAGGGCGTCGATACCCTGACGGCGGAGTTGGACATGGACCACCTGCGCCGCGTGCGTGAGCGCCTACCCGTGCAGAGGCACAGGCGCCGCGACCTTTTCGGGTAGGCGGTATCTGCTACTCCCCGAGGAGTACGCGTAGGCTTTCCCGCGGCGTATCGACCCGAACCGAGACCGGGGCTATCATTGCCCCATGTTCACTCGCCTCCGCCTATTCGCCAGACAGCACCCAGACCTTATCGATGCTGCGGCTGCGGTCGTGCTGGCCTGTCTCCTCGGCTTGGCGGTCGCCAATCCGCGTCTGGGCGGCGGCTTCACTCTCTCCAGGGCCCTGGCCACGGGCGCCGTGGCTCTGCCCCTTGCCGTCCGCCGGAGGAACCCCTTTGTCGCGCTGGCCGGCGTCTTGGTGCTCCTCGGTCTGGCGTACGGTCTCGTCCCATCCGCCCTGGCCGAAGACTATCCTCCTGTTGTCCCTGTGTTTCCCGCGGTCGTCGCGCTGTACACGGTGGGAACCGTGGGAAGTCGCCGAACCATCCTGCTTGTTGGCGCGGCGACACTGGCGGTCGCTACTACGTTCGCTTTGGCGATTCAGAGGCCTGGGGACACCACGGGAGAGATCGCCCACGCGATCGCCTGGGTCGTCGGCTCCCTCGCTGTGGGCTCTGCGGTCGCCAACCGGCGGGCCTATGTGGACCAGTTCAGACAGCGGGCGCTTCAAGCCGAACGGACCAAGGAAGAAGAGGCCCAACGCCGGGTGTACGCGGAACGGACCCGGATCGCCCGTGACGTCCACGATGGCGTGGCCCACGCGCTGGCTTCCATCTCCATCCAGGCGAGTGCGGCAAGCGCCGTTCTGGATAGCGATCCGGAGGGAGCGCGCGCCAAGCTCTTGCAGGCGATCCGCCTTGCCAGCGCCTCGGCTCTGTCTGATCTTCGCGCGACCCTGGGGTTGCTCAGGCACGAGGATGGAGCCGTCGCGGAGAGCGGTCTTGACGCCGAAGTGATCGATCGGCTGGCTGAGGTTCTGCGTGCGGAAGGCGTCCGGGTCTCTGTGCACCAAGGAGGACGCCCGCGGTCGCTCGATGGCGAAACGGGAGTAGCGGCCAAGCGGATACTGCAGGAGGCGCTCACCAACGTTCTGCGCCACGCCGAGGCTCGGGAGGTGGAGATCGGGCTTGACTATGTGGGCGACGAGTTGATCCTCATCGTGACCGATGACGGAAAGGGGCCGGCGACGAAGACGAAGGAACCTCCGGGCTACGGCCTGCTGGGCATGCGCGAGCGAGCCGTCGCGGTGGGCGGTTCGCTAGGGTACGGTGCTCGTGAGGGCGGGGGTTTCTATGTGCAGGCTGTACTTCCGCTGGCCGGGTGGCGCTGATACCGTCCGCGTTCTTCTCGCCGACGATCACCCTCTGGTCAGGGCAGGGCCTGCGCATGTTGCTCTCCGTTGGCACCGATATCGAGGTCGTGGGCGAGGCGGCCAGCGGCGAGGAAGCCAGCGACTCTCGCGGACAACTTCTCCGGACGTGGTGCTTATGGATATTCGCATGCCGGGTACCGACGGGCTGCAGGCGACGGAGAAGTATCCTTTCGTCACCGGAACTAGCCGCGGTGCGGGTGGTGATATTCACGACCTTCGATGTAGACGATTACATCTTCGAGGCCCTTGGAGAGGGGGCCAGCGGCTTTCTGCTCAAAGACGCCGAGCCAGATGAGATCGTCCGCGCGATCCGCGCTGCAGCATCCGGCGACGCGGTTCTTTCTCCTGGCGTGACCAGGCGCCTTCTCGCCGACTACGCTCACGGCCCCGTCGACGCGAGATTCGCCGGCGCCGGCGCTCTGACGCCCTCACCGACGCGAGCGGAGGTCATGGCCCGGTGCCCGGGGGCTGTCCAATGAGGAGATCGCCACAGCGCTTCTTGAGCCCGCTCACCGCGAAGACGCACGTCAGCCGGATCCTTGCCAAGCTAGGGGCGCGCGACCGGGCTCAATTGGTCGTGCTCGCCTACGAACTGGGCTTGTCGAGCCGGGCGAGTCGCGCTCAGGCGACAGCAGATAGCAGCCTGGCGGCGCACAGGTACTCCTTGAGGAGTAGGCAAGTGTCTCCCCGCGGCCGATTTCGCGGCCGCACGCCCCTGGTAGTCTCCGATAGGTGCCCCGCGAGAAGCGGCGGCCCTAGATAGCCAGACATCTCTCAAGGGAGGTTCGCGCCGGTGGTAGTCACAGCAACAGCGGTTGAAGAAGGCAGCAGGAGCCCGTCGTCCGGAGGCCGAAAACCCCGTCGTCCTATCTACGCACGGCCTGACCAAGGATTTCAAGAGGCTCCGGGCGGTGGACAATCTCGAATCACGGTGTGCCGAGGCGACTGTTCAGCTTTTTCGGGCCCGAACGGCGGCGGCAAGACGACGACCATCCGGCTGATATTCGGACTCATCTACCCCACCTCCGGGTACGTCGAGGTGCTCGGTCACCGCGCCCGGCAACCGCACCGACGCCCTGCGGCATCTCGGTGGCTTTGTGGACGACCCCATGTTCTACGGCGACATGACCGCCCGCCGGAACCTGCATATGTGGGAGAGATGAGAAGGGCAGGTCACCGAGGAGCGGGTCCCGAGGTCCTGGAGAGGTCGGACTTCCCGACCGGGGAGGCTCCAAGGTGGGCAGCTACTCCACGGCATGCGGCAGCGGCTTGGCATCGCCCTGGCGCTGATCCACAACCCCGAACTCATCATCCTGGACGAACCGACCAGCGGCTCGACCCGGCCGGCATGAAGGACGTGCGCGAGCTTATCCGCGACCTGGCGACCGCCGGTACGACGGTCTTCCTCTCGTCCCACCTGCTGCACGAGGTGGAACTGGTGCGAACCGCGCCGCCGTGGTCAGCCGGGGCCGGTTGCTCAGGCAAGGCCCGGTGTCGGAACTGCATCCTGACAGCACCGCGGTGAAGATCAAGACCAGCGATAGGGGCGGGCCTGGGAGATCCTGAGGCCGCTGTTGGCCGCCGCGGACATCCGGCAGGACGAAGACTACATCGTCGTCCAGGACGACGGGAACGGCCGCGCGTCGGGACTGGTGCGCAGGCTGGTGATGGACGGGGTGGACATCGAGGCGATGGTCCCCGCCTTTGAACAGGGCCTGGAGGACATGTTTCTAGAGCTTACGGCCAAGGAGTAGACGTGGGACACGTTAGACGAGAGTTCACCAAGCTTCTCTTCCAGAAGCGCACCTATATCGGATGGGGCGGCTTGTTTCTGCTGCCGTTCATATTCTCGCTGGCCTTCAAGCTGGGGGGTACGCCAGGTCACGGGGAGAATGGCGACCCGTGGGCCAGATGATGCTGCAGGGGATCAAGAGCAACGGTATCTATGTGGGTCTCTTGGCACTCACCATGCTCGCCACGTTCCTTCTGCCTCTGCTGGCATCCATGGCCGGATCTCAGACGGTCGCCGGCGAAGCGGAGAAGGGTACTCTGCGGACCGCCCTGATGCAGCCGGTGAGACGTAGCGGACTTCTGCTGTCCAAGTGGGTGGTAGCAAACATCTACATGGTCATCGGCCTCGCGATCCTCGGTATCGCCTCTCTCGTAGCCGGGGCCGCCTTCTTCGGACTGCACCCAGTGGGCATCGTGTCGGGCGGGACCGTGACCGCGGAGGCACCGTCCTGTGGACATTCCTGGGGTACGCGTACGTGGCCGTGGGCATGATGGCCGTGATATCTGTGGCGGTGCTGCTCTCCACGCTCACCGACTCGAGCCTCACCGCGGCCGCCGGCGCGCTGGTGCTGGTGATCGTCATGCTGGTGCTGGGCAACCTCAGCGTTTTCGACTGGCTGAAGCCCTACCTGATCACCAACCACCTGGACGCGTGGACCAACTTCTTCCAGAAGACCATAGACTGGGGACCCATCTGGAAAGGCCTGGTCTGTTTCGGGGCCTGGGGCGCCGGCACGATAGGTCTGTCGCTGTGGCGGTTCAGAGGGAAGGACATCACCTCGTAGGCTCGGAGGAGACGCACGGGCCGGAGTCATGCCGGGCGATCGCCCCTCAGTGAGCGGTCGCCCGGCCATGCGACCCAGTCCGTGTTGTTTCAGAGTTGACACGACGCTCTTCGAGCGAGACAGGGTTGGAAGCAGAGACGGCGCATCCTTCTCATTGACCGTGCAGGTCTCGATGAGGACGAACCGCCATGACCGATGATGACATGCTGCCCCGCTTTCGTCTGTTGCCGCTGCGACCTCTGCACCGCATAGCAACTTCGGAATACGATGCAGGCTGCCAAACAGACAGTCCTGAACGCTCGAAGACAGCAATATGCCGTGGGCAGACTGTAGGTCAGCGCAGCCTGTCGAGAATGGGCTGGGGGGCCCTCACTGACTCTCATGGGTCATTCGCAGTAGGTGCGAGTTGTAGTAGTCGAGAGACGGGCATATTCCTCCTCTTCCCTCTGCCATGCGAGGACACTTCTGCCGATATGTTCGCCTCGGTGTGGTCAGCCGCCAGAGCTTCTTCAGCCAGCACCAGCTGGTGGAGAGACGCTAGCCACGTCTCATGAAGTGCGTGGAGTTCCGCGGACGTCTGCGGGAACAGCCCGTCAGCTTGAGCTTGGAAGGCTTCAGAGCTTGGTGACGACCAGATCATCCGGCCCGGGGGGCTCATCCTGGGGGCCTGACGTCCAGGCTTGGACTCTCTTGTCGGCAAGTCCAATGAGGCTGGTTCGTGCGTCGTTGATCCTGACGAACCCGCTGAGGTATATCTGGTCTGAGAGGTCGGTCACCAACGCCTGGGTTGTGGCGGACGAAGCGCTCAGCTGTCCACCGTCTGAGCGAAAGGCCACCGCCCATATGACGAGGATGACGACTGCAAGGAAAGCGGCCACGCCGCCCAAACGTACAATGACGCCAAGAACACTGGCCGCCCCCTCAATTTCTTCTCCATGAGAGGGTCCGTGGGAGAGGGTGCAGCCAACTGCTTGCGGACACCGTAGTATCCAACAGTGTTCAGGAGTCCATACCAGAGAGTGGCCCAGAAGGAGATGACCCCGAACCAACCCCAACTCAGGTTGCGCGTTTGAATCCTGCGGAAGACGCCCGTGGCGCATGACCGGCACAGGCTCCCTTCGAAGCGGGTAACTTGGCGAAACAACAAAACCCCTGATTG
>CAWASM010000007.1:0-310407 GCA_963784835.1 uncultured Actinomycetes bacterium | reverse complement strand
TCGAAACGGACTTGCGTCCGGATCTAACTTTTGGAAGAGCTGAATTAGCTCTCAAAGTAATTTGTCTAGCAATCGGTAGGTGCCGATTGCAGACGGGGTCGAAGATCGTCATCTCACTAGAAGACAACGTCTTCGAAGATTCGTTGCTGGCAGACCGAACTGTCAAAGTTCGATCTGACAACGCTGTTCAGTTTTCAAAGACCACTGCGCTCTTAGGCGCGGCCGGGAAGGTTAGCATCGTAATCAACCGGCGTCAACCCGCCGTGCAAATGACTCGCTGATCTCCATTCCCAGCAGAGAGACACTAGCCTCTCCTCACAACAAACGAGCCGCCCTCACATGCAGAGGCGGCTCCGAGAAACGCGGCTGTCTGCTTCCTTAGCCGCGCAACTCCACCCGGTCGCTCATGCTGTCGAGGTGTGTTCGTATCATCGTGAGGACGGTAGTTTAGACCCTTGCTGCGCCCGCGTCAATAGCGAATATAGGCGATTCAGTGCTTTTGTGCGGCGATCATGAGGTGCATGCTAAAGGCCGTGGCCACGACCATGTCCTCCGGCACGCCTCGGCCGAACACGCCATACCACCTGCCCGAGTCACTCCACTGCACCAGGTGCCCCCCGTTCAGTTCGTAAAGTGTCGCGGTGTGTCCGTCCACCTCGCCCGCGGGTTCGCCCGTGACGTCGCCCAGGTCACCCCGGAAGTTCTCCAGGACGACCAGCCACCCTTCACCGGCCTGCAGTACCACCTGTACCGTGGACGCGCCAGTGTCCCCATGGTCAATGCGCGGGTTGCCGACAGCAGGCCCTTGGTACGCTTCCGGCCTTTCGGCCTCGAGAACCGGCCACCAATCGGAAGCGACGGTCACCCCTACGGGCAACTGAGAGGGGCCGTATATCGGGATCGCGGGCACCGCCTTCGCCACCTCCGCGAAGACCGCGGTCGCGTGGTCAGTTTCGTCTCCGGTGATGGGCGTGGTGTTCGTGGTGGTCTCTGGCATGGCGACAAGGTCGTCGACCTGCTGCTCGCTCCCGCAACCAGGGGCCGCCACTCCGGCGGCCAGCACCGCGAAAACGGTGCCCATAGCGGTGATCCAAACCCGAAGTGCCTGTCGCCCGCACATGGCCGCTCCCTCCCCGCTGGTGTCCTATCCGAGATCACCGATGAGTCTACCCTGGGCAACGCCCAATGCGTCTCGTACTTTGGTTGCACCTAGGCTCGCAGCAGTGGCGAGCGGCTTACTCCACGGGCTCCACGGGCAGTTCCCGCTTCAGCAGCACGACCCCCTGTTCCTGGAATATCGGCCTGAACCCCTCTGCCCCTAGCTGTGAGAGCACCTCCAGCGTCTCCTTCGGCAAGATGTCGGGCAGATCGAGCACGTACTCCACGTCGTCGGCCATGGGCAGGCGCTGCCCCTTCTGCGAGTCGTCACCCCAGTAGGTAGCCCTAAAGGGGGTCGGAAACACATACACACGGTCGCGGTGGGTCAGATGAGACGCGAACTTGTCCCCCGCGGCCACCACGGCATCGGGAGGGATGAGAGAAATGGCTTCCTCGGCGGCTAGAACCTGAGGATGGTGAGTGTCCGCATCGGAGCCTGCCTGGCGGCTACCGGGCAGCGGCCCCCATAGGTAGGCCGAGAACAGCGTGGCGGCGAGTATCCCGCAGGCTAACACCCTACGCCATCGCAGCTGTCTGAAACGCTCAAGGCTGAGTAGGGCCATGCAACAGAACACTGGGATGATGAGGCTGGTGTAGTGATACTGGATGTTGGTCTGATACCAGAAGTTGCTGATCAGGTTGAAGAACAATATGGGAACAACGACCAACGTGCGCCAGGTCAGCAGCGGTAGAAAAAGGACGGGAGTCAAGAGCTGAAAGAGATACCTCAGCTTGTCCTCCGTCAACATATACGCGCCGACCGTCCACGGGCTCTTGATACCTGTGGCGATCAGCCCGCCCCATCCCCCGAAGGGGATTCGCCAGGAGTCGAGGTTGCCCGCCCCGGTGCCGCTCAGGGCCGGCTGCACAACGAACATCATCAGGCAGAACCACGCGGCGGCCATCTCGACCGTCAGCATACCCATCCTACGATTGCGGCTCAGCGCTACATATATTCCCAGAGGGATGAGGACCAATGACACATCCTCCTTGACCAGCAACAGCAAGATCACCATCACTAGATAGGCACGCCAGCGACTGCGCACCACGAAGTACAAGGCAAACAGCAGGAGAGGCACCTCGAGGCTATCGGGGTGGAAGTTCTCCAAGTTGAGCCAGCCCAGCGCCGGCATCAATAGATAGGCGGCCACCGGTATCAGGCCCAGCCAGCGGTTGCGAAGGACCATGCGCCCTAGCAGAAAAACCGGGATCGCGCCAAGCGCGAGAGCCAGCGTCTGCACCACCAGCAGCGTCTGGGGATCGGGAGCGATCCAGTACAAAGGGACAAGCAACACCAGGATCCACGTCGAGTGGTCCCCGAAGATGTTGAGGCCAAGCACGGTCACAAACGGCTCTTTGAACCGGCTGAGGAGCCAGAGCCCCTGGTCGTAGATGCCGATGTCGAAACCCGGAGCCAGATACGCCCGGTACTTCGCGCAGGACAAGATGCCGTAGAACACCGCGTAGCAGAGCATGGCCAGGATGACCGCCGCCCAGGGACCCCACTTGAGGGCGACCAGCCCGAACGAGCGGCCAGGTGGGGCAGGGGATCCTGAGTCGTCACGGTCGCCGCCGCCGGGCGCCTCCTGCCCCCCCATATGGAAGAAGCGGCTCACGAGGGTTCCGTCACCACTGTCCCCTCGCTCTACACGATCCGCACGAATTTCCGCTTGCCCACCTGGACCACGGCTCCCCGAAGGGCGCTCGGCTCCAACTCGACGGAGGGATCTTGAACGGTCTCGTCGTTCAGCTTGACGCCACCCTGTTCGATCAGTCGCCGGGCCTCGCCGTTGGAGGACGCCAGACCAAGCGCGGTCAACAATCGAGGAAGCCAGACCAAGCCGTTTTGAACCACCTCGTCTGGCACTAGGGCTTCGGCTATCTCGGCCGGCCGCTCCTTCTCACGGAACACCCGGTCAAAGTGTGCACGCGCGTCTTCGGCTGACTCACGGGAGTGATAAAGGGTGACCAGCCTATCCGCCAGATCACGTTTGGCCTCCGCTGGATGGTACTCGCCCGATTCCAAGCGCCGCTCTATGGACTCCACCTCACGCCTGGAAGCCCCGGTGAGAAGACTCCAATACATCACCATCAGCGAATCCGGGATTGACATGATCTTGCCGAACATGTCCTCCGGAGCGTCATGGACCCCCACGTAGTTTCCAGAGGATTTGGACATCTTCTGCTCGCCATCGAGGCCCACCAGAAGTGGGACGGTCAGAATGCTCTGCGGAGTCAGGCCGTATGACTCCATGATGGCCCGGCCCATGAGCAGGTTGAACTTCTGATCGGTCCCCCCCAGCTCGACGTCGGCCCGCACAGCCACGCTGTCGTAGCCCTGAAGCAGGGGGTACATGAATTCCAGCATCGAGACCGGTTCATTGGCCTGATACCTCCGGGAGAAGTCGTCGCGTTCCAGCATCCGCGCCACCGTGACCGTAGCAGTCAGGCGGAGGACCTCGTCCATGCGCAGTGGTCCCAGCCAATCGCCATTGCGTGTGAGTTCCACCTTGTCCATGTCCAGCACCTTGGCTGCCTGCTCTACGTAGGTAGCTGCATTGGCGCTGATCTGCTCGTCAGAGAGGCGGGGCCTCATTTTGGACCGCCCGGAAGGATCGCCCACCTTGGCGGTGTAGTCACCGATGATGAGCACGGCGGTGTGCCCGAAGCGCTGGAATTGGGCAAGTTTGCGCAGGACGACCGTGTGGCCGAAATGGATGTCCGGCGCCGTGGGGTCCACACCAAGCTTGACCCGTAGCGGCCTTTCCTCGGCCCGCGACCTGACCAGCTGGCGCAGAAGTTCCTGCTCCGGCAACACGTCGACGCTGCCAAGCAGCAACTCTTCGTACTCTTCTCTCACCTCGGACGGAATGTCCTCAGGCACCTGTCGCCCCTCCATCGGCCACCTCCCGCACGGCAGCATATCATGGGTCCCATGTGGGCTCCTAGGCCCGGCTGACCCTCGTGAACCCCGAGCACCCGATGACATCGACGCCTTCGCGTTCGAACTGGTCGATGACCAAGTTCATGCCCAGTGAATCCGAGGAGATGTGGCCGGCAATGACCACGTTGAGATGCTCGGACTTGGCCTTCTTGCGGTGCTCCTCGCCCATATGCATACCTACTATGGTGCCGACTCCCGCCGCCGCCAGCTTGGTGAGCGACTCGACAGGGCCAGACGTGCCACCCGTCATATCGACCATGATCCTGCCTGTACGGCGGCTGCCATCTCCCTGGAACACCACCGGGCCCATCCCTTGAAGGACGGCGTGCTTGTATTCTGGGATGCTCTTCAGCATGTCGAGGAGTTCATCGACGGTGCTATCGGTGCCCATTTCGTCGCAGCGCGCCTGAACGAAGCGGTTGACGTTGTTGTCGGCGGGAGTGTGGCAGCACATGAACGCAAGACCCAGCAGCCGGGCCGCATCCAGCGTGCGTTCGTTGTTGCGGGGGTGCAGAGCCCGCATGATCTCGGCCATCCGCTCGCTCATGACCGAGTCGCCATAGCCCACCGACACTCCGAAGTTGCGCCACACGTCGGCCTGAAGGCCCATTACCTCTTCCAGGCGCGCCAGCGCCCGGCCTTCGGGGTGATGCGCCAGAAGCAGGTCGATCTGAGTGCCCTTGGTGCGTAGTCGGTCGGCCAGCAAGACCTCGCCCACCTCAAGGTCTATTCCAACCAGGATCTTGGAGATCTCCTGCTCCGGGTCACCCAACAAGACCCGGGTGTCCGCGTAGGGATTGGCAAGGGCCTCCTGGTCGAACTCCCACCTACTGCGCTCAGGTAGGTCGGCAAACTCCTTGCGGGCCCGGTCCAGAACGCGTCCCACACCCTCAGATCCGCGCGGGTCGGCAGCCATGCCAGCCTGGTAGGCCAGCTCATACATCGTCCGCAACTTCATGTCCGGTCCTCTCTTGTCCGTCGCCCACTGTCGCTCACAAAATTGCTTCCTGCTGAAGAGAACCTCAGGGGCAGCAGGCTCCCCTGTGATATCCCGATGCGAACGGATATTGCCACGTCAGGCCGCGTGCCGTCGTCGATCACGGCCAGGCCCGACGACGCGCCCAAATGCCGTCCGTTCAACCCGGCGTCGATCTCCAGCGCCCGGGCGGCCCGCCCAGGACCCACCGGCAGCGGACAGCACGGCCCGCTCATCGGCTCGAAGGCCCGTATGAGAACGGCCGACCCTATCCCCTCGCGGTCGCACACGATGTTCAGCAGCCAGTGCACGCCATAGCTCAGAAACACATAGATGCTCCCGGCCGGGCCGAACATAGACGCGTTGCGCCTGGTACGCCCGCGGGCTGCGTGACAGGCGGGATCGCCCTCCGGAAGGTACGCTTCTACCTCGGTCAGCCGTCCTCCGCCGACGCCGGCCCGCCACAGCACCTTGCCTACTAGGGCCTCCGCCACCACATCCGAAGGGCGCGCGAAGAACTCGGGTTCCAACATCGCGCCCGTGGGCGGACAAACGCGAGAAGGCTCAAGCTCGGCAACGTGACTCATGAGGTCATGTTAGCAGCCAGGTGGGGAGCGAAACGCCGGGCCCAGAAGCAACGCTCTCACGCCTTTGCAGGCTGAGTTCCGAAGGCCCTCGAGAACGCTCTTCGCCAGGGCCAGTTGCTCGGCGACTCGCTGCGGAGCGGTGCCGCCCGGGGACACTTTGGCGGCGATCACGCGCTCGATGTCTACCACGGCGTAGTAGTCGTCGGAGAACAGCGGGCTGAGCTCTTGGAGTTCGGCGCTGGTAGCTTCCGCCATGGGCCGGCCCTGCGCGGCCAGCAAAGCCACCAGCCCCCCAGCTACTCGATGAGCGTCCCTGAAAGGCAGTCCTTTGCCGACAAGGTAGTCGGCTACGTCGGTAGCCTGAGCGTACCCGCCCTCGGCCGCCTGCCGGGCCCGCTCCGCGTTGAAGGTGAGAGTCTCGACCATAGCTGCCATGGCCTCCAGGCAGAGGTCCAACTCCTCCTTGGTCGCGAAGACATAGAGTTTGTCCTCTTGCAGATCGCTGTTGTAGGCAAGAGGGAGTCCCTTCAGCACTGCACCCAGCCCTTGGAGGCGGGCCAGGAACCCAGCCGACTTGGCTCGCACCAACTCGGCGCCGTCGGGATTGCGCTTCTGCGGCATGATGCTGGAACCTGAGGTCCAGGAGTCGGGGAGCGCGGCCAGGCCGAACTCCGCGGTGGTCCAGAGAACTATCTCAGATGCCAGGCGCGACACGGTGAGCGCACAGTTGGCTGCGATCGCCAAGTAGTCGAAGGCCATGTCGCGCGCCGCCACCGCGTCCATGGCGTTGGGCGCCACACGGGTGAACCCGAGTTGGGCGGCCACGCCTTCGCGGTCCAACGGATAGTTGACCCCAGCCAAAGCCCCCGCGCCCAACGGCATGGCCAGTCGTTTCGACCAGTCTGCGAAGCGCAGCTGATCTCGTTCCAGGGCGAAGAAGTAGGCCAGAAGATGGTGAGCCAGCAGCACCGGCTGTGCTCTCTGCAGGTGGGTGTAACCAGGCATGATCACAGCCTTGCCGCGATCCGCCTGCTCGTACAGCGCCGCCATCAGCTTCCACAGGGCATCCTGGTGGCCTCGAACGGCGTTGCGCAGATACAGGTGCAGATCGAGGATCACCTGATCGTTGCGGCTGCGGCCGGTATGCATCTTCCCACCGACGGGCCCGATCAGCTCGGTAAGGCGTCGCTCGATGGCCATGTGGATGTCCTCGTCGGCCAGGGTCCAGCCGAACCGGCCCTCTTCGACCTCCTCGAGAATCCGCTGCAAGCCTGTCAAGATCTGGTCGGCTTCTTCAGCGGCGAGCACCCCGATGCCGGCCAGCATGCGCACGTGCGCCTCCGAGCCCTGGATGTCGAAGGGCGCAAGAACGTGATCGAACGGTATGGAGGCATGCAGCCGCTCGAACAAGGGAGCGGGGTCGGCGGAGAACCGCCCCCCCCACATCTTGCCGGTGCCTACGGTTCCGCCGTCCGCTTGGCTCACAGCAAGCCCTCACGCTTGCGCGCCCACACCTCGAGCGGCAGTCCCCAAAGATGGATGAATCCCACCGCTGAAGAATGGGTGAACGTGTCGCCCGAGCCGTATGTGGCCAGATTGCTAACATATAGCGAGTTCGGGGACCGCCTTCCAACGGCCCGGCACGAGCCCTTGAAGTACTGAAGCCGTACTTCACCGGTGACGTACTTCTGACTCTCGTCGATGAAGGCCCGCAGCGCCTCAGCCAACGGGCTGAACCACAAGCCGTCGTATATGAGCTCGGTGAGCCGCTGATCGATCATGGTCTTAAAGTGCTGCAACTCCCTGGTGAGAGTGAGATCCTCGACCTCCCGGTGGGCCATGATGAGGGAGAGCGAGCCGGGCACCTCGTAGACCTCGCGGCTCTTGATGCCTACCAGGCGGTTCTCCACCATGTCCACCCTGCCAAAGCCGTGAGAGCCCGCAAGGGCGTCAAGTCTCTCCACGAGCTCCACCGGTCCCAAGGCCTCGCCGTCGAGCGACACAGGGATGCCCTTCTCGATCCCCACAGCCACTTCCATGGGCTGGTCTGGCGCATCGGCAGGGTCGACCGTGAAGGCATAGGCGCCTGAGGGGGCAGCCGCCCAGGGGTCTTCCAACTCCCCGCATTCGATGGCCCGGCCCCAGAGGTTCTCGTCGATGGAGTAGGGGTTCTTCTTGGTGAGAGGCAGGTCTATGCCCCGCGCGTGGAGATAGTCCAGAAGCTCCGGGCGAGTCATGTTCCATTCCCGCGCCGGGCCCAGCACGGTGATGGTGGGGTCCAGGCAGCGCACACCCACGTCAAGACGCACCTGGTCGTTGCCTTTAGCGGTGCATCCGTGTGCCACCACCTTGGCTCCGTACTCCTTGGCCACTTCGACCATCTTCTTGGCGATGAGCGGCCGCGACAGCGCGGAGTGCAACGGGTACTTGCCCTCGTAGAGCGCATTCGCCTTGAGGGCCTGGAAGGCAAAGTCTTCGAGGAACTCCTTCTTGGCATCGAGGACGACGGCTTCGACGGCTCCAGCTGTCAGAGCCCGCTGCCGCAGCATCTCGACGTCCTTCATGCGGCCCACGTCTACGAGAGCCGCGATGATGTCGTAGCCGTACTTCTCTTTCATGTACGGCACAAGGGCCGAGGTGTCCAGGCCGCCCGAATAGGCCAGCACACACTTCTCTTTGGTCATGTGGGTCATCCTCCAAGTTCTCTCAGATAGGAGCAGACGGCTTCAGCCGACCGCAGTTCTTTAGTTACCAGAAGCACTGTGTCGTCCCCAGCGACGCAGCCGATGATCATCTCGTTGTCGAGTTCGTCGATGACCCGCCCCATTCCGGGCGCAGCGCCGGGGTCGCAGCGCAGCACCAACAGGTTCTGAGCCACCTCTATCCCCCGGCCGAAATCCCTGAGCATCCGACCGCAGGCCGCCTGCGGATCGGGGCGCTCCTCCACGGTGGCTATGTAGGCGTACCGGACGCGCCCGGCTCGATCCCTGCCCTTCTGCAGCCCCAGCTCTCTCAGATCGCGACTTACAGTGGCCTGCGTGACGGCGCACCCAGCCGCTGCCAGCGCCGCCACAAGTTCCTGCTGGTTCGCGACCGACCGCTCCCGTAGCATGCGCCGCAGCAGCTGTTGACGCTGCCTCTTGTTCACCGAAGGCCCGATCCCATGAGGAAGGCCATAAGGGCCTTCTGTGCATGCAGCCTGTTCTCCGCCTGGTCGAACACGACCGACCACGCCCCGTCCATCGCGTCGTCGGTGATCTCCTCACCCCGGTGGGCCGGGAGGCAGTGCATGACGATGGCCTCGGGGCGGGCTTTGAACAGAAGCTGCATGGTGAGCTGATACGAGCGCATGGCCTGCATCTTGTATGAGTCGGTCTGTTGGCCCATGCTGACCCAGACATCCGTATAGAGCGCCGAGGCACCTGCCACAGCGGCCTCCGGATCGCGCTCGACCCAGACCCTCGCTCCGTTCTCCGCCGCGAGCGCGGCCGCCCGCTCCAGCCTGTCCTGGGGGATATCGAACCCCTCCGGAACGCTCAGACAGACGTCTATCGCAGAGAGCGCTCCCGCGTCGGCCAGCGACGCGGCCACATTGTTGCCATCACCCAAATAGGTGATCTTGCGGCCGGCGAAATCCGAAAACCTTTCCTTGAACGTGAAGATGTCGGTAAGCGCCTGGCAGGGATGATCTTCGTCGGTGAGGGCGTTGATGACCGGCACCGTGGCCGCCGCGGCCAGTTCTTCCACGTCCTTCTGGGCGAAAGTGCGGATCACGATGGCGTCTACGTAGCGGGACAGCACGCGGGCCGTGTCTTCTATGCTCTCCGACTTGCGCATCTGCAGATCCTGCTCCGGCAGATAGAGGGGCATGCCTCCCATCTGGTGTATACCGACGCTGAACGAGACGCGAGTGCGTGTGGACGGCTTGCCGAAGATGAGGGCCACCGTCTTGCCGGCAAGCACTGAGGCGAGAGGAGCGCGCTTCCAGGCGGCTGCCTGCGCTAGCACCTCTTCCCATTCTGCCTTGCTCAGATCGGGGACCGCAAGAAAATGTCTGACGGCCATTCTCTTCCTCCTAGGTCTCAGAGCCCAAAGTGTCGGGGACTACCTTCGTTCCCAGTCCGGCATCATCGGTCAAGATCTCCAGTAGTACCGAATGGGCTATGCGTCCATCGATTATGTGCGCAGCCCGCACCCCCGCCCGAAGACTCGTCAACACGGCCTCAAGCTTGGGGATCATCCCCTCCGACACCTTGCCGCTTTGCACGAATGCCGCCACATCTTCGGCCGTGCATTCAGACAGCGTGCTTGACTCGTCTTCGACGTTGTCCAGCAGGCCTCCGACGTCGGTGAGAAACACCACCTTCTCGGCCTTCAGCGCCGCGGCCAACGCTCCGGCCACCGTGTCGGCGTTTATGTTGTAGCTCTCCCCTCCCGGGCCGACTCCCACCGACGCGACCACCGGAACGTAGTCGGCTTCCAGAAGAGTGAGCAGACCGACGTTGACTCCCGTGACTTCCCCCACCAGCCCGAGGTCGAGAACGTTGCCGTTGCGGTCGTGCTTTATGAGGGGCTGAGCTTTGAGCAGCCCACCATCATCGCCGCAGAGGCCCACCGCCGCGGCCCCCTTGCTGTTGATGAGGGCGACGATCTCTTTGTTTACTTTGCCCACCAACACCATCTTGGCCACCTCCATGGTAGCCGCGTCGGTGACCCGCAGTCCATCCACGAACTTGACGGGCAGTTGGAGGCGCTCCATATACGAGCTGATCTCCTTTCCGCCTCCATGGACGATGATCGGCTTGATGCCCACATAGCGAAGCAGGGTGATGTCGGTGGCAAACTCGTCCTTGAGGTCGGCTGAACTCATAGCCGCCCCCCCGTACTTGATGACCATCGTGCTTCCGCTGAACATGCGGATGTAGGGGAGCGACTCAAGCAGTGTCTGCACTCGCTTGTGATAGACCTCGCGCATGACCTTCTTCACCATCCTAGGTGTGATACTCGGCGTTGATCGTGATGTACTCGTGGCCCAGGTCGGCAAAGAACAGTTCGGCACTCGCGTTCTCGAGACCCAGGTCCAGCTCGATGTCTATCTCGGGCAACTTCATAGCCGTCGCCATCCGCTCTTTGTCCTCGTCGCACACGACACAGGCCGAGCCATCGCTGAAGACGGTGACTCCGCACAGGCGCAGCACGGCTGCCGGCAGCGAGCGTCCTGCCATAGCCGCCCCCGCGGAACTGATTATGCGACCCCAGTTGGGATCGCCGCCATGCATTGCCGTCTTGACCAGCGGTGATCCGGCGATCGCGCGGGCGACGCGCTCCGCGGTGTCCACGGTACCGGCACCCTCCACCGTAAGTCGCATGATCTTCGTGGCGCCCTCGCCGTCTGCCACCATCATCAGAGCCAGGCGCCGCAGCAAAGCGCTGAGCGCCGCGCCGATCTCAGCGAGGGCGGCCTCACCGGGACGCACCTCCGAGGCGCCGTTGGCCAGGAAGATCACGGAGTCGTTCGTGCTCATCTCCCCATCGACCGTGATGCGATTGAACGACTTACCCACGGCCTGGGAGAGGAGCGTCTGGCACTGTTCGCCGGTCAGTGACGCGTCGGTGGTGACCACGCAGAGCATGGTAGCCATGGCCGGGGCGATCATGCCGGCGCCCTTGGCGCACGCGCCGAGGCGCACAGTGCCGTCCACTGTCTCCACGGAAAGTGCGCAGGCCTTGGGGAAGCGATCGGTGGTCATGATGCTCAGGTTGAACTCGGGCCCTCCATCAGGCTTGATAGCCAGGGACGCCTTCTTCATGCCTGCCGCCACCATGGAAGCGTCCACCTGCACGCCGATGATGCCGGTGGAGCCTACGGCGACCCGAGCGCGTGGTACCCCGAGCGTTTCAGCGCAGGTCTCTTGCATAGCCCGGGCGACCGCCATGCCCGCCGCGCCCGTGCAGGCGTTGGCGTTGCCGCTCTTCATACCCACGGCCACGAGATGCTGTAGATCACACTCAGTGCGATTGAGGACGACGGGGGCAGCCGCGAATGCGTTGGTTGTGAATACCGCCGCCGAGGTTGTCTGGAGTCGCCATTCCGGCGCCACCGCCACCACGCCCATGTCGAGGCGCCCGCTCGCCTTGAGCCCCGCCACCGTGCCGCCCGCCAGAAAGCCAGCCGGATAGGTAGCTCCAGGAGATACCTGCTGCGGTTCGACGAGCGTAGAGCCCTGCGGAAACTTCACAAACCGCGAGTCTAGCGGGCTGACCACCACCGGGTGCTCCGGCCCTCCGCCCAAAGTAGTCGCTGGCGTACAGTTGGTCATACTCTTCTCCGCAGACCAGCGTCCTCGGTTAACCCGAACATGCAGTTCATGTTCTGCACTGCCTGACCCGACGCTCCCTTCACTAGGTTGTCAATGACCGAGAAGACTTTGACCCAACCAGCGGCTGGGTCCTCTCTCACAGTGATGCGACAGAAGTTGGTGCCCACCACCTCAGACAGGCCGGGCGCATGCTCGCACACTTCTACGAACGTGGCTTGCCCGTAGTAGGCGCGGTACTTCTCCAACCAGAAGGAGTTGCCGCGCAGTCCGCCGGCTGGCCGGAAGTAGGCCGTGCTAAGTATGCCCCGGTCCACAGGCAGCAGATGAGGGGTGAACGACACCGCGACGGCCTTGTCGGCGGCAATACTCAACTCCTGGGTCATCTCAGGCGTGTGCCGGTGCCCGACCTCACTGTACGCACGGAAATTGCCGGCGACCGAGCAGAAGTGCGTCTTTTCACTTGGGGTCCGACCTGCGCCCGACACCCCTGATTTTGAGTCGACGATCACGGCGCCCTCGATGTCGCCGGCCGCCGGAAGAAGGCTCAGCAACATCGCCGTGGGATAGCAGCCAGGATTTGCCACCAACCGCGCGGACGCTATCTCCTTCCCGTATACCTCAGGCAGACCGAATACCGCCTCGGCGAGAAGGTCTGGACGTGGATGCTCGAATCCGTACCAAGACGGGTAGGCCGCCGGGTCCTTCAGACGGAAGTCGGCACTGAGGTCCACCACGCGGTGCCCCGCCTCCAGAAGTCCGGCTACCACAGCGTGGGCCTCGGCGTGGGGATAACACACGAACACCACATCGGATCCGGCAACGGCCCGTGGCGCGTACTCTACGTATCGCCCCGCGACCCGCAGCCTCGGAAACACATCGGCTACCCTTTGCCCCACGTACGACTTGCTGGTCAGTGCCTGCAGGGTCACCTCAGGATGCTCCGCCAGGATGTCGGTCAGGATAGCTCCGGTGTATCCGGTCGCTCCGACGATGCTTGCCGTGATCACGCTTGCGCCTTTCGTCCGTTGAGTAGGCAGCCGTCAGGCCTCGCCATCATGGAGACAGCAACCGGCTGCAGTCTCACTATACATATGGCTGCAAGCTCATGCAAGAGCAATCTGGAGGCGCGGCCCGGTGTCAGCCGCTATCTCTAGGTTCGGAGTTCCGCCCCCACGTCGGTGGCGACCTTGCGGATCATGCGTTCACGCAGCCGGTTGACTTCGGCTTCGCTGAGTGTGCGGTCTGATGCGCGGAAGCTCAGGCGCAGCGCCAGGCTCTTCTTCCCGGGCTCTACCTGGGCGCCTTCGTACAGGTCGAACACCGTTACAGTCTCGAGCAAGTCGCCGCCCGCCCGGCGAAGACTATCGACCAAGGCCGCCGCGGGTATGTCAGATGGCACCACGAGGGCTAGGTCTTGCTCGACGACCGGATAGGCCAGAAGATCGCGGAACGTCACCACCTCCTGAGAAGCACCCAGCAGACGGCAGATGTCCAGTTCGGCAGCCACCGCAGGGCCGCGCAGGTCATACGCCTGGGCCACCAACGGGTGCACTTCCCCAAGCCAGCCGATCTCTGTCTGCTGGGCATCGCGGACCACGGCGCTCTTGCCGGGATGGAGGAAGGGTTGTTCGGTCCTGCCGTAGGAGAGGGGCGCGTGCATGGCAGCCGCCAACCTCTCGACTAGGCCCTTCACTAGGAAGTAGTCCACTCTGGTGTCCGAACGGTTCCAGGAGTCTCCCTCCCACTCTCCGGCCACCAGGATGCCAACATGGGCCTCCTCGCGAGGCAACTGAGAATCTGTGTGTTCCGACGGAATGAACACCCGGCCCAATTCGAACACCGGGACTCTGTCCTCTCGCACCGAGACGTTGCGCTGCGCCGTAGAGAGTAGACCAGGCAGCAACATGGTCCGCATGACCGACTGGTCCCCGCTCAAGGGGTTAGCCAGAATCACCCCTTGACGTCGGACGTCGCCCGGGGCAAGTCGTAGGCGGTCGGGCCATTTGTCGTCGCCAAAGCTGTAGCTGATGGCTTGCGACAGTCCCGCGCCGACCAGCAGATCCTCTATCTCCCGGGTCCGCTTCTGCTCGGCGTTCAGACCGCCACGGCCCATCCGGCGTCCGGGGACTGAGGAAGGGATCTGGTAGAGGCCGTGCACGCGGGCCACCTCTTCGATGAGATCTATCTCGCGCTCGAGATCGGCCCGGTAGCTGGGTACGGTCACCTGAAGATCCGCGCCTTCAACGGCTACAGAACATCCCAGGCTGGTGAGGATGGCGGACGCTTCGGCGCTGTCCACGGGTTTGCCCAGAATCTGGCGCACCCGCTCGCCCCGAAGCTTCAAGGTGATTTGCGCACGGGCCGGGACGCGCACGTCCGCCGTGCCCACCGACACCGTGCCGCCACACAACTCCACGAACATCCTGCAGGCCATGTCCAACGCCGGCGTGATGGCCTCGGGGTCCAGTCCCTTCTCGTAGCGCGTCGAGGCTTCGGAGCGGAGCGCCAAAGCGGAGGAAGTGCGCATGATAGACGGACCGAAGAAGTTGGCCCCCTCCAAAAGAATATCGCTGGTGGAAGAAGTGATCTCGCTGTCGAGACCGCCCATGATCCCGGCCACCACCGACGCCCGCTCGGCGTCGGCTATGACCAGCATCTCATCGGTGAGCACCCGCTCTTCGTCGTCCAGCGTGACCAGTCTCTCTCCCGGGTATGCCCGGCGCACGATGATCCGTGCCCCTCGAATCGTATGCAGATCGAATGCATGAAGCGGCTGCCCCAACGCCCATTGCACGTAATTCGTGACGTCTACCACATTGCTGATGGGACGCATCCCCACGTGGCAAAGACGAGCCTTGAGCCAAAGCGGAGACTCCGTGATCTTGAGGCCGCGGATGACCCGTCCCGCATATCGCGGACAGAGATCGGGGTCGAGGACCTCGATGCTGATGTCCTCTTCTACCAGCCGCTCGCCCGAAGGGTAGGACAGGTCGGTCTGCTCGGAGAAAGGTGCTCCGGTGACGGCAGCGATCTCCCTGGCCAGGCCTCTGATCGAGAGGCAGTCGGGTCGGTTGGGAGTGACCTCCACCTCCAGCACCTGGTCGCTGATGGCGAAGTACCGCGAGAGCAGCTCTCCGGCGCGCCATGACTCAGGCAGTTCCATGGTGCCCGCGCTCTTAGCCGCCAGCCCCAGCTCGGCCTCCGACATGATCATCCCCGATGACAGCACGCCCCGAAGCTTGGCGTCCTTGATGATCAGCCCGCTCGGGAACATTCCACCTGGAAGGACCACCGCTACCGTCTGGCCGGCGGCCACGTTGGGCGCTCCGCAGACGATGGTGCGCGGCTGTCCGTCCCCCACGTCCACCACGCAGACGGACAGTTTGTCTGCGTCGGGATGACGCCCGCATTCGAGCACCTTGCCCACCACAAAATGGCTCAGATTGTCGCCTTCGTCCGAGATGCCGACCCCAGCCACCCGCTCGACTTCGGTGCCGGTGAGGGCTAGGCGCGAGGCTAACTCATCAACGGATATCTCGATGGGCACGTACTCTCGTAGCCAGGACAAGGGCGCTTTCATGCGGTCTCCACTAGCAATTCAGAATTGGCGCGTGAAGCGCAGGTCGTTTTCGAAGAACAGACGCAGATCGGTGACGCCGTGCTTGAGCATCGCGACTCTTTCGATCCCCATGCCGAAGGCGAAACCGGTGTAGACCTCAGGGTCATAGCCGACGAATCCGAACACGTTTGGATCGACCATCCCGGCCCCCAGGATCTCCAGCCAGCCGCTCTTCCTACACAGCCGGCACCCGGCCCCATCGCACAGCATGCACGACACGTCCACCTCCACCGAGGGCTCGGTGAAGGGGAAGAAGTGAGGACGAAGCCTGACTCGACGGTCGGCCCCGAACATCGCCCGCGCGAAGGTCTCCAGAGTGCCCTTGAGGTCGGCAAGAGTTATGCCCTCGTCGACAACAAGGCCCTCGACCTGGTGGAACATGGGGGTGTGGGTGGCATCACTATCGCGCCGGTAGGTCTTGCCGGGAGCGATCACGTACACGGGAGGCCGCTGCTGCTCCATCGTCCGGACCTGTACCGGGGATGTCTGCGTGCGAAGTAGCACGTCCCCGCTCACGAAGAACGTGTCGTGCAGCGACCGGGCGGGATGGTCCGCCGGAGTGTTGAGCGCCACGAAGTTGTAGTACTCCGTCTCGATCTCCGGGCCCGTGACTACCTCGTAGCCCATCCCGATGAAGATGTCCTCGATCTCGCGCTGGGTCTGGGTAACTAGATGCAGATGTCCCAGAGGCGACCGACGGCCGGGCAGAGTGACGTCCACCTGGTCCTTGCCCAGGCCGACTACGAGGTCTTGGGTCTCCAACTCGAGGCGCCTGCCTTCCACAGCTTCCTCGAGGGTGGTGCGGATGAGGTTGCCCATCTTGCCCACTTCGCGGCGCTCCTCCGGGGGCAGTTCCGCGATGGACCGCAGCAGCAGCACGAGTTCGGCCTTGCGGCCCAGAAAGCGGACCCGCACCGCCTCGAGCGCCGTCAAGTCGGCCGCGCCGGCCACGGCCGCCAGACCGCCTGTATAGACGCTCCTAAGGTCGGCCCTGGACACCTCTGCGAGAATGGGATCGTTCTGTGGAATGGTTCCTCCCTCCAAGAAGTCAATCCTATCGGACGCTTTGGGCATTTGCCACTGCCTCGCCCCGGCCTTTGCGCCACATCTCATAGGCCAGAACGGTGCCGGCCATTGCGACATTGAGAGAGTCGAACTCGGCCTGAGGTATGCACACCCGGCGCCTCCCACCCCAGGCAGGCCCCGGCCCACTGCGCTCTTCCCCCAGGACCAACACGGCTCCTTCTGGTGCTCGGACCTCCCTTACGTCTTCTCCCTCATGCGGGTCGGCCACCAGGATCTCCGGCGCCTTCACACCCCGCTCGGCCAAAGACGCAAGCCTAGCCACAAGGTCGCCGGGGGCCACTTCTACGACCACCGGCAGCGAGAACTGCGCTCCCATGCCGGCCCTCATGGCCTTTGGACCATACGGATCGGCGGTGCCCGGCGAGCAGATGATGCCCGCCACGCCAAAGGCGACCGCACTCCGCACCAAAGTGCCCACATTCCCCGGATCCCCCAACCCGTCAAGGTAGAGAGCCACCCGGCCGCTGAGTTCTACACCGGCCAGACTCCACTGGGGTTGCGCACAGGTGAAGATCACATCAGCTGCGCCGCCCAGCGAGCTCGTGTAGTCGAGGGTCTCCTGGTCGCAAACGCCGATGTCTATGACGCCTGGCCCCTCCCCCTCAGCCGCGGCTCGTTTCCGTAACTCCGCCGGCAAACCAACGAAGAGATCGCTTCGAACCAGCACATCACGTATGTCGGCCCTTGCAGCGAAGGCCGCGACCAAGAGATCCATTCCCTCGCACACCAGCAGCCCGCGTTCGCGCCGGTGCTTCTTCTTCTGCAGCTTGTGCGCCAGTTTGACGCTGTGGTTCTGCCGTCCGGCAATGTCGCGGATCACAGATACCTCCCAGCGTGGCGGCGGTGGAAGCGAGACTAGCTCGCTGCCAGAGCCTCCTTGGCACGAGTGGCTAGCTGGGCGAAAACCTCGGGCTCCCGAACCGCCAGATCGGCCAACATCTTGCGGTCGACCTCGATCTGCGCTTGTTTCAACCCATGGATGAGCTGGTTGTAGCTCAGGCCCTGCTCGCGAGCTCCCGCGTTGATCCGCTGGATCCACAGGCGGCGGAACTCACGCTTGCGGGCACGGCGGTCGCGGTAGGAGTAGGTGCCGGACTTGATGAGCTGCTCTTTGGCCTGGCGGTAAGAGGACTTCTTGAGCCCCCAGTAACCCTTGGCCTGTTCCAAGGTCTTGCGCCGCTTCTTCTGCGCACTTACGCTTCTTTTGACTCTGGGCATTGCTCGGTCCTCCTAGCGGCCCAGCAGGTCGCGTAGCCGGTTGGTGTCTCGCTTGTCGATAGAGGCGTTCTTGCGCAGCTTGCGCTTGCGATTGGCCGACTTCTTGGTCAGGAGATGGCTGCCGAAAGCGAGCCTCCGCACGAGCTTCCCCGTGGCGGTGACCCGGATGCGCTTCTTGGTCCCCTTGTGCGTCTTGTTCTTGGCCATAGTTAATCCCTTCACTAACATGCAAACCATCTTTGACCCAAAGGACCCGCCGTCGATCAGGCCCCGCCGGGTCGAGCGCTACGCCAAGCGCCTGCTCAACTACGCTTCGGCGCCAGCATCATCACCATGTTCCGACCGTCCAAGTTAGGCTCCGACTCGACGTCGCCTATCTCGGCCAGATCTTGTGCCATCCGCCTAAGCAATCTCTCGCCTAGATGCGGATGCACCAACTCCCTGCCGCGGAACATGATCGTGAGCTTGACCTTGTCCCCCTTCTTGAGAAAGCGCTCGACATGACCCTTTTTCGTGTCGAAGTCGTGGTCATCGATCTTCGGGCCGCAGCTTGATCTCCTTGATGCTGATCGTCGTCTGCCGCTTGCGCGCTTCCTTGGCCTTCTGCTCTTGCTCGTACCTGTACTTGCCGTAATCCATCACCTTGCAGACAGGCGGGCGGCCATGGGAGCTACCTCGACCAGGTCGAGGTTGAGCCGGTCGGCGTACTCCAACGCCTCGCGGCACGCTCACGATCCCGACCTGCTCTCCGTTCCGGCCCGATAAGCCGGACCGATTCTGCGCGGATCTTCTCGTTGATGCGAACGATGTCGGCTATGTTGCCTCTGCACCTCCCCCGGCGCTACCGGTTAGAGACCATTCCTAGACACGCAAAAAAGCGGCGCAACCACCGCTCCCCAATGCAGCGGCCCGGCACCAGGCCGGACCGCTGACTCTCTATGGATTGACCTCAGCGCCAACAAGGCACGAGGTGGGAAGGGTGGCTTCCTCTTTATGCAAGTCGGCAGTATAGCCGAATATGCGCCCTTGCTCAAGCGCAAGGGGCAACGGTGGGCGGGCTGCAGTGCTGCGGCGATGTTGGCTGACGGCCTCGGTCAGAGCGAAGCGGCTGTGTCTCCTTGCTGCCGCGGGAGCGCACCGTCACCGAACGCTGCTCCACCTCGCGGTCTCCCACCACCAGCATGAACGGCACCTTGGTCACTTCGCCGTCTCGGATCTTCTTCGACACCGACTCAGTGCGCTGATCGACCTCCACCCGCAGGCCGGCGCATTCAAGGGCCGCCTTGACCTCATCCGCATACGCAGCGTGCCGGTCGGCCACCGGCACCACGACGACCTGCACCGGCGCGAGCCAGACCTGGGAAGGCGCCCCCATAGTGCTCGATCAGGATGCCCAGGAAGCGTTCGAGGCTGCCGAACACCGTGCGATGTAGCATCACCGGCCGGTGTCGCTGGTTGTCTTCGCCGACGTACTCGAGGTCAAGGCGCTCGGGCATGGCGAAGTCCAACTGGCAGGTGGCGCACTGCCAGGTACGCCCCATGACGTCCTCGATGTGGAAGTCGATCTTGGGACCGTAGAACGCACCGTCGCCAGGATTGAGGACATACTCAAGGTGCGCCTGCTCCAGAGCGGCAGGCAGAGCTTGGTCTCCGCCATCTCCCACATCTCGTCGGTTCCGATGGACTTCTCCGGCCGGGTGGACAGCTCCACGTGCACCCGCTCGAAGCCGAAGGTCCTGTACATGCGATGGACCAACTCGATGACCCCGACCACCTCGTCCTCCACCTGCTCCGGCAGACAGTAGATGTGGGCGTCGTCCTGGGTGAAGACGCTCACGCGGAACAGTCCGTGCAGCACCCCCGACATCTCGTGCCGGTGCACCTGCCCCAGCTCGGCGATGCGCATCGGGAAGTCGCGATACGAATGCTGCTCGCTCTTGTAGACCAGCGTGCCCCCGGGGCAGTTCATGGGCTTCACGGCGAAGTCGACGTCGTCGATGCGGGTGAAGTACATGTTGTCTTTGTAGTTGTCCCAGTGGCCGGAACGCTCCCAGAGTGTGCGCTCCAGCATCATCGGGGTGCGGATCTCTTCGTAGCCGGCGGCCGTGTGCTCCCGCCGCCAGTAGTCGAGCAACGCGTTGATGACGCGCATGCCCTTGGGATGGAAGAACGGGAACCCGGGTCCCTCATCGTGGAAGCTGAACAGGCCCAGCTCGCGGCCCAACTTGCGATGGTCGCGCTGCCGCGCCATCTCCATGCGCTCGAGGTACTCGTCCAGCTCCTTCTTGGTGGGGAAGGCCGTGCCGTAGATGCGCGTGAGCATGGTGTTGTCGCTCTTGCCCCGCCAGTACGCTCCGGCCACGGACAGAAGTGCCACGGCGCCGATGCGGCCGCTGTCGGGGACGTGCGGCCCCCGGCACAGGTCGAGGAACCCACCCTGTCGGTAGAGGCTGATGGTCGCATCGTCGGGAAGGTCGCGAATCAACTCCAGCTTGTAGGGCTCGTCTGTGAACAGCGCCAGCGCCTCTTCCTTGCTCACCTCACGACGCTCGAAAGGCGAGGCTGCGGCGAGCCAGCCGCTGGATCTCCTGCGTCAGCCTGGGCAGGTCGTCCTCACCCACGGGCTGCGGGAACTCGAAGTCGTAGTAGAAACCGTCCTTGATGGCCGGACCGATGGCGACCTTGGTGCCCGGGAACAGCCGCGTGGCCGCCTCGGCCAGCACGTGGGCTGCGGAATGGCGGATGACGTCGAGACCTTCGGGCGTCGACGCAGTGATAATGGCGACCCTGTCCCCTTCGTGGAGCGGACGTGGCCAGATCGACTGTATGCTCGCCCGATCTTTGGCTGCCACCGCTGCCTTAGCCAGACGCGCGCCGATGGCTTCAGCCACGCCGCCCGCAGTGGCGCCGTCGGCTACGGTGAGGTCTGTACCGTCAGGAAGAACGACCTTCATGGGCCCTCGCAAAGATGAATGATGGGCCGGACTGCACCGAGTGGGCGCTGTAGGATTTGAACCTACGGCCTCTTCCGCGTCAAGGAAGCGCTCTCCCCCTGAGCTAAGCGCCCATCAGGGCGGTCATGATACAGCCGCGTCTGGTCACTGGCAAGTTCTTGGGGTGGTCGCGGCCGTGCCAGAGCCGCTATAGTGTCCCCGTGATCGCAATTGCTGAACATCGACCGACTGCAGGCTCCCGATCTGTCGTCATGCCCGGCGACCTTCATGCCGATATCCAATGGTAGAGAGTGAATCGAGGGCTTCCGCATGATGAGACCTCTCCGCCTACTGATCACCATCGCGCTTCTGGTTGCCGGACTGTTGAGCCTGTTTGGCTTGGGTCAAGCTCAGGCCGCTGTCAGTTACAGCGCCGACGAGATCGCTTTCGTCCAACTCCTGAACGACTACCGCCTCAGTCAGGGTGTCCCCGCGCTGCTGGTTTCGGACACGCTCTCCGAAGCCGGCGACCGCCACAACTCTGACATGGCCAAATACAGGTTCTTCGATCACTACACCAAAGGTTCCGACTGGTTCCCCTACAACGCGACTCCCTGGGACCGGATGGCAGCCAGTGGTTATACTGACGCCAACTACCGGGGCGAGAACATCGCCGCCGGCCACCCGACCGCAGACGACGTTTTCGCCGCCTGGAAGGCATCCAGCGGTCACCGCGCTAACATGTTGGACTCGCACTTCAAGGTCTGCGGTGTCTCCCTTGTCTACTTGAGCAGCTCCCAATACGGCTCCTACTGGACCACGGACTTCGGCGACTACGTGGACGTGACCGCACACCCCCTGACGGTGCCCGAGCCGACCATCCCCTACGTGCAGCTCCGAGGGAGCGACCGCTTTGATACCGCCATCAAGATCTCTCAGGAGATGTTCCCGGGGCCGTTGCCCGCCGACTCCGGCCTGGTGCTCGCTCCCGGAGAGACCTTCCAGGAGGCCCTCTGCGGAGCGCCTCTGGCCGCCGCCTACGGAGGGCCGGTGCTGCTCACGCCCACGGCGGGTCTCAACAACGCAGTCAGAGACGAGATCATGCGACTGGCTCCTCGCTACGTGATCTGCATCGGGCTATCCGGCTCCATCGAGCGTGCCGTGCAGGCGGCTCTGGGTGCTAACGGCACCGCGACCGCTATCACAGGTGCCAGCGTCTACGACATGAGCCGCCAGGTAGCAGCGGCGTTGGCCTACAAGGTCGATGGCTTGCGCGACGCGACGGCGATCATCACCCGTGGGGACGTGTTTCCCGATGCCATAAGCGTTTCTCCACTGGCCTGCGCCCAGAGGTGGCCGATCCTGCTGACCGGGCCGACCGGCGCACTTAATGCGAGCGCCGTCCAGGCTCTAGACGAACTTGAGGATCCCAAGGGCCCTCAAAGTAGGCACCTACGTAGGCCTGCCCGCCAGTGTGCAGGGAGTCGGGAATCTCTCTGGGAGCGATCGCTACTCCACCAACCGGAACGTCGCCGAGTGGAGCAAGGACATGGCGGGCCTGGCCTACTCCCACACGGGGCTTGCTACGGGAGACAAGTTTCCCGACGCCCTGGCGGCCGGGCCCTACCTAGCCCAGGACCGCGGGATCCTTCTCCTCAGCCCGTTCAGCGGGCCCTTGCGCGCATCAACCGCCGCCGTGATCACTGCAAACCGGGATGCGATGCAGCGGTTCTCGTTCATCGCCGTCATCGAGCCGGTGCTGTCACAGACCAAGGCGCTGCTGCCCTAGACGAAGATCGCCGCTGGACGCCGGCCACCGAGTGGTCGGTGGGGGCCGGCGCAGAGAAAATGCCTCCATGAGGAGGCGACGACCGGAATTGAACCGGTGTAGCGGGTTTTGCAGACCCGTGCCTAGCCACTCGGCCACGTCGCCTCGAGACGGCACAGAAATGGAGCGGATGAAGGGATTCGAACCCTCGACCTTCTGCATGGCAAGCAGACGCTCTAGCCAACTGAGCTACATCCGCCCGAGGCACCTGGCGGCTGGTGGATTATAGACCAGCCCTTCCGCTGTTCGTCCAGCGCGCTTGTTGACCAATGCGTCGGCCCGGGTGTTTTCTTCCCTGTGACGTGGCGGATCGCGGAAACTGCGGAAAGCGCCGCGCGTTCGCGGGCCTCGGCGTGAAGCGGCCTCAGACCTTCGTTCTTGACCTTGTACTCGCCGCGCATCTGCTTGACCAGCAGTTCGGAGTCCGACGCCACCTCGACCTACGTGGCGCCCATGTTCGCGGCATCTCCAGAGCGGCCAGCAACGCCCGGTATTCCGCCACGTTGTTGGTGCCCACCCCGATCGCCTCGCCGAGCTCTCCAGGACATCGCCCCTCGGCGTCCTCGACCACCACGCCGATCGCGCTGGGCCTGGATTGCCGCGAGAACCCCCGTCGATCCACATTCGCACCGACCCACCGCCAGAACCTCCGCTGGGCGCCGCCTTCCGTCCTGTTGGCCGCTCCTTAGCCTCCTCGGGGCCGCCGCTGTCCCTGCTGCTATCCGCCGACACCGTTCCAACGGAGAGCGCCACTCCTGCGAGATCGACACCGTTACCCCCGCTCCGCTCAATTCTTGCACCATTCTCCCGGTCCAGCGCCGGAACGCCCACCATTCGAAGTCACCGTGAGGCACGTCGATCAACGAGCTAGCCCGCCTTCCGCCACCTGGTCAGGCGTCGTGATAGCCCACATCGCCCGTGATCAGCACCTCGCACTGCGCCGCCGCGGCTTCCAACAGGCCTCGGCCGCTGCCCGGAAGCACGCCAACCCTCTTCACCATGCGCGCTCCGTCGCCGCTCCACGCGACCCCGCCCAGCTCAAAGACCTGTGCGACCTGCTCGGCGAGATCACGAACCGAGAGGGGCCACGGCAGCATGCCCACCCGCCCCAGGCCGGCTGCGGGCAGCACGTCCTCGACCGGATGGATGTCGAAGGCGGGCTCCTCGTAGGGATGGGCAGCCCCGAAGGCCTGGATCGCCGCTCAGCAAGCCCTTGCGTGGCACTACCGTTTCCCAGCGCACCTCGGGTGTCCGCTCCGCACGTGCCACCTGTCCCACCGCGGGGTGGCTTCCAAGCCCAGGCGTGAACCAGCCGTGCCCTCCGCGGCGAAGGCGCAATCCTTGTAGTTCCCGATCCCGCCCGCACCGGTAGCGAACACAGCGGCCGCCACCGCTTCCACCGCGTCCGCCGGGATGAAGCCCACCAGCTTGCACCATCCGGCCGCCGCCGGCTCCAGCGGGAGCATCCCCTGAAGCCCCAGGGCCTCGCCGGCGATCTCGGCCAGGCCGCCCGGAGCCGAATCCAGGTTGGTGTGACAGGCGAACAGGTCATGTGCTCCTCCACGAGACCAGGCGTAGCAAGTCTCTCGCGGGAGTGTGACTCCACCAGGGAGCGCACCGGCGCGAACAGGAGCGGGTGGTGAGTGAGGACGGTGTCGTACCCTCCGGTCAGGGCTTCGTCAAGGACCGGCCCCGTCAGCTCCAGGGCCACGAGTATCGCGGCATACCGAAGCCCGCTTCGTCACCGACCAGCAGGCCGGAGTTGTCTCCCGGCTGCGCGAGCATGGCGGGAGCCAGTTTCTCGATGACGTCCGTAGATCGGCTTACCAGCACGCCTCCCTCGGCGGTCGCCAAGTGGGCCCAGCAGGACTCGAACCTGCGACCGGCCGATTATGAGTCGGCAGCTCTAACCAACTGAGCTATGGGCCCGGGACGAGGCACATTCTACCGCACCGTTCCCAACCGGTACGGCTAGTCCTCTCCAAGACGAACACCCCGTACCCGGCCCGCAGATTCGGCCAGAACCACGCTCGGCCGCGCACCTGTTGAAGTAACTGCCGCACGATGCGGATCCCCTGCTCGCGCGTGAACACGCGGAAATCCTTGATGCTGAGCGAGTGGATGTTCGGGGTGTCGTACCACTGGTAGGGCAAAGCCTTGGTCACCGGAGCCCGCCCGGTGAGGAGTAGCTGCAAGCGCGGCTTCCAATGGCCGAAGTTGGGAAAGCTAGCTACCACGAAGTGCCCCACTCGCAGCGCCTCTTCGAGCACGGCCACCGTCTCGTGAGCCTCCTGGAGTGTCTGGCTGAGGATCACGTAGTCGAAACTGTCGTCGGGATAGTAGGTCAGAGCCTCGTGGAAGTCGCCGTGGTGCACCGTCAGGCCCTTGCCGACGGCCTCGTACACCCGCTCGTCGACGATCTCGATGCCGGTGCCGCGCACTCCCTTGCGGTCCACCAGCATCTTGAGCAGCGTCGCCCTCGCCGCAACCGAGATCGAGCACCCGGGCCCCTCGGGGCACCGCGTCCACGATGAACTCGTAGTCGCGACCGCAGCCGCGTCGGCCGCGTCATCTGCAGGCCCTCCTAGCCAAAGCGCAGCCCCCTCAGTCTCGCCGTGGTCTCCAGAAAGTGCCAGACCATGCGGTTCAGGTCCTTGTTCTCCAGCAAGAAGGCGTCGTGCCCGAACGACGACTTCATCTCCAAGTAGGAGCAGTCGAGACCGTTGCCCTTGAGCGCCTGCACGATCTCCTTCGACTGGTAGGGCGGATAGAGCCAATCGCTGCTGAACGCGATCACGAGAAAGCGCATATCCTCCGGGAGGTCGCGGAAGGTCTCCTCCAGCAGGCCGTGGCCGTCCGAAAGATCGAAGTAGTCGAGGGCCTTCGTCACGTACAGGTAGGTGTTGGCGTCGAAGCGCCGCGTGAACACCTCCCCTTGGTGGCGCAGGTAGCTCTCCACCTCGAAGTCCATGGTGAAGTCGTATCCCGGCGCCCTCTTGTCGCGCAGCCGCCGCCCGAACTTCTCGTGCATGGACTCGTCAGACAGGTAGGTTATGTGCCCGATCATGCGGGCCACGGCGAGACCGCTGTCGGGAGGAGCCCCGTCGTAGTAGTCGCCGCCCTTCCAGTTGGGTCGCTCATGATGGCGGCCGGCCCACCTCGTTGAAGGCGATCTGCATCGGCGAGTGCTGGTGGTGGCCGCGATGGGGATGCAGGAAGCCACCGCCTCCGGATACGCGACCGCCCACTGCAGCGCCTGCATGCCCCCCATGGAGCCGCCGGCTCACCGCAGAGCAGGCGTTCGATACCAAGGTGGTCGATGAGCAGCTTCTGCGCCCGCACCATGTCGGCGACCGTCACCACGGGGAAGTCGAGCGCCGTACTCCCTGCCCGTGGCCGGGTTGATGCTGTTGGGCCCGCTGACTGCCCTTGCACCCCCGATGACGTTGGAGCAGATCACGAAGTAGCGATCGGTGTCGAAGCCCTTGCCGGGGCCGATCATGGTCTCCCACCAGCCGGGCTTGTCCTCGCCGGGGTAGTAGCCGGCCGCGTGCGCGTCGCCGGAGAGCGCGTGCAGGATCAGAGATGGCGTTGGTGCGCTCCTCGTTGAGCCTCCCGTAGGTCTCGATAGGCGATGGTGAGCGGCGCCAGATCCTCTCCGGAGTCAAGCGTCAGCGAGTCGAAGTCCATCGACTGCAGGTGCGACCTCTCCCACTGAGGCGCCCAGCGCCTTCTGCTCACGAGTAGTCGCTCACCCTCTCCCTCGCGCGCGGGCTCTGTACCGCGGCGTGGCCCACGCCTGCGGGCTCGGATCCCCGATATACGGTTGCGTGATGGGCAGGCGCCGGTCCTTCCCGAAGGCCTTCGGGGTGATGCGGACTCCCGGAGCAGCCTGCCGCCGTTTGTACTCGTTGCCGTCGATCATGGCCAGCACTCGCTGCACCACCGCCCGATCGATGCCCGAAGCCGCGATCTCGTCCGACGCTGTCGTCGCTCACCACGTAAGCCTCGATGATCCGATCGAGGATGTCGTAGGGCGGCAGCGTGTCCTGGTCGGTCTGATCCGCGGCCAGCTCCGCCGACGGCGCGCGCTCGATGGTCGACGCCGGGATGGGCCCGCTCCCGGACCCGAGGGAGTTCCGGTAGTCCGCCAGCCGATAGACCAGCGTCTTCGGGACGTCCTTGAGCACCGCGAAGCCACCGGCCATGTCGCCGTAGAGCGTGGCGTAGCCCACAGCCATCTCGCTCTTGTTGCCGGTGGTGAGAACCAGCCAGCCGAACTTGTTCGAGAGCGCCATCAGCAGGTTGCCGCGGATGCGGGCCTGGATGTTCTGCTCGGTGACGCCCGGAGCGGTCGATCCAGATAGCGGGCGCAGGCTCTCGAGATACGACCGTACAGAGCCTCGATGGGGATCTCGTAGTAGTGCACGCCCAGCCTGCTCCGCGGTCTCGCGGGCGTCGCTCTTGGTCCCCTCGCTGGAGTAGCGCGATGGCATCGAGACGCGTATGGACTCTGTCCTGCGCCGAGAGCGTCGGCAGCGATGCAGGCCGTGAGGGCCGAGTCGATGCCTCCGCTGATGCCCATGACCACCTGCCCGGAAGCCGTTCTTGCGTGCTAGTCCCGCACGCCCAGGCAGAGAGCTTCGATACACCTCAGCGCTTCCGGCTCCAGCGGCTCGTGCACGCGCACGGTGACCAGGCTGGCGACGCGACGCGCGCTCCATCCGCGCCCACCTCGAGCGCCCACCGCCTCGCGTGCCGACCGAGGCCTCGATCGCCTCCACTGGCCACGTGCGCACCGGCCCGGCAGCGCCGCGCTTCACCCCTCGACCGCCCTCGGACGGGCCTCAGCCTCGATATCGACAGACCAGCAGTTCCTCCTCGAACTGGCCGGCGCGTGCCACCAGGCCCCCTCGGGTCGAAGCACCACGCTCTGCCCGTCGAACACCAGCTCGTCCTGGCCGCCCACCCCGTTCACGTAGCACGATGTAGGCCTGGGCATGCGCGGCCCGCTCGGCCAACATGGCCTTCGCGCTCCCGGCCCTTGCCCCGGTGATAGGGCGACATGGACATGTTGACTATCACGTCGGCGCCGCCGCATAACCGCCGCGGTCTCGCCCGGGCCGTCGTCCTCCCAGATGTCCTCGCAGATGGTCACTCCCAAGCGGACCCCGTCGGCGCGAGAACCACGGCGCGGTCGCCCGGCGCGAAGTAGCGCTTCTCGTCGAAGACCGCGTAGTTGGGCAGCCAGTATCTTGCGGTACCAGCCCGTCACTGTGCCGCTTCGGCCAGCACGGCCGCCGCGTTGTAGACGGCGCCCGCTCTCCGCCAGCGGGACCCCCACTAGGGCCACGACGCCGGGCAGGCTGCGGCCACCTCGTCAGCGCCTTCCCGCACTCGGCCAGGAAATGGTCCTTCAGCACGCAGATCCTCGGGAGGGTAGCCGCAGATGGCCAGTTCGGGAAACAGCCACCACCGCGGCCCCCGCGGCCCGCGCTCGCCGCGCCCGTCCGATGATCAGCTCGGTAGTTGCCCTTCGATGTCCCCGACGGTCGGGTTGATCTGCGCCAGCGCGATCCTCAATCTGGCCCTCTCCAAGCATGTCCAGCACCTCTCTGCGTCTTCTGCTCCAACAAAGCCTGGTCGCCACGAGTCTCCACGTTCACCCGCACCACCGGCTCTGTGTTCGACATGCGCACGTTGAAGCGCCACTCGGCGAACTCGACGCTCAGCCCGTCGGTCTCGTCGATCCCAGCGCCTGCCGGCGTAGCGCGTCGCGAGCGGCCGCCGATGGCCCGCGCGGGGTCGCTGCATGGTCAGATTGATCTCGCCGCTCACCGGATATCGCGCGATCCGCTCCTCCACCATCGCCGACAGCGGCCGGCCTTCTTCGCTCATGGACTTCGGCCACCTGGAGCCAGGGGATCATGCCGCTGTCGCAGTAGGAGAACTCCTTGAAGTAGTGGTGGGCCGACATCTCCCCGCCGTAGACCGCGTCCACCTCCCGCATCTTCTCCTTGATGAAGGCGTGGCCGCTCTTGCACAGCACCGGCCGCCCGCCGGCCGCTCTGCACTATCTCCTCCGTGTTCCACACCAAGCCGGGGATCGTGGACGATCTTCGCCCCCGGGTGCCGCTTCAGAGCCCTCTCGGCCAGCAGCCCCACCAGGTAGTAGCCCTCGACGAAATCGCCCCGTCTCGTCGAAGAAGAAGCAACGGTCGAAATCACCGTCCCAGGCGATGCCCAGGTCGGCGCCTCTCGCTGCGACCACAGCCTGGCAGTCACCGCCCGGTTCTCGAGCAGCATGGGGTTCGGTACCCCGTTCGGGAACGAGCCGTCGGCGTTGTGGTTGATCTTGACGAACTCGAAGGGCAGGCGAGCGCTCAAGCAGGTCGATGACCGGTCCGGCACCACCGTTGCCGGCGTTGACCACTACTCTTCAGGGGCCGTCAGCTTCGCAACGATCGATGTAGGTGAGCAGGTGCTCGACGTAGCGCGGACGGTAGTCGACCTGTGTGACGGATCCGCCCGGATGGTGGCACCGCTACCGCGGTGCGCGCCCGATGACCGTTGCCCTGCCAGCTCGAGGAGCTCCATGGCCGCTGTTTCCATGATCTCGAGGAGCCCGGTGTCGGCGCTGATGGGCCGCGCCTTGTCGCGCGTGAACTTCATGCCGTTGTAGTCCCGAGGATTGTGACTGGCCGTGACCATCACTCCACCGTCCAGGCCAAGCGAGAAGACGGCGAAGTAGACCTCTTCGGTGCCGACCAGGCCGATGTCGACCACGTCGACGCCCGAATCATCAGCCACGGCACAGAGCCTCGGCGAGCCCGGGACTGGTCAGACGGATGTCGTGCCCACCGCCACCCGCTTGGGACGAACCAGCTGCGCGTACGCACGCCCGATGATGCTCGGCCAGTTCGGCGTTCAGCTGACTGGGAACCCGGCCGCGCACGTCGTAGGCCTTGAAGCACTCCAGATAGTCAGCCGCTCGTCATCGCTCAGGATCCTCCCAGATCGGGTCAGCCGGTGGTTTGCATGAGTACGTGTCCATTCGCCTATACTACGCGAGGTCTACGCTCCTCGGTAGCTCAATGGTAGAGCACCTGACTGTTAATCAGGGTGTTGCAGGTTCGAGTCCTGCCCGAGGAGCCATTTTCTTCTGCGCGGCCGCGTCGTGAGGCTACGCCTGCCGACGCTGAAGGCTTGACAGATCTCGTTGCGCCGTCGACGACATCTTCGGCCTCCGAGACCTCGACACCCACACTCGGGGACATGAGAGGACGATATCCTCTGCAGGCTCACGCGCTGGCACCGGCTGCGCACGGACGCCGCTCGACTGCAACCATAGGCGTCTCGATAGACGCGCTCCGCAGCAGAGGCAAGGGTCGCCAGGCCGCAGACTCGAGCAGGCATCGTGCCTAGCGTCTGAATCTGCTGAGGGGCGGAGCGCTCGGTCATCACAGCCTCCTCAGGACCCCTGTGACTTTGCCCACGATGCGGGGGTCCCGGGTCAAGATCGGTTCCATGGCGTCGTTCTCGGGCTGCAGCCTGACCTGATCCGCCTCGCGGAAGAAGCGCTTGAGCGTCGCCTCGTCTTCGAGCATCGCCACCACGATGTCCCCGTCGTCGGCACTTTCCTGTTGCCTGACCACCACGATATCGCCGTCGAGGATGCCGGCCTTTATCATGGAGGTACCGGCGACCCGAAGGGCGAAACATCCGTCCCCACTCGCCCAGGAAGCTGGGGATGTCCAGGGACTCCTCTATGTTCTCCTCGGCCAGAAGAGGCGCCCCGGCTGCCACTCGCCCCAGCACAGCGTCACGCGGTTCGACCCTGCAATGACCCGGCGTGACCTCTGCCGGACCGCTAGGGCCTTACCACCTCCAAAGCCCTCCGCTTCGACTCCCGCGACGGATGTATCCCATGGCCTCCAGAGCACTGAGATGGCCCTGCACTGACGCAGGCGAAGCACAGGCCTACGGCCGCGCCGATCTCCCGCACTGTAGGCGGATAGCCCTGCGTCTTGACTGCGTCTTCGATGACCCGAAGTATCCGCTGCTGCCGCTCGTGCAGCTCCATCGCCATTCTCCTCGGTGAACATTCGTTCGGCTGGCGAGGAGTATAGAACAATTGTTCGCCCCGTTCAAGACCGCTGTTCGGCCGCATCGTGTTGACTCCCCCATTCAAGGGCCCTATACTCACCGCTGCTCGCTCACGTATGTCCGAGTGGCGGAATTGGCAGACGCGCTAGGTTGAGGGCCTAGTGAGTGCATAACTCATGCGGGTTCAAGTCCCGCCTCGGACACTCCTCTCCTGTGGTTCCTCAGGCACCGGTTTGGGTAGACTGTACCGTTCGGCGCTCGCTGGTTCCGGCGCCTCCACAACGGACCGGAGGACCTCATGGCCAAAGTCCCTACAGAGCTCAGCCCCGCTGACGTCTATCGAGCCTGCGACGTCTCCGCGCTTGGCCTTCAAGACCACGGCCGAACTACCCGAGCTTGCAGAGACGATCGGGCAGGCCCGGGCCGTGTCGTCCGTCGCGTTCGGCATGGGCATCCACAACGACGGCTACAACATCTTCGCCGTCGGGCCGACCGGCACCGGCAAGGCCAGCACCATCCACGACTTCCTCTCCGGTCAGCGCCGCGTCCCGCCCAGCTCCTGACGACTGGGTCTATGTGCACAACTTCGCGCAACCATACCGGCCCAACGCCATCCGCATGCCGGCCGGCAAGGCCCAAGAATTCCGCAAGGACATGGAGAAGCTGGTCGAGGACCTGCAGGCGGCCATCACCCAGGCCTTCGAGAGCGAGGAGTACGACAAACAGAAACGTGCCATCGCGCAGCAGGTGTCGGCGAGCAGCAGGAAGCCAAGCTCAGCGCGCTGAGCGAGAAGGCAGAGGCCCGGCAGTTTCACGATGGTGCGCACTCCGGCTGGGTTGGCCTTCGCCCCCAAGACCGCCGAGGGCGAGACGATGTCGCGCGAGGTCTACGAGGCTCTCGCGCCCGAAGAGCAAAGCGCATCGACGACGGGATCGAGGGCCTCAACGAGGAGCTGCAGCAGATCATGCGGCTCGTCCGCCAGGACGAGCGAGCGGGCGCGAGGCTATGCGAGAGCTGGACCGCGAGGTGACCACCTTCGCCGCCAAGCATCTGGTGGATGAGATCGTGCGAGCGCTGGTGCGCCATCGCCCGAGATGGTGGAGTATCTGCATGCCGTCCTTGACGACGTTGTCGAGAACGCCGACGACTTCAAGAAGTCTGACGAAGAAGCACCGGTGATGTTCATGGGCATCCCGGTGTCGGCCGAAGCAAAGGGCGAAGGTGCCTTCCGCAAGTACAAGATCAACGTGCTTGTGGACAACTCGGCGCGAGACCGGCGCTCCTGTCGTCAAGGAGAGCAACCCCGTACTGCAGAATCTCGTGGGACGCGTCGAGCACCAGGCCCAGTTCGGCGCCCTGCTTACCGACTTCAACATGATCAAGCCAGGCGCCCTGCACAAGGCGAACGGCGGCTTCCTTGTGCTGGAGGCGCGCGACTTCTCACAAAGCCCTACTCCTGGGACGCCCTCAAACGCACCCTCAAGACCGGCGAGATCCGCGTGGAAGACGTGGCTCAGCAGATGGGCTTCGCCACCACCGCCACGCTCGATCCGGAGCCCATCCCCTTCAAGGCGAAGATCGTGCCTGATCGGGGAGCCCTTCATCTACTACCTGCTCTACACTCAGGACCCTGACTTCCAGGAGCTGTTCAAGGTCAAGGCCGACTTCGGGACAGTGGCCGACCGCACGCCCCAGGAACGAGCAGCTCTACGCTCGCTTTGTCGGCCAGCTTCTGTCGCCAGCGCGGACTTCCGCCCCTCTCCTCCCGACGGCGTGGCCCGCGTGATCGAACAGTGCTCGCGCCTGGTTGAGGACCAGCGACAAGATGACCACCCGCTTCATGGACGTGGTGCGACCTTCTCACCGAGTCCGCCTACTGGGCCCGCAACGGGCGCTCGGCGCGCAGCAGGAGACCGTGGTCAAGCGCGACCACGTGCAGAGGGCTATCGACCAGCAGGATCTATCGCTCCAACCAGATCGAGGAACGGGTGCGAGAGATGATCGCCGACGCCACCATCATGGTCGATACCCGTGGCGCCGTCGTCGGTCAGGTCAACGGCCTTTCCGTCTCGTCCATCGGCGACTATGCTTCGGCCGGCCCAGCCGCATCACTGCCACCCACCGCCTGGGCGACGGCGAAGTGGTGGACATCGAGCGCGAGGTCGAGATGGGCGGACCCATCCACTCCAAGGGAGTGCTGATCCTCGCGGGGTATCTGGGATCGAAGTACGCCGCCGAACGCCCTCTGTCGCTCACCGCCCGCTTGGTTTTCGAACAATCGTACTCGGGAGTCGAGGGCGACAGCGCTTCGTCGGCAGAACTGTATGCCCTGCTATCGTCGCTCTCGGGCATCCCCATCCAGCAGCGCTTCGCCGTCACCGGCTCGGTGAACCAACGCGGCCAGGTCCAGGCCATCGGCGGCGTGAACGAGAAGATCGAGGGCTACTTCGACCTATGCCAGGCCCTCGGGCCTCAAGGGCAACGAGGGAGTCCTGATACCCAAGGCCAACGTTCGTCACCTCATGCTGAGCGAAGGGTCCGCGACGCCATCGCCAAGGGTCGTTTCCACATCTATCCCGGTCTCCACCATCGACGAAGGCATCACCCTTCTCACCGGGGTCTGCCCGCAGGCACTTTGAGGGCCAAGGGAACCTATCCAAAGGGGTCCATCAACCGCTGGTCGGTGAACCGCCTGGCGGCTCTGACCGAGAAGGCACGCGAAGCCGCGCGCGGCAAGGCAAAGACGTCGACTCCCGCGAACACGCACAAGAAGGCGCCGCCCGCTGCGGCTAAGACCAACGCAGTTCCAGGCTTGCGGGCCGGGACGCGCTCCCCCGGGCAGGCGTCGCCCGCCGGGCTGAAGGCGCGCGTTCGCGCGCCGGCTGGCGCTTATGCCAGCTCTATACGACTGCATGGCGCACCGGATCCTTCCCGTCCCAGCAGCCGGTCACCGGCGAGGTGGCGCTGAAACCAGGCAGGAACACGATCCCCTCCGGGACCCGCGCCGTCAGTGCACTCCTACTTCGACCGCTCGCCCCGTCTGCCCTGTGACCCGCACGTCTGTCGCCTCCACCCAGGCCCATGCTGTGACGGCATCGCTCGGATTTATCTCCAGAGTCAGCCTCGGCCATCAGCTTGGTGATGCCCGGCCGACCGACGGGTACGCACACCGGTCCCATGGTGTCCGCGGGCCGAGCCGGTCAGCAGGGTAAAGGGGAACGTCGGCGTCACCTGTGGCCACGGTGGGCAGCCCCCTTCGCCACAGCGGCGAACACGGCCTTGCCCTTGGGGAACTGTTCGGTGAAGAGAATCGGGCGTTCCGGCGCCCTCCACGTCTCGACAAGGCCCGGCAGACCCTCTTGCTCCATCTTGTCGTACGATCACCCCCTTGTACGAGGGCACCACCTCCGCGATCTCGCGCATCACGTCACCGGAGCCGCATAGGCCCAGTCCGCTCCGAGGGAGTTGGACATCGCCTGCACTATCTTCCAGTCGGGCAGACTCTCTCCCGCCGCCGGCACCGCGGATCGAACCCGCTGGACGAAGCGCTCAGCATTGGTGAACGTACCTTCGTCTTCGCCGGCGACGGCCGCGGGCAGAACCACGTCGGCGTACTGCGCCGTGTCGGTGAGGAAACTGTCCTGCACCACCAGAAACTCCACCTTGTCCAAGGCCTTCCGCACGCGTTTCTCGCCCGCCAACGCAAGGGCAGGATCGGCTCCCACCACGTAGAGAGACGCTCGATGTCTCCCGTCTCCATGGCAGGGATCATCTCTCCCACCGATGACCAGCGTGCAGCTGGCCAGCTAATCGCCCCAGGCCGCCTCCATGCGGGCAACCGTCTCGGCGCAAGCCAAGGAGACCCATCCGGGCAGCTTCGTCGGACGGACGCCCATGTCAGCCAGGCCCTGCGAGTTCGCTCCAGACGCGCAGCGGCAGAAGTCCTGTGCCTGGCCGCCCAACGTTCCCCGTCAGCAGAGCCAGGTCCGCGAGAGCCGACACGGTGGCGACAGCGCCCGGGCCCTGCGTCACACCCGTACCGTAGATTATGGCCGCAGCGGCAGCCTGGCCGAAGGCCGCGGCCGCCGTCCGCAGCAGGTCGGGCTCCACCCCGCAAGCCTCACCTTCGGCCTTCAGGTCGATCCCAGCCAGCGACTTCTCGAACGTCTCGAATCCATCGGTGCGCCCCGTGACGAACTCGGCGTCCTGCAGACCGAGATCGAGAATATGGCGCATCATCGCGCGCAGTGCGGCCAGGTCGGTGCCCGGCTGCACAGCCAGGTGCAGCGCGGCCTTGCTCGCCAGTTCCGTCGCACGCGGGTCGATCACGATCACCGTCTTGCCACCGCGCAGAGCCTTGATGACCTCGAGCGCCAGCACCGGGTCGGACTCCGTCAGGTTGGCCCCGACCACCAGAACCACATTGGCCGGTCCCCAGGTCCTTGCGGGAATTGGTCGCCGCGGCTGAGCCGAAGGCCATCGCCAGCGCCTCCTCGGAGGCAGCCTGCTCCCCGTGGTCTATCGTATCCATGTTGTTCGAGCCGACGACCGTCCGCATGAAGCTTCTGCGACAAGATAGGCCGGCCTCGTTGGTCGCAGTGCGTGCCACAGATCGCCGCCACGGCCTGGCCACCTGCTCGCTCTTCCTGGCCGCAGAGATCTTCTCTCCTGACTAGGCCCAGCGCCTCTTCCCACGACGCTTCGACCAGATCGCCCTTGCTCGTTCCTCACCAGCGGCTTCGTCAGTCTGTCGGGAGAGTCCGCGTAGCCCATGCCGAAACGGCCCTTGATGCACAGATTGCCTCGATTCAGCCCCTTCCCACTTCGGAAGCCATCCTGACCACCTTGTCGCGGTAGCTGTGCAGCACGAGACGACAGCCGTCGGCGCAGTACGAGCAGGTAGTGACGGTCTTCTCGGTCTGCCATTCCCGCGCTCCCTTCGGCGCCCGCTGCCCGACGATAGCGCCCACCGGACAGGTGCTCACACACTGCCCGCACGACACGCAATCGACCTCCTGGAGCGGAAGACGATAGGGCGTGTCCACCTCGCTGTCGTAGCCGCGGTTGAGATAGCCCCAGCAACCGATGGACATGACCTCGCGGCAGATGCGCACGCAACGGCCGCAGAGGATGCAGCGAGCGCCGAAATGGGCGATGTTGGGATGCTCTCCCGGATTCCCGGCGACGGGCGCGCGCCAGCCCCACGGGCACCATGTCCACCAGGTACTCGTATGCGTAGTCCTGCAGACGACAATCGCCAGCCGCCTCGCACACCGGGCAATCCAGAGGGTGGTTGGTGAGCAGCAGCTCCAGGACGAACTTGCGGATCTTGACGATCTTCTCGCTGTGGGTCTGGACCTTCATGCCTTCGTTGACCGTGGTGCCGCATGCGGCCATCGGCCCCCTGGCGCCCTCTACCTCCACCAGGCACATGCGGCAGGCCCCGTAGGGCTCCAGACGCGGGTCGTGGCAGAGCGTGGGGATGTCCACGCCGGCGGCGCGAGCCACCTCCAGAATGGTCTGGCCGGAACGCCTGGACCTCCTGGCCTTCTGGAGACGTCACCACTTGATGGTCAGAGTCACCATTTGCAGTCCCCGCGGTTTCGGCGGCGGACATCAGGACCTCCTCACAGCGTCGAAGCGACACTTCTCGTAGCAGGCGCCGCACTTGATGCACAGTTCTTTGTCGATCACGTGGACTTCCTTCCTCTCTCCGGTGATGGCCGCCCGTCGGGCATACCCGCAGGCAAGCCCGGCAGCCCGTGCAGGTCTCAGGATCTATCGCGTACGTGACCAGAGCGGTGCAGATGCCCGCCCGGCACTTCTTCTCGACGACGTGCTCCTCAAACTCGTCCCGGAAGTACTTGAGAGCGGTGAAGACCGGGTTGGGCGCCGTACCCCCCAGCGCGCACAGGGAGCCCACCTTGACCTGCTCGCGCCATCTCCTCGAGGAAGGTCAGGTCGTCCAGCGTGCCGTTCCCGTCGCAGATCTTCGTCAGCATATCGAGCATCCGCTTGGTGCCGATGCGGCAGGGCGGGCACTTGCCGCAACTCTCTTGCTGGGTGAAGCTCGAGAAGTAGCGGGCGGTGTCGACGATGCAGTTGTCCTCGTCGATGACGATCATTCCGCCCGAGCCCACGATGGCGCCGGTCTGGTTGATGGTCTCGTAGTCGACCGGCAGGTCGAGCAGCGACTCCGGCAGGCAGCCGCCCGAGGGCCCCCCATCTGCACGGCCTTGAACGTCTTGTCGTTCTTGATCCCCCGCCGATGCCGAAGATGACCTCGCGCAGCGTCATGCCCATGGGCACCTCGGCCAAGCCGGTGCGGTTGACCTTGCCGGCCAGCGCGAAGACCTTCGTGCCCTTGGACTTCTCGTAGCCGCGGGCAGCGAACGCCTCAGCCCCGTTGGTGATGATCCAGGGCACCACCGCGAGCGTCTCGACGTTGTTGATGTTGGTCGGGCGCTTCCACAGGCCCGACTCCGCCGGGAACGGCGGCCGCATGCGCGGCATGCCCCGGTTGCCCTCGATGGACTGCATCAGCGCCGTCTCTTCGCCGCACACGAACGCGCCCGCGCCCTCTTTCAGCTTGATGTGGAAGGAGAAATCGGAGCCCATGATGTTGTCGCCTATGAGTCCGCGCTCCTCGGCTGCCTTCGATGGCGATCTTGATGCGGTCGAAGGGCCAGCGGGTATTCCGCCCGCACATACATGTAGCCGATGCGCGGCGCCGATGGCGTAGGCGCCGATGGCCATTCCCTCGAACACGGCGTGCGGCTCGCCCTCCAGAGCCGAGCAGTCCATGAACGCGCCCGGGTCGCCCTCGTCGCCGTTGCAGATGAAGTACTTCACGCCGTCGGGCGATCTGTAGCTCGCGGCGAACTCCCACTTCAGCCCGGTGGAGAACCCGGCGCCCCCGCGCCCACGCAGGCCCGACACCTGCATCTCATCGATCACCTCGTCCGGGGTCATGCTCGACAGCACCTTGTAGAGCGCCTGATAGCCGCCGGCCTCGAGGTAGTCGTCGATGTCCTCGGGGTCGATGATGCCGACGTGCCGCAGGGTCAGTTTCTCCTGCTTCTCGAAGAATGGTTGTATTCAGTGGGCCCGTCCTCAGTGGACGAGCCACTTCTCGATGGCTCCCCGCCGAGGATGTGCTGCTCGATGATCTCGGGGACCATCGCCGGCGTGACCTGGCCGTAGGTCACTTTGGAGCGGCGTCCCGTTCCGGCGCATGTGGATCTCCACGAGCGGGTCCATGGCGCACAACCCTTGGCAGCCGGTCCCGGTGACCGAAGCGGAACGTCCCGCGCATTTGTCCTCCCGCGGTCGGATGACGGCCAGTACGCCGTGTCCTGGCCAAGCCCTTCCTCGAACGCCTTCAGCACTTCCCGGCTCCCGCGGCCACGCCGCCCGTGCCCAGACAGATGCGGATGTCCACTTCGGGAACGGTGAGGCAGGGCCGTTGTGCGGCTCGGGCTTGATCAGAGTTGCGCTCCGCGGCATCACGCTCCGTCCACCCAGCGCCGTCCGGGTCGCGCCGGTCATCGGCGGCGCCGTCACCCTCGACCTCAGCCTGGAAGGCTTCGAACGACCTGACCGCCTTCTCGGGTGTCAGCTTGCCGTAAGCACGGTCGTTGATCATCACCACCGGGAGCCATGCCGCAGGCCCCCACGCAGTGCACCTCTTCGATGGTGTACAGCATGTCTCGGTGTTCTCTCCGGCCTGGATGCCCAGATGCTTCTCGACTCCTCCGAGATGCGCGAAGCGCCCGACACGTGGCAAGCGGTGCCGTGGCAGCAACGGATGGTGTGCTTCGCATGCGGCTGTCAGCCTGAACTGGGAGTAGAAGGTGGCGACACCGAGAGCCTTACTCGAGTGGCTCACCGGCTGCCTGGCCACCCGTCTCATCACTCCTGCGGCAGATAGCCGAAGATGGCCTGTGCGCCCTGCAGAAGGGGGACGAACGCGCCCCTCTCCCCCTTATAGTGCTCGACTAGCTCGGCGAATGTTGCTTCTGGAGCCTGCATTGCCCGCGCCATCGTTCTGGATCTACGAGTCCCTGTTTGTCCGATCACTCATTTCACGTCCTACGATCAGAGATCCGGCCCCTCATTGCACTGCGAAGCCGGCACTTCGCATCCACCGCGTGAGCCAATGGATCCGCGTGGAGTCCGCGCCTAGACGAGCATAACCTGCCCTTGGCCCCGCGCGAACGGCTCTCGCCGGCCTGCCCGTGAACGAGCTCCTCACGAATGGAGCCGCGTGGACCTGCAGGCCAAGAGCTTCGCCCCATTCCCGATAGTGTCTCGAACACCTCAGGCCGCACGTATTCCACCACCTCAGGTTGCGTCCTGGAGGGGCTGTAGATACTGGCCGATCGTCACCATGTCCACACCGGCGGCGGCCACCTCCTCGAGGAGTGTCCTTGACCTCTTCAGGGCCCGTTTCCCCCAGTCCCGACCATCCATCCAGTCTTGACCACTCCATCCCCCTGCGATGCCGGCGTGTCGCAGGACCGCCAGCGAGCGCGCATACTGCGGCCTGAGGCCGGACAGTCGCGTACAGTCTCGGCACCGTCTCGAGATTGTGGTTGAAGACCTCGGGCGCCTCGGCAAGCACGACATCTACATGCTCAAAGCAACCGCGGAAGTCGGGAGTCAAGCACCTCCAAGGTGGCATGCGGGGCCGCGCCCTGATGGCCCTCATCGGTGCCGCGTAGTGGCCGCGCCCCCATCCGCCAGGTCGTCGCGGGTCACCGAAGTGACCACCACATGACGCAAACCAAGCTCCGCCGCGGCGGCGGCCACACGCTGGGGCTCACGCCGGTCCAGGCCCCCGGTCGCCCCGTCGCAACCCCGCAGAAAGAGCACGAACGGGTACACATGTCGCCCATGATGAGAAAGGTGGCGGTGCCGCGGGCGAAGCACTCACCGAGGTTGGGGCAGAGAGCACTTTCGCAGACCGTGTGCAGACCCTGCCTGCGCAGCAGGCTCTCCATCCTGCGCAGCGGGCCTGCTGATCCGGCAACGGCTTCTTGAGCCACTCCGGCTTGCGTCCAGGCCCCCTGCCCGTGCTCCTCTGGGGCTATCCATCGCGTCGCCTACAGCAGCCGATCCGCGGAGTTCAACTGCTCCTGAGCGCCTTGCACGGCCATCCGCATGATGTCTCTCAAGGCAGCCCGACCCTGGCTGAAGCTGCAGCCGCATCCTCGTATTCGGGCGCGACGACTGACCAGGCGCCCTCCCATCGACCCCACTTGACTCCCACCTGCGCCCCGGCGACCGTCACGATCAGGGTGCCCCGGGTGGCCAGTCGGCGAGAGACAACCTGCCGCCTGACTCCCAGCGTTCCGGTCTGCTCGAACAGATCGCCGTCGTCACAGCAGCCTCTTCGGACTCGTGGACGAGCACATGAAGGATGACTCCGGGCCTGTCCTTCTTCATCTGAGCGGACACGGTCCACACATCCAGTACGCCCATCGCCCTAAGCGCGCGGACAGCATGGCCGATCACTTCCGGTGAAACGTCGTCGAGATTGGTCTGCAACTCGATCACCCGGTCGCCGTCTGGAGGCGCCGCACCCTCTGCCTCCGCTCTGCCCCCGGACCCGACCCTGTTTCCCAGTACCACCCGTAGCACGTTCGGGCCGTTCTCCAGCTTCATGGAGCCCGCTCCGTACCCCACTCGCTCTCGGCCTCATGGCGGGCATGGTTCCCTGGCGCGCCCCCAGTTGCCCTACCAGCAGAGCGCCGGTCGGTGTGGTCAGCTCTCGCATCTCAGGTCCGCCCACGATGTCGTATCCTACCAACAGTCGTTCCGTCGCCGGAGCGGGAACGCCCATGCGGCCGTGCGCGATCTCCACCGTCCCTCCCCCCACCGGGATCGTGCCGACCAGCACCTCCTCCACCCCCAGAGCCTCGACGAGGGCAAGCACTCCGACCACATCCACCAACGTGTCGACAGCTCCGACCTCGTGAAAGTGGATCTGTTCCATCGAGCACCCGTGGATCGCCGCCTCAACGCCCGCCAGCCTCCGAACCGCCTCCGTCGCCGCGGTCCGGACCGCCTCCGAAAGCCCCGCCGCACCTATCATCTGCTCCATGTCCGCCAAGTGCCGCAGCGGGGCGAGACCCTCGTCCCTTACCTGCACGCGGGTGCATGCCAGCCCCCACTCCGCATCGCGCGTGACCTCGATCACCGAGTCGTCGATTCCAAGCGCGCCCACCGTCTGCCGCAGCACGGCCTCAGAGCCGACCGTCCTCGCGGTCTGTGTCCAGAAGAGCGGCCAGCAGCATGTCTCCTGACATACCTGACCACGGGTCTAGATACAGAATCGTATGCACCATCACCTCACTCCTTGTGCGCTTGTGGTTGCATTCTCGCATGCCACCTCATACACTGCAGGGCGTACGGTCTGATGCCGCCCAGCTCGGGCAACCCTCGAACTCCGGTGTGAGACAGTGACGCAAAGGCGACTCGCTGACTACATAGGACTCACCGTCCGCCGGCTTCGCTCAGACCGGGACTTCACCCTGCAGGCTCTCGCCGACGAGTCAGGAGTCTCGAAGAGCTATCTGGGCGATATCGAGAAGGGCCGCAAGAACCCCACCACCGACGTCATCGAGGCCATCGCCGACGCACTTGGAGTCCCCGCGCGCGAGCTCCTCTACCACGCTGCGCTCGACGACGAAGACCCTTTCCTACAGCCCGAGCAACTCAGCCTGGAGGATGTGGCCGAAGAAGACGCCGAAGCACGCGAGCTTTCCCACCTCGTCCGACGCCTGAGGCCCGCCGACCGCCGCATTTCCTCCTGGAACTCGCTCGCCGCACTCTCCCGCTAGCAGGCTTCTGGCCACCGTCCGTTCGTGCCCGCCCGTCGGCGCCGGCCCTCTGACTCAGTACGCGTCGAGCTCTTCGAGCCGGTCGTCGTCGATGCCGTAGTAGTGGGCGATCTCGTGGATCACCGTGCGCCGCACTTCTCCGTCGATCAGGCCTCGTCATCCTCCCGGCACATGAAGCCTCGATGGGCTTCTGATAGATGGTGATGCGATCGGGGAACAGGCCATGTAGTATTCATGTCGCTCGGTCAGCGGCACGCCGTGGTATAGGCCCAACAGAGCGTGCTTGTCTCGGGCACGCAACCCCAGCCGACTGCAGCTCTTCGCGCGAGTCGGCCACTCCTCGATGTCGACCTGGATGTTCTCCAACCGGTCGCGAAACTCCTCGGGCAGCGACTCCAGAGCCTTCCGAACCAGGTCCGCGAAAGCATCAAGATCCACACGGCTCACCAACCCCTCCTCGCGGTCTCGCCAGCGGGCGAGGAGCGCCCTCGCCGCCGCGCCGCGGTGCGAGACATCGTCCTTGTCCACCGGTGAGCGCCTCGGCCAGCGTCATCGTCCCAACCGTCCGGCTGAAACACCGGGTCGTAGCCAAAGCCGTCTGTCCCCCGAGGACCCTGGTGATGCTGCCCTCGGCTGATGCCCTCCACCTCGACGCGACGAGCCGGATGCCATCGGACCTCCGGCTCAGTCGGCAGCATCAGACACAGCGAACAGACGAAACGGGCCTCGTCGGTCGTCGACCGCCCGGAGAGCTCAGCGAAGCAGCTTGGCTACGTTCTCGCCGTCAGTCGCTGCCCTCGCCCGCGAAGCGAGCCGACAGCTACGCCGGGCCGACCATCCAGAGCGCCGACCTCCAACCCAGAGTCGTCGGCCATGCACGGCCACGCATCCCTCCAAAGCCTGGAACACCGCCTCGGCCTTTGAGCGCGCGTTGGCTCGCGAACGTCCGCCCAGCCTCCTCGGGCAAGCTGATCACCGCGTCAGGCATCGTCCGCACGTCGAACAGACCACCCAGCAGTCGCGTCGAACTCTCGAGCCTTGCCGGCGTTGCCGGTGGCCAGGACGACGACGAGGGGTTCTGCTCACGGCTTCGGCGACGCTCCCTGTGCTAGCGCCGTACGCCCGGGTCACGACGTCCATCTGCGCGTTCTTTGATCTGAGCGATGCCCTGCTGCGCCAGGCCGAGCAACTCATCGAAGACGCTCGCGCTCGAACGGCTCGCTCTCCGCCGTGGCCTGCACCTCGATCAGGCGGCCGTTGCCGGTCATGACGACGTTCATGTCCACGTCGGCGACGCAGTCCTCTTGGTACTCCAGATCCACCACGGGCATCCCGCCACCACCCCCACGCTCACCGCGGCGACCGAGTCGTTCAGCGGAAGCGCACCGGAGCGCCCCGCTGTCCACCGCCCGCTTCAGCGCCAGATGAAGAGCCAGGATAGCCTCCGCTGACAGCCGCGCATCGCGTTCCACCGTCGGCCTCGATCACGTCGCAGTCGATGTACACAGTGCGCTCGCCCAGTGCGCCAGATCGACCACGGCGCGCAGGCTGCGCCCGATGAAGCGCTGGATCTCCACGGTCCTGCCGTCCTGCCGGCCCCGCACGGCCTCCCGCGGCGTGCGGTCGCGGGTGGAACTCGGCAGCAGCGAGTACTCAGCCGTCAACCAACCTGCCCCGCTGCCTCGCCGCCACCCGGGCACTCCGTTCACCACCTGGGCCGAGCACAGCACCCGCGTGCCCCCCAGTTCCATGAACACCGACCCATCCGCTGTGCTCACGAAATCAGGAGTGATCTTGAGAGGCGCATCTCAGCCGGTCCGCGAGCTCCCGGTCGCTCTCGCGCTGGTCATATGCTGCACACCTCCCGGATAGGAAGCTGCAGGAAGCGCGCGCCCACCTCTCTGAATTCTTCCGGATCGCCGCTCGCGAAGAAACGATAGTCGCCTTCCCGGCCTGCTCGTCGTTCCCGATGCCCTTGCGCACCATGATCTCGCCCACTTCGCGGGCGGTCTCCTCCGCGGAATTGATCAGAGCCACCTGTGGACCCAACAGCCGGCGCAGCATCGGAGTGATCAAGGGATAGTGCGTGCATCCAAGAATGACGGTGTCCACCCTCGCCGCCTTCAGCGGAGCGACGCATTCCCGAGCGGCGCCGCTCAGTCTCCTCTGAGAACACTCACCGTCCTGGATGAGCGGTGCCAGCCGGGGGCAGGCCACGGCGAACACCTCGAGGCCTGCATCGAGCGACTGTAGGGCGTTCTGATAGGCGTTGGAGCGCACGGTCGCCTCGGTTGCCATCAGCCCCATCCGCCTGCTCACGCGTGGCCTGCACGGCCGCGCGCGCTCCGGGCATCACCACCCCCACCATGGGCGTCGAGAACGAGGCCTGCAGCTGCGGCAGCGCCGCCGCGGCAGCGGAATTGCACGCGACGATGATCAGCTTGACCCCCAGGTCGACCAGAGATCGCGTGGCCGCAAACGCCAGTCGGCGCACCTCGGCCAATTGGCGTCGGTCCGTAGGGGAAGTTGGCCGTGTCGCCAAGATACATGAAGTCCTCGTGCGGGCAGATTGACCAGGCACTCGTGCAACACGGTGAGCCCACCCACGCCCGAATCGAACACGCCTATCGCCCGCCGATCGGCGACGTGCTCCTCTGTCTCACTCATCGTCCGGCGATTCTACCAGTCGCCGCGCCGCTCCTCTCGGCGCCACGAGCGCCGCGGTTCACCGCCGCGTTGATCTCTCCCCCACCAGCAGCATCAAGCCGATGAGAAAGGCCCAGAACAGCAGCACGATCACCGTGCCGATGGCGCCGTAGGTCAGCCAGCGCACCTGGAACACGCTCTGACTCACGAACCAGGACAATCCCGCGGACACGCCGATGATGGACGTGCCACCGAGAACAGAGCGCCAGGCAGCATCGCTGTACCATCTCTGCCGCCTACTGGGAGCCAGATAGAGGAAAATGCCTAGAGCCCCAACAAGGATGACGAAAACCACCGGCCACCGCAGTCCGACCCACAGAGCGTGCAAGCCCGAGTCAAACCCCACCTTCTGGCCGATGACGTCTCCTATCCACGACCCGAACACCAGAGCAGCACGCCCGCCGGAATGAGCACCGCCCCCGCCAGCGACCAGAGCACGGCCATGGACCGCCGCCACTGCCAACTGCGCGTCTCCTCCAGCCCGTAGGCACGATTGACCGCCTTGATCAGCACCATGGCAGCGCCCGACGCGCTCCACAGGGTCAGAACCACCCCCAAGGACAGCAACGTGAAATTGAGCCCGCCCGCCTCGCCGAGGACGTCGTTCTTGACTATCTCGTAGAGACGGCTGCTGGTGTCCACCACGCCCGCCAGTCCCCCCAGCAGCCAGCGACCCACGGCCTCCTGCCCCCCAGGAATAAAGGAGACGACCGCGTTAACGATCAACAGGAACGGAAAGAGGCTGAACAGCACACTGTAGGCCACCTGAGCCGACAGACCTAGACAGTCGTGGTAGTAGAGCCCGCCGATGACCCCCTTCGCCCCCCCAAGGAATCCCTTGCCGGCGTCGAGCAGTCTGCTCCGCACAAGCCGCAACCTACTCCGCATGAACCCCTGCGTCGGCCCGTCGGCAAGTATAGCTAGGTACGATCGTGTTAAGGCGCGCCACCAACCCGCACTCCATGAGCAGGCGGAGAGTCTCCTCGATAGGCGCTCCCCTGGACAACCTCGCTTCCAGCTGCCCAGCGGTCACGCCGGTAGCGGCTCGGCGGATGACTTCCAACGCTTCAAGCTCTCCGGCGCTCAGATCAGGGAACCCCTTGGCACGGGAAGCCGCCACTGTGGTGACCCGCATCTCTGACCCACGCTCAGGTTGAACCTGCGGGCCCGTTCCAGGCTTCACGCCGACCTCCTTTCCTGTGGTGTTTCGCGAGGTAGTCATACAGCATTGCCAGTATGCCCCCATGCCTGGCCCGCTAAACGTCGGCGACGGGCAGCATCTCGCCATCGGCGGACGTGGTTTCCTCCGTGTCACTGCGCCCCATGGCCAAGTCAGCCTTGTCCGAGCCGCGGAACAAGAAGAGCGAGATCACGATCATCACCGCCGCCACCACCCAGATCATGCCGTATTGTCTGCCATCATGCGGTCCCCCTCGGAAGTATGGAGTCACCAGGTCTATGGCGGCGCCGCATAACAGCGGCGCGATGATGGTAGCGAAGCCTCTCATCATCGAGAACATCCCGGTGTACTGACCGATATACCCTTTGGGCATCAGGCGGATCAGGATAGCGTACGGAAGTGTAAGCGCGATCGACCCGCCCAGTCCGAACAGCGGAAGAGCGATGAAGGCCCACTTGATATTGGGCATGACAGCCCCAAGAACGCAACCGCCCAGATAGATCCACAGACCGATGCGCATTATCCTCATTCTGCCGAACTTGTCCGCCAGGTAGCCGCCCAGCAGACCCGCGATCATATATGTCACACCCACCAACACCATGAGCAGAGGCCAAATATCGGCCGACGCTCCGAGAGTCAACTTGAAGTAGTTGAGGATGAAGGGGCGCACCCCGGCCAGCGTGGATTCCCACAGAAAGACCGAGATCATGAACGGCCAGATGCCCTTGTCCTTGCTCACCACCTTGAATACGCGCCCAACCTCTGTCCATATGTGCTGCCGCTCGGGAAGGCTAGACCTGTCAGGTTCAGGCTCCTTGATCCTCGTGACGGTCACATAGGTGAGCACCATTATCAACAGACCACACAAGATGAACGGCAGCGGCTCCCACTGCGCGAACAGCGACCCGAAGACCGCTATTGCCAGAAACATTCCCATACCGCGCATGAAAGCCTGATAGCCCTGTACCTTGCCATGGTGCCCCGCAGGCGTGACATCAGGCAGCAGAGCCTGATAAGGCGTGGAATAGAAGTGGTAGGCCGCGAAGAAGATGAATATCGAAACCGCGATGGGCACGTACCCCGGCTGGAAGGGCGCCAAAATCAGAGCCGCCGCCATGAAAGGGCCCGCGAAGATCATGAATGGTTGACGGCGCCCCCAACGCTTGGTCCAGATGCGCTCGCTCAGGACTCCAACCCAGATCGGGATGAGCGACGAGAAGATGCCCTCGCCACCGATGGCGAAGCCTACGAGAGTGTTCGAGCTTGTATATAGCGAAAGGATCTGAGGGAGATAGGTGGTCACCAGAGTCATCGCTGCCGAAAAGCCAAACGTTGGAAGAGTGAGCACGAGCATCCTGCGGACGCTCATCTTCTCCTCGCTAGTCACGCCAGCACATCCCTGGATACCCTCCCGCCGTGGATAGTCCTCGAGTGAGCTCGGGGACCAGGCCGATTCTATCAAGGTGCGTTCCACTTCGGAATGCCGAGCGCGGGGAAAAGCGGAGCGGCAGCGGCCCGAAGGCCGCTGCCGCTCCGCACACTCGCATCCAGCGGCGGCCTACCGGGGCCCGCCGCCTCTTAACTGTCTATTTGGCTGCCTCATAGTTGGCCGCCACGAAGTCCCAGTTCACCAGACTCTGCAGGAAGGTCTCCACGTACTTCGGCCGCAGGTTGCGGTAGTCGATGTAGTAGGCGTGCTCCCAGACGTCTACAGTCAGGAGCGCCGTCTGGCCGTGCTTGAGAGGGAGGTCGGCGTTGCCGGTCTTCACGATCTTCAGGACGCCTCCGTCCATCACCAGCCACGCCCACCCCGATCCGAACTGGGTGACGGCTGCCTGGACGAACTCCTTGACGAAGTCCTCGAACGAGCCGAAAGCCGCGTCGATGGCCACGGCCAGGTCGCCGCTCGGGCTTGCCGCCGCCACCCGGCTTCATGCACTTCCAGTAGAAGCTATGATTCCAGACCTGGGCCGCGTTGTTGAACAGGCCCCCGTCGGCGGTCGTGATGACCTCCTCCAGGTTGCTGTCATTCTGACCGGCGTCGGCGGTCAGTCCGTTGAGGTTGGTGACGTACGCGGTGTGATGCTTGCCGTAGTGGTACTCGAGAGTCTCCTCGGTCAGATAGGGATCCAAGGCACTCTTGTCATAGGGAAGATCGGGCAGTGTGAACGCCATGTCGTCGGCCTCCTCGTGACTCACTTGCATTTGACAGGCTCCTACCCCGAGGCGACGCTGCTTCAAACCTCCCGTCCGTTCTCAGACGCCCAGGCCCTGCTTCCGCAAGAACGACTCCACAGATCGGAAAGACGCGGCTCCACGCGCTCCGCCAACTCGTAGGTGATCTGGACGAGTGGCTTGTTGATGGAGAGCAACGACCCCAGCGAAAACGGCGTGGCGCTGACCACCACGTCCGCCGGCACCGCGTTGATCGTGGCCTCGAGATCGCGCAACTGCTCTTCGTAATAACCCACGGCCGGCAGGATAGGGCCTAGGTGCGGATAGGCTGCATATGTCGCCTTTATGACACCCTTTGCGTAGGGCCGCGGATCGATGACTTCCGCCGCCTCGAACTCCCGCGCCGCCTCCATCCCGGCCCCGGTCGCCATACCCCCGTGCGTCAGAGTGGGGCCGTCCTCCACCACCAGGACCTTCTTCCCCTCGATCATCGCGCTGTCAGACGCGGTGATGAGGGTGTCGGTCAGTACGACCACGGCATCGGGATTGACCTCCCGGATGTTTGCGACCACCTTGTCGATGTTCTCCGGGCGGTGCAGTGTTGACCTTGCTCACCACAGCGATATCGGCACAGCGGAGGTTCATCTCCCCCGGGTGATAGGCAAGCTCGTGCCCCGGACGGAAGGGATCGACGACCACGATCGTCAATGTCCGACCTCAGGAAGGAGAAGTCGTTGTTGCCTCCGTCCCAGATGATGATCCGTGCCTCCTTCTCGGCCTCCGCCACGATGGCCTCATAGTCCACTCCGGCCCACACCACCAGGCCTCGTCGGATGTGAGGCTCATAGTCTTCCCGCTCCTCCACGGTGGCTTCAGCCCTGTCGAGGTCGTGCAGCACCGCGAACCGCTGCACTCTTTGGGCCACTAGATCCCCGTAGGGCATCGGATGACGGATAACGGCAGGGCGGATGCCCTTGTCCATAAGCAGCCCCGCCACGAAACGTGAAGTCGGGCTCTTGCCGGCCCCGGTGCGCGTGGCCAGCACCGAGATGACCGGCACCGAGCACGGAACGGCCGTGCTGTTGAGGCCAAGTAGAGAGAAGTCCGCCCCTGCCGCCAGCACCCGGGAAGCCTGATGCATGACGAACTCGTGAGATACGTCGCTGTAGGCGAACACCACCTCGTCGACGGCTTGCTCCTCGATGAGCGCGTCGAGAGTGGCTTCGGGGACTATGGGTATGCCCTCGGGATAATGCGGGCCCGCCAACTCCGGCGGATAGCGACGCCTGTCGATGCGGGGGATCTGGGCGGCGGTGAAGGCCACCACCTCCACCTGCGGCATCTCCGCGGAACACCACGTTGAAGTTGTGGAAGTCACGCCCGGCGGCTCCCATGATGACCACTCGCTTCCGTTTCACCGCCGACCTCCTGCTCACTACGATCTCTGATCGCCCTTCGCTCTCCGCCCGCGCATCCGAGATATGGCTGAGGCTCCTTCCATTGGAAGGAGCCCCCGCGGTAGCAGCCCTATAAGCCGGATTCTGTCCCAAGGCTGCTGGAAACTGAAGCTTGCCCATCACACTCTGACGGCGAAGCGTCACTTCCCAGCAGCCTCTTGGGTAGCCATCTATCTTGGCCGGCCGTTGCCGGACGGCTCATGCGGCCAACCCGAAGGCTTCGGGCGAGCAACCCTCAAACGCCTCCCTATTCGGCCTTGCACCGGGTGGGGCTTGCCTGGCCGCCGTGTCACCACGGCGCCGGTGCGCTCTTACCGCACCATTTCACCTTCGCAGCCGGACCTAGCCGGCGTGCTGTGTATTTTCTGTGGCGCTTTCCCTGGGGTTTCCCCCGCTGGACGTTATCCAGCACCCTGCTCTACGGTGTCCGGACTTTCCTCGAGGACCCACACTAGGCGCGTCCCCGCGACTACCCGGGCTGCCTCCGAGAGTATACCGCTTCTAGCAGGCTCGTCTCACCGTCCTGGAATTGCTTGGTCAACGCCGTCGCGCTCCGGGATGGGGAACGGCTTTGGCGAAATGGCAGGCAGCCTGGTGCCCGATGCCAACCGAGTTGAGCGGCGGGCTCCTGTTCCTCACAGATGGGGAACTGAGCGATGGGGCACCGCGTGTGGAACCGGCAGCCGCTTGGGAGGATCGATGGGGCTGGGCACATCGCCGCGCAGAACTGATGCGGTCCCGCGCCCGCTGCTTGTCGGGATCGGGGACCGGCGCCGCCGACAACAGCGACTGAGTATAGGGATGGTGGGGGCTGTTGTAGACCTCTTTCCATCCACCCAGTTCCACGATCTTGCCCAGGTACATGACCGCCACCCGGTCGCAGATATGCCTGATCACCGCCAAGTCGTGAGCGATGAACAGGTATGTCAGCCCGAACTCCTCCTGCAGATCCTCCAGCAGGTTGATGATCTGCGCCTGGATCGACACGTCCAGAGCCGATACGGGCTCGTCGCAGATGATCATCTTCGGACGCAACATGAGGGCTCGGGCAATGCCCACCCGCTGCCGCTGCCCGCCGGAGAACTCATGGGGATACCGGTGGATGTGCTCCGGGCTGAGACCGACCGTCTTTCAGCATCTCCCTGCAGCGCGTCCTCGCGCTCCTTGCGGGTGCCGACCCCATGGATCACCAGAGGCTCGGCCATGATCTCGCCGAAAGTCATGCGCGGGTTGAGCGACGCGTAGGGATCCTGGAAGATGAATTGCACGTCGCGTCGGTAGGCCTTGAGCTCCTTGCCCTGCAGCTTCCGCACGTCGGTGTCGCCGAAATGTATCTCGCCGGCCGTCGCCTCCAGCAGCCGGTTGATGCATCGCCCGGTGGTCGACTTGCCACAACCAGACTCGCCCACCAGGCCCAGGGTCTCCCCCTCGTTCACATCGAAGGAGACATCGTCCACCGCCTTCACCGATCTTCCCGAAGCGCTGGGTAATAAGCCCTTGCCCGACGGGAAAGTGTTTCTTGAGACCCTCGACTCGAAGCAGAGCAGCCATCTAGGCTTCCCTCGCCACGCAAGTGCCTGTTCTTCGCAACAAACTCTTCGTCGGCGGAGAAATGGCAGGCCGCCATGTGCCCCGGGGCCACCTCCACGAGCGCGGCCGCGTCAGTGGCACAGACCTCTTGCGCCATAGCCGCACCGCGGCCCGGAACGCGCATCCGGACGGTAAGTTGATAAGGCTTGGTGGCTGGCCCATGATCGGACAAAGCCTGCCCTTCTCATCCACGTCGTGGCGGGGAAGGCTCTCCATCAGCCCCCATGTGTAAGGATGCAGCGGGCGATAGAACACATCGTCGGCCGTGCCGTACTCGACCGGCCTTGCCCGCGTACATCACGAGCACATGGTCGGCCATGTCGGCGACGACCCCCAGATCGTGGGTGATCATGATTATCGCCGACTTCGTCTTGGCCTGGATCTCCTGCATGAGCTCGAGAATCTGCGCTTGGATGGTGACGTCCAGCGCCGTCGTCGGCTCGTCCGCGATGAGGATGTCGGGGCCGCAGGCCAGCGCGCATTGCGATCATGGCCCGCTGCCTCATGCCCCCAGAGAACTCGTGTGGGTAATTGCGCGCCCGCTCACTTGCCTGCGGAATACCCACCTGCCCGAGAAGCTCAACAGCGGCCGCCCAGGCCTCTTTGCGATTCACGCCCTTGTGAAGGCGCAGTGGCTCCGCAATCTGTTTGCCTATCCGGTAAACCGGGTTGAGTGATGTCATGGGGTCCTGAAAGATCATCGCGATGCGGTTGCCCCGCAAGCTTCCGCTGCTCCTTCTCGTTCATCTTCAGAATGCTCTCGCCCTGAAAGCGGATGTCCCCGCTCACCACCCTTCCCGGCGGTTCCGGGACGAGGCGCATGATGGAGAGTGCCGTCACGGACTTGCCCGAGCCGGACTCACCTACGATGGCCAGGGTCTCGTCCGGCCTCCAGGCGTGAAACTCACGCCGTCCACGGCCTTGACCACGCCATCGCGGGTGAAGAAATGCATATGTAGATCTTCGACTTCAAGAAGCGGCGGCAAGTGACTACTCCTTCAGCTTCACGTCGAGGGCGTCGCGAAGCCCGTCGCCCAAGAAGACAAATCCCAGAACCGTCGTCACGCATGGCCATGCCGGGAAACAGCATGAGCCAGGGCGCCGTGAACATGATAGCCGCGATCTTCGGACGAGCATGTTGCCCCACGAGGGGTTGGGGGGCTGCACGCCCATGCCTAGAAAGCTAAGCGCGGCCTCAGTCAGAATGGCGCCTCCTACGCTCATCGTGGCATAGACGATGATGGGAGCGACCGCGTTGGGCATGATGTGCCGGAACAGTATCCGTCGCGTGGACGCTCCCATAGCCCGAGCCGCGTCCACGTACTCGTTCTCCTTGACTGAGAGGATGGAGCTGCGGAACACACGGGCGATGCTCGGCCAACCCATTATTCCGATGGCGATGAAGACGGTTAGAGACCGCGGCCAAGAATAGCCATCAACACGATCGCAAATAGGATGTAGGGAAAGGCAAGAACACATCCGCCAGCCGCATCACGATGCTATCCCACCAGCCGCCGTAGTAGGCCGGCGACAGCTCCCAGCGACAAGACCGATGACCAGCATGATGAAGCACCGCCACCACCCCCACGAGAGCGAGGCCCGCGCCCCGTAGATGGTACGGGAGAGAATGTCGCGGCCCAACTTGTCGGTGCCAAACGGATGTGCCGAACGCGGCAAAGCAGAGAGCGCTCCGACGACCGTGGTGCTATCTATCGCTGTCGGACTGCCAAAATAGCGGGGCACCCAAAGACCGGCTGATGCCGCGATGAGGATCACGATGATGATCCAGATCAGACCAGCCATTGCCAGCTTGTTCTTCCGCAGTCGCGCCAAGCATCGGCGCGAAGCGTGCGTCCCTTGCCTGCTATCTCCTCGATCAACACGGGATGTCGCGCAGCCGTCCGGCTCGAGTATCGGGCTTCCCGTCATGTTTGAGGGGAAAGTCGCCTTCATGTCGCACCATCTCATCTACTTCGCCGATCGCCCGTAGCGGATGCGCGGATCGAGAAACGCGTAGCTGATGTCCACGAGCAAGTTGATGACCATGACCATGATGACGATGATGACCACCGCCCCCATGACTATCGGCCAGTCGCGCGTGAGGATGGCCTGGTAGATCTGAAACCGATCCCAGGCCAGTTGAAGACGATCTCGGTGATGATCGTTCCGCCGACCATCGCCCCAAGTCCAGTCCGAGGTAGGTGACGACCGGTATCATCGCGTTCTTCATGCCCTGGCGCCTGATCACCTGTCCGCCCGAAAGCCCCTTCGCGGCGGCAGTCCGCATATAGTCCTGGCCCATGACCTCCAGCAACTGGCTACGCATGATCCGCGCGGCATAGGCCGTCGAGATCGGCGGCCAAGGTGACCGCAGGAAGGATGTAATGGACCCAGCTCGGGAAACTGGCCGAGTTCATCCCGGACATCGGCAGGTAGGGCAAACCCCACTGCTTGAACTTGATGCCCGAACAGAACCTGCAAAAGCATGCCCAGCCAGAAGACGGGCAACGACACAAGAACCGACGTGCTCAACGTGACTAACACGTCCCAGAACGAATACCGCTTCACGGCGGACAGTATCCCAGCAAGCAATCCCGAACAGAGCCTCGATCGAGGATGGCGATCAGCGCCAGCTTGAATGTGTTGGGGAAGTTGTCGAGCAGGATGCTGGTCACCGGCCGGCTCCTTCTGGTAGGACTGCCCCAGGTCCCCTGGAACAGATATGTCCGACCCAGCGCCAGTACTGATAGTAGAGCGGTTTGTCGAGCGCATTCTCCTTGACGATCTGGTTGTACAGTGCTGGAGTGATGGCCCGCTCGCCCGTGATCATCTGCACCGGGTCGCCCCGGGAGGACGCCGGGGGCGCTCAGGATGAAGAGCAAGATAGTGACCCCGATGAAGACGGGGATCATCTGCAGTATGCGGCGGCCGATATAGGTCAGCATGCTTGCTGTCTCTCTCCTCTCGGGACTCTCAGCATCAAAGGCAGCGGTAGGACGCCTCCCGAAGGAGGCGTCCTACCGCTAGCCATCACGTCGCATGCGGGCTAGTCCTGCCTCAGCACAGCCGTCGAGCTACTTGCCGCTGCTGTGATCCAGCAATCGAGTGAAGTCCAGCAAGCCCATGGAGCTGAAAACCAGGTTGTTGACCCGGTCCGAGGCCACGCGAGCATGCCTGTAGGCCATAAGTCGGGATCGCCGGAGACGTCTGCTTCTATGGTCTTGACGATCGCCTGCTAAGCCTTGATGCGCGCGTCCGTATCGGCCGTGGCACGCGCTTCCTGCATGGCCTCGTCGACGGCGGGATCGTTGTACTTGCGTAGTTGTCGGCGCTTGGCCCGTCGAACAGCGGGAACATGAAGTTGTCGATGATCGGGTAGTCCGCGTCCAACCCATGCGCCCGATCTGGTACTGGACGCCCTGCAGTTTCTCCAGGTACGCCGCCCACTCGGTGAACTCCGTCTTTGCCTTGATACCGATGGCTTGAAGGTCAGCCTGCACCAGCGCCATGACGCCTCATGGCCGCCACCGCTGTTGCACGACAGGGTGATCTCGGGCAGGCCCTCGCCGTTCGGATAGCCGGCTTTGGCGAGCTCAGCCTTGGCCGCCTCACATCGTACTTGGAGTACTGCCACGCGCCCGGCTTCGTAGCCGGCGATGCCCGGTGGGATGATGTTGTCGGCCGGCACGCGCATGCCTTCCATCGCCGTGTCGGAGATCGCCTGGCGGTTGATGGCCAGCGAGATCGCCTTGCGCAGGTCGATGTTCTTCAGCATCTCGTCCTGTCAGTTGACGTCGACATAGTAGATGCCGAGCTCCGGGCCCAGATAGGTCTGCTTGCCCGGGGTTGGCGGTAAAGCCGTCATCGGTGGTGCCGTACTGGGTCTTGGTGGCCTCGATCTGCCCGGTCGGGATACTCGTGAAGTCCAGGTTGCCGGCCTGGAACTCAAGGAAGGCAGTCGCAGGATCAGTGAAGATCTTGAAGTCGATGCCGTCGATGTTCGGCTATCTCGCCGTAGTAGTCGGCGAACTTGACCAGGCTGGATGCTCTGGTCGTGCTCCCACGGCGCCGGGGCCATCATGAAGGGACCGTTGCCGACAGGGGCTTCGGCATAGGCATCCGGGTCCTGCTTCCACAGCCGCTTGGGGACCGGGGCCAGGGCCGGGTGTGCCGACCACATACTCGAAGTCGCCGAACGCATAGCTCAGGGTTACCTCGAACGTGTAGTCGTCAATGGCCTTCACGCCCGCGAGCTTGGTGGCCGTACCGTCCTGCATCTCGTCGAAGCCACTTCACCGGCGCCAGGTGATAGGCCACGTCGGACTTGTTCGCCGGGTCGCACAGACGCGTCCATGCGTACTTGAAGTCGTTTGCCGTGACCGGCGTTCCGTCATGGAACTTGGCCTTCTTGTTCAGGTGGAAGGTCCATACTGTGGCGTCGGCATTCGCCTCCCACTGATCGGCCGCGGCCGGCAAGAGTGCGTTCGGTCATGCAGTCGAACTTGGCCAGAGCTGTCGAACAGGCCTGGCCGACCTGAGTACCTTCAGATTCCTCCAGGTCCACCGGATCGATGCAGACGGGTTCGTTGATGTACACGTTAAACGTGCCGCCATCGACCGCTGCTTCGTCGCCAGCAATCGTCGTCGCTCCTCTGTGCCGCCGCAGGCACCGAGACCATATCGAGGCGCTCAGACGACTGCGAGAGCCAGGACAAGCCATATGCGCTTTTGTGACCATCAGATTTTCCCTCCTTGATTCGTGAACCCCCACTGCCTACCCACGCCCCCGCTTCGACGCCTCACCTCCTCCGCACTGCCAGTGCGTTCGAGACGATGTGCCGAGCAAGCCCTCAGACCAATATACGCGAGAGCTATAGAGACCATGAAGAAAGCCACCGCGACGCCACCGTCAGACGGTCGAGGTTCTTCTGCACCACGCCGCTGCCGCCGATAGCGCCGCCACCCCCGAACATGGTGGACAACCCCGCATCCTTACCAGAATGAAGGAATATCAGCACCACCACGCCCACACCGAGATGTGTCCACCCCAACCAGTACGTACTTGACTTCAACTGCTCCCTCTCTCCCGTATTTTGCCTACGGACATACGCTTCTGCCCCATATTACCCCGTAGCTGTCGCGTAAGGTACCACCGAGCCGACTTGTATACGCACTGTTCCTATTCATTCGTCGCAGAGCGACCGGCCCGGTCATCTCCGGGGGCGACGGCAGCCCCAAGAAACACAGCACTGTCGGCGCCACATCGGACAAGCCCGCCCCCTCGCGCAGCTCGCCTCAGCTGGTCGAGGACTATCAACGGCACCTTGTCCGTGCTATGCGCGGTGTTGCCCGCCGCCACCCGGCCGATCATCTCCTCAGCGTTGCCGTGATCGGCGGTCACCATGACCCTGCGCCCAATGCCCCGAGCACCCGCCAGCACCCTGCCGAGACAGCGATCGACGTGCTCTATCGCCTCCACAGTCGCCGCCATGTTGCCCGTATGCGCCTACCATGTCGGGATTGGCGAAATTGAGTACCACGAAATCAACGGGGCTCGCTCGACATGGTCTCCTCGAAGGCCGCGCGACCCCGCAAGCGCTCATGGCCGGCTTCTGGTCATAAGTCTCCACATCCTTGGGGGAGGGGATCAGCCTCCGTATCTCCCCCGGAAACGGCTCCTCGCGACCGCCGTTGAAGAAGAAGGTCACGTGCGCGTACTTCTCGGTCTCGGCGATGTGCAACTGCGTCAGCCCAGCCTCGCTGATCACCTCCGCCAGCACGTGGCGCGGTTCCTCTTTCGGGAAGGCCACCGCAAGTCCAAGGTTCGGGTCGTACTCTGTGAGCCCGACAAAGTCGACTCTGGGAGGCGGCGCCCCGCGCTCGAACCCGGCGAAGTCAGCCTGCGTGAGAGCGGCCGAAAGCTCCCGCGCCCTGTCAGGCCTGAAGTTGAAGAAGATCACGCCATCGCCGTCGCGGACGCGCGAGTCCGGGTCGTCGCACACTATCGTCGGCAAGATGAATTCGTCGGTCTCGTCGCGGGCATACGACTCCAAGATGGCCGCCCGCGCGTTCGCGGCACGCAGCCCGCGGCCATCGACCAGCGCTTCGTAGGCAAGCTTCAGTCTGTCCCAGCGCCGGTCCCTGTCCATGGCGTAGTACCGACCGGAGACGGTGGCTACAATGCCCAGCCCTTCGGAGTCCAAGAAAGCCCTTCCAGTTCTTCCATGTAACCTTCTCCGGAGTGGGAGGGTGTCGCGACCGTCCGTGAACGCATGGATGAACAACCGCTTGACCCCGCGCTGACGCGCCATCGTCACCAGCGCCTTGACATGAGCCACCGCAGAATGCACGCCGCCGTCCGACAGCAGGCCCATCAGATGTAACGAGCGCTCCCGCTTCGACGGCCCCGTCCATCACGGCGGCCAGCGCGGCGTTGTCGAAGAAGGTGCCGTCCTCTATGGCCCGGTTGATGCGCGAAAGATCCTGGTAGATGACCCGGCCCGACCCAGAGTCAGATGGCCGACCTCCGAGTTCCCCATGACCCCCGGCGGCAGACCCACCGCCTCGCCGCTGGCCTCCAGCAAGCACGTGCGGATAGGTCGTCCAAAGCGCATCCCAGACGGGGGTGTCGGCCAGTGAGATGGCATTGCCGGGGCCCGCCGGCGCATAGCCCCAGCCGTCGAGGATGATGAGCGCGGCCCGCCGCCGCTTCTCGCGTCTCTCGGCAAACAGCCGGTCACGGCTTCTCGAAGACTGCACGATACGCGTGAAAGCGCCCACCTGCAGACTCGCTCCCCCCACCAGCACGCCGTCGATGTCCGGCTGGCGCCATCAACTCGTCGATGTTGTCGGGCCCCACGCTTCCCCCATATAGGATCGCGCACCTCTTCGCGGCCGCTTCCCGCCCAGCGTGCCCGCACCTCGTCGCGGACGAAAGCCATGGCCTCCTGCGCCATCTCCGGAGTCGCGGTCTTGCCTGTGCCGATGGCCCAGACCGGTTCGTACGCGACGGCGATCCGCTCGCGTCTTCCGGAGCGCAGCGGAGGCCAGACCCAGCCCGTACCTGTCTGTCGAGCACCTCTTCGGTCGACCCCGCCGTCGCGCTCATCCTCGGTCTCGCCCACGCACATGATGGGCAGCAGCCCGCGATCGAGGGCAGCCCAGACCTTCTTCGCAACCCATTCGTCGGTCTCTCCAAAGTACTGGCGCCGCTCGGAATGGCCGATGATAGCGGCCTTGACCCCCAGAGTCGGCCAGCATGCCCGGCAGACACCTCGCCGGTGTACGCCCCCTCCCACTCCCAGAAGACATCCTGGGCGGCGATCGAGACGCAGCGTGCCCTCGGCGGCCCTGACCGCTTCGTACAGACCGGTGAACGGCGGAGCCACCATCACCTCCTGTCGCTCACTTCGCCGATTCCCGGGCCAGGTCGCGCACGAAGCCACACCCTCGCGACTCGTCTTGAACATCTTCCAGTTGCCCACCATCAGCGGCACTCGGCCGCTGTGCTCTCGCTTGGTCATCTCAGGCCTGCTCTCTGTCGGGGATGGCGGCAACACCCGGCAGCACCGCTCCCTCGATGTACTCCAGGGACGCGCCCCCGCCCATGGAGACGTGGTCCATCTCGTCCGCCAAGCCGAACTTGTTGACGGCGGCCACAGAGTCACCCCCGCCTACCACCGTCACCCCCGGGCTAGCCGGCCATGGCTTCGGCCACCGCCCGCGTGCCCGCGGCGAAGGGAGCCATCTCGAACACGCCCATAGGGCCGTTCCAGAAGACCTCCCCCGCCGCCTCGATGGCCGCGGCGAACGTCTTCGCCGTCTCCGGACCGATGTCGAGGCCCATCCAGTCCGTCGGGAATCGCGTCCACCGGCACGGTGTTTGTCGCGGCGAATCTCGGCGAAGCCGTCCGCTACGACAACGTCCGTGGGCAGACACCAGCCGCACTTCGTCGCCCGCGGCCTTCTTCAGCGTCTCCGCGGCCACCGCGACGCCTTCCTCCTCCACCTTGGAGGCTCCGACCGAAAGCCCTTCGCCTTGAGGAAGGTGAAGGCTCATCGCACCGCCGATCAGCACCTGTCGGCCAGATCGAGAAAGCGATCGATCACCTTGATCTTGTCCGTGACCTTCGCTCCGCCCAGCACCACCACGAATGGCCTCTTCTGGGCTGCCAGGAGAGCGTCCAGCGCTTTGAACTCCTTCTCCATCGAAAGCCGGCAAGCGTGGGCAGCTTAGCGGCCAGCCCGGCGGTCGTAGCGTGGGCCCTGTGCGCGGCGCTGAACGCGTCGTTCACATATACGTCACCTAAACGCGCCAATTGGTTCACCAACTTCGGATCGTTCTTCTCTTCGCGCGGGTCGAAGCGAGAGTTCTCGAGCAGAAGAACGTCTCCGCCTTCATGGCGGCCACCGAGCCTCCACCCCGGCGCCGTCAGTTCGCCCACCTTGCGTACCGGAGCTGCCAGGAGCTTGGCGAGGCGCATCGCTACCGGGTCCAGCCGCAAGGCTTCGTCGGGACCCCCCTTGGGCCGCCCCAAGTGCGACATCAGGATCACGCGGCACCCCTGCTCGCGCAGATACTCGATCGTGGGCAAGGCGGCGCGGATGCGCGTAGTCGTCCGTGACCTGCCCTTCCTTCAGAGGAACGTTGAAGTCCACCCGCACAAGCACGCGCTTGCCGCCCAACTCCGCGTCCCTCACCGTCATCTTGGCCACTTCGTTCCCTTTCTTAGAGCCGCACGCCTAGAACAGGCGCCCGCACAGATCGACCATCCGATTGGTGAATCCCCATTCGTTGTCGTACCAGACGATGACCTTGGCTTGCCGGCCCATCGCCATGGTGAGCTGCGAGTCGAAGACGCAGGAATGGGGGTCGCCCACGATGTCTGACGACACCAGGGGCTCCTCGGTGTAGCGAAGTATCCCGGCCAAAGGCCCCTCGGCAGCAGTCTTCATGGCTGCGTTGATCTCTTCTACGCGAGGCTTCCTTCTCCAGATTGACCACGAGGTCGACAACCGAACCGTCCGGCACCGGGACCCGCAGCGACAGCCCGTCGAGCTTACCCTTGAGTTCCGGCAGCACCAGACCGATGGCCTTCGCCGCCCCGGTGGACGTCGGGATGATTTCGACAGCGGCCGCCCGGGCCCGTCTGAGATCCTTGTGAGGCAGGTCGAGGATCCGCTGATCGTTGGTGTAGGCGTGAATGGTAGTCATGAAGCCTTGCTCGATGCCGAAGGAGTCCATCAGCACCTTTACCACCGGAGCCAGGCAGTTGGTCGTGCAGGATGCGTTGGATATCAGGTGATGCCGCGCCGGGTCGTAGTCCGCGTCGTTCACGCCCATCACCACCGTGATGTCGGGGTCCTTGGAAGGGGCGCTGATGATGACCTTCGTGGCGCCCTGCTCCAAGTGGAGCCCCGCGTCCGCCCTTTCGGTATGTCGCCCGGTGCACTCCAACACCACGTCTACACCCAGTTCGCGCCAGGGTAGCAGCTTGATGTCCGGGATCGACAGGACTTGGACGGTTTTGCCTTCGAACACAAAGGAGTCGGCGGTGTGACTAACCTCGCCCGGCCAGACCCCATGGACGCTGTCGTACTTGAGCAAGTGAGCAAGGTGGCGGCGTCAGTGAGGTCGTTGACGGCGACAATCTCGATGTCGGCCCCGTTCTTGGCGGCCGCTCGCAGAAACAACCTGCCGATCCGCCCGAAGCCGTTGATCGCAATCTTGGTGGTCATCTCGTCGCACTCCCTGCGTCAGTCATGAGTATTTCTGCTGTTTCCGGGGCCTCGAATTCTATCACGGGCACCCTTCTTACCCGGCTTTTCCGCCTCCTCGACAAGCCTTCGCAGCCGATGGTTGATGGCCGACCTGGTCAAGCCCTGGCCCCCGGCCTCGGTGAGCTCGGCCAGGCTCATGTAGGGGTTCTCTATCCGCAGAGTGGCCATGGCGCGGAGAGCCGGTGGCAGGGTGTCCAGGCGGCCGCTGCGTTCCAGCACGGCGATCGCCTCCAGCTGCCGGGAAGCCGCCGTCCCGGTGCGGCGCAGGTTGGCGGCGTCGCAGTTAGCCACCCGGTTCGCGCGCGAGCGCACCTCCTTGAGCACGGCCTGTTCTTGTACCTGGAGAGCGGCGGTGTGGGCGCCGGCCAGGGCCAGGAGCCCCGCCACCTCGTCCCTTCCGCTCAGACAGACCACCCAGCTACCGCGCCGGTCGCGAAGGCCGGGGTGAAAGTCCATCTCCCTCAGCAGCCGCGCGAGGTCGGCGCCCAGCTCCTGCTGGGTGGTGACGATCTCCAGATGAGCCTCCTTCTGAGGGGCGTTGGCCGAGCCCGCTCCGATGAGGCAACCGCGCAGGAAGGCGCTACGGCAGCAGGTCTTCTTGACCAACCGCCGGGCGATACCGGGCTTGAGCTCGAAACTGTCGCTGAGCACGCCCATCTCGTTCAGCGCCTGGAGTCCGGCGGGCGAGCCCTTGAGACGCACCTCGTACACAAGCCGCTGGTAAAGGCGCGGTTCCCGGCAGGTCAGCAATTCCCCATCCGCCCCAAAGGCCTTGAAATGCGAATAGGCCATCTTTGCCGCCGGTTGTACGGTAGTAGCAAGCCGGATCTCGTAGCGTTCGTCATCGCTGGCGCCTCCGTGGATCAAGAAGGTGCCCGCGGTATGAAGCAGCCCGGCCATCACGGCCACCCGGCAACAGGCCTGCCTGTCCTCCACTCGAGCAAGCTCCTCCCGGAACGCCCGCGTGAATCCGCTGCTCACCGGTGTTCCGGTTTGTCTACGTCCCGGTGCATGACGCTCACCACCACCGAAGGCTCTGTCTTCAGCCGTTGGCCCAGTTCCTCCGTGAGCGCGACCGACCGGTGCCGGCCTCCGGTGCAACCGAGGGCAAGAACCAATCTCCGCTTCTGCTCGACCACGAAGCGCGGCGACAGGAAGCGCACAAGATCGATCACCCGCTCCAGGAACTCCTGCGAGTCGGTCCGCCCCAGCACGTATTCCCTAACGGCCGGATCGAGTCCGGACATCGGGCGGAGATCAGGCACCCAGAAGGGGTTTGGCAAGAAGCGAGTATCCAGCACCATGTCGGCCTCGTCCGGAAGTCCATAGCGATAGCCGAAGGACTGCAGACTGACGAACAGCTGGTCCAGCAGGCGATCGGCGAGCAACGTCTCCTCCAAGTGCCGCCGCAACCCGCGGGTGGAGAGATTGGTGGTATCGATCACCAGATCCGCCTGCGCACGCAGGGGCGATAGCAGGGTCCGTTCCCGCTCGATGCCCTCTCGAAGATTGGCCGACAACGGATGCGGCCGCCGGCTGGCTTGATAGCGAGCCACCAAGGCCTCGTCGGAGGCCTCCAGGTACAGCACCCTGAAGGAGGTCCCCGAACCTCGCAGATAGTCTAAGGCCCGGCCCAGTTCCTCAAAGTACTTGCCTCCCCGGGCATCGAAGACCAGAGCCGCTTGGTTCACACGGCTTCCTTCCAAGGAGAACAGTTCCACGGCCCCCGACACCATCTGCGGGGGCAGGTTGTCGATGCAGAAGTAGCCCATGTCTTCGAACGTGGCTACGACCTCTGACTTGCCCGCGCCGGAGAGTCCCGTGATCACAGTAAGGTGCAGTCTTCGGTCACCAGTATCCGCGCCTCCGAGCTTGCGGTCGCCAGGATCGGCCCCGCCGCCCTCGACCATCACCGCTCCCTTCCGGACGCTGGGCTGTGCTCGCGTTCGTGAGCCAGGAGACGTTCCTTCAAGGCCGGGTCGTCCCCATAGTTGCCCAGGCTTCCGTCGGACCGGATGACCCGATGGCACGGGATCACGATAGGAATGGGATTGCAGGCCATTGCCGTTCCCACCGCCCTTGCTGCCCTAGGATGTCCGGCCATCTCAGCAAGGTCGCCGTAGCTCACGGTGACGCCAGGCGGTACGGTGAGCAACACCGCGTAGACTCCGCGCGCAAAGGCTCCCACTGCCAGGTCGTCTAGTCCTACCTCATCGGCCGTCCAGCAAAGCCTCTCACCTCGGAAGTACGACTCCAGCTGTTCCGCCCACCAGTCGGCCACCGCTCTGTCTGCTTGGGCGCCGGCTGCGCTCCCGCTCTCAGCCGGCCCCGGACTCCCGGTCGCCGCCTCCGTCCGCGGCGCTGTTTCTGCCGGAAGCGCCGTTTCTGCCCGACTCGCGGTCGTAGGCAGATCCACCCCGACGAGGAGCCGATCTCGTACGGTCACCGCTCCGTCTCCCCAAGGGGTGGCGAAGCAGCTCTCCGCGCCCTCAACCCGTCTTGTGCACATATGCGTATACCTCCCTCGCCACTTTGCCGGGCAGACCGGGAACCCCTTCCAGCTCCTCCCGGCTGGCCCGCAGAAACCGCTCCGGCGACCCGAAATGTTGAAGAATGGCCTGTTTTCGCTTCTCTCCCACCCCCGGCAGTTGATCGAGGAGCGACGCCGTGGTCTGTGTGGACCGTCTGCTCCGGTGAAACCCCAGCGCGAAGCGGTGGGCCTCGTCCCGCACTCTACGCAAGAGCAGCACGGCCGGATCGTCCGCCGCAAGATCCAGCGGGTCCGCCGACCACGGCACGAAGACCTGCTCCTCCCTCTTGGCCAGGGAGATCACGGTGACCGCCGATTCCAAGCCGGCTCCCCGCAGAGCCGCTACCGCGGCGCCCAACTGGGCTTTGCCCCCGTCGATCAGAACAAGATCGGGGACAGCCTCAAACGAAGGGTCGTAGGCCCGGCCGCCGGCCTCCCCTCCTGCCACTTCCCCGGGTCTCCCCTGCCCGAAACGCCGCTCCAGAGCTTCATGCATGGCGCCGACATCATTCTGTCCCTCTGTGGAGCGGATGGTGAACTTGCGGTAGTCGGACTTCTTGGGCGCACCCCCTTCGAAGACGACCATGGAAGCCACGATGTTCTCCGCCCCCAGATTGGATATGTCGTAGCCCTCGATGCGCATGGGCACGGCTTCCAGCCCCAGACAGTCCTCAAGCGCCGTGAGAGCCCCCAGCCGCCGCTCTCTGGTGCGCTCCTCCCGCAGGCGGTCGTGGGCCAGAGCCAGAGCGGCGTTCCTGTCCGCCATCTCCTGCAGACGGCGCTTGTCCCCTCGCTCCGCTTGCCGCACCTCTACGTTCGCACCGCGGAGACCCTTGAGGAAAGCCTCCAGCTGCCCGGTATGCGACACCGTCGCCGGCACGATCAGTTCCGCCGGCACCACCGGCGCCGCGCCGTAGTACTCGGCCACAAACCGCTCGAAGACCTCCTGCGCGTCGGCGCCGGCGACGTTCACCAGGGTGAGGCTCCGCCGATCGGCCAGCTTGCCATCCCGAGTGACGAACACCTGCACGTTGGCCCCCCAATCGTCCAGGGCCAGCCCCGTGATATCCGCCGAGCCCAGACTATCGGACTCGATCTGCTGTCTCTCGAGCACGTGCCGCAGGGCGTCCACCCTATCGCGGAACACCGCTGCTCCTTCAAAGTCTTGCCTGCCCGCCGCCTCCTGCATCGCCCGCTCCAAGCGAGCGACCACCTTGGTCTCGCGCCCGCTCAGAAAGTCCACCACCTGGTCGATGACGGCACGGTACTGGTCGGCCTCCATGGTCCCCAGGCAAGGGCCCGGACACCTGTCGATGTGGAACTGGAGGCAGGGTGAGCCTGTGCGTCGCCCGGGGCGCGGGCCCCGGCAGCTACGCACCGGAAACACGCGCCCGAGCGCGTCCAGGGTCTCTCTCACTTTGGCGGCGCTGGAGAACGGGCCGAAGTAGAGGTTGCCCCGGCGGTGTGGCTGGCGCGTGAAAACCACCCGAGGGAACTCCTCGCCCCCGGTCACCATGATGTACGGATAGGACTTGTCATCGCGCAGCCGGATATTAAAAGGCGCGTGGTGCTGTTTGATAAGGTTGTGCTCAAGCAAGAGAGCTTCCACCTCGTTGCTGGTCACGATCCACTCCACCCCTGCAGCCTGCGTCATCATCTCGTTGACCTTCGCCGGAAGTCGGCCGGAGGCGTCGCCAGAGAGACCGGGCAGATAGCTGGCCAAGCGTTTGCGCAGAGAAAGAGCCTTCCCCACGTAGAGCACCGCACCGTCTGCGTCACGATACAGATAGACGCCGGGGAGGTCAGGGGAGTGCTTGATCTGCTGTACGAGATCGTCGATGGTGCCCATCTGCCGCGTTCGAAGCCGTGGACCCCGCTCTAGAGCAGGGTATTGCCGTCTTGTCCAGTGTACCCCAGAGGTAGGCACCATGGACACGCCCGAGCCCCGCAAGCCGCTCTTCTTCCAGCGCCTGGCTCGAGGAGGCCGATAGGCCCCATGGTATACTTTCGCGCCTGCAATCCAGCGTCGTGGGAGGTCATAAGTGGGGCCTGCGGGACTGCCCATCGAAGAACGCAAGATGATCCTCGATCTGCTGGCGCAGGTCAAGCAGAGGATGCTGTCGCCCGACCGCATCCGCAGCTGCGACGATGAGGAGACCTTCCCCGAGGACGTCATCCGAGAGTTGCTAGGGCCCAACATCGGCCTGCAATTGCTATTCATCCCCGAGGAATACGGCGGTCTTGGCGGCGGAGCCCGTGACATCGCCGCGGTATCCGAAGAGATGGCCAAGATCTGCCTCGGTGTCGCCACCGGCTTCCTGGCCATCCACCTGGGTACCGACCCCATCCTGGTGGGAGCCACGGAAGCCCAGAAAGAGAAGTGGCTCACCCAACTGGCCGAGGGACACGCTATCGTGGCCTACGCCGTCACCGAGCCGGAGGCAGGCAGCAATCTGTCTGCTCTGAAGACTTCGGCTACCCCCGTCATGGATGACCAGGGCGTCATCAGCGGATACCGCATCAACGGGACCAAGCAGTTCATCTCCAACGGCGGCTATGCGGACTTCCTTACTGTCCTCGCCCAGGCGCCTGAGGGTCCTACCTTCTTCATAGTCGAGAAGACCATGGAAGGCTTCAGCGCCGGCAAACCCGAGGTCAAGCATGGGATCCGGGGCTCCAACACCGCGGCTCTCACCTTTGACAATGTGTTCGTGCCGGCTGAGAACCTTGTCGGCGGAGTCCCCGGGCAGGGCCTGGTGCAGTCGAACCAGGTGTTCGGGTACACCCGCCTCATGGTGGCGGCCTTTGGTCTGGGAGCCGGCGTGGCGGCACTCGAGCGAGTGGTCAAGTTTGCCAAGGACCGCGTGCAATTCGGCTCCCCGCTCATTGAGAAGCAGGGCTACACGCACAAGTTGGTCCTCCCCTATGTCGCCAAACTCGAGGCCGCGAGGGCCTACATCGAAGAAGTCGCAAACCGACTCGACTCGGGCGAAGTCGACCTCCAGGTGGAGGGCTCCATCGCAAAGCTGTTCGCAACCGAGACGGGCAACGCCTGCGCCGACGCAGCCATCCAGGCGCTTGGCGGCTACGGCTACATCCACGACTACGACGTCGAGAAGATCAAACGCGACGTCAAGATCACCACCATCTACGAAGGCACCAGTGAGATCCAGCAACTCATCATCAGCACCTTCCGCTGGCGGGAGTCGGTCAAGACAAAGGGGGCCTTCTACGCGGGCATGGCGGCGCGGATGGAGTCCGTACACGCTCAGCACGCCGACCTCAAGGCAGACGTGCTGGCAGCTCTCGCCCGCCTACTCAACAGGCTGTTCGACGAGGTACACAGGGTGAAGGCCACCCGTCAGCAACACATCATGTTCCAGCTCGCTCTTCTCGCCGCTATCACAGAGACCGGGGCCGCTCTGGCCAGCAAGGTCGCCCGCGGCGAAGACTCCGCAGCCGATCGGCCTGGCTACTTGACACTTTGCACGCGGGTGAACGCCGCGCTGGCCGCCCAGAGCGCCTTTACCATAGCTAACGAGATCCTGTACGGGTCCGGGCAGTGGCAGCCTGAAGAGGCCCACGCGATCTTGAGCTCGGCTGACTTCGACTACGAAGCCTCCCAGGCAGGCCTGATCACCGACATGGACCTCTTGCGCACTTACCTCTAGGAAGGGACTCGGCCATGAAGGACATCTTCGCTCTGCTCAGGCTGTTCGCCGACGCTCACGGCCTGTCTGGCTATGAAGACGAAGTGGCCGCACTGCTGAAGCAGGAATTGGAATCCGCTCGTGGACGAGGTCACCATCGACAAGATGGGCAACGTTATCGGCATCCGCGCGGGCGACGGTCCGGCCGTCATGGTCGCCGCCCACATGGACGAGATCGGTTGCATGGTCTCGCACATCGACGACGAAGGCTTCCTGCGAGTGGTCCCCGTGGGCGGCTGGTCCGACCAGACCATCCTGGGCCAACGCGTGCTGATCTCCACCGTAGACGGGCGTCGCATCCCGGGCGTCGTCGGCTCGCGACCACCGCACCTCATGGACGCCGAAGAACGCAAGAAGATCGTCAAGTTCAAGGACATGTTCGTCGATTGCGGAGCCACCAGCGCCGCGGCCGCCGCCGCCGCTAGGCGTCGAGATCGGCTCGCACGGCCACCATCGACCGCGAGCTTCTGGCCCTTCGGCCACGACCTGGTGACCGGCAAAGCCCTCGACAACCGGGCCGGCTGCGCCATGATGGTCACTGCACTGAAGCTGTTGAAGGGCAAGCAGGTACGAGCCACCATCCAGGCGGTCGGCACGGTTCAGGAAGAGGTGGGCCTCAAGGGCGCCCGCACCAGCGCGTACGGCCTCGCGCCTGATGTGGCCATCGCCACCGACGTCACCATCCCCGGGCGACCATCCGGGCGTGACCAAGAACGAATCGCACGTGTGCGTAGGCAAAGGCCCGGCCATCACAATCATCGACGCGGCCGGTCGGGGGGTCATCGCTCCCCGCCCGGTGATGCGCTGGCTCAGAGAGTCGGCGGAGAAGGCCTCCATCCCCTACCAGCTAGAGGTGGGCAATGGCGGCAACACCGACGCGACAGCCATAAGCATCAGCAAGACCGGCATTCCCTGCAGCGTGATCAGCGTACCGACGCGCTACATCCACTCGCCGGTGGAGGTCCTGTCGCTGCGCGACCTCGAGCAGGGCGCCGAGCTGATCGCGGCGGCCATCGAGTCGGCGCACAAGTACTTCTAGCGGCCTGTCCGCGCGGTCCAGGTGCGGCGGCGCCCCCGCCGCCCTACTCGCTGGCCTTCCGCGCCCGTAGCGCGCGCTGCCAGGCTGATGCCTCCGTGTGCAGGTCTGCCCGCCATGGCCGGCGGCACCCGCCCCCACACCCGAACATCCTCGTCTCGGTACTCGAACTCCACGGTGCCCCGCTCCCGCACCCGGGCCAGCAGCTCGCCGGCCGAGTAGGGCACGGCCAAGTCGACCTCGCACCACAGATCGGCCAGGACGGTGCCCATCATGTCCCGCAGTTCAGGCGATGCCGGCGCCGGTAAGCGCCGACACCTTGACGGGCGTCGTCGCGATCGTCCCGGCGCACGCACCCCCGCCTGACCCTTCGCCGCCCTGCCACCGACCCGGGGTGTCGTCGGCCAGGTCGGCCTTGTTGAGCACCACCACTCGGGGCTTGTGCCCCGCTCCCAACTCGTCAAGCACTGTCTGCACCGTCTTGCGATGCTCAGCGGCGTGCCGGTCGGCCATATCGACCACCTCCACCAAGACGTCGGCCCTCATGACCTCCTCCAAGGTGGCCTGGAAGGCTTCGACCAGCTGGTGGGGCAGCTTGTGGATGAAGCCCACCGTGTCGCTCACGATGACCGTCTGGCCCTCGTGCAGCCGCACGCTTCGCGTGGTCGGATCGAGCGTGGCGAACAGCATGTCTTCCACCATAGCCGCCTCTTCGCCCACCAACGCGTTCAGCAGAGTGGACTTGCCGGCGTTGGTGTAGCCCACGATCGCCATGGTGGGCAGCAGGCGACGCTCCCGGGCCCGAGCCGCGGTCTCCCGCCTGCGGCGCACCTCTTCCACCCGTTCGCGGGTCTTCTTGATGCGTTCCCGGATGACCCGGCGGTCGGTCTCGAGCTGCGTCTCGCCCGGGTCCTCTGCGCGTCCCGATGCCGCCACCCATGCGCGAAAGGTGGGTCCACATCCGAGTCAGACGGGGCAGCTGATACTCGAGCCGCGCCAGACTCCACCTGGATGCGGCCCTCGTGCGTGTGGGCGCGCATGGCGAAGATGTCCAGGATCACGGCGCTGCGGTCCAAGACCTTCACGTCCAGCAGGTCCTCCAAGCTGCCGCTGCTGCTTGGGCGACAGCTCGTCATCGGCCACGAGCATGTGTGAACTGCGTCTCGGCCTTGGCCTGCTTGAGCTCCTCGGCTTTGCCGCTGCCCAGGTACCACAGGGGATGGATCGGCTTCGCGGTGCTGGAAGGTCGCTGCCCACCACCTCACCGCCAGCGGTCTCGACCAGTGCCGCCAGCTCCAGCAGAGACTCCTCCGCGCTCCAGCCGGCGGCATTCCCAGTGTCGACCGCGATCAGATAGGCGCGCTCCGGCTCGGCCGCCCTCCCGTGCCTTCCGGCGCGGCCTCGCCCGAACCCATGCGCCGCTCCGTTGCCCGCCGCTCTGCCGTCCCGCGACCTTCGCTCATAGCCGCCGTCCGCCGCGGTCATCGGATTGCCGGCAGCCTCGGTTCCTCGCGCCCGTTGCCCGCGCCGCTCAATCGCTGGGCCCAGCAACCAGCCTCAGCACCTTCCCGGTCTCGCTAGACTCATCGGCGCAGACCTCCTCAGGCGTCCCCTCGGCCACCAACTCACCCCCGGCGTCGCCTCCCTCCGGCCCCAGATCGATGATCCAGTCGGCGCACTTGATCACGTCCAGATTGTGCTCTATCACCAGCACTGTATTGCCTGCGTCCACCAGACGCTGCAGCACCCCGAGCAGCTTCTCCACGTCGGCGAAGTGCAGACCAGTGGTGGGCTCGTCCAAGATGTAGAGGGTGTTGCCGGTCGCCATCTTGGCCAATTCCGTGGCAAGCTTCACTCGCTGAGCTTCGCCGCCCGACAGCTGCGTCGAAGGCTGCCCCAACCTGATGTATTCCGAGACCCACGTCGGCCAGCGTCTGCAGGCGCCGCCTGATCTTGGGCTGGTTGGCGAAGAACTCCACCGCCCTCCTCGACGCTCATGTCGAGCACCTCGGCCACGTTCTTGCCCTTGAAGCGCACCTCCAGAGTCTCCCGGTTGTAGCGCTTGCCCTGGCACACGTCGCAGGGCACGTAGATGTCGGGCAAGAAGTGCATCTCGATCTTGAGCGTGCCGTCACCCTTGCAGGCCTCGCAGCGCCCGCCCTTGACGTTGAAGCTGAACCGCCCCGGCGCGTACCCCCGCACCTTGGACTCCTGAGTCTGCGAGAACAGCTCCCGGATGTGGTCCCACAGACCCGTGTAGGTGGCCGGGTTCGAGCGCGGCGTCCTGCCGATGGGCGACTGGTCGATGTCGATGACCTTGTCCAACTGCTCGATGCCATCGATGCGGTCGTGATCCCCGGGCCGGACCGGGCACCCGGTTGACCAGATTGGAGAGACTTCGGTAGATGATGTCGTTCACCAGCGTCGACTTGCCCGAACCGGAGACTCCCGTGACACACACGAACGCCCCGGTGGGAACCGTGATGTCGAGATTCTTCAGGTTGTGCTCCCGGGCGCCACGCACCACGAACTGGCCGCGACCCGGGCCGCCGGCTCGCCGGCACGGCGATGCTCCGCTTGCCCGACAGGAACTGGCCGGTCACCGAACGAGGCTCGGCCAGGATGTCGGCCAGCGACGCCGCTCCTCACCACCTCTCCCCCGTGCTCGCCGGCCCCCGGGCCCATGTCGACGATGTAGTCGGCGGCTCGCATGGTCTCCTCGTCGTGCTCGACCACGATCACCGTGTTGCCCAGGTCGCGCAACCCGAGGAGCGTCTCGATAAGCCTGCGGTTGTCGCGCTGATGGAGGCCGATGGAGGGCTCGTCCAGGATGTAGAGCACGCCCACCAGGCTCGACCCTATCTGCGTGGCCAGGCGGATGCGCTGGGCCTCGCCCCCTGACAGCGACCCGGCGCTGCGGCTGCAGGCTGAGATAGCCCACGCCCACCGATTCGAGAAAGCTCAGCCGCTCTCGTATCTCCTTGAGCACCCGGGCGCCGATCAGCTGCTCCCGCGTGGTCAGCTGCAGTTCGTCCAGGAACTTGGATCGGCCCCGCTGACCGGCAGCAGGCTGAGCTCGTAGATGTTCAGTCCCCCTATCGCGCACCGCCAAAGTGGACGGCTTCAGGCGGGCTCCCTCACAGGCCGGGCAGGGCCGGTCGGCCATGTACTGCTCGATCTTGGCGCGCATGTACTCCGAGTCGGTCTCCCGGTAGCGCCGCTCCAGATTGGTGACTATGCCCTCGAAGTCGGTCATGTAGCTGCGCTTGAGCCCCGCGCGGTTCGCGTAGGTGACGTAGAGCCTCTCGCCCTTGGTGCCGTACAGGAAGATGTCGCGTACTTCTTGCGGGCAGTTCGCGCCAGGGCGTGGCCATGTCGATCTCGTAGCGTTCGGCCACGGCCTTGATGATCTGGTCGTAGTACTGAGAGCTGCTGCCGCTCCAGGGCAGCAACACCCCTTCGGCCACCGACAGCGAGGGATCGCCCACCAGCAGCCCCGGGTCGATCTCCCGTCTCGCTCCCAGACCCCCGCAGGTCTCGCAGGCGCCGTGAGGCGAGTTGAACGAGAAGATGCGCGGAGCCATCTCCGGCAGCGACACGCCGTGCTCCGGGCAGGCGAGGTTCTCCGAGAAGAGCAGGCTGGTGGGCGTTTCTCGTTGCCCTCTCCTGCCTCGTCCGTCGCCGCCGCCGTCGCTCGCCCTCGATCGTCTCTGCTCCCCGCCCGCGGATAGACATCCACCAGCAGCAAACCATGAGCCTCCGCCAGCGCCGTCTCCACCGACTCGGACAGCCGCCGCCGCACCCCGTCCTTCATGACCAGCCGGTCGACGATGATGCTCATGTCGTGCCGCACGTTCTTGTCCAGTTCGGGTGTCGCCTCGTCCAGGCTGTACTGCTGCCCGTCGATCTCCACCCGGGTGAACCCCTCCTGGCGAATATGCTCGAGGACATCCTTGTGCCAGCCCTTCTGGCCGCGCACCACGGGGGCTCTTGATCACGAACCGCGTGTCCGGCTCCAGCCCCAGGATCTGGTCGACTATCTGCTCTCTTGCTCTGCCCCTCGATGGGCCGCCCGCAGATCCAGCAGTGCGGGTGACCGATGCGGGCGTAGAGCAGACGGAGATAGTCGTAGATCTCGGTGACCGTACCCACAGTGGAGCGCGGATTGCGGGACGTGGTCTTCTGGTCGATGGAGATGGCGGGCGACAGGCCCTCGATGGAGTCCACGTCGGGCTTGTTCATCTGACCCAGGAACTGGCGGGCATATGACGACAGACTCTCGACATAGCGGCGCTGGCCTTCGGCGTAGATGGTGTCGAAGGCAAGGCTCGACTTCCCCGAGCCGGAGAGCCCCGTGATGACGATGAAGCGGTCGCGCGGGAGCGTGAGGGAGATGTCCTTGAGATTGTGCTCCCGAGCGCCGACGATGACTATCTCATTGGCACCCATGGCCAGGGATTCTAGCAGGTGGTGCGGACGGCCGGCGGGCAGGAGGCCCGGCCCGTCAAGGCGCTGCAGGCCCCTCCGAAAACGCCCCGTGTTTGACCGGGTGCGGAACTCGCTGTGGAGCACAGCCAGCACCGACGGAGTCAGAGGTGTGACCGGGCACGGCCAATGGTCACGACAGCAGCACTTACCACGACCACCCTTCCTGCCCCGGGCCTAGGCGACCCTTGCCGTCCTCAAGGAGTACGAGGCCCCCGCCACCATGTTCGTGATCGGGTACTACCTCAACATGGGCCCGGACCTGGACCCTCACCGAAGCGCACAACGGAGCCATCGTATTGATGCACCTGGCCGCAGATCACACCGCTGAGGCCTTGCTGGGGATCATCGACGGTTTGCGCTCGGACGGTTACAGGCTGGTCGCTCTCTCCACCATGCTGGGGCTCTAGGGCGCTCCGCGCCAAGCCACGAGCAGCGCTCGGCGGCCGCCGCTCAGCCCGTCTGGCTCGCTCCCGCCAGCCGCGCTTTCAGCCGCCTGACCACATCGCGCTGTTCCTCAAGCGCCGGATGCTGCGTCGACCGCACCCTACTGTGCACCACGGCTAGGTTCATCTGCTCCCTCATGAGCCTCTTCATCAGATAGCGAGCGGAGCTGCCTCTCTTTGCCTTCATGATCCTCAACTCCTGGCGGCGTCTTCGGCCGTTACGCAGCACCTGGAACTCCCCGGCGGTCACCACATCGGAGCCCACCTCGGACTTCATGAGAGCGGCGAACGCCCGCCCCTCCCTCCGCCGGGCGAAGACTACAAGCATGAGCAGCAAGACAAGGAACGGAACGCCTTTGATCAGAGCGACGGCCCATAGCCCACCCACATGGTCCATGCTCGCCTCCAACCAGGGCGAGTTCCACACGAAATGGGCTCCCCACGCCAGAGCCGCGAACACAGCGAAGATGCCCAGCCGCCTGGCCAACGCGCGGTCCCGCCGGGTGACGAAGTAGGCGAAGCCGAATCCCATGAGTCCGCTGAACAGCATGTGGCTGTATAGACCCGACACGATCACCCGCAGGAAGTACATGGTGACCACTGGGCCCATGTGACCGGAATCACCAGCGGCGAACATGAAGTACTGCACGTTCTCCATGACCTGGAATCCTAATCCGATCATAGCCCCATAGACCAGGCCGTCCATGACGCTATCGAACTCGGCGCGCGCCATGAGATAGATGATCACCAGGCCCGCTCCCTTGTACAGCTCCTCATCGACCGGCGCAACCAAGGCGGCGGCCCACGAGTCCACTCTGACGGCGGGCAGCATGTGCTGCAGGAAGTCCAGTGCCCACGTATTCACCAGAGCCGCAAAGGCGAGGGCGACCACGCCGCCCCACAGGAGTGCGATCGTGATTAGCGACGCCGGCTCGGGCTCGAACTGGTCAAGGCGGTAGATGATCACACCGGCCGGTATGGCGGTGGCAGCAAGCAGCACCACGGAAAGCAGCCAAGCTCCAGGGTTGGTTGTGAGGTAGCTCACTTGCTCCAACCCCACCATGCCGAAGCCCGACATCAGCAGCATGAGAAAGAGATAGAACGCCGGCTGTCGCCCCAGTCGGAGAGTAGCGGTGGCCAGGGCGGAGCCGTTCATCGCGGCATCACCAAGCTGGCCAGCATCAAGTCCAGGTCGTCCTGCACCTGGGCCAGCTGCCCCTCCTGGGCCTCGGCCTGCATCGCCACTCCCATGCCACCATATGTGGCGACCACCAACTCGCCCTCGACGCGTCCGTATGAGGTCGTTCCGGTGAACACCACTGCCAGGCCAGGCAGATCACCCGCCACCGTCACAACAGTCGCGGGTAGGGCTCGAAAAGATCCGTACTGTCCCTGCAAGATGGTCAGTGTCTCCGCCAACAGATCGTCATTGTTGCCGCCGTATCCATCCACCCAGAAGGCCACGTAGGCTCCGGAGTTCTGCAGAGATATCCCTGTGGGACCCGCATCCCATACTTTGGCAGCCGAGTACCAGCCGTTGGCCGGCGTCACCGTGACCCCCAGATTCACCTCGACGGGTGTCTCCACATTGGGATCGTTGGAGGCCGTGGCCGAGGCCAGCGCAAAGACAAGGATCATCCACCCGAGCATGACGGCGAGCAAGATTAGGGGCCCCCGCCACGAGGACGGCTCCTCTCCGTCGCCCTCCGGCATGGGGCGCGGCTGAGCCCCGAGGGGAAAGTACATGGATGAGTCCACCTGGTTCATCGTGATCTCGCCGACCTCCTGACTGAGACCCTCACGCGGGGTCGGGCCGGTGCCGCACACTGTAGCAGAGGGCGACGCCCGCGAGGCCCGAGCTAGGGAATCAAGGTCGATGCTAACACGATGAGTCGAAGGATTCGCCCTAGCCCCGCCAACAACAAAGGAGCCCTCTTGCGAGGACTCCTGTGAGGTGGAGGTAAGGGGACTCGAACCCCTGGCCTCAACGCTGCCAGCGTCGCGCTCTCCCAACTGAGCTATACCCCCACGGTAAGCGGCCACGGATTATAGCCGGTGCCCCGGCCGCCTGCAACCGACGCGCGTCCAGCCATGGCGCGGGCCTAGTCGCCGCCGCGCCAGCGCCGGCTCTACTCGACTGTCTCCGCCGGGGCCTGCTTCCAGAGCACATCCAATCGATAGAACTCGCGCGTCTCGGGCGTGAAGACGTGCACCACGAAGTCCAGGAAGTCAAGCAGGATCCACTCGCCGTCCGCGGTGCCCTCGGCCCCATGGGGCCCAGCGCCGGTCTCGGCCTTGATCCTGAAGCTGATCTCCTCGGCGATGCGCTTGGTCAAGCGGGCGTTGCGGCCGGTAGCCAGCACCAAATAGTCCGTGTATGTGACCAACTCGTGCATGTCGAGCACCACGACTTGTTCGCCCTTCACATCCACCGCGGCCTGCGCTGCCAGAAGGGCCCGGTCGTGGATGACCTGCAGTTCGGCCTCAGAAACGGCCGTCCTCGGAGGCCGCTCCCGTTTCTCAAGACTCTCCAAGTCGGGCATTGTCTTCTCTTCGGGCATATCCGTGTTCAACTCCTCTTTCCTACTCCCACTCGATGGTCGCCGGGGGCTTGCTGGAGATGTCCAGCGCCACCCGGTTGACACCAGGGACTTCATTGATGATGCGCTGCGAGACGACCTCCAACAGGTCATAGGGCAGACGCGCCCAGTCGGCGGTCATGGCGTCGTTGGACGTGACCGCGCGAACGATTATAGGGTACGCGTAGGTGCGCTCGTCGCCCATGACCCCCACGCTGCGTATAGCGGGCAGCACCGCGAACGACTGCCATATCTCCCGGTAGAGTCCGGCCTTCTTGATCTCGTCCAGGAAGATGGCGTCGGCCTCTCGCAAGATGTCCAGCCGCTCTTCGGTCACCTCGCCGATGATGCGGATAGCCAAGCCCGGGCCGGGGAACGGCTGCCGCCAGACCAAGTCCTCGGGCAGGCCTAACTCCTCGCCTACCACGCGCACTTCGTCCTTGAACAGCATGCGGAGCGGTTCCACCAACTCGAAGTCAACGTCGTCCGGCAGTCCTCCCACATTATGGTGCGACTTGATGACCGCCGCGGCGCTGGTGCCCGACTCGATCACGTCCGGATAGATGGTGCCCTGTACCAGGAACTTCGCCTTGCCCAGCTTGTGCGACTCCTCTTCGAACGTACGGATGAACTCCTCGCCGATGATCTTGCGCTTGCTGTTCCGGCTCGGCGACCCCGGCCAACTTGCCTATGAAGCGCTCCTGCGCCCGCACATGCACCAGCGGCACGCGGAAGTGCCGCCGGAAAGTAGCCTCCACTTGTTCGGCCTCGTTCTTGCGCATGAGCCCGTGGTCCACGAAGATGCAGGTGAGTTGGTCGCCCACCGCCTTGTACACCATAAGGGCCGCCACCGCGGAGTCCACCCCGCCCGACAGCCCGCACACCACCTGTTCGCTCCCCACCTGCGCGCGGATGCGCGCCACGGCCTCTTCGATGATGGAGACCGGCGTCCAGGTAGGGGCTATGTCACAGATCGAATAGAGGAAGTTCTTAAGAATGTCCTGTCCGTATTCGGTGTGACGCACCTCGGGATGGAACTGCACCCCATATAGCCCGGAGCTAGGGTCGGCCATGGCCGCCACCGGCATGCTAGGGCTTACGGCGGTGACCGCAAAGCCCGGGGGCACCTCTACCACCGAATCACCGTGGCTCATCCAACAGGCCATCTCTGTCGGGAGGTTCGGCGAACAACGGCTCCCCTGTCTGGCACTGTGAGGGGCCGGCCCCCATACTCGGCCAAGGCCGGTGCGTTCCACCCGCCCGCCCTTTAGCTTGGCCATGAGTTGCAGTCCGTAGCAGATGCCCAGTATGGGGACGCCCAGGGAGAAGATCTCGGGGTCGACGGTGGGCGCGCCCTCTTCGTTCACGCTACGCGGACCGCCGGAGAAGATGATGCCCGCCGGCGCTTCCGCCTTGATCTCTGCCGAGCGGCGTGTCGTAGGGGATCAACTCCGAGTACACTCGGCATTCGCGCACCCGCCGGGCTATCAACTGCGAATACTGGCCCCCGAAATCGATGACCAGGACCTTCTTGATGTCATCCACCTCGGCTTTTCAGCAGAAACCTCCTCAAGTTCCACCATCTTCGCGAACTTCTCCGCGTCGGCCGGCGAAAATACGCCGGCCCCGTACCCGACAAGGTTGGCGGCGCCGCAGCCAAGCCCGAAGCGCAGGCATTCAGCCGGGGAATCGCCCTCCAGCAGACGAACCGCGTAGCCGCCCACCAAGGCGTCACCCCAGCCAAGGGGCGACACCACGTCCACCTCCGGGCATCTTGCCAACGAAGACCCGGCTGCCTCCCCGTCGGCAATTTCGGCCACGCAGCCGTAGCGGTAGCTTAATCACCACCGAGCCGCCGCCCATCTCGCGCATGGTCCGAGCCGCCGTCGATGCTGGTCTTCGAGGCCGCCGAACTCGTAGCCGATGACCTTCTCCGCCTCCACCAGCTTGGGGAACACGTAGTCGGCCCGGCCTTGATGCCGTAGGCGCAACGGCTCGCCGTAGGTGTAGAAGAAGACCACTAGTCCCAGAGAGCGCACGTGCTGGATGAGATCCGGCATAGCAGTTGTCCTCCAGCCCCGGGGGCACGCTGCCGGCGAAAACCACGAGTCGGCCGCCTTGCCAAGGTAGTCGATCTTCTAGTGCAGCATGGCCAGTTCCTCCGCGCTTATCTCAGGGCCCTGCTCGTTGATCTCGGTGACCGAGTTGGTGGCCGGATCGACCACCGCCGTGGATACCCGCGATTCGCCCGCCACGCGCACGAAGTCGCACAGATGCCCTCTTCGTTGAGGTCGGCGACTATCTGATCGCCCTTGCGCCCACCGATGAAGCCGGTGGCGATGACAGGCCGGCCGAGCGCCTTGGCCGCCCTGGCGACGTTGATGCCCTTGCCGCCGGGCAGCATCACCGTCTCGGTCGCCCGATGACGGAATCCCACCTGGAAGTTGGGCACGATCATTGTGCGGTCCAAGGCCGGGTTGAGAGTGACGGTCAGAATCATGGGAGATGCCTCCCATCCTCTACGACTAATCCCCCCAGCCATCTGCCTAGACGCTTGAAGTAATAGGCTACCTTTGATCCGAGCTTGACCTCGCCGTACGACTGCCGAAGCCACCAGATCCACCTGTCCCCACGGTCTCACCCGCCGACTGTCATGATGACCTGACCGAACACGTCACCCTCCTTCACCGGCAGCACAACTGCCGGTCCAGCTCACTGAGGTGGTCACCGCGTCCTTCTTGTACAGTTCCATCTCCGCAGTGCCCGCCGTTACCAGCCTCACTACCCCGTCCATCTGGTAAGGCACGCTCGCCTCGGCGACGGCAGTCCCCGTCTCGAGCAAGGTGACATGCCGGCTTTGCTTAAGCCGTACGACAGGAGAGCCTTGCTCTCGTCGAAGCAAACGGCAGGCACGGGCTGGCCCAGCACGACGCAGATGACCGAGACGCCGTTCTTGGTGCCCGCAGACACCAAACACTGCTCGGCCTTTGGAGTGAGCCCGGTCTTGATGCCGGTCACCCAACTGTCCCTGGTCAGAAGTTTGTTGGTGATTGGTAAAGGTCAGTCGGCGCCGCCCCGGCAATTGGACCGTGTACTTCTGAGTGTGCGACCATCTCGCGGAATTTCTCGTTCTGCATGGCGTAGCGGGCCAGCTTGGCCATGTCGGCCGCCGTGGAGTAGTGACCCGTGCGCGTCCAAGCCATTGGGAGATGACAAAATGCGTGTCGTCCATGCCCAACTCCGCCGCTTTGGCGTTCATCATGCTCGGCGAATGCCTCCACGCTCCCGGCGCAGCCCTCAGCCAGCACCACGGCCGCCGAGTTGGCGCTCCGCAGCATCATGGCGTACAGCAACTGCTCGAGTGAGTACGTCGCCCTCGTTCAGCCAGTACTTCGGCTCGATGGTCTTCGCGGCGTTCTTCGAGGCGGTCACGGCAGTCGGAGAGGTCCATCTTCTCCAGAACCAGGATGGCCGTCATGATCTTCGTGGTCGAGGCCATGGGCCGCTGCACATCCTGCGTCCCATCTATAGAGCACCTTGCCGGTCGTCCTGGCTGATCACGATGGCGGAGGGCGAGTCGATAGAAGGAGGACTCTCGTCGTAGGAGCCCAGATCCTTGGCCGAGACCGTGAAGCTGGATGTCTGGGCACCTACCGCCGATCGAAGGGTGGTAGTGGTCGTTCCCTCGGCCACGCCGGCCAGGGTGGCCACCATGGTCCCGAGTATCACGAGGAAGACAAGGAGCGTCAGCAACCGCCCCCGGCGAGCTGTCACAGGCATCATGCAGGCGAGTATAGCATGGGGTATCAGCCCCTCTCGCAGGCCCGCCCCGGACTTCCGGAACGCACTTGGCCAAGATATACTTCGGGCCACAGGCGCCCGGCGCGCGGCCGCAGTCTCATTCCGAATTGACGAAAGGGAGGTGGAGCGATAGCTGAAGTGCTGCGCCATGCCTGGAGCCGCCTGATCCGCAAGCAGTGGCTCATCCTGTATCCCTTCGCCGCGTCCATCGCCGGCACCCTCGCCTTCTTCGCCCTCTACGCCGCCGGGGACCAACCCCTGACGATCAGCGCGTTCTTCAAGGCCGACTTCGATCGCTGGCTGTACGTGCGCGACCACTTCGTCACCGAGTTCACGTGGTCTCGGGGATTGGTGGTCGCCATCTTGGCCGGCGTCGTTTACTGCGGACTCTCGGCCTTTGTCCACGCCGCCTTCCTACGGGCCCTCGCCGGTCCGCACTATCCCTTGAGGCCGCGCGCGTGGGTCGACGCGGCCAGGCTGTTCGTTCTCTTCCTACTGCTATCGCTGGTCACCTTCGTGGCGCCGCTGTTCGGCCCCAGCGAGGGCGTTGCCATCCTGCTGATCCTTGTGCTGCTGCAGGTGATCCTCCTTTTAGTCGCCTTCGCAGACTTCGTCATCGTCTACGAATCGACGGGAGTCGTGGCGTCCATCCGCAGGAGCATGAGACTCGTACGCCTTCGCCTGGGCACGGTCATCGCCTTCTTCGTGGTGCTCAACCTTCTGATGATAGGCATCAATAGGCTGTACGCCCTCTACCTTGATGGTGCCGGCAGAATATTCATCCTCTTGCCCGTGAGCCGCATGATCGTGGAATCCTTCGTGTTCTTGCTGCTCAACCTCGTGCTCGTGTTCCTCTACGAGGAGTTGCGGCGCCACAGTCCGTCCTGACCCAGGAGGCTTGGGACCCTGCTAGGGGCCGATCAGCTGAGTCGGCTGGGTGGTGAGTGGTGCAACCGGTCCAACGCGCACCTGGTGCCCCTGGATGACTCCACCGAGCACCAGCCCGCTGACGATGGCCACCACGATCACCAGTACTACCAACGGGACGACTATCCTATGAAGCGGCTCGGCCGTCTTGTAGGTCTGATAGGTCGGCTCGCCTCTATCCACGGCCAGCCGCCCTCCAAAGCACAGCCTTCATGTCTTGCACCTCGCAACGCGCGGCATCGCTCCAATGCATTCCAGGCCGTTTTCGATACGCATAGAGCACGGCCCGCGACGAGTTGACCACCGCTCCTGTTCCTTGAGCGTCGAACATGCCGGCTATGTCGTCCACCCCGGCACCTTGTGCCCCGTAGCCCGGCACCAACAGAGGCACCCCCGGCATGCGAGCGCGCAACTCGATACCTTGGCGCGGATGCGTACCGCCTACGACCGCCCCAACCGAGGAGTAGCCCCGCGCGCCTTCGCTACCCTTACCCCAGGCGTTCACAAGGTCCGCCACTCGCGCATACAGTGGCGTGTCCCCGGTGGTGGCGAGGTCCTGGATCTCAGACGAACTCGGGTTGGAGGTCTTCACGAGCACGAACGCTCCTTTGCCGGCTTCCCTGGCTCTCCGAGCGAAGGGCTCCACGCTGTCGGAGCCTAGATAGGGGTTCACTGTGAGGGCGTCCACTCCTGCCACCTCGAGGTGCGCGCGCGCGTACGCCTCGGCTGTGCTGCCGATGTCGCCCCGCTTGGCGTCTGCGATCACCAAGCACCCGCTCTCCCGGATGGGACCGACCAATTCTTCGTACAGAGCGTAGCCTGGCGCTCCCAATGCCTCGAAGTAGGCGCACTGCATCTTGATGGCCACCGCATCGGCGCACACCGCTTCCAACACGCCGGTCAAAAAGCCTCTGTAGCAGTCCACTTTCATCTCGACATCGCTGCCGTACGCGTCTCCTGGATAGGCTGCCCGCACGTCCGCGGGGAACAGATCGTAGTCAGGATCGAAGCCCACGACTACATGCGAACTCTTTCGCTCGATAGCCTCCAGAAGCCGATCGGCAAAATTGGATGCGTACACTGCAATAACCCCTCGAAGTCACGACACTGCCTGGTAAGAAAAAAGGGCCGCACTTGGCGGCCCTTCTCACTTCATCTCACGAACTAAAGATCACTTGACAGCGCTCTTGAGAGCGAGGCCCGCGCTGAACTTGGGGACTTTGGTTGCCGGGATGTTGATTTTGGCTTTCGTCTGCGGATTGATCCCCTGGCGTGCTTCGCGCTGCTGCACGTAGAACTTACCGAATCCAGTGAACTGTACGTCCTCCCCCTTCTTGAGCGCATCCGTGACCACATCCACGAAAGCATCGACCACAGCGGCCGCATCCTTCTTGGTGAGACCACTCTTAGCTGCAAGTTTGTCCACAAAATCGGCTTTCGTCACAGTTACCTCCCTTGGTCTGCGGGTACGCCCCCCACCTTAGCAAATGCCTCTAGCCCTACACAAGCGGTCTTCCCACGGTATAACCGAAAAGAAACCGCATTTCAAGGCACCAGCGCGATACCAAGCTCCGATGACGTGAACAGCGGGAGCAGCTTGAGCCCCGCCGCGGCAGCGGCTGCCTGCCCGCCTTCCTCCCGATCGACGACGCAATAGAGATCGTCCACCTGGGCGCCGGCCTCCCGCAGGGCCTCCACCGCTTGGATAGCCGCCCCCGCCGAGGTGACGATGTCTTCTACCAGGGCCACCTTGTCGCCTCGCTCCACGCGCCCCTCCACGCGCTTGGCGGTGCCGTAGTCCTTGGTGAGTTTGCGCACCAGGATCAAGGGGATCCCCAGCTCCAATGACAATCCCGCGCCCAGCACCACCCCGCCCAACTCCGGGGCCCCCAAGCGGTCGTAGTGGGCACCGGCGGCCAGCCGGTTGCGGAGCATCATGGCCATCTCCTGCACGATACCTCGCAGCACCTGTGGATCGGTCTCGAACAGGTACTTGTCGAGATAGTACTTGCTCCTGCGGCCCGAACGGAGCAGGAAATCGCCCTCGAGGTACGCGGCCTTCAACAGAAGCCTACCTAACTCTTCCTTATCCACAGGACCTCCCGCTCCGTGTACATGTAGCTACATCATAATCCCAGCGAGCCTCGAAGGGTATGCACAGATGGCCCTCCCCGGCCCTGTTTTGGGGCCGGGGAGGGCTGGAATGCTGCAGCTGTTCAGCCAGAACCTAGACCAGAGGGATGTCTCCCAGGTTGATGTCGGCGTCGGTGGTGTCGAGTCCGGCGAAGGCCTTGACCTTGCTGCCGCTCTTGATCTCCAGGTCGTACACGCCGTCGTCGATGCCCTCGAACCAGAAGTCGCCGTAGGCGTCGGTCTCGGTGGTCGTGGGCTCTTGCCGCCGGCGGCCTTGAGAGTGGCAGCTGGCCCCGATGACCACTTCTTCTTCCACCGGGCTCGTACACGGTGCCGGCGATGAACTTCTTGGGCAGGCCGAGGTAGTAGACCCGGGGCTTGACCTTGTCCTTGAGCTCCGGCCTCCAGACCTCACCCTTGGCGATGAGTTCCTTGGCTTCGTCCTCATCCATGAGCTGGATGGCGAGGGTCGGGCAGGCATCGGCGCAGCGGGGCTCGGCTCCAGCCGTCGTCCAGGAGATGGGCGCAGCCCGGTGCACTTCTGGGCGATGTTGAGGTCCTCGTTGAAGTAGATGACGCTTCGTAGGGGCAGGCATCCACGCAGCTCCGGCAGCCGGTGCACTTGACCGGGTCGATGATGACCAGGCCGTCATCACGCTTGTAGAGCGCGCCTTCCACCGGGCAGGCCTCGATGCAGGGAGCATCGTCGCAGTGCATGCACAGGTGCGGGCGGTAGGCCACCTTCACCTTGGGCACCGTGCCCCGCACCCGCTCGGTGAGCTCCAGCCAGAACTGGCCGATCTCGGGCTGGGGTTTGGCGATGGGGGTCCAGTCGTTGGCCACATGCTCGTCCTTGCAGACGATCTGGCAGTTATGGCAGCCGTTGCACTTGGCCATGTCGATGACGAAGACCTTCTTGGCCATGACTACCTCCCCTCCTTCGACCCAGCGCGTTGAAGTGCAGGCCGGAAGCCGGGTCGTAGTCCCTGGCGAAGGCTTCGGGTAGTCTCTTCTCCACTCTTCCATCTGCCCCATGCTGACCCGCTCGACCTCGGCCAGATAGCCGCTGGTGGCCTGGCCGGCGGCATGCTTGGAGGTCAGTCCCTCGGGAGCGATGCAGTTGATGGCGCCGCCTCGGTCGAGCCTCTGCGGGATGATGAAGTCGGCTCTGGCCCCGTGGTCGATGGAGAGGACTCCCGGCATGATGCGCTCCCACACCAAGGCGCCGCAGAGCACGCCGCCTCTCTCGTTGTACACCTTGACGATGTCGCCGTTCTTGATGCCCCTGGCCTCGGCCTCGCTCGGGTGCATCCAGCAGGGCTCGTACAAGTAGCCGTCCCAGCCCCTGACCTTGCCGGTGACCGCCTCCTTGGTCCAGGGGATGTCGTCGCACTGGGCGTGGACCCTCCACCGGCCGTGGTTGGACATGACCAGCAGCGGGTACGCCCTGGCCCTGCTTGCTGGAGATGCGCTCGTCGTGGGTGATGCCCTTCTCGATCCACTTGGGGATGGGCGGGCGCTCCTCGTCGGTGGGGAAGGCGTCGCCGACGCTCTCGCGAGTAGAACTCCAGCTTGCCGGTGGGCGTGGGCAGCGGGTTGGCCACCGGGTCCTTGTAGAACGTCGTACCACCCGGCCGTGTGCTTCTGCCAGTCGGTCTCGTACGGGACGACGAAGTAGTCCTTCTCCTGGAACTCCTCCCAGCTCACGATCTTGTCGAAGCGCATGCCGTCGAACACGCCCTTGATGAGTTCGGCCTCGCTGAAGCCGTCGGTCACCTGGTCGAGCATCCCCAGCTTCTCGGCCACCGCGCAGACCGCCTCGTAGTCGCTCTTCGACTCGCCGATCGGCTCGATGGCCTTGCGCATGTTGACGACCGTCTGGAAGCTGTCGCCGTCGCGCAGGTTGAGCATGATGTCGTTCACTTCGAGGGTGGTGTTGGTGGGCAGGATGATGTCGGCGTAGAGACAGTCGTTCTCCAGCCAGGGATGCTGGGCCACGATGCACTCGATCTTCGGGCTCAGCATGGCTTCGCACGACGTCGTTGCCGCAGTTCCAGCAGGTCACCCGGCAGGGCGTGTCGGTCCACATCATGTGGAACTCGGTGCCGCCCTTCTCCTTCGGCGATGGGATAGGTGTACTTCTTGTACTGGTCGGCCGTCGGCTCCTCGTGGCCGCCGGTGCCCCAGAAGTCCACCGGTGGACTGCTGGATGGCCTCCTCGATGAGGGTCTTGGGGATCAGCTGCTTGCCCCAGGCTGGTCGGAGTGCCGCGGTGCGGCTTCAGCAGCCGGTCGCCCACCGGTGAGTCGCCAGGTTGTTGAACATGTCCATGTACTGCCGGCCGGCGCCGAGGATGTTCCGGGGCATGCCCAGGTAGGCGATCTGCGACTGGTGGACGCCCGGCTTGCCCAGGCCCTGCATGCCGAGAAGGACGATCTCGAGCCGGGCCGGCTCGTGGGAGTACGGGCCGCGAGCCATGCCGCCGCCGAAGTAGTGGCCGATGGTGACGGTCTTCTTGGCCCAGTCGCGGGCGAGCGCCTTGATGGTCCACGACGGCACGCCGCACTTCGGCGAGGCCCACGCCGGGCGTCTTGGGAACACCGTCTTCCTCGCCCATGACGTAGGCCTTGACCTTGTCGAAGCCGACCGTGTGGGTCTCCACGTACTCCTTGTCGTACGTGCCCTCCTTGATCCACATGTAGATGATGGCCAGCTGCAGGGCGGCGTCGGTGTTGGGGAGGATGGGGATCCACTTGTCGGCGTGGATGGCCGCCGCGTAGTTGACCTCGGGGCAGATGTAGACCTGCTTCAGGCCGATCTCGCTCCAGAAGAAGAGCAGCCGGCTGGCGAGCTGTCCGCGGAAGCCCCACGGAGTGGTCTCCGGGTCGCCGCCCCAGACCACCACCATATCGCTGTTCTGGGAGATGTCGTTCACGATGTTGTCGGCCGGGTTCATCATACCCGACCAGACCCTTGCCCCAGATGTGCCGGGAACCCCAGTACCAGCCCTCCCAGCTGTCCGGGTTGCGCACCTGCTGGGTGAAGCCGCCCATCTTGTCGAGGAGCAGGGTGGAGCAGCCGTGCGGCGCGTGGATGAACTTGCACTCGCCGTGACCGTCGCCCTGCACCAGGATGGCCAGCGGCCCGTACTCCTTGTGGATCCGCTTGATCTCGGCGGCGACAAGATCGGTGGCCTCGTCCCAGGAGATGCGCACGTACTTGCTCTTGCCACGGTTCTGCGGATTGCGCTCGCCCTTTGGATCCCAGTCCACCCTCTTGAGGGGGTACTTGATCCGGTTGGGCGAGTAGGTCCGCTTCTTGTAGGCGAGGCTCCAGGGGGAGGGAGCCGCCTTCATCAGCGGCTCGAAAGTCTTGCCGTTCTTCTCTATCTTCCAAGGATTGAAGGTCGCCGGGTCGTACTTCTCGTCGAAGTGGAGCGGCCTGATGCGCACGACCTTGCCGTCCTTCACATCGACGGCGCAGGGCACGGCGCCGTAGATTCCCCCGCTCAGACCCAGGGATTTGAGAACCGTCTTGTCAACTGTCTTCGGATGCTTCGCCTCCGCCATGATGTGACTCCTTCTCCACGAATGACTCACACGTTCGTCAGACCTTGATGCCACTCTGATCGTAGCCTGTGGTTCTAGCAAGGAATAGACATCAAGTCATCTGTCGCCTCCAGACCGTGTCAGCAAACCTGGACCATTCACCACAGAAGCCCCTATCAAGACCGAGGCGGCGCGGCTTGATGCCCCGCCGCCTCGGTCAGCGAATAAATGCAGTGGACGGAGTACCTCCCGGCCCTGGCTACCAGGCAACCTAGACCAGAGGGATATCTCCCAGGTTGATGTCGGCGACAGCGGTGTCGAGTCCGGTGAAGGCCTTCACCTTGCTGCCGCTCTTGATCTCCAGGTCGTAGACGCCGTCGGCCAGGCCCTCGAACCAGAAGTCGCCGTAGGCGTCGGTCTCGATGGTCTGGGCTTTGCCTCCAGCGGCCTTGAGAGTGACAGCTGGCCCCGATGATGACTTCCTCTTCCTCGGGATCGTACACGGTGCCGGCGATGAACTTCTTGGGCAGGCCGAGGTAGTAGACCCGGGGCTTGACCTTGTCTTTTAGCTCCGGCCTCCAGACCTCCGCCTTGGCGATGAGTTCCTTGGCCTCGGTCTCATCCATCAACTTGATGGCGAGAGTCGGGCAGGCATCGGCGCAGCGGGGCTCACTCCAGCCGTCGTCTAGAAGATGGGCGCAGCCCGTGCACTTCTGGGCGATGTTGAGGTCCTCGTTGAACCAGATGACCCTATCGTAGGGGCAGGCATCCACGCAGCTCCGGCAACCGGTGCACTTCACCGGATCGATGATGACCAGGCCGTCATCACGCTTGTAGAGAGCGCCTTCCACCGGACAAGAATCGATGCAGGGAGCGTCGTCGCAATGCATGCACATGTGCGGGCGGTAGGCCACCTTCACCTTGGGCACCGTGCCCCGCACCCGCTCGGTGAGTTCCATCCAGAACTGGCCGATCTCTGGCTGGGGTTTGGCGATGGGGGTCCAGTCGTTGGCGACGTGCTCGTCCTTGCAGACGATCTGGCAGTTATGGCAGCCGTTGCATTTGGCTATGTCGATGACGAAGACCTTCTTGGCCATGGTTACCTCCCCTCCGTTAGGACCCAGCTATTGAACCGCAGACCGGAGGCGGGGTCGTAGTCACGGGCGAACGATTCCGGATACTTCGTTCTCCACTCTTCCATCTGAGACATGCTCACCCGTTCCACCTCGGCCAGATAGCCACTGGTGGCCTGGCCGCCCGCGTGCTTGGAAGTGAGACCCTTCGGTGAGATGACGTTGATGGCGCCGCCGCGATCCAAGGTGAAGTTCTCGTCGATGAAGTCGGCGCGGGCACCGTGGTCCACAGAGATGCAGCCCGGCATGATGCGCTCCCACACCAAGGCCCCGCAGAGAACGCCGCCTCGTTCGTTGTAGACCTTGACGATGTCACCGTCCTTGATGCCTCGGGCCTCGGCATCGCTCGTGTGCATCCAGCACGGCTCGTACCAGTAACCGTCCCATCCACGGACCTTGCCGGTGACCGTCTCTTTGGTCCAGGGGATGTCGTCCGCCTGGGCGTGGGTGCGCCAGCGTCCGTGGTTGGACATGACCAGCAGCGGGAAAGCCCTGGCACGATAGCTCGAGATGCGCTCGTCGTGAGTGATGCCCTTCTCTATCCACTTGGGGATGCCCGGCCGCTCTTCGTCGTTGGGGAAGGCATTCTCCAGGCTCTCCGACCAGAACTCCAACTTGCCGGTAGGCGTAGGTATGGGGTTCTTCTCGGGGTCCTTGTAGAACTCGTACAAGCCGGCCGGGTATTTCTCCCAGTCCTTCTGCACCGGAAGCACGGTGTACTGCTTCTCCTTGAACTCCTCCCAGGGGGTGACCTGCTCGAAGTTCATGCCGACGTAGGTGCCTTTGATCAATTCGTCGTCGGTGAACCCGTCGGTGACCTTCTCCAGAACGCCCATCTTCTCGGCGATCGCGCAGACGACGTGGTAGTCGGTCCGCGCCTCTCCCACCGGATCGATGGCCTTGTTCATGAGGATCACGCTCTGGAAGCTGTCACCCTCGCGGATGCACGGGGAGATGTCGTCGCACTCAAGGGTGGTAGTGACGGGGAAGACCATGTCCGCGCAGAGCACGTCGTTCTCAAGCCAGGGGTGCTGGGCCACGACGCACTCGATCTTCGGATTCCGGAAGGCATCCATGACCTCGCCGCCGCCACCCCAGCAGGTGACCCGGCAGGGAGTGTCGGTCCACATCATGTGGATCTCGGTGCCGCCCTTCTCCTTCGCGATGGGATAGGTGTACCTCTTGTACTGGTCGGAGGTCGGCTCCTCGTGGCCGCCGGTGCCCCAGAACTCCACCTTCCCGTCCCTGATAGCCTCTTCGATGAGGACCTTCGGGATCATCTGCTTGCCCCACGCGGTCGGGGTGCCGCGGTGCGGCTTCAGAAGGCGCTCACCGTAGGGCTGCGACGTCAGGTTCGCGAACGGGCCCATGTGGTCCGCGCCGCCGGTGATGACGTTCTTGGGCATGCCGGTGTAGGCGATCTGCGCCTGATGGACACCGGGTTTGCCGAGGCCCTGCATGCCCAAGAGGACGCACTCGAGCCGGGCGGGCTCGGTGGCGTACGGGCCCCGGGCCATGCCGCCACCGAAGTAGTGGCCGATGGTGACGGTCTTCTTGGCCCAGTCGCGGGCAAGAGCCTTGATGGTCCACGCCGGCACGCCGCACTTGGGCGCAGCCCATGCCGGTGTCTTTGGTGTCTCATCTTCCTCACCAAGTACGTAGGCACTCATCTTGTCGAAGCCGACAGTGTGAGTCGCGACGTACTCCTTGTCATACGTGCCCTCAGTGATCCACACGTGCATGATGGCAAGCTGCAACGCCGCGTCGGTGTTAGGCAGAACCGGGATCCATTTGTCGGCGTGGATGGCCGCAGCGTAGTTGAGATCGGGGTTGATGTAGATCTGCTTGACGCCGATCTCGGTCCAGAAGTACAGCAGCCGGCTGGCGAACTGTCCGCGGAAGCCCCAGGTCGTGGTCTCCGGGTCGCCTCCCCATACCACTACCATGTCGCTGTTCTGGCAGATGTCGTTGACGATGTTGTCGGCCGGGGCCATCATCCCGATGAAACCCTTGCCCCACACGTGCTTCGAGCCCCAGTACCAACCTTCCCAGCTATCCGGGTTGCGGATCTGCTGAGTGAAACCGCCCAGCTTGTCAAGCAGCAGCGTCGAGCAGCCGTGCGGTGCATGCACCATCTTGCACTCGCCGTGGCCGTCGCCCTGCACCAAGATCGCGAGGGGCCCATAGGTGTCGCAGATGCGCTTGACCTCATCGGCCACCAACTGGGAAGCCTCATCCCAGGAGATGCGCACGAACTTGCTCTTGCCACGGTTCTGCGGGTTGCGCTCGCCCTTGGGATCCCAGTCGACCCGCTTCAGTGGGTATTTGACCCGGTTGGGTGAGTAGGCCCGCTTCTTGTACGCGAGGCTCCAAGGGGCCGGAACCGACTTGTAGAGCGGCTCTAGGGTCTTTCCGTTCTTCTCGATCTTCCACGCGTTGAACGTCTCGGGATCGTATTTGTCGTCCCAATGGAGCGGCCGGATCCGCACGATCTTGCCGTCCTTGACGTCGACGCAACAAGGACAGGCCCCAAAGATGCCTCCACTGAGGCCGAGTGCCTTGAGAACGGTCTTGTCCGCGCTGTTTCCGTTAGATGCCATCCGCTCACCCTTTCCCTACTAGTCACTGCAAGTATGTAGTCGGCCGGCCATGCCCGGCGTTTCGTTGCGGCATACCGCATATACCCGTCATGCGGGCTGTTTACATCATAGGGCCCCAGATTGGAGGCCGGATCGATTCACCGAATCTTTTCATGACTGGCTCCAAGTATTACCGTCATGCATACAAGGCCCCGCGACCCAGCAGCCTCCTAGAGGCTGCTGAATAATGACGCTGCGCCGTCAAGACACGATCGCCGCGAGTGAGAGAAGGACACAGGGAACGCAAATAGCGGCGCTATTCGCGCGACCGAGGACGTGCTATCGCGCTGGCCAGCGTGTCTTGACGGCCGTGGCTTCGTTGTTCAGCAGCCTCCTTGCCTATCTCCCCGAGACCGTGATGCCTTCCACGGCAAGCGAGGGCGAGTACACACTCCCGTACAACGGGGTCCAGCGCGCGTCCCCGCCCACCTCGCACACCCCTTTCAACAGGCTGACAAAGTCTGTGGCTACCGTTACCTCACGGACCGGCGCTCCCAGGCTGCCGCGACTGATGATCCTCCCAGTCGCCCCGACCGAGATCTCGCCACTGATGGCGTTGACGCCGGAATGCAGGCCGGCCAAGCTTTCCACATAGAGCCCGTCGCCCACATGGGAGATAAGCGCCTCCAGCGTGCCCTCCCCCGGCCGCACCACGAGATTGGTGGCACCCACGCCCGGGAGCATCCGATAGGAGCCGCGCACTGCATTCCCAGTGGAACGCGAGCCCGCGCCGGACTTGAGCGCCGTGTAGCTACTGTGCAGGAACGAGCGCAAAGCGCCGCCCTCGATCAAGCCGGTCGCTCGCTGCGCCACTCCCTCCCCATCGAACGGGCGCGTGGCCATGCCTTCGGCTTCCAGACCATCATCGGTAAGGTGCAGAAGCGGGGAAGCAATGACCTCACCCAGCTTGGAGGCAAACACCGAGCGCCCTTTCTGCACGGCGTCGGCGCTCAGCGCCCGGGTCACGCTACCCAAGAGAGCAGCCACGACTTCGCGGTCGAAGACCACCGTATAGAGACCCGTGGGGCAAGGCCGCGCTCCCAGCAAGGCCCGGGCCTTTTCGCCCGCGTCGCGACCGGCCGCGTGGGCGTCCAAGCCGTCAGGCTCCCGGGCGGCGCTGAACCCCAGCCCGGACTGCCGCTCCCGGTCACGCCCTGCGTGAGCTTGTACGTAGACGAAGCAGAACGACTGGGCCGACTCAGCCTCGACGCCCGCACTGGAGGCGATGGCTACGTGCGCCTCCTCGTCGGAGTAGACGCTCTCCTCCACTGTCTGGACTTCTGCCACCGCCAGCGCCGCCGATTCCGCCGCCAACGCCAATGCGGTCTTCCGCTCTAGAGGCGTGCTGGAGATCCCCGGACGCCACAAGTCGGGCAGCGCCGGGTAGCCATCGTCCTCCCGAGCAGGTAGGGCCGAGAACTCATCAGGGTCGGCAGCCTTCAGATTGTCCGCCGCTCGATACAAGGCCCGGCGCACGCCCTCTTCCGACAGGTCCGATGTGAACGCGTATCCGGTGCGACCCTCTCGTATAGCTCTCACTCCCAGGCCGCTCGGTTCCGCCACGGTCACCGACTCGACCTTGCCCCCGAAGGTCTTGATGCTTACCGTCCGGCCGCGCTCGACATAGGCCTCCACCTCCGCGCCTAGTCCGCCGCCCATGGCCAAGGCCATCCTCGCCACTTCTAGCGGAGACCGAGCCTCGTCGGCGGTTGCGCTGTGAACGGGCTTGCTCACAGGCCGGTGCCTCCTACAGTCATCTCTCGCACGCGGAGAGTCGGTTGTCCGCTACCCACCGGCACGCTCTGGCCTTCTTTGCCGCACATGCCCGCCTTGATGTCCAAGTCATCGGCGATGGCGTCGATGCCGAGCAAGACCTCCAAGCCGTTGCCTATGAGGGTCGCTCCCCTGCACCGGGGTCGTCACTCTGCCCTTCTCTATGAGGTAGCCTTCGGCCACACCGAACACGAAATCACCAGTGGCCGGATTGACCTCTCCACCTGAGAGCGATTTAGCATAGAGACCGCGCGGGCGTATCCGCGATGATCTCATCGGGGCTGAGCGATCCCGGTCCGAAGTAGGTGTTGGTCATGCGCGGATAAGGAAGGCTTCGGTAGTCTTGTCTCCGGCCATTGCCGGTTAGAGGCAGCCCCAGAGCCTGGCTACGCAGGCGATCGCTCAGATAGCTGGTCAAGATACCTTGCCTTATTACCTCGGTGCGGCCGCAGAGAGTGCCCTCGTCGTCGCAGCCAGCGCTGCCCCACATGCCCTGGCCTATCCCGTCGTCATAGGCGGTTATGTGTTCGCCTGCCACCCGCAGCCCTATCTTGCCCTCCCACACGCTGCTCTTCTTGAGCACGTAGTCCGCCTCCAGCCCGTGCCCGCAGGCTTCGTGGAACAGCACCCCGCCGAAACCGTTGGCCAGGACCACCGGCATGCGCCCGGCGGGTGCAGGCACCGACCCTAGAAGGGTAAGGGCGCACTGCGCCACCTCCGTGGCCAGCCGGGCGATCGCCGCGTCGTCGAAGAGCTCGAAGCCCCCGTGGTGGGCCAAGGTGTCATGACCTATCTGGATGAGCCCGTCGCGCTCGGCCATCACCGTGATGCCGAACATGACCCTGGTGCGCTCGTCATGAGCTAGCAACCCGTGCGAGCCCGCGATCCAGACTCTTTGCCTGCTCTCGCCATAGACGGCGACGACCTGCCGGACGTCTTTCGAGAGCGCCCTAGCCTTCTCGTCGGCTAGATGCAGAAGTCGGCCTTTCACGGAAGCCTCCACCAAGCTGGGGTCTCGTTCAACACGCCCGCCCCGCACACCGGTGCCGCGCGGCTCGATCGTCACGGGCGCGTCGCGGCCGGCTTCCGTGCTGCTGAGTTCACCCGCCAGACGCTGCAGAGGGCCCTCGTCCGCCGAGTCGACGTATCCGAAGACCGTCGACCCCCCCCGCATGATACGCACCGAGCCGCCCAAGTCGGTTCCCGACACGGCGTTCTCGATCTTGCTGTCCTCGAGGCGCATGGAAAGCGACCGCCGGTCTTCGATGAAGAGGTCGGCCATGTCCCCGCCGCCGCGCAGGGCGCGCGAGAGGACGCTGGCTGCAAACTCCGGAGTTGGTCCCTGATAGTCCAACGACACTGCGCTCACCCGAGGTGAGCGCCCGTCAGGCGCCGATAGGGACGGTCTTGAGGATCTGGTCGGCGACTTTCATGAACGGAGCCGCTTCGGCCGCGTCACCTGGCATGGCCAGCATGGACCCGTCGTCGAAGTACATCTCTACCTGAGGATGGCGGCCTCTCATGAACAGGAAGTAATAGGCCCCCGCGGCCAGGCTGCCGACTATAGTCAGCGCGCCGAATAGCTTGAAGACGGGCTTCATCTACTCCTCCTTGGCTACTTGATCGCCCGCGGCGGCTGCCGTCGCGGCCTCGCGCGCATCCCTGATGCAGGTCTTCAGATCATACAAGACCAGTCCTATCCGGCTGCCCTTCTTGCCGGTGGCGAGCAGGCCCATTCCCTGCGCTCCGCTCTCCCGCGCCAAGAAGACATAGCCGGCCGCAGTCTCGATCACGAGTTGCGTGAACGTTTGCGAGCCCATCTCCCCAGCTCGGGCCTCGCCCAGCCCCACCAGTTCATTGGCCTGAGCCAATGCTGGTGCCAGAGCTTCCTCTGGCATGTTGGAGGCAAGGACCCCGTCCGCATCGAACAACACCGCCTTGTCGATGTCGGTGGAGATATCCATCATCTCCTCGAACGCCAGCGCCACCTCTTGCTTCATGAGCATCTCCTCTCCTGGCGACCGCCACACCCTCGTGGGACCGTCCGCTCCAGTGTACCATCCGCGCCGCGCCCCCCAAAAAGGCCGGGGCCACCGTCCCGCTGCGCCTGATCGACACTGCCGGACGATGGCCCCGAAACCGGTTGAAGCGCAAAGGCCTCAGCCGGCCGGAACTGCCTGGACTACATCATGCCGCCCATGCCGCCCATGCCGCCCGGCATACCGCCGCCCGCGCCGCCGTCCTTCTCAGGCTTGTCGGCCACGATGACTTCGGTGGTGAGTATGTTCTTGGCGATGGAAGCCGCGTTCTGCAGCGCCGAGCGCGTGACCATGGCCGGGTCGATGATGCCCACCTTGATCATGTCTTCGTATTCGCCGGTGGCGATGTTCAGGCCGATACCCTTGCCGCGGGTCTTGACCTCGTTGATCACCACGGAGCCCTCGAGACCGGCGTTGTTGGCCAACTGACGCAGAGGCTCCTCCAGGGCGCGCACGATGATGCGCACGCCGGTGAGCTCGTCGCCCTCGGCTTTGACAGCCACGACAGCCGGGATCAAGAGCACCTGCGCGACGCCGCCGCCAGGGACGATGCCCTCTTCCAGGGCCGCGCGAGTGGCGCTAAGAGCGTCCTCGACGCGATGCTTCTTCTCTTTGATCTCGGTCTCGGTGGCCGCGCCGACCTTGACCACAGCCACGCCGCCGGCCAGTTTCGCCAGACGCTCCTGAAGCTTCTCGCGGTCGAAGTCGGAATCGGTGTTCTCGATCTCAGCCTTGAGCTGATTGATGCGGGCCTTGATCTTGTCAAGCTCGCCTGCACCGTCCACGATGGTGGTGTTGTCTTTGTCGACGACAACCTTGCGCGCCCGGCCGAGCTGAACAAGCGTAGTGTTCTCCAGCTTCAGGCCCAACTCGTCGCTGATGACCTCGCCGCCGGTGAGGATGGCGATGTCTTCGAGCATGCGCTTGCGCCGGTCGCCGAAGCCAGGAGCCTTAACCGCGATACCGGTGAAGGTGCCGCGCAGCTTGTTGACGATCAAGGTGGCCAGCGCCTCGCCCTCGACGTCCTCGGCGATGATCAGGAGAGCCTTGCCGGCCTGGATGACTTTCTCAAGCACGGGCAGCAGATCCTGGACCGAACCGATCTTGCGGTTGGCCATGAGGATGTACGGGTCTTCGAGCACCGCTTCCATGCGCTCGGGGTCGGTGACGAAGTACGGGGAGATGTAGCCCTTGTCGAACTGCATGCCCTCGGTGAACTCCAGGTCCATACCGAAGGTGTTGGATTCCTCGACGTTGACCACGCCGTCCTTGCCGACCTTCTCGATGGCATCGGCGATGACGTCGCCGATCTCACGGTCGTCGGACGAGATGGTAGCCACGCGGGCGATATCCTCTTTGCCCGAGATCTCTTTGGACATGTTCTTGATCTCCGCAACGGCCGCTTCGACGGCCCGCTCGATGCCGCGCTTGATGGCCATGGGATTGGCGCCGGCGGCCACGTTCTTGAGACCCTCACGCACGATGGCCTGAGCCAGCAGAGTGGCGGTGGTGGTGCCGTCACCGGCGATGTCGTTGGTCTTGGTGGCCACTTCGCGCACGAGCTGCGCGCCCTGGTTCTCGAAGACGTCTTCGAGCTCGATCTCGCGGGCGATGGTCACACCGTCGTTGGTGATGGTGGGGCTGCCGAACTTCTTGTCGAGCACCACGTAGCGGCCCTTGGGGCCGAGGGTGACCTTGACGGCGTCGGCCAGCGTGTTCACGCCACGCTCGAGGGCACGCCGGGCCTCTTCACCATACAAAAGCTGTTTTGCCATAAATCCAGTCTCCTTAGTTATTCAGATGGGATCAGACGTCATGGTCGTGGGTCACGACCAGACCTTCGAGGGCTAGCCTTTGGGCAGAATGCCGATGATGTCGGTCGCGCGCAGCACCAGAGTACTCCTCGCCGTCGAGCTTGAGCTCGGTGCCCGCGTACTTGGCGAACACGACGATGTCGCCCACTTTGACCGGCATGGGCATGCAGCTTGCCGTTGTCGTCGATACTTGCCGGGACCGGCGGCCATGACCGTTGCCCTTGGACGGCTTCTCTTTGGCGGTGTCCGGAAGAACGATACCGCTCGCGGTCTTCTCTTCTTGCTCCAGGACCTTGACAACGACCCTGTCCTCGAGTGGCACTAGTTTCATGCACAACCCTCCTATCTGTCGTTTCTATCGTCGTTTGTGACCCGTGCCTCGGACAGGCACGTTACAACCGTTTTCGCACAATTGGCACTCTCGACTGCCGAGTGCCAACCGTCGGCTATGTTATGCCCAGACTCAGGATTTGTCAAACCTAGGCCAAGATTATGGCGAGGCTTCGGGCGCAAGCGTCGAGCTCCCGCGCACGGCAGGCCTACTGAGGCAGCCAGCCGTCCCGAGAGGCAGAGACGCCGACGCGTCGACCTCGAGATAGTCCGGGTAGTCGATGCGCGGGCCGGCCAAGCGCCGCTGCGCCGATCATGGCGGCATTGTCGGTGCAGTAGGCGAAGCGGGGCACGACCACGTGCAGTCCCGCCTGCCTGCGCCCTCGCTCGACCAGTCGCCTGCGCAGCAAGGAGTTCGCCGCCACCCCCCCGGCTACGGCGACGTGCGCACCTTCTCCTCGCTCGGCGGCACGCACCGTCTTGCTCCACCAAGCGCGGCCACGATCGCCTCGCGGTATGAGGCAGCGACGTCGGCGGCTCTCTCCTCCCGCTCTGTCGGCGCGTCATGCCACGCAGCAGATAGTAGAGCGCAGTCTTGACGCCCGAGAACGAGAAGTCCGGGCCGCGCCGACCGTCTTCAGGCCGATGGGGAAAGAGAAGGCCTCGGGGTCGCCCCTTTCCGCCAGCTCGTCCAATTCCTTCCCCCCGGGGTATCCCAGGCCCAGAGTCTGGCCCCCTTGTCGAACGCCTCGCCGGCAGCGTCGTCCAGGGTCTGCCCCAGCAGGCTGGTAGCTCGCTGCGGTCGTCCACCCGGATCAACGCGGTGTGTCCCCCGGAGGCCACCAGGGTCACCATGGGGAAGGGCGCCGCGGGATCGGCCAGCCAAGCCGCGGCCAGATGCCCGTGGATGTGATTCACCGGGAAGAAAGGCAGGCGCCGTGGCTCCACGCGATGGCCTTGGCCGTCTGCACCCCCACCAGCAGGGCCCCGATGAGCCCGGGACCGACCGTGGCCGCCACGCCCCCCAGTTCCGTCACGCCACAACCGGCCTGGCGCAGAGCCTCGCGCACCACGGCGGTCATGCGCTCCACGTGGGCCCGGCTCGCCACTTCGGGCACCACCCCTCCATAGCGCTCGTGGATGGAGTCTTGCGAATGCGACACAGTCGCCAGCACCTCGCCCGACAGGCGAGAGCACCGCCGCGGCAGAATCGTCGCACGAGGACTCGATGGCGAGCAGCGGCCGCAACCGGACTCTTCCCACGCTGCAACTGCGCGGTCTTCGCACCGAGGGTCGCGCCCCATGACCAGCGCGTCCTCTCCCGTGTCCGGGTAGTAGCCGCGGCGTACTCCCACGGTGACAAACCCCAGGTCTTCATACAGAGCCACGGCCTCTTCGTTCTCCCTCACGCACTTCCAGCAGCACGGCCTCCGCCCCGCCGTGCGGGCGGCCGTGAGAAACGTCTCCGACTAGAGCCGTGGCCGATCCCCTGCCGCCGCGAGCTCAGGCGCCACCGCTAGGTCCATCAGGTGCCACACGTCGGGATAGCGGCGGCCCAGCAGAGAAGCCTACCGCCCCATCCCCGCGTCCGCCGCCAAGGCTACCGTGCCGCCGCCGCTTCCTGCTCCAGCTCCTCGCCGATCAGCGCTGGGCTCCAAGGCTTCGCGAACGACGCCCTCTCGATCGCCACGACCGCGGTAAGTCCTCGGCGGCCCTCATCTCCCGTACGGCCGGCTGCGTACGCTCATCTCACGCCTCTGCGCGGCGGCCGCGGGTCGTCCGCCACGGGTCGCGCATCTTGGTGATGTGGATGTCGGCGTCGGGAGAGCGCACGTAGATGGGCTTGACCGACTCCGGAGCGCCCGACTTCCCCTGCTTGGTCGGGCGACCACAAGCTCGAGCCGCGCTCAGACCCGGATGTCTCTGCCCGGCCCGCCCATCAGCTGCCTGAGCCAGGGCTAGAGCCTCGCCCCCTTCGGGGTAGCCGCCCCGGGTTCCAGCAGCTGGTCCTGGCCGAGCGACCAGGTGCGCCGCCGCCACATCCATGGCAGAAGAGCGGCCGCGCGTGCCGCGCCCACCGCCAAGACTCGTCCTCGGCCACGAGAGCCGGTGGGAGGCGGCCCGGCACCCCAGGACCTCCGACAGGGACCCCCGGTCACACACCCCGACCTCTCCCAGGCGCACCCAAGAGGGGCCCACTTCCTTGGCACCAGCCAGCCGCTCGTACAGGCCGTAGAACACCTGCCCGCGCCGCGCGTCGACCACCGGCACCAGCCAGGTCCTCGGCTGCCGCCGTCGCGCCCGCCGGCACGGGGCTCCCCCCCGGCCGCTCGCTGCCGCCAAGGCCGCTCCCGCGGCCGCCAAGGCGCCCAGCGTGCTCACGCCCAGGACGGGCATCGGCAGGGCAAGACCGAGCGCCCGCGCCGTGGCCACGGCTATCCGCACCCCCGTGAAGGTGCCTGGACCGATGCCGACCACGACCGCGCCCAAGCCGCGCGGCCCGGGTCCCATTCCCCCAGCATCTCGTCCACGAGGCGCATGAGCACCTTGGCCTGGCCTCGGCCGTCCGTCTCCGCCCGGCGAGCGACCACCTGCCAGTCGTCTTCTGAGCGCCGGCACGACTGCACCCGCCCTTCCCCTATCCGCAGAAGGGCGGCGCTACAGACGCGGGTGGAGCCGTCCAGAGCCAGAACCAGAGGCTCAGCCATCAGCGCTGCCTTCTCCCAGCGCCGCCGGGCCGCTCTGTCACTGCTTCCACCTCGACGGTGCGCGTGCGCGGCGACTCGTGATCGAGCCGCACACTCCAGGACGGAGCGCCCAGCCGGGCCTCCCCCGCCTCCGGCCACTCCACCAGCGTGACGGCATCCTCACTCACGTACTCCTCCAGGGCCAGCGCGTCGTCCTCGCCGATCTCCTCCAACCGGTACAGATCGAGGTGCTGCACGCGTCACCCTGCCTGAGTAGATGTTCGCGATGGTGAAGGAAGGGCTTCGCACCGGGTCGGTCACGCCCAGGGCCTTGGCGGCCGCCCGTACGAGGGTCGTCTTGCCGGCTCCCAAGGGTCCGTAGAGCAACACCAAGTCGCCGGGAAGAAGCGCCCGGGCCAGCCTCCGCCCTATGCGTTCCAGCTCGTGCAGCCTCACCCCCCGGCTGCTCAGCACCAGGTGGCCTCCGGCTCACCACAGATGCAGCTGCTCCATCCGTTCGGGAGCTGAGGCCTAGCCGGGCCAGGGGCGGCGCCTTTCCCTTCGGGGTCGGAAACGGGCTCGCTCGCCTTGCCTACGCCTGCCGCGGCCACCGCCGGGCTGAAAACCTGCGTTCCCCGGGAAAGAAGCGCCTGCAGCTTGACGAAGTCCTCTTCGAGCACCTGCTTGTTCGCCGGCGTGTACAGCGCAGCCGCCGGATGGAACACCGGGAATATCAGGGTATGCACGCCCGCAAGCGTCCGCTCCTTCGCCTTGCCATGGATGGCAGTCATGCTCAACTCGGTCTCCGCCGAGGAGCTTCGTGGCGAAGCGGCCGAGAGTGCAGATGACTCGGGCCGGATGATGGCGATCTGCTCCATCAGGTGTGGACTGCACGCCTCGATCTCGTCGGGCGCTGGGTCGCGGTTCTCCGGGAGGTCGGCACTTCACCACGTTGGCGATGTACACGTCGGCCCGGGAAAGACCGATGCCGGCCAGCAATTCGGTGAGCAGCCGGCCGGCCTGGCCTACGAAAGGCTCGCCCTGCCTGTCCTCGTGAAAGCCGGGGCCCTCGCCCACGAACATCAGTTCCGCATCCGGGCTGCCCACCCCGAACACGACTTGGGTACGCCCGGCGCTCAGCCCACAATCGGAGCATTCGCGCAGCGACTCGTGCAGTGCGCCCAGACCGCCTCTGCGGTCCATTTCTGGTGAGTACAGACGCCGCCCCGCGCTGCCGGTTGCTCTCGCGCCCTGCTGTTATGCTACCCGCGCCGAGAGCGTAGCACGCGAGATGGACCCGGACCGTCTACCGAGAGGCGTCGCCGGACCGTTGCCGCGCCGTCGCGCCACCCAGGCCTGTTATGCTGCCCCGTCTGGTATCTGCGGGCAGAACTGGAACAAGGGCAGGGATTTCATCGAGTATTGGCAGCACATCGCCTCCGCTTCGCCGTCATCGGCGCGGGACGCCTGGGCGCCAGCTTGGCCCTGGCCCTTCGAGCCAGAGGGGCCGTCTCCTCGGATTCACCGCGCACTCACCCGCCGGCAGGGCCCGCGCTTCGGCATTGCCGAGCACTCCAGCTTCGAAGCGCATGCAGTCGCCGACATCGACGAGTCGTCGCTACCTGAGGCCGACCTCTACGTGCTCGCCGTCCCCGATCGGGCCCTGCCGCAGTGGCCCCAGAACTCGGGCACTGCCTCGGGCTCAGGCCGACGCACCGTGGTAGCTCGGCGCGCCGTAGTGGCCCACACCAGCGGCGCCACCTCGGTGGACGTCCTGCGCCCCTGCGCCGAAGCGGGCGCCGCCACGCTGGTCTTTCATCCGCTGCAGACGTTCAGCGACCCCGTCGACCGGTCAGCCCGCTTCGCCGGCGCCGCGGTCGGCTATCACGCCTTGCGCCCCCGATCACGCTCCACGGCCGAACATGCGGCTTCGCGGTCGCCGACGCTCTCGGCGCGCGTCCCTTCCTGCTCCCCGACGACAAGCGCGACCCTCTACCACGCGGCCGCCACCGTCGCCTGCAACTACCTGGTCACGTCTCGAGCACCAGGCCAAACGTCTCTTCATCACTGGCCGGCCTGCCCGCTGAGGAGGCGCTCTCCTTGTTCCTGCCTCTGGTGAAGTCCACCCTCGAGAATGTCGAGGCCCAAGGCACCGTCGCGGCCCTCACCGGACCCCTGAGCCGCGGAGACACTCCCACGATCGCCGGTCATCTCGTCGCCCTCGCGGCGGACGCCCCCGACCTCCTCGCCGTCTACACGTCGCTAGGCCTCGCCACGCTCGACCTGGTGGAAGCCAGAGGAGAGTTGGACCGGGCAGCGCTCGACTCGCTGAGGCTCCTACTAGAGCACGCTAGAGACTATGATTATCCCTATCGACCACGACCGACACCCACCGGACCAAGCGGCCCCCCCGGACCGGCCACAGAGAGGATCGCAGAATGACGCCACCATCTCGGATCACCGGCATCGCCACCGTGGTCACCGACCGCATCCACTTCGCCAGCAAGGGCAACGCCGACATGGTCAACCTCACGGCCGACGTCCGCCGCATCGTCAGCGGAGTCGGGACTCAGCCGCGGTGCCGTTACTGTGTTCGTTCCCGGGAGCGACCGGGGCCGTCACCACACTCGAGTTCGAGCCCGGGGTAGTGCAAGATTTCGCCAATCTCTTCGACCGGATAGTCTCGCCCCACGAGCACTACGAGCACAACGTCACCCACCCCGACGTCAACGGCCACGCCCACGTGCGCGCCGGCCTCCTGGGCCCCTCTCTGGTCTTCCCCGTCGAGAATGGCGAACTGTGCCTGGGCCGCTGGCAGGAGATCTGCTTCGTCTGCTTCGACAACCGCCCCCGCGAACGCACCGTCATCGTCCAGATCACTCGGCGTTGCCAAACAGGACTCCTAAGAAGGTCCGCTATCTACCCCAGGAGGACGCCCTCATGAAACCGGTACTGCAGTTGGCTCTCGACTTCGTCGACCTTCCCCGCGCCCTCCAGGTGGCCGAAGAAGCGGTCGCCGGCGGCGCCGACTGGCTGGAAGCCGGCACCCCTCTCATCAAGAGCGAGGGGCTCGAGGCCATCAGGGCCATCAAGTCGCGCTGGCCCGACCGGGTGATCGTCGCCGACATGAAGACCATGGACGCCGGGCGCGCCGAAGTGGAGTGCGCCGCCAAGGCCGGCGCGCGGGTGGTCGGCGTGCTGGGCGCGGCCTCCGACGCCACCATCAAAGAGTGCATCGAGGCGGCCCGCAACTACGGGGCCGAGATCGTGGTGGACATGATCCAGGTGGCCGACGTGGTCACCCGCGCCAAGGAAGTCGAGGCGATGGGCGCCGACTACGTCGGCATCCATCTAGCCATCGACGAGCAGATGCAGGGCAAGACCCCGTGGGATACGCTGCGCGCCGTGGCCAAGGCGGTGTCCATCCCCATCGCGGTGGCCGGGGGCATCAACTCCGAGACCGCTGCCTCTTGCCTTGGAGGCCGGCGCTTCCATCGTCGTCGTGGGAGGCGCCATCACCAAAGCGGTCGACGCCACTGCCGCCACCCAGGCCGTGAAGCAGGCCATGGAGACAGGCACGGCGGTCGAGATCCGAGTTCTTCGTGCGCGCCACCGGCCCCGACATCCGGGAGATGCTCACCCGTGTCTCCGCGGCGAACGTCTCCGACGCCCTGCATCGCAGCGGCGACATCCCCGGCATGCGCTCCTTGACGCCCGGGCATCAAGATGGTCGGCCCGGCTCTGACCGTCCGCACCGCGCCCGGAGACTGGGCCAAGCCTGTTGAAGCCATCGACAAGGCCGAGCCTGGAGACGTGCTGGTGATCGATGTCAGGCAACGTGCTCCCGGCCGTGTGGGGCGAACTGGCCACCAACTCAGCCATCCAAAGGGGTCTGGCCGGCGTGGTCATCTTCGGGGCCGCCCGCGACACCGGCGACATCCGCGCTCTCGGCTTCCCTCTCTTCTGTACGCTCATCAGCCCGACCGCCGGTGAAGCCAAGGGCTTCGGCGAGATCGGCGTGCCCATCCGCATCGCCGGCGTCGCCGTCTCACCCGGCGACTGGATCATCGGCGACGACGACGGGGTGTGCGTCATCCCCAAGAGACAAGGCCGTCGAGTACACCAACCGGGCCATGGATGTCCTCGAGAAGGAGAACCGCATGCGGGCGGAGATCCAGGCGGGCAGCACGCTCAGCCAGGTGGGCTACCTGTCGCGCTGGGAGAAGAAGTGAGCCGGGGCACTATCGAACCGGCGCGAGACTGACGTTCAGCCGCCGGCCAATGTCGATCTTTCGGTGGACCGCACCCTTGTTCAAACTGGCTTCCCGGCGCTGGTCGGATGATGACTTCCGCGTCACCGCTGAGTGGCTCCGCCCCTACGTCGCCACCGGCGGTATTTTCGCCGATCTGGGGGGCGGCACCGGAGATCTCGGGACAGGCGTGGCGAGGGTGCTCGGGGCCAACGTGATAATCGTTGATGCCACACCTCAGATGCTCCGCCGGGTCGACGGGGATCCCTTGGTCTCGGTGCGCCTCGCACCCGCCGAGGCGCTCCCCTTCACGGACTCATTCTTCGACGCGCTGCTTTGCTGTGACTGCTTTCATCACTTCCGCGACCAAGACGCGGCCGCACGCGAAATAGCCCGGGTGGTCAGGCCTGGTGGCGGGGTGGTTATCATGGACATGGAAGGCGTGAAGAACCTGGTGCATATCGAGCGTCTCCTGGGTGAACCGGGCGCCTTCATGACCATGGAGGCCATGGAGAGTTTCATGAACGCCCGGGGCATCACCGGGAGTGCGACCCGGCAAGGTACCGGCAGCAGCTACGTCTTCGTGGGGTCGGTGGCCGACTGAGACAGCCCCGGACGCGCCCCTGCTAGACCGTGAGCCTGATGTTGTCGATCAGCCGGACGTCGCCGAACCGCACCGCAAGGGCGACCAGACAATCCCCGCGAGCCAAGCGTAGCAACCGGCGTCAGGTCATCAGCGCCCGACTATCTCGACGTAGTCCATCTCGCCCAGCGGCGCCTCGGCCAGGATCTCGCGCATGGCCGCGTCCAGGACGCGCCGGATCACGCTCTCCACCCGTCACCAAGCTCGCGCGGCCGCTCAAGCGCCCGGTAGAGCACGGGCGCCTGCGCCCGCCGCGTCGGGCGCTGAGGCGCGTGTTCCGCGAACTCATCGCCAGCCCGTCGGCCTCCCGCACCGTCGGGCACGGCACCACCTGCGACCCGCATGTCCAGGTCGCGCACCATCCGCGTGATCACCGCCAGTTGCTGCGCGTCTTTCTCGCCGAAGTAGGCCCGGTCGGGCTGGCAGATGTTGAGGAGCTTGTCACCACCGTGCACACGCCCCGGAAGTGGCCGGGCCGCGACGCGCCCGCAGAGTCCCTCGGTCAGGCCCTCGACGTCCACCCACGTTGAGAAGCCTCTGGTACATCTCGCCGACCGCGGGGCTGAAGATGAGGTCGGCTCCCGCCTCGCGGGCCAGGCCCGGTCGCGGTCGAGATCGCGCGGATACTCGGTCGAGGTCCTCGGCCGGTCCGAACTGGGTAGGGTTGACGAAGATCGAGACCACCACCAGTCGTTGTCGGCCCGCGCCGCCCGGATGAGGGACAGGTGCCCCTCGTGCAGAGCCCCATGGTGGGCACCATGCCCACGATGGCCCGTGCGCCCGCGCCTCGTCCAGGGTCGCCGCCACTCGAATGTCCTCAGGCATGGTATCCGCTCACCGGCGTATGTCGGAATCACTCCCGCCAACGGATCACGGCCAGAGCTCGGCCCGACAGCGAAGGCACTCCGCGCGACGCCCTTCGCCGCCCGTCACCGCCCGCCGGATACTCGCCGCCACGGCCTCGGCCGCCGCCGCGCCCACCTGGAAGACGTTGCTAGGCTTCTCCCCGGTGGCCAGGACGAACACGCAGTCACCGTCCACCGGCGTGTGCACGGGGTTGACGGCCCGCGCGAACCCATCGTGACTCATCCGGGCGACGATCCCGCACTGGAGCTTGTCCAGGCGGGCGTCGGTCATCACCACGGACAAAGTCGTGCTTTCCAGAGGCGCCGAAGGCGGGGCGCGCAGACATGCTCAGCAGCAGGTCCTTGCTGTCGGCGAAAGCCCCATCGCTCCGCACCCCGGCCAGTATCGCCCCGCTCTCGTCCAGCACGTCGCCCAGCGCATTGACCACCGTCAGTGCACTCACCGTGACCGTCCCCCGCCAACGGCCTGCCGGCCCCACACGAACCGTCGCAAGACCGACGCCGCCCTTCATCATGCCCGCCGCTCCGCAGGATCTTGCCCACCGTCGCCCCGTGCCGGCCCCGACCGAGCCTTCCTCCACCGCGGTCCCGCGCCGAGGCCGCCGCCCGTAGGCGTCGTCCGGCCGGGGAAACGCGCGGACTTGCCCAAGCCCAGGTCGTAGATCACGGCAGCGGAGACCAGTGGAACGCGCGCGTACGGCGTCCGTAGCCGTATCCGCTCTCGCGAAGAAAGCGTCGAGACGCCGGCGGCCGCTCCCAAGCCGGGAGCGCTACCGCCGGTCAGCAGCACACCATGTAACTTCGCTCACCGAGGCGTAGGGCGACAGGAGAGCGGTCTCCAGAGGTCCCCGGAGCCCCGCCGCGGATATCCACCGAGCCGTCACTCCGCCGGGCGCCAGCACCACCGTGCACCCGGTAAGGCCCTCATGGTCGGAGTAGTGACCGACCGCAGACCCTCGATCGCGAGTATCGACCGTCATGACTCCGCCGCCTCCGGTCCCTACCGGGAGTTCTTGCGCATCTGGTCGAGGAACTCGGTGTTGGATTTGGTCTCTTTGAGCTTGCCGATGAGCAGCTCGATGGCGGCGTTGGGGTCGAGCGCATGCAGGACCGCGCGCAGCTTCCAAACCATCGCGGCCTCCGCCGGATCCATCAGAAGCTCTTCTTTGCGCGTGCCCGAGTTCTCGATGTCGATGGCCGGGAAGATCCGCTTGTTGGCCAGTTGCCGGGTGAGACGCACCTCCCAGTTGCCCGTGCCCTTGAACTCCTCGAAGATGACCTCGTCCATCCGCGAACCGGTCTCCACCAGAGCGGTGGCCAGGATGGTGAGCGAACCGCCTTCCTCGATGTTGCGGGCCGCGCCGAAGAACTTCTTCGGCGGATAGAGAGCCGTGGAGTCGACGCCGCCGGAGAGGATGCGGCCGCTGGCCGGCGCCTGCAGGTTGTAGGCCCGCGCCATGCGGGTGATGGAGTCAAGCAGCACGACCACGTCCTTGCCCACCTCCACCAGTCGCTTGACCCGCTCGAGCACCAACTCGGTCACCTGCACGTGGTTCTCGCCCGGCTGATCGAAGGTGGAGCTGACCACCTCTCCGTTCACCGTCCGCTCCATGTCGGTGACCTCCTCGGGGCGCTCGTCCACGAGCAGCACCATCAGGTGCACTTCGGGTTGTTGGCCGCGATGGAGTGGGCGATGTCCTTGAGGATGGTGGTCTTGCCCGCCTTGGGCGGCGAGACGATCAGGCCCCGCTGCCCCTTGCCGAGGGGGCTCATGATGTCCATCACCCGGGCCGAGAGTTCGTCCGGGCGTCGTCTCCAGGCGCAGCCGCTCGTCGGGGAACAGCGGCGTGAGCGAGTCGAAGGTGGGGCGATGCCGGGCCTGCTCGGGATCGATGCCGTTGACCGTCTGGATCTTCAGCAAGTGCGTGGTACTTCTCGTTGTCGCGCGGGGTCCGCACCTGGCCGGTGATCTCGTCGCCTCGGCGCAGCTTGAAGCGCCGGATCTGCGACAGCGACACGTAGATGTCGGAGTCCGACTGGGTGTAGCCCTGCGTGCGCAGGAAGCCGTACCCGTCGGGCAGATGTCGAGCAACCCGGTCCGGAAGTGAAGTCCCTCGGTCCTGCGCCTGCTCGTTCAGGATCTTCATGATGAGATCCTGCTTGGAGTACTTGCGGAAGTTCTTGATCCCCAGCTCGCCCGCGACCATGTGCAGGTCGGAGAGGAGCTTGGGCTCCAGTTCGGCTATCGCCATGGTCTTGCTCTCCGTCCGTTGTCATGTCCCCTACCTCTTCTTCGTTCACTGATTGCTTCAGTTTCTGCGTTGGATATCGCGGCCCATGGGCGTCCAGGTCATCTAGCCCCCAGGCTCACACCGTGGGCCTTCGTTGTCCGGATCTGTGTATCGTCCAGGATCTTGCGGATCGCATGACATCGCGAGCACAGCACCGAGGGTCTCGGTGCGGATGCCATCGGAGTCGAAGTCGACCGCCTTCAGGAACCTGCCGGCGGTCACCGCCGTGGCCGACCATCAGTAACCCCTCGCCCACCATGTCGCGAGTGGTGAGTCTCGCCTCGATGTCCTCGATCCCGGCCGCTCGTCACCAGTTCGACCTGATGCCGCGACACCGGCCAGAAACGCGCCTGTATCTCTCCACCCAAGCAGCGCAGAGCGGCCGCCGTCATGATGCCCTCGGTCGAACCCCCGATGCCTACGCACATGTCGATGCCCGCGTCTCCCGTGGCGGCAGCCAGACCCGCAGAGACATCGCCGTCGGTGATCAGTCTCGACCCGCGCCCCGCGACTGCCTGATCTGGGCGATCAAGTCCTCGTGGCGCGGCCGGTCGAGCACCACCACCGTGAGCTCGCTCGGCCGCCGGCCGAGGGCCGGCGCCACCGCCTGATGTTGTCGCTCCACGGAGCGTCCAGGTCGATCGCACCGGCCGCCTCGCGAGGCACGATCAGCTTCTGCATGTACATCTCCGGCACCGGCATGAGACTCCCGCGGGCCCGCCGCCATCATCGCCATGGCCCCGTCGGCACCCGCGGGCGAGAGAGTTGGGCGCCTGCAAAGGGTCGACGGCCAGGTCCCACGGCTCCGGCGTCGACCGTCAAGCCCTCAGAACCGGCCGACGGCTCGTGAACCACGGCCCCGAAGCGCTCGCCCACTTCGTCGCCCACGCGCAGCGCGCGCGGATCGGAGCCTGCCGCCGCGCCCCGCGACCACCCGGCCCTGGATGGACATGCCGGCCAAGCTCCGCGGCCATGGCCTCCCGCGCGGCGCAGTCGGCGGCCAACGCCGTCGCCCCGGCCCAGCCACTCCGCCGCCGCCAGGGCAGCGGCCTCGGTCACCGCCACGAACCGTCTGCAGATGCAGCGCCCCTCACTCGTGGCCACTAGTCGCGCTCCTCCCCTTGCTCGATAACGTCGTACAAGGCGTCGACCACCAGGCCCACCGTGTCATCGATGCTCTCGTTGTCGACCACCAGCGTCCCCTCGGCCGCCGCCCGCTCAAGAATGAAGTCCTGGATCTTGCGTATCTCCTCGAACTGCGCAGGTACCGCGCGATGGCCCTTCGACCCGAGGTCTCCTGCTCGCGCACCAGGAAGTGGCTGCGATGCAGCTTCGGCGTCCTCACCGCCACCACCAGCGACAGCAACAGGATCTCGCGCCATCCGCTCCCTGGCCCCCGCGGAAGCCAGCATGCCGGGGACCATGTGCACCCCTTCCACCACCATGCTGGTGCGCTCCTCGATGGCCCTGTCCAGCACCGCCGAGCACACCCACATTCACCATGTCCACCTGCTCCATGAAGCCCACCACATGCGGCGTCGAGGTCGGCCCCCAAAGGGATCCGCACCCCTTTCCCCGCCTCATACGACGAGTAGTGGATGGCAGGCATGAGGCTCTTGGAGAAGAAGGCCCGCATGACCTCCCGGATGGAGTCGGTGGAGATGATCCGCACGATGCCCAGCCGGTCGGCCACCTTGGCGGCGATGGTGCTCTTGCCCACCCCGGTCGCGCCCCCGATCAGCACGACCACCGGCCTGTCCTCCCTGGCCATCCGGTTCCACGAGCTGGTAGCGCCGCAAATATCGCTCGCCCTCCGCTTCCGCGAGCACGACCTCCACCATATACCGCAGTTGATCCAGACCCACCTCCCGGTCGGACTTCTGCGAGCAACTGGCGTTCAACGTCCATGGCGACCGCGAAGGCCCGTTCCGGCGGCAAACCCGTGGCCGTGAGGGTGGTGGCCAGCAGCCCCTTCGAGAAGGGGACCTTGTGCCCTCGCTGACCAGTTGGACGGGGAAGCCTTCCGGCCCTCCGGCCCGGATGCGCCCCTCCTCCGCCTTGTCTGAGCTGCTCACCGGTTCATGCCCGGCTTCGAAACCGCTCATTCGCCATCGCTGCCAACTCCTTTGCCAACTCTGCCAGCCGTCCCGAACAGGCCGGACCCACCTCGACCGGCACGTTGTCCACCGCCACGACCGGAAGGCCCCGCGCCGCCGCCTCTTCCGCCACCACGTCGATGGCCGCCGCCTTGATCTCCGTCAGCACCATCTCCACGTCGGCCATCCCCTCGCCCGCCGAAATCGGTCCTCAGAGCCACGCGATCGGCAAGGTTCGCGGAGAACACCACCACCCTGCAGCCCCACTGCTCCTCCAAGTACCTGCGCAGCATCCCCTTCTGCGCCGCCGGCGCCGTGGAGAAGAAAGCCACCCTCCTGCCCTCCACGTGCTCCATCGGCCTCGGCCGGAACACCACGGGCACGACCTCCATGCCCGGCTTGACCTCCGCACCGCATCCCTGACGGCCTTGCACCTTCTCCCTGGTCGCCAGTGGCTCCTCCGCCATCGTCAGGACCAGCGCGTCACTGACAAGCACACGATACCTGCCCAGATAGCCCGCCAAGTGCTCCACGGGCTGCTGCGCTCCCGCCACCAGAACACACGCATCGCTGGCCACCGGAGGCATAGCGGCACCACTGCCCTCCAGGAAGACCAGTCCAGGATCCAGACTGTTCGCCAGTTCGATCCCAGCGACCACGTTGGAGACGAAAGGCTGCCCCGCCATACCTCCACCACAGCGCCGGCACCCGATCGTCTTCACCCGGCTGAGGACCGCGTCCTCGAAGTGGTCGGAAGCCGCATGACGACCCTGACCTGCTCCACGCGAGCAGATCGGCCATCGTCAACAGACCGCTTGCTCCGTCGATGACCTCAGGCTCTGCCGGACCGCCGCGACCCATGGCCACGACCACCACTGCCGGTGGTCCCGCCCTGCCCGGCCACGACTCCACCAAGGACCCGCGCGATATAGCCGCTTATCGCCGTCTTGCCCACTCGCTTGCCGGTACCGATGATGGATAGCGAGGGGCTTGTGCAAAGACGCTCAGAGCTCGCGGGGCTGAAGTGAAAATCGGAACCTGAGTAGCCGACGTTTCGCGCCAGACTCTCGCTGATAAGGCGGAAACGTTGCTCGTATCCTAGCACCGGCTCATCACTTAGGTCAACGACCACCTCCGGCCGGTACTCCTCGAGCACGTGCGCCAGACCCCGGGACCAGTCGGCATCGAACACCACCGGAACACCGTAGAGCGCCCCCGCGTCGCTCTCCAGCGCGACGCTTCTGATCTTCTCGGTGCCCCCAAGAAACAGCGCCGCTCGAAAATCGAACCGGTCCGAAGCCTGTCGCAGGGCGTCCACCACCACCGCCGGGTAGTGCTCGCCATCGATCAGAGCTACGGCCACAGGCCTCATCACATCGCGTCGAACTCCACGATGACCTCGCCACCGTGGAAGGGATAACGCCGCGTGACCTTCGCGTGATCGCCGTGATCTCGATCACGTTGTAGCAGGGCTTGGTGTCGCCCCGCAGGCGCAGGGTCGCTACCGTGCCCGCGTTCACGACGTACATGTTCTCCAGCCGCCATGCGTAGGGCACGTGCTTGTGGCCCGAAAGCACCAGATGCACCCCGCACTCCACCAGCACCTCGAGCACGTCCCCGGCGTCGTTGACGATGTTGCGTTCCCGCCCGGTGCCCGGGATGGGCAGCAGATGATGGTGGAGCAAGAAGATCTTGAAGTCGTCCGGCTCCTCCGTGAACGCCTCTTTGATCCATGGGATAGCGGTGCCTGCCGATGCGCCCGTAGTCCAGGTCGGGCTCGGTGGAGTCCACCCCCACCAGCGTGACGCCGTTCTTGCGGATCACGGTCTCCCGGGTGGCGAACAGCCGCTCGAAATGGGCGTAGCCCACGTTCCGGCTGTCGTGATTGCCCGGCACCACGAGCACGTCGGGGCAGGTCAGCCGGTCCAGGTACTCCCTCGCTTCTCGGAACTCCTGCCGGTACCCCATGTTGGTCAGGTCGCCCGTCACCACCACGACGTCGGGAGCGAGGTCGTTCACCTCCACCAGGGCCCGATCGAGCAGATTGGGCACGAAGTACTGCGATCCCGTGTGCAGATCGGAAAGGTGCGCGATGACGCAGGAACGACTAGTTGTGTCCATCTGGCTTCCTCCACCCGCCATCCAGGCTGGGGTTCGAGCCGCTCTGGTGGAAGGGACTGTCGCCGATCCGCCCGCTACGTGGTGGCTATGAGCTCCTCCACGGCCGCCAGGTCGGCGCGGCAATGCATGATGGGAGGCGACTGCTCGATGGCCGTCTGCGGATCTTTCAGTCCATGACCAGTAAGCACCGCCACCAGCGTGTCTCCAAACGGAAGTCCGGCATCCCGGTACTTCAGCACCCCGGCGATACTCGGCGGCCGAGGCCGGCTCGCAGAAGACGCCCTCCTTCTGAGCCAGCAGCCGCTGAGCCGCCAGGATCTCCTCATCCGTGACGTCGCGGATCACCCCTCCCGGAGTCGCGCGCGGCCGCCAAGGCCTCCTCTCCCCGCGCCGGGTTGCCGATGCGGATGGCCGTCGCCACCGTCTCCGGGTTCTCCACCACTTCGCCCCGCACCAGCGGGTTGGCGCCCTCGGCCTGGAAGCCCCACACCACCGGCAGCCGCGCCGCTTTGCCCAGTTCCTGGTATTCGCGGAAGCCCTTCCAATACGAGGTGATGTTGCCGGCGTTGCCCACGGGGATGGACAGCATGGCAGGGGCGTCGCCCAGCACGTCGACGATCTCGAAGGCGCCCGTCTTCTGCCCCTCGATGCGGAATGGGTTGAGAGAGTTGACCAGGGTGATGGGACTGCCGGGCCGCGATCTCCTTGACGTAATCGAGCGCAAGATCGAAGTTGCCCTCGATGGCGATAGCCACCGCACCATGCATGCAAGGCCTGGGACAGCTTGCCCATGGCGATCTTGCCTTCGGGGATGAGCACCACGCAGCGCAGACCCGCCCGGGCCGCGTAGGCGGCGGCGGAAGCCGAGGTGTTGCCCGTGGAGGCGCAGATCACCGCCGTAGCGCCCTCTTCCACCGCTTTGGTGATGGCCATGGTCATCCCCCGGTCTTTGAACGAACCGGTGGGATTGACCCCCTCGTACTTGAGGAAGACCCGGCAACCCAGTTCGCGGCTCAGCCACTCGGCCGGGATAAGCGGCGTATTGCCCTCGCCCAGCGTCACCGGGACCGTATCCGGCTTCAAGGGCAGGTGTGACCTATAGCGCTCGATCAGCCCGAAGGGCTTGGCGTTCGTTCTCGCTCACTTCACAACACCCTCAGGGTCATGGGCTCGTTGCGGCAGCACATAAGTTCTTCATCTGCTCGATGGCCGCGAAGAAGTCGCTTTCCTTGGTGGGGTGAGTGATCAACACCAGTTCGGCCTCGTCGCCCCTGCCCTTCTGGATCATGCTGGCTATCGACACGCCCAAACCGCCGAACACGGCGGCGATCTGAGCAAGAACGCCCGCCCGGTCGATGCACGTTGATCTTGATGAAGAACGCCGACTCCACGTCATCCGCCGGGAACAACCCGAGGCTGCGATAGCACGAGCAGCTCTGGAGGAAGCCCACGTCCTTGGTGTTGGCGATGGACACGATGTCGCTCACCACGGCTGTGGCAGTCGGCACGCCACCGGCCCCCGGGCCCATGAGCATGATCTCGCCGATGGCGCTGCCCTGCAGGAAGACGGCGTTGTTGGAGCCGCTGATGGCGGCCAGAGGATGATCCTTGGGCAGCAGCGCCGGGAAGACCCGTACGCTCACCCTGCCGTCGATCAGGCGCGCCGCGCCGATCAGCTTGACCACGAATCCGAACTCCTTGGCGTAGCGGACGTCGTCCAGAGTGATGTTCTGGATGCCCGAGTAGGCCGACGTCGGCGAGAGTCACCCGCGAGTGGAACGCGATAGAAGCCAGGATGGCCATCTTGGCGGCGGCGTCGCCCCCTCCCACGTCCGCGGTAGGGTCGGCCTCGGCGTAGCCCAGTTCCTGAGCTTTGGCCAGGATCTCGGCGTAGTCACCCTCCTCGTTGTACATCCGGGTGAGGATGTAGTTGGTGGTGCCGTTCACGATGCCGTAGACGGTGTGCAGCCCCGCGCGCGATCATGCTCTCGCGCATCACCTTGATGATGGGGATGGCTCCGGCGACCGAAGCCTCGAAACGCAGATGGCGGTGTTCGTCGCGCGCCAGGGTGAACAGCGCTTCGCCCCTGGACGCCAGCAGCTGCTTGTTGGCGGTGACGACGTTCTTGCCTCTGCGCATGGCCGCGTCGATGAACGTGAAAGCCGCATCGGTGCCGCCTATGACCTCGACCACGATGTCGATGGCCGGATCCTCCACGATATCGACGAAATCGCCGGTGAAGAGACCGGCGGGCGCACCAGCAGGCACCTTGCGGCCATCGATCTCAAGGACCTTGGCTACCTGCAGATCGACCCCCGTGCCCTCCAGGATGTTGTCGTGCTCCTTCTGGATGAGCCGGTACACGCTCGATCCGATGGTGCCGAAGCCCAAGAGGCCTATGCGTACGATCCTGTCCCTGTCCATGCCTTCCCCCGTTCTCGCGGTAGGCTCTACTCGTGCAGCGGGTGGTGCTTTGCCACCAGATCAGCGTACTGCTCCCGTTCGATGATCACACGGGCCCGGCCTTCGTCCACCAACACCACGGCGGGCCGGGGGCTGCCGTTGTAGTTGGAGGCCATGGCGTAGCAATAAGCGCCCGTGGCCGGCATCACCAAGATGTCTCCCGGCTCGGGCTTGGCGATGACCGCGTCACGGATGAGGATGTCTCCGCTCTCGCAGTGCTTGCCCACCACGGTCACCGTGGTGTCGGCCGGTGCGTCCGCCCGGTTGGCGATCATCCCCTGGTACTCGGCATCGTAGAGCATGGGCCGGATGTTGTCACTCATGCCCCCATCGACGCTAACGTAGGTGCGCACCCCCGGGATCTCCTTGATGGTGCCCACCTGGTAGGCTGTGATGCCCGCCTTCCCGACGATGGACCTCCCTGGCTCGATGAGCACGCGGGGCATCGGGAGCCCCATCGCGGTCATCGCTTTCCTAACGCCCTCGACTTTCACTTCCGCGTACTCACCGATGGACGAGGGAGTGTCCTCCTCGGTGTAGCGGATGCCTAGGCCTCCGCCTATGTTCAGATAGCGGCAGTCGAAGCCGAAACCGGCATGCGCCTGCCCTATGAGCTGCACCAGGATATCGATGGCCTTGCGGAACCCGTCGAGCTGGAAGATCTGGCTGCCGATGTGAGCGTGCAGCCCCACCAGGTCGAGGTGCGCTGCCCCCAAAGCCTCTCGGATGGCTTCCAACGCCACCCCGTCCCCCAGCCCGAACCCGAACTTGGAGTCCACCAGGCCGGTCTCGATGTAGGAATGAGTATGCGCTTCGACCCCCGGGGTGATGCGCAGCAAGACCGCCTGCTTGCCGCCGCGGGCCGCGACCATCTCCTCCAGCAAAGCCAGTTCCTGGAAGCTGTCGACGACCACGAAACCTACCCCGCCGGCAAGCGCGTATTCCAGCTCGGCGCGGGTCTTGTTGTTGCCATGGAAGAAGATGCGCTCGGCGGGGAAACCGGCCGTCTTGGCCACGTGATACTCCCCGCCCGAGGACACGTCTATGGAAAGACCCTCTTCCAGCACCAATTGCTCCACCGCCACCGATGAGAAGGCCTTGCTGGCGTAGATGACCTCGAAGTCGTCGGTGTGCTGCCGGAAGGCCGCCATGTAACGACGGCATTGGTCGCGGATGGACTTCTCCTCATAGACCATGAGGGGCGTTCCGAACTCGGCCACCAAGTCGACAACGTCGCAGCCGTCGACCTCCAGATGCCCAGCGGAGTTGTGCGTAGCCGTGATGGGATAAACGAGCGTGTGAGTCAAGGAAGCCTCCAAGAGCGCGGAACATCCGTAAGTTACCACAAGAGGCCAAGCTGGTAGAATCAACGCTCAGGATGAGTGAAGAAACACCCACCTTCTCCTACTATCGGGGAACCAAAGAACCTAGCTTTGCCACCCGCACCGAGCTCGAGGCAGCCAAGCTTTTTGACTACCATCGCATCGCCTGGGAATACGAGCCGCACACTTTCATCCTCGAGCAAGACGAGCGCGGGAACATCCTCGAGGCCTTCACCCCCGATTTCTTCCTGCCCGACCTCGATCTGTTCGTGGAAGTCACCGAGATGAAGCAGTCGCTTGTCACCGCCAAGAACCGCAAGGTCCGCAAGCTCCGAGAGAAGTACCCCGACGTCCGCGTTAAGATGCTCTACCGCAAGGACTTCGTGCGCATGGCCCAGAAGTACGGTCTCTGAGGCGCTGATGGCCCAGTCGCCGTCTACTCTGCCCGCGTACAGTGGCCCCAAGAACGCCCGGGAACACATCGGCGAGCCATTCCTGGACGTCGAGGCTATCGCCAAGCGGGTCCGCGAGCTAGGAGACGAGATCACCCGCGACTACCAAGGCCGCGAGATCTTGCTCATCTCCATCCTACGCGGCTCGGTGTTCTTCTTGGCCGACCTGGCGCGCGTCATAGCTGTGCCCGTCGAGATCGACTTCCTCGCCCTCAGCTCGTACACCGAGGAGCACTCCGTAACCGGCGCCCGGGCCATCCGGTTCCTCAAGGACCTCGATCAGCCCGTCAAGGACAAGCACGTGCTCGTTGTCGAGGACGTCGTCGACTCGGGCCTTACCCTGCACTACATCTTGCGCTCCCTGCGGCTGCGGCGCCCTCGGACTCTGGAGGTGTGCGCGTTGTTCGACCGGCCCCTTCAACGCCTGGTGGACATAGACGTACGGTATCGCGCCTTCGAAGTGCCCGATGATTTCTTTGTCGGCTACGGATTCGACTATCGCCAGTCGTTCCGTAACCTGCCGTACGTCGCCTATCTGAAGAAAGGGCCCGATCAGCCCACGCTGTTCTAGCCCCCGCGTCTCCTTGCCCGACCAGGCGCGCGACAAGGCACACAAAGGCGTCCCGCGATCGGAGGAAGAATAGGAGCGGAGTACGGGGGTCGAACCCGCGACATCCAGCTTGGGAAGCTGGCACTCTACCAACTGAGTTAACTCCGCCCGCCGAGAGGTCATCCAAGCGGCCGCGAATATACCACAACATCGGCGATCCCGCTGCCCGAGCGGGCTGGCGGCCCGTACGCCTCAAGCGTACACTGGTTCCGCTGACGCCGGACGCACACACCGGCATTTTTGCGTTCCATCAGCCTGCTGGATGTCTTGACTTCTCCGCCGAGATGGATACAATCAATACCAGAGTCCCGAGAGTTCAGACGCAGCGTCTGAGGAGCTTACAAGGGGACCCGCTGAGGAAACGCGGAAGTAAATGGCCGCGAAGTACAGCGAAGCGGGGACGAAGTGAGAGCCGTTGAAAGACGAAAAGCGAGTTCACTCGGGACTCGCTTTTTTGTTTTGCCAAGACCAGCTCGCAAAACGCGCGGCCCCGTCCCCGGCGACCCTAGGTCTGGCACCCCGGGCAGTACGCCGTCCCCCGACCCCCTACCACCACCCGCTCGAGGCGCGCGCCGCACCGACCGCACTCCTGTCCCTGCCGGCCGTAGGCCTGCAGCCACTCCTGGAACGCACCCGGCTCACCCTGAGTATCGACGAAGTCGGAGATGGAGCAGCCCAGAAGACGCACGCCCTCGCCGAGTCGCCGGGGGATCTCCTCCGCCAGGCGCGCCACCTCGACGGCCGTCAGCGACCCGCTCGGACGCAGCGGCGACAGCCCCGCCCACCAGAGGATCTCATCCGCGTAGATGTTACCGACGCCGCACAGGTGCCTCTGGTCCAACAAGAAGGCTTTGAGAGGCGCCGTCCTGCCACGGAGCCTCTGCTCCAGGTAGACGGCGTCCCACGACCCCCGCCAAGCGTCCGGGCCCAAGCCGGTGATGCGAGGAGCTGGCCCGCCCGCCGTCAGATGCAATCGACCGAACTTGCGGATGTCACGAAACTCCAGGGTGACGGGCCGACCTTGCGCATCCCAAAGACGGAACAGAAAGCGGGTGTGGGCACTTTGGCCAACGGGGTCGATGAGCAACTGGCCTGTCATTCCCAGGTGCAGAGTCAGGAAGTACCCGTCTTGAAGCTCAACAAGCAGGAACTTGCCGATGCGCTCGACCGACTTGACCTGCTTTCCCGGCAGTACGCTCTCCACCAGTTGCGGGGTGCAATCGCGGAGCATGGCGGGCTCGACCCGCTCCACCGCGACAAAGGTCGCGCCCTCGAGAGCTGGGGCCAGTTGGCACCTGACCGTCTCGACCTCGGGTAGTTCGGGCACCGGCCCCGCCCTACATGCTCTCCGGGGCGCTCACCCCGAGCATGTCCAGGCACCGGTGGATCACATGCCGCGCCACCAGGCACAGTGCCAGCCGCGAAGCCGTCTCCTCCGGGGCCACGCCGATCACCCGGCAGTGTCTGTAGAACACGTGGAAGTCGGCGGCCACTTCCTGCGCATAGCCCGCGATGCGGTGCGGCGCTCGTCTCTCGGCTGCGTCTTGGACGACCGTGGAGAAGCTCTCCAGCCGTTTGATCAGCGCCCTCTCGTAGGGAGAGGCGAAGGCTGTTGGACCTTCCGGCACCGCTGCCTCTGTGCCTTCAGGCACGTTGCGCACGATGCTGGCGATGCGGGCGTGAGCGTACTGCACGTAGTAGACCGGGTTCTCCTGCGACTGGCTCCGGGCAAGATCCAGATCAAGATCGAGCGTCTGGTCCTGGGAACGTGAGACAAGGAAGAACCTTGCCGCGTCCACCCCGATGGCCTCCACCAGCTCGCCCAAGGTGACCATCTCTCCCCGCCGCGTGGACATCTGCCGCAACTCGCCCTTCTCCATAAGGTTGACCAACTGCCCGATGATGACCTCCAGAGTGCCAGGCCGGCCGGAAAGGATCTCCACGGCGGCCTTCATGCGCGGCACGTAGCCGTGATGGTCGGCTCCCCAGATGTTGATCAGATGGTCGAAACCGCGCTCTAGTTTGTTCTCGTGATAGGCGATGTCGGCTGCGAAATAGGTCGGATGTCCATTGGCGCGGATGACTACGCGGTCTTTGTCGTCGCCCCGGGTGGTGGTGCGGAGCCAGACCGCTCCCCCCTCTCGAAAGGCCTCGCCCGCTTCGAGCAGGCGCTCGATCACCGCGGTCAGTCGGCCGCCGGTATGCAGGCTGGTCTCGCTGAACCAGCAGTCGAAGGTGACGCCGAAGCTGTCGAGCTCAGCACGCATCTCTTCCAGCATGGCCGCACAACCACCCTGCCCGGAAGAAGGCGACCGCCTCCTCCACTGCCGGCTCAGCTGGCCAGATGCCGGCCTCTTCCGCCGGCTCCTCTTCGTCCGCCTCGTCCGGTTCGGCGCCCCCGCCAGGGGCGGGCTCGCTCACCGGCGGTGCACTTTTGACGAGCCCCTCGGCGACGGACGTCAGCGCACCCACGTGGCGGTCGCCTATCTGGGAGCGGAGAGCCGCGGCTATTTCCGAGACATAGTCTCCCTGATACCCATCGTCAGGCACCGGCAGATCGATGCCGAAAGACTGCGCGTACCTGGCTGCCACACTACGCCCGAAGCGATCCATCTGCCGGCCGTAGTCATTGATGTAGAACTCCGTGGCCACGTTCGCCCCGCTGAAGAGCATCAGGCGCTTGAGTGCGTCCCCATAGGCTGCGTAGCGGCCGTGTCCCACGTGCAGCGGCCCGTTGGGGTTGACGCTGACGAACTCGAGGTTGATGCGCGGGGAGGGCCGCGCCGCACCGCGCCCGATGTCTTCGCCTTGGGCAAGCATCTGCCTCATGGCCTCGGCGTAGGCACCCGCGCTGAGCGTGAAATTGAGAAATCCCGGACCGGCAACCTCGATGCTCTCCACGAGGTTGGCAAACGGCGCATCAGCAGCGAGCCGCAGGCTAAGTTCCTCCGCCAGTTTTCGCGGCGGCTGCTTGACCACTCGGGCCAACTGCATGCAGATGGGAGTAGCGTAGTCGCCGTGGGCTTCCTCGGCGGGCCGCTCCAACAAGCACGCCGGCACGTCCACCCACCCCCGTTCCGCGGACCACTCCGCGACCACTCTTTGTAGTATCTCGAACAGCACTTGGACCCTCTCCCCTATTCCTTTGTCTTCTTGGGAGCCCCGAGAAGCTCCTCCAACTTGTATATCTCGCCCGGGGTCCCGATGGCGATCACCGTGTCACCAGGCTCCAGGATCACGTCCGGCGACGGATTGGATTCGAAGACACGGCTCCGCCCATGTCTCACCGCCAGGATGGTCGCCCCAGTCCGCTTGCGCACCGCCATATCCCGGATGGACTGGCCTATCGCACAGCACACCGGGGTCAATTCCAGTTCCTCCATCCGAAACTCGAGCTCGCCGCCGCTCGTGACAACGTCCAAGTAGTCGCTCACGAGGGGCTTCAGCATCAAAGTGGCCATCTGCTTCCCGCCGATCCCATAGGGAGAGACCACCCTGTCGGCCCCAGCCCGCTTCAGTTTGCTCACCGTGTCCTCAGACCCGGCCCTCGCCACGATTAGTAGCTGTGGGTTGAGCACCCGCGCCGAGAGTGTGACATAGATGTTGCCCGCGTCGGACCCCACCGCGGTGACCAGCCCCTTCGCCCTCCTGATGCCGGCCGCTTCCAGGGTCTCATCGGCGGTGGCATCGCCTCGCACCACCGGCAGACCGTCGGACTCGGCCCGACTGAGACGTCTCGGCGTCATTGTCCACTATCACGAAGCTCGCACCGTGCGTCGCGAAGTGACGGGCGACCGATTCGCCCACTCGGCCGTAGCCGCAGATGACGTAGTGTCCCTCGAGACGTTGCACCTGTCTCTTCACCGCCCTTCTCTTGTACGCTCCCGAGAGCTGTCCGCCCACGACGAACTCCACCATGGACCCGAGTCCATAGACTATGGTGCCCACTCCTCCGATGATCAGCACCAGGGTGAACACCGAGCCGGCCCTAGAGAGGGGATGGACCTCGCCGAACCCCACCGTGAAGATAGTGATCACGGTCATGTAGAGGGCATCCAGAAGTCCCCAACCCTCGATCAGCATGTAGCCAACCGTCCCGACCACCATTATCGCGACGATGGCCGCCAGAAACCAAAGCCCTGTTCTTGCCTCGCGGCTCACCAGTTACGGGGCTCAATGTTCGGGCGCTGATCGCCGCGTCGCATCATGGTCGAATTCTAGCCCAAACCGGCACATGGCAGCCGCGCGTAAAACGCTGCTTGACAGTCGTCGTCCCCGCCCCCACAATACCCGCAGGCTGCTTCGCGGTCGAACGGGGCGGTCACACACGTGTGGTTGGAAATCGCTACCAAGATTCGGAGGGGTGCATATGCTCCATGAACCCGCAGAAGCAGACACGCACGTCGTAGAAGAGGCGGCCGCCTACAAACAGCGCCTTGGCCTGATCATGCTGGCAATCTACGGCACGATCTATGTGGTTTTCATCATCCTGAACGTGGCAACGCCTAAGACAATGGGCACTCATCGTCGTCGGCGGCCTGAACCTCGCCATAGTCTACGGCTTCGCGCTGATCGTCTCGCGTTCCTGCTGGCACTTGCATACAACTGGGCCTGCACGCGCCACGAGAAGTCCTTCGAGAGTGAGGGGAAGGCCTGACATGGGAGAAGTCAAGACCCTGGCCGTCATCATCTTCTTCGTGATCGTCGGCATCGTTCTCTTCGTATCGTTCTACACCGCCCGCCGCGCCCGCTCCGCCAGCGGCTACTACGCGGCCGGAGGACGCATCCACTGGGGCGTCAACGGCATCGCCTTTGCCGGGGACTACCTCTCGGCGGCGTCGTTCCTCGGTATCTGCGGAATGATCGCCATCTCCGGCTACGACGGCTTTCTCTACTCCATCGGCTACCTGGCCGGCTGGGTCGTCGCCCTGTTCGTCGTAGCCGAGCCTATGCGCCGCCTGGGAAGGTACACCTTCACCGACGCCCTGGACGCCAAGTTCAACAAGCGCAGCCTCAAGCTGCTGGCGGCCATCGCCACGCTCATCGTCTCCATCTTCTATCTGATCCCGCAGATGGTCGGGGCCGGGGTGCTCATCGAGCCGCTGCTCGGCTTCCCGCACTGGGCTGGGGTCGTCATGGTCGGCGCCATCGTCATCGCCATCGTGGCCACGGCGGGCATGACCTCCACCACGTATGTCCAGTTCATCAAAGGGTCGCTGCTCATCATCTTCGCCCTGGTCATCGTGATCGCCCTGTGCGTGCGCGGCTTTCGACCACTCCCGACCAGGGCGGCCGGGTTCCCTTCTATGACTACAAGACCATCACCGCCGACCACGACCGAACGGCACCATCGCCCCCGACGACGCCGCCTACCAGCTAGTCGGTGAACACGTGTCAACCATCAAGGGCAAGGACAGTCACCTTCGTCAAGCTGGCCAAGGACAGCCTGGTCACCTGGTGGAAGGCCGACAGTCCGACCGACTCGGTGTCGCTGCACGAGACCCAGGAAGTGGTCACCAGGGACGACGGCACCAAACTACATCAACGGCGCTCCCGCCTCCAAGGACAACAAGTTGCGGCAGGTCGGCAACATGAGCGCCATCGCCGGCGACACCGACGTCAAGACCGGGGCCGTCAACCCCTTCAATTCCTTGCCCTGGTCGGCGACCCCGAGAGCACCATCAATCTGTGGAAGTCGACGACTTTCAAGGACGGCGCGGACAAGTGTCGGCCATCTATTACCCTGTCGCGGTCGCAGGCGACACCGTCACCCGGCCGGGTCAGATGCTTCAAGCTCGAGGGATCATCGTCGACCGGATCGACTTCATCTCTCTCATGGTCGCCTTGTTCCTGGGCACCGCTTCCCTGCCGCACATCCTCATCCGCTACTACACGGTGCCCAGCCAGAGAGCGGCGCGTAAGTCGACGGTGGTCGCGATCGCAGCCATCGGCTTCTTCTACATCCTCACGCTCTTCCTGGGCCTGGGCGCCATGACGAGTTCGACTGTCAACGTGCTCGACAACAACATGTCGGCGCCGCTCCTGGCGGAGTCGTTCGGGACCTTCCTCTTCGCCATGATCTCAGCCATCGCCTTCGCCACCGTGCTTGGGCACGGTCAGCGGTCTCATCATCGCCGCTTCGGGCGCGGTGGCCCACGACCTTCTCGATCGCTTCGGCGGCCTCATCAAGAACGACCGGCAGAAGGTCATCGCCGGCCGGCTGGCAGCCATCGTCGTGGGAGGCATCGCCATCCTCCTGGGCATCGCCTTCCAAGGAGTCAACGTCTCGTTCCTGGTGGGCCTGGCGTTCGCGGTCGCCGCTTCGGCCAACCTGCCTGCCATCATCATGATGCTCTTCTGGAAGCGAACGACGTCCAAGGGCATGGTCGCCTCCATCATCGTAGGCATCGTGCTCTCGGTGGGCATCATCCTGTTCTCGCCCACGGCCTGGGAACTCTACGGCCTCAATCCGGCCGATGCCCCACTCCCGCTGAAGAACCCCGGCATCATCTCCATTCCGCAAGCTTCATCGCCATCTACCTGGTGTCGAAGCTGACCAAACCGGACATGATAGAGAAACACGCCAAGGCGTAGCAGGTAGCGCCCCAGAGCGGACACCGCTCAACGAGGAAGGCCGCCGGATGCGAACCCGCATCCGGCGGCCTTCTGTCTGCCTGGGCCAGCCCGCCCCGTGGCCGGTACGATCGGTGAACGCGTCCTAGAACACGTCCTTGACTTCTAGCGGGTAGCCGGTATACCCAGCCGAGGCGTAGTAGACCGCTCTGTCGAAGTACCGTCCCAGTTCCCGGTTCAAGTCCACGGCCTCGCTGCAGGTCCATGGCCGATTCCCACACCCCGTGGGTGCGCGCGGTCATCCAGATCTTCTCTCTTCAGCAGCAGGATGGCGCTGATGAGTTCCGGCAGAGGCAACCCATGGCCGCCCTAGTCGCACCCAGACTGTGAAACCACTCGCCGATGTCGTGCTCGGAGGGTTTCCCGCTCAAGATACTCGTCCACCTGAGCGAGCGCGAACTCGCTTGCGTTGACCAGTTCCTCGTCGGATACGACGCCGTACGAGGGGGTCTGCGGGCTGATGCGAAGATCCTGCAGCCACATGCGGGCTATCTCTTCGCCGTAGCTGTCAACGAACCCTTTGGGTAGCCGGCTGATGGGGCCCAAAGGAAGGATGACTCGCCGGTAGACCTCGTTGATGGTCTGTGCGCACGCGGCGTAGACGGCGCAAGGCCGGTAAGGATTCCCTCCCAGCCGGCGATCTTGCCGAAGACGGCGCCTCCGCCGAAATCGCGGATGGCCAGCAGGAAGAACAGCATCGTGAGGAGGCCGAATACGGCCTGCAAGGCGCGGTTCAGCTTCAGCGTCCCGATGAACATGTAACCCGTGAACACGCCCCAGGCCACGAAGAACCAGGCCATGGCCATTTCGCTCGGGCGCGGCGGCCTGCTTGGCATCGGGGAACATTCCAGGGATCAGCCAGCAGACCGACCAGAGTCAGCCAGAAGACACCGTAGGACGTGAACGCCAGCGTTCCGAAGGTGTTGTTCTTCCTCCACTCCATGATCCCGGCGATCACCTGCGCGATGCCGCCGTAGAAGATGCCCATGGCCAGGATCATGCGTGCTCAGTCCAAAGATGCCTGCGTTGTGGATGTTGAGAAGGATCGTGGTCAGGCCAAACCCCATCAGCCCCAGTGGTGCCGGGTTGGCATTTGTGTCTAGAAGCTTGGTGACTGTCTCGTTTGAAGCAATCGAGCTGGCCATCTACCCTCTTCCTCCCTGCCCGTGCCGCAGGATCGTTCGGATATTGATCGGTCACGGGCAGCGTAGAAACCACAATGAGGGCCCGGACCGGCGGAGAATATACCCGCGACTCGGGCTACTTGTCTACCCTAGCCCCGTTTCTTGTAGAATGTTTGCACGTTCCTGACCACCTCTTCAAGGACCATGTGACCGAGACGATCCGGGTCGACCTGCATTGTCATTCGTCGATGAGCGACGGAGATCACTCGCCTGCGCACGTGGCCCACTCGGTCGCCGCCGCTGGGAGTCGCTTGGGCGGCCCTCACCGACCATAACACCCTGTCCGGGCAGCCCCAGTTCCGTGCCGTGCTCGAAAGGCGCGGAGTCAGTTCGGTCGTCGGTCTCGAGATGGACGCCCGCTCGCCCACCGGAGTTCTGCATCTGCTCGGCTATGGTCTCGACCCGACACAACGAGGCTCTGCCCGGAACGCTGCGCACGCTCCGCGAGCCCTTGCGCACTTCGGCCCGGCATTGGTTGGGCAGGGCCCACTCGCTGTGCCAAGCGCACTCTCCCTGGCCGCCGGTCGGGCAACCAGCCGGATACCGGCGGCGGCCCTCCGCGCCCGCCCACCACCGCCGAGGCGATCCGCCTCATCCACGACGCCGGAGGTCTCGTCTTTCTTGCCCACCCACTGGCGGGCTCGACACCATCGAAGACTCGGAGGAAGTACTGGAATGGCTTCAGCCCGAGGGTCTGGACGGGCTCGAGGCCTTCCACAAGCCATACTCGTCAGAAGTACAGATGGACCTACTCGAGAGTCGCTGAGCGCAGGGGACTCCTCACTGTTGCCGGCAGCGATTTCCACGGCGTGACCACTCCGATGGAGGCAGTCCCGGGGTGGATATGCCCCTGATACACTGGAGGCAATTTATGGCTGCACTTGGGATAGGGCCGCAAGACGGCCTTCCCGTTCCGTATCCAGGTCGAGTCGTTGTGCAAAGGGGGCACGTTGGAGACTAGCAGGCGTTTGATCGACAGAGTCTTCTGCCGCGGAGATGGGCAAGCTTCGTCATCAGGATCGTTCTGCCGGCGGTGCTGGCAGTAGTGCTCTTTGTCCTGGCCATGTTCCTGATACTCATCCCTTCGGTCGAGAGCCAGTTGCTCGACGGCAAGAAGCAGACTACTCAGGAGTTGACCCGCGCCGCCGTCAGTATCGTGAACGAATACTACGGTGAGGAGACCGCCGGTCGCATGACCCGGGAGCAGGCCCAGACGTGAAGCAGCCGCCCGAATCCAGTTGCTGCGGTACGGCGATGAGGGCAAGGACTACTTCTGGATCACCGACATGCATCCGACCATGGTCATGCACCCCTACTTGCCGGAACTTGACGGTCAGGACCTAACCAACTACGAAGACCAGCGGGGCAAGAAGCTCTTTGTCGCTTTCGTAGACGCGGTGCGCGAGAACGGCTCGGGTTTTGTCGACTACTACTGGCAATGGAAGGACGATCCCGACCGGATAGTGCCCAAGCTGTCCTACGTGGAGGAGTTCAAGCCCTGGGGCTGGGTCATCGGCACGGGCATCTATGTCGAGGACGTGAATGCGAGCATCGCCCGCGTCCAGCGCAATCTGACCTACATCTCTCTGGCTATCGCCGCTCCTGATCGCTCTGCTCCTTCTCTATGCGGCCCGACAGAGCCTCAACATCGAGAAACGCAGGCCACCGCCGAGAAAGGGCTCAAAGAATCAAACGAGAAGTATCAGGCGCTGGTGGAAGCTGCCACCGAGGGCATCCTCATGACCCTCGACGGCAGGTGTGCCTACTCCAACAAGCCACTGCTGACATGTTGGGCTACGCAACGAGAAGAGCTGGCGGACATGGATCGCGGTCGCTTTTGGTCGCCAATGAGACTCGCGCTCGGACCAGCAGGCTCTTACCTACATGCAGTCCCTGGCCTCCACCGGCACGCGCACGCCGGCCGACCAACTGCCTCCGCCCAGTTCGAGGCCCGGTTGCGGAGCTAAGGACGGCCACGCCGTCGACGTACTCCTCACCGCGACGCCCATCTCGCATGGCCGGCAAAGACGGTTCATCCTGATCGCCCGGAGCCTCAACGGGCAGAAGGCCATGGAGGCGGCGCTCGATGAAACGCGGCGTCAGTTCCGCACTATGTCCGACGCTCTCAGCTCTCGGCGTGTTCCGAAGCACGTGGGGCCGCAAGGCTACCCTCGTCGAGGCCAACCCGGCGATGCGGGCATCCTTCAGCTCTGCCCCGACCGCCGACCTGACCGGCACCGACTGGCTCGAGCGATCATCGACGCCGGACGAGCGCGAGCGCTCTGGTCGCCCGTCTCAACAAGGACAAGGTCGTGCAGGACTACCAGCTTCGGCCTGCGCCGCGACGACGGCGGCCGCACCGACGTCTCCCTTTTCGCCGTTCTAGTGGACGACGACAAGCGGGCAGCCGCACTTCTGCGACGGCATCCTCGAGGACATCACCAAGCAGCGCAAGGGCGAAGAGAACGCGAGGCGCTCATCGCGCAGCTGCAGACGTCGCTCTTCTTCCTGCAGGAGCCCATCACCGCGTGCTATCAGCCCGGCTGTGTTGCTGGACATGAACCGAGACTGTGCTCACGTGCCGCCGCCCTGATGACCAAGAACCGCGCCGGCGCCGTCTTCGTCACGGGCCCGGACAACGAAGTGATGGGCATCGTCACCGACTTCGACTTCCGGGTAACGCGTGGTAGCGAGGCACCTTGACCATGCCACCGCGATCAGTACGATCATGACCGCCCCGGTCGCTTCGATCCTGGAACAGGCTCCGGTGTACGAGGCCCTGCTCAAGATGCGGAACGGAGCGTCGAGCACCTCGCCGTTAGAGACGAAGCGGGCGCGATCCTGGGCGTGCGTCAGATTTCGCGATCTCGTCCAATACCAAGAATCTTCCTCGGTCATCATCACCGACTCCATCAGACGGGCGACCTCGCTCGACCACATCGCCGAGGCCCATGATAGGCTGCCCGCGCTTGGTCAAAGCCGTCGTCGATTCCGGCGCCGATACCCGCTACGTCAACCGCATCGTCTCCGGAGTCTCCGACGCCGTGGTACAGAGACTCCTGGCGATGGCACTGGATGAACTGGGCCCCGCCCCAGTCCCTTCGCCTTCCTCACCCTGGGCAGCGAGGGCCGCGAAGAACAGACGCTCCTAACCGACCAGGACAACGCTCTTCTCTACGAGGATCCACCCAAAGAGAAGGCCGACGAGACCGCAGCCTACTTCCTCTCGCTTGGCACCTTTGTCTGCGACCGGCTCGATCAAGTTGGGCTACGCATTCTGCGAGGGCGGGGTCATGGCGAAGAACCCCCGCTGGAACCTGTCGCGGTCGGTATGGCGCCAGCAGTTCTCCCACTGGATCCACAACGCCGACCCACAGGAGCTGCTGGAGCTCAACATGCTCTTCGACTTCCGTTGCGTCGCCGGACAGCAGCAGTTCGCCCGAGAGCTACGTAGCTGGGTCTTTGACGAGATGCAGGCCTATCCCCTGTTCTTCATCCACTTCGCCCAGAACGCCTTGCTGTACAAGCCGCCGCTGAACCTATTGGGGCACATCCAGACCAGCTCTTCCGAAGAAGGGGGCAAGACGCTCAGCCTGAAAGAGGCTCTCATGCCTGTGGTCAACTTCGCCCGCCTCTATGCCTTGCGTCAACGCATCGACTCCACCAACACCCTTGACCGTATGGCGGAGCTGAGAGAGCGGGGAGTCTTGGGTCGCGAATCGTACGAGGAGATCGTGCCTGACTACGAGACCCTGATGAGCATCAGGTTGCGGCGGCAGGCCGTCGCCATGGAAGAGAATCGCAAGCCGACCAACCTAATCTCACCTAGTGAGTTGACCTCCGCCGAGGAGGCCAGGCTGAAACGGCTGTTCGCCCTGGCCGAGGAACTGCGCAAGAAGATCAGCTACGACTTCTTGGGAGGCATCGCCGGCTTCTAGGAGACCACGGCACTGCCACGATGCAGACCGGGCGCCCCAGCACACACTTGGGCGCCCGGTCCTTCTTGCTGGGGTTTGTCGACGGCTCCGTATAGCCCGCGGCGCTCGGAAAGCCCGAGGCCGATCGCCCTGCCGGACCTCAGCCCGCGCGGTGCCGGCCGCTGCGCCGATACTTCCAGATCAGCCCTCTGCCGGGGGCGAACAAGAACGCAAGCATGAAGATGACGGTTGCCACCAATACCATGGCGCCGCTGGGGGCGATGCTCAGGTAGTAGCTCGCGTAGAGCCCTCCCACCGCCGCCACCGCGCCGATCAAGGCCGACACCGCCATCATGAGCGGAAGGCGGCGTGTGAGCAGATACGCCGCGGCCGGAGGCGTGACCAGCATGGCGGTGACAAGCGCAACCCCTACGGTGCGGAGAGCCACCACGATGGTGGCTGCGATCATCAGAAACAGCCCGGTCCGCAGTCCGTTGGTGTTGAGCCCGAGCGTCTCCCCCAGGATCGGATCGAACGACATCACTAGCAGCCGTCTGTAGAGCAGCACTATCGCCGTCAATATGGCCAACGCGAGCCCTCCACTCACCCACAGGTCCGATGCGGTGACCCCCAGCACGTTGCCAAAGAGCACATGGGTGAGATCCACCGCGTATGTGCTCATGGTGCTGATGAGCACGACACCAAGCGCGAGGGCCGCGGCAAAGAAGATGCCGATAGCCGTGTCCTCTCGGATGGTCCCGGCTCGGGACACGAAGCTTATGCCCACCGCCACCAGCACCCCGGCTAGGAGCGCTCCCACCAGAAGGTTCGCCCCCACCAGATATGCCACTGCCACCCCGGGCAGTATGGCGTGCGCCAGAGCGTCGCCCAGAAACGCCATCGAGCGCAGCACGATGTAGCACCCGATGACCGCGCAGACCACCCCCACGATGAGCGACGCGATCAACGCTTTCTGCATGAACGCCAGGGCAAAGGGCTCGGTCAGCCAGTTCATCCCGCCGTCCCCTCACGGCCGCCGCTCGCCTTCGGGTGAGGTGGGCTCGTCTATCGCCCGGCAACTGTCGGCCGCCTCCCACCGGACCGTGGCCGCCGCAGCACTGGTCGACCACTATGGCCTTACCGTCCACCACCATCATCTGCCCGCCGAATGCCTCCTGCAGGTGCTGCTGGCTGAAGACCTCCGCGGGGCCCCCGGCGCTGATAAGCCGCCCGTTCAGCAAGACCACCTGGTCGAACCGCCCCGAGGCCAGATCAAGATCGTGGGTCGAGACAAGGACCGTCACCGAGCGGGCGCGCAGTCCGGCCAAGAGCTCCAGGGTAGCCTCGCGAGTGCCCACGTCCACTCCCGTGAACGGCTCGTCGAGAAGAAGCACATGCGGCTCCTGCACCAGCGCCCGGGCGAGAAACGCCCTCTGCTGCTGTCCGCCTGACAGCTCGCCGATAGGGCGTTTGGCCAGGTCGGCGATATCCAGCCGTTCCAGGCTCTCTGGATGACCCTCCGATCGGTGGTCGAGAGCCGCTTCAGCCAGGATCCGCGGCCGTACCGGCCCATGGCCACAACGTCGAACACGGTCACCGGAAAGCGCCAGTCGACCTCCTCTCTCTGCGGCACGTAGGCTACAGGCTCGCGGCGGGCGTCCGGCGGGCGACCGTGGATGAGGATCTTGCCGGTGCGCAGGGGCACGAGTCCGACGATGGCCTTGAAAAGAGTAGATTTGCCCGCTCCGTTGGGCCCGATGACCGCGGCCTGGGCCCCGTGCGCCAAGCTGAAAGAGACCGACTGCAAAGCCGCGCGATCCCCGTAGTAGACGCTGACGTCTTGCAGCTCCAGGAGTCCGGTCATGGCTGCCCGGCCCCAGTCCCGGTACCGCTTGCGGCGCTGCTCCCAGCCCGGCCACCCGTCTGCAGTAGCGGGGCCAGATCCCCCGCGAGCTTGGCGCTGAAGGTCTCGGAGCCCAATCTGTTCAGGTGCTGTGAGTTGTAGAAGTACCTGGTGTCGTCAGCCATGGGAGTCGAAGGAATAGTCCAGGAAGACCATCCCATGTTTCTTCGCGAGGCGTTGGAAGATTGCGAAGATCTCATCCCGGTTGTTCAGTAGCTCCCGCGCTCCAGAATACTCAGGGGGATACACCAGCACCACCATTATCCCATCGCGGCCGCACTCGGCCAGGAACGTGTCGAGCTCATCGACCCACTGTTGCTTCCACACCTGCTCGTAGCCGTTCGGGTGGGCAGCGAGGAACGTGTCGAACTCGTCGGACCACCGCAGGTCTTGAGGCTGGTATCCCCTGTCCCTGGGGGTGACGTAGTGGCGCGCGCCAAAGAATTCCGCCAGTCCCTGCCAGATGAGCTGCACCTTGCCGCGATACCGGACCAGGGGCAGGTCGTAGTCGTACCAGCGGAAGTATCCATAGGGCTCGATGGCCTCCCGCACGGCCTTCTCATCGAAATAGGGCAGAAACTGGTTGTTCGCGAACAAATCGCTCCTGGTGTTGAAGGAATACGTATCCACCGACTGGATGATCACCTTGGGATTCTTGTCGTACTCGCGGTAGAGACGGTATCGGGCCAGTTCCATGTCCAAGGGATACCCGTTGACGGCCAGGTTGTAGCAGCTCATGTCCAGCCGGTCGCTGAGGATGTTTGGAGAGATCCCCACCCAAGCCCGGGAGCTGCCTTGGATGATGATATCTGCCGTCGCTTCGCCGCTGACGACCGCGTTCCACTCGGCATAGTCGGGCAGTCCGCTCTTCCGCAAGCCGGTGCTGACCATGTAGTCGAGAACGTGCCCCAGCACGAGCAGGATCAGAAGAAACAGGGCACCGTATCGCAGGAAGCGTCTCACACCAAATCTCCGCTAGAACTGGAAGTAGATGAACTGATTGTTGGAAAACACACCGGCAACCACAATGCCGAGGACGAGTCCGTACCAGATCAACCACCGCACAGGCGCCGGCGACCCCGAGAAGAGATGCCGCTCGTCCCTTTCGCGCTGCCAAAAGTGCACGAACTCCATGAAGCCGATGGCCAAAAGCAGCACCACCCAATCGAAGTTCGTGACGCCCATGCGCGAAAGTGCGCTGGTGAAGTAGGTTGTTGTCGCCTGCCAGCCGACGAACAGGTGCTTGACCACGTACAGCGCGTCTCCCAACGTCTCGGCCCGGAAGAAGATCCAGGCAAAACAGATGAGCGCGAACACGGTGACCACTCGAATGACGATGGCGGACAGCGCCGAGCCGGTCGAAACGGGTGAAGCGCGCCGCCCAGTCGCGCGGCCGGCGTGTCCAGATGCTGAACAATAGGTAGAAGCCGTTGATCGCTCCCCAGATCACGAAAGTCCCGCCGGCGCCGTGCCACAGGCCGCTGATGAGGAAGACGAAGAACAGATTGAACTGCCAGCGCCACTTGGCCACTCGATTGCCACCCATGGGTATGTAGAGAAAGTCACGAAACCAGCTTGTCAGCGAGATGTGCCAGCGCTTCCAGAACTCTGAGACGGAGGCCGAGTGATAGGGCCGGTTGAAGTTTGTCATCAGTTTGAAGCCCATCACCTGCGCGGCCCCGATGGCGATGTCGGAGTATCCGGAGAAGTCGCAGAAGATCTGGATGGCGAAGAACACCGTGCCAAGAACCAGCGCAAAGCCGGAATTGCCACTCGGATTTCCGTACACCTCGTTCACGAACACCGCCAGCCGGTCGGCGATGACCATCTTCTTGAAGAGGCCCCACAACATCAGCTTCAGCCCGTCGGCCACCCGCGCACCGTCGAACTGGTGGACCTCGCGAAACTGGTGCAGCAGATTCTGCGGGCGCTCGATGGGACCCGCGACCAGTTGCGGATAGAACATCACGTAGACCGCGAAAATCCCTGGATGCTTCTCCGGTTGCTGCCGGCCCCGATAGACCTCGATGACATAGGCCAAGCCCTGGAAGGTATGGAACGAGAGGCCCAGAGGCAGGATGATGTGGATGATCCTCTCCGGGTACTGCAGCCCCAGCGCATGTGCGATCGCGGCGAAGCTCGCGTCCAGAAAGCCCAGGTACTTGAACACGGCCAGGATCAGGCAGGTGGCGACGATGCACAGAACCAGGTACACCTTCCGCCGGCGCCCGCTGCTCTTCGCTATGTAGATGCCCGCGAAGTAGTCGATGACGATGGTCGCCAAGATGACGAGGATGTAGATGGGGATGAACACCATGTAGAAGAAGCAGCTCGCGGCCAGCAGCCAGGACCAACGGAACTTGTGGGGCAACAGGAAGTAGAGAGCCGTGACCACTGGGAAGAAGATCAGGAACGAGTACGAGTTGAAGAGCACCCTAGACCCCGCCGCCCGTGGTCAAGCCAGCCATGTCCGGTCACCGCAACGCCTCGACTATCCGCTGGACGTTCCAGCGCATCATATCCAAGTAGGTAGACGCGTTCTCTCCCAGGGAGTGGGTGTACAGGTCGGTGACCACTTTGACCCCTGTCTCCCGGGCCATCTCCTGAGCCAACGAGTCGTTGCTGCCGGTCTCCAGGAATATCGCGGGCGCCCCGGTGTCACGGACCGCCGCGATCAGGTCGGCCAGTTGCCGCGCCGAGGGACTGCCTTCGCCGGAGGTCGTCGCGAAGATAGCGCCCACAACCTCGAAGCCGTAGCGGGAGGCGAACCACCCGAAACTCTCATGGTTGGTCACCAGGAGACGCCGCTCGGGCGCGATTGTATCCACCTGTGCAAAGATCCAGGCATCCAGCTCCCCAAGGGCCACCTTGTAGGCTGAAGCATTGGCCTGGTAGACCTCGACGCCGGAGGGGTCGATCTCGGCCAAACCTGCCGCGATGTGGTCCAAGGACGCGGCCACACTCATGGGATCAAGCCAGTAGTGCGGATCGGAAGCTATGCCGGGGATACCGGCGGAGGCATCGATCACGGGCACCCCGGACTCCGCTGCTCCCGCGATCAACTCGTCCACTGTGGGGATCAATCCGGTCGCGCTGATGACCATGGCCTCGGCCTCGGCCACCCTTTTCGCGTCCTTGGGGGTAGGTTCGAAGGAATGCGGGTCGGCGCCTAGCGGCACGATGGCCGAGACCGTCATCCGCTCGCCGGCGACGTTCTGCACGATGTCGGCGAGGAAGGTGGTGTCGGCAAGCACCGACGGCTTCCCGCTGGTAGCCTCACCGCCACCGGCTTGGTCGTCCCCGGCCGCACAACCAGCGGCGGCGCAACCAAGCAGGAGCGCCGTGGCACAGACCGCAGGCAACATGCGGCGCAGCCAAGCCGGCCTGGCGCTTGCGCCTCCCCTCCCGGCCGGTGCCCTACCCCTCATGATGCCCTTGCCAAGCGCTCGAGAAGTGCTCGGTCCTTGATCCGCACTGTGCGGCCCTTGGTCTCGACCGCTCCGGCCAGGGCAAGCTGCTGGAACGCCCGCGACAGAGTCTCCGGCACGGTGCCCACCGCCGCCGACAGCTGGGTCTTGGAGATCTCCAGATCGACCGTCTGTTCCGCGCCTGACTCTACAGCCAGTGACAACAGTAGCCGGCCAGACGCTCGGCCACGTCCCGCAGAGAGAGATCCTCGATGAGCGAGGTGAACGAACGCAGGCGGGCCGACAGCGCCGCAAGCAGCCGCATGGCCACTTCGGGCTCCCGGCTCACCAGGTCAAGAAACGCCTGTCGGGGGATGTAGAAGGTCTCGCTCGGCTCCAGGGTCTCGGCGCTAGCCGGATACGCTTCCCCCGAAAGTACGGCCACCTCCCCTACGGGCTCGCCGGCTCCCATGATCATGAGGGTCTGCTCCCGACCCTTGGGCGAGAGCTTGAACACCTTCACCCGCCCGGCAAGCACCACGTGCAGCCCCTGGGCCCGGTCCCCTTGCAAGAAGACGGTCTGGTCGGCCTCATAGTCGCCGCCTCCTGCCTTTGGCCACCAACTCGGCCAAGTATCGCTCGTCCAGACCCTCGAACAGGCGTCATGCTCCGCAGGACCGCACTCAAGGTCCGCGCCGCACCGTTTCCGCCTGTCTGCTGGTCGCGCTGGCCCGTCACAAGACCCCGTTCTGCCTGTGTGAAAAGAAGTGCGCGGCGCTTGACTTAGGTCAAGGGCGCGCCTGAACGACTATGTTAGCTTCTTCGACGGGAAACATATACACGGTGCTAGCCATCATCGCGACGGCCTAGCGTCTTGCGACAACGATTAGGAGGACGCTGATGTTCTGCTATCAGTGCGAACAGACCGCAAAGTCGGTGGCCTGCACCGTCAAGGGCGTCTGCGGCAAAGACGACGAAGTCGCCTCGCTACAGGACGCACTCGTCTACGCGCTCAAAGGTCTCGCCCTGGTGGCCGAGAAGGCGGCGCCCGAGGCCTCGTGCCGTCCGACACCTATCCGTTCCTGGCCGAGAGCCTCTTCATGACCCTCACCAATGTCAACTTCGACCCCGAGGCGATCAAGGGCTGGATCGACGAGACCGCCGACAGGCGCGACGCCCTTTTGGCCTCACTGCCTCAAGAAGGACCCGGCGACCACCTTCCCGGAATCCGGTCACGTTCGCTCCCGGCAGCCACAGTCGCGGCGATCGCCGACAGGGCCGCAAGCACGGCATCAACACCGAGGCCTCCGGCGACCTCAACCTCCGTTCGCTGCAGCACACCATTCTCTATGGACTCAAAGGAGTAGCAGCCTACGCCTTCCATGCGTCCGAGCTCGGCTACCGGGATGACGTGTCGATCACTATTTCGTCGAGGCCCTGGTCGATCTCGCCCACTTCGACGAGGGCGATCTGAACACCTGGGTCGGCAAGGTCCTTCGCTGCGGCGAGATCAACTACAAGACCATGGAACTGCTCGACAAAGCCAACACCGAGACGTTCGGAACCCCGGTGCCTACCGAGGTGCCGCTGGGCGTCAGGGCCGGCAAGGCCATCCTCGTGTCCGGTCACGACCTGCCGACCTGGAGGAACTGCTCAAGCAGACCGAAGGCAAGGGCATCACCATCTACACCCATGGCGAGATGCTGCCTGCCCACGGCTACCCCAAGCTGAAGGCCTACCCTCACCTGTACGCCAACTTCGGCACCGCCTGGCAGAACCAGAAGAAAGAATTCGCCGAGTTCCCCGGTTCCATCCTCATGACCACCAACTGCATCCAGCAGCCGCAGGATGCCTACGTCGAGAACATCTTCACCACTGCCGCCGTCGGCTGGCCGGGAGTCACCCATATCGAGAATCATGACTTCAGCGCGGTGATCGACCAGGCTCTGGCGCTTCCCGGGTTCCCGAGGATGTGCCGGGCAAGACGGTGCACGTAGGCTTTGCGCAACGCGGTGCTCGACCATGCCGAGAAGATCATCGATCTCGTGAAGCAAGGCAAGATCCGCCACTTCTTCCTGGTGGGCGGCTGCGACGGTGCCAAGGCCGGGCGCGACTACTACACCCGTTTCGTCGAGCAGGCCCCGCCCGACACCGTCATCCTCACCCTTGCCTGCGGTAAGTATCGTTTCTACGACAAGGACCTGGGCTCCATCGACGGCATCCCGCGGCTGCTCGACATGGGACAGTGCAACGATGCCTACTCGGCCATCCAGGTGGCTCTTGCCTTAGCGACGCCTTCGGTGTGGGTGTGAACGAACTCCCCCTCACCCTAATCCTCTCCTGGTACGAGCAGAAGGCAGCGGCCATCCTGCTGACCCTGCTCTACCTGGGCCTCAAGAACATGCGTCTTGGCCCCTCCTTCCCGGCCTTCCTCACGCCGGACGTGGCCAAGTTCATCGTCGACACCTTCAACTTGAGCCGATAACCACGCCGGAGGAAGACCTGGCGGCGATCCTGGGCTGAGCCGTTGCGGTCCAGGCCGCCTGACCCCGAAACGACGACGGCCGTCTGCAAAGGCGGGCCGTTCGCGTTCTCGAACAACCGTGGTGCGGAGCGCGGGCTCCGCCTCGGCTCTACATGACGATCTTGTTGAGCGGATACTCCACTATGCCCTGGGCGCCGGCCTCTTTGAGCCGGGGGATGATCACCCGCACGGTCGACTCGTCCATGATGGTATTGACCGCCAGCCACTCCTCGTCGCTCAGCGTGGAGATGGTGGGCTTGCAGCAGCGCCGGCAGCTGCTCGAGCACGGCTGCCAGATCGTCACGGCGCACGTTCAGCATCAGCCCCACCTTGCCCAGAGCGGCGATGGCGCCCTCGAGCAGCATGGTGAGGTCTTCGAGCTTGTGCCGCTTCTGCGTGTCCTTCCAGGAGTCGATGTTGGCGATGAGTTGGGTGTTCGACTCGAGCACCGTCTCGACTGATGCGCAGCTTGTTGGCCCGCAGCGAACTGCCGGTCTCGGTGACTTCCACGATGGCGTCGGCCAACTCCGGCGGCTTGACCTCGGTGGCGCCCCAACTGAACTCCACGTTGCGCTTCGACGCCCGTTCTCCGCCAGGTAGCGCTTGGTGGTCGCCACCAACTCGGTGGCGATGATCTTGCCCTGCAGGTCGTGCACACTCCGGACCGTGGAGGCCTCCGGCACCGCCAGCACCCACCGCACCTTGCCGAAGCTCGCTTCGCGTACACCAGGTCGCACACTGTGTGCACGTTGGCGTCGTTCTCGCGCACCCAGTCCAGTCCGGTGATGCCTGCGTCCAGGATGCCGTTCTCCACGTAGCGCGCCATCTCTTGGGCGCGGATCAGAAGGCACTCGATCTCAGGGTCGTCGATGACCGGGAAGTAGGAGCGGCTGCTGACTCTCATGTTGAAACCGGCCCGCCGGAACAGGTCGATGGTGGCGGTCTCCAGAGCTGCCCTTGGGGATGCCGAGTTTGAGGATCATGGCTTCAGTCTCTCCCGCTCGCATGTCGATTCGACCCGGGGCCCCGCGAGGCCGGGCGCCAGACAAACAGCCGCCACCCAGTTGGGCACTTTGGCATTATATCGCGGGCAGGCCAGCGTGCTTGACGCGGGTCCCCAGTTTTCCTAGAATGCTTTGGCACGCGTTGACGGCGGAAGCAGTGGCGCTGCCGCCGCAGACGAGCCCAGGCCCCGTACACTCGGCAACAAGAGACCCATCGCGCCTCCCAGACGCAGAACCGCTACCTTCCCGAGGCGATCATCCCGTCGGACATAACCGTTTCCGGTATGTCATGGGCAATCTGGTTGCCGGAGACTCCTCGAACAAGACGGAGTTCGCGACGCACACAAGCCGAATCGCTGCAACCAACTTCAGGAGGATCACATGAAGGTCGGCCTAATCGGGTTTGGCAGGACCGGAAGGGCGGTTGCATCGGTCCTGCTCCTCTCCAAGGAGACCAATCTCCAGTGGGTCATACGGCGATCTCATTTGCTCGAACATCGGTCAGTGCCGGAGTTTCTAGGAGTCGAATCGGACGAGCCAGGGCTGATCTACAGTCGGGACGAGTTCACGGCGGAGCGACTCTTTACCGAGCACCCCGTCGATGTCGTCATCGACTTCTCGTCGGAGTCCGGCTTGGACTACTACGGACGCGCCGCGGCAACACGCAACGTCGCCATCATCAGCGCCATCTCCAACTATCCTCCCGAACAACTAGCTCGGCTGCGCCAGTTGGCCGAGCTGACCACTGTCATGCACTCGCCCAACATTACGCTGGGCATCAACTTCCTGATGATCGCTGCCAAGATCCTAAAGACCATCGCACCCTACACCGACATCGAGGTCATCGAGGAGCACTTCAAAGCCAAGGCCGAGGTGTCTGGAACGGCCAAACTCCTTGCTGAGAGCCTCGGCCTCCCCGTTGACACGATCAAGACCGTCCGGGCGGGTGGGATAATCGGGGTGCACGAAGTCCTGTTCGGCTTTCCCTACCAGACAGTGCGCCTGCGGCACGAGTCCATATCCCGCGAGGCGTTCGGTAACGGGGCGCTGTTCGCCGCCACCAATCTCTACGGCAAGCCCAAGGGCTTCTACAGGATGGACGACTTGATCTTGCCCTACTTCAGGCTGCAAGAATCTGAGGCCGACATCCTGAACGCAGGTCAGACGCCGTGGTGGCGATTCTGGGTCAGGCGACCGCCGGCGTAGCTCAGGCGACAGGCTCGCGCCGGGAGAGCCCGTCCATCACCCGTGGCTTCGGAGTCGCGCCGACACCTGGAGAGTCTGCGCATCCGTTCCTGCACGACCAGCATGCGGATGTACGGCACCAAGCCCCCGGCGTCCACGATCGCCTGCCGCGCGGACGGCAGCGGCTCTACGGATAGCTCTTGCCGCTCGTCTTATTCACCACCGCTTCCGCGGCGAACTCCAGTTCTTCTCCTTCGGAGGCCTCGATCTCCGGACAGATCACCAACCGCAGCCCCAAGTTCACCGCGTTCTGGAGGAAGATGCGGGAGTAGTTGTTTGCCACCACCACCAGACCCCAGCCATGGAGGCAGGAAGCAGCCTGCTCCCGCGACGAGCCCGTGCCGAAATTCCGGTCGGCCACCATGACGCTGCCCGGAGCCACCGTCGCCTTCGCGCAATTTCTTGTTGAAGTGGGACAGATCGGCGAAGCAATACTGCGGCGTCTCGCTCGGCAGCACCGTGGCCATGAAGCGCCCGGGATAGATGGCGTCGGTGGACATGTCATCGCCCAGTCGGAGGACCACTTTCGCCGTGCCAGCGCTCCAGGCCGTCTCAGCTCCGCTCCCTTCCGCGGGTCGGTTATGGCTCCCCGCGATCGCGCTGACCGCCGCAGTCAGCCGGCGACGCCAGATACACCGACGCATTGGGGTTGCCCATGCGCCCTTTGAAGTTCCGGTTGGTAGTGGCCAGCGCCACCTCGCCGTCGCCCAGCGCCCCCTGGTGGATACCCAGGCAGCAGCCACACCCCGAGTTCATGATCACAGCACCGGCCTCCGCCAGGTCGCCGATCACGCCCCTGCCGCATTGCCTCCTTCCAGATGCGCCACGAGGCAGGGAACACCAGCATGCGCGTGGCCTTGGCCACCTTCTTGCCCCGCAACACGGCTGCCACGACCTCCAGGTCGTCCAGCCGCCCGTTGGTGCACGACCCGACCACGATCTGGTCTATCTTGACGCCCTCCACCTCACCCACCGGCACCACGTTGTCCACCGTATGGGGCCTGGCCACCTGGGGCTCCAGGCGGGCCACCTCGATCTCGATGGTCTTCTCGTATACGGCGTCCGTGTCCGGCAGGACCGCGCGCCACCGCCTCCGTCACCCCCGCCTCTTCGCGCAGATAGCGCGCCGTCTCCTCGTCGGCCGGGACGATGCCGCAGGTCGCTCCCGCCTCCACCGACATGTTGCAGAGCACCAGCCGTCCCGACGTCGACATGTGATTGATAGCGCGCCCGTGAAACTCGATCACCTGGAAGTTCGCACCTTCGGCCGAGATCATCCCGATAAGGTAAAGGATGAGGTCCTTCGGCCCCACTGCGGGCTGAAACTCCCCGTCGGCCACCACCTTGATGCTGGCCGGCACCTCCACGTTCACCATGCGTCCAAGCGCCCACACCGCCGCCATGTCGGTCGCCCCCACGCCGATGGCCATGGCACCCAGCGCACCATGGGTGCTGGTATGGCTGTCGGCTCCCGCCACCACCATCCCCGGCCGCACGTAGCCGTTCTCGGCCAGAATCTGGTGGCAGATGCCGCCCTCGTCGCTACGGATATCGTGGAACTTGGTGATTCCCTGAGCGGCCACGAACTCCCGGATCTTCTTCTGATTGGTGGCCGTTTTCGCCGACTCCGCGGGGACTCGATGATCGAAGATGATCGCTACCTTTGAAGGGTCCCACACCTTGGCTTCAACCCGGTGCCCTCAAAAATCTGGTTCAACTGATTGATGACCAGAGCCGAGTTCTCGTGCGACATGGCCAGGTCGACCGCCGGCTCCACGACGGCGCCGGCGGTCACCTGGGCATCCCCGCGGCGCGAGCGAGGATCTTTTCCGCGACAGTCATTCCCACTGACGACCCTCCTTTCAGCTCCACCCCGTGCCCACTAGGCCGCGGCGCGCCGCGCGGCGCGCGCTCGGGCCGGTGACCGGCGCGTTCAAGTTATCCCACTATCTTGGCGGAATCCCCGTACTTGCGCCTCCAGCCGCTGCGCGGGCAGGTACTTGTCCTCCATCGCCTTGTAGTCCTTGAGACCCACGAAATCCGTGTACTCCTCGAAAGAGCTCACCCACTGCGTCTCTCCGGGAAGGTGCCGGTGGGCGAAGTCTTCAGGGCGGAGAAGAATTCCATCAGCGCCTTGTGCACGACCATGATGGAGGCCACCGGGATGGACACCCTGCCCACACCCATCGCCTCCAGGTCGGGGATAGGGATCAGTTCCGTCCTCATGCCGCTGATGCGCGTCCATGAGATTGACCGAAAACGGCCCTTTGACCTCCTCTCACCGCCTGTTCGACGTCGGCTCGGGTCGTGATGCCGTCGATGAAGCCCACGTCGGCCCCGGCCTCCACGTACAGATTGCAGCGACGAACGGCCTCGTCCAGCCCCAGAGCAGCGAACACATCGGTGCGGGCATTGATTATGAACTCCGGATCCTGCCGGTCGCGCACGTCGGCGCAGGCCCCCACCTTGCCTGCCATCTCGTCCGCGTCGATGCATTCTTTGCCGGCCATATGGCCGCAGCGCTTGGGGAACACCTGGTCTTCTATGTTCATCCCCGCCACGCCCATGCCGATCAGCCGCTCGGTGATCCACGCCGCGTTCACCGCATTGCCCCCGCCGGTGTCTATGTCGGCCATCACGGGGATGTCTACCGCCTGCAGCGATGTTCCAGGTGACATCGAGCACGTCCTTCATCTGCACTAGGCCCACATCCGGCTTGCCCAAAAGCGAGCCGGCCACCCCATAGCCCGACACCTGGATGGCCTCGATAGGCGCACATCTCCATCACCTTGGCACTAAGAGCATCGTAGGCGCCCGGCACCGCCACCGCCCGCCGCTCCATGATGGCGTTGCGCAGCACCGTCGACTTCTTCAACGTCCCTCCCCTCAAAGTTTGGTGGCGATGGCTTCTGCCATCTCCGCGGTCGTGTTGCCGCCCCCCATGTCGTATGTACGCACAGCGCCCTCGGCGATGACCGCCGCCACCGCGGCCTCCAGACGCGCCGCCTTCTCCTTCTCGCCCAGCCAGTCGAGCATCATCTTGCCCGCCAGGATAGTGGCGATGGGATTCACCTTGTTCATGCCCGCGTATTTGGGCGCGGACCCGTGGGTGGGCTCGAACACGGCCAGCTCCTTCCCGATGTTGCCCGAACAGCCGAAGCCCAGCCCGCCCACCATCTGGGCGCAGAGGTCGGAGATGATGTCGCCGTATAGGTTCGGTGCCACCAGCACGTCATAGTCGAACGGGTTCTTGAGCAGCCACATGCAAATGGCGTCGATGTTGGCGTCGTCCACCAGCGATGCCGGGGAATTCCTTGGCCACTGCGCGCCGGTCTCCAAGAACAGTCCATCGGTGGCACGCACCACGTTGGCCTTATGGACGATGGTCACTTTCTTGCGGTCGAAGTCTCGGGCGAACTCAAAGGCCGCCCGCACTATGCGCTCCGACCCGGCCCGCGTGTTGATCTTGCAGGAGATGGCATATTCCTCTCCCCGCTAGCGCCTGGAAGGGAGCGAAGCTCTTCGAAAGCCTGCCAAGCGTTGCAGCCAGTTCGTCCGGCACAGGAGCGAACTCCACCCCGGCGTATAGGTCCTCGGTATTCTCCCGGAACACTACTAGGTCGATGCCCTCCTTGAAGTTGAGAGGGTTCGCCCGGATACGCCCTGCAGGGCCGCAGGCAGACGTAGAGATCGAACAGTTGGCGCATCCGCACGATGGGAGAGCGGTAGACCATCCCCTTACCCTGCAGAGCGGACGCAAGTTCCGCCTCCGCCTCCTTCACCGGCTTGGAGGTGATAGCCCCGAACATGGCTGCGTCGACGCTCTTTAGCAGGTCGATAGTTCGCTGCGGAAAAGCTTCGCCCTCTCGACACCAGCACTCCCAGCCGATGTCGCCCTGAAGGTACTCCGCCTCGAAGCCCAGCCGGTCAAGCACCACCCGGGCCGCGTCCAGAACCTCTACGCCGATGCCGTCCCCAGGAAGCCAGGCGATCTTGGGCTTGGCCACCGGTCAGTCCTCCTTGAGAGATAGGAACTCGCGGCAGCAATCAGGCTCGCCTTCGCGCACGTCCAAAATAGCACCGGGCGGCTGACCCGTATACACCCCTTGCATATTCAGCTCTCAACACACGTGCTCGGGATGCGCCAGAAGGTATTCCCAGTGCTCCACATGGCCTGATTCATCGGCCCGATTCTTCTCGATCACAGCGCGCGTGTCTTCGTCCCACTCAACATCGGCGAGGAGTCGACCGTAATCGTGAACAGCCTTGCGCTCCACCCAGGCGCTCGTCCTCAGGATGCCTCTGCTTCCGAACACGCGAGAGCCCAGCCCGAAGGCGTACCCCACCAACCAGAAGCTCCAGCGCAACTTGCCGGGCTTGAGACCGTGCTCGTACAGCTTCGTCTGGAAATCCTGCATGTGGGTCATCTCGTTACACATCGCCGCCGTCAAGTTGGTGTTGAGTGCGCAGCGCCGCGTTGTGATCTGGCACTTGTAGACGTTCACCGCCATGATCTCGAGAGTGTGCAGAGTGTGCAGCCCCTTGCGGACAGCGGCCTTGCGTTCCGGTGAGAAGTCGGCGCCCCGTACCTTGACGTTCTCAGCCCGCATCTCAGGTCTTATCACGGAAACGTCGTACACCATGACATCACTGTCCCTTCGTCTCGTGTGCGCACCCGCCCGGCTGCGCCGGACCTCTCGATTGCATACCCCTTCTGCCGACCTTCCAAGCCTCGCCCGGGACCTCACTCGCACGGCCGGAGGCGACTCCCCCGCAATGATCAAGGTCCGCTCATTGCAGTACCCGCTGCGCGCGCTCTTCTCTGCACCAAGTGTTGCAGTGAGTTTCTGCCTACGCCGCGAAGGTTTTCATCGCGCACGCGGCGCGCGGCCGCGGTGCTCGCGCATTTAGATGCACCGTTCATCGCAACTAGCGAGCGTACTGCAATGTCCATTGCACTCGGTACCATCACGCAACGACCCTCCTTCGACCGTCCGAAGTTGCCGTCGCGGCCCCTTCCCGAGTATGCTCTGCCATCGCAACCAGCAATGCTGCCCGTCGGTCTGGTCGGGTCAAGGAGGGTCACATAGGCATGCAATGTCCGCACTGCCATTCAGAGATAGAGGGCAAGAAGCACACCTTCGCGCTGGGTGAAGACCCCGACGGCGCCTGGCAGGTGTCGTCCACTAGGTGCAACGTGTGTGATCGTCTCATCGTCGAGCTTTGCGCGAAGGACGACTGCACCTTTCCGGTCCGGCCGCTCGGTTCAGGTCGCCCCAGACTCGCCGGTGACGTCCCCGCCGAATTTGAGAGCGACTACCACACGGCATGCGAGATCCTCGCCATCAGCCCGGAGAGTTCGGCTGCCATCAGCCGCCGGCTGCTTCAGCGCTTCTTCGCCGCCCGATCGGAGGGGCACGATCTCGAACTGAGCGAGCTGATCAGCACAGCGACAGACTCGGCCGAGATGCAGCCCTATCTCAGGGAGGCCTTGCGGACCCTGATCGCTCTTGCCAAGCTAGAGCCTGGGAGCGAGAAGAGCCTCCGTCCCCATACGCTCATCCCGGTCCAGCCCGGGGAAGCCGAATGGAGCTTGGACGTGCTGCAGAATCTTCTGGAGGCCCACTATGTGCAGCCGGCCCGGCTCCAACGCCTGCAAAACGCCCTCGAAGAGAAGGTAGGCCCGTTAGCGCCGCCGGTCATCAGCGAGCCTCAGACTGCCGTCGATGAGATCGCCTCGCCCGACGAGGCGGCGCCGGAGCCTGAAGTCGACTCCGCGACCGAGGCGCCCTTCGCGCCCCCGCCCCTGCCGTGACCTCACCTGAGCACGAGGAACTCGACCATCGCGACCTCGAACGCAGATCCTCGGCGGTGACGCTCTCCGACATGGAGGTGTTCATCTTCCCCGAGTTGATGTACGGCCTGGTGCTGGCCAACATCATGTCGCCCCGCATCTGGGAGTGGCGAGACGATCCCTGGTTCGCCGGGATCGAGAACATGACTCCCTACCGGCGCATCACCCGGCTCAAGCAGTACATCATGGACCACTACGCCTTCAACCTCGACCTCGACACCTGGGGTCTCACCGACCAAGAGCAGCGAGATCGCCCGCTTCCAGGACTACGTCGACCCCGAGGCGCTCGCTCAGTCCAACGCCCTTTTCGGCTACGAAGGCGACAAGTACTACTTCGACATCGACATCCGCACGCACTTCGGGCTCGACAAGTACGAGGGCGACGTCATCCCCTACTGGAAGACCGAGACCGTGGAGGCCATGGATGCCTTCCGTTCACAAGCCGGCATACGCTTCTGGGGCCGGAGAATGCGTCTCTCTGGCCGCCCTCTATGCGGCCGCGCTGTTCGTCGTCGGCGCGCATCCCGCTGAGCGACATCTTCCTCATGGCCACGCCGCTGCACTCGCAGAACTTCGTCGACACCGGCGAGGGCATCCTCACCAACAACCGCCGCCTGGTCACCAAGAACATGTGGTTCAACGGCACCGCGCTCTCCGCCCAGGCACGGCGGGCCCTGGAGAACGAGCGGGTGACCGTGGTGGCGCACGAGAGCGGCTGCATCCACGTCCTGTTCCCCGAAGCCACCATCGACCCCGAGGCCTACAAGCGTTTCTCCACGAAACTGCGGCGCTTCCTGCAGACGCCGCTCACCCCGCGAGATCCTCGGCAACTTCGTCCGACACAGCGCCGAGCTGCAGAAGTGCTTCCAGGTGCGTTGGCGCAACTTCGGCGCCGACCGCTACATCGCCGTGGAGAAGCTGCTCGCCTACGAGTACAGTTGCCCCTACCGCTTCAACGACGACACCCGCGAGCGGCTGATGATGGAGGTCGCCGGCGAGGACTTCGAATCGCGACCCCTGCCCGGACCGCATCGTCCTTGACGATCTGGAGCGACCTGTCCGCGAGCAGCGCGTTGATATCCGCACCACCGAGGGTTCGCAGCTCCTCGTCGAGCAGGTCGCCGCTCCTGCCCCATGGCGCAGGACGCCATCGAGCAACTGCGCGGTTTCTGCTGGACCGAGCCGCGCCTGCCCGACCCGGCGACCAAGACCTTCAAGCGCGACCAGCCGCCCCTCGACCTCGACGCCGGACATGGACCGCGCGGACGTCATCGCGCGCCTCGAGAGCCTGCGCGACACCAACGATCTGGCGGACCTTGCCTTCTACGCCTACCGCGACCTCAACCGCACCGAGCCGCAGCCCTTCCTCAAGGCCGCGCTCGAGCGCTGCCCGGTGTCGATCGCCGCCTGCGCGACCTGACGACGACGCCGGGTGATGGCGCGCGTCGCAGGCACTCCCCGACGAGTCCATCTACGACGAGCCCGGGCCGCTTGGCCCAGCCCGACGAGGTATGGAACTACGGCCGCGGCGACGGCGCGGAGAAGGCGCTCCTGCTGGCCAACGTCCTGCGCGGCGCCACCCGGATGCACGCCCGAGTCACCGGTGGACGGCCACCCGGCTCGGCGCGACTCTCGTGCATCGGGCCTGCGCCCAGACGGGAGTGCCCCGCAAGCTAGACGTACAGCCGGGGCAGCCACGTACTGAGCGTCTCGAGCGAAGCCAGAGGGCCTCAGCGCCCAGACAGTGGGACTGCACCCAGGGCTCGGCGAAGCTCTTCCTGACGCGTGCCGGCGAGTGCGCGCGGCGCCCCTCGGTGGTGACTCAGTCGAACTCGTCGGTCTCTTCCGACGTGTAGAAGAGGTACAGCTCCGTCGCCCGCCAGCCCATCCTCGTTCCGCCGAGCAGATGCCGCTCCGCCTTCTCCCGAGCCATGCGGCTTCCTCCTCCATGTCCGCCAGACCTCTCCGATATCCCGGCTCTCACCAGGAGGCCTTTCGCGGCCCGTAAGAGTCGCTCGCTCCCGTAGAGCAGAATCGCCTCGTCCATGATCTTGCACGGCACCATCTCTTGAAGCCGTCGAAAGCGGCCTGTTCGACCATACGCGCCAGCGGCTTGATGATGTAGTCGATCTCTTCTCGCAACGAGGGGTTGATCAGATACCGATACTTCTGCTGGTAGATGGCCGTCGTCGAGCCGCTTGGCCAATCCCTTCGGGGCGGCGTCGTCCATGAGCACCACCAGGTCCAAGTCGGAGCCGCGCACCATCCGCCCGGTGCTTCTCTCGGGCCGGGGGCATCGTGCGCCATCTCGTAAACGATGTCCCCGGCCAGAAGTACGCAGAAGCGCCTCCTCGCTCCCGGCCCGCCGTCGTGCCTCGAGCAGGCGAGCGCCGATACTCGCCGATGATGAGTCTCCGGCCAACCTGAACTTCCCCGCGCCGATCTCCTTGATGCGGCGGCCAGCTCGTCAGTCTTCGTCTCCGAGAGCAGCCTGATCGCCCGGCAGACCGACGACCGAGTAGGTGAGGAACTCCCTCAGGATCGACGGCGAGAGCCGGGCGTAACCTTCCACCTTCCGGTCCATCCGCAGATAGCGCCGGCCCACGCGCCGGACCACCAATCGCCTCGGACGCATGCAGGCCTTCCACTGGCCGAATCCGTCGTCCCCCAGAGCTTCGCGCAGCTCGGCCCCGGTCAAGGGACCCCGCTCCTCGACCACAGCGGACGATCCTTCCTCCACGCTGCGTGCCCATGGGTCAGCCTATGCGCCGCCCATGACCGACCTGCGGCGACGTTCGACGGCGTACCTCTTCGGTGATCTCCTCCGTGGGCCCCTCCACCATGACCCGGCACATGTTCTGCGTGCCCGAGTACCGGACCAGCACCCGTCCCTCGCCCTTGAGTCCAGCCTCCACCTGCCTGATCGCCTCCACGATCTTCGGGCACCGACTCAGGTCCGGCTTGCGCTCACTTCCACGTTGATGAGCTTCTGCGGGAACACATCCATCGGCTGCGGCGAGTTCCGAGAGGGCTTGCCCTGCCTCGATCATGGCCGCCAGCAACTGGATGCCCGTAAGAATGCCGTCGCCGGTGGTATGATGGTCGAGAAATATCACGTGCCCCGACTGCTCACCGCCCAGCACTCCGCCCAGACGGAGCATGTCTTCCGAGCACATATCGATCGCCCACTCTGGAGGCATGGTTCTTCAATGCCGTACCTCTCTGCAGGCAACGTTGAGGCCCATGTTGCTCATGACCGTGGACACCACCAGGTCGTTCTTCAGCCGGCCCTGCTCCTTGAGCATGCTCGCGCAAATGATGCAGCAGTCTGGTCGCCGGTGATCTCCTTGCCCTTCTCGTCCACGGCGATGAGCCTGTCACCGTCTCCGTCGAAGGCCAGACCGCCGCGGCGCCGCTCTGACCACCGCCTTGCTCAAGTCGCCGGTATGTTGTGACCCGCAGTCCTGGTTGATGTTGATGCCGTTCGGAGCGTTGTGGATCACTGTGGCATCGGCGCCCAGGCCGCCAAACACCGCGGGAGCCACCTCGTAGGTGGCGCCGTTCGCCGTGTCAAGCACGATCTTCAACCCCTCCAAAGAGACGGACGAGGGAACAGTGCTCTGGAGGAACTCGACGTAGTGTTCCGGAGCACCCTCAGCAAGTATCAAGCTGCCCATCTCCGAGGGAGGCGGCGTCGCCTTCCCCAGCCCGTCCCCAAGGACAAACTCCTCCACCCGCTCCTCTTGCTCGTCCGAAAGCTTGAAGCCCTCCCCCGTGAAGATCTTGATGCCGTTGTCCTGAAATGGGTTGTGCGAGGCGGTGATCATCACCCCTGCGTCGGCCCGCAGGCTTCGCGTCAGAAAGGCGACCGCCGGAGTAGGCATGACTCCCAGTGGGCAGGCTTCTCCGCCCATGGACATGACCCCAGCGGCGAAGGCGCTCTCGAGCATATGGCCCGACAGACGCGTGTCCCGGCCGATGAGTACTAATGGAGTCCGCCCCGACTTCCGCAGGATGAGCGTCACAGCTTGACCAACGGCCAAGGCCGTCGCCGCGTCCAGCGGATAGCGATTGGCCTCACCCCGTATGCCGTCTGTGCCGAACAGCTTGCCCAACTGTCTCTCCTTCAGCTAAGGCTTGCCGGCCTGGGTCGAAAGCGCAAAAAGGTCCATCGCGGTCAGCATCCCGCCCACTTCGGCGCACGCCCCGTCCACGATGTCCTGCAGCCACTGCGTCCCTCGAGCCGAAACATCCTTACCAAGTCCCTGGATGGTCTGAATGTAGTCACCCTGTCCGCCGGAGGCGCCTGCTTGCAGTGCAGCCAGGAAGGTCTCCCCCAAGGCGGTGGGCGCCGGCGCCCCGCGCTCGAACACGGCGCATATATCGTTCGCGCGCTCCCGGAACTCCCGGCCCGCCGGCCCGCTGTCGGGCACCTTGCCGGCCATCTCTTTAAGCCTGCCCACCCGTTCGCCCTTCGCCTGCGCCAGAACCTCCAGCGCCGCCTCATAGATGAACTCCCCCATCCCCTGCCGGGTGAAGAAGGGATGGCGGACATAGCGGTACCAAGCCTCCAACGCCGCCAGGTTGGCCAGATAGAGCACGTTGTTGCGTACAACCTGGGCTAGGTTCCGGTAGGCATAGGCGCGGTATTCTCTCTGCAGCCCCCGACGGGGCGCGGCCAGCACGAGCCGGCCGTCCTCAGTCACGTCTTCACGCAACACCGACCCCGCGGCGACCACAGTGCCGAAGCCCACCCGCACCGGGCCCGACCGCCCCGCCCTGGCCGCCAAGAAAGATGGGCGGCTGATCGAGCATCACCCCATGCGCGACATCGCCAAAGAGGGAGGCTGTGGCCTTGTCACCGTCCGGGGTGAAGTTGAAATGGACGTAGGAACTGCCCACTTCGCTGTGATCTTTCCGGCTGGTGCCTCCCGCCATGAGGCAGTCACAGAAGTTGACCAGACTACCGATGGTCACGAATGGGAACAGGATGGTCTGCTTGAGGCCCACGCAATGAGCGCCACCGGCATCCTCTTCCACCAGACAACCCTCGCGCACCTGGGCTCCCGGACCCATGCTGGACTTCTCGAGGAAGACCGAGCGCCGGAAGTAGCCGCCCCTCAGTTCCACTTGACGGTCGAGCGCGCAGTCTTCGATAGTAACGGGACCGTCAGCCCCCAGACGCACTCCGGCGGCTATGACCGTCCTCGCCCCATAGATGCGGCAACCGGGGTAGATGACCACGCCGTCGCCCGCGATGCGATCGACGTCTACCTCGTCCCCGATGTCGAGGCTCAAGGCATTGGGGACCGTGATCCCTTTGTCTAGCAGCCTGGCGACCTTCTCCTGGCAGCGTGGTTGCAGATCCATGACAGCTCCTCCGCTCTTGGAACCCGAGCAAGAGTCACTCACGGGGGGAGTCTTGTCAAGCTTCCCGGTCGCACGGCCTGTACAATCTCCAACATGGCAGCAGAGACCAAGACAGCCGTCGTCGCCGCGATAGCCGGGAACGCTGCCATCGCCGCCATCAAGTTCGTAGCCGGTGCTATGACCGGCAGTTCCGCCATGATCTCGGAGGGCATCCACTCCCTGGTAGACACCGGCAACGGCGGACTCCTCTTCCATGGCCTGCGCCGCGCCGCCCGGCCGGCCGACAGCGCCCACCCGTTCGGCCATGGCATGGAATTGTATTCTTCTGGAGCCTGATCGTCGCCGTGAGCATCTTCGGCATCGGCGGCGGCATGTCCATCTTTGAGGGAATAACACACATCCGGCATCCCTCACCCCTAGAGAGTCCAACCATCAACTACATCGTCCTGGCTGCGGCGATGGTGTTCGAGTCACTTCTCGTTCAGCGTCGCCTGGCGGGCCTTTCGCAAGCCCAGAAAGGGCAGGGGCACCTTCACGGCCATCCACCGCGGCAAGGACCCAAGCCTCTTCACGATCCTCTTCGAGGACACCGCAGCCTTGCTGGGTCTGGCTGTCGCCTTCCTGGGAGTCTTCTTCAGCCATCTGTTCGACTCCCCCGTGATAGATGCCTCAGCCTCGGTAGTCATTGGGGTCATCCTGATATGCGCGGCCCTTTGGCTGGCTCGCGAAAGCAGGAGCCTCCTGGTCGGGAGAGGCGGCCGACCCTGAACTGGTGACCGCCCTCAGGGAGATCGCCCTGGCCGACCCCGCCGTCACCGGGCTGGGAACGGTGCTCACCATGCACCTGGGACCCGAGGAAGTGCTCCTTAACATCGAGGTGGAATTCAAACCGGGCCTGCCGGTAGAAGATATCCATGCGGCGATCCGCCGGATCGAGACAGCCATCAGCCTGCCCTTCCCACAGGCGACAAGGGTCTTCATCGAGGTGTCACTGCCCGCTGAGTGCAGTCGAAGCGCGAGGGGGCACTACCTCCACGGCGAAGACGCGTGCGCCCCTTCGGCGGCTCCGCGGCTACCTAGACGGTGCACGCGCCCTTTTGTCGCCCTCAGCTCTTGGAATTCCGAGACAGACCCGCCAGCGAGGCGGTGCAGGCCTTCTCGGTGAAGCCGGGCGGCCAGCGGGGCGTGTGCCTTGGAGCAAAGCTTTGCCTGCTCGCTGTGCTTTGCGGAAACGTGCGCGCCCCGCTGGCCGACTAGGTGTTGGAACGAACGCCGCGTGCCGCCTGGCTAGCAGGCCTCGTCCAGCGCCTCCGCAAACTGGCTGCTGTACAGATCGTAGTAGAAGCCGCCCTTGCACAGCAGCTCGTGATGCGTGCCCTGTTCGACGATGGCGCCCTCGTTCATCACCAGGATGACGTCGGCGTCACGGATGGTCGACAGCCGGTGCGCGATGACAAAGCTGGTGCGTCCCTTGAGCAGCTGGGCCATGGCCTTCTGGATCAGCACCTCGGTACGAGTGTCCACCGAACTGGTCGCCTCGTCCAGGATGAGGATCTGCGGGTCGGCCAGGAACGCGCGCGCGATGGTGAGCAGCTGCCTCTCCCCCTGGGAGATGTTGGTGGAGTCATCCTCCATCCTGGTGTCGTAGCCATCGGGCAGAGATGCGGACGAAGTGGTCCACGTGCGCCGCCTCGGCAGCCGCCTGGATCTCCTCCTGGGTGGCGTTCTCGCGCCCATAGGCGATGTTCTCCTGGATGGTCCCGCAGAACAGCCAGGCATCCTGGAGCACCATACCGAACAGCCGACGAAGGCCGTCGCGGGCTCATGGCCCGTGTGTCGACGCCGTCGATGGCGATGGTGCCCTTGTCTATCTCGTAGAAACGCATCAGCAGATTGACGAGAGTGGTCTTGCCCGCCCCGGTGGGACCCACGATGGCCACCGTCTGGCCGGGCATCACCTCAAGGTTGAGATTCTCGATGAGCGGCGTGTCCGCCAGGTAGCGGAACGAGACGTCTTTCAACATGATGTGGCCCGTCGACTCCGTGAGGTCGCTGGGCCGAGCGGGGTCGGCCGACTCCTCGACCTCGTCAAGCATGTCGAAGACCCGCTCGGCGGACGCCACCGCCGACTGCAGTACGTTGGCCACGCTGGCAACCTGGGAGATGGGCTGCCGAATTGCTGGACGTACTGGATGAAGGCCGTCACGTCTCCCAGCGACATGGTGCCGCTCGCCACCCGCAGCCCGCCCAGCACGCAGACGGCCACGTAGTTCAGGTTAGACACGAAGAACGTGGCCGGCATGATGATGCCCGAGATGAACTGCGCCTTGAAACTCGCCTCGTACAGGCCGACGTTCTCTTTGTCGAAGACGGCGATCGCCTCGTTCTGGCGCCCGAAGATCTTCACGATGTTGTGACCCGTGAACATCTCTTCAACGTGCCCGTTCAAATCGCCCGTCCGCTCCCATTGCCGCGAGAAATGCTTCTGAGAGCGCTTCGCGATCACCATGGCCACAGCCCGCCGAAACCGGGATGACGACCAACGAGATTACCGCGAGCAGGGGGCTGATCCAGAACATCATGGCCAGCATCGCCGATCAGACTGAAGATGCTGTTTATGATCTGGGTGAGCACCTGCTGCATCGTCTGCTGGATGTTGTCAATGTCGTTGGTCAGCCTGCTTAGAATGTCGCCGCGAGCGTGACTGTCGAAGTACTTGAGCGGGAGTCGCGCGATCTTCCTGTCGACGTCACGCCGCAACCGGTAGACCGTGCGCTGCACGATGCCGGCCATGAGATAGCCCGCCGAGCCACGAGAGGAGCGCGCTAAGCACGAATACCGCCAGAACGATCAAGAGGACCTTGTTCACGGCGGCGAAGTCGACGCCCTTGCCTGGACGGAGATTCATCCCGGCCAGCATCTTCGCCCTGTCGGCCTCGCCGGCCGCCTGCAGCTGCGCGACCACCTGCTCCTTGGTCCAACTGTCGGGGGCAAACCCACGAGCTTCTACATCCTTGTTGATCTGCCGGCTGGTGGCGCCCGCGAAGATGTCGTTGGTGGCGCGGGCCATGATCTTCGGGGCCCCGACCTGGCAGACGACGCTGACTGACAGTCAGCAAGATGACCATGATGATGAGCGTGCGCTCCGGTCGAAGCGTCCGCAAGAGGCGCATGAAAGATGACTTGAAGTTCTTGGCCTTCTCCCCCGAGCCCGACCAGCCCGGGAGGACCCGGGGTGTTGTGGCCCCCCGCCTGGGCCACGGCGCGTGCGCCCCGCGCCGCCGCCGCTCTCCGCCTTCGGGCGTGCTCCGCGCTCGCTCATGCCGCTTCCTCCGCCGACAACTGCGAGTACACGATCTCCTTGTAGGTCTCGCAGGTCTGCATGAGCTCCTCATGGGTGCCCAGCCCGGCGATCGTGCCCTCGTCGAGCACGATGATCTGCTCGGCGTGCATGATGCTGCTGACCCGTTGCGCCACGACGAACACCGCGGCGTCGGCTATCTCCCGTTTGAGAGCCGCGCGGAGCAACGAATCGGTCTTGAAGTCAAGAGCCGATAGGCTGTCGTCGAAGACGTAGACGTCAGCCTTCTTCACCAGCGCGCGAGCGATGGCGAGCCGCTGCCGCTGACCCCCTGACACGTTCGTGCCTCCCTGCATGATGGGTTCCTCCAGGCCTTCCGCCATGGCCTCTACGAACTCCGTGCCTTGAGCGATCGCGAGCGCGCGCCAGAGGTCTTCGTCGGTTGCCGCCTCGTCGCCGTAGCGCAGGTTGCTCGCGACGGTGCCCGAGAACAGGAAGGCCTTCTGGGGCACGAAACCGATGTGCTTCCAGAGATCGGCCCGGCTCACATCGCGGATGTCGACGCCGTCGATGGTGATGGCGCCGGAGGTGACGTCGTAGAGACGGGGGATGAGGCTGATAAGCGTAGACTTGCCGCTCCCCGTGCTACCTACGATAGCCGTGGTCTGCCCGGGCCGCGCGGTGAAGGAGATGTTGGCAAGCACCGCGTCCTCAGCGCCCGGATAGCGGAACTCCACGTCCTTGAACTCCACGACCCCCCTCGGACCACCGCCGACGACTGGGGATCGTCACGGGGCTCTTGGGATCGCCGATGGCGGGCTCCACGTCGAGCACTTCCTGCACTCGTGTAGCCGATGCCGCGGCCCTGGGAATGAAGGATGCCAGCATGGACGCCATCAATATCGAGAAGAGGATCTGCATGACGTACATGAGGAAGGCGGTGAGGTTGCCGATGGGCATCCCCAAGCTGTCCACCCGCACGGCCCCGTACCACATGATGGCGACAGTCGAGAAGTTCATGATCCAGAACAGCACCGGGAACATGATCGCGAAGAGACGCATGACCCTCAGACCCACGCCGGTTAGGTCCTGGTTGGCCTCCTCGAAACGCCGCGCCTCATAGTCGGTCCGAGCGAAAGCCCTGATGACCCGTACCCCGCTCAGGCTCTCGCGCATGACCTGGTTGATGCGGTCGATCTTCTTCTGCATGGAGCGGAATAGCGGGAGAGCCCGCCACAGGATGACTCCAAGCGCCACGACCATCACCGGCAGTATGACGGCCAGCGTCACCGACAGAGGCGCGTCCTGGCGCAGGGCCATGATGAGACCCCCGATGAGCACCATAGGAGCGAAGATCATCAAGGTGAAGCCGATGGCGAGCACCATCTGGATCTGATTGCACGTCGTTGGTACCGCGCGTGATGAGGGAAGGCGTGCCGAAGCGGTTGATCTCGCCCTGGGAGAAGCTTTCCACCTTGCGGAAGAGAGCCGCTCCGAACGTCGCGGCCGAAAGCCATCGCCACTTTCGCACCCAGATACGCCCCGATGATGGTGCAGACGATCTGCAGCACCGTAACCCCGAGCATGTAACCGCCCACCCTCCAGATGTAGCCGGTGTCACCGGTGACGACGCCCTTGTTGATGATGTCGGCGTTGAGGGTCGGTAGATAGAGGTTGGTGATCGCGCGGACAAGCACCAGGAAGAAGATCACAGTGATGGACTTCCAGTATGGCTTGAGATAAACGGTGAGAAGCTTCATCGACTGGGATCCTCCGTCTCTTCCGCCTGCGTTCTGCCTTGTGATTCCTCGCTCAGCACCGCCTGCGTGTGCTCCGCCAGCACGCCCAAGAGGCGCTCCAACTCCAACCGGTCGGCCTCAGAGAGCGCCCCGATCGTCTGATTGACAAAGCTCTCGAGCACCACGCGCTGCTCCTTCTCGCGGAGCCGGCCCGCGGCCGTCACGAAGATGCGAGTGAGGCGACGGTCGTCGTCGTCGGCGCGCGTCACCACAGCTCCCGCCTTCTCGAGCGAGCGCACCAGCACGCTCGACCCGGGGGGGCGACAGGTGAAGGATGTCGGTCAATTCACGCTGGCTCACCCCCTCGTTCCTGCAGAGCAGAGGAAGCGCAAATGCCTCACCATGCTGAATGCCCTTCTGGCCGAACAGTCGTCCCATGGCAAGACGGTTCAGATGCAGAGCATTGCCGAAAGCGTGGAATACGCGAGCCGTGAGCGGGTCGACGTTCTCGAACTCCGGCCTGGGCCGCTTGGGAAGCTGACATGCGTCGGTCGGAAATCTCAGGTTCTGATCAGTTCCTCTCGCGGCTAGGCCGCCCGGATGGCTGCGGACGGCCAGCATCCTAGATAGTTTTGTACGAAATAGTTTCGCACGCAACTATTTTCACTGTCAAGTGGTTCGACCGGCGCCCTTCCGGTTGACGACTCGGCACCCAGCCGATAGAGTCCTCACATGGATTCGTCGACACACGCCCGTTCCGCGGACGCTGATTGGAAGAGGCTCATGAACTGAGGCGTCCTCTCTCTACGAACGGGGGGAGCGCGACCAAGCTTACGGGCTGGCAGAGCAGGCGGCCGCCGCTGCCGAGGCCGCCTTTGGCCCCGAGGATAAGCGACTCGCCGATAGCCTGGGCGACCTAGCAGTCATCGCCGCAGATCGCGGCCGGTACGTTGCGGCCGAGACTTCCCTAGAGCGCGCCCTAGCCATCAGGGAGAAGACCCTGCCGCCCGGTCACCCCGACCTGACCCGCAGCCTGGACAATCTTGCCGGCCTCCAGTCTCTACTGGGGCACTACGTGGCAGCGACCTCCCTATACCGGCGCTCCCTCGATATCCAAGAGAGGCTCGCCGGCGCCGACCACCTCACGGTCGCGCTGGTGCTGGACTCATTGGCCGACGCCCGAGCAGCCCTCGGGGCCTACTCCGAGGCCGAGGAGCTATATCAGCGAGCTCTGGTCATCCGCGAAAAGGCATTTGGCCCCGAGCACCCCCGAGTGGCTGCCAGTCTGGACCGGTTAGCCCAGCTCAGCCTTCTGCAGGGGGATCTGGCGCGGGGCCAATGGCTGAGCGAGCGTAGCCTCGCCCTTCGTGAACAGTCTCTGGGCCCCGCCGCTCCTCAAGTCGCCGAAAGCCTACAGGGGCTGGCGGCGGCGTTGTGCGCACAAGGCCAAGGGGCCGAAGCTGAGGCAGTCCTGCGCCGGGCTCTGTCGATCAGACAAGACGCTTTGGGCGCAGATGCCGCCGCCTATGCAGCCACGGCTGCCACTCTCTTTGACCTTGCCGCCTGCCTACAGGAGGCAGGCAAGCTTCCTTTGGCCGAACCGTTGTATGAAGAGGCGCTCTCCGTCGGGGAAAAGGCCCATGGTCCTGGACACCCGGCGGTCGCCGACACTCTTAGCGCCCTGGCCCGGCTTCGCGCCGCTCAAGGCAGCCACGACGAATCCGACCCGCTATACAGGCGAGCCCTTGCCATCCGCGAGGTTGCCTTTGGCCCCGAGCATCCCCTTGTGGCCGCCGCCGCCGCCGACCTCGCCGATTCTCTGCGTGCCCGGGACCGATACGCTGATGCCGAGCCATTTTACCAACAGGCCCTGTCGGTAAGGCGCAAGGTGCTCGGCTCTGACCACCCGGACGTGGCCGTCAACCTAGCCGATCTAGCGGAGTTGTACTACGCACAGGGCAAATATCGAGCAGGCCGAGGCCATGTACGAGCAGGCCCTTCCCCTTGGCGAGGCCACCCTCGGACCGGAACATCCTCAGATCGCCCAGATGCTCAACAATCTCGCCGTCTTGCTCTCGGTGCAGGGCAGGTATCAGGAGGCGGAGCCCCTCTACGATCGTTCCCTCGCCATCCGGGAGAAAGTCCTAGGGCCCGACCATCCTGACGTGGCCGCCAGTCTGGGCAATCTCGCGGTCATGTACGACGACCAGACCCGCTACGAGGAATCCGAACCGCTCCACCGCAGGGCTTTGGAGATACGCGAGACCGCACTGGGGCTTGGGCACCACCTGGTCGCTACCAGTCTGCAGAACCTTGCCGAGGTGTATCTCAGCCCAGCGCAGAAATTCCGAAGCCGAGCCGCTTTTCGATCGAGCCCTTGCAATTACCGAGGCCACCCTGGGCGCGCAGCATCCCGACGTCGCCCTCATCCTCGAAGACTTGGCCCTTGTCTACAGAGAGACCGACCGCCCAGACCAGGCGGAAGCCGCTGAAGATAGGGCTGAGAAGATCCGAGCCGCCGTCCACTGACAGCCCGCCGCGACGCCCTGCCGGGCCGCCGCCCTCACTCGAAGGCGACCAACAACTGGCCGCGCTCGGCCTGGTCTCCCTTTTTCACAAGCACCGCTGCCACTGTGGCCTTCTTGCTGGCGTGCAGCTCGTTCTCCATCTTCATGGCCTCCAGGATGAGCACCAGGTCGCCCTCGGCCACCGTGTCGCCCACCTTGACCCGCACGTCCGACGATCTTGCCCGGCACCGGAGCCCAGATGCCGTCCTTGACCTCCTCTGGGGCCACAGGTGCGACGGCCGCGGGCGCCGCCGCGGTCCCGGCGACGGGACCAGCGGCACGCGCGGCGGCGCTTCCACCGAGCTCCCTTGGTCACCCCCGTCACCGTCAGGGGGATGCGCTCCCCCGCCAACTCCAGCACCGCGACGCCTGCGTCCGTGCAGTCATCCACAGTGCGGATCTCGTAGGTGGTGTCCCCCACCTGCACCAGCCTGCGGTCGGCCCCAGGGTTGGTCACTTTGGCCGCGAAGGTCTCGCCGTCGAGAGTCACGGTCCCGTCGGCCCTCGCCTCCACCTCGTGCTCTTTGCTGTCGATGTTGATCTTGAACTTCACCGTCAGTACCTCCGCGGGCCCGCGCGGCCTGCTATGAGGTCCCGGCGCCCGGCGGCGGCCCAGGCCGACCCGGGCCCAGCGAATGGGCACGTCCGCTGACCGGCTCCCACCTGCGCAGGCTCGGCAGCAGGCGCCACCACCACGATCTCGGGCGCCGCGCAGGCCTCGTCGTTCACGCCCAGCAGATCGGCTACCGCCGCCGCCAGCGCGGCCATCTCGTCCGGGCGGCCTCTCCGCGCGGTCGCGGCGCGCGAAGAATTCCAGCGCCACCTGCGGGAACAAGGCGTACGAAACCAGGTCTTCTTCGCTGAACTTGATGCCCTTGCTCCTCAAGCTCGGCCCTTCGCTTGGGCAGCTCGGGCTCGAGCGAATCGGCGGGACTGGTGGTGATGGGGGTCTCGTCCCCGATGCACAGCCTTTGCACCTCCGGGTCCACGGGCCCCGGAGACAGGCCGTAGAGGCCCTGCATGTAGGCCTTTGATCTCTTTGGTGATCATCTTGTAGCGGCCCATGAGCACGTTCAGCGTCGCCTGCGTGCCCACGATCTGCGAAGTGGGAGTCACCAGCGGCGGATAGCCGAGTTCCTGCCGCACCCGTGGCACCTCGGCCAACACTTCGGGCATCTGCTCGAGGTGCCCTTGCTCCTTGAGTTGCGAGGAGAGGTTCGAGATCATGCCCCCCGGGATCTGCCAGAGCAGCACCGCCGGATCCACCGCGGTGAACGCGCTCTCGTAGGCCACGTACTTCTTGCGCACGTCCCGGAAATACTCGGAGATCTCCTTGAGCAGCCCGATGTCCATGCCCGTAGCCCGGTCGGTAGCCGGCCAGAGCCGCCACCATCGATTCCGTGGGCGGGTGGGACGTGCCCATGGACATGGACGAGATGGCGCAGTCCAGGATGTCGGCCCCCGCCTCCACCGCCTTCAGGTAGGCCATCGAAGCCATCCCCGACGTGTAGTGAGAGTGCATGTGCACGAGCACGTCCGGATAGGCCGACTTGAGCGCGCTCACCAGCTCGTATGCGTCCTGGGATCGAGCAGGCCGGCCATGTCCTTGATGCAGATGCTCTGGGCGCCCATGTCCGCGAGTTCGCCTGCGTAGGCCAGGAACGAGGACACGTTGTGCACCGGGCTCTTGGTGTAGCTGATGGTGCCCTCCACCCACTTCCCGTTCTCTTTCACGGCAGCGATGGCGGCCGACATGTTGCGAGGGTCGTTCAGCGCATCGAACACTCGGAAGACGTCGATGCCCGCCTCGGCTGCCAGCCGGACGAACTCACGCACCACGTCGTCGGCGTAGTTGCGGTAGCCCACGACGTTCTGCCCCCGCAGCAGCATCTGCAGCCTGGTGTCGGGCATGGCCGCCTTGAGGGCGCGCACCCTCTCCCAGGGATCCTCGTTCAAGAAGCGCATCATCGAATCGAAGGTGGCCCCGCCCCACATCTCCAGCGACCAATAGCCGGCCCGGTTGAGCTTGTCGGCGATGGGGAGCATGTCCTCGGTGCGCATCCGTGGTGGCCAGCAGCGACTGATGCGCGTCGCGGAGGACGAGGTCGGTGATGTGGACAGGGTTCTTAGACGTCGGCTTCGCTGGCCTCCCGGTGTCGGGGTTGTCACAGCGGGATATTGCCGTGCTTCTTGGGAGGCCGGCCCTCGCGTTTTGAGGCACACGCCTCAAGAGCGTCGATCACGCGCGAACGGGTGGCCACTGGTTCTATCACATCATCCAGGTGCCCCTTCAAGGCAGCCTCAAACGGTGACACGGAGTCCTGACGGTCGAGAGCGCCGGCGGGAGCCTTGGCCGCGATCTCCGCGGAGGGCCACGCGAAGTTGAAGTCGGCACCTGTGTGCTTCGAACACATGACCTCGAAGCCTTCAGCGTAGGCTCGATGAGTGACGATGGTCACTTTCGGTACGGTCGCTTCGCAATATGCGTACATGAGCTTGGCGGCTTCGCGCACGATGCGTCCGTGCCCCTGCTCTTCGGCGGGCAGGAACCCTGGCGTATCTACGAAAGTCACCACTGGAAGGTTAAAAGCATCGCAGAAGCGCACAAACCGCGAGGCTTTTGCCGCCGCGTCCTGGTCCAGGCGCCCCTCCAAGTGACAGGCCTGGTTGCCGACGATGCCGACGGCTCTGCCGGCCAGACGTCCGAATCCCACCACTACATTCTTAGCCCACCGAGGCATGATCTCCATGAACCGGCCGTCGTCGACCACGCTGGTTATGATCGCGCGCACGTCATGGGACCCGTCCGCATCCATGCAGGCCAGCGCGTCCAGCTCATCGTCCATGCGATCCACAGGATCACCTGTCCAGCAAAGGGGGGTCTCCTCGAGATTGTTCTGGGGCAAGTACGAGAGAAGCTCACGGATAAGATCAAGGCATTCAGCCTCATCGTCGCCGGCCAGATGTGCGATGCCGCTCATCTCGCTCAGGGCTCTTGCGCCGCCCGCTTCCTCCACCCCGATCTCATCGCCGGCGCCCGTCGCGAGAGTCCGCGGGTCGCCCAGCAACACGTGGCCACCGCCCCTGACCATGACCACGAAGTCAGTCAATGCCGGGGAGAAGACAGCCGAGCCGGTGCACGAGCCCATGATGGCCGAGATCTGCGGCACCAGACCTGAGGCAAGGACGTTGCGAATGAAGATCTGGGAGTAACCGCCCAGAGAGGTCACGCCTTGGTCAGCATCGGAGCCCCAGGACTGCCCGCCATCATAGATGCCGACCAGAGGAGCGCCATTCTTCGCGGCCAGGTCCATGACCTTGGTGAGCTTGCGGACAAAGCCGTCGCCGAACGCTTCCACACCCGCTTCGCCGTCCTGCGAAAAGACGTAGACGTCCCTGTCCCCTACGCGGCCGTGACCTGCGACGGCGCCTTCCGTGAAGACGTCGAGTTCCACAAAGGTTTCAGGGTCAAGCAACTGAAGAACGCGCTCGCGCGCCGTCCCGATGCCGTTCTTGCGCCGAGCGGCCGTGCGCTCCGGGCCCCCGCTCTGACGGGCCTCCTGCTTCATCCGGCGCAGCTCTTCGATACTGTCGTCGGTGGCCATGTCTTTCGCACTCCGCCCTATAGCTGTGGGTAGAACTCTCACTGCGCGTGTCCGGCAGTCGGCCGTGTTATGTTACGGTCTCCCATCACAGAGAGCAAGAGGGGGTCACATGGACCGACAAGCGAAGGCATCTCTTCCCCTGATGTTTCTGGTGCTTCTGAGCGTAGCCCTGCTGGTCCTTGCCACCCTGGTCTCGGCCTGCGGCAGCGGGGACGAGACCCCGACCACGGCCGTCCCGACCTCCTCCCCAGGCACTACCAACCCCGGAGCCACAGCCCCGGACGAGACCACCGTCTCCACTGACGCCGGCCCTCCCACCACGGCCACTGGACGGTCTTCCACCGCGGTCACCTTCACCACCCAGGACGGCATCACTCTCAGCGGGCATCTCTACGGCTCGGGCAACTGGGGAGTTGTGCTCTCACACATGTATCCCGCCGACCAGACCAGCTGGACCGCGATCGCCAAGAAGCTGGCCCAGGAGGGCTACCTCGTCCTCACCTACGACTTCCGAGGATACGGTGAGTCCGGCGGCAGCAAGGACATCGCCAAGATCGACCACGATGTCTTTGCGGCTGTAGACTACCTCCGCTTCGCAGGAGCCGGCGACATCGTACTGGTAGGCGCCTCTATGGGCGGCACGGCCAGTCTGATCACAGCCACGACGTTCCAGATGATGTCGTCGGTCCGCCTCGCCGGCGTGGTCACGTTGTCGGCCCCAGTGGAGTTCCAAGGCCTCTCGGCCGCCGAAGCGGTGCCGACCCTGGTGGTGCCGCTCCTGTTCATCGCGGCAGAGAACGACGTAGGGGCCGAAGGCGCCCGCAAGCTGGAGGAACTATCAGGCAACAAAGGCGACCTGCAGATCGTGCCTGGCAGCGACCATGGCACCGATCTCTTCTCTGGGGCGCAGGCCGATACCGTGTGGCAGATGCTGCTCGACTTTCTACAGCAGAACCTTCAGGTAGGCAATCTCTAGTCCGACGTAGCGCGGCGCCCGCGATCCGGACCATCCGTGTGGTCCGGATCGCGGGCGCCGCCGGTCCTCAGGCGCAGCCGGCCGTCCAGGCTTCTACTGGACGGTAAGGGCCTGGCTCACGGTCTCCCCTCTCCATTGAGGGGTGTAGTAGGAGTAGACGGCCGCCGCGGCGCCTTTGCCCCGCACCGGATAGAGGGCTTTGGCCTGGAAGGTGAAGCTCACTTCGTCACCTGGGGCCATGTCCTCGATATACACGATCACCTTGCGGCCGGCTACGTCGTACCGCTTGATGTTGGGGTTCTTCAGCAGAGCCGCCAACGACTCGTCCGCCGCAGCAAAACCCGTGGGCACCGAGATGTCCAACACCGTCATGTTGGCCTTGACCGGTTCAGGCGGGTTGAAGGTGACGGTGACGCCGACGTTGATGATGTCGTTCACCGCTACCTGCTGTGTGTCGTAGTCCACCTTGATGTCGAACACCTTCGCGGTCTTCTCGGGCTCCAACAGGTTGTAGCGCAGGACTCCCTGCACCACAGCTTCGCCCTTGCCTTGTGCCGACACCTTCACGTCTGTCCCGGCCGGGATCTCCACAACCTGGGTGACGTCGAAGTTCTCAGGCGTGACCACGACCTGCTTGGCCACGTCGCCGGCGGTGATGGTCACAGTCATGTCGGAGTCGGTGGCCGCCGAGGCGGAGAACTGGATGAGAGCCTGCAGGGCCACCACGGTATCCTGCGTGGTGCCGAACCCTCCCTCGCTGTTCCGCTGTCCGACCAACCACCGGGCCGCCTGCGCAGCATTCGCTCTGTCATCGCCGGCGAGGAGCGCCAGTGTTGCGTAGCCGGTCGCCTCCACATCGAGGCTGGGGAGCATATCGAGGGGATACTGGCCTTCTTGGGGAGCCATGAACGGCTGCGGGCCGCCCGGCTGCGGGCCGCCCGGCTGCGGGAGCACTCCGCCGCTGCTCCAGTGGAGTCCGTTTTCATCTTCGATAGCCTTGGCCATGAGCTTCTGCATGGCTTCAGCAGCCCGGCCGCTTCCACCCGCTTCGAGCGCGTAGGTGACAAGCGCGAGAGCATAGGGGTCGTCCAGAGTGCCGACCCGGCCTTCAAGGTAGGTGATCGCCTTGGCGGCAGCAGAATCTTGCCCGGCTTCAAGTAGGGCCAGGGCAACGTAGGCAGTCAGCGTCTCCTTACCCTGCACTCCGCCCATCATGTCTTGGTGATGCACGAAGCCCACCGACTCGAAGGAGCCATCGGCCTGCTGCTTGTCGACGATCCATTCGGCCGCGCCGGAGAGAACGGCGTCATCGATGAACGTCAGTCCCTTCGCCTGTGCGAAGGTCTTGAGCACGAAAGCGGTAAGCCACAGGCTGCCTGATTCGTCCTGGTTGCCGAACGCCGAGAAGCTGCCGTCAGTGTGTCTATAAGTGAGCTCGCGTTGGTAGCCGGTGACCAGCAGCATCTCCGCCTTGGCTTGGATCTCGGGTTTGAGCTGGCGAGTGCCTTTGAGGTAGCTGAGAATGTAGGTGTCGGGCGCGAAGTTGATCATGTTCTGCTCACCGCATCCGAAAGGCATCTGCAGGAGCTGGTCCAGACCTTCGATGGTCTGCGCCAGTAGGCTGCCGGTGACGGCCACGTAGGCACGCTGCGAATCCGGCACCACTCCCAATGGAGGCAGGGGCATGCTGAGCGTCCGTTCCTGCCCCGCCTGCAACACCGCGTTCTCTACGGTCTCCCGGCTCACGCCTTCGGGCTCGACGATCATGCTCTTGATCACCGCGTCCGCAGCTTCGGAGCTACGGGCGCTGACCTCCACCAACTGAGTCCCGATGGACTTCGGCCTGATGGTGAACTCAGCGCTGCCCACATCGCCACCGGCGACCGTCACGGTCTTCACCGAGTCGTCCAGCAGGTCGAACCAGTCGGCCCCTTTGATCTCCACCTGTATGTCTTGAGGGGTGTCGAGGTAGTTGTAAAGGGCGATCTTGACGGGGAATTCCTCTCCGCGGATGGCGGAGTAGGGCAGGTCGGCCTGCAGGAAGAAGGGCTGGAACACGGTCAGTGATGCTTCCGTGATGCCCAGACCATATTCAGGCGACAGAGCGACCGCCCGCAGATCCCAAGTAGTGATGGTGTCGGGTACCTCATAGGTGATGACCGCCCGGCCGGCATCGTCGGTGATGGTCTCATCCCAGATCCAGGTCTCGGGGAAGTATTGGCGCACCCTCTGCACCTCGGCCAGACCTCCCGTCTCGCCGGCGGTGTTCGGCACGGCGCCGGCCGTGGTGGTCTCTGGTGGAGGCCGCATTCTTGGGCGGTTCCGCCCCGGCCATCCCCATGCCGTCCTCCGCGGCGAACATGATCTGAGGTCTCTCGATCTCTTTGCCCTTCGGGACGTCCTTGTTGGAAAGCACGATGAGTCCGGCGTCCTTGAAGGTCTCCTGCGCTCCGGGGATGAGCAGGGTGCCGCCCATCATCCACTCAGCGTCGTGGAGCTCTGCCTGGGGCTGCATGTACAGACGTTCCAGTTCCGCGAAGACCTGGGCAAGATTGAGCCGGTTCTCAGCCAGGATGAACACCGAGTGATCCACGGCCACCAGGCCCACTTTGGCCGGACCCTGAGTCTGCACCTGCACGTCCACTGAAGCTCCGGGCTCGACTTGGCCGGCGCTGAAGGAGGCACTCACCTCTTGGGGATACTCGCCCTGCACTTCGAACGGTAGAGAATCAGCGGCCACCTCGCTGTTGGGCAGTATCTGATAGACCAGCAGCTTGGCCGACGGAGCCATCGCCGGCGTCACTTTGAAGGAGATCTCGCCAGAGGCGGAGTCGGTGAAGACCACCCGGTCCCTCGCCACCACTTCGTAATAGAAGGTGCCGGCTTCAGCGGTGGACACCACGTCGAAACTAACGGTGTCCCCCACGGCTATAGTGGGCGATCCATTCTGCTGCACGTGGACGAAACTGCCCGAGGGCGAATACGCGGTGGTGAACTCCTTGGAGGCCCACGCGTCACCCACGCTGGCGTTGATGGACATCTGCACCGCTTTCGCGGGAGGCGTGAACTGCACCATGGCCGTCCCCCGGCTGGTCTCCACCCGCTTGGTCTCGTGTCCCACTTCCGAGTAGTCCTTGTCGGTGTAGTAGACCTCCACCGTCACCGGCGCCTCCACCGGCTCTCCGCCAGGTGTCTCGGTGACCAGGACGACGCCAAAGGGAAGACCGGGCTTGAAGGCGGTGCTCTCGGAGATGAGCCGGAGGTTCACCGACGAATCCGCCACCGTGACCAACTCAGTGGTCTTCTGTTCGTAACCTGTGGCCTTCTCGACTACCGCGATGTCGAGCCTCAGATTTCCCAGGCCACCCGCCTCGGGAACCCCGGCCACATATCCGGCCGGGTCGATGGTGAAGTCACCTTCGCCGTCGATCTGGGCGGTGTAGGTAGCGTACTCCTCCCATTCACCCACGTACCGGGAAGCCGTCACCCGGAGCTCGCCCTGGACTGCCCGGCCGTAGCTGTACTTGCTCGTGACGTGGCCGGTGACGGGCTCGTCGACCAGGAACCAATCCTTCGTGAGCGCGGCGGTGACCTCGTACTTCGGTAGCACATACTTCTCCACCCGCACATCCAGTTGGGTGGTCGCGTCGCCGGCATAGGCGCTGAGCTTCCAGACTCCCAGATTGGGCTCGGTCGATAGGGGCAACTCGGCGGTCACGGTGCCGTACTCATCGGTGGTGAGAGTCTGCTTGGAGATCTTGATGCCCTTCGCGTCTTGGATCTCGAGAGTCGCCTCCGCCTGGGCGGGCTTCAACTCGGAATCCAGGGCCACGAGCCTGACCATCATAGTCTGCCCCGGCTTGTAGATGGGCTTGTCGGTCTCGAGGAACAGCAGCGTACCCGACTGGATCTGCACGGCCGTGCTCTTTGAGAAGCCATTGCCGCTGACTTCCACCTTGTATTCCCCCGGAGTCACCGGTGGGAGATCGACAGTCACGGTGCCCTTGCCATCAATGCCCCCGCTGGCCGAGGCAATTGTCTTGCCCTTGTCAAGGACCGAGACGGTCACGCCGCTACGGGCTGGCTCGTCACCGTTGAAGAGCGTGAATGAGAACGATGCTGATTCTCCCGACCGCAGCACCTGGGGCACCAGGGCCACGTACCCGTCCACTTTATCGTTCCAAGAATTCGAAACGTTGGTGGGGCCAGGATCGGACGACGAACAACCCACGACGATCGCGATCGGCAGAAGCACAAGGCATAGAAGCGCAAGCACCTTCGAGCGACCCATGACCCACCTCCCGGTATTGGATGTCTACTCAGACGCCGCCCGTCCGGGCCTGGTTTCCTCCACCTCAAGGCCTCGGCGCCGCCACCGCGGCCGGCGCGCTGAGAGCTAGCCGTCAGCCGCTTTCGCGAGCTGTTGATCGACAATGCGCGCGGCAGCAGCCTGCACGGCCGCGGCCCGCTCAAAGCCGGCCTGTTCGTCAGGCGCCAAGTCCCATTGCTGGATCTCGCGTACCCCACCCTTCCCGAGCGCTGCCGGTACCGCCATGCTCATGCCGCTCTGGCCATATTCTCCGTCCAAGACGAGTGAGCAGGGGAACACCTCTCCCCTGTCATCATGGATCGCGCGGACGATAGCCGCGATACCTACTGCGCAGGTCCACCCGGCCGTGCGACCGGCCTGTAGCTCCTCGTATCGTTGCAGGATCTTGGGGAGCTCATCCAGGACGCCGCTGCGCTCGGCGACGGTGAAATGCGCGGGCCGCCCGTCAATGCGCACCGAGCTGAATAGGGGCACCTGGCTACTGCCGTGTTCCCCGATGACCGTGGCCTCCACCCGTCGCACACCGACGCCCTTGGCTCGGGCGACCAACTCGCGGAAGCGCAACGAGTCGTTGCTGGTGTAGCCGATGACCTTGCGCCTGTCGAAACCGCCTGCGCGCCAAGTCGCGTAGTTGAGAGGATCCACCGGATTGGTGGCCGTGAGCACGACCGCGTCCGGGCAGTTGGCGTTGATCTTGAGGGCGGCGTCCCGCACCAGCGAGATGTTCCCGGGCAACATCTCCATGCGGTCGGCGATGAGGCCTTGGGGGACCCCGGCTGCGTTGATGACGACGTCGGCGCCAGCTAGATGTTCAAACCCTCCCGCGACGACGCGGACGTCCCACTGAGAGGCCGCCGTGCTCATGTCCAGAGCATGCTGCCGCACCACGTTCGGCCGCAGGTCAATCAACACCAGCTCTTCGACCAATCCAGAGACGGCCAGATAGAAGGCCACGGGTGCGCCCACCGAGCCCGCTGCCCCGATGACTCCCACTTTCATGCAGTCTCTCCTCGGTCGGGCTCACGGCATCGCGGCGTGCCTGGATCGAAGGGCGGGCGAGATCCACCGCCTCGCGAGGCTATTTGTAGGTGCCCTTCCCGTCGTACGACGGATTCATCACGACAGAGAAATGGAATATCGGCCTGTTGACCTCGAGAATCCGCATGGGGTTGTGGGCGAACACCGGCGGGGCACCATATCATCGTGGAGCGCGTAAGCCGGTGCGCCTCGTCGTTCATGGAGAACTCGATGACACCGCCAAGCTCGTAGGGATCGTCCGGGTCACTCCCATAAAAACCGATCAGCTCGTCATAGTCGTGGACGTGCTCGAGGAAGATCGGATCCCTCGGGGCCGCGGCGAAGTACCAGGCGGTGTTCATCTGGAAGGCGCCCTCGCAGACGTTGCTGTCCATCCAAATGATGCGCTTGGCGAACTGCTTGTACAGAGCCTTGAATTCAGGTGTCCCCATATTGGCCGGCTCTTGAAGGTCTTGGACGAAGTACTTCCCGTACTCTCCGCCCTTGTTGTTGTCAATAACCATGATGGGTCTCTTCTCCTACTCTTTGGGCATATCCCAGTCGATGAAGTGCCAGTACGGTGCGTTCACGCGCTTCCGATAGGCGTCCATATCCACGTCCCGCCAATCGTAGAAGCCTACGCCGGTCTTTGCGCCCAGATCGCCTCTGGCGACTCTGTCGGTGATGGCCGGAGGAGCCTCCTTCATAGTGCTGAGTGAGGGAAACACGCCGTTGCAGGTGCGCATGTTCAGAGTGAGATCGCCGTTGTCGAAGTGCTCGAAGATGCCGATGGCGGTATAGCGGGGGCAGAAGCTGTAGTTCAGGCAGGTGTCGATATCTCTCGGATCGGCGATACCGCTCTCCACCAGATTGAGAGCCTCTCTCCAGAGGGCGAACTGAAGCCTGTTGCCGATAAAGCCGGGGGCGGGCTTCTTGAGGATCACCGGCTTCCGATCCAGAGACTCAAGGAACTCCTTGGCAAAGATGAGAACGCCGGCATCGGTGGCCGCGCCCCCGCAGAGCTCGAAGAACGGGACCATATGGGCGGGATTGAAGGGATGCGTGACGATGATGCGGTCCTTGTACTTCCCGGCCTTCTCGGCCAAAACATCGGGCACAAGCGACGAACTCACGGAGCAGATGGCCCGCATATCAGGGCAGGTCTCCTCAAGCCGAGCGTATATCTCGTGCTTGAGGCCGATGACCTCTGGCACGCATTCGAAGACCACTTCGCAGTCGGCCAAGTCGGTGTAGTCCGTGGAGTACGTCAGGTACTTCTCGCAGATGGCCAGCTGCTTCTCCGGCATGAGGCCTTGGTCGATCATCTGGCGGAAGTAGGCGTCGTATGTCTTCTTGTACTCGGAGATCATCTCCGCGCGACGCACGACCAATGTGGTCTGGTAGCCATGGCCGGTCGTGAGCACGGCCAAGCTGTCTCCGATCATGCCGGCGCCGATGATGCCGATGTGTTTCACGCTGTCGAGCTTCATGTTAGGCGTCCATTTCTCCGTGCTACTTCAGGGGACGAAGATTGAGGATATCTCTGGCTTCATCGGGAGTGGCAACGTCCATTTCCAGCTCATGGATGATACGGACCATGCGCTCGACCAGTTGCGCGTTGCTCTTTGCGAGCTCGCCGTAGGAGTAGAAGATGTTGTCCTCCATGCCCACACGGACACTGCCGCCCTTGAGCAGACCGTAGGTCACGCCCTGAAGCTGGTGAGAGCCGATGGCCATGGTCGACCAGTTAACAAATCGATCCTTGGGAAGCAGGCTGATCATGAAGTCAAGGTTCGACTGGCTGAAAGAGATAGCGCCTTGACTGACCTTGTTCATGCCCATGACAAAGGTGAGGGACACGGGCTCCGGGATCACACCCGCCGGGTACGAGAACGTTGAAGACGTCCTCGATGCTGGAGGGATTGAACACCTCGCACTCGGGCTTGATGCCCAGGTCCATCATCTTCTTCGCGTTCTTGACAAGCCAATCGCGCTCCCACCTGTAGATGAAGGACAGGTCACCCCAGGCGGTGGTGATGAGAGAGCAGTCCAGAGAGCACATCTCGGGCAGGCAGGACTTGTCCTTCATGTCGAGCAAAGCCACGCCGTCATCGGCCTCGGAATTCGGTTTCGTCGCGGGAGCTGTGGAGTTCTGGATGATGATGGGGCACTTCGCGCGAACGGCGGTGTTGATCTCGGCAAAGATCTCCGGATCGTTACTTGAGTTGCCGGCCTTGTCGCGGGCGTGGATGTGAACGATCGAGGCTCCCGCGTTGTAGCAATCGTATGCCGAAGAGACTACCTCTGATGGCTGTTCGGGCAGATTGGGGTTGGCGGCCTTGCCTTGAAAATTGCCCGTCTGCGCAACGGTGATGATCACCTTTCTCTTGCCGGCCATGCTTCAGATCCTTTCATAGTCGAACAACCTGGCTGCAACACAGGTCCTTTGACGCATGCCGCCCATCAAGATACCAGGTGGCGGCGAGCGCACGCCATGGTCGTGTGCGAGCGCACCCCAGCCACAAGACCCGTCTCTCGCTCTTGCGACGCCCCTGGGATATCATCGTCGCCGATGCACAGGCCGACCTTGGGGGTGAGCGGCGACCCCAGGAGGATTCGTTCGTGAACAAGCTCTGCTCCGTCGATCAGGCAGTAGGACTGATCAAGAACTGCGACACGGTCAATCTCGTAGCTTCTGGCGGCGGGTTCCAGGACGCGGAGCTGGTCTACGCAGCCCTCGAAAGCCGCTTCCTGGCGACCGGTGAGCCCAATAACCTCACGCTCGTGCACGTCACCGGGGTAGGCTATGGCAACGAGACCGGCCTCGGCCGGCTGGCACATGAGGGACTTGTCAAGAGGGTCATCGGGGGCCACTGGCTCTGGTCAAAGGTCATGAGCCAGTTGGCCATAGAGGAGAAGATCGAAGCCTACAACCTGCCCCAGGGTGTACTGGCGTTGATGATGCGCGAGATCGCAGCGGGCCGGCCGGGCCTTCTGACTACGGTGGGCCTGAACACGTTCATCGACCCCCGTCTGGAAGGCGGGAGAATGAACAAGAGGGCTCAGGAACCGCTGGTCGAGTTGATCGACTTTCAGGGTCAAGAGATGCTCTTCTACAAGTCGTTCCCTATCGACGTGTGCATCGTCCGGGGCACCACCGCCGATGAAGACGGCAACATCTCCGTGGAACACGAGGGGCTTGACCTGCATCTTCTGTCGGCGGCGCAGGCCACCTACAACAGCGGCGGGGTGGTCATCGCGCAGGTCAAGCGCATCGCCCCCAGAGGGACGCTCAACCCGCGCATGGTGCGCGTACCCGCGCACATGGTGAACGCGGTGGTGGTCGACCCGGACCAGTGGCAGACGGTGGAGTGCGAGTACAACCCGGCTCTTTGCGGTGAAGTCCGAGCCCCTCTGGATGCCATGCCCAGCCTTGAGTTCGGTATCCGGAAGTTCATCGCCCGCCGGGCCGCCCTCGAGTTGAGGCCGGGAGCCGTGGTCAACCTGGGCATCGGCGTCACCGACGGCGTGGCCAACATAGCGGCGGAAGAGGGCGTCATCGACGACTTCGTCTTCAGCATCGAGATGGGCGTGGTCGGCGGAGTGCCGGCCAAGGGCCTGATCTTCGGCGCCTCCTGGAACCCCGAATGCATCATGAGCATGCCCACTCAGTTCGACTTCTACCATGGCGGCGGCCTTGACCTCGGCTTTTTGGGGATGGGCGAGGCCGACGAGCACGGCAACGTCAACGTGAGCAGGCTTGGCAAGAGGATCACAGGAAGCGGCGGTTTCATCGACATCTCCCAGAATGCCAAGAGCATGGTCTTCTGCGGCACCTTCACCAACGGCGAGATAGACCTCGACGTCACCGACGGTCGCATCTCTATCGTCAAGGACGGCCCCACCAAGAAGTTCCGCAAGCACGTGGAGCAGGTGACGTTCAGCGGTGACTTCGCGGCCAAGAAAGGTCAACCGGTGCTCTATATCACCGAGCGCGCCGTCTTCAGACTGGAGGACGGCAAGATGGTCCTAACGGAGATCGCCCCGGGTATCGACCTGCAGAAGGATGTTCTGGCCCAGATGGAGTTCGCCCCGGAGGTCGCCGCCGACCTGAAGACCATGGATGCCGCCATCTTCCGACCGGAACGAATGGTGCAGAACAACCCGGCCATCTTCAGGCATTTCGGCGAGAGGCACTAGGAAGGCGCCGGACTCGAGCGGGGCTCCCCCGGGCTCAGAGCGCGCAGCCTGCGGCGACTCCCTCACGGACCGCATCGGCCATCAATCCCGGCTCGCGGGCGCTCCCGGCCACGTGCATCTCCCGGACAATTGGGGCGAGGCTAGCCACGAGTGCCGCATTCGCCGCCCAGTCTTGTGTGTTGATGATGTTCTTGCCCTTGAGGACGTATCGCCGTTTGTCGCGCTGCTGGATCTTCAGACCGTCCGCCGTGACCTCGACATAGTCCACCTCGGGCCACAGCGTCACGTACTTCTGCTTGAACCAGGGCAGGAGGTTCGCCAGGTCGTCGCGGCCCATCTCGCCGCCGAGCTCTGACGCGGGGCCGTTGTGGGCGATTATCACCCGGCGGTGCCGTTTGACCAGGAACTCACCCAGTTCGCAGCCGTGAAGCGTCCCTCCCATGATGACCACTCGCCTGCCGAGAGGCATCCACAGATGGGTGAGCTTCTGCAACTGCCCCGAGGTGAAGAGCTTGAGGAACAGGTTGAGCATCCCATACAGCTTGTCGGTGCGGATCACGCCGCTCCGGTCCGTCCCGGGCAGCTCGAGCTCCGGATGCACCGCCCCCGCGGCCACGACAAGCGCGTCCGGCCTCTCTCTGCGCACGATGTCGGGCGTGACCTCCTTGCCCCGGTGCACTGTCACATTGGTCCTGCGGAGCTCTCGCTCTTCATAGCGGATGAAGTCGACCAGTTCCGGCGTCTCGCAGTCCTTCACGATGGCGGCGAGGCGCACCAAGCCACCCAACTGCTGGTCCTTCTCGTACAGCACCACCTCATGGCCACGCTCTGCCGCGATGCGCGCCGCCTCCATGCCCGACGGACCGCCGCCGACGACAAGCACCTTCTTGCGGAACTCGGCCGGTCGGGACTGGTACTCCGGCATGATCTCCCGCCCGAGTGTGGCGTTGACCCGGCATTCCAGCTTCTTGTTCTGGTTGCGCATCTCGAAGCAGTGCAGACAGCCCAGGCAGGGCCTCACGTCGTCCAGCCTTCCTTCGCGGATCTTGTTGGGATATTCCGGATCGGCAAGCAGGCGCCGGGTCATGCCGACGAAGTCCAGACTTCCCTTGCGCAGGTACTCCTCACCCATCTGGGCGTCGATGCGGCTCGCGGTCCACACCGGGACCTTGACTCCTTTGCGTTTCACCGCTTCGGCTAGGGGCACCGTCGCCCCGTCGCCCCGGCGGCTCCAATCCAGATCCTTGGGCAAGTCGAACGGAGGCTCGGGATACATGAGGCGGTCGGGCTGCAAAATACCGCCGCGATGGCCATAGCGCTCGCCCCTGACGTTCAGGCCGTCGGCCACCTCGCAAACGAGGGCGGCCATCTCCGCGCCCTCGTCGAGGGTGGTGGCGAGGGGGTGGTTGTATTCGGCAGCGTTGATGAGCGCGTGCACGGCGAAGCCCGGGCCGCACCGCCGCTTCGCCTCGACGATGATGTTGCGGACGAAGCGCGTACGGTTCTCGTAGCTCTGCGGCCCGTACTCGTCCTCCCGTTTGTTCCAGATGCGGGAAAGGAAGGTGTTGCCTTGGTGGGCCGTCGCGTGGTTGATCTCGCACGCGTCGAAGCCCGCCCTGCACGCCCGCTCGGCAGCCGAAGCCCAGAGCTCCACCTGGTCTTCCACCTCCTGCCGGCTCAGGGCGCGGCAAGGCAGGAAGTCGGGTCCGGGAAGCTCGTCCGCGCTCATCGCCGAAGCGCACTTGACGTCCCTGATACACATGTCCTTGGGCAGGAGGCCGGTGGGGTTCCAGGGCCCGGCGTGCTGGAATTGGATCGACACCGGGCAACCATGCTTGTGCACCGCATCGGTTAGCCGCTGGAATCCCGGGATGAACCTATCGTCGTCGAGGTGAAGCTGCACGCCTTCATAGCTGCCGTCAGGCCGGTAGTGCACGTGCTGGACGCCCAGCGGGTATTCCACGCCGCAGGATTCCACCACGAGGAACCCCACCCCGCCTTGGGCCAGTCGCTCGTAGTAAGCGATCATGCGCGGCCCGACGGTCTGGTCCGACTCCACGTAGGAGGTCCCATTGGCCGTCTTGATGATGCGATTCCGAGTCTTCACCGGGCCGATCATGCCCGGTTCCAGCAGTCTTCCGAAGCGTTCAGTCGGGTCGCTCATTCGAGCGGCGCCAAGCCGGCCTCCGCCCGGGACTCGTTGATGAGAGTGAGCACCGCCTGTTCCACCGGCATCACGGTGAAGCCGTAGTCCTCTTTGGCCCGGGCGCCGCTGACCATCCACGGCAGCTCGCAGTCTTCGGGCTCGTCGCCGAAAGAGATCTGGGCGTCGGGGATGTACTTCTTCACCGCCGCCGCGAAGTCACGCAGGGTGACCGGGGGTCCGCCTAGGTTATAGGCCGGATGCGGGGACGAGGGCGTCTTGAGCGCCAAGTGCGTGAACTCCCCCACCTCGTCGGACAGTATGGTCGAGAACAGCGCGTTGCCGGTGCACTCCAGCGCCACCGGCTTGCCCACGGCAGGCAGCGACACGATGTCGGAGAACCACTGCACGAACTTCGGATTCTTGCCGCCGTGACCGTAGCCGATGGTCGGGCGGAGCGCCGTGGACTTGATGCCGTACAACTCGTCGTACTGAGCGGCGACCACCTCGGCCAGGCACTTCGCCAAAGCATAGAAACTGCCGGAGAACGGCAACAGGCGATCGTCTTCGACGATCTCGCGGTCGCCGTAGTCCGACTGCTCTCCGTACACGGTCTCGGAGCTCGCGTAGACCACCCGCTTGATACCGAGCAGACGGGCGGCCTCAAAGACGTTGCACATCCCGAGCACGCCGATCTTGGTGTTCTCCCGAGGAAGGGGGTCCTTGGACAAGATCATGGCCCAGTTGACCAGGGCGTTCACTCCATTCGCGCCGGCCGCAGCAAGGATGTCTTCCAGCTCGGAGATGCTGCCGCGCACGTATTTGAACCGATCACCGTACTGCTTGACCACCTCGGTGAAGTACCCTGAGGGCGGCACTACATCCATGGTGACGACCTGTTCGACCGCGGGATCGCGCAGCAAGGCCAGCACCGACTTCTTGCCGAACAAGCCGGCCCCGCCGATGACCAGGACTCTCATGTCGAATAGCTCCTGGAACGCAGCCTCTCTTTCTTCTCGATGCATTTCTTCACCGCGTCCGCCAGGTCCTTGGCGTCCAGAGCGAAGTGCTCTTTCAGTTCGTCCTTCTCCGCCGTGACGAGGCCCGACTGGCCGAACTCGTCCTCCACGCCTACTTTCACGAGCGGGGTGGGGAAGTTCTCGCAGAGAGCGCAGGCCACCGCATCCCCGAGACCGTTGATGTCACTGCAGTTCTCGGCGGTCACGATGGCGCCGGTCCTCTGGGCGGCTGCCACGACGGCTTCCTCGTCCAGAGGCTTGATGGTGCACATATTGAGGACGCCGACGTCAAGGCCATCCTTCTCGAGCAGGTCGACCGCCTTGATGGCCTCGGTCACCATGTAGCCGGTGGCGATGATGGTGGCGTCTTTGCCGTCACGTAGCGAGTAGGCCTTGCCGATGTCGAACGGGTAGTCGTCGGTGAAGATCCTGAAGGGGTCCGGGCTCAGTTCCTGCCGCACCATGACCGGCCCTATGTACTGCATCATGGCCTCGGTCGCCTTCTCCGCTTCTACCACGTCGGCGGGGTTCATGATCACCAGATTGGGTAGCACTCTCAGGCTGCCGATGCCCTCCACAGTGGCGTGCGACACCCCGACCTCGCCCCAGACACCTTCGCGGGCGATGAACTTCACGTTGAACCGGTCGACCAGGATGCTCTGCCGTATCTGGTTGTAGGCGCGGCTCATGCTGGCAAACAGGAAGTTGTTGATCACCGGGGTGAAGCCCTCGGCCGCCAGAGCCGCGGCCACGCAGGCCCCGTTCTGTTCAGCTATGCCGCACTCGATCATGCGGTCGAACATGTTGTCGGTGAACCACTCGATCTCGGGAAACTGCATGTCCTCGAGGATGGCGAGCGCTTTGGGGTCTCTCTGGAAGGCGGCCTTGATGGCTTTGCCGATGCCCTTGCCGGTCATGACCGGCTGGCCGATCGCCACATGCTTATTCCATGTCGCCATATTTGGCCCTTCCTTCCCGGACACCCTTCATCATCTCTTCGCCCCGGCCCAGGTGCATGTGAAGTTCCTCCCAATTGGAGACCCCTCGACCCTTCACCGTGTGGGCGATGATGACCTTCGGTTTGTTGTCGCCGTACTGCTTGGATACCAGGTCGAGCGCATCGAGGATCTGGCGCATGTCGTGGCCGTCGATCTCGTAGACCGTCCAGCCGAAGGCCTTCCATTTGTCCACGAGCGGCTCGATGGGCATGATGTCGTTGGTGGGCCCGTCGAGCGACCACTTGTTGTAGTCGACTATTGCGATGAGATTGTCGAGCTTGAACTTGTTGGCAAACATGGCCGCTTCCCACACCTGGCCCTCGTGCAGTTCTCCGTCGCCCAGGATGCAGTAGGTGCGATAACGCGGGTTGTAGCGCACGATATAGCGGGGCAGGAAGGTGTCTGCACGCGACGGCGGGTCGAACTTCATCTTGAGCTTCTCGGCCAGCGCCATCCCGGCGGCGAACGACAGCCCTTGCCCCAGCGATCCGCCGGAGAAGTCGATGCCGGGCGTGCACCAGCGGTCGGCGTGACCCTGGAAGGGCGAAGCGTGGCAGTAGTACGTGCTCAAAGTCTCTTTCGAATACATGCCCAGTTCCACTAGGGCAGCGTAGATGGCCTCGCAGCAGTGGGCCTTGGACATGACCACCCGGTCGCGCTCGGGCCAATCGGGGTTCTTGGGATCGAACTTCAGATGGTGGAAATAGAGGGCTGTGATGATCTCGAGTACCGACATCGTGCCGCCGACGTGGCCTTGGCTGAACGTGCAGAACTGGTCCAGACAGTCGTTGACAAGGACCTTGGCCTGGGCCTCCAACTCCTGCACAAGCGCATCGTTATGAGACATGCTCGGCCCGCCTTTTGAACTCGATCTTGACCGATTGGTCGGAAAGAGAAGCGCCGCAGCGAGGGCAGGCGTTCTTGTAGGCGGCCAAGACCGCCGCCTCATCGGGGATGGCGCGCATATACAGCCGCCGACTGATCTCCTCACCGAAGTAGAGCAGCATGCCGCAGTTGCCGCAGTTGATCTTTTCACTCATGGAACGACCTCACCTCACTTGTCTCTCTCGGGACAACGACCCTCATGGCTTCACCAGGATCTTGATAGCCGTGCTCGTCTTCCGCCCGCCCAGGGCCTTGGCGACATCGGTCAAGGGCACGATCTCGCTGATCATGGGCTCCAGGTCCAGCTTGGAAAGAAGCTTGAGGGCGCGCGGGAACACGTACGGCGCCAGGATGCTGGAGCGGATGGTCAGCTCGTTGGCGAACATGTAGTAGGGAGTGACGGGCAACTCGGCATCCTCGTGGTAGACACCCACCAGGATGATGGTGCCGCACTTGTCGGCAAGCAGAAGGGCATTCTTAGCCGCGGTCAAGTTGCCGCTACACTCGAACACGGTGTCGAAGCCCCTGCCCTCTGTCAGCTCCCGGCCGGCGGAGACCAAGTCGACAGCGCTGGGGTCGACGGTCCAGTCGGCCCCGAACTTCCTGGCCATCTCGCGCTTTTCGGGCATAGGATCCGACACGAGGACCCGGGCCGCCCCGGCCCTGATGGCCAGTTGCTGCACCAAGAGGCCGATAGTGCCGCCCCCACATATAGCCACTGTCTTGCCTGGACAGAGGTTCCCCTGGTCGACGGCGTGAACGGCGATGGTCACCGGCTCCAACATGGCCCCCCGCTCCAGGCTCACGTCGTCGGGAAGCGGAAAGACCGCGCCCTCACCGTAAAGAGCGTACTCCGAGAAGCCCGCCTCGTACGAGGTGACGTGCTCGCACATCTGCTCCATCTTGTTGCGACAGTAGTAGCAGACCCCGCAATATGTCCGGAAATTCATGGCCACGCGCTGGCCCACCTTGTAGCCCAGCAGCAGATCCGGGCCCAGCTCCACGATGACCCCCGAGGCCTCATGCCCTGTTGTGAAAGGGGGCTTCGGCCACCAGGGAGCCTTGAGCAGGCCGAAGCTGCCGTCGTAGATGTCGGGGTCGGAGCCACAGATGCCGCAGTAGGCGATCTTGACCTTGATCTGGCCCGGACCCGGGGTAGGCTCCGGCACGTCTTCCACCCGGACGTCGAAGGGACCGTACGTCAGCGCTGATTTCATGGTCTATGGCTCCCGCAATTCGATGGCCAGGTTCCCGATATCGGAGCCCTCGAAGTAGCAGAAGCCGGGGTTGCCCGCGGGAAACGAACTGGTCCACACCTTAGCGCCGCGCGCGGTGGCCCTGGCGATATCGCCCTCAAGGTCACTGGTGAGCCAACCGATGTGATGCAGTCCCTCACCCTGAGCATCCAGCGTCTCCCTGAGGGCCTGGTCGCCGGAGGACGGCTCCAGTAGCTCGAGTTCCACCGGGCCCATATTGGCGTTGCTGATCTTGGTCTTCCACTCCGCAGGCTTGCCGTGCAGCTCGCCCACAAAGGGTAGTTCGAAGACACGGTGCTCATCGTCGAACTTGAAGGGCCCGAAGCCAAGAGCCTCCAGATGCGCGATGGCCTTCTCTATGTCCTTGACCACCAAGCCCACATGATGGGGCGAGGTCTGGTGGAACGACTTCCCTTCTTCAGTCATCGAGAGCCCTCCTCTCAGTTGTTCGCGGCAGACTGCGATTCTAGACGCCCTCCTCGATCTTGTCGTACAGCCGGCCCGTGACAGTGGTGAAGTGGAAGATGGGACGGTCTACCCGGTTGATGACGAGGGGGCAGTGCACCATGCCCGCGGGGACGAAGATCATGGCGGTACGATCGATGACGTGCTTCTCGTCCTCGAGCCAGATCTCTACCTCCCCTCCCAGATCGTGAGGATCGGCGGGGTCGCTCCCGAAGAAGCCGATGATCTCGTCGGTGTCGTGGACGTGGGGCCGGTCCTCAAGAGTGGGACCGGCCTTCAGATACCAAGCCGTGTTCATCTGAAACGCCCCTTCGACCACGTTCTCGTCCATCCAGAGGATGCGCTCCGCGTACTTGGCGTATTCGGCGGCGATCTTGTGCCTGGCCTCGGGCATCACGAGTTCCGTGATGACGTACTTGGCGGTTCTGGGTTCAGACATGGCGCGACTCTCCTGTGGCCGGGGCGTCTTCGGCGTACTGAAGCGGTTAGGGCCCATGATAGCATCGGCCACATTCAGCCCCTCGCATGCGATGGATGGGCGGGTGCCGTGTCATCTACCCGGGTCGCTCTAACCTTCAGGACCATCCCCCAGGACGGCGCCCCTGCTTGCGGTCGAGACCATAGCCACGTACCGGCCGAGAACGCCGGTGGCCGTGACCGGCGGGCGGCTCCAGGCAGACCTCCTCTCGGCAAGCTCGCGATCGGACATCTCCACTGTGAGAGTGCGCGCCGGGATATCTATGGAGACCAGATCGCCGTCGCGCAGAAGGGCCATAGGGCCGCCGTCCGCGGCTTCAGGAACCACATGACCGATGCACGCACCGCGGGTGACCCCGCTGAAGCGCCCGTCGGTGACCAGCGCCACCCGGTCGTCCAAACCCGCCCCGGCCAGAGTGGAGGTAGGCGTGAGCATCTCGGGCATTCCGGGGCCGCCCTTGGGGCCCACGTAGCGGATGACCACCACACACCCCGGTTGGATATCGTTGGCCGCGATGGCCATGACGGCGGACGCCTCGTCATCGAAGACCCGGGCGGGGCCACGGTGTCTAAGCATCTGGGGCAGCACGGCGGCTTCTTTCACTACCGCGCCATCCGGAGCCAGGTTGCCGAACAGTATGGCTAGACCGCCCGTGGGGCCGTAGGGCCGGTCGAGGGGCCTGATCACCTCGTCGTCGGACGGGACGGCTCCCCTGTACTGGTCGGCCAGTCCGTCAACCGACACCGTGGGCACGCTCCCGTCGACAAGGTTTGCCTGCGCCAGCCGGTGAAGGGCGGCCATCACCCCGCCCGCGCGATGGAAGTCCTCCATGTAGAAGGAACCGGCCGGAGAGAGCTTGACCAGGTGTGGGGTCCGCGCCGACACCTCATTGAAGGTCTGGAGGGGTAGGCTCCACCCCACTTCCTCGGCGATGGCGATGAGATGAAGCACCGTGTTGGTGGAGCAGCCCAGGGCCGCGTCCAGTACCAAAGCGTTGCCCAGACTGGCGCGCGTGAGGAAGCGACGGGCGCCCCATGCCTGCCGGACGACTTCCACCGCCTGCGCGCCTGTGCGCCGCGCCAGTACCAGACGCGCGGAGAACGGGGCCGGGATCGTGGCGTCACCGGGCAGGGCCATCCCCAAACACTCGGTCAGACAACTCATCGAATTGGCAGTGAAGAGACCGGCACAGGAGCCGCAGGTAGGACAAGCGGCCTCTTCCAGCTCGGTGAGCTCGTCGACGCTCATCTTGCCGCTGAAGCAGGCGCCCACGCCCTCGAGCACGTCCTTGTTCTCGATCCTCCGGCCCTTGTGGTAGCCCGCCAGCATCGGTCCGCCCGAGACCAGCACCGTGGGTAGGTCCAGACGGGCCGCGGCCATCACCATGCCGGGGACCACCTTGTCGCAGTTGGGTATAAGCACCAGCCCGTCGAGACAGTGGGCCCTGGCCATGATCTCCACCGAGTCGGCGATCACCTCCCGGCTGACCAGCGAATAGTTCATGCCCTCATGGTTCATGGCGAGGCCGTCGCAAACGCCGATGACGTTGAACTCAAACGGCATGCCGCCGGCCTGGTAGACCCCGTACTTCACCTGTTCCGCGATGCTGCGCAGGTGCATGTGCCCCGGCACAAGCTCGTTGAACGAATTGGCGATGCCCACGAGCGGGCGGCCCAAGTCGGCGCGCCCCACCCCGAGCGCGCGCAGCAGCGAGCGGTGGGGGCCACGGACGGCCCCCCGCGTGATCTGGTCGCTAGGCCGGGGCACTCGGTCAGCCTCCTGTGGCGAGCACCGCCAGGATGAGTTCGTCCTTGTCCCCCACGGGCTTCGCCGGGTCGGCCTTGAACATGCTCTCCCGATTGACGAACACGTACACCCGCTTCAAAAGGTCACCCCGCGTGTCGAACAGCAGCGGCCCGCCCTCCGGGATCCGGCGGACCAGATCGGCCAAGCACTCCCCCACGGTGGCGCCTTCCACCTGGATGTCGCCCGCACCGCCGGCCAGGCGCTGCAACGCTGGATAGAACATCCTCACCTTGACGCTCATGACCCTCCGCCGGGCGGGCTGTCTTCCGGGCGCCGCGTCACGCCAGCCCGGGGCCGACATCGGCGCCGGTGCCGGACTTGGAGCCGGTGCCGGTGCCGGCGCCGCAGGCCAGGATCGCCCGCTTGACCAGCGTCCGAGCAATCTGGAGCTTGTAGCGGTTGTTCAGAAGCGGCAAAGCACCTTCCATCCCCGCGTCGGCAGCCTGGCCCGGCGGTCGCTTGGTCGATGGCCTTGCCCCGCAAGTAGCTCTCAGCGCCGGTCATTCGGACGGGCATCCCGTACACAGAATTAAGACAGATGCGCGCCGACTTGACCGCGCCATTCTCACTGGTCACGGCGGCCGCCACGTTGACGATGGGGAAATCGATGGACTTCCTCGCCGCGAACTTGATGAACGCCGAACGGGTGCTCACAGAGGGCCGCGGCACTTCCACGCGCAGCACCATCTCGCCGTCGCCCAGCACCGTGCTGGTGTCGACCCCCACCGCGAAGAAGTCCTCGGCGGCGATAGCCCGCCCCGTGGTGATGACCGTGGCATCCAGGGCGATCAGCGCCGGGGCCAAGTCGGACGAGTTCACCGCCACGCACCCGCAGTTGAAACAACGGTTCGCCTCAGCTTCCACCGCATCCAGATCCAGGGTGCCCGTCTCCTCGACGGTGAGGCACTTGAGCCTCTCGGTGAGCGACGACTCCGGCGCTTCCACCCTGCCGCTCTGCGCCAAACAGGAGTCGTTGAACACGCCGCCCAGCTCGCAGACCGGCGCGCCATCCTCTTCCGCCGGCTTGCCCAGCAGAAAGCGGTCTATTGCCTGGGCGGCGCCGCGCCCCGCGGCCGTCGCCTCGGCGACCGTCGCCGGCCCGGAGACGAAGTCCCCTCCGGCGAAGACGCCGGCGCCCAACGCGTAGCCGGTCTTGTCGACCTTGAGCCTGCCCTTGTCGTCCACAGACTCTGCGGGCAAGAGCGAGTAGTCCGGCCGCTCCACGATGGCCTTGATGACCGCGTCACAGCGCACGGAGAACTCCGAGCCTTCCACCTTGACCGGTCGGGGTCGGCCACTCGCATCGAGGTCGCCGAGTTCCATGCGGCAGCAGGCGAGGTCCACCCCACCCGCGACGGCGCCGGCTCTCACCGGCTGAGTGAGGAACTCGAACTTCACGCCCTCTTCTTCCGCCTTCTCGATCTCCGCGTCGAGGGCTGGCATCTCGTCTTTGGTGCGCCGGTAGTAGATCACCGGCTTGGCTCCCAGCCTAAGCAGCGAGCGAGCCACGTCTATGGCTGTGTTGCCGCCTCCGATGACGCCGACGGTCTTGCCGGTCACGTCTTGCGGCTTCTCGTAGGCGCTACGTAGGAAGTCCGTGCCCGACGTCAGGCACTGCTCACCAGCGATGCCGGCCTGCGTCTCCTGCCAGGCGCCCGCGGCGACAAACACGGCGTCGTAGGTCTTCACTAGCCTCTCGAACCCGGCCTTGTCCACAGAGGTGCCGACCTCGAACTCGATACCTGTGCCCGCGAAGGCTTCGATCTGCCTGCGCACGACATCACGCGGCAGACGGTACGGCGGTATGCCGTAGGCCAGCAGCCCTCCAGCTTCGGGCATGCGCTCGAACACCGTGACCGCGTGCCCAGCCTGGCGCAAATAGTGAGCCGCCGACAGGCCCGCCGGCCCCGAGCCGACCACGGCCACCCGCTTGCCGGTCTCCCGCTGGGGCGCGATGTAGAACTCGGCCGCCTTGGCCAGCGCCTGGTCCCCGAGGTATCGCTCGACCTCCCTGATGGAGACGGCTTCATCGAACTCGCCCCGGGCACAATCGGTCTCGCACCAGTGAGGACAGACCCGGCCGGTCACCGCCGGCAGGGGGTTGGTGCCGCAGGAGGATCCGAGCCGCGCCGGCTGTGTCACCTTCGCGGATCTTGCTGAGGTAGGTGGGGATGTCGATATGGTTGGGGCAAGCCCGGGCGCAGGCCGTAGCCTCCACACGAGCGGCCCCGAAGATGGAGTGGTATCTCGCATCGCCGGTGAGCGCATAACAGGCCTTGCCGCCTTTGCGCAGACAATGGAACAGGTTGTCTGGCACCCAGTAGTACCAGCAGCGGTTGTTCTGGCAGATGTTGCCGGCCACCGTACCCATCTCGCGGATGTGCGGCGAAGCAGTCCTGCGGGCGGCTTCGGCCAGGGCCGGATAGCCCCCGGTCACCACGGGGTGCCGGGCCAGATCTTCCAGCCGGACTAGTGCCCCCACGACCAGGCGGCCGTCCTTTTCCTGGACACTCTCCAGCCCCGGGATGTTCTTGATGTCGACCAGGACCTCCGGGTACGCCCGTTCCGGTAGGATGCCGTCCCGCATCTCGCCCAGGAGGTCGGTGCCTCCGGCGATGATGCGCGCCCTTCCGCCCGCTTCACGCAAGAGGGAGGTGGCCTCTTCTGTGGACCGGGCGCTTACGTGCCTGAATGTCTTCATGAGCCCTCCCCCTACGCCTTGCCGAGGGCCTTGAGCACCCGTTCAGGTGTAAGCGGAAAGCCCTCCACCCAGATGCCGATGGCGTTTTGCACGGCCGGGCCGACCAACGCCGGCAGTACGGTGGCCACGTCTTCCCCGATGCCGACGGTGCCGTAGGGGCCGAAACCCATGCCGCTCTCGACCATGATGGTCTCAATGTCACCGTAGTCCATCATGGTGGGGATCTTGTAGTTGAGGAGGTTGCCGTTGAGCATGACGCCGGTGCGCTCGTCGTAGACCACCTCTTCGGTCATGCCGCGGCCGACACCCATGATGGCGCCGCCGTAGGCCTGGCCTTCGCAGCCGTCCCAGTTGATCACTTTGCCTACGTCGTTGACCGTCACGATCTTGGTGATATCGATCGCCCCGGTCTCAGGATCGACCTCGACCTCCATGAAATACGCCTGGCGGCAAAAGCGCAGCCTCACCCCCAGGTAGGTGCCTCGCTGCATCTGCATGCTGTCCTTGAACATGGGCGGCGTGCCGCGTAGAGGATAGGCGAGTCCTTCTTTGCCGGCATATATCGGCTCACCGATAGGGCTCGTGATGGGACCCATGGCGCCACTGGGGCCGATGAAGTCGGCGATGGTCATGTTGTTGTCGGGAGCGGCCTTCTCGAAGATCACGCCGTCCTTGACGTCGAGTTCTTCGGCCTGCTTGTCGGGAAAGGCCGGCGGGTAGCTCGCTAGTTGCGTCACACAGCGGGGAGCCACGGCGGCTTCCAGGAGCTTCTGCTTGAGCATGCGGGCGGCATTCCTCACCGCCCAGCCGTTCACGGCCATGTTGGTGGAGGTGTCGGGAGTCATAGTGAAGAAGCCCGCGTCGTCCATGTGCTTGAAGCGGACCGTCTCTATCGGGACTCCCAGCTCGTCTGCCGCGATCTGGCAGTAGCTCGTCTCTGCGTTCACCCCACAGTCGCACCGGCAGCCGAGGATGGTCACCGAACCATCGTTGCGCTCGAAGTACATCCCGATCTCGCTCGACCCCGCGGAATCGTCCCACTCGTGCGTCCAGGTGAAGCCGAGTCCGTGCATCTTGCCGTTGGGGAGCGTCTTGGCGCCCGGCGCGTGGCGCTTCTCGTCCCAGCCTATGGCGGCCTTGCCCTTGTCCACACACTCCCTCAGGCTGTCCCGCACCTGGAAGCCAAGCTCGGCCTTTTTGGCGTTAAGCCACTCCATGTCGTGCCCCTCGGCGCCGTCGTTGAGAAGCGCGACCGCGATCGGATCCATTCCCAGTTCGTCTGCCACCCGGTTGAAGACCAGGTTCACCGTATAGGCGTTGATGTTCATCTCGCAGCGAGTGGGTACCGTGTGACCCTTGTTGACCCACGCCGCCTCGGTCCGTCCCTGGATGTGAGGGATCTTGGTGTTCTCGATCAGGTGCGCGACGATGCCGAATACCGGCATATCCTGGTTGAGGGTGACGCCCCGCTCCGACACCGCGGTGATGGTGCCGTCCAGCTTGAAGCCCACCTTGACGTAGAAGACACCGGCGTCCATGTTGCCGCCATAGAAATCCTCGCGCCGGCTGAAGACCCATTTGACAGGGCGCCCGGTGCGCTTGGCCGCCTCGGCCGCGCAGTAGAGGCCCCCGAGGTTCCAGGCCATCTGGCTCCACCCGCCGAAGCTGGCGCCTTGGTAGAGGCAATGGACGTCGATCTTGTTCATGGGGATACCGCCGAACCAGGTGGAGATGGCGCGCTTGGCGACGTGGGGACGCTGCTGCTTCACCCAGACTTCAGGGAACTCGCCGTTCCATCTCCAGACCCCGCAGGGCCGCTCAGGGCCCACCCAGGTGTTGAGCCCGAAAGTCCATTTGAACTCGATGGTCTTATCGGCGTCGGCGAAGCCCTTCTCCACGTCACCGTGTGCTTCTTCGTATGCCATGTGCACGTTCGACTCGGGCGATTCCTCAGGATTGGTCAGGGGAGCGCCCGGCTCCATGGCTTTCTCCACGTCGAGCAGGAACGGACGTTGCTTCCACTCCACTCTGATGCTCTTGACGGCGTTCTCCGCGATCTCCTCGCTGTCGGCCACAACGAAGGCGCCGCACTCCTCTCCTTGGAAGTAAGCCACCCGGGGGATCGGCGCAACGCTGTTCAACTCGTGGCCGCCCAGGCTGGCCCCTTCGGGAAGTGCCGGGTCGTCATACCTCAGCACGCAACGCACCCCTTGGACCTTCTCGGCCTCCGACGTGTCCATGCCGACGATCTCGGCGTGCGGATAGGGCGAGGTCAGGAACCGGCCATACAACATGCCCGGCAGTTGTACGTCGAGGGTGTACCTCGCGGCTCCGGTGGCCTTCTCATACCCGTCGGTGCGGCGGACGGCCCTCTTGCCGATGGCCTCATATACCTCGAGGGGATAGGGGTCGGCGACCTTGTTGTCGAACGCCTCGAGCATGCGCCGCCGCTGGTCGACCTTCTGAGGCTGGTCGTTGCTCATGGCCGGACACCCGCCTCCACCAGGCCGCGTAGGATGCCGGCGGCTTCCTGGATGGCCTTGATGTGCGCGGGATAGGTGCCGCACCGGCACAGATTGCCCACCATGGCTTCCTTGATCTCGTCGATCGTAGGATCCTGATTGCGGTCGAGCAGCGCCTTGGCGGTGACCACGAAGCCCGGTGTGCAGAAGCCGCATTGCATGCAGCTATGCTTGATATACGCCTCGATGAGAGGATGACCAGCCCTGGCGATACCCTCGATGGTCTCGATGGTCCGCCCCCCACATTCGATGGCCAGCATCATGCAGGAGAGCACCGGCCTGCCGTCCATGATCACGCTGCAGGCGCCGCAGGCTCCTTCACCACAGAACTCCTTGGTGCCGGTGAGACCCAGCTTCTCCGCCAGCACGTATTGAAGCGTCCACTGAGGCTGCACGGAGACCCTGTACGACTCCCCGTTTACCAGTAGGGTCAGCGGGCTTTCGGGCACCGCCCCTGAGACTGCCGCCGCTGCTGAGACGCCCAGCCTATCTTCCACTGTCGCCATACCCGACCATCCCTCGCCTAGACTACGGTTTCATGCGCCATCTGTCACTGCAGCGATAGCGCGGTCACAGATCTGACTGACGTTGAGCACCTCGAGAGATAGCCCGGACGCTCGTGCCCCGTACTTGAGTTGCATCATGCATGAAGGACACTCGGTAGCGACTACCGACGCTCCCGTGCCGTCGATGAAACCCGTCTTGCGCCTGATTATGGCCGCCGACTCTTCTGGGTGCAACACGCCGTACGTGCCCGCCGCCCCACAGCAGCAATCCGCTTCCTCCGCTTCCACGAAGGTCACCCCGGGGAGCGACCGCAGCAACTGACGCGGCTGATCCACGACGTTCTGATAGCGCGCGCCGAGATGACACGGATCGTGGTAAGTGACGACCAGCGTGTCCGGCGCTACGGTGCTCTGCGAGGACGGAGCCCGTTCGGCGGCACCCGGTTCGGCCCCTCCGCCGAGTAGAGCCGCGAGGCCCCCCTGCTCCACCAAGAACTCGCTGAAGCTGCGCATCTTGCCCTCAAGCGCCTTTGCCCGCGCCTCCCACTCGACGTCGTCGGCCAGAAGACGTGGGTAGTCCTTGAGATGCCCGGAGCAGCTCCCACATTCCGAGACGATGGCGTCGAAACGGTCCGTGTCGCCCAGGCGGCGTAGGTTCTCTTTGGCCAGGCCCGTGGCGGCTTCCCGGTCGCCGTAGCCGTAGGCGGCCAGACCGCAGCAGCAGTTGTCGAGCACCTCCACCGCGTAGCCCATCCGCTCGAGTACCTGTACGGTGGACTCGCCCACCTCGGGCAGCACGTAGTTGTAGCCGCATGAGATCCAATAGCCCACCACGGGCTTGACCGCGGTGGCGCTGTCGGCGGTGCCCTCGGCCGTGCTGTCGGCGGCGTACGCCGCCTGGCGCTTCGCCAGTCGAATCGTAAGCAACGCCCCGGGATTCCCCGCTCCCAGCTCGAGCGCTCTTTCTAGCTTAGGGTTGAGAAGCCCCACCAAGCCGATCCGTCGGGCAAGCTCCACCAGGCCAGTCCGCCGGAAGGCCCAGACGAACCTCACTATGCCTCTCATGAGGCGCGGCCGCGGGAGCAGACTGCGGAACACCCTGCGCTGGAAAAAACTCCGGCCGAAGCGCTCCGCGTAGGCGTGGCGGAACGACACCACCACGTCGTCGGTGCGGATGGCGGGAGAACAACTCGCCGTGCAGGCACGACACAACAGGCAGTGGGAGAAGGCGTCCTTGACCGCGGGCCCGATCTCTAGGCGGTCCTCGATGATGTTGCGATATAGGGCCACTTTGCCCCGAGCCACATGTGCCTCCCGGCCGGTCGCCCGGAATATCGGGCATGCAGGTTGGCAGAACCCGCACTTGCTGCACGTCACCACGTGGTCGTGGAGGCTCTGGAACTCCACAGGAACCCCGCGGTTTTCGCGCGCCGCCATCAGATGCCCCCTACGAACCGGCCCGGATTGAGGACGCCGTGAGGATCGAAGCGCTCCTTGATGCGCTTCATGATGGGCACCGCCGCACTTGACTCGCCCCACAAGGAGAAGCCCGGCGGCAGCGACGCCAGTCCGCCGGTGACTGTCAAGGTCCCGCCGGCAGCGATGGCCGCCTGGCGCACGCCTTCCGCCCAGGCGGCAAGACGCCCCGCCTCCGGCCCGGCGGCCCCAAGGCCTGCCGGCCGCGGGCCTACCCACAGGTCGACCATGCCGCGAGCCGCCCCCAAGCGGTATGCGACCCCCAGCTCCTGGGAGTCCGCCAGGGACACCGCGGTCTCCACCAGGCCCCAGGTGGCGCTGATAGGAACGGAAGCCCGGGCCTTCAAAGCGGCACCCTCTGGTCCCGAAGCCCCGCTCCCGGCGGCAGCGACCGCGCTGAACCCAGTCAATGTCTCCAGAGCCTCCTCTGCCTCCGCGGCCACGAGTACGGTCGCCTCAGGAGCACCGGCAAGCCTGCACACCTCGCCTATGGAGCGTTCGACGGCCAAGCCGTGCCCCGCGAAAGCTGCCAGCAGCACGTCGGCATCCGGGGGGCCGGACGGCGGCGTGAGGCCCGCCCAGTCGGCCAGCCCAGGCGAGACCGCCTCCAGAACCAGGGGTTCCAGGTTCGAATCAAGGATCTGCGCGCTGATCGCGCACCCCTCGGCTAGCGACGGCAACGGGATGACCGCCAGCGCCACGCTGTCGGGCAAGGGAAGCAGACGGAAGGTGATCTCGGTGATGACCCCCAGCGTCCCGAACGAGCCCACGAACAGCTTGGTCATGTCATAGCCGGCCACGTTCTTCATGGTCCGTCCGCCGAACCGTACCGCCGTGCCGTCGGCAAGCGTCGCCCGCAAGCCGAGAACCATATCTCTCACCGCGCCATAGGCGGCCCCACGAGCCCCTTGGTCGCCGGTAGCGGTGACGCCACCCACGGTGGCCTGGCCAGGCACACCGGCGTCGAGAGGTAGGATGCGCCCCAAGGCCCTGGCCTGAGCCTGGGCCTCGGCGACGGACACGCCCGCGCTGACCGTGAGAGTGAGATCGTCGGCGTCGACATCGCACCGCTCACAAAGTCCGGTAGTCCGGACAAGCAGGTCGAAGCGGGCGGGGCGCTCACCCCAACTGAGTTTGGTCCCTCCTCCCGCGACGCAAACACCCAGGCGCTCCTGGCTCGCCAAGGCGAGCACCGCGGCCAGTTGCCGCTCATCGGCCGGGCGTACCTCGAAGAGGGCCCCCGCTCCGTGGATGACGGTGGCGGGAATCGCGTCGACCTGCTCGGACCCGAGAAGCGTCACCAGTCGCTCGCCGAGGGCGTGAGGTGAGAGTCGCCACGGCTCAGGCATCGCTGTCTCCTTCCTCACGGAGCGCTGCCGCCCCGGCCGGGCCGGCAGCGGGGACCGGCGCTGTATCCGCGTCGGCGAGAGGCGGTAGCACCTTGCCAGGGTTGCATAGCCCTCGAGGGTCGAAAGCGTCTTTCACCATGCGCTGCGCCCGCAACTCGTCCTCTGTGAAGACGATGGACATGGCCTCCAGCTTCTCGATTCCGATGCCGTGCTCGCCGCTCACTGTGCCTCCCAACTCGGCGCAGATGCGCAGCACCTCCATGCTGGCGGCCTCGACCTTGGCCTTCGCCCCTTCGCGGGCGCCGTCGTAGAGGAAGCAAGGGTGCAGATTGCCGTCGCCTGCGTGAAGCACGCAGTACACGTCGAGCCCGTAGTCTCCGGCCAACCGAGAGACGCGCCGCAGTGCCTCGGGCAGCATGGTGCGAGGCACGGTGCCGTCCAGCGACATATAGTTGGGAGCCAGCCGAGTGATCGACGCGAAGGTGCCGAGGCGTCCTCTCCACAGAGCGGCCCGCTCGACTTCGTCTCGAGCCACACGCACTTCCAGCGCGCCGTTCGTCCGGCACAGGGCCGCGATCTGCCCGGCCAGGTCGTCCATGCCGTCCCGCAGGCCATCCAGTTCGATCAGGAGCACGGCGCCGGCATCCCGGGGATAGCCGCAGGCCAGCGCATCCTCAACAGCGTTGATGGTCCGGTTGTCCAGCATCTCCAGGGTCGCGGGCGTCAGACCCGCGGCCACTATGGCCGAAACCACATTGCCGGCGTCTTCCAGCGAGGCGAAGGCCGCCAGCATGGTCTTGACCGTCTCCGGCAGCTTGAGGATACGGAGGATCGCGGCGGTGACTATTCCCAAGGTCCCCTCACTGCCTACGAACACCCCGGTCAGGTCGAGGCCCGGAGAATCGGCATTCTTGCCTCCAAACCAGACGATCTCGCCGTCAGGAAGCACCACCTCGAGTCCCAGCACGTGATTGGTGGTGACCCCGTACTTGAAGCAATGCGGGCCCCCCGCGTTCTCGGCGATGTTGCCGCCCACAGAGGAGGCTTTGAGACTGGCCGGGTCGGGGGCGAAGTAGTAGGCGAAGGGTGCCAACGCCGTGGAGACGTCCCAGGTGAAGATACCCGGCTGCACCACCGCGCACCGGTTGGGAACGTCGATCTCGAGGACCTTGTTCATCCGGCCGAGCTCAAGCACCACCGCCCCGTCAAGGGCCAACGAGCCGCCATTGAGGTTGGTGCCGTAGCCGCGCGGCACGAAGGGCACCCCAGCCCGGCTCAAGATCTTGACCACGGCTGATACCTCGGGGGTGGAGTGAAGGAAGGCTACCGCGCCGGGTAGCGAGCGCTCTCCGTATGCGTCGTACTCGTAGGTCTGGAGATCTACCAGCCGGTCGAGCACGTTATCGCGCCCCACCACGCTGCGCAACTCCTTGAGCACCGCTCGTTCCATGCCGTCGCTGACTCCAATCTTAGGTGGCGACATCGTACACTGTGCAGAGTCAGCTCGCACACAAAGACGGAGGGCGGCCACGCACACGATCGGCACAACTGGGCGCGGAACAGCCGCCATAATCCTGGCCGCGGGCATGTCATCCCGCATGGGCGCGGGCAAACCTCTGCTGCCGCTCGGAGCGACATCGGTCATCGAAAGAGTGATCGCGACCGTGCGGCAGGCGGGAGTGAGCGACTTGGTGGTGGTGACGGGGCACCGGGTGAACGAGCTGGTGCCGGTGGTCGAGCGGCTGGGCGTCCGACATGTTCACAACCCAGACTACAAGACCGGCATGTTCTCTTCGGTGCGGACCGGAGTGGGCGCGCTCAAAGGCGACGTGGATGCCTTCTTCATCCTTCCGGTGGACTGCGCTTTGGTCAGACCTGAGGCGCTGCGCCGGCTGATGCAAGGACGCACAGGCGCCCCGGGTGCCATCCTCCACCCCACCTGCTGCGACGTGCGGGGGCATCCGCCTTTGATACCGGGGCTCTATCGCGACGAGTTGGCCCGGGCGCACGCGGCCGACAACCTTGGGAGCTTTCTTGGGCGGCACCGGGACTCGGAACTCGAGGTGGACGTGCAGGACCTCAGCATCCTCATGGATATGGATACACCAGAGGACTACGAGCGGCTGCGGAGATTCGCGGAGATAATGGATGTCGGGGCGGCCGGCGGGACGCCACCGCCCGCCCTCGGCGCCGACGATGCCCTCTATCTTCTCGGGCTGCTGGACCTGCCCGCTCGGGTCGTAAGGCACAGCCGCACCGTGGCGGCGGTGGCCGTGGCCCTGGCAGAGGCTCTGAAGCCTATGGTAGCCGACCTCGACGTGGCTCTGGTGCGCTCTGGTGGCCTTCTTCACGACATGGCCAAAGCCACGCGCAATCACGGCGCCGTCGGCCAGGCGTTGCTGGAGGACCTGGGACTGCGCCGGCTGGGGTCGGTGGTAGGCTCCCACATGTTGATGACGCCCGAGCACCTTGCTGCTCCTCTGCCGACCGAAGAGCAGCTCGTCTACTTGGCCGACAAGCTGGTGGTGGAAGACCAGGTCAAGAGCCTCGAGGAACGCGCGGCCAGGACCCTCCAGAAACACGCCGGCGACGCCGCGGTCGCCCTGGGTGTAGAGGCCCGGTTGCAGGCCTCGAGGTTCATCGCCCAACGGGTGGAGGAGATCACGGGCCGTAGGCTGAACGAGATCGTGGCGGCGACGGACAGCAAGGCCGCGGTCGATGGCTGACCCCCGCGCGCCTAGGGCGACGGCGCCCGCCTTGGCCGCGCACTTCGCCGCGCTCGGCGCGGCACCCGCCGTCGGCCGCGGCGCCCCTACCCACACGCATATCTATCTGGCCCGGCACGCCGAGCCTGAGGGCGCGGAAGGCGTCCACCGGTTCCTTGGCCAGCTGGATCCTCCCCTCAGCCCCGCGGGGTGGCGACAAGCGGACGAGTTGGCGCAGAGGTTGCGCAAGGTCGCCTTCCGCGCTGTCTACAGCAGCGATCTACAGCGATGTCTCTCGACGGCCGAGACGGTGGCTGTCGGCAGGGGCCTCGTCATCCAGCAGGAGCCCGCACTCCGGGAGATCCATGCCGGCCGCTGGGAAGGCCTGACTTTCGATGAAGCGGGGCTCCAACACCCCGCAGAGTTCGCCGAGCGGGAGAGTGACCTCGTCGGCTTCCGTTTTCCCGGCGGCGGCGAGAGCTTCCGAGACCTGGAGCGGCGAGTAGCTCCCGTCTTCTCCAGGATCATGGATTCGGGTCCCGGTAACGTGCTCGTCGTCGCGCACAAAGGCGTCAACCGGGTCATCCTTGCCCACTTCCTGGGGATGCCTCTGGAGAGGCATGTTCGAGATCGCCCAGGATCACTGTGCGCTCAGTCTCATCAGAGCGTCGACGGGGCCTAACGGCAGCCGCACAATCACGGTGGATCTGCAGATCTGAATCTGGCGGTCTAACCCCGCTGACGCGGAACAGGGACTGGGCCGCCGTGGCCGATCGCGACCACCTGGACTCCCTGCATCAACCGGCAAAGGCCGGCACAAACTCCAGGTGGGACCCCCACTCTGACACATCGCCGAATGTGGCTCCGGCCTCGGCGAGAGTGATGAGTTCCGGTGAGTCCGGGTCGCGAAGCACTTCGGCGGGAGCGTCACTTCTCAGAACACGACCCGCTCGATAGACGATGAGGCGGTCGGAGAGGTTACGGGCGTCCACCGGATCGTGGGTCACGACCACGATCGGTACGCGCAGACTTTCGCGTATCTCCGTAGGAGATCCCAGAGTTCGATCTTCAGAGGCAGATCAAGGGCGGAGAAGGGCTCATCCAGTAGCAGCGCCTTGGGTCTGCTGGCCAGCGCTCTCGCGAGGGCGACTCTTTGTCTTTGCCCTCCGGAAATCTCGCGGGGCAACCGCTCGGTCAGGCCCTCCAAGTGGAAGCGGGCAACGAACTCATCCGCCCGCTCTTGCCTCTCCTCCTTCTTCAAGTGCCTCAGGCTGTAGGTTATGTTCTTGAGCACCGTCATATGCGGAAAGAGGGCGAGATCTTGAAACACGAAGCCGAGCTTGCGCTCCTGGGGAGGTACCCATTGGCGCGTGCGGCTATTGAACACCACTTCCCCATTCAGCGCCACGCGACCCGAGTCCGGTTTCACGAGCCCCGCGATCATGCGCAAGGTCAGCGACTTGCCCGAGCCCGAGTACCCGAAGAGCACGGCCAACTCGTTGCCGATATTCCAATAGACGTCCAAGTCGAAACCCTGGAACCTCTTGGCCAGCTGCACCTCAAGCCCGAATTCTTCTCTCACAGCCCGCTTGCCCTTTCGTGAGACGTCATGAATGTCGTCGCGTAGGAACGATGCGCAGTATCGTCAATCGATGGCGATCATCACGTTGCTGGCTTTGATCACCGCGTAGGCATCCGCACCGTCGACCAGGCCGAGCGTTTCCGCGGATTGCCTGGTGATGATCGCGACCACTTGGATACCCGCCGCCAGCTCGAGGATGACCTCAGAGTTGACGGCCCCGTGTGACACTTTCACTACCTTGCCCTTGAGAACGTTCCTCGCGCTCAGTTTCATGGGAGACTCCTTGTGTCGACTCGCCCCCAGTGCTCCTACCTCGGAGCCGGCATCGCCGGCGCCGTTCGCGAGCCGCAACGCCCAGCTCCACGCGCCTTGCCACCCAGCAAGGATACCGTTATACTCCGACAAGTATGATACTCGCTATAGTATAACCATATTACCGCAGAAGGAGTAGACAATGCATCACAGATTCACCACAAGCGCCGTGCCGGTGGTCCTCCTTGTGGCTCTGCTCGTCTTCCTCGCCGCCGGCCTCGCGGCCTGCGGAACGGCGACGACCGAGACAACCGCCACCCCCAGCACCACCGTCGGACTCGCGACGACCACTACAGCCGCGCCTGCAACCACCCTCCCGGCCGCGCCGCAGGAACTCACGGTCTCGGCCGCTTCTAGCCTCAAGACAGTATTCACCGACATCGGTGCCGCGTTTGACGCGGCGAACAACGCGAAGACCACTTTCAACTTCGACGCCTCTGGCACCTTACAGAAGCAGATAGAAGCCGGCGCACCCGTGGACGTTTTTGCCTCAGCCGCGATGAAGCAGGTCAACGCCCTGATGGACGCTGGTCTCGTGGACGCAGCCTCGATCAAGGTCTTTGCCGGCAACGAGATCGTCCTGGTGGTTCCGGCCGCTTCCACGCTGGGGATCACCAGCTTCGAGGATCTAGCCAAGGCTGATGTGAAGAAGGTCTCCTACGGCGACCCCGCGGCGGCCCCCCACGGCGTTGCGGCGGAAGAGATCCTCAACACACTGGGCATCTTCGACCAAGTCAAGCCGAAGGTCATCTACGCGGCGAACGTGACGCAGGCTCTCGAGTACGTGAGCAGCGGGGAAGTCGACGCCGGCATCATCTTCTCCACCGAGGCCGTGATCGCCGGTGACAAGGTGAAGATCGTGGCCACCTCTGACCCGAGTTGGCACAGCAAGATCGCCAACCCAATCGCGATCGTCAGCGCGAGCGCCAACAAGACTCTGGCGCAGGCGTTCGTCGACTTCGTCATGGGTCCTGAGGGCCAGGCGATCCTTGCCGGATACGGCTTCCTGGCCGCGCCGGCCTCGTAGAATCGAGCCTCACTCCCATGGACATGCTGTTTCCCTTGCGTCTATCGCTGCAGGTCGCGGCCTGCGCCACCGTGATCACGTTGATCGTGGGCATCCCCCTTGCCTATTTGCTCGCCCGCAAACGCTTCAGGGGCAAGGAGATCCTCGATTCCATCCTCACCCTGCCCATGGTGCTTCCGCCCACGGTGACGGGCTACTTCCTCCTGCTCCTGATAGGCAACAATGGTGTTCTTGGCAAGGCCTTCTTCGCTGTCACTGGTCACGAACTCGGCATCATGTTCACCTGGTATGCCGCCGTATTGGCCTCGTTCGTTGTGTCCTTCCCCCTCATGCTCAAGACCACCCGCGCCTCCATGGAGGGGATCGACCAGGAGTACATCAATGCCTCCTACATGTTGGGCCGGTCGGAGTTCCAGACCATGCTGCGAGTGGTCATCCCTCTCTCGGGACGCGGCATAATCGCCGGCGCCACTCTGGCCTTTGCCCGGGCTATGGGGGAATTCGGCGCCACCATCATGGTCGCGGGCAACTGGCAGGGTAAGACCAACACCATGCCTATCAGCATATACACAGCTACTCAAGGTGGAGGCTATGGATCGGCCCTGTGGATGGTGCTGGTATTCGTCGCCATCTCCGGCATCGTAATGTACATCTCCAATCGGATGGGAAATAGATGGGTAAGAGCATGAACCCGGGCTTGATGCCCGAACGCGTAGCCTATCGCTTGCCTGACGAAGAGCTCGACCGCTTTCTCCGCGAAGACTGCCCGTACGGTGATCTGACCACTGCTCTGCTCCAGATCGGGACGAGACCGGGCCGCATGGTCTTCACCACTCGCAACGACACCGTGGTGTGCTGCACCGAGGAGGCCGCTCGATTGCTCGAGAGGCTCGGGTGCACTGTGACCGCCGTGGAGCCGAGCGGTACTCTTCTGGCCCCAGGCCAGGCTATCCTGGAGGTCCACGGGCAGGCCGGCCCTCTTCACATGGGCTGGAAGGCAGCGCTCAACCTGCTGGAGGCCGCCTCCGGTATCGCGACGCGCACGTACTCACTGGTGCGAGAGGCGCGAGCTGCGAATCCGGCCATCGAGGTGGTGGCCACCCGCAAGGTCTTCCCCGGCACCAAGGCCGTCGCAACCAAGGCGGTGTACGCGGGAGGCGGGCTCCCGCACCGGTTGGGTCTCTCCGAGAGTGTCCTCGTGTTCGCACAGCACGTCGCGTTTCTCGATAGTTCTCAGGAGTTGTGGGACCTTCTGCCCCAGATCAAACAGCGTTCCAGAGAGAAGAAGATCGCCGTCGAGGTCACCGACCAAGGCGCCGCGCTGGCAGCCGCCCTCGGCGAAGCCGACATTGTGCAAGTGGACAAGATGACATCCGAGGAGTTGCGCGTACTGGCACAGCTTCTGCGGGAGACGGCACCCAAGATGTTGATCGCGGCCGCCGGCGGCATCACAGAGGCAAACGCCCGCGAATACGCCGCGACCGGGGTAGACCTGCTGGTGACATCAGCCATGTACTGGGGAAAGCCCGCGGACATCGCAGTAATATGGAGGCGACGGACTAGGTGGCGTCGCCAGTCGGGTCCCGCCGGCAACGCGCGCGGACGCCGGTCGAGCTCACGTGCCCTTGGCCGCCCGCACCTGGATGAGTTGCGCGGCTATGCTGACGGCGATCTCCTCCGGCGTCTCTCCGCCGATGGGGAGGCCGATGGGGGCGTGTACCCGGGCGAGATCCTCGGTCGAGAACCACTTTCCTGCTGCAGCGCCTGGAGTGTCTTGGCCACCTTTGTCTTGCTGCCGATCATGCCCACGTAGGCCGCCGGCGTCTTCAGAGCTTGCGGCCAGAACGTCCTGGTCGTGTAGGTGTCCCCTGGTCAAGATGACCACGTAGCTGTCTTGGTCGACGCGGAAGTGTGCTCGACGACTCCGGCAAACGACGCGGGCACCACGATGCGGTCCGCCGTGGGGAAGCGCTCCCGACTCGCGAAGTCATCCCTGTCATCCACCACCACTGTTGCGAACCCGATCATGTTGAGCACGGGCGCCAGTTTCTCGCTACAGTGCCCAGCGCCGAATAAGTACGCTGTCCCCTGCCCCCCGACCGGCTGCACGTGCGTTCTGGCAGGGGCATCGGCGACTATCGGGTCGTAGGTTCCCCCTCTTTTGGCGAGCGCCCGGAGGGTCTCTGGAGAGCAGGGCGATTCGCCGGTAACGGACCCGTCGGAGTCCACCAGGCATCTACTCACCAACAGTCCCTTGTCGCCGGCATCAGGAACGACCGTCACCAACCATCCCTTGCGGCCGCCGCTGAGAAGTTCGAGCAGTGCGCGGAGAACCTGCCGCACAACCGGCCGCGTCGAATCGACGTACTCGATCAACACCAGGCCGCCGCCCCCACAGGCCATACCTAGTTCGGCCGAGTCGAAGTCCATCAGACGGGAGTGCCTCGGTCTCGAGCACCTCCAACGGCCTGCTTGATCACGAGGGCTTCCAGAGGACCTCCCCCGATCGTCCCAACGATAGAGCCGTCGGCTCTCACCAGCATCGCGGCACCTTCGTGCCGCGGCGTGGATCCCCGGCTGTCGAGGATGGTCGCCCAGGCAAAGTCCTCTCCGGCCTCAAGGAGAGACAGAGCCGCTCTTGTCGTTTCTACATTCATCGCGCCACCCCCTGGAGATCTACGATCTTCCTCTTGCCTGTCCCGGTGTTGCTCCCGTCACCGGTGCCCCATTCTCGCACGTCCAACGAGATGCCCCCTCCTGCCAGTTCGCGCGAGAGGGACGGCACGCCGAGAAGCGCTCGGGCGATCTCGTCCTCGGTTGGTCCGGTACCCCCAGCGCAACGCTTGACCTGAACGAGCAAGGTCGCCGGCTCTCGCCCTCGATCGAGCACCACCTTGAAATCGGTCAGCCCACCTAGCGGGAAGAGCGCCTCGTCGAGATGCTTCTGGCGGAGGACCCCGCCGCCGGGGAGAGTGACGTTGCCCGTCAAGCGCTCGTCCACATGCGCCAGTCGCTTCAACACAGTGCCGCACGGGCAGGGCTCCGCTATGAAGCGGCTCACGTCACCAGTGCGATAGCGGATCAGCGGCATGGCGGAACGGGTGAGGGTGGTGAAGACCACCTCTCCGTCCGCGCCCTCGGGAGCAGGCTGCCTCGTCAAAGGGTCGACGACCTCGAAGAGAAGGTCGGCCTCCCTCAGGTGATATCCGGCCTTTTCCTCACAGTCCACGCCGCCACCCAACCCCATCTCGGTCGTGCCGTAGTGATTGAAGACTTTGCACCCCCAAGCGTCCTCGATGGCCTTGGCGACCGCGTCCGGGACTCTATCGGTGCTGAGCAGCACGCTCCGCAACCCGCTGGCGCCAGACTTGCCCTCGGTCGCTGCCAGTCTGGCCAGCCCGAGCACCTGCACGGGGATGCCCACCAACGCCGTGACCCGCTCTCTCTCGATCAGCTCCAGGGTCTGCCGGGGATCGGTCACAGGACCGTGGGGAATACCCTGCACGTCCATCCGCGCCAGACCGTCCTTCAACAGATCGCCCACACTGCCGGGAAGGCTGCCGGGCAGCAGTATGAGAACGCGGTCACCGGCCCCGACCATGGTGGACATCCCCCAGTGGAAGAAATCCCTGGTGAGCTCCTGGTCGTCAGCGCTGAAGAAGACCCTCTTCGGCGGGCCTGTCGTCCCCGAGGTCGGAAGCGTGACGATCCTCTCCACCTCGTCCTGCGGGACACAAAGAAAGTCGAGGGGGGCCGCCGCGAGTTGCTCGGGGGTGGTGAAAGGAAGGTCGGCAAGTCCGTCCAGAGACGACAGCGAGACCTTCTTGCTGCCCAGTGATCTCCGGTAGAAGGGGCTCGCCTCCTGGGCCAGCGCGAGGGTCTCTTTCAGCCGGACAAGCTGGTAAGAGCGGAGAGTATCCAGGTCAAGGGGCCTTCCTTCGCACCCTATCTTGGCGGCGATCCAACCTTCCAGGGGGGTCGTCGTCACCGGCTACTTGTCCTCCAGCTGCTGCTCGACCTCAGCCATCCTTCCTTCGGCCAGCTCTTTGGATATGTACACCTTCCCACACTTGGGACAGGTAGGGACCTCATGGCTGACGGTGTGTCCCAGGTACTCGAGGACCGTCTTCTTCATCACCAGTTCCCGATCGCACTTGCAGCATTTCCAGATCCTCGGCTCGCCGTCCACAGCGGTCACTCCCCTTGCCCAAAACGCATGCGGTGGTAGTAGGCGCTCAGAACCTCATACTTTTCGGGGACCGAGCTCCCTGTACTCCACCCAGTAGGTGATGACGCGCTTGACCATGCTGCACAGGCGCACGTCCATCGCGCTCGTCGCAGAACTTCTCGCCGGAGGTCTCCGCGCGCCATATCGCTTCCTTGAGATCACCCGCGGTGATGAGCTTCTTGTCCATGTCCTTCTGCAGTTCAGTCGCCGATGATGAGGGTCAACGGGTCCCATTCATGGCGCTCCGGCTCAAAATCAACATCCCGCAATCTGCTTCATCAACTCCTTCTTTACCCTCAAGCTGTTGTCCCGCTTCTCCTGGAGGCTGGGCACCCGGCGAGTCCGGGGACAGCCCGAAGACCACGTCCAGGACGTGGGAGCACTCCTTGTCCCGGGAAGCGAACACCTCCCGGCAATTGGCGCAGTAGACGATATAGGGCTTCTCGCTGGCCTCGGCGCGGTGCTTGGTTATCTCCTCGTACAGGTCGGGATTGGCGACGCGCATGTGCCCACCGTAGCCGCAGCAGCGGTTCCGTTCCTTCAGTTCCTCGATGCTCACGCCCGCTCTCTCCGCGAGCTTCCGCACGCCGGACTCCATGCCGTGATCCTCCCTTGCCGCGCAGGGATCGAACACCGCGGCTTCCGCAAAGGGACTGGACCGGCTTGATCTTCTCCGATGCGCGAGCAGTTCATAGAGCGAGACCCTCGGGATCTCGGGCAGGATAGAGATGGAAAAGCTCTCACAGGTGGCGCAGGCGAACACCAGGGTGGGCTTACCCATGTCGCTCCAGCTTCGCCTGGTCTGCTCGATGTTCGCGAGCAGCCGCGCCTCGTCTCCCGCCCAGTAGGCCGGGGCGCCGCAGCAGCCAAGCATGATGCCGGCATCATAGTGTCGCGCAAGAACTCCTACGACCGCAGCACGTGCTCTGGGTTCGCCGCGCCCAGCTGGCAGCCGGGATAGAAGGCGTATTCGCAGGTCTCCCTCCCTTTTGGAGCTGAAGCGAACGCCCCCTCGGAGGTGGCAAAATCCATCTCGCGCAGCCAGAAGTCGTGCAGGGCGGCGGGATGGACGCCGGCGCTCATCCGGGCGGCGCGTGAGAACTGGAGTAGCTCGCCCATGTCGACCCCCGCGGGGCACACCGACTTGCAGTAGCCGCAGTTGTTGCAGGAATAGGCCTCTCGGGTGACGCGTGCGGACCGAGAAAGGGGGTTGACCCCCATGTCGGTGCACACCTCCACCGCTATCTTGTGGGGGTCTTTGCGGAAGCGCTTCAGCATCTCGCAGGCTGCCATGCACGTGTCACAGTCACATTGGAGGCAGCGCGCCGCCTCAGCTCTGGCCTCCTCCTCGGTATAGCCATCAGGGCCCGAGGCCTTCGACGAGCGGCACGGAGGCGGCGCCCTCTGCGCCAGGTAGCGCCCACACTCCTCCTTGTCGTAGTCGCCGGACGCACGGGCCGCTTTGCCCGTCTGCAGAAACGTCTCGATGGTCTTGGACGCCTCTACACCCTGGGCGATGCCTTCCATGAGAGTGAGACCGCAGAGCTCTCCGCCCATGAACACCTTGGGCTGCGAAGTCGTGAGCAGACGGCCATCCCAGCTCGGAAGAAGCCCGAAAGAATCGCCACCGGCTCCAGTCGCCACATAGACCGCGCCGAAGTCCGCCAGCTCGTCCAGGCTGTCTATCTCCGTGCCGTAGCGGAACTCCACCTCCACGGCAGAGAACTGCAGGGCGAAATCCGCCTCGAACTCGGCGAAGCGGGGATGCGAGCGGAGGGCTCCGCCCCAGCCGCTCGCCTTCTCGAATACGGTGACCGGGTACTTTTTCTGGGCGAGGTTCAGCGCGCAGGAAAGGCCGGCCAGGCCGGCGCCGACGACGGCGATGCGCTGAGTCTTTGGGTGGTATGACATAGGACTCGGGCTTGCGGTCTTTCGCGTACCTCAGGCAGGCCGCTTCGATATCGCGAAGAGCGATGGCTTCGTCGCCGAGCAGCGGCGCTGGCAGTGGTCCCTGCAGGGCTGATCGCAGAGGACGCTGACGATCCCGGGAAACACGGTGGCGTTGCGCAGCATCCTGTAGGCCGGCACCCATCTCCCCTTGCCCGCCTTGTCCAGAAGCGAGCGGATGTCCATGTGAAAAGGGCACGCGCAAGAACAGGAGGCGGGCTCTCCGTGAAAACATCCTGCGGTGTATGCGGTGGAATCCTCGAGCTTCACCGATCCTCGCTCCTAGATACGCCAACGGGCTACACCGACTCTCACAGACCGACTTCATGTTGCGAAGGCCAGTGTAGCCCGCCGGGCTATTCACTACCTTCTGTCGGGACTATTCCCTCTCAGAATGGATTCGCTTTGATTGTCTCCAGCTCTTCCTCGAAGTCGGTGCCGAGGTAGTACTTGGGAGGCGTGAGGTCCTCGCCACGCTGCTTGGCTTCCCAGCCGGCCTTGACCTTGTCGGGGGTCGCGGGAAGGGCATAGACGCGCACGCCGCAGGCATTGTTGATGCGCGTTGATAACGGCCATATGGTTGGAACTCTGGAAGACCTCGGAACAGCCGCAGGAGCCGTGAGGCCCGGCCGGACGAGGAGTCTCCAGGAAAATCAAGTTCACATCGTCCGGGATCATGTCGATGGCGGGTACGCCGCAGCCGACCATGTTGCCGTGCTTGTCCTGCGCATCGTAGTCCTCGCTGAGCGCGAAGCCTATGGAATGCGACAGCCCACCGTAGCCCTGGCCCTCGACGGAGAGCATGTTGCCGACGACGCCTACGTCGCCGACCCAGGTGAATTTCAGAACCTGCACCTTGCCGGTCGTGACATCGACTTCGACCTGGGCGACGTTGACCCCGTACATGTAGGTGGGGTTCTTCTCGCCCTCGCCCGTGTTGGGATCGAGTCCCGGAGGCAGACCGATATTGAACTGGTCATAGTGACCGACGTACTTCGTCGGGATGCCTTCGGCCACCATCTCGGCGTGAGTGCGGTAGGTGCCGTCCTCTTTCCGCATGGCATCCATCAACTGCTTCGCCGCGTCGAGGGTGGCATTGCCGGCCATGTAGTGGGAACGGCTGGCGGCAGCCAGGTTGGTGTCGGGGCAGGTCTTGCTGTCGTTCATGACGAGCTTCACCTGATCCGGCCGGATGCCCAGAGGAGCCAGCGCCTTCACTGTGTGGGTCAGAGAGCCGATGTCGCCGCCCTGGCCCATGTCTTCCCAAGTATTGTAGTGAGTGATCGTGCCGTCGGCGTTCAGCTCTAGGGCGACCTCGGCCTTGTCGAACATGCCGATGGTGATGATGAATCCCCCCATGCTCATTCCGACGCCCACATGCCTGCCCTCGGCTTTGGCCGCTTCGGCCTCGGCCTTGTACTGGTCGTATACCGGCTTGGCCTTCTCAAGCAGAGTCGGATAGATGTAGTCGTGATACGGACGGCTATTGATGCTCAGGTCACCGGGCCTCGCAGCGTTCTTGTAGCGAAACTCCCAAGCGTCCATGCCCGCCTTGTCGGCCGCCATGTCGATGAGGGCTTCGGTGGCGGTGTAGATCTGGGGAGAGCCGAAGCCACGATAGGCGGTGTTGAACGCGTGGTTGGTCGTACCGCCGCGGGCAAGGGCTTTGATGTTGGGGATGTTGTAGCCGTGGAATCCGACGGAGACAAGGTTGCCGAAGATGGGGACTACGCCATAGGCGCCGTGGTCAAGAGCGACGTCGTATTCGGCGGCGATGATCTTGCCGTCATCGTCACAGGCGATGCGGCCGTTGGTGAAGGTAGCCGACCGCTTGCCGGTGGTGTGGTTGAACTCGTCGTAGCTCAGACTCAGGCTGCAGGGCATGTCCAGATTCTGGACGGCCGTGACCATTAGTGCGTGCACGTTCGGAGCGATGGAGTAGCCGAAAGAACCACCGACGTGGTTCAGGATCATGCGGATGTTTTCCTTGGGGATGCCGGTGGCCATTGGCTACGGCCTCGGTATTCTCCGAGATATTCTGGCACTTGCACTGGATGGTCATCATGCCGTCGACGCCCCAGTAGCCCTGGAGGACATCGGGCTCGATGGGCAGATGCGGCTCGTGCTGGGAATGGAAGCTGCCTTCGGCCACCACAGGGGCGGTCTCGAAGAGCTCGGCCGTATCCTGGCCTTTGAAGAGGGGCTGCTCCATGTAGAAGTTGGGCAGGTTCTCCTGCAGCTGGATGGCGTTGGGCATCACCGCTTCGGGGAAGGTCATGTAAGAGGGCAGGATCTCGAGATTCTGCTTGACCTTCTTGGCAGCCGCCCGGGCATTCTCCTCGGTATCGGCCGCGACCAGCGCCACCACGTCACCGCGGCGGCAGATCTTCTTGCCGGCGATGACCGGGAACTCCGTGAAGCCTTTGCCCTTCGTGCGGGGCACGTGCAATGGGCCGGCCACGTTGTTGGTGCCCTTGACATCCTTGGCGGTCATGACCTTGATGACGCCGGGCATGGCTTCGGCTTCGCTGGTGTCGATGCTGAGGATGTTGGCGTGATAGGCCTCGGAGAGCACCACGGCCAAGAAGGCGGTGCCGTCGGGCATCGACAGCGCGACATCATTGCCATAGTCGGCAAGGCCCGTCACCTTCGCGAGAGCGGTCGGCCGGGGATGCCTAGACCCGTAGATCTCCGTCTCGCCGGCGAAGTCGTAGGTGATGTCCTTCATCGTGGCTTCACCGCGCATGACCTTGGCGGCCGCCATCACGGCATCCACAAGCGGCTTGTAGCCGGTGCAGCGGCAGATGTTGTGGTGCTGCTTGAACCAAGCGCGCACCTGGTCCCGCGTGGGCGAGGCGTTCGCGGCCAACAGTCCATAAGCGGAGACGATGAAACCGGGTGAGCAGAATCCGCACTGCGCGCCCCCGTAGGTGATCCAGGCCTGCTGCAGGGGATGCAGGTGCTGAGGCGTACCTATGCCCTCGATAGTGGTGATCTCGCTGAATTCGGGCACCCTCTTCATCTTCTTGGTGCAGGCGCGCACGACTTCACCGTCCAGGATCACAGAGCAGGCACCGCAGACACCCGTGCCGCATCCGATCTTGACCCCGTGGAGGCCCATGCGGCGCAGAACCACCGCCAGGGAGTCCTCCTCGGGATCGCAAACAGCGAATCTCTCCACCCCGTTGATGTTCAAGCTCAATCTTGCAAGTTTCATGTCCTCACCCTTGTCTCATGATGGAAACCGCCGCTACGTCCTATGGAAGCATATCTTCCAGTATTTCCACCGCGTCCTCCACATACTTGGGGCACTTGGTCTGGAACAGCCCGAGCGTCGTGGCCTCGTCGTAGCCTTCGGGAGAACTTATGTCACAGCCGAGAAGCTCGCGACATAGGGTCGATGGATGCCTTGCCTCGAACTCTTCGACGAAGGAGCGTACGAGGGCGTACACACGAGCCTTGGTGACGGGGGCGCGGGGGTCGGGGTCGCAGTCGGCCAGCCCTATGGCCATGATCGCCCCCGTCACTGCTCCGCAGGTGCCACCCAGGCGCCCCATGCCGCCCCCAAAGCCGCACGCGATCTTCAACGCCGAGACAGAGTCGACTCCACGCTCCTCGGCATATTCTCCGAAGACGGCCTGCGAGCAATTAGCGCCTGCTCTGAAGCTCTCCACAGCATGTTCGCTCTTGCTCACGAATCACCCCTAGTGACTCGGTTGAATACATACGGCCGCAACATTATAGTTGGCCCGCCGCGACATTTCTTGAGGAATTGGAGCACTGCGCAGCAATGACCGAGCACGAACGGGCGACCGAGAGTCTTTGCCCTGTTTGTCTCTCCGCGGTCCCGGCGGTTCTGCTCGCTGAAGGTGACTCTGTGGTGTTGCAAGGACGATGTCCTGATCACGGGGCCTGGCAAACCCCGATCTGGTCCGGCCCTCCCTCGTTCGAATCCTGGTGTGAGGGCGGGCGCTCCACGGAAGTCGGGCGGGGCGTGTCGGCGGCAGACGCGACCGGCCCGGCTCTCGGTGAGTGTCCCGGCGCTTGTGGCCTCTGTTCGCGTCACCAGCAGCACACGTGCACGGCCGTGCTCGAGGTCACGCAAAGGTGCGACCTTTGTTGCCCGGTCTGCTTTGCGGAAGCGGCGCCGGACTCCGCGCAAGCCGACCCCTCGGTCGAGCAGCTGGCAGCAATGCTCCAGCAGCTCTTTGCGGATCAGGGTGCGGTCAACGTACAACTTTCCGGCGGAGAACCCACCACGCGTGAGGATCTCCCCGAGATCATCGCTGCCGCCCGCACAGCGGGATTCACCTTTGTCCAGTTGAACACCAACGGCCTTCGCCTGGCATCGGACCCGGGTTATGCCGCGACGTTGCGGAGCGCCGGCCTGGCGTCCGTCTTCCTCCAGTTCGACGGCCTCGCCGACCAGACATATGAAGCTCTTCGCGGACGGCCCCTAGCGGATCAGAAGCTGCGGGCGCTGGAGACATGCGCCCAGGCCGGACTGGCTGTCGTCCTGGTGCCCACCCTGGTCCCGGGGGTCAACGATCACGAGATCGGCTCACTCGTACGTTTCGCAGCCCAATGGCCTGGGACGGTCCGAGGTCTGCACTTTCAGCCGGTGAGCTATTTCGGGCGTTACGCGACGGGTGACCGACCGCGGCTGACGCTGCCCGAAGTGCTGCGCGCTCTGGAAGAGCAGACCGGCGGTGACGTGCGCGCCGCTGACTTCGCTCCCAGTTGCTGTGAGCACGTGCGCTGCTCGTTTGGAGCACGGTACTGGATACGCGACGACAGCAGGTTGGAACTCGTCCGTTCGGCCCCGTCGTGCTGCCCGCCGCAGCCTGAGGCTGCTGCTGGCCGCGCCATAGCTGCCACCTCACGTCAGTGGAGTAGACGACCGGGTGCAGGGACGGGTGAGCAGACGAGGCCTCTGGACGATCTGGACCGTTTCCTCGACGATACGACCAGGATCTTGCGCATCTCGGGTATGTTGTTCCAGGACGCCTGGAGCATCGACCTCGAAAGGGTGCGGCGTTGCTGCGTCCACGTAGTCGTACCGAATCGGGGGCTGGTGCCCTTCTGCCTCTGGAATCTCACAAGCGAGTCGGGCCGGAGGCTCTATACCCGATGCTGACCGCGCCTCGGGCTGTAGACCCTACCCTCGCGCCAACCGGGCGCCCATGTCGAAAGCCTTCCGGCAGTCGATCGGGAACTGTTCGGCCCGCCTCTTGGTCTTGGCCTCCACGTCGAACACGGCCCCGTTCACCGCCGAATAGTCCGCGAACTGGTAGGTATCGTATGACGCGAGAAGCTCGGTGGTGCCCTTGAGGATGCCCATCATGTGGGTGTGAGTCTCGAAGAGGACGTCATAGTGGACGGTCTTCATGAACTCCTCCGGGCAGTTCATCGTGAAGATGAGGCCGCACGACACCTTGCCCGGAAAGAGCGACTTGCCGAACTCGTCATAGGTGATGTTGGGGAACAGCAGGCGCTCCACGAACGACCGCATCTCCCCGGTGACGTCGCCGAAGTAGATGGGCGACCCCAGTAGGAGGACGTCGCACTCGAGGATCTCGGCAAGCACCTCGGTCAGGTCGTCTTCCATCGCGCAGAGACCGGCGCAGGTGTTGCCCTTCTTCTTGCACGAGAAGCAGCTCGTGCACCCCTGGTAGGTGAGGTCGTACAGATGCACCATCTTCGTCCGCGCTCCCACGCTTTCGGCGCCGTCGAGCGCGTTCTGCAGCATGGTGCCGGTGTTCCAAGCCTTTCTAGGGCTTCCGTTCAGTGCGATCACGTTCATGTTCGCTCCGCTTCATGGTCGTCGCTGTACCATCATGCATGCTACCGCGCCGGGCGGGTCAACCAAACGAATAACACCTTCTGGGACGGTCCCCTTCGCGCATAGCTGGGTCACGAGTGCCTCGCCCCCCCCTTTTCGCGCGGCTTGAGCGCAAGCATAGTCTTTGCTCCCCCGCATGCTGTCTGACCTTCCGTCCTGAGCTGTTGGAGGTCGCATTCGCCGCGGCCGACAACCGATGGTATGCTGCGGCTAAACCAATGCCACCACCAAGAGTGCCACCCCGACCACGAGCAAGACTGTCCCGACGGTCAGGGTGGCCTTTCGCGATAAGTTCAGGTTGCCCTTACCCCTCAGCAGCCCAGTTGCAAGCGCGATGAAACCGGTGACTGTCAAGATGATGCCTATGAGTAGCATTCTTTCCTCCGTATGTTCGTCCCAGGACAACGGTCGCTGGAGCCCCGTGGCTCCTGCTTCCCGTTCGGCCGATTCATCGGCTCGTCCATTTGAACCACCTGATGCCGATACCAGCAAAGAGCACCGTGTACCCGACGGTCGCGGCCAACGCTCCCCAAGTTTGCAGCGTCCAGGTGCTGGGCTGCATGGCTGCGACGAGAATCGTGGCGACGACTCCACCCGGTGACCAGCGCGACACGATTTCCAAGGTCGAACCGAGCACGTCCAGGTGGCTGAAGATGCTGAGCACGAACAGGGGGATGAAGACTACCGGGGCAACGGCTCGTACCGTCTCAGAGGATCGGATGAGGCCGACGATAGCTTGCCCGATGCCAAGGAACTCGGCGCCGCCGATGACGACCATAGCGAGAGTGAGAAGCCAGGCCCCCACGCTCAAGTACACCGAAAACCCGATGACCGCGACCGCCAGTACGATAATCGCCATGCCGAGCATCGCTGCGACTTGTACGATGATTCGGCTGACCATGATCTCCGAGGTGGGGATCGGGGCGACCCGCATCCGCTGAAAGACGCCGAGTTCCCGGTGCCGGGCCAAGGTGAGTGAGTATCCCGCAACGGCAATAAGGCCCATGCCCCCCACCAGGGACGAAGCAACGCCAAACTTGGGGCCGCCCAGTGCCACGGCGCGCTTGCCGGTGGACAGCAAAACGACATAGACCACAGGAAGGACCAAGGTCCCCAGTAGCGAGCGCGCGTTTCGTGCCTGGCTGACGAAGTCGGCCCGAAGTAGCGAACGCAAGGTGAGCCTGCGGGACGGAGGGCTGAGTTTGGGGAGCCGCCGATCGAGCGTTCGCCGGGAGTGGCCGACTCTGCCTCGTGGCCGGCAGGGGCGACGGGGTAAGGTCCTGGCTACTCACGGATATCCGCCCCTGTCAGGCCGATGAACACATCGTCGAGGGTCACCCGGCCGTGAGCCACGGCGCGAACCCGAGGGTCGTTTCGGTGCTTCTTGATGAGACCGGCTGGCGTGTCGGTCGTGAGAATCTTGCCGTGATCCATGATCGCCACCCGATCGCACACGGCCTGAGCCTCCTCCATCGAGTGCGTGGTGAGAAGGATGCTGCGGCCACCTGTCCTCATCTGCTCGATGCGTTCCCAGAGCTGGCGTCGAGCCTTGCGGATCGAGGCCACCCGTGGGTTCGTCAAGGAGCACAATGATCGGTTCATGAATGGTGGCGATGAGGAGAGAGAGCCGCTGTTTCTGACCGCCGGAGAGTTGATTCACTCGCCGGGAGCCCTCTTGCTCGAGACCGAGCCCCGCCAGGGCGTCGAGAGCCTGGCTCGGCGATATCTCCACGCCGTAGAGCCCGGCGTAAAGTTGCACGATCTCCCTGACGCTAAGATCGGGATGAAACCCGGTGGACTGTAACTGGACCCCCATCTGCGCCTTGGCGACCAGAGGATCCTTCTGTATGTCGATGCCGTCGATGAGAATCGAGCCGGCATCCGGCCTGAGCAGTCCCTCGATGGCGCTGAGCGTGGTTGTCTTGCCCGCCCCATTGGGACCGAGAAGGCCGAAGATCTCACCCTCTCTGATCTCCAGGGTGACCCCGTCGACAGCCCTAACGGGGCCATAGCTCACGTGGAGGTCCCGGACTTCAAGGGCGGTAGGCTGTTTGAAGCGTCTGGGGCTCGCTTCGACGTCGACCGCCCCCTTTTGGCAGCCCGTCCTTCTTTCGCCCAGATTCTTGGCCACTCCTCTGGGTGGCACTCTCTTCAGCGGTCACTTTCATACCCCCATCCTCCGGCGCTGCCCTAGGCAAGCATTCCCACCGAATCAATGCTGGAAACGCCGCCTCGAACGAGGGAGCGGTGAGATCCGCGGTAAACTCTGATATCACCTATATAGTTCGCTTGCGGCAGGCAAGGATGGCGTCGCCGTCCCCGTCGCTTCGTCGACCGACAGCCGCATGGCCGCCGAACTGGGTGAGCTTTCTCATGCAGCCCATTCCTCTTTGCCGTGGAACGCTACCAAGCCCTCTTTGCCTCCGTTGACTGCGTCTACTTGCTTGATTTCGAGGGGCGGTTCCTCGATGCCAACCCCGCGGCACTTGAGCTTCTCGGTTACGAGCATGAAGATATCTCTCACTTGACTTTTGCCTCGTTGCTGGACGATGCCCAGGTGGCTAGGGCTCTTGGAATCATTGCCGAGTTGAGAGAAACGGGGAGTCAGAAGACGCCCAACGAGTTCCGACTCAAGCACAAGACCGGCGAGTATGTTGACGTGGAGACCAAGGCCTCCGTCCTCTTGCGGGATGGGCAGCCCTACGCGGTGCTGGGCGTATGCCGCGACATCACCGAGCGCAAGCAGGCCGAAGAGGCGCTGCGGCAAAGCGAGGAGCAGACTCCGCCAGAGCTAGAAGATGCAAGCGGTAGGCCAGCTGGCCGGGGGCATCGCTCACGACTTCAACAACCTGCTTACCGCCATCTTGGGCTACAGCGACATGATACTTACCAGTGGGGCCTCTTCTGTTGAGGAGGTACGTCCCGACGTCGAGCAGATCAAACTCGCTGGAGAGCGGGCCAGCGCCCTTACCAAGCAGATCCTTGCCTTCTCCCGCCGCCAGGCTCTGCGGCCCACGGTAGTATCGCTCAACGAGGTCCTTGCCGGGATGGAGCCTCTTCTGCGCCGCACCCTGGGCGAGAACATCGATCTGGCTAGTTTCAAGGACCCCGACCTGGGTTACGTGGAAGCCGATGTCCATCAGTTCGAACAGGTGATCATGAACCTGGCCGTGAATGCTCGAGACGCCATGGTCTCCGGAGGCCGCTTGACCCTGGAGACCGCCAACGTCGAGTTGGGCGAGGAGTACTGCCGCACCCATCCCGAGGCAATCCCTGGCAGCTACGTCATGCTCTCGGTCTCCGACACCGGGGTAGGCATGGATGAAGCCACCTGTGAGCGCGTCTTCGAGCCGTTCTTCACCACCAAAGCTCCGGGCGCGGGCACCGGCCTGGGCCTGGCCACTGTCTACGGCATAGTCAGACAGAGCAACGGGAGCGTCTCTGTCTACAGCGAGCCGGGCCAAGGCACCAGCTTCAAGGTGTACCTGCCCCGCGCGACCCAATCGGACATCCCGGCAGAGATCGTCATCCCGCCTCGCGAGTCCGCGCGGGGCAGCGAGACCGTCATGGTAGTCGAGGACGAGGCGGCTCTGCGCAGTCTCATCGAACGGATTCTGGGCGGGGCGGGCTACACGACGCTGGCTTTCGGCTCGGCCGCCGAAGCGCTTGAAGCTCTTGAGCGAGGCGAGTATCCGATCGATCTCCTGCTTACCGATGTGACGCTTTCTGGTGCCCTTCAAGGCGACGACTTGGCCCGGGCCGTTCGGGCCGCACGACCGGAACTGCCGATTCTGTTCATGTCCGGCTACCCGCGTAACGCCATCGTCCATGCCGGCCGGCTGGATGAGGGGGTCAACTTCCTGGAGAAACCCTTCACCCCGGAGGCTCTGGCGAGAATGGTGCGCAAGGTGTTGGACCAGGCCCGCCCCTTCAGGCTAGGGACCGCCCCCTTTGCATCGCAGTGGGGATACTGGCTTTGAACCGGCAAGGCAGCCCTGGAAACCCGGTAGCCATCCGAGTGCCAGATACCGCTCCTGCGGCGCCAAGGGATGGTCCCATGACCTCCTCCTCCTAGGAACGGCCTCGCTCCATGGCCACCTGATACGACCGGAAGGCCCCTGCTCGGACGCACCCAGCGACGACTCCGGCCTGATACGCGGAATGCTCCGCCAGGTAGTAGCCCAAGTAGCCGAGGTATCCAAGACGGGGGCGCTTGGTGACATAGTCGACCGTTCCCGCGTACAGCGCTGCCAGCGCAGTGAACCGGCGTGCGCCCCGGGAGACGACCCCGGCGGCGGTTAGCGGCGCCAGGTAGTAGCGCACCAAGTGGAAGTACACAAAGTAGAGCATCGAAAGATGGCCGCGAACCACGGAGAGCAGCACGCGTTGCGCCGGTAGGTCCACCTCGTTTTCGCGAAGATGCTGAGTGCGACGGGCCACGTCCCAGAGAAGCGGCGTCAGACAGGCTGCCAGCACACGGGGCCGCCGGGCTATCACCGCGGCCGACAGCAGCGCCACAGTCGCCAGCGGGGCCGGCTCCAAGGGGAAGCGCTTACGCTTGTCGGGATGGAGCGCGTACAGCCCGGCTTCGGAGCTACCGTAGCCGGCTCGCCGGCGCAGCATCGGGAGCAGGCTGCTGCGGTGCTTGTGCCTCACGACGCCTTTGGGCGCGTAGACCAGGTAGTGACGCTGGGCGCGCAAGCGCCAGCAGAAGTCCACGTCCTCGCCCATACGGAGGTCCTCGCGCAGCCCACCCAGGGCTTGATAAGCCGAGCGGCGCACGAGCAGGTTGCAGGTGGGGACGTAGAACGTGTCACTGCTGCGTGCCTCCAGGCGCAGGTGCCGACCCATGTCGAGCGGGGAAGCCACCGCCTCATATCTGTCCACCGACGACTCGGAGTAGTACCCAGTGGTGCGGCCACCTACCGCTCCGACCTGGTCCCAGGCGAAGTAGGGCGTAAGTTCGTGGAGCCAACCCGTCGAGGCCACGCAATCGCTGTCGATGAAGGCTAGGATCTCCCCCGTCGCCTCCGCTGCCGCGCGGTTGCGCGAGTAGGACTGGCCTCGATTCTGCTCGTTGACCAGCAATCTGGTGCCGTGGTCGGCGACGACCTCCGCAATCGCGGCCGCGTCGGCGGAGCCATCGTCCACGACGATCAGCTCAAGCCGGTCACGGGGATAGCTCAGGCCTCCGAGCGCCGCCAGACAGTCGTCCAGATCGGCCGCGCGGTCGAGAGTCGGAACAATCACGGTCACCGTCGGGGCATAAGCGGGGTCGCCAGGGGTCCGCCCGACTTCGAGGATCCCCCGCCTGCGGAACTCCTCGCACAGGACGAAGACACGCTCCTCGGCCATGCTGAAACCGGCAGCGAGGTCGGCTACCGACGTAGCGTGGCGGACCCGCTTGAGAAGCCGGGCCGCGGCCTCGTTGACCGTCAGGACACTCAGGGGCGACTCGCAGATGACTCGCCAAGCGCCGGCGGTGCCCGGTTCGAGCCGCACCGCGTCACGCAGCCGATACTGCAGCGGGATCACGGCCGGTCGCGACTGCGGAGGTGATCCAGCCAACCCTCGTCTTTGAGGGTACGGAAGACCTCCTCCACGATCTCCTCCGCGGGCTTCTGGACGACGCGGCCCTCGCGGCGCCGAACCGAGCCCTGCACTAGCTTGAGGACGCGCTCGAACGCAGGAAGCGCAGAATCGGGCGCAGCGATAGGACGAAGCCGCGGACGCACAGGCCCGGGCCGGCCGAAGCGCAGAGTCTCATCGGCACGCCGCACTCGGTCAAGGGGAACGCCCAGGTCGGCAAGTTCCCAGACCGGGATCTCCGCGCTTTGGGCGGCGAGCAGCGCACTGGCAGGGATATCCGGCGGCCCGGAGGCGTCACCGGCCGGAGCGGCGGCCACTGTCGCCACTACCGGTAACTTCACTTCCACCCGCTCGCGGAAGCCTCGATCCAGACCACGCGTGATTTCGGCCATCGCGCCGTCGCGCGCGGCGATCTCGACGACTTGAGTCACCGCGTCGACGCCCAGATTCGCAGCCAGCAACACCCCGAACTGACCGGAGGCGTCGAGCACCCCGCAGGCCCCGGTCGAGACCAGGTCGAAGCCGGCCGCCTGCGCGGCGGCGGCCAAGACCACGGCCTTGCCGGCGGAGTGGACTTCGGCGACCTCGGCATCCCACACGCGCACCGCCCGGTCGCAGCCCCGCGCCAGCGCCTGGCGGAGCCAGGGCTCGGCGGCGGGGGGACCGAGATGAACAGCCGTGACCTCGGTGCCGGGCCGCGTCGCTTTGAGCCCTAGGGCTAGGTCCAGCGCGCGGGCGCTGCCCGGATCGAGCTCGCGCACCAGCCACTCCTCGCGCACGCGACCGCTGCGCGGGTCGCGCTCCGGCGGGATGCGCACGTCGGCGCCGATCTCCAAGAAGACCAGCACCTTCATCGGGCGCCTCCAGGGCCGGCGGCCCGTGGGGTCGCCGCGGCCGGGACCGCGCCCCTATGTAAGCCGGAACCGAACACCATATCCTCCATGGGGATAGTGCCAATCGACCGATCCGAGGTCGCAGACCAGCAGGCAAGTGCCGCACTCCAGGCAAGACTCGTAGGCGAACTCCACCCGCTCCCGCTCCTCGCTCCAGGTGTAGCAGCGGGCCGGGCACGAGAAGGTGCAGGCGCGGTGAGTGCATCCCTGACAGACATCCGGTTTCAGGACGATGTGCGCCTCGGGATGGATGCGGTAGCTCACCAGGTCGAACAGCTCGTCGACTATCACAGCCATCCCCTCCCTATCCGGGTCGCGTCGGCGACAAGGCGCCGCAGCGGCAGCACGTTGCTCAAAGCTCGGCGGCCGAGCTTCAAGATCCTCTTCTTGGGGTCGCCTTCCGAGCGGTAGACATCCTCCATGAGCGCGCTCACCACTTTGGGATAGTCGGTGAACAGCCGGTCGTGGTGCATGAAGTCGATCGCCCTCCCCCACGTGGCCAGGTCGCGGAGCACGAAGCTCTTGCTTGAGCTCCTTCCCATACCGGGCCAGACGCGACGCGGAGAGGTCGCCCGCCGCCAGGGCCTCGCCGCCTACCCGGCCGGCGATCATCCCCGAGCTCATGGCCAGGTTCATCCCCTCCTGGGTCAGGCCGTTGGTGTAGCAGAAACCGGCGGCGTCGCCGGCCACCAGCAGGCCCGCCGTGCAAAGCTTGGGCACCATCTTCATTCCCGCTTCGGGCAACAGGTGCGCCGAATACTCCACCAACCGCGCGCCCCGCAAAAGATGCGCCACGGGTGTCGACGCGACGAAGCGCTCCAGCAGCTCATAGGGCGGGATCTGCTGCGCCTTCAGGGAGTCCAGGTGCACCACGACGCCCACCGACAGTGTCTCGGTCTGTGTGTAGATGAACCCTCCTCCGCGCACCCCTTCGGTGCAGCCCAGGAACTCGTGCGTAGCGCCCTCCCGGCCGCTCAGGCCGAAGCGCTCGTTCACCTCTTCCTCTGTAAGCGCGTAGAGGGCCCGCACGCCCAGAGCCACCTGCTCCGGCTTGAAGCCCTTGTGCAGGCCGGCTTCCTGGGCCAAGAACGACAGGGTGCCGTCGCAGGCGACCACCAAGGGCGCCTCGACGATGTCATCCACTCCGGTCACCCGCACTCCCCGCACGGCTCCGTCCCGCATGACGAGGCCCTCCGCCCGGCAGCCGGTCAGCAACGTCACCCCCTGAGCGACAGCCTGCTCCGCGTACCAGCGATCGAACTGCGGTCGGAATAGGGTGAACCCGGTCAGCGACCGGTCGGAAGTCGAACCGGCGCCCACCGACGGCTTGTTGGACTCGGACCTCGCCTGGAAGACGAGTGAGGTGGACGAATCTCCGCCGACTATCGAAAGGGTGCGCTTGGTCACGGCTCGTTCCCAGGGAGCCCGCTCCCAGAAGCCGGGAACCAATTGCTCCGGAGCCGGACAATAGGCGATCATGCCGCCGAACATGTTCTTGGCGCCCACGTACTCGCCCCGCTCGAGCAGCAGGACCTTGGCCCCGCCACGCGCCAGAGCCAGAGCCGCGCTGGTGCCGGCCGGGCCCGCGCCAACGACGACGGCGTCGAACGCGCCGGGCGTCGTGGCGCCCGAGTTGGCCACCGGGCTATTCGGCGCTGCCGGAGGCATCGCGGTACTCCTTGATCTTCTGGACAAGCGCCGGCAGGACGTCCTCCAGGTCGGCGACATAGCCCACATCTGAGAACTGGAAGATGGGTGCGCGCGTGTCCCGATCGATGGACAAGATCTTGCCCGCCTTCTGAACGCCCGCCATGTGGTGCGGCGAGCCGGAGATGCCCAGAGCCAGGTAGAGATCCGGGGTCACCGTCCGGCCCGTCTGCCCGATGAGCCGCTCCTTGGGCAAGCGCCCGTCGTCCACAACCGGCCGGGTGGCGCCAACAGAGCCGTCGAGCAGGTCGGCCAATTCCCGTGCCGCTGCCAGCAGTGAGTCGCTCGCGCTCCCCGATCCCGCGGCCACGATGCGTTTTGCGTGGACGAGATCGACCGTGCGAACATCCGGCGGGATGAGCTCCAGGCTGCGGACGGAGGACGTCGCGGCACCGGCGATCTCCAACACCTCCGGCTCCGGCAGGTCGGCCGGCGGGGATTCCGGCGCGGCCAACCCGTCAAGGTCGATCGTCGCCACCGGGACGGACCCGGGCGCGGGCTCGATCTCCTGCTCCAGCCAACCGCCATAGACGGGCTTCACGAAGACCGGCGCGCCGTCGCACACCAGCACGTCACTGCAGCCGATGACGGCCCCGGACCCCAGACGGTGCGCCACCATCGGCGCCAAGTGGCGGCCGAGGTCGGTGTGAGCCAGAAGCACAGCCAAGGGTTCGTAGCCGCCTCCGCGACCACGGAGATAGCCGCCACGAGCGCATCGACATCGAGCTCGCCGCGCGCTTCCCAGGTCACCAGCTGCGGCTCCACCCCCAGTTCGGCCGCCAGCCGCGCCCCTTCGGCCACGAGATGCGGCGGCGCTGAAGCGCCCCCCTCGCCGGCGGGCTCCAGGACCAGCAGCAGCGCCCTGGGAGCGCCCGTGCTGTCGGCGGCGGTGCTCACACTCTTTTGCCCGCCATGTAGCCCTCGTGGATGGCCATGTCGACCTTGCGGGGCGCAACGCAGTCGCCCACGCGGTAGAGCTCGGCCACCGTTCCCTTCAGGCCAGGTACAGGCCGTCGTAGGCGTCGTTGCCCATGGCCGTGACGATGCTGTCGTAGCCGCCGAGCGTATCCCAGACGTTCGAGTACACGTTGAAGCCGTGGATGTCGGTGCCTTTGATCTCCATCACCGCGAAGTCGGAGGTGAAGGTGACCCCCTTCTGGAGCAGGCGCTGCCGCGTGAGATACAGGTCCTGGGACGGCCCCAGATCGGACCCCACGAACAGACTCGAGGTCACCACGTGCACCGTCTTGCCCAGCTCGGCCAGTAGCTCGGCGGTCGCCGTGGCCTGATGGTGGCCGTCGTAGTCGATCAGCAGCACCTTCTGCCCCAGTTCGGCTTCGCCGCTCAACACCTGCCATACGTTGAAAATGTCCTCGCCGTCGGCTCCGGCCACCGGTACCAGCTTGGGACGCGACCCCGTGGCTACTATCACCGCGTCGGGATTCTTCGCCGCGACCAGCTCCGGGGTCACCTCGACGCCCAGTTCCACCGGCACGCCCAGATGAGCCAACTGGTTGCGCTCGTTGCGAACGATCACGCCGAACTCCTCCCGGCCGGCGCCCTTGGCAGCAAGCAGCACCTGGCCGCCCAGCTCCGCGCCCTTCTCATAGAGGGTGACCTCGTGGCCGCGCAGAGTGGCGATCTTGGCCGCCCACATGCCCGCCGGGCCTCCGCCTACCACCATCACCCGCTTCTTGCGCAGGGCCGGCCGCAGGTGATGCTCGCCCTCGGTGGCTTCGCGGCCCACAGAGGGGTTCTGCACGCAGCCGATGGTCTTGTTCAGCCCCACCCGGCCGTAGCAGTTCTGGTTGCAGGCGATGCAGTAGCGGATCTCCTCGGTGCGGCCCTCGCGGGCCTTGACGGCCCAGTCGGGGTCGGCGATCTGGCCGCGCACCACGCCTATCATGTCGGCCTGGCCCTCGGCCAGCACCCGCTCGGCCAGAGCCGGGTCGTTGATGCGCCCCGTGGCGAAGACCGGAAGCGTCGCCACTTCCTTGATGCCCGCCGCCAGCGGCACCGCGTATCCCAGCGGCATGTGCATGGGCCCGCCCACCAGGTACAGGTTGTAGAAGGTGGCGAGCGGTGAGGTTGAAGTAGTCCAGCTGCCCCGTGGTCTGCAGGCGCTGGGCGATCTGCTTGGCGTCGTCCAGGGTCAGCCCCCCGGGGATCATCTCGTCGGCGCACAGACGCACGCCCAGGGTGAAGTCGGCGCCCACCGCCTCGCGCACGGCCGCGATGGTCTCCAAGGCGAACCGCAGCCGGTTCTCGAACTCGCCCCCGTACTCGTCGCCCCGGTAGTTGGTCAGCGGCGACATGAACTGCCGCACCAGCGAGCTGTGCCCGAACTGCAGCTCCACCCCGTCGAAGCCGCCCTCGCGCACGTGCACCGCCGACTTGGCGAAATACGCCTGCACCTCGTTGATGTCCTCGATCTCCATGACCTTGGGCGTCTCGCGGTAGAGCACGTCGGGCACCGCCGAGGGCGCCCAAACCGGCAACCGCGACAGGCTGCCGCTGCACTGCTGCCCGTTGTGGTTGAGCTGGGCGAAGATGCGGGTGTCGTACTCGTGCACCGCCCGGGTGAGCCGCTTGTAGCCGGGGATGACCTCCGGCCTGAAGGCCTCGATGAGGTGCTCGTAGGCCCGGTCGGTGGGATGCACCGACTGCTCCTCGGTGATGATGAGGCCCGCCCCGCCCCGGGCTCGGGCGGCCAGATAGTGCGCCAGCGCCTCCGAGGGCAGCTCGTCTTTGGCCAGGTTCGTCAGGTGCGCTGAGAACGAGATGCGGTTGGCTACGGTCACCCGGCCGATGGCGAGGGGGCTGAACAGATGCGGGAACTGCATGACCTAGAAGACCTCCTTGACGGACAGACCGCCGGACTTCAGCGCGGGCGTAGGCGCGGGCGCCGCCGCGGGACGTCGGCGCGCGGTGGCCCGTCTGCCCCGCCGCCCGCAGCCGCGCGCAGGCACTCCGGATCCGGAAGGCCCATGGACTGGGTGAGGAAATACGCCACCGCCGGGCAGCCGCCGTGGCAGACAGAGAAGCGGTCGCAGCCCCGGCAGCTCTCCACCTCCAGCTTCGCGGAAGCGCTCCAGCACCGGCGACGAGGCGAACATCGCCGCCAGCGGCTCCTCGGTGACGTTGCCGCAGTAGAACGCGGGATCGCACAGGAAGGCGCAGGGGTAGACGCTGCCGTCGGGAGCCACTGCGCAGGTCATCTTGCCCGCGCCACACATGTTCAGCCCCAGCGCCCTCCGACTCTCAGGCGTGAGAGCGAAGAACGAGTCGCCGGTGAGGATCCCCGGGTGGTCGCCCAGAAAGGCTGACAGCTCCAACAACTGCTCACGCGTCAGCCGGTAGTCCTCCCAGGTGCCGCACCCGGCTCCCGAAGGCCTGAAAGCGCGACAGGCGCGTCTTGGCGCCGTAGCGCCGGGCCAGCCGGTCAAACTCCGCTATCTCGCCCACGTTCAGCGAGTCACCACCATGTTCAGGCTGAAGTCGGGGTAGCTCCGCTCGCACAGTAGCTCGATGCCGGCGAGGATGCGGGCGAAGGTCCCCGCGCCACGGATGGCGTCGTTGGTCTCGGCCCGAGCCCCATCGAGGCTCACCTGCAGGTAGACGGGCGCGCATCTCCAGTAGCGCATCCACCAGCGCGTCCGTCAGAAGCGTGCCGTTGGTGCTCACACAGGTGGTAATGCCTCGCCGCTGGGCATAGTCCAGGATGTCCAAGAAGTCGTCGCGCAGGAACGGCTCCCCGCCCCCGAAGTTCACCTGGAACACCTGCATGCGCGCCAACTCGTCGACGAGAGCGCGGCACTGCTCCAGGTCGAGCTCGCCCTGTCCCTGCGCCCGCAGGCCCGCCGACAGGCAGTGACTACAGCTGAGGTTGCACGCCTCGGTGATCTCCCAAGTGACGTTGACCGGCGCGCGGAGCCGGAGGGCGCTGAGCGCCGGCTCAGACCTCGGCGGCAACGATCAACCCCTTGGCCACGAGATCCTGGAGCAGACGCGCCAGCGCCGGGCTTCGTCCACCGGCTGCGGGGCCTATCTCCAGCGCGCGCCGGGGGCCCATGAAGGGCGGCGCCTCCAGGCTGTCGCCCGAGCGCACAAAGGTCAGCTTCGTCGACCGGGTGTCGTAGAAGAGCAGCCCGAAGCTCTCGCGCCTGCACCCGCACCCAGTCGGGCACCAGGTATTGGACGGCCGCAACAGCGCCGCCGGCGTGGCCGTCGCCGTCGACGCGCTCGGCGCCTGCGGTTGGTTCAACAGACTCGGGTCTGTCAATAGACGCCACAGATGCCGTCCACGGCCAGGTCCTCGACTTCGATCTCCTCGAGGATCGCCGGCTCGTCGGCACTGTCGGTGCTAGGAGCGGTGCTCCAAACGTCGTTTTGGGTCGTGTCCACGTATCCCCTCCGTCATAAGGGGCTTAGTCCTGTCAGTCCCACTCGCAGACCCAGCGACCGCCCAGCTGCCGCCGCTCCATCCTCTCGGCGATGTCGTTCAGCTGCTCTAGCCTTGAACTGGCCCTGGATGATCTTGTCGAGCTTCATGTCGCCGGTCATTGCGACGTCGCACAGTTTGGGAATGTCGTCCTGCACCGCCACCGACCCGTACAGCCCGGTCATGATGGACTTCTGCTGCAGGATCATGTAAGGTGAAGGGGATCTTCGCCACCTCGTCCTGGGCCATGATGCCGAGCACCATCAGCTTGCCGGCCATGGCCAGCGTCCAGACCGCCTGTTCGATGGCGCCGGGATTGCCGGAGCACTCGAACGCGAAGTCCAGGCCCCCGCCGGTGAGCTCCTTGATGATGGGTACGGGATCTTCCTTAGAGTTGCAGATGAAGTGCGTCGCGCCCAGCTCCATGGCGATGCCGCGCCGGGACTCTTCTAGGTCGATCGCGATGAGGGGGTTGGCTTGGCGCATCTTGGCCGCGCGTAGGGTGTTCTGGCCCACGCCGCCTAGGCCCCACACCGCCACCTTGTCGCCGGGCACTACGTTGGCAAGTTTGGTCACAGCGCTCCATCCGGTGGGGATGCAGCAGCTCATAAGACAGGCCCAATCGAGGGGAACGTCCTTCTTTATGGGCACCAATCCGCCTTCGGGAACCACCGTGTGGTCGGAGAAGCCCGAAACGAAGTTGCCGTGCAGGACGGTGTTGCCCTTGGCGTCCCTGAGGCGGGAGGTGCCGTCGAGCATGGTGCCCGACACGAAGTGCGTGAAGTTGCCCGTGCAGACGTTGCCTAGGCCGCGCCGGCATTCAGGGCACTGACCGCAGGGGATCATCCACGTGCCGACCACGTGATCGCCCACCTTGACCTTGGTCACTCCCTCGCCGACCTTCTCCACCACCCCGGCACACTCGTGACCGGCGACCAGAGGCAGCGCCATGGTGATACGGCCCGTCAGGTTGCTGAGATCGCTGTGGCAATAACCGGTGTAGAGCCACTTGACCAGAGCCTCGTCCGGCATGAGGATCGTCGAGTTCCAGCTCCTCGATGCTGTAGGGCTTGTTGACTTCGCGTAGGACAGCCGCTCTGATCTTCACGTGCGTTCCCCTTGTCGCAGGCACCTTGGACTCACCTGACCCCGCCCGGAGCCGGTACGGCTACATTAGCATCGCGGCAGGCCCATGAGTAGACACAGGCGATAGAATGGCGCGATGCAGCGCTCCCTTTCTGACACGAATCCGCGGTGGAGGCATTGATGCGGTCGTCTCGCTACCTGCCGGTTTTTGCCCTCGCTCTGCTGGCCCTGATATGGGGCTACTCGTGGGTACCCGGCAAGCTCGGGGTCGTCAACAGTAGCGCCTTCGTCTTCGCGGCGGTGCGAAGCCTCCCGGCAGGCCTCCTTATGCTCGCGCTTCTGCCGCTGACGGGTCGGCCTTTGCGGCCGAAGGCGCCAGCACTCACCGCTGTCGTCGCAGTGCTACAGGGCAGCGGCTTCGTAGGCTTGACCTCGGCCGCCCTCGTCGCCGGGGGCGCCGGTCACACTGCCATGCTTGCGAACACCTGGCAGTTCTGGCTTCTTCTGATGGCCTGGTTGGCTCTTGGGGAGCGCCTGAGGGGGATGCAGTGGCTGTCCGTGGTTGTCGGCTTAGTGGGGCTGGTGCTGATCATCGAACCCTGGCACCTGCGCGGCGTGCTTGGCAGCCTGCTGACTCTGGCGGGGGCTGTGTGTTTCGCGGCAGGAGCCGTGGTCGCCAAGGTATTGAGGAAGCGTCACAAAGTCGACCTGCTCTCCTTCACTGCATGGCAGATCCTGCTGAGTTCCATCCCGTTGGTGATCCTCGGAGCCCTGATGCCGGGAGACAGCATCCACTGGAATAGCACTTTCATCTTGTCTTTGATCTTCAGCATCCTGATAGGCACCGCACTCGGCTCCCTCATCTGGCTGTATGTGCTCAACGCTCTGCCGGCCAACATCGCCGGCATAGGAACGCTTGGTGCTCCCGTCTTCGGGGTCCTCTTCTCCTGGCTGCAGCTCCACGAGAAGCTGAGTCGGGCTGAGATCGCGGGCATGGTGCTGGTAGTAGCAGCCCTCAGCCTGCTTGCCGTCTGGGGACTCCGGCGCGGCAGTGCGCCGCCCCAGTCCGGCTCAGTACTTGGCAGCCCTCAGATTGTAGAGATCGCCCACGTCGAGGTCGGCAAGGAAACCTAGCGCGAACTTGCCCGCCCTCTCCACGCAGGCCGCGCTGCAGTGTGCGTAGGTGTCGCCGGCGGTGTGGTAGGCGAGGTCCTCCCGCCACTCCAGCCAAGCCGCCGGGAAGCCCGCCGACTCGAACGACTCGTGGTCGCTGTTTCCGGTTCGCGACGAATCCTTGAGATACGAGATTTTCGCCCCCACTGCGCCCGCATACGCCTGCATAAGGTCACGCAGGGCGCGAGGCCCCCTCTCCATGCTCCGGTAGTAGAAGAACTGCCCATTGCCCACCATGTCCAGCGAGATCATGCCCACCAGGTCGGCTCGCTGTTCGGCGGTCATCGTAGCGACGTACCTGCGTGAACCCCAGTGATGATCGTCAGTGTTGCCGAAGACGGTCTCTTCTTGACCGAACAATATGAAGACCACAGTCGGGACCAGGGTGGTGTCCTTGAGAGCACGGGCCAACTCGAGCACCGTGGCCGAGCCCGAGCCGTTGTCGTTGCCTCCGGGTGAAGCGACGGTGCTGCTGACTTTGCTGTCCATATGCCCGCCCACAATGATCGTCAGCGGAGAGGTGCCCGGCTTCACCGCAATGACGTTGTGCGAGGTGGTGCCGTTGGGGAGGGGAACATCCATGACGGTAGGCGAGTACCCCAGACCGGTGAGATAGTCCACTCCGTACTGGGCTGCGGCCCACTCCGCTTCCGACCCGCCCTTGCGCGGGCCGATCACCACCGACAACTGGTAGAGACGGTCCATGGCCGAGGTGGCATCGAAGACCAAGTCGGAGAGTAGACCCTTCACCTGGCTGGTGACCGGCCTGATCATGGCCACGAACGACACGTGAGCGACCGCCGGATCGTTGGCCGCCAACTCTCCCCTGATGACCGCCGGCAGCCCAGACAGCGGACTCAGCAGCAGCAAGCCGCCACCCACCGCCAAATAGGGTCCAGCCGCCAGCGCATCGGGAAACTTGTCCCCCGTGGCGAGACCCACGTGAGCAAAAGTCACACCGCCGTGGGCTCTGCCCCATTCGGCCACGTTGACGTTGGTGGCATAGCGGTCGGAGCCCGAGAGGTTGGCCAGTCCCGTCAGCCAAGCCGGCAGGACCGCATAGGTGCCCACTTTGATGGCCCGAGAGATGGACAGTTCGGTGAGAGCCTTCACGGCGCTTGCGTGCAGAGCGCCGGTGGGACCATCGGTCAGCAGCACAGGCCACCGATTGGCGCACACCAGCGGCGACGCGCCCATGACGTCGGCGAACGCATAGCCGGGGGCGATGACGGCCGTGGCGCCGCTCAAGTCCCCGACCTTGGCGCCCAGGGCCTTGGCTACCCGATAGCTGAGGTCGTAGACGTCGGTTCCGTTGATGGCCGTGACCTCCACCCCGGGCCCCATTGCAGCTTCTACCTGGGCGACCACTGTCTGCGAGAGCCCGACGCAGATAACCTGCGCCGGCAACAGCCGAAGCATCTCGGCGCGCACCCCGTTGTTGAGTCCCACGCTAGGAGTGAGCAGCACCGGGCCCCCATACGCGGCCGCGAGCGGCGCCCCGCACAGGGCCTCGGGGAACGTCTCACCAGGAGCAAGCACCAAACCAGCTCCGGCCGGTAGGCCTGCCGGATACATGGCCTTGGAGATCTTCGTGGCCGTGTCGTAGCGGTCGGTGCCGCGCAGGCTGGTGTAGGCCACACCGGTGGCCTGGGCAGCGCCGGGATGGGCGAACAGGAAGACGGAAACGACGAGCGCCAGCAGGACCGCGGCCACGAGCACCGCGAAGGGGCGGCGGCCCCCGCTCTGGATCGGCTCCGTTGACGCGACTGCTCTCATCCCTCTAGTGTTTCTTGTGGTTGCCCTTGCGCGAGGCTGCGGATTTCTTGGTCGAAGACTTCTTCTTCGCCGTCTTCTTAGCCGTCTTCTTCGCCGTCTTGTTGGCCGACTTCTTCTCCGCCGCGGCCTTCTTCGCCTTCTTGGCGTCCTGCTTGGCTTTCTTGGCGACCTGCTTGGCCTTCTTCGCCTCTTGCTTCGCCTTCTTGGCGGCCTGCTTGGCCGACTTCGTCTCCTGCTTGGCCTTCTTCACGGCCTGCTTTGCGGTCTTGGCGGTCTTCTTGGCCGTCTTCGCTTCCTCTTTGGTGGCCTTCTTCTTCGAGGACGGCGACTCCTTCTTCGTCGATGTCGTAGCCTGCTTCGGCTCCTGCTCGGTGGTGGAGCCGGTCTCGTCCGTTGACCCAGGGGTCTCGTCCGTTGACTTAGCGGTCTCCTTGAGCAGCTTTGCCACGGTGTCGATGATGGTCTTCAGCGAACTGTTCACGACGCCTCCTCCGACAATGTGTCGCCCGGACTGCCCAAGGATACCAATGCCGGGACATCCCCGGGCGACGCGCGAAGGCCGGCGACCCGATCCTTCTGATCTCGACCGGGCTTCTCTCTACAAAAGGGAGGAGGGACGTTCTACTATGAGTGTCGTTTGCGACCGGCCGTAGGTGGCGTAGCCGGCTTCGTCCTCTTGACGACAGTCCTGGACGCGATCGTGATACTCACCGTCGGCAGGTCGTCGATACGAGATGCGGGCTACCCCTTGGTGGCCGAGACCATGACCACCCAGACGCAGGTCTCCATCTTTCGGGCGGTGCTGGCGGCCGCCATCTGGATCCCTTACTTCCTGGTCTCGAAGCGGGTCAAGAACACCTTCGTGGAGGGGAGAAAGCCACAGGTGTAGCCTACGCCGACTGGGTATCGTGACGACGATGACGCCGTGCCTACGGCAGCAGCGCCTTCACCTGCCCTATCACCGGCTCGATGCAAGCGATGAAGGTCACGTGCTCCACGGCCGAGCGATTCGCGGTTATCTCGGCGCCGATCACGGCCGGCAGTGGCCCGTTGAGCGGGCTCAGGAGCAGAATGCCGTCCTCTTTGGCAAGATAGGGGCCGGAAGCAAGGGCGTCGGGGAACTTGTCCCCAGTGGCCACGCCGAGGTGGGTGAAGGCAAGCCCGGCCTTGGTCTTGGCCCACTCGGCCACGTTTCGGTTGGTGACATAGCGGTCGGCGCCGGAGAGATTGGCAAGCCCGGTGACCCCAGCAGGAAGAGTGACGTAGGTGCCCACCTTGAGCGCGTTCGCGAGACCCAACTCACTGAGGGCGGCGGCGGCACTGGCGTTCAGGGCGGCGATACCACCACTCTCTGTAAGAAGGATGGGCCAACGCTTTGCGCAGGCCAAGGGAGAAACCCCGATGGCGTCCGGAAACACGTCTCCCCGCGTGATGATGGCAGGTGAGCCGAACATAGCTCCCCCCAACTTTGCGCCGAGAGCCTTGGCTACTTTGTAGCTCATGTCGTAGACGCTGCCTCCGGCGCCGTTGATGGCGGTCACTGTCGTCCCTGGAAGCGCAGCCACGACCGCGTTCACCACTGCGTCGGACATCCCGATGCAAAACACGTTGGAGGGCGCCAGGCGCTGCAGCTCAGCCTTGACGTTGTTGGCGAGGGCACTCCGATAGGTCAGGAGCACCGGGCCGTCGAACGCACCCGCCAAAGGCGCTCCACAAAGGGCCTCCTGGAAAGTCTCACCCGGAGCCAGCACAAGGCCGCAATCAGACGCGAGCCCACCCGGGAAGGCCGCTTGGGACAGTTTGATCGCAGTATCGTAGCGATCGGTGCCACGAATAGAGGCGTAGGCGAGGGGGCGGGCCACAAAGACATCGGCCCAATCACCGGTATCCCCGGCGACGAGATTATCTGCGTAAGACCAGAAGGCCACGTAGCCGCCATCGGGGCTGATGGAGGAGTCGTCAGCGTAGCTGTTGCCCTGGGTGCCGTTGCTGCTTACGTTCACACGGCGGGTGGTGCCCGTCGTGCGGTCGCGGACAAAGACGTCCATTTCGCCGTTGGTGTCGCCTGGGACCAAGTTGGTCGCCTCGGACTGGAAGCACAGGTAGCGACCGTCGGCGCTGATGGAGACCTCGTTGCTGAGCCCGTTCCCCTGGGCTCCACTACTGCTCAGGCTCACCCGCGTGGTGGCGCCGGTCACCATGTCGTGGACGAAGATGTCGTCTCTTGCGTTGGTATCCCCCGCCACGAGGTTGGTGGCCTTCGAGGTGAAGGCCACATAGCGGCCGTCGGCACTGATGGAGGCACCGTCGCTTTCTGTTGTTCCCCTGGGCCCCGTCGGTCTTGACGCTCACCCGGGTCGTCGTGCCTGCCAGGACGTCCCGGCCTAAAGACGTCTCTTACTCCGTTGGTGTCGAGCGTGACCAGGTCGCTCGCATCTGAGGCGAAGGCTACGTAACGGCCGTCGGCGCTGATGGAGGGATTGAAGCTGCTGCCGTGAACCTGCACGCCGCTGCTGTCTACGCTCACCCGGGAGGTGACGCCCATCACCATGTCGCGCAAGAAGATGTCCCACTGGCCGTTCGTATCGTTGGCGACCAGATTCGTCGGCTCCAGAGTAGAAGACTACGTAGCGGCCGCTGCCGTTGATGTCCCCGCTGCCACTGTGCTCATTCCCCTCGCCACCGCTGCCCACGCTGGCCCGGGTGGTGGTGTTGCTCACCAAGTCGCGGAGAAACACGTCAGCGCACCCGTTGGCATCCCCCGCCACAAGGTTGCTGGCGCCGGATGCAAAGACCACATAGCGGCCGTCGGCGTTGATGGTAGGCCGGTAGCTCGTCGTCGTTGCCCTCGACGCCGCCGCTGCTCACACTCACCCGCACCGTCGTACCGTCCAAACGGTCGCGCACGAAGATGTCGTTCTTGCCGTTCAAATCGCCGAGACCAAATTGGGGGCAAGCGAGTCGAAGGCCACGTAGCGGCCATAGCCGCTGATAGTGGCCGATCTGCTGTCGCCGCTCCCCGGACGCCGCTGCCGTTCACGCTCACCCGTTCGATCATGCTGGCAAAAGCGACACCCGGAAGCAGCGAGCACCAGAAGCAGCGCCAAGACTACGACAATGGCCGCCCTGTTCTTCACGGCTTCTCCCTTCAGTGGCCTGTGGGAGCGCCGAGTTCGACTTCACTTTACCGCTGCAGACTATAACTAGCCAGCGATAGGTTTTGGCAGTGACCATTCGGGATACTTCCACCATAACCACAGCTGAAGGGGAGAACAGATGAGTCTGCTGCTGATCATATTCCTGGTCATCATAGCCGTCGTTGTCGGATTGGGCTTTGTGATCAAGTGGCTGTTCTGGGTGGCGATCGCCCTGTTCCTGATATGGATCATCACCCTGCTTTGGGACCGTATCCGCAGAAAGTAGTGCGATGGACGTACTCGAGGCATCGCTCTCTGGAGTGCCTTTGCTCACTGTTGTGGGAGAAGGTGACGACAGCGTCCAGCTTGCGCAGGCGGCTCAGCGAGCCATGAGTGCAAGTGACACCCACGTCCTGCTCGACCTAGAGTCGTGTCCCTATATGGACAGCGGGTGCCTCACCGAGCTCATCCACATGGTGCAACAGTTGCCGCCCACGGGCTGGGTGGGTGTGGTCAACTGCCCGCGGATGGTGTTGCGCCTTCTCGGATTGGTGGGCCTCACCGGCAGTAGCACCTTTCGAGTCTTCCAGACTCTCGACGAGGCCGCCAGTGCCGCCGCGGCAGCCTAGATCATCTTAGTCCGCTCGCATCCGACGGGGTTCTTCGTTGTCACTGCAGATTGAAGGAGACGCTCATGATCAAGAAACGTTGGGACGATTTTTCGGGAAGCCAGAAGGCAGGCATAGTCGTCCTCGCCGCTACGCAGATCGGCTTGCTAGCGACAGCACTCTGGGATCTGGCCCACCGCGACGCCACCGAGGTGCGTGGTGACAAACGCGTGTGGACCGGTCTGGTCTTCGTGAACTGGATCGGGCCGCTGGCCTACTTCACAGTCGGGCGGAAGGGCGGCGGGTGTCGTCTGCCCTGCTGCACGTGGCTGCGCCGCGCAGACGATGCCGAACCCGACACCGAGTCGCCCACGGCATAGACCATCGTGCAGTTGGTCTGAGCATCCGTTTTGCCTCCTACCAGCTGACCATCAGCGGCGTATCCTTCCATGGGGCAACATAGATAGCCGACTTGGGACAATCGACCTCGCAGTAGTCGCAGCACATGCAGTCCTCGGGATAGCGGATCACCGCCTTGCCGGTCCCCGGGTCCATTCGTATCACGTCGACGGGACAGCTGCTGACACAGGTACCACAGCCGCTGCATAGCTCAGGATCAATCCGCTCTATGGACATCCTCGTCGCCTCCCGTCAAGCCTGCTCGCCCAGGAAGCGCTGCGGGTAACGCTCCTCGTAGGGCTTGCTCAAGTCCGGCCACCACTTCTCCGGGATGGGCACCCGGACCGCCTTCATCTCTCCCTGTCCTTCCTCCAGCCTCACCCACGCCAACCAATAGGGGTCCTCCCGCCGCGGATGGTCCTCTCTGTAGTGCTGGCCCCTGCTTTCCGTCCTGAACAGCGAGGCCCTCAGAATCATCTCGGCGTTGAGGACCATGTTCTGCGTCTCGTGGGCGAGGCGCAGCTCGTGACTATCCTTCGCGGTGAGCCTGGGCACGAGATGATCACGGAGGAATTCCACGGTGGTGAGCGCGGCCTGCAACCGTTTCTCGTGTTTGACGGAGAGAACGAAATAGGGAAGCATCGCGTTCTGAAGAAGCTGGGTCACCCATGCCGGGGTGAATCCACCGGCTCTTTGAGCCGGTCCCCAGAGCGTCTTCCTGGCCTGGGCCAGCCCGACTTCACCCGCCGACACCTCCCGTGCCGTCGAAGCGTATTCCGCGGCGCCCCGCCCCGCCCTCGCGCCGGTGACGGCCGATCCGGTGAGGCCAAAGCCACGGGCGGTGTGGAGGCTTCCTACATAGCGTGTCCCGCAGCATTCTCCGGCCACGAAGAGCCCAGGCACAGAGGTCGCGCAGTCCATGTCGACGGGCCAGACACCAGAGGTCATGGAGTCGGAAGCACCGGCCATGGCTCCACCCGCGAGTTCAATCTTCACCCCAGGTTTCACCACACCCGTGCGCGTGACCATCACGTCGCTACCCTCGGACAGTCGCACGGTCTTCTTGATGTCCTCGATGTCTTTGTCGGTGGCGACTTCGAGATTCCAGAAGATAGGACCCCTCCCTTCGTGGATGACGTTATCCATAGCGAGATCCCAGAAGCCGACATTGTCGATGTTTCGCAACTCGATGCTTCGCCCCTCGACGTCCGTGAAGCGGGGATATCCCACGAAGCCCCCGTACGACCGCCACTGAGGGTAGGCTGCGAGCGTAACGGCCTTCGAAGGAAACTCCTTGCCTGTGACTCCGGCTCCTGCCCGGTACGCCATGGCGATTCCGTCGCCCGTCAGAGAGGAGATTCCCGAGCCGGCCGCTCTGAATGCGCTCGCGCCGGTACTCACAACGGTGGCTTTTGCCTTGAAGACATACACACAGCCGTCTTCAATGGAGAACCCGATGGCGCCGACAACGCGCTGACCATGGGTCAGCAGGTCGGTGACCATCACCCTGGGGACGGCTTTGACACCTCGCGTCGTCAACTGTTTGGCTAGTACCCGAAAGTTGCCCCGACGTATGAAGACCTGGCCGAACATAGATCTCATGGCGGAGGAGTCCTTCATGTCGAGAGGCTGGTACTGAGCTCCCATCTTCCCGTCACCGGCGGGGAACTGGACGCCCCAGGAGATCAGGTCCTGATACGTTTCGAGGGACTCCCTCAGGATGGTCTCAGTCCAATCACGATGGTTGAGGTACTCCCCGTTCCTAGCGACCGCATTCATAGTCGTCTGAAGATCGTGACCCCACTCGGGGTTGAACATCATGTAGCCCGCCCCGGCAGCCGCGGTACCTCCGGACCTCGCCACTGACGCCTTTTCCACGAGAACGACTCTGAGTCCCTCGTCCCTGGCCTTTATCGCCGCGAAGCAGCCGGCGATCCCGCCGCCGATAACAAGCACATCGGTCTCGATCGTGGTCTCCATTGACACAGTTGCTCGGATTCAGGCTTGCAACGCCGCAAGCCTGGCCAGCACCTGATCAGCCTGTTCGACCAGCTCCCGCACCAGGGTCGAGGCACTCTGAACGCGCTTGACAAACGCACAGGCTGCGCCACATACGAAGGTGCCAGCTTCTGCGTCGCCCCCGAGCATCCCTTTCACATAGCCTGAGTGGTACATGTCGGTGATCTCCCGGAGGGTGCAGCCCCTCGCCTGCATCTCGAGGCACCGTGCGGTCACGGGGTTCTTCAGCGCGCGCATGGCGCCCAGGGTGGAGGGGAGAAGGACCGTGCTCTCGTCCCCCGCTTCAACAAGAGCCCGCTTCAGATTCTCGTGAGCCCCGCATTCTGTGGTCGCCATGAAGATGGTTCCTATGTACGCGCCTTCCGCGCCCCAGGCTAAGGCCGCGACTACTCCTCTCCCGTCTCCGATTCCCCCGCCAGCCACAACGGGGATCTTTACGGCGTCGACTATCCGAGGTACGAGGACAGAGCTTGGCTCGCTAACAGAGCCAGGATGTCCCCCTCCTTCAAAGCCAACGCACGCCAAGGCATCGACGCCCGCCTGTTCAGCCTCAACGGCTGCGGTCCTGTTCACAGAGATCAGCCGGTGGATCACCTTGATCCCAGCTTCTTTCAAGCTTCTTGTGTACGTCTCCGGGCCATCCCCTACAAGCACGGCTACCGGGACACCTTCCTCCAAGACCACCCGGTGACACTGATCGCTGAAATGGTCGTAGGCAAAGTCGTCCCGACCCTTGTTGCTGATAAGGTTCACGCCGAAGGGCTTGTTGGTGAGCGATTTGGTCTTCCTGATCTCTCGCCGAAGCCGTTCGCCAGTCTCGACCACGCTGGTGGTGACTGTCTGTTGCCCCGCGTTTGGTCCCAGCACTCCGAGACCGCCCGCGTTAGAGACCGCCGCGACCAGTTCTGCATTCGTGATCCAGTCCATGGGCGCCTGTATGAGCGGGTGTTCGATCCCCAGGAGTTCACAGAGTCTCGTCTTCTTCATCTTTCCCTCCGACCATCCGTGTTTTGGCCCATCGATTGCCTCCGCACACGTTCAGCGATTGACCCGTCATATGGTCCGAGCTCTTGGAGACCAGAAACCAGACCACTTCTGCGCCCGGAAAGGCCGCATTCACGTCTATCTGGTGAGACGCCCTCTCCTTGGCGAGGCTCTGCACCACTCCGATCACGCCCCATTTGGACTTGGCATGCGCAGCATTGGCCCTGACCCCTTTCCGGCCGGCAAGCGAGGCGAAAAGAACGATCTTGCCTCCCCCGCCGCTCTGCGCCATGTGCTTTCTTGCTTGCTGCTGTTGTCTACCATCACCGCCTGCGCGTCCCGACCCAGAGCCTTGATCTCCTCAATGGCTCGAAGACAGCCGAGTGTTCTCGTATGTCGCTCAGAGACGGAAGACAAGAGATAGACGGAAAAGAACAGCCGCCTGCGCTAGCCGGCGTTCCGGCCACACTACGCAGGGGGCGGTAACCGCGCGATCTTGATCCTCCTGGAGCGGATGGGCCGCCCGTTCCAGGAGGATCCTCAGACCGCCAACAAGGACGGTGGCCAGCACAGGACCCAGTGCCACCGGGTTATAGATCCTACTTCGGCATCGGTAAGAACTCGAACTCCACCTTGGCGTTCATTATCCGGTACCACGGCACAAGCGTATTCATTATGCGATTCTTGCCAACTTGGAAGCCGCCGACGGGGTCCTTGCCGACGAAGCTCCCTTCACCACACATCGTCTCGATGCCAGACATGGTTTCCAAAGCGGCGGTTATCTTCTCAGTATCAAGGCTCTGCGCTTGTTCGATCCCTTGCTTCAGTATCCATACGCTGTTCCACGTATTGACATAGTCGCATTGGAAATCCATCTTCATGTCGGCTGACATCCTGCCGAGTTCTTGCACAAGAGGCACCATGTCAGGGCTGTTCACGTCCATCATCTGCGCGGAGAAGTCCGTGGCGTATTGCGGGTCAAACAGTGAATTGACTTGATTGGGATCGCCCAGAGCCGCGGACGCGAATATGGGGCCCGTGAAGCCCATCTGGCGCGCCGATTCCAGGATGCCTTTGGCCAACGGCGGAAAGGCCGCGGGGAACATGATGGCGTCGGGTTTCGTTGCCAGTGCCTTCGTTATTATGGGGTACATGTCTTGGGCGTCGGGCGGGAATCTTTCCTCGAACACTATTTCCAGTCCGCGGCTCTTGAGATCGGCTTCTGCCGCGTCGGTGAGGACGGTTAGGCCTGGGTCATCAGGGGCGACTACGGCGATCTTCTTAGTATTTGGGTAGAGGCTGAGAACCTTGTCGTGAACGACCTTCATCCCGATGCCCGTCGAAGCGGTAGCAAACTCGTATTGGTTGAGGCCAAACTGTTCGAAGTCCGGGGCCCCGGACACCAGACGCAGCACCTTGGCATCCTCGCACAGGGACGCGATTCCCATGTTGAAGGGGATGACCTGCGGGGCCAGTATCACCGTGACGCCTTGCCCTATCAGCTTCTTGGCGGCAGCTATAGCCCCTTCCTGCGTCGACATATCGTCCTCGGCGACGATCTTGATGAGGTACTGCTGGCCATTTACCGTTATCCCGCCCTTTGAGTTCACAAATTCTTCCACCAAGGGTATCGAAGCGGTGACGTTTGCCAATCCAGGCGCCATCATGCCTGTCACCGAATTGATCATGCCGATCTTGAGCGTCTCCGCAGGTCCAGCAGCTACGGTCGTCGTAGCGCCCTCTCCAGCGGTCGTAGTGGAACCCTCGACCGCGGTACCCTCTGTGGTCGCCGGCGCCGCTGTGGTCGTGGCGCCTTCGTCCCCGCCACAAGCAGCGAGCACCATGAGCAGCCCAGCTACCAGCACGAGAAACAGAAGGCCAACCGCCCATTTCGATCTATTCACTTCGCACTCCTAGTCACGTAGACTCCCTATCCTGCCCTTCCACGGTCACGCCTCCTGCACCATCCACACCTCCAATTCGCAAGGGAATGTCGGCCCACGAACGATGTCGTTACTCTCAAAGCTGGATGGCAGCGTCGTGGCTCATGTCACATGGCAACCGAATGTCGCTGTCGAAAAGGCGGTCTCCTATTGGTTCTTGTTGGGATTTCCGGGCGTTTTTCCTCCTCGACCAACTAAGCAAGCATTCGAATGACCCTGGGGTACTTCTCACTCAGCCCCTCATACCAACCCGTACCGGCAGGACCAAGCCCAGTGCGGCGACCGCCGAGAAGAACCAATCCACCTGTAAGTCAATGGGAAACGCTTGTTCATCAAACCTAGCAGAAAGGTCACGAGCCCGTCAAGAACGGCGAACGCGCGTACACTCGGGCCGTGTTGCCCTTGATACGCGCCGAGCAACCGTCCTTGAACCGTCGTCAGGGACATCGCACGGTTTTCCCAGTCCCTTAGGGACCTAGCTCTCGTCTGCTCCACGAGTGCTGGCGTCCCAAATGCCCTCAGCCCCCTCGGCCCCCAGGAAAAACGCTCGTTCACAAACCCGAGCATATACGCCACGAGCCTGTCAGAAGCCGCGAACGAGCGTACACTAGGGCCGCGGAGCTTGCCCCAGGATAATGCGCCCTGCAGGGAGTCTTTCGAGCCTACGGAGCCAGCTGTTTGCGACGGTGGCCTTGCTGCCTCAGAATGTGCTAACGCATCTTGTGGCCAGCGGGACTCCGGCCAGCGCGCTCCCTCGTTCGCTCTTCACTGAGCATTCCATCGCGTCGCAGGACTATAAGTCAGTAACCGAGTTCCTTCTCAACTGCGTTCACGAGGAGTTCACCCTTGCGGTAGCGGGCCACATTCTCCAGGAAGAGCTGCAGGGCGTTCTCCAACCAGCCGGAGGTGCGGTCGGCGCAGTGGGGCGACAAGAGGACATTCTCCAGGTGATAGAACGGGTGGCCTTGGGGCAACGGCTCAATCTCGAAGACATCCAGAGCGGCCCCCTTGATCCTGTTCTCGGATAGAGCGCGGACAAGTGCCTCCTCGTGGATGATAGGGCCGCGCCCCACGTTGACGATCACCGCTTCGGGTTTCATCGCCGCGAGCTCGGCCTCGTCGATCAGGCCCCGCGTCTCCGGCGTCAACGGAGCCGCGATCACCAAGTAATCGCACTGCTTGATCATGCGAACGCGTTCGGCCGGTGCGAAAATCTGCTCTGCCAGATCGTCGCCGACCTGATGCGAGAGCGGCCCACGTCGGGTCAGCCCGAGCACACGCATCCCCAGGGGGCGGACGCTCCTGGCCACCGCCCGCCCGATGTCTCCGTAGCCCACGATACCCACCGTCTGGCCGGCGACACCCACGACGCCAAAGGGATCCCAGCGACCCTCCCCCTGGCTTCGCAGCAAGCGGCGAAAGTCCTTTGCGAAATACAGGATCGCGCCGAGCACCCACTCCCCCAGCGACTCGCTGAACACCCCGCGGCCGTTAGTGAGCACTGCCGGGCTCTCCGTGAGCTCCGGGGAGAGGAGGTGGTTTATCCCAGCCCACACGATATGCACCCACCGCACGTTGGGACACATGAGGAGCACCTGGCGCAGTAGATCGTGGGACGCGTCCCAACAGAGGATGACGGTCGCGCCCGGCGCAACGCGCTCAAAGGCCTCAGAGGTGGTGCCCACCACAACATCCATCCCACCGATGGAGGCTCTGAGCGTCGCAACCAGCCGTTCTTCGGGCCGGCCTAGTACAAGGATGGTCTCGCGGTCCATGAGGAAGACGCTACCACATGTCCAAGCGTCGTGGCTCGACGGTCTATCCAGGCGGCCGGGGCTACTGGGCCTCTTTGGCTGATTGCGTCTGCCACTGCGTGTAGTATTCCTCCGCCTGTGTCAGCAGGGTTTGGGATTCGTCGAGCCCGGCGTCGTCACCTGCGAGGGTCGCCTGGGAAAGGAGCGACAGGCCTTCGTCGTACGCTTCAAGCGCGGCCAGACCGAGTGCGTGAGAGGCCTCAAACTGCGCCGGAACGTCGAGGCCACGCCATTTGCTCAGAGCCGCCTTGACGCTGGCCTGGAATCCCTCAACGGCTGCGCCCATCTCATCCGAGGTCTGCGCATCGAACAAGACTTCACTGTCCGCACAGACCTCTTCGAGAGTCGCCTTGGCTGTCGGGTAGTACGACGACTCCTCAGGCGCGCTCGTGGCCGCTGGGCTTACTGATGTATCTTCACTGCCCGCGGCAGTGGAGCTAGGGACCACACCACCGCCACAACCTGCCGCTATCAGAGCGCACCCGACGAACATCGCCACGGCAATAGCGGATAGTCGTCGCACCGTGATCGCCTCCCTCAGTTACCCGCACATAGAACAAAGCCCCCACCGTCTAGAACGACGAAAGGCCCGGGGGACGCCGTCCAGCCAGGGCCTTCTTGTCACTCTTGAGTGGCAGGTCAAGAGAAAAGTGGGCGACGCTTTGGACGCTGCACTTTCACTGTTTATGTACCTCTAGACCCTGCAACATAAACCCAAGCTCCATTCTGACCGGGCCGAGTTGCTCCAGCACGGCGCGGTCGTACTGTCCTCGCAGAACGTCGAGCGCCACTGCCAGCTCGTTCGCCGTGCCGATGCTCGCCGTCTCGCCGTCGATCGTGACGGGGTAGCGCTTGATTAGACTCGGGTCCATCGGCGCCTCCTGATGCGGTCGGCTCTTTAGAGGCAGTCACCAACGCCATTCATCTTACTGCCTTCGCCTGACGGTCACGGCGCGATCCCCCGTCTCAGCTCACGGGAGGGCCGGTCCCAGGTGCGAAGCGAAGAACGTGAGGCACCTAGCCCAAGCGTCCCGAGCCGCCTCTACCCGGTAGGAACGCCGGGTGTCGTTAAAGAAGGCATGGGGTGCGTGGGGGTAGACAAGGTATTCGAGGCTGGCCCCGGCACGCTTCATGGCCTCCGAAAAAGCCGGCACCGCCTCGGTGATACGCGTGTCCTCCGCCCCATAGAAGCCCATCACTGGGCAGCCGATCGTCGCGATCTCCTCCGCCGAAGGTGGCGCGCCGTAGAAGATGGCCGCCGCGGCCAACGTCCGCTCGCGAGCCGCAAGGCGACCGCAGAAGGCTCCCCCCATGCACCAGCCGACCGCGCCGATCCGCCCGTCGCAGGCCGGGTCTTCTTGCAGCGCACGGATCCCGTCGCCGAGCGCTCGCAGCTGCCCCTCCCAGTCCCGAGGACCGAACAGGCGCGCCATGGTACCGGCCACTTCTTCCCGCTCTCCGTCAGGCAGCAGGCCCACCGCTCGACTGCGCTCCTCGGGATCGGTCCAGACTGGTGGCGGCACCGTCTCTAGAAACGCCTTCACGGCGGCGATACGGGTGGGAGCAAGCTCCGCTGGTCGATCACCCACGCTGTAGAGTTCCGGTGCTAGCGCGACATAGCCTGCTGTCGCGAAACGGTCGCATAGGTCTTGGATGTGCTCGTCGACACCCCAGACCTCCTGGATGACGAGGATCCCGGGCAACGGACCATGCGCCGCGATCGGTCGAGCGCGATACGCGGAGCAGGCCTTGTCCGCCGTTGCATACTCCATCCACCCAGTTTCAAGCCTCACGGTCTCTCCTCCTGTCCAAGTGACTTGCCGGCCTGGCCTGTCTCAAGTCTCTTGTTCCACTGCGCATGGTTGTGAAACCAGTATTGCCGCCGACCGTTGCCGACGGCCGTCTATATGTGTGGCCTGCGCTCTGCCTGGCACCGTCAGTGGGACGATGGTGAGGTCGGGGTCTAGCGCCAGGTTGGCCGGCAGGTCGGCGGTGGAGTCGACCAGGAGCGCTGTGATCCTCACACCTCCAGGGGAGCGACCGAGCGTCCCCTGGAGGTGCTGAAGGCCCGGGTGCTATCCGGAGACGGAGGCCAGTCTTGACGCCAACGTCACCTGAATAGTCAGGCTTTGGCCGTTGCGGTCGATGCTGACAGAGACAGAGTCTCCAGCCTTTTTCTGCGTGACGACACTCACGACGTCTTGTTGCTGCGTCACCGTCGCCCCGTCGATAGCGGTGATGACGTCACCTTGACGGATGCCAGCTTGGACTGCGGGCCCACTGTCATCAAGCGCCGTGACCAAAGCCCCGCTTGAGCTGGAGAGGTCATACTGCTTCTGCAGCGCGGCGGTGACCGTTTCCAGCCCCACGCCGAGATAACCCTGCTGGACGGATGGAGCCTGCTGGGTGGACGGGGGTTGCTGGGTGGACGGACCGTTGGATTGCGACTGGCCTCTGGGGATGGCTTGACCCTGAGCCTGTCCTTGCTGGGGTGCGTTCATCCCCCAATTGCGGCCACGGTGGCCCTGCGCCTGGTTCGAACCTTGCTGGTCGGTGCCGCCTTGCGGGACGCCCGACTGGGGCAGGTTCATCCGCTGCTCGATTCCGGCCCTCTCAACAGAACGGCCGTGGTCTCCACGCGTGGACGTGAACCACCCGATCGTGAAGAAAGCGCCGGCCACCACGACTACTACAGCCGCGATGATACCGTTGCGCAGGCCATTTCTGAACCAGCTATCGCGACGCGGACTCGTCGCGGTTTGCGGCACACTAGCCGGCTCAGTAGCCTCCGCGGGTACTCCCGCCTCGGCGGCCATGGTTTGATCATCTGTGTCGCTCAACATTGCCTCCTCGTTGACCGCTACTTCCTTCCATCGCAAGCGTGTTCGGTCGATACTCCGCCTGCTCGCCCCAGGATAGCCCTGAGTGAGTAAGGCCCTCGTAAGATGCGTGCTAAGCAGGGAAGCGTGCACCGCCCCCTCCCCCAGTTGAGAGAGCGCCTCCTTGAGCTCGTGCAGGAAGACCGGGTGGTCGCTCTTGGCCACCGACGTCACGTTCTGGCGGGTTCTCGCCGAGCGCTATGAGCCAGTAGTGCTCCCAGGACCGCCGATTGACCGCCGCTCGACCCGCCGATAGACTCTGGGCCGCTACCCATCGACACAACCATAAGCAGAGGTGACCCATGGAACTCCTCGAACTGGTCAAATCGCGATACTCGGTCCGCTCTTACCAGCCTCGCCCCGTCGAGCAGGACAAGTTGGACCGTATCCTCGAGGCCGTCCGTCTCGCCCCTTCCGGGTCGAATCGACAACCATGGAAGTTCGTAGTCGTCCGCGACGGGGAGGTCCGCCGTCGACTGGTGGCGGCCTGCGCTGATCAGCAGTTCCTCGCTGAGGCGCCGGTGGTAGTGGCCGGCGTCGGGCTGATGCCGGACCGCGTGATGCGCTGCGATATTCCGGGCGATCCCGTAGATGTCACCATCGCCATGGAACACCTGGCCCTCGCGGCCACGGCCGAGGGCCTGGGCACCTGCTGGATCGGAGCGTTCGATCAAGACCAGGTTCGCGAAGTGCTGGGCATCCCCAAGTCGGCCAAGGTGGTCGCGGTGATGACTCTGGGTTACCCAGCTGACAATCCCAGGCCAAAGAGCCGCAAGTCAATCGGCGAGATCGTCTCCTACGACCAGTGGCGGTAGCGCGAGACTAGATTATGTGGCTGTCGGCCGAGACCCCACCGTCCACCGCCATCTTCTGCCCGGTGACAAAGGCCGACTCATCGGAGGCCAAGAACACGTAGAGCGGCGCGCAGTCCTCGGGCTCACCCTTTCTGTGCCCCAGCGGAGTCTCCCGCAGGATGCGCTCGGTCAGCCACTTCGGCTCCTCGATGTTGGAAGCGGCCACTATGCCGGTCTCTATCACCCCTGGTTGCACGGCGTTCACGCGGATGCCGAACTCCCCCAGTTCCGCGGCAGCGGTCTGGGTCATGGAGAGGATGGCGCCCTTCGTAGCGCCGTACACGAAGCCCCCGTGCTGTGCGTGGTCCGCCGCGATGGACGAGGTGTTGATGATCGACCCACCTCCGCCGGCGATCATGGCCGGAACAGCATGCTTGGTTCCGAAGAAGGTCCCCTTCTGGTTGACTGACGTGACGCGGTCGAAGTCCTCCTCCGTGAGTTCTTGCAGCGGCTTGGCCACCATGACCCCGGCGTTGTTCACCATCACGTCCAACCGGCCAAAGGCCTCCACCGTGGATGCGATGAGCCTCTTCACGTCGTCTTCGCGCGACACGTCGGCCGACACATAGATCGCCTGGCCGCCGGAGGCGCGGATGGCTTCCACGGTCTCTTCGCCCTGGCCATCGGTGCGGCGATCGTTGACCACCACCTTGGCCCCTTCCTTGGCGAACGCTATCGCCACCGCCCGTCCGATGCCCGACCCGGCTCCCGTGACGATCGCTACTTTGCCCTGGAGTCTGTCCATCACTTCCTCCTGCTTCCCGTGATTGTTCCGGACTCGTAGGCACTTAGGGTCTTCTCGTAGATCGAGCTGGTGACCTTGAGCGACTCCAGGGCCTCGCCGGCGGCGGCAAGCTGCTCGGCCTCGGCGAGAAGGCCGGCGATACCGGCAGGAGCGGCGTCGGAGGCGGCCGCCGTGGAGAGCGCCGCGAGCAGCCGGCGCTCGGCGCTGCGGCTCATGCTCAGATACGGAAGGTCGTCATACCACAGAAGTCTTTCTTCCAGGCCGTCGAAGGGATGGCGCCCCCTTGCCATGGAGGCCAGGGCGGTCCCTCGCTCTTCTGCCTGAGAGATCGCCCAGTCCCAATTGAACCGAGTCACAGGAAGCGGATCCAGGGCGCGCATCTGCAGCATCTGGAAGAAATGGTACACGGGCCGCAGTCCGGACACGAGACCGTTGCCGGTTCCACCAGCCACCCCTATGCCGACTGCCGGAAGTCCTGACAGCGGACCCGAGCGGGCGAACACCCGGAACATCTTGAGGATCAACAACCTCACCATCGCCGAGGTGTCCCACCAGTAGATCGGCGTTCCGAGAACCAGCGCGCCGCAGCTCAACAGCTTGCCGGCCAGGTACTCGAAACCGGCATCGGAGTATGCGCATTTCAGCTCGGTCAAGCACGTCCACGGCTCGCAGTCTTTACAGGCTGCTACCACGCGGTCGGACAACTGCACGAGCTCGACCTCCGCGCCTGCCTTCGCCGCCCCTTCAAGAGCAGCACTCACCAACCGAAACGTCCTGCCTTCGCGGTTAGGACTGCCCACCAATCCGAGTACCGTCGCGTTGCCAGACACCTGCAACCTCCTTCCGGTTACTGCACCGGCCGCGCGGCGGCGCTTTCCGCCCGGTCCCTGATGCCACGGAGCATTTTTCGACTCATCACAAAACTGACCGCCTCAACGGGCTCGACGAGAAGCGGCGTCCACCACTTCGTGTACGCATATCGCTCTCTGGACAGAAGTCTGGTCGCCCCGTCCGGCAGCTCTTGGAGCACGAAGGCCCAAGTGAAGTCATAGGGAGGCGGGGTGTCCCCCATCGGAACCCCGCCGCGAAGAACAAGTTCTCTCCCCGGCTCGAGGATGGCTACTTCAAGCGGCCCGTCCGGATGGAGCTTCACCTGGTCGCCGACCTTGAGTGCCTGCCACTCGGGCACGATGACATCCGCGCTATGGATGTTGCAGCCGACGAGGTTCTCAAGGAAGTCATAACTGTAGAATCCGCCTCGACCCTGCCCCAGTTGGGCGAGCCACGGCCAGACATCATCGGTCGCGGCGCGAACAGTGATGGCGCGAGTGGCGGTCAGGTCGGGGTTCGCCAGGAGGTCGTCGCCGGGCAGAGTCCCGCGGAACTCCTGGTCGGTCGCGCCCCAGCGCAGATGCCGGGGCCGCGCAAGAAGCACGTAGGCAGCCCCCGCGCCTGCCAGGGCGGTCGCGACGGCAACGCACCGATGTTTCATCAGGCCCCTCCATTCGGCACCCACAGGCCGCCCGAAAGCCGATGGACACTAGCGGCTGTTCAACCGCCCGAGAGTGCTGACGAGCAAACGTTTCATTTTCTTAGCAGCACCGTCGACGGCCTGCTCCACGGTAGAGGCATGATGGCTCACCGCGATCGGTTGGTGGTCGATGAGACGGACCTCCAGCAGGCAACGCTTGTCCTCAGTGCCGGACTTGCTGCCGCTGTTCTCGTCTCTGAGGTGGACTTCAACCCGCGTGATGTGCTTGCTGAAGTGGTCTAGGGTCTCCCTCACCGTGGTTTCGACCTGCTGAGCCAGCGCGTTGTCGCCTTCAATGTTGCTGTCGGTGTTGATCTGAATCTGCATGTGCCTATCCTCTTTAGTAGCGGTAGATCGCGGCTATTCCCGTCTTGGTCGGCATCCGCTCGGTGGGGACGACTACGACCTGTCCGCCCATCTTCAGGGTCAACTCCCCCAGGTCGTCGAGCACCTCATCAACCTCCGGGTCCGCCAAGTCCCCAAACTCGATGTCGCCGGTCGCAGCGTCGATCCGGCCGGGAATCTCGCGGTCGGCTTCGATGAGCAGGGTCGCGACCCGCCCGGCAACGACCGCTTTGGCGACGCGCGCCACATCTTCCTCGCCGAGATCCTTGGCCTTTGCTCTGCCGAACTCCTCGATCAGCGCGTCCAGCCGTTCCAGGTAGTGAGGCTCGATGACCTGCCAGGCCCGCTGGCGGAGTTCGTCGCTAGGCAGGGCGTCCGGGTAGATATCGATGCCTTCGTCCATCAGGAACGGGTTATGGCTGACTTGGTGGAACAGCTGACGATGTTCCGGCAACGTCGCCAAGATCAGCGGAAGGGCCGATGGCCGGGAGTGGTGCTCCAGGATCCCACGGTCGACGGCGCGGAAGAAGCGTTCCGCGTCGATGTCCACCTCAGACTCCTTCCCACCGTGGCCATGGTGCATGGCCGAGTGCGACCCGCCGACGCCGCCGTATGAGGCGACGGTCTGGTGTGGCTCGGTCAATTCCCCCCCCAGCGCCTCGGTGATCGTCCGCGGGACACCGGGGGCCGGCTCGATCTCATCCAAGGAGTCACGGTTACCCTCGAAGAGCTTGATCTCCTGTCGGCTCAGGCCGAGGACTTGGTAGCGGTCGGCCGACTGAAGCATGCGCAGCAGAGGCTTCGTGTGGAAGCTATCGGCCACGACGGCCAACTCGGCAACCGGCCGCTGGAGCCTGTAGACTCGAAACACGCCTCTGCGCCCCAGCACTGCCAGTCCGTCAAGGGTATGCTCCCAGAAGTCGCGGTCTTCCGCCAATGCCAGGAACGGGGTCCAAGAGCGTCTGGATCTCACGCTTCGGATACTTCTGCAGCAGCGATTCCTCTAGTACCTTCACGAGGTTCCCGAACCGGATCGGATCCTGCTGGTTTTCCGGACGGTGCCGATGAGTCGGCTGGTAGAGCGAGAGGCAGGGGGGTTCACAGCCCCGGAAGAGCCCCGCTGCGTAGTCCTTGTCGAGTGAGTCCACTATCTATCCCTCTCTCCTGTGTAACGTGCCTTCATCCGGCGGGACCCCATCCGCCGGATCCGAGGGGCGGTCAGCTTGGGCCCAATAGCCCTCCCGGCTGTAGTGGAGAAAGAGCTCTATCTCGTACTCCCGGGTGATAACCGAATCGCGCGGGTATTCGGGAGCATCCTTGATCGTGTCGCGGGCCAGGTCGACATAGACTTTCCGATCATCCCAGCTCACTCGTTCTATCCACTGCGGCGACATCAGCACGTGCTTGCCAGGCCACCAGTTTCGCGTGTCCACCACCATGTAGCGGATCGACCAGTCCTTATCGTCGATGACGAACTCGGCGATGTGGCCGATATCTCCGTCCGAGCCCCGACTCCATATCCTTCCACCTCCCGCACACTGCGCAGATGGCTGTCCCAGGCCGTCTCCTCATCCTGCGCTGATTCTTTCGCGGACGGCGCGGGGAGGGTTCGCTCCCCACGCATACGGGCCGTACCAATATGCCGGCCACCCATAGTACTCATAGTAGAGGGCCTCGAACTGGCGTGATACCGGTTTATCGGAATCCGCCGGCGGGCTGTTCTCGATCTGCTTTCTTGTCAGGTTCGTAGTGATGATCTCGCGCTCTTCATCGACGGAGACCAGCGCATAGGGAGAGATAAGCACCAGCCTTTCTTCGAGCCAGCTTCCCGTATCCGCCACGAGATAGCGAACGGTCCAAGTCCGGTCGTCGAAGTAGAAGTCCTTGACCTTTCCGATCTCTCCATCTACGGCACCCAATGTGTACTTGTATAACGCTTCGGCTTTTCGGAGCATGATGACTCCTTGTCTGCTCGTCGAGTTCGTCCTCAGAGGTCGCAGGTTCGGTCGTAGCGAAGCTGCCTCCTTAGTTTTGAGCATCCCCGACGGTGCGCCCAATCAAACGGTGCCCGGGGGCACATTGCCGTCGGCCCGCTTGTATCCACTTCCACCGCATGGGGTCAGCTCGTCACGGAGCCGCAGACCCGCGCACTTGAGAGCCAGCAGTCTCAAGGGGATAATCAGGGCTAAGTTCGGGTAGTAGTAGGGGTCAAGTAGCTGGGCGACCTGGATGCCAGAGGAGGGACCTTGAGTCAGGACCACACGTCTCGGTTGTCACCTCGACTATGACCGCCACCCCCGACAAGCCTGTCCACAGAAGAAAGTCGGCTCTGGGAGCGTTCCCCATAGTTGCCATCGGAGCATCCGCAGGGGGGCTCGAGGCTCTTCGAGAGTTGTTCGGCGGCCTGTCGGGCGATACCGGCATGGCGTTTGTTGTGATCCAGCACCTGAGCGAAAGCACGAAGAGCTTTCTGGCCGAGATACTTGGCCGTTCCACGAGCATGCCCGTCCTTGAAGCCCTGGAAGGCATTCGCTTGGAGCCTGGGCATGTCTATGTGATGCCCGGGTCCGCCGACCTCGCCGTGGCGGGCGGTACCCTGCGGCTTGTTCCCCGAGATAAGGATCCAGGGGCGGCCCACTTGCCCATCGACCACTTCTTTCGTCTGCTGGCCAAGGATCTCAAGCAGAGAGCTATCGGTGTCGTTCTTTCAGGGACGGGCTCCGACGGGTCGAGCGGCCTAGTGGCGATCAGGGCCGTGGGAGGAGTCACCTTCGCCCAAGAACCCGAATCTGCGAGTTATCCGGAAATGCCGCGGCACGCCCACGAGACGGGCGCGGTTGATTTCGTTCTTCCCCCCAAGGGCATCGCCCACGAATTACTTAGGATTGCCCGCCATCCGCACATGAGGGCCGAGCCAGGGACCAGGCCGCAGGGCTCAGACGAGGAAGACCTTCTTGGCCACCTGTTTCTCCTTCTCCGCCAGGTCAGCGGCCAAGACTTCAGTGGCTACAAGCACGCCACCTTCAGGCGCCGTCTCGCCCGCCGGATGTTGGTTCACAAACTAGATAACCTTGAGGACTATCTGAGTTACGCGAGAAAGGAACCGGGCGAGGTCGAAGCGCTCTACCACGAGCTCCTCATCGGGGTCACCGAGTTCTTCCGCGATCCGGAGACCTTTGACTTCCTGAAGGAGGAGGTCTTCCCCGAGATACTCGGGCGAGAGGCGAGAGAGGAGGGACTGCGGTTCTGGGTCGCCGGCTGTTCCACCGGGAAGAGGCGTACAGTGTGGCCATTGCTCTCCTTGAGTCCGCCAATGGGCCCCTTCCGCCTACCCGCATCTTTGCAACCGACATCAACGAGCGTGACATCGCGATTGCTCGGGCGGGCTACTACCCGGCGGAGATCGTCTCTGAGGTCTCTCCTGAACGGCTCGCTCGTTTCTTCGTCCCGGAGAACGGGGGCTACCGTGTCAACGAGAATGTGCGCCACCTCTGCACCTATGCCCGGCATGACGTCACCCGCGATCCCCCCTTCTCGAATCTCGATTTCATCAGCTGCCGAAACTTGCTGATCTATTTCGAGCGGACCCTGCAGGAGCGAGCGGTAAAGATCTTTCATTATGCGTTACGCCTCGACGGGTTCCTTCTCTTGGGCCGTTCGGAGACGATCGCCCGGCAGGCGAATCTGTTTCGGCTCGTCGACAAGACTCATCATGCCTACAAGAAGCAGCCCGCTCCGGCAGAGCAGCCCATCGTCTTCTCCAGACCGTCTGCCGGCCGTGTGACCGACACTCCCGTCCAAACCGCGCCCGAGGGGGAGGTGGGCACCAGCCTTGACTCGTTCGACGCCCAGCGCGAAGCCGATCGGGCTGTGGCGTCCGCGTATGCCTCCTCGAGCGTCCTCGTCAACGAAGACATGGAAGTCATCGCCTTCCGAGGCTCGACCGCCGCCTATCTTGAACACCACTCGGGTAAGGCCTCCTTCGATCTCTTCCTGCTGGCCCGCGAAGGGCTGGCGCACGACCTGCGCAAGGCGCTCGAGACGGCCCGCGAGACCTTTGCGTCCGTCCGCAAAGAGAACGTGCGAGTGAGGATCGACCAGGGGTGGGCAGGGCTGGATCTCGAAGTGATGCCGTTTAGGGCCTCCGATAGACGCACCTACTTCGTCGTCGTCTTTCGAGAGAAGAGCGACTCAAGCGTGCAGAAGGTGCCACAAGCCGAGAGGACTGCAGAGACCGCGCAGGCGGAACTCTCCGAAGTAGCGGTGTTGCGCGAGGAGCTCGAGGCGGCCCGGGAGCACGTGCAGGAGGTCCTCCACGAAAAGGATACGAGCCTGGAGGAGGTCCGAGCCTCTTACGAGGAGCTGCAATCGACAAACGAGGAGTTGCAAAGCACCAACGAGGAGCTGGAGACCGCCAAAGAGGAGCTCCAGTCCGTAAACGAAGAGCTGACGACCGTCAACGACGAACTGCAGCAACGCAACGCCCAGCTGGGCGCTGCCCTTGACGACATCTCCAACATTCTCGCCAGCGTGAACCTTCCCATCGTGATACTGGACGACAATCTTCGCATCCGGCGGTTCACCCCCGGCACCGAAGAGATACTGCATATGATCCCATCCGACGTCGGACGCCCGATCACCGACATCGCCCTCAGAGTATCCATCCCCGATCTCGACCAATTCCTGCGCGATGCCCTCTCGTCGCTCACTCCGGCCTCCCGCGACGTGCAGACCGAAGACGGGCGTTTCTTCTCGGTGAGAGTGAGACCGTACAGGACGGCCGGCAAACGCATAGAGGGAGCAGTGCTCAGCTTCGTCGACGTCGACGAGCTCACGCGCGCCATGACGCGGATGCAGGAAACCAGCAGACTGAGCACTGCTCTTAACGAGGTGAATGCCGCCATAGCCTCGACCTTGGTGCTGTCCGAGATAATGCGTAGGGTCCTCGACCGCGCCACTCGTGCCCTTGCGGCCGACTCAGGTGGAGTCATGCTTCTTTCTGGCGCCTGCTGGAGCCTCGAATTCGTCCACCCGACCTCCGAGGCCGCAGGTTCGTGCTTCACCGACGCCGAGGTGCCCCAGGTGGCTGAAGCTCGTCGCACCCGTTCGCCCGTGGTCATATCCGACCCCGCCGATCGGCGCCTTCAATCGGCCTTCCGGGAACGGTTCAACGTCGGTTCGGAACTTGTGTCAACAGCGCTTTGAAGTGAACCCCTCTGCAGCGGTTTGAAACGGACCCCCCTTCCTAGTTGCTGTGGAGTTGCCCCGTTTCCGTTGACTGTTTTCCGTTAGACCGCGACAGTCTCGATGCAATTCTCCTTGAGCATCTTCTCGTATTCGATCGGGGAAAGATATCCGAGGGCTGAATGCCTGCGCTGGGGGTTGTAGAAGGCCTCGATGTAGGAGAAGACGGCCAGCCTGGCTTCGTCTCTCGTCTTGAAGGTCTTCCTCTTCGTGAGTTCGGTCTTGATGCTGGCCATGAAGCTCTCGCAGGCGGCGTTATCGAAGGCATCGCCCCGTGAACCCATCGACGCAAGGATGCCCGAATCGCGTAGGGTCCGACCGAACGCCAGCGAGCGATATTGGCCCCCGCGGTCCGAATGGTGGATGAGGCCGGGTCCTGGACGTCGGCGAGTGGTGGCCATCCCCAGAGCATCGACGACAAGATCGGCCTTGAGGTCGTCACGCATGGACCAGCCGCAGACGCGGCGGGAGCAAGCGTCGATGACCACCGCCAGAAACAGCCAGCCCTCCCAGGTGGGAACGTAGGTGATGTCGGCGATCCAAAGCTCATTGGGGGCGCCGGCGGTGAAGCGACGACGAACGAGATCGGGAGCGGCCGGCATCTCGGCCTCAGCCTTCTTGGACCGGCGCTTCCCTCTCCTTGACACGCCTTCCAGCCCCAGTGCAGTCATGAGGCGGGCCACGCGCTTGCGCGCCACGTGTTCCCCATGAGCCAGCACAAGCTCCGCGTGGATGCGCGGAGCGCCGTAGATGCCCTGAGAGCGCTCGTGGGCGTCTTGGATAAGCCTCTTCAGGCGATCATCCTCTTGGAGGCGCGCAGAAGGCGGGCGCTTCTTCCAGGCGTGGTATCCCGCGGCGGTCACACCAAGCACGCGGGCCATACGGGAGATCGTGTGGTGCGACTTCTCTTCTTCGATCAGGCGGAACTTCATTTGCGCCGATCGGTCTCCCTGGCGAAGAAAAGCGCGGCCTTGCGGAGGATCTCCTTCTCCTCCTCCAGGATCTTCGGACCTCACGCCGAAGACGCAGAAGCTCAGCTCGCTCGGGGCTGGTCAGGCCTTCCCGCAGACCCTCATCGACTTCGGCCTGGCGCACCCAGGCGCGAAGGGTGCCGAGCGATATCCCGAGCTGAGCGGCGCAGGACCTGATGCCCCTCTGACTCACCCGGTAGAGACGCACTGGCTTCCTGCCTGAACTCTGGCGTGTGGGCCACGTTGACTCCCTTCTGGACCGTAGTGGTCCATTTCTAGAGGGTCAACGGAATCGGGTCAAGACCAAGACCAAGACCAAGGAGGTCAGAGAGTCAGCCGGCCGCTAAGACCAGTACGGATGTGTTCGTCAACCGAAAAGTTGACCACCTCGATCATCGAATAGTTGACCACCCCGGTCACTTCGCCTGAGATCTCGTCTTCTGCTTCTGGCTCTCCCGGAACCGGTAGGACTCCCCTTCGAACACCAGGATATGACTGTGGTGGGTCAGTCGATCGAGAAGGGCCGCGGTGAGCACCGGATCTCCGAAGACCTCGCTCCAACGCGAGAACTCCAGGTTGGAGGTCACGAGCACCGATCCTTTCTCGTAGCGCTCGGCGAAGAACTGAAAGAGCAAGGGGCCTCCCGGCCCCAGGCCCAGATATCCGAGTTCATCGACGATGGCCAGATCGGTCTTCTGCCAGCTCCTAAGATAGCGAGGCAGCCGATGCTCGTCTTGAGCGGCGAGCAGTTCTTGAGCCAGCGCGACCGCGCTCGTGAAGCGGACCCGAGCGCCGGCGTAGATGGCGGCATGGCCGATGGCCTGGGCAAGGTGTGTCTTGCCGGTGCCGCTTGCTCCTAAGAGGATGACGTTCTCCCGGGCGCGGACGAACTCGGCTCCCGCCAGGCCAAGGACCTCTTCCTTGGGGACGGAGGGGACCAGGGTGAAGTCGAACTCATCGAGCGTCTTTCGGTGGGGGAAGCGGGCCTGTTTTAGGCGATCCTGCAGCCGGTGCTCCCGCCGGGACTCGATCTCGGCCCGCAGACACGCGACCAGATAGGCTTCGTGGGACTCCCCGTTGCTCCTTGCCTCCCGGGCGATCTCCTCGAAATGGGTGCGCAGCCCCGGCATCTTAAGTTCCTGGGTAAAGAGCTTGACCTGGGCGGCGACGACCTCTGAGTTCATCGGGCCACCGCCGTCAGGGTGTCGTAGCGGGCTAAGATCCGGCCGGGGAAGCCGCAGGGCCAAGAACTCAGGCACCTCCACATGCTGCGGCGCCGGGTGAGTGAGGTTGAGACAATGCTGGCGGACACCCTCGACCGAGAGTCTCCCGGAGGCCAGGCACTCTCCGAGGGCTTCAGCCAGGACCTCCAGATCAAAGCGCAGCCCTAGCATGAGGATCTCGGCGAAGACCCGGTATCCACCGGGTTCGGCGAGCAGACGGTCCCGGGCGCGGATGAACACCGGGTCGGCCTGATGAAGAGCGGCGCAGCAGCCGGCCGCCCGGGGCTTTCTTTGGAAGGCAGGAAGATAGTGGGCAAGATCCAGGAAGCTTTCGTCGCGATGGTAGCTGCGGGGATGGGTGGCCACGAGCGTGGCGGCGGCATAGATCTCCACCTTGTCTGCGTAGAGCTCGGCGCGCAGCAGACGGCCGGCCTGGACGGCCGGGACCGAGTAGCGATTGTGGTCGATGCGGACCAGGGCGGTCTTGGAGACCGAGACCGGCCGGGAGGTCGCGGCCCGGAAGGGGTAGGTAGGCAGGGGCCCAAGAGCAGACTCCTCCAGAGCCCAAGCCTCAGCATGGCGGACCCGTTCCCGCTCGCAGAAGGCAAGTAGGTGAGCGTTCAGGGCCTCGAGGCTGGCGAAGGGCTTGGACGCCGGCACCAGAGCGTTTCTGCGCACGTATCCGACCAGGTTCTCCACCGAGCCCTTCTCGTGAGCCTCTCCGGGGGTGCAGAAGGAGCTATCGAACAGGTAGTGGGCCCGCAGGCGGCTGAAGTGTTCGTGCTCGACTCTCTCCGGCCCAGAAAGGATCTTGGTGACGGCGGTCTTGGGGTTGTCATACCAGATCTCCCGGAAGATGCCGCCGAAGAACTCGAGACCCCGGACGTGACCATCCAGAAAGGCTTCCAGCTTCTCGGTGGGATAAGCAGCGGCAAAGGGCACCTTGGAATGCTTGGCCCGCAGGCAAAAGATGAAGACCTTCTGCACACAGCCGGCGATCAGCATGTGAGCCTGACCGAAGTCAGCTTGGGCCACCTTGCCCGGCACCGCTTCCAAGGGCACGAACATCTCCACGCGTCGGCCCCGAAGGGCGCGGACCGCCCGGCGCACGGTCACCTCGGATCCGGGGAAGTCGTATTCAGCCACCAGGCGGTCGTAGATGCGATGGGCGGTGTGACGCTGTTTGCGGGGCGCGGTCTCGTCGTCGATGAGCCAGCGCTCGACGACCGGGAGATACGGGCCCATGACCGGTTGCGAACGAGCAACCCTCTGCTCATACCGGGGCGGCTCAGCCGGGGAGGCCAGCACCCTGCGCACCGTCTGCCTGGAGACCTCGAGCTGCCGGGCGATCTTGCGGATCGGCCAGCCCTCGATCTCATGCTTCTTCTTGATGAACTCCACGTCGACCATCTTCAGCACATGCCTTCCCCCTGTCCGTCTCTGCGCCTCGCGGCGCTGACGGTACAGGACTTGTCTTGAAGGTGGTCAACTTTTCGATGAACGAACGGCCTCCAAGTGGTCAACTTTTAGGTTATCGAACACACGCCGGCCGCAAGGTGCAGCGCTACCAAGTTCACCGCCGTGGACGACGCCACCCGCATCCGCGCTCTCAAGGTCTATAACAAACACAACCAGGAGAGCGCCATCGACTTCATCGACCACGTCGTGGAGCGTTTCCCCTTCCGCATCCACACCGTGCGGTACCGACAACGGCCACGAGTTCCTAGGCCAAGTTCCATTGGCATGTGGAGGACCAGGGCATGAGGCACACCTACATCAAGCCGGGGAGCCCGAACCTCAACGGCAAGGTCGAGCGCTCTCACTCACCGATCAGCTCGAGTTCTATCAGCTCCTTGAGTACACCGACGACGTCGACCTCACGGAGAAGCTCGCGGTCTGGGAGGAGTTACAGCGTCCACCGGCCTAACGCGGGCTTAAGGGGCTGACTCCGTATGAGGTCCTGAGAGAGAAGTTGGTATCGTGAAGGTGTCAACCGAGGTCGTACAGGTCACAGCTAGAACCCGAGTTCTTCACCGACCAGGACTACGTTGATACGGCCCTTTTGCCGGAAATCGCTTCCCTCGATGATGCCCGTGCTGCGGCACATCCTGCCCGGATGACTGCAATCGCTGCACTTGCCGGTCTTTACGCACGCCAATTCGGCAGTCTCCGGGAAGTTGTGTTTTATGTGATGCCGAATGCCATTCAGCGGCGCAGCCACATTGTGCACTCTGTCCAGCGCTTCTTCTATGTTTCTGACGATTTTGTTGACGCCTGTCACGATAATTACCTTCTTCGGTCCAAAAATCATGGGCGCCACTCGATTCCCGATACCATCAGTGTTAACTAGCACACCATCTAGAGTAATTGCGTTAGTGCCGCTCAAAAAGACATCCGCAGTGAATACTTCTCGTTCTATCGTAAAACTCTCCTCAGGTGTGTGCACGGGAGGCTCATAAGTTGCAACATATATGTACTCAATGATTCTGTTCTGACCGCGCTTGCTGAGTTCTTCGAACACCCCAACCTGTTGAACGCTGATTGAATTCCCCTGTCCGACACTAGCACCAGGCGGGATCATCTCCATAACAGCCGCAAGCGCCTCTTTGCGCCCGGGAACGTACTGCCCGCACATGTTGCGTTTCGTAAGATTCTTGATTACTTGTTTAACTTTCACATCATAGAACCACTGTTTTTCACCCGTGAGGTCCGTCTCGTCAATCATGCTGCTCTCTCCCGTATTCCTTTCTACTTCCGACATGGCACTAAGCTAATCCGGCTATCCGGGCAATGACGTTCGCCCGGGCGTGCGGTTGGGCGGAGTACTTCACACATCTATTCGATCCCCATCCCCTGGGCCACCAAAGTGGACAGGTCCAGCACCTCCAAATCAACGGCCTCTTTTCGAGCCGCTCTATGAAGAACAGAGAGGCATGAGGCGCAGGCCGTCACCATAGTGTCAGCCGCCTGTTTGGCTTCCATCAGCCGCTCTTTTGCGATGGCGGCACTGAAGTCGGGAAAGCACGTCGACGTGATCTTTGCCCCGGACCCGCAGCAATAGGACCATCTCCGGTTGCGGACCATTTCGACGAGCTTGATTCCCGGTATGCTTTCAAGGACGCTCCTAGGTTCCTCGTACATCTTGCAGTGCCTACCCAAGAAGCAAGGGTCATGGTACGTCACCGTTCTCTCAATCTCTTGCGTCAAACGTATCTTCTTTTCGCCAATGAGCTCTTGATAGAGTTTCGAGATATGAACCACCTCAAAAGGAAGCTCGCCCACGATAAGAGGATAATCAAGCTTCATGATCTTGTAGCAATGGGCACAAGACACGATCACCCGCTTGGCACCTGCCTGGATCAGACGCTCGATATTCCGAGTGGCCTGCCGTTCGAGCGCTTCGGTGTTACCGTCGTGGCCCGCGAGAAAGCCGCAACATATCTCCTTCCCGGCCAAGTAGGCAATGTCCATGCCTGCCGCCCTTAAGACGGCCAGTGTAGTCTGGGTGACTTCCGGTTCGCGGAAACGCGCGGTGCAACCGGCGAAGTAGACGTTCTCACCTGTGGCAGGAATTCCCTTGATAGCCCGGGATGACTTCGTGGCACCGAATATGTTCCCGCGCGTCTCCATGCGGTCGTGCACCTTCTCCAGAGGTTCTGGGAGCCTGGTTCCGCGACGTACCAGTTCTTCCCGCAGAGCCCATATCGCGACGAGGGGCTGAAAGAGTTGGCATATCTCTGCACAAACGCCGCAACTGGTACACGAGTAAGCAATCTTCACCAGATCGTCTGTAATCGGGAACTCGTTGTCATCAAAAACCAGCGCAGCCAAGTTCCCGATGCCGACGGCCGTATACGCCCGAAACTTGAAGTACTCGAAAGATGGACATCTATGCTCCGGCGATGACCATTCGGGGGGCGGCAACTCACGCCAGTTGAACGGGACCACCGGCCCTCGGTAGTAGCACGCGGAGCATTGAGAACACACGGTCCAGGCTCCCTTGAAGTCCTTCAGATTCGTCTTGGTGAGGTCCTCCATCCTACGACTCGCATAGCTCGAATGTTCCGGGGCTCAGGATGCCATTGGGGTCGAGGACGGCCTTTATGCGCCTGAGGAGATGGAAAGCGTCCATCTGGTTCGTCCAGACAAAGTCAGGAACCATGGGAGGTAGCCTGTATTGGAACATCCCACCCTTCTCGCCAAACCAGTTCCTGAAGTCAGCCTGGCACGCGTGGAACCGGTGAAGTACCTCTCGGTCGCTGTCATCGAGCGCAATACCGATGGTCGCGGTGATGACGTGGTGGTTCATCGGGAAGCCGCTGAACGCGACGTGAGAGGGGGTGTCCGAGAATCCGTACGTCTTACAGTCCTCTCTTAGTCGATCGTAGACCTGAGGTAGCTGTGAGGCGGGAAAGATGAGCTCGTCAAAGAGAAAGGTGTAAAGACGGGGAGGCTTGGTGAGATCGCCAGAACTCTCAGAGAGTGTGTCCGCCCTCCGGAGACCGATGAAAGGTGGCGGCCATTGGCTATAGAAGTCCTCTCCGTGGCCCGGGAGATAGGTACCGGCGTGGGTCGCGCATATCTCTTCGACGGTTTTCTCCTTGCCACGCAGCTCCTGTTCATTCTCCGCGTTGACCATGAACTGGAGAGCAAAGCCGAGACCCTCGGGCAATTCGGGGCCGGGCTCTATCTGGAGCCTCCATTTGTCCATAAGATGAATGTCGAAAACCTCCACGGCGATGCCTGACAGCAATGCCTTGGTGGCATCGCCTAATCTATCCAGCGGCCAACAGTAGGTGTGGAAAGACCAGTTTGGTGGTCTGTGAAGGCACCTATACGCTACCTTGGTGACAATCCCGAATGCCCCGTTCGCCTTGGTGAAGAGCCCGACCAGGTCCGGACCGGTGATGTACCGGTAGTAGGGACCAAATTCACTGTCAACATAGGCCATGGAACCGACTCTTGCGATTTCGCCGGTGGGAAGCACGACCTCGAAACCCTCTACGAGGTTTATGTTTGGCCCGTACTTGGTCCCACCGTAGGCATTGACCGGAGTTATGGCCGATGCGGCGACGGTCGGTCCGGGGCCGTAAGGAGCCGTGGGCAGCATCAGGCCCTTCTTGAACAACTCTTGCGAAAGCCTGAAGAAGCTGCAGCCCGCCTCTGCCACTGCCTTCATGTTGTCCAGGTCGATAAGATCGATCTTGTCCAACAAGGCAAGATCAAGGAGGATCCCGCCTCGCAGAGGACCTCCGGTCCCCGCCGCGCCGACAGCTCCCTTCGGTGTTATAGGCACGTGGTGTTTGTTGGCAGCCGTCACTATCCTCGAAACCTCTTCGGTACTCTGAGCCATGACGACAATGTCCGGCTTCCTCACGACGTCTCTACCGACAAAGCAGTTGAATGAATAGCTCAAACAAACGGCATCCGAGGTGGAAACCCTCTCGCAGCCAACTATGTGTTCAAGATCATCGACTATTGTCACAGCCGTGCTCCGCTGGACCGTGTCACTCTGGTGAAAACACTAGTCTCGCCCATGCTGCGCCACCTATCCGCCCAGATAAGCCTTGCGAACGATGTCGCTGCACTTGAGGGCCTCGACGTCTCCGCTCCGCACCACCCGGCCTACCTCGAGCATGTATCCCCGGTCGGCGACGCCTAGCCCCAGGTGAACGTTCTGCTCCACCAAGAGTACGCTGATGCCCCGGCTGTTTATCTGCCTGATGACCTCGCCAACTTGCTCCACCACAATGGGGGCCAGGCCCACCGACGGCTCATCCAAGCAAAGCAGCCGGGGATCGGCCATGAGGCCCCGGGCGATAGCCAGCATCTGTTGCTCTCCCCCGGAGAGGGTACCGGCGTTCTGCTTGGCCCGTTCCTTCAGACGGGGGAAGAGGTCGAAGACGTACTGCAGAGACTGACCGATGCCGCGCTTGTCCTTCCGGACCGTGGCGCCCAGCTCGAGGTTGGTAAGCACCGTCAGGTGCGGGAAAAGCTGCCGCCCCTCTGGCACTAGCACGATGCCCCTTCTCACCCGCTGGTCGGTGTCCAGAGTATCAATGGGCTCGGATTGGAAGCGGATCTCGCCTTCGCGCGTAGGAACCAGGCCGGCCAGCGCCTTGAGCACGGTGGACTTTCCCGCTCCGTTCGCGCCGAGCACGGTAACCACAGCGCCCTCAGGCACCTGCACCGAGACCTCACTTACGGCCACGCTCTTACCGTATCGCACGGTGATGTTGTCAATCTCAGCAAGCATGATCGGTCCCGAAGTAAGCGGAGATAACCTCGGTGTTAGCCCGCACTTCCTGAGGACGGCCCTCGGTGATCTTTTTGCCGAAGCTGACCACCACCACCCGGTCGCACAAACTCAAGATCTGCATGTTGTGCTCCACGATGAGGATGGTGATCCCGCCTTCCCTCATGTCTCGGATGGCGTCGAGACTGGCCGAGATCTCCTCGGGGTTCATGCCGGCCAGGGGCTCGTCCAAGAGCAAGAGGCGTGGTTTTGTAGCGAGAGCCCGGGCCACTCCCAGCATCTTCTGATGACCGTGGGCGAGGTTGCGGGCCCACTCGTCCTGCACCCTCTCCAGCCCGACCAGCTTGATGATCTCCTCGGCCTTTGTACGGATGAAAGCTTCGTGCTCCCGGTATGTCTTGGTGTGGAAGAAGATCTGCAGGACGTTCGAGCGGGGGTGCAAGAAGAAAGAGGAAATGACATTCTCAAGCACCGTGAAGTCGGGGAATAGCGGATTGAGCTGGAAAGTTCTACCGATCCCCAGCTTTGCCACCTGGTCGGGCACCTTGTGGGTGATGTCGCGCCCGTCGAATACAACCCTACCGCCCGTGACACGATGGACCCCGGTGATAAGGTTGAAAATCGTGCTCTTCCCCGCCCCGTTTGGACCGATCAGGCCTACTATCTCGCCTTCGGACACGCCCATGCTGAACTCATCCACCGCAGCCAGCCCACCGAAGTTCTTGGTGAGGTCCTCGATCTCAAGGAGCATAGGGGCTCAGCTCCTCGTCTGGGCGCGGCTTGGATGCGCGGTTTCTGAGGAGCCCAGGAATACTGGCCAGCCCTCCCGGAAGTGTGAAGGCAATGACCACGAGTATTAGTGCGGAAAAGAAGGGCAGGTATCCCCTGAGATCTCTAAAGAACTCCGCGATGATCTGAAGAACCGTGACCCCTATGACCGGGCCCCAGGAGCTGTACTTTCCCCCACGAGCGTATACATGATGATCCAAAGACTGGACGAAAGTCCAAAGCTCGTGGGAGATATAACCATGTTGTAGTGCGCATATAGCGCGCCCATAAGGCCAGCAAAAAAGGAGGCAAAACCGACTGCGAATATGCGCCATCGCCTCTCGTTGATTCCTACGCTTGAGGCGACGTGATGCGACTGCGCAACTGCCTTGAGCGTCATCCCGATGCGACTGTGCTCGAAGCGATATATGGCCGCGAAGCTCACAAGCAGTATGCCCAGAAACACATAGTAATAGGTGATGCGAGAGTCAAAGAGAGGCTTGATGCCCGCCAGTCCGCCCGTACTCCCCGTCCACTTCCCGCCGGCCGAGAATAGATTGATGATGGTGTAGCCCAAGAAGAGCGTTCCCATTGCGTAGTAGACCGTTCGCAGACGAGCAAACGGATACGCGAGCGCACTCGCCAACACAGCCGCCGCAATAGCTCCTGCCGGTATCGTCAGAATCGGAGGCCAGTGTAGCCAGACAGACGACATACCTGCGATGTATGCCCCGATTCCCATGAAGGCAGCGTGAGCGATCGAAAACTGGCCTGACATGACCACAGTTCTGAAACTGGCCGTCACGACCATATAGATGAAGGCCACGATCATGACGTGCATGTAGTAAGAGTTAGCAATGAAGGCCGGAAGAATCGCTGCGATAACGAGCACCATCCCGATTGCTGCGCCTCGCCACAAACCAGCGCCAGTGAGTCGGGGAGCTTCAGATGAGCCACTCGAGCTTCTCATTGATATCACTCTTCTCACATCTCGTGTCCGAAGAACCCCTGCGGCCTCACAAGCAACAGGCCCAGAACCAGTGCCGATGCTACTGCGTCGACTACAGCTCCCGGAAGCACGATTGGCAGACCCGCATAGATCAACCCAAGAATCGCACCGACCAAGAATATGCCGCTAAAACTGCCCATACCGGCGAGGACAACGAGCATGAGCACTTTTACTAGAATGCTGTCGCCCATCCAAGGACTCAGGTTATACAGCGTCCCCACGAACACGCCGGCAGCAGCCGCCAGTGCGAATCCGACGCCGCAGGCCATCGCCGCGACGCGACTGAATCGTATTCCCTGCAACGCGGCACCTTCTCTGTTCTGGCTGACCGCCTGCATCTGGGCACCCCATCTGCTCTTCCTGACGAACAGCATGGTGAGAGCGAGCAGTACTATAGCGATGCACAGCACGAGAAGTCGATCGGCGGCAATTGAATATGGAGCTGTTCCAATAGTGGTTGAAATGACGGCTGGTATCGAAATCTGCTGAGTCCCAAGAGCGAGGTTGAAGGTCGTAACCAACACGGTGGATATGAATATGCACGCCATCACCGTTCGGTCAAAATCGCCCTTAAAAGGCCTAAACAAATACTTCTCAATAAGTATTCCTGCGATGCCCGAAACAATCAAAGGGATAATGATAGAAATCCATGGTGATAGGCCCAACTGGACACGTAACAAATAGCACAAGTAGGCGGCGGCCATGAAGGTAGCACCATGGGCCAGATTGAATATTCCCAAAAGGTTGAGAATAAAGGCAAATCCTAAGCCACCAAGAATGTAGACGGCGGCTAGAATGGCTGCATTGATTAGCGTTTGAACCAGGATTTCCATATACCTGTGCCCAGAATAGGCGATTCTGAGTGACTCGCGAGCTTACTCAACAGGCCACCTGAGGTTGGCAGTTTGGCGTAGTGACAGAGAACCAGGCTGCCAACCTCAGGAGAGCTTTTGTCAATCTGTCATGGTGTGATATCGGCTGTAACCCACCCGGTAAATTGAAAGCTGCCATTCATGATGTGCGTCACACAGGTCGGATAAACCCAAGCGTGGTTCTTGAGTCCATAGATTTTCTCCCCAGTCGGAATACCCTCTCCGTAAATGGTGGGAATGGAGTCCATGCTTTCCCACGACTTTCTGACGACGTCCGGATCGAGACTGTCGGCCGCTTCTATAGCTTTGATCAGCATGTAGATGCCATTAGGAGCCAGGCCAAGGAACTGACGCTGGGTGTCGCCGCCTACCTCAAAGATCTTGTCGAGAATCTCCGTGTTGCCAGGAGCCTTGTAGCCGAAGCTTCCGGAATTCACGATGTTGGTCGCGCCGGCGGCGCCAACCATTGAAATGGTGCCTGGGGCAAAGCCCGGATACGCTATGGGCTTGTCGTCACCAAGGGCACGCAGCCCCTTCGCGATGCCTGCGAAACTCGGTGGAATAGACATCGCAAACAGATAGGCATCCGCTTGATCCGCGTACGAGTGCAGCTTGGCGGCAATGGGGTTGAAGTCGTCCAGTGCCTGCGAAAACTTGACGGGCTCGCCCACGATCTGGAGTCCCATGCTTGCGATCATGTCCTGCATAGCCGGCCATATATACGGGGTCGAGGAGTCCTCACCGAAAGCTATGGCTACCCGCTTCACATCGGGGTACTGCTTCAGCAGGGCCTTAATCGCGCCACCATACATGGCCAGAGGGTCGTTGCACACGAAGGCATATGGGGTATCAGACCCTATCTCTCCTGGCTGCATGGCCGCGTTGGTCAGGACATGTACTACTTTTGCCTTCTCAAAAACAGGTGTGGTAGCGACATTGAAGTAGCCGCCCGGGCCTATCACGAACTTGACCTTATCATCAAGGACCAGTTTATTAGCCGCGGCGGTATTGCCATCCAGCGTACTCTTGCCATCCTCTACCACTAATTGTATGTTGTAACGTATACCCTGGACTGTAATCCCGCCCCCGTCGTTGACTATCTTGACCACTGCTTCAGCGTCTTTTTGCTCCAAGCCGTCTATGGCCGAGTACCAATCGGTCACCTGAAAGAGCCCTCCGATTCTGAGGGTCTCCGCCTGCCCAGTAGATTGGGTCCCGGTTGTGGCGCCGCTCGACGTCGTTTGGGGCCCCGCAGTCGTCGTCACGTCATTACCCCCGCCACATGACGCGAGTAGAACAGACAGACTAATGGCCAGAACCACAAGTAGAACTGTGCATGCGCAGCGAGCTGCTTTCATTTCGGCCCTCCTCTTGAGATCAAGCACCATTCAAGGTCACATTGCGTTCCGACCGCGTCATTGCTGTGCCATCACTCTCCTCCCGACCGACGATGCCCTGACTTGCGTGCGAACATCTCGACGATCCGATTGCCCATCAGCTTCGTCTCAAACAATCAAGCAGGAGCTTCTTGTCTGCCTCCTTGAACCCGGGCGGGATCGGCCCTGCCTCGTGACACAACAGCACTGACACGTGCAGGAGAATCTCATAGGCATGCTGCCACTAGTGACCACCTCGCCAGCTGTTCAGAAAGGCCCCCTGATAGGCTCATCCACACGCTAGCATCAGCCGATGTGCCTGTCAACGAGAGTGAACGCGCATTCTCGCAGCCTGCTTTATGGGAAGTTTTGCTTTCTAAGGGCACTGCGGCGTCAATGGCGGAATTCTTGTGAACGGTAGTTTTCCATAATTCTGCGATTCCGGCGCATATCAAACGCCGAACTCGGGTGGTCCGGATCTTCCCCAATGCTGAGAGCTGCCTTCGCCTGGTTCGGGCTCTCGCCGTCGAGAGTCACGAGGGCAGGATCGAGGAGCACCGCTACCTCAACATGCAACTTCTTACCGAACGCAGACGCAAGTAACTACGGCAACTGGAGGAGGCGGCCTAGGAAGACGGAGTCGAGGAAGACGTTGTCATGCCGTGATCAGCTTTTGCACAACTTGACACACACAACCCAGCAGCGCAAATAGAAGAAACGCCTAGCCTCCCACCGTGTTGCGGCACACACCGCTTCAGCCATCAAATCGACTCTGCAAACTCGTACACTGAAGCTAGCAGGGAGCGGACATACTCCAAGCTCATCCCTTGAATCCCGATTGCCGAAGGACCTGGCTCAGTCTGAAGTGCGTTCTCAACGAAGAAGACTAAGTCTTGTCGAACAGAATCCGGGAGGATCACGCGGTCGGTTGGAGCAATGAGCTGGCTTAAGCGCAGAACATCGCTTCGATGCTTCTTGATATCGTTCGAATCGACCTGCTCGCCCCGCTCCCGACGTTTCGTGGGGTCTATCCATGCCCTCGCCTTAAGAGGCACCAAGCGGCTTGGATGCAGCACCGTGAGGCCGGCTACCCGCCGCTTCCCTGCAAGAATCACGCCGTAGTATTCGGCGTCCACAAGAATTGCCGAGAGACTGGATAGATCTGGCGAGATCGGTATTGGGATCAAATGGGCCCGGCTGCCGAATCGATCAGATCTGGCTTGCGCGCAAATAGCTCTATCTGAAAGGGGTATCCATCCGTCGCCGGCTTGCGGAACCTATAGAAGACCGGGGTGCCGTCTGTCCGCTCCTCAATCTCGTATCCCCCTGCCTTCACAAATCCCCAGAAGGCGCGCCCGAACTCCGTCTCAAGGGCCTCAAGCTGTAGCACCAAATCGAGATCCTTCGTTGCCCGGGCGGTGAGACCGACCTCATTCAGGGCAACGAACGTGGCCTTGGCCCATAAGCGCCCAGAGGAGCTTCGCGCGCCTCGTCTTTCGCTTCCACCAGCCTTGCTGTCGTCGCGGCCGAAGACCCTGGTCTTGATGCCCCAACATGGCCACTCACTCCCCCAACCGCCGCAGCAATCGCTGACTTCAGCCCCCTACTGCATCAAGTTGACGCTAGCATGTTTATAGGCACGGCCCTCGTCGTTGTCCTGGGCGGCGGCCACCCCGCCCCGCGGTCATCGGACGCTCCACCTGCGTTTACCAACCGAAGGCCGCGGGTAGCAGAGAGCGGATGAACGGCTTAGAAGGAGGACCGATGACGACCTGCGCTCAGATGAAGAAGGGCGAGATCTACGCCTGCCCCGACTGCGGCGTCGAACTTCAAGTGATCAAAGAATGCGCCGACGAAGGCAAGTGCGCGGCAGACCAGTGCAAGCTGACGTGCTGCGACAGGGAAATGGAGTTGAGAAGCGACGCGCCCCAGCAATCGAGCTGGGCGGACGAGGCCGGGGGTTGACGGTGAAGAACCGGTTCCGCGACCAGACGCAAGAGGCCAAGAACGCCTGCCGAGTCGCCGCCGACGCGACCGATGAGGCCTGGGTCTACTGCGGGTCCTGTCATCGCGCCATGCGGCAAGGGGACTGTGCGCTTGATGGGCCCGAGGCCGGACTCTCGTGTGCCTACGACGACTGCCGGCTCGAGGGCAATCTTGCCTTCAAGAGCCTCTATGGGTGGGATGCCTACCGGCTGGCCCACCAGCAGGAGACCACCCAGTGGCCCGTCGAGCCCGAGTCCGGAGAGTGCTACGAGCCCGGGCGCGGCTCCGTAACCCCCAAAGGCAACCTGGCCCCTGGTTCATCTCTGGGGTGGAACTTCCCCTCTTCGGCTCCTGTTTCCGCGCGAAGCGGACCCTTGCTTCCAGATGGGAACGATCACTATCAGGTCATGGTGATGGCGAGGTAAGGCTAGGTTCTGCGCGTATCCTTGTCTTTCAAGGGGAGGTTCCGACTAAGTTGCTAGCCGACCAAATGGCCGCCTTAGTAGTTCGTCAACACGTCGCACTTGTCGACGCCGAGTCGGCACAGCTGTTCCGTACTCTGATTCTGCATGTCCTTCATGCCGCATAGCAAGGCCACTGGGTGGTCCAGTTCTGCCAGCGCCTCTTGGCAGTGCTCGGTGACGTAGCCGGATTTGCCGGGCCAATCCGGGTCTTCGGGCCGACTGAGCGTGACGATTATCTCGATATCCGCCTTGCGCCAGTTGTCAAGCTCATCGGCAAACGGAAAGTCGGCCGAGTGCCGCACGCCGAATATGGCGGTTACGTTCTTGAAATCCGACCTTCTCCGCATGATCGACGCGATCACTCCTCTCATCGGAGCTATGGCGCTTCCCACGGCTTGGATCAAGACGTCTCGCCCTTTGTAGTTGTCTATCGGGAAGCCTTTTCCCAAAGGACCCTTGACTTGAAGACCTTCCCCCTTGCTCAGCCGAAAGATGGCCCCTGCCACACCTTCGCCGTCCTTGACCAAGAACTCGAGGATGCCTTTGTCTTCCGGGGCTGAAGCAATCGCGAAGTAGCCCTCGCCGTGTTCCGGCAGACCGAGTACCGCGACTTGGCCAGGGACGAAATCCCAGTCCGCGGGCGGCAGCAGCGTGAAGAGCCGCATCTGCGGCGTTTCGTCGGTCACCTTGTCGATCTTCATGAACGTCGGTTGCTCTTCCACGCCTTGCGCTCCCATCACCGTTTCATCCTCTCATACCCCAAGGGCCCGTCATCTTCTCCTCGAGTATGGATCTTCCGTCGAACTTCTTGCAGGCATATCGCTGCCTGACTACGTCCTGGAACTCCATCGAATCTCTCCTTGGCATCGCGCATCGCTTTTGAGCGCAACTAGCTCCGAGAACCGAGCTACTAGTTTGTTCCGCACCGTACTCGCACCAAAACCCATCAAGGCAAACCACGTACCGGCCGGCAACGACACAGGAAGCGCGGAGGCATTACCCCTGGATTCCCAGTTAGCAACGATCACTATGGCAAGATGGTACGGGTTTCCCTCACACTCCCGGGGGCCAACACGGGATGTCCGGGTCACCTCCGGGCCCACCGCCGTCCCCGCGCGCCCCTACATGCTTCACGCCGACTACGGGAGCGCGAGTCGCTCCTGGGCATCAGCCTGACAGTTTAGGACTTCGCGCACCCGACAGGCTAGGTCCGCGGGCGTGAATGGTTTCTCAAGGTAGTTCACCCCTTCGTCCAGCCGACCGGAGCGCATGAGCAGCGTTGCGGGTGTATCCGGACATGTAAAGCGCCGGCAGGTCTGGATGGAGGACTCTGGCTGCCCGGACAAGTTCGTCGCCTTGCAGGTTTCCGGCAAGGACCACATCAGTCAGCAGGAGATCCACCGGGGGACTGGCTCCGTCCAGAATGCGCAGGGCTTCATCGCTGCTACCGGTCAGCAGTATGGTATAGCCATGATGCTCAAGGACCCGTTTGATCAGTACCCGCAGAGCGACTTCGTCCTCCACCACGAGGATGGTTTCGCACCCGATGAGCGAGGCTGGCATTTCTGCAGCAGCGGCGAGCGCCTTGGTCGGCTCGTTGACGCGTGGTAAGTAGACCTTGAAGGTAGTGCCCTGCCCGAGCTCGCTGTAGACCAAGACGCTGCCGCCGCTCTGCTTGACTGTGACATAGAGGGTGGCTAAGCCTAGCCCCGTCCCTTTGCCCGGTTCCTTGGTGGTGAAGAAGGGTTCGAAGACGTGAGACTTGGTCTCCTCGTTCATGCCCGTTCCCGTATCCGACACGGCCAGCATCACGTAGGCGCCGGGTTCGGTCCCTCCGTGCACCCGGCAGTAATCATCGTCCAGCTCGACGTTGGCCGTTTCCAGGGTGAGCCTGCCCCCACCCGGCATGGCGTCTCGGGCGTTTAGCGCCAGATTAAGAAGCACCTGCTCGAATTGCCGGCGGTCCACTCCCGTTAGACCCAGCTCGGGATGAGGAAGCGTGACCAAATCGATATCTTCGCCTAGGGTGCGGACCAGGAAGCGCTCACTATCTATCAGGATCTCGTTCAGGGAGAGCACCTCGGGCTGCGGGGCCTCGCGCCGGGAGAAGGCTAGGATCTGCCGAGTTAGGGCGCTACCCCGCTCGCCGGCCGCCTTGATCTCCTCCACGTCACCGCGAAGCGAGCCGGCGGCGCATTCCTCCGAAGCTAGTATCAGGTCGCTGTACCCGAGGATGGCGGTGAGCAGATTGTTGAAGTCGTGGGCGATTCCGCCCGCCAGCCGGCCGATGGCTTCCATCTTCTGAGCTTGGCGGAGCTGTGCCTCGCCCTCTTTCAGCGCCTCCTCCGCCTCCTTGCGTCCGGTGATGTCGCGGATGAAGCCGAAGAGATACTCGTGACCCTCGTGATCGAGAACAGTTGAGGTTATCTCAGCCGGGAAGGTCTCTCCGCTCTTGGTTTGGTATTGCTTTTCAAAGGTCAAGGATCCGCGCGCTTTCAGCTCAAGCCAACGAGCCGGCCAAGCTTCGGGCCGAAGACCGACAGTCACATCGAACACTTTCATGCCCAACAGCTCTTCGCGCGAGTAGCCAAGCCGAGAGCACAGGAAATCGTTCACATCGAAGAACCGCCCCTCGCGGTCCACCCACAGAAGGCCGTCATCCGCGTGGTCCACAGAGAAGCGTGTGAGCCGCAGAGAGGCCTCCACTTGCTTGCGCTCTGTGATGTCACGTTCGATCGTGGCCACGGCCACGGGGTTTCCTTGGTCATCGGTGAGCAAGGTGGTGGTCAGCCAAACATCGAGAATCCGGCCATCCTTGGTCACCCGCCGCAGCTCGAAGGGTTTGACGATCTCCCCATGCCCGATTGCTTCGATCAGCGCCGGGGCCGTTTCTCGATAAGTATCGGTGACAATGTCTCTGACATTCATGCCCAGCGCCTCGGCCTTACTGTAGCCGTAGGTCTCTATCGCGCCGTGGTTCCAGGCCAGGATGTTTCCTTCGAGATCATGCAGGATGACCGCATCGTTCGAGTCGCTCACCGCCGTGGCCAGACGGCTCAGATCCTCCAGCTTCTTTTGTAGCGCGGTCTCCGCCTTGACGCGCTCGGTGATGTCACGAACGATGTATTGGACAAGGACCTTGCCGTCGATGTCGACCCGCCGCGTAATCAGCTCCACCGGAAAATGTGTTCCGTTGGCCTTGATGTGCACGGTCTCCGCGATCGGCATGCCTGTCTCCAATACCTCCAGTACCCGAGCGCCCTGAGTCGCTCGTCCTTCGAGCGGCACCAAGTCGCACAGGCGAAGGCCGAGTAACTCCTCCCGCCTGTACCCATACATCTCTAGAGCCCTGTCGTTGACCTCCAAGAAGCGGCCGTCATCGTCGGACAGAAAGACCGCTTCATTGGCCCGCCCTAGCAGGTGCGAATAGCGGGCGCCTGTCGCCCGCCGCTTCGCTTCGGTCTCGTTGGCTTGCTCGTAGCGTCTCTGCCGACGCCGCCCGTTTGCCCACACGCCCACCACTCCCTCCCGGGGTCTGGTTAAGTCACGCACAACTGACCGCATCATCCGCCGTTCGAAGCGCCTCTATGACGCGTCCATTCAGCGTTCAAGTCCATCTACTTGGTTACAGTGTCCGGCAAGAGCTCGTTTGTGACAGGAGTCATGGCGCACGTCAACGAGTACCGTCGTCACACGGTGAGGGCCTTCACAATGTTGAGCTGACAGAGCCCCGCGATTACGCGGGTCTCTCCGCAGGAGGAAGAGGAGCGGCCGATGTACTGCTCAGCCGCTCCCCGATCCCCCCTATGGCGTCCTTTTACTCGGCTTCTGCCCGCAGCACATTCTGGTCGATAGCGCTTTCAACCATTGGCAACGCGGTGTATTCGCCGTCCTGCCAATCGACCGGGACGAAGCGCTTCGCCACGGTGTTGTCGATCTTGAAGCGGCCCTGGAACGCGCCCAGCGGGACGTAGTAGACACCGGGGACGACACCGATCGACCCGGTCCCCAGGAAGTACACGCATTTGTCGCCGACCTCGCTGAGAGGGGCTCCGTCCAGCAATACGCTGACTTGGGTCTCCGCATCCAGTTGCGTCGGCTCCCCGAACTTGTCGCCGTTCACCGTGGCCATAGATGTCACTCCGCCGACCTCAGCGATCGTGATCTCCTTGCCCGCGGCGACGCCACCCTTCAGGCATTTCGAGACCCTGAAGATGACTTTGGTATAAGCAGTGGAGTTGAAATCCAGGTACGAAACCTGGGTGACCTCACCGCGGACGATGAGGTCGGCGGCCTCCTCGAGCTGGTCTCAGGCTCTCATATACCACCGCGAAATCGGCGCTGGCCGTCACCGTCGGCCGCAAGGCGGCGCCGTCTCAGGCCTGACCGCGGCCGGTTGAGCCGCCTGGACCGCGGGCGCCGCGGCGGAAATCGGTGCCTCGAACGGTCTCAGGGCCGACCGGGGCTCCAATGCCTACGCCCACGGTGACCGACACGACTATCGCCAACGTCACGAGCGCCAGCAGAGGGATCATCCATCTCTTATGTCGTTTCATCAGTCACCTCCTAGTACAGGTAGTTGATGCCGTCAGCAGTCATTATCCTGGCAGGCGTTCACGGTACGGCCGGCGCCGAGCGTGCACATGATCTGGTTCGTGTAGGCGGTGTGCCCCAGGCCCATGAGGTGGCCCATCTCGTGGGCTATGGTCCCCTTCTCGTTGAAGTCGCTCAGGGGATCGAAGAGGGGCGTGTTGAGCTTGATCTTGCCCCAGTTCCAGTTGGTCAGGTACGGATTGCACACGACGTTATTCAGGATGATGCTCGGTCACAGCCGCGATCCCTGTGGCGGGGTCGTAGTAGTAGTTGTGATATATGTCCATTACGCTATAGCTCTGCGTGTAGGTACGAAGCCAACAGATGGGCGTGGTTATCCCCAGACGTGAGGTCGTGTGTATCCAATCCCATATGGCCGACGTGATGTCACCTGTGTGACCGCTCGCCGAACTGGTGATGTAGTAGTACCTGTCGTTGGCACCGTAGTTGCCGACACCACCGTTGAGAACGTGTCCGTTGTAGGTAGTGTATGCCCACGCCGTTCCCGAGCATGCCAGCACAATGACAATCGCAGCTATCAACACGAGCAGCAATCGGGGTCTTCCCAAGTATCAATGTCACTCCTTTCGTCATTTGACACAGCCATCGAGCCGTCTTCCGTTGCTCCCACCTCCTTGGCCGCTGTAATCCGCTATCACTCTCGGTTGTGTCCAGATGGGCGGCGAACATGACGGCAGGCCGCGACGCAGGCACCACGGCGCGCCGGAGGGATGGGCGGACGGGGGAACACGAGACGTGAGAACGTGACCTAGCTGGGAGAAGCGCTATTTCGGCGACTTGGCCTCGAAGTGCGTCTTCCATCCTGCCGAGAAGGAGCTGCTCTTGTTCGCTGTCAAGGGGCCGGTCTGCGAGAATGCCCCGTCTGACTCCCGAATAACGCTCGCCGACTGGAGACCTTGAATGGCTGCCCTCTCCTGCGGATCGACTGGTTCCAGGAAACCGGGCTTGTTGGGGCGGTTGTCCAGACAAATCGGGACCGAACGCCTTCCACAGAAGCACAGCATACTGCCCCTGCAGTAAGGGCTCGGCCGCCGAACCGCTGGAAATCTCGGATCGGGTGATAAGTCCCTGGTCTACCGCCTCATCGAGCAATAACGCTTCGTCTGTTGTCGGAACGTACAACGGACTCGCCGACCAGGATATCCTTGTGAAGACGAGTTGCATCACGTGCTCCACCGCGCTCAGTTTGGTCACCCCGCCAGTGAGTTCCGTCGTACCCGGATTTGCCAGGGTTGTATTTGAGTCCTGAGCAACGGTAGGTCGGTCGGCCTCCCGGCCAGCGAACGACAGCGATATCGACAGCGCGAGAACGACAAGGACCAGGATGATGGCCGCGATCGCTATCCGGGAGGCCCTCCACGACCGAGCCCGCGTGAGTGGGCCACGGCCTCCGGCGTTCCGCGCGCAGGGTGCCGACGCCGGGGTATCGACACCCGCCAGTACCCGCGCAAGTACACGCCGCCCGCGTTCGCTCTTCACCCATTCCTCCGCGGATGGCCGGGGTGTGGGCCTCGCCGCCCTGATGTCATCTATCAATCTGTCTTTATCCTCGTCTCTCATGACTCTTCCGACTCGATTGGTGTCCAATCTACCTTAGTACATGTCCGGATCTCTTCAAAAATTGCCAAAAGGTGCTGCCTTGCTCGACGGAGCGCTTGGGCAAACGCCATGGAAGTGCATCCTAGCGACTGAGCCGCCTCCTTGTAACTCAGCTCATCCCAAGCAACAAGAAGAAGGACCTCGCGGTCCTTTGCCGGCAGCATGGACAGAGCCTGTCGGATCAAGGCATCGCTAGCGCCTATGGAAGGCGCATTTGAGTTGGATGAGTGAGCCCACACCACCTGCTCTTCGATACGCTTCTCGAGCGCAAGTCTGCGCCGCTTGCTTCGCATCTGGTTTCCCAGCACTTTGCGGGCGACTCCGTAAAGCCACGGAAGAACCTCGGCCGGTGCTTCGTCCAGGCGGCGGGTTAGGACGATGAATACCTCCGACACGACATCTTCGGCCTCGACGAGGGTCGCACCACGATGGCGGGCGTAGTCGAGGATACGGGGGGCATATTCCTCAAACATTGCTTCCAGACGCAGACGACGCTCGCCCGCCGTCCGCGCTTGCGTGTAGTTTCCTGTGCTTGGCCGGTGCACGTTCACATGATCTATCCCGAGCCGCGAGCGCCGCCGACCTAAGGGAGCGCGCGCAGCGGCGTAGCAGTTTGATCGGTTTATGTCGCAAGGGGGGCGCTTGTGAGTTCGCGCCCCTTGCCACCATACCTTACCCGCGTCCGGCGCACTACCCAGTAGAGTGTCTTTCGAGCAACTCGTCCGTCGCATGACAAAGCACCAAGCGCTCCAACCCCTCGATCTTCGGCTCTCCCTCGCGAGGACCGACACTCGGCAGGCATTGGAGGAGTTCATCGGGTTCCTCGCCCTAAGTACGGCGACACTACCTGCAGCTCCCGGTCACCGATGCCTCGTGACGTGATGAGCAACCCCAGCTCCAACGGACCCATCTGGCCCCAGCCCAGCCCGGGTCCAAACGAGAGTGGAAGTATCCTCCGGCCCCGTTGTAGACGTTCTGGTAATCGACCAACGGAACCAGGGGAGCTATCATTCTTCCATTCTTCGTGGCGTCGGCGCGCCCAATAGTAATCCTTGCCAGCCCGAGCCCAGACCCGCACGACGGGGAGCAGCGTCAGGAGCACAGACGCCAGGGCCAACAAGAGCAAGTGCCAGTCCCAGGCCCAACACTACGCAGGTCCAACGGGCGCCAAGGCTCGGCGGAGGGAGGCGCACAGCGTGAGCATGGTTGGTCATCGAGCCGCCGCGATGCTTGCCCACTGGGAACGATCACTAAGAACGGATGGTAACTGAAACGGCACATGTTCCAGCCACTATCGCAGGGCGTGCAACGCCAGATTCTGGAGCCCGGATGGGCATTCATCGCCCTTGGCTCCCCGAATAGATACCTTGTAACCCGTGCAAGTTCCGAGTTGCTATGCCCCCCGCCCTGGGCCGCAGGCCGAAGGGGCCCTCCCCCACCCCCTCCGGCATTGCGCCCACCCATGGGTCACTGACAACATGGTGGCTATGACCGAGCAGCAACCCATTCTTCCACCCACTCAAGCGCAGCTTGACGCCTCCTGGTCTCGTTTTGACACCGATTGGGGCGGAGTGGACGAGGTGCTCTATCAGTTCTGCCGAGAGTACCCCCGTCACGATGATCACCGAGCCGGGACACCAAACCCAGCGCTCGTGGGGCGGGTGCCTACGGCCCGCCTTGAGCGGAGGGTTATGCCACCTCCGGTGCCCTCTTCCTCTTCTGCACCCCATATCGCGGAGCGCAGCCTGGACTTTGGCTACCGCTTCGTCTGTGGTCATCTCCCGGATGTCAAGCGGAACCATGTCCTTGTGTCCGGTTACATACAACCATTAAGATCGTCCCCCCATGGGTACATTGAAGACCGATCACGTGCACGATCGTCGGACGCAACCGAAAGGAGGAGTCGATGATCACGACTCCTGATTGGGCATTCGAGTTTCACGGCCACCGGTGCCCGTTCATGCCTCTTGGCTACCATATGGGCATCACTGCTATGCAGAAACTGGATGTCGCACATGAGAAAGATCACGGCTTGTTCGTGATCCCGGAGTTGGGCATCGGGCACCCGCAAACCTGCCTCATGGACGGCCTGCAGATCGCCACCGGCGCCACCTACGGCAAGTCTCTCATGGAGCGCACCTATTGGGGCAAGCTGGCGGCTGTCTTCTATCGTCCCGGCAAGGGAGCGATACGCTTTTCTCTAAGATCGGAATTCCTTGATGCATTCGACGGGGTCGAGTTCTTTGCCTACCGACGCAGAGGCATCGAGCCCTCGCAAATCCCTGCCGAGGTCACGGCCCAGGCCCTTGAGTGGATCGACTCTCAGACAGACGAACAGATCTTCAAGGTCGAGACGCTTGGCGAATACGCCTACTCGCCCCCCAAGGGTTCGTTCAGCAGAGTCAAGTGCTCGCGCTGCGGAGAGTATGTCTTCGAGCGGTACGTTCGCGTGGTTCAAGGGGAACCATGCTGCATACCTTGTTCCGGCTATCAGAGAAGGGCCACCTCACTTCGACATAGTGGAGAAGCCGGGGCACAAGGTCAGTGAGTGGTACCTCTCTCGCTGTAGCCGTCGTTGCCATACTCGTGGCGTCCACGGCCTTCTCGGCCACCGGTCAAGGCGGCGGCGTCCTTTACGTTCCTATACTGCTGGCGTTCGGGATGAGTGTGCACGACGCCGCGACGATCAGCCTCTTTGTGATCATTGCGACAAGCATCTCCGCGGCCATCATCTACCGTCGCCGAAGGACGATCGACTGGAAGCTCGCTCTGGTCATCGAGCCGATGACCTTCGCTCTCGCCTTCGCCGGCGGGTTGTTGGCCAACTACATCGACGCTTACGCGCTGAAGATCATATTCGGCGCCGTGCTCATCGTGGCCAGCTTCTTCATGATGCGGCCGGCTACCGAGAGAGAGACCGCATCCACGGAGACCGCCTGGAGCCATCGCCGGGGGCATTGGCTGCGGACCGTGGGAGCTCACACCTACGTGGTGCGACTTCCCTGGCTCATGCCGGTGACGGCGGTGGCCGGGTTTATCGCCGGCATGATCGGAATCTCGGGAGGCATCTTCAAGATGCCGGCGATGGTGCTACTCGGCGGCGTCCCTATGCGCATCGCCATCGGGACTTCGTCATTTATGGTCGCTCTCACCGCTCTTGGCGGTCTTTCCGGACACCTCGTCACCGGGTCCTTTGACATCCTTGCCGCGCTGCCTCTTGCCGCCGCGGCTTTCGTCGGGGGCCGGCTGGGTTCGTCGCTATCGGTGCGGGTGAGACCGAGCACTCTCAGAACCTACTTCGCCGTCCTGCTAGTGCTAATAGCTATCTGGATGATCGTGGGGACGGTGACATGAGGCTTTGGCCGCCTACTCCGGCCGCCGCCTCGTGGGGACTTGTGGCGTCCGCGGGCAAGACACTGGCTGGCTCGACGCTTTGAGCCGTGCGACCAGGGGCCAGAAAAGGCTCCAGCCTGGTGCGGCTGGGAACGGAGAAGGTTCTACGCTTTCCGATCGGGAACGATCACGATCGGGTAATGGTAGGCCACCGCGTGGTTAAATCGCTAGCTTCTCTCGCGAGGATGCGACAATCTCGCGGAGAATCCTTCTTAGATGAACTCTAAGCCGACCCCAGAAGAGGGGACCTCCCAAGAGGCCCCGCCCCCACCTAGCAATCGCAAGCGAGGCGTCGCGCGCGCGTCCATGCGCGACGAGTTGCTTGCGCTGTTCCGGGACAATGAGCGATGCTCCTCTCTGCCCTCAGGCGCCCTTTGGACGACGGGCATGGCGAAGTCCTCTGCCACCGAGCCGAGCAGGTTCCTGCGGCGGTTCTTGCAGCGCACCGCCCCCTCGCCTGAGCTCGCCCCCTCGGGACTGGCAAGCCTGGACTCTCGTCTGGCCGGTGGGTTCGGCCCGGGCCTACATCTGGTCCTTGGACCGACAGGGGTGGGCAAGACTGCCTTCCTCGAGTCGATGGTCTGGGAGGCCGTGTCCGACAAACGTCCGGTTCTCTACTACGCCCTGAAAGAGGGCAGCCTCCGGACCTGGGAACGCCTGATCAGCACCGTCGGCCATGTCCTCGACGGTCGCTCGATCCCTGTTAGCGCCCTTCGCGCACGCACCTTGGCTCCCCAGGAGCTTGAAACGCTCGCCCGCCTCGACCTGGCTCTCCAGAGTGCTGTGCTGCCGTACCTCTCATTGGTGGACACCGTTTCGGCTTCTACCCCCACGCTGAGCGCCTTTATCCAGGACGTCCGTCTGCGAGCTCAGGAAGCCATGGAGCAGCACCAGAGGATCCCGCTCCTGTTGGTCGACGACTTGGAGCGCCTGCGGTTTCTCACCGGCTCCGGACCGCTTTTGCCTCTGCTCTCACGCTTGGATGGCACCTTGACCGCGGACTCCGTGCCGGGCCTGCTCGCCGCCACCACGCCCGACCCATCCTTGAGTGCAACGGGGAAAGTCCCGGTTCAGACGATCGTGGTTTTGGAATCGGTCTCCGCTCTTGCCGGTGACGCAGTCGAGCGCGTGGATCTCGACTTGCGGACAAACGCTCCTACTGGCTGGGCGGAAACGCTACCACTGCTCCTGGACCGCCGTACCGGTCTTTTCACCGACCCGTCGACCTGCACGGAGCTGGACCCGATGTGAGACATTCCCTGCCTAGATCAATCTAGGCCAGGCTAGGCACATCACTCAGGTCAACGCTTGTTCGAGTGCTCCCTGCTTTCCAGGAGTGAACTATCACTATCTGTTGATGGTCTCCGCTTAGTTGGTCCGGCCCCCTTCACAGTACATCCCTGAATGTTAAAGCCGCCGGTCTGCCGTCATCCTATCTGACCTCTTCACTGCCGGCGTTCGCTTTCTGGAGCTCCGAAACTTCGCCGCCATCGTCGGGTTACCGCGTGTCCGCCAACCTGAGCGAGATGTATGCCGATTCTCTCCTTGGACTTGCCTACGAATCCCACGATGACTTTCGAGACTACGCTCTGGACTTGGTGGAGCACAAGGAAAGGGCCGCGAAGGGTAGCTCCGCTCGCACCCCGATCAAGAGGGACGCACCTGATGTCACTCGCGAGGCCCGGGTCCTTGCCGAGCAGTGGATCCTCATGGCAAGGTGCGAGACCCTGGACAAGCTGGGTGAGAACAGGGAGGCCGAGACCTTGGCCGCGAGGGTGGTGCGGGAATACCTGGGCTCGTCTCGGTGACCGGCTGGTCGCGCCGGGCAAACGTAGTCAACAAAAAACCCTGATGCAGGGCGACGCGCGAAGTGCTGCCGCAGGGAACGCGCACCACCCCAAGGGTGGTGATGGTCATCTTGAAGATTGCCGGAAGGGCGCGAATAGTGTCCCCATGTCAAGCCGGCCGAAGAGGCCATACTCAAACAACTGCGTCTCCAATGAACCAGCGCTTCACTCCTCCGGGCACTACTGGAGCTGCCCGCGGATCTCGCCAGAGGTATGGGCGCTCGTTCCCACGTTGAGGTATACGGAGTCAGCCTCAGTTAGGGCTACCAGGTCGGCGATAGTCTTGCCCTCGAGTGAACCCACAAAATCAGCCGCCGCGATGGACCCTTCAGTAAGAGTTCCGCTGAAGGCCCCAGTCTTCGTGGGACCGTCGTAGAGGGTGAGAATGGTCGCTCCGGTGGCTCCCGCCTTGCCTTCATGTAGGCGAGCAACGGTGAGGTCCGTGATCCCGCTAACCTTGAGGACGTAATCCACGGAGGACCCGTCGGCGGCCGCCGTTAGGGTCAGGGTGCCGCTCGCAGAGGTAGAAACAGCGGGGGTCTCATTCTCCCCGGTGAGTTCGGCGCTATAGGTTAAGGGTGCGTTCGCCAGCGCAACTGTCGCCGAGGTCGTCGTCGCAGCGCCCAAGCTGGCAGTCGTGGCCGAGCTTGAGGCTTTCTTGCTGCCCGGCGAGGCGACCGCCAAAGCCACCACGACCACAACCACAATGACCAAGAACGCGGCCAGGACCAAACGACGCCTCCCCACTTGTCTCTGCCGTCTCTGCCGTCGAAGATCATCCCGGCGGCTTGGGACAATGTATGGGGGTAGGTCAGGCTTCATGATCCTCCTCGACCAGACGAGACAAGCTCCTCTCGGCAATACGTTCTGGTCGTCTTATCCAAATCCTTGCGTTTGGTAGCCTGTGGCGAACCGATTGCAGCGGGGAAGTCCCTTCGATCTGCTGCTGCAGAACGAAAAAAGTCTGAGGGGCACCCGACGAACCCCATCACCCCACGCCCAGAGGACGGGAGTTCCCGAATCCGTCCTAACACATGGCGCACCGCGCGGGCTCTCGCTGAGCGTCTCATCGTGATAGCGCGCCGAAGCACTGGACGACCTGGGCGAAAGAGAGGCCGGTGTCGGACTGGTGCAGGCGTGGATGCGGTCAAACGCATTGGGACGGCGGGACAAGGGACCCCGCGAGCCACAGGCCGCTTCCTAGCTTCGCTGTCCACAGGCCGAAAGCTTTCGGCGAGGGGAAAACACCGGCGCGGGCAGGCCGTCGACACCCATCCTTAGGAACTTCGTACCGCCCCCCTGCCCCCACCCGATGTGGGCTCGAGAGTCAGCCTTATGCTTTCTCCACAGAAATGAATACTATGCGCTCATTGTGTTCGTTTTGAGAGTAGCGGCTGCCTGACCTGCTTCCCAGCGGTTCTGACAAACAAGGGGCACCGGCTGGCTAGGCCGGGATTTGAGCTTCGGCTCGGCTATCCAGCGCGAGTGACTAGGAAACGTTGTCAGAGACCCAGCCGAGACGCAGGTCAATCGTTGTCTGCCCCGCACCCGCCGTTAGCCTCTTGCGTCCGCTCACCTGCCCGGCGGCGCAACTGATGCCCATCCTTTCGGCGAACGTCTGGAAATCCGTGAGGTGAGAGCGGCTCGCGCTGAATGAGTGGACGAGCATGAGAGCCTCCTGACACTCCTTGTCATCTGCCTCCCGCAGCGCAGAGACAGTACGATGAAGAAGTTGGTAGCGGAGGTCGTAAGTGTCGGCCTGGTCTAGCCCGAGCTGAGCGGCAATATCTTTCAGTCGCGCCTCTTTGGTGGGACTCCCGTCGTGCCAATCCCCTACCAAATCTCATACGGCTCCTCGACCTTTCCCTCAGCGGCGATCACGCCTGTACCATTCGAGAGGGTGAGATAGACCATGAGATCGGTCTGGCTATCCCTTCCCGGCGTACCCAGCCGAACCGGCTTCTCGAACCAGCCTAGATCGAAGGCCGCGCCGCGATAGACGTCACAACTCTCAAGAACGGACCTCACCGGCGAGGGAATGCCGTTCGCCTCCAGCCAACTCCATGCCAGTTCATAGGCAGAGTAGCCCTTCTTGAGATGCGAGGGTTTACCGAGGAATCGTCTTATGTCTTCAGGCGTCCTTACCGGAACTCCAAGCGAGCCCACCACGAAACGCGGTTGGCGACACCGCCATAGATTTCATCGAAGTCGCCTTCCATCACGTAGAAGCCGTAATGAGAATGGTCGTGGCAGAGGAACTGCAGTACTTCCTCAGCGGAATGCCGGCCCGGAGAGAACTCGTAGAAGCGAGCAACGCGGCTAACGAAATGCTCATGAAGTCCCTCGTATGGGGACTCGACGCGGACCAAGTGGCCAGCATCCGCAATCTCGATAAGGGCCCTAAAACCCGCATCTATTTCTACACTCCAGAACGCGATGATCAAGGCGGAGACAGTATCATGCCCGCCGGACAGAACGGAGGATTGCCGGGCCAAGACTTACTGTTCGGGAACGAACACTATGGGAAGTTAGCGCAGGTAGCTGCAGTCTCATCCGTCCGCGGCGACCGGATTCGCCTTTAGCAGATGCCAGAAGTAGTCCAGAGGCTGGGCCCCGACCACACGGCTGCGTCCCTCGAAGACAAATGTGGGGACGCCGGTGACGCCGAGGTTGCGGGCCTCGTCCTCGGCCGCCGCACGCATGGCCGCGTAGCGACCGGTGGCCAGAGCATCCGCCAGAGCCCCGCCGTCCAGCCCGATCTCTTCAGCTACTCCCCGCAAGACCTCAGCGTCACCGATGTCGAGAGACTGCGCGAAGTAGGCAGCCAGCACCGCCCGATGAAAGACATCGTGCTTGCCGGCATCCCGGGCAAACTCGGCGGCCTCAACGGCCAGCCGCGAGTTGGAGAGAACCTCTGGAGGCTGGAAGGAAAGACCGAGTTCCCGGCAGCGCAGGGCTATGCCAATCTGCATCTCGCGGTAGCCAGGTCCGAAGAGACGCTCGAGCCTCACGCCTCCTGCCGGGGTCTCGGGGTGGATCTCATAGCTCACCCAGGTGTCCTCGAGAGGGAATTCTTCCTTCAACTTGTCGACAATGCCCGTGCCGACATAGCAGAAGGGTCAGATGTAGTCAGAGAAGATGCGGACGGGAATCGTCATTTGCGTCGCCTCCTTCGTCGTATCCGCACTCGCTCAGCAACTCCGCGGTCGCGTGGCAGAGCAGCAACTGGTGCAGCACCTCGATCATAGCCTCTCCCCCGCGCGGCGCCGCGATGAGGAGGCCCTGAAGAAGTTCCTCATGCTGCTCCGGCGAGAGCTTCTCATATGGGTGCTACATTTCTTGGGCGTGCACGACTTGAAGCGCGCTGTCGTTCTGGTCCCCATGCCGATCCATCTGGCGCCCCACCTGCTGCGTAGCTCGTACCGACGTGACTACCCAGGGGGCCCTCCCGCTGTTCCTGAGCACCGGGCGTAGGTTGAGCACCCACGGGCGACCGCTCTCACCTCATGATGACGCCTTTGTGGATGCTTGGTAAGCGCCTAACGGTGGTCCTTGCCGATCATGCCCGCGAGCAAGCGCCACACTCGCAACGGCCTTGCTGGCGGCTAACGCCAGGTTCGCTCCGACTCCTGTCAAGATCGCCCCTACCAGGTGCGACCTCACTAGGTCGTGGGCGGCGTCAGCCCGATCATCGGCCTCAGGATGCCGATCGACTGCTGTATTTGCGTCTGCGCGGTCGACATGGCCTGCTGTATGCTCGCGAGCATGCTCGCGTCCTTGCTGCGCATCGCGCTCACGTACTTCTCGGTCGCGACGAGAAGGTCCTCATAGGCCTTGACGTACTGGTTGTGCGCGGCCGACGCTTCTGCGGAGGGCTTGATGGCTTTGAGCTGATCGAGGGCCGCCTGGGCTTGACTCACGAAGGCGGCGACGGCGTCGATCTGTTTGGTGGTCGCATTGGCTGGATCGGGGATATCGAAAACGCTGGTGTCCAGCTTCTGGAGAGGTCCCGTGACCCAAGCCGACATCTTGGCCTTGTACTCGTCTTGAGTCGCGGTATCTGCGGTTGTCACCCCAACGGTTGTGGCAGCGCCGGCATCCAGCGACGTCGTTGAGGACGTAGCGGTGACGCTCGGCGCCGCGGCCGTGGTCGCTGGAACCAAGCTCGAGCCGCAGGCCGTGACCCCCACCAGGGCGATAGCGACAAAAGTCAAGGTCAGTACTAGTAAGAACACGCGCCGCGCCATCCGCTATTCCCCCTTGCAGTTGTGGTCTTTGCTCCAGTGCGGGCCAGAGGCCACGCTGGCTCCCCGATCTTCGCGACATGGTATCAGTCCGGAGAGCTTGGGCTCGGCGGTCTTGCTGACGGGCAATCCTCCATGAGTGGCAGACCGTTACCATCGGGATGGAATGAGAAGTCCGACCCCTGTCGCGAGATAGTTGTTCTGGAGTCCGGCATCAGTTTAGCGATGGAGGTCAGTCATGGGCAATGCTACCGGCCATGAAAACGAGATGACAGTGGGAGTCGATGTCGGTGACAGGTATGTTCACGCCTGTTTCTTGGATCACGACGGCGACATGATGAAAGTACTTGACCCAGAGGACAAGATTGCCGAGAACCACGAGTACAAGTAGTGGCAGCGGGATAGGCCAGAAGACCAGCAGGAAGAGGATCATGATCAGGGGCGGCAGGATTCTATATGGCGCAGCAGTCGTGGTGGTGCTGACCGTCCTCAGCGGTGCGGCTTGTGGTGGCGCCAGCGACTCGACAATCCCCCCGACCACAGGTGACCCGCTTGCCATGATGTCCAGCACTAGCATGAGCCCGTCTTCCACTCAGGTGAAAGCGAAAAGTACGACCACGCAATCAAGCACAGGGACAACGATGGCACCTGTGGGAACTACCACAACGGCGACAACCGCCAAGGTCACAACAACGGAGGCGACAACAACCACCGAAGCTCCGTCGACAGCGCAGGAAGGACCGCTCGAGATTGTGACCTTGCAGTACGACGCGCCTGGGAATGATGACAACAACAACCTGAACGAGGAGTACATCGTGTTCCGGGTGACCACCTCGAGCAGCCTTCGAGGCTACGTGGTCGAGGACGCGGCGAATCATCGCTACAGCTTCCCCGACATGAGCTTCGATGCAGGTGACACCTTCACCCTACACACGGGCTCCGGCACCACCACCGCAAGCGACCTTTATTGGGGCGCCAGCGGGTCAGCTATTTGGAACAACGACGGCGACACGGTGACCGTCCTTGACCCGAATGGCAAGACAGTGCTGAGCTACACGTATTCGGAATAGCGGGATATGAACGAGGAAGGGTCACATCGGCCGTCCTCACCTACTTAGCAGCGGGCGCTCGCACGCGGCCCTCAAGAAGCGGGTGCACGACATAGACCTACAAGTCTCCGGCCAACGCGGACTGAGTCATCGACGTCGGTACGGACCCGGTGGTGGTCGTGCTCGTCGCGGGTGGTGCGGCCGGGGTGGGCGTCGTCGAGGTTGTGAGCCCCGCCGGGGAGGTCACGGTACATTTCTCCTCTTAGAACAGGGCATCGATCAACTTAGAGACTAGAGCCAGTAAGCAGACAACCACACAGAGCGCAAAGGTGAACCCGAACAGATAGCCAAGCGCTCTACCGTGGTCTTTGTTCATCGTTGTTCAGGCCCCTCGTTGCGAGAGTCGTGGCAGACACGAGCCTTGCTAGCGCGGACCGGGTCCCGGGACGGCGATCCGCCACAACCGGGCGAGAGCAACCAGCCGCTATTCCGGTCAGTCCACCTATCGGCACTGGCCGGAGGAACATTAAAGAAACGCATGGGTATAAGCGGCACACGTAGAAGGCTGGTTGTCACTCCCCGGCAGGCAACAATCACCACGAACGGTTAGTGTCCGTATCGCGTTCCCATCCCCCTACAGGGCAAATGGTCAGGCCACCCACTGATTGACCATCAGCTACCTAGACCAACAGGCTTGCCTCCTGATAGCCCTGCGGCTTCCGATGTAACACCAGGCAACGCGTCGCCCTTTGCGTGGTTTGATGACAACTACCGGTTCGAGGCGAGCGCAGGACCGCTTGCCGCTTCAAGGCTTGTCCCTCGCAGCATTTTCCTTCCCGCCCGAACAACGCTGGAAGCCACCTGATAAATCAGCCTATTTTGTCGACGATACATCGACAAAGTCGAGAAGGAAAGCGGCGTCTCCAGGTCTCGCGTCCGTACCCATGGCTTACGCGCCCCGCACCTTGTTGGCAGACTGAGTTCTCAATGCACCACTTGGCCGCCGTCGACAACGATGGTCTGGCCGCTCATGAAATCACTCGCGCTTGAAACCAGAAACGTCAGGGCGCCCATCAGGTCTTCCGGTGTCTCAACCCGCTGCACACAACGCTCTCTTACAATGACCTCCACCACTGCTGAGGTTACCGTTTCACGCTCGATCTCGGTCTTTACCGAGCCGGGTGCCAGGGCATTGACGGTGATGCCGGACCCGGCAAGCTCTTTGGCCAGCGCCCGGGTGAAGCCGACGATGCCGCCCTTCGAGGTCACGTAGTGCACATAGTTGGGCCGCCCCAGGAAGAACGTCGATGAGGAGACGTTGATGATCTTCCCTCGGGACCTGGCCTTCATGTGCGGGATCACGGCCCGCGAACAGAGGAATGGCCCACGCAGGTTGACAGCCATTACCCGGTCCCAGTCTTCGACAGGGATATCCTCTATGGGTCGCATCTTGAGCGAAGAGAACATCGCCGCGTTGTTGAAGAGGACGTCTATCTGGCCGTATTTCTGCAGCGTCGCGTCGACCATGTTGGTCACGCTCGCTTCGGACGAGACATCCACCTGAACCGCCAGCCCCGAAAGCTGCTGTTGCCTAAGCTGCTCGACGAGGTCGTCCACCTTCTCCTCGTTGATGTCGGCAGCGACCACCCTGGCTCCGAGTGCGGCCAGGTGCAACGCCGCAGCCCGGCCAATGCCTTGAGCGGCGCCCGTTACTATGATCACACTGTCACTCAGCGTCTGCACGTGAACCCCTTCCCTCCGTCTGCGTACGTGCTCATTTAAGTTGGATCCTCCCGGCGGGGCAGAACCGCGCGCTATCCTCAAACAGGTCAGCCGCGCACCTTATGCAGTACTTCACTTCGATCCCCCTCTGCGCGCCTGTGTTGGACTTGCCCGGTCAGCACCCTCCACGATAGAACATCAACCCCAGACCTCGCCAGTGGTTATGTCCCGAAAGGCCATGATAGTCATCGTCCGTCTACAAGGTATCGTGGTCAGTGAGGTCGATCTCGTCGCCGGTCTCAGTGTTTCTCACCTTGACCACACAGCCGCGCCAGGTGGGCGTGAAGGAGTAAGGGAACTCCTGATCGTGCGCTTAGGAGACCGCGAAACATGGCTTGCCAAGCCCACTAATGAGTCGTCCATGGTGTGCTACGGCGTACCATCAAGTATCGCCGGGTATCAAGGGGTTATGAGCCCCGGTGGCGGGACTTGAACCCCTAACCTGCTGACCACAGATCAGTGCCGACCACCGGACCGCAAGTCCTCGGTCACAAACTTGCCACAGCCATTCGAGCTTACGCCTCCGATGATCCTCCCTCGTTCAGGATCCGCAGAGACCCGTCATAGGCGAATACGCGCCCGCGCCGTCGCGCAGTCAGCTCGTGCAACACCCCGAGTCCTACAAGAGCGTCGACGGCCCGTGCAGCGGTGGGATAGGCTATTCCCGTCTGCCCCGCCAAATGATCGATATGGCCCACGGGACGATGCCGTAAGGCTTCGAATACGCGAAGCGTATTGGCGGCAGCGCGGCCCAAGCCCTGAACAAGTTCCTGATCCTTCTGGAACATGGCCAGCAATCGGTGGGCGGTGTCGACCGCGCCTGTGGCGGTTTCCCGCACTCCCTCGAGGAAGAAGTCTAACCAGGCCTCCCAGTCACCCGTATCTCGCATGGAGTTCAGCAGTCGGTAGTACTCGGCCCGGTTCTGTTTGAAATAGAGACTCAGGTACAGAAGCGGCTGCCGCAGCACCCCGTCATGATGCAGAAGGAGGGCGATCAGCAGCCTGCCGACTCGGCCGTTGTCGTCAACGAAGGGGTGAATGGACTCGAACTGCACATGGGCAAGGGCGGCTTTGCTGAGAGCCCCCGGCGCATCGGGTCATGCATGAACCGCTCAAGCGCTGCCATGCATGGCTCCACCTCCTGCGGGGGCGGCGGAACAAATTGAGCATTGCCCGGTCGAGTGCCGCCGATACAGTTCTGGCTGGTACGGAACTCGCCCGGCTGCTTGCCAATGCTCCGCCCCCGCGAAAGCAGTCGGGCGTGAATCTCCCGGATCAGCCCGTTGGACAGCGGAAGACCTTCGGCCTGGCGAGCAAGCCCATGCTCCAGCGCCGCGACGTAGTTGGAGACCTCCACCACCTCGTCGAAGGGTGCGCCCGGTGCCCCCTCAAGTTCAAAGAGCAATAGGTCGGAGAGCGAGGACTGAGTTCCCTCGATCTGACTGGAAAGCACGGCCTCTCGGCGCACGTAGGCGTATGGGAACAGATCGGGTTCTGGCAGCAGGGCCGTGATGGCATCCAGTCGGCCGCTGGGAAGTCAAGAGGGGACGCGGGCGGAAGGCTCGGGCAGTGGCGCCCGCTCACGGGCGAGACGGCGAGGTACCTTTTTCCAGAGAGCTTTGGTCATTAGAGCCACTGCTCCAAACGCGACGAGAGCGAGGAACAGAGGCGTCTTCACCGCCTGGACGACACTTCCGGCCAAGCTGGAGATGAGAACGACCCTGCCCACTAGGGCCGTGGCGGAGACCGGGACAAGGTCGTGGACCTGGTTCGCGTCCCCTTTGGTGACGAAACTCATCCCGGTTGGCCCGTTCTCTATCGCCTCAACCCGATGGGTGGCGAAATCGGTCTGGAAGGAACCGGTCTTCAGGCGGAAGGTGATGACGTCGCCGACTTTGACCGTTGCAGGGTTCACGCTCTTGGTCAAGACGAGGCTGCCCGTCGGCATGTAGGGCTCCATGCTCCCAGAGAGAACGACCAAGGGCCGATATCCGCCCGGCAGGGTGCCGAGACCGTTAACACCCATGTTGACAACGAAGAGGGCGGCGGCGACCAGCACGAGGCCGAGGAGCACATTGCCGAGCAGAGTCCTCATCTTCTTGCCTCGTGTCATCGTGGCTCTCCTCTCCGCCTGTCTGTAACCGAACGAGGCACATGGATGCAGACAAAAGCGTGTGCCCCTCATGAGAGTATCGGCAGAGGGAACCCGGTGATTAAGCCGAGGCTAGGCGAACCGCCGCGACTGCGGCATCGAAAGCTGGAAACCGAGCCTGAAGCCAGGGCCGGAAGATCAGTCGCCCAAGAGGATACTCGTGGCCGTCGTTCCGTCCCCGCTCTTGGAGGCTGGCTTGGCGGCGCGTCTGCTCAGCTCGGTCTTCGAGGCAGCATAGCGGGCACAGCGGCGGGGCACGGCATCGCAAACGTCATCTTGCATCGACTTCAGCGCGTCTCCCGCTGCTCTCCTTGACGTGGTCTTCGAGGCAGCATAGCGGGCACAGCGGCGGGGCACGGCGTCCAGCGCATAGTCTTGCATGGACTGTCCTGTGTTGACTTCTGCCACCACACAGGGGTTGGCTCTTGAATTGGCTGCCTCGTCCGCTGCTCGGAGCCCCGATGCCGGTTGGTCGGACGGTGCGCGCCGCTCCCCGAACTCCGATACGAGAGAATAGAGGAGCCAGATGACAACGATAGCGATGATCAGCGAGGCGAGACCGACCGGGCTCTTGAAGTAGGCGATCCAGTAGCCCAATCTGCGCGGTGCGGCCACTACCGGCCCTACGATCTGTGAAGCGCGAATGCTACCGACATCGACGGTCTCGTTGGCGTCGCCCTTGGTGATGTAGGTCCCGTCAGGTCGCTGCTCGACCACCCGGTGGGTGACCACGCCCGCTTGGGTGTGGAACGTCACGACCTGCCCGACTTGTACCGGCCCTTCGTGCACGATGACCGCGCTTCGGGTCGGGATGGTGGGAGTCATGGAGCCCGTGTGGATGATGTAGATCTTGTACGAGAAGACGCCCGTGACGAACAGAGCGGCCGAGACCACGATGCCCAGGGCCATGAGCGGCAGAAGCCAATGCATCACAACCCGGCCTATCTTCCTTGAGGCCGTCACGGTCTTACTCCGAGCACCGACGAGGCTGTGTGGCAGCACTGGAGGGCCCGGCAGCCAACCCGCCGCGCGGACGTACGTCCAAGCGCCTGTGCTACTCGGTCAGCCACTAGATCACTGGTAGCCTTCGGTCGTCGTGGTCCCAGTTGCCGTCGTGTCCAGCCCAGCCGTTGCCGCGGTGGTCGGGGGCTCGGTTGCTGGGAGCTCCGTCGGCTCGGTGCTGGTGGTCTCGCTGGTCGAGGTCGTCGGTCCGGCTGTCGTGCTGCTGCTCGTCTCGGGGACGTCGGTAGGATCAAGTACGGTGGTGGTCGTGGAGTCTGATGTGGCGAAGGATGGGTCGAGGGTTCCCCGCATCGTCCCAGATACCCGGGCCTCGAAGTCGGCCTGGGCGGTCCCGGCAAAGAGAACAACTGCCAGGCCAGCCATCACCAACACAGCTCCAACTCTCGTCCCGGGTCGTCTCGTCCAACTCCTGCGACGTGCGGCCCCAGCTGCGCCAAACTCCACCAGCACCGAGTACATTAGCCAGAGACAGAGAATCCCAAGTGCCAGTGAGCCGAGACCTATTTGGCTCTTGAAGTAAGCGAGCCAATAGCCGAGGTTGCGCGGAGCAGCGACCACCGGCCCGATGATCTGGGAAGCTCCGATCGTGCCGACATCGACAGTCTCGTTGGCGTCGCCTTTGGTCTGGTAGGTGCCGTCAGGGAGCTGCTTGACCAGCCGGTGGGCGACCACGCCCCCCTCGGTGTGGAACGTCACGACCTGCCCGACTTGTACCGGCCCTTCGTGCACGATGACCGCGCTTCGGGTCGGGATGGTGGGAGTCATGGAGCCGGTGTGGATGATGTAGATCTGGTACGAGAAGACTCCCGTGAGGAAGAGAACGCCGGACACGATGACGCCCAGGGCCATCAGCGGCAGGAGCCACCGAAGTAGAGTTCGTGCAAGTCTTCTGGACGTTTTCACGATCTTCCTTGGCCGACAAGCGAGATTGCGGAGAAAGGCTGGGGAGCGCGGCGGTCAAGCCGCCGCGCTCCTCCGAGTTCACGGGTCTGCGGTTACTAGCCGGTCAACGATTAGTCGGCTGAGCCACCGGTGTCGTCCGGGGATATGCCGACCTGGGTAGCGAGGATTTGGTACGGCAGACCTTGGTTGTGCTGACCCATTACGAAGTCGATGCCCGAACGGGCAGTGGTCTGGCCGTATCCCGCGGCGTAGCCACTGTGCGCCTCATACCAGGAATCGCTGTCGTAGATGGGATACAGGTTGAAGACCCCTCCCGGTTCCGGGGTGGCCAACTTCGACGCGTACTCGAAGTCGAAGACCATCGTCCCGGTCGCGTTCGGTATGAGGTTAGAAACGAGCAAGAGCCGCGGCGGCAGGAAGCCGCTCGAGTTCTGGTCGTTCAGGTTCAGATAGGCGTACGTCGGAGTGCCATTGACCTTGATGTGCACCGACGCGTACGTCCCCTTAGTGTTGAGCGTGCTGAGCGCGGTCAGGTTGTTGAAGTTCAGATAGACGTCTTCCGGGTTGTTGCCGCTGTTCTGGAAGGTCACCGAGGTGGTGTAGTGCACACCGGGCAACATGTTGGGCCAGTTAAAGTCGAGATTATTCCCACCAGTTCCCCCGGTCGCGCTCACCTGGATCGTCCCCATGGCACCGGTGACCGTCCCGCTCTTGGTGTCACTGAAGTAGGCCCCGGTCGCCCCGGTGGCGATGGCGATGAGGACCACGACGAGAATGATGGAAACCCCGAGTGCAAGGGCTTTTACCTTGAACCGCCTGCTGAAGTGTTTCTTCACGATCCCTCCTCTTTCCTTTTCGAGAGGCTTTCGCTGGGCGTAGGACGCTCCGTCCGACCTCTCAGCGTTCTTAGGTCCGCTCGCGTGCATGACGTTGAAGTACCTGGCAGTGCGCCGCGAAATTCAGAGTTGACGCGAACGCAGCACGTGCAAACCAAAAGCACCACCTCACTTTCGCTCGCGAAGCGCCCCCGCCCCTGTCCTCGGCCCAGCGCATTCACCTAAGCTCGGGAATCGCTGCACAACAAAAAAGGCAGCCCGCTCCCGCTTCCCCGGGAGCTCGGCTGCCCAATAATCAACGAATGGGTCCGATGGCTTTGCGTCCCCGCCTCACGGCAGGTTTGCCCTTATCAAGAAACGAAACTCGCGTTCCTCTATTTGATCTACCAGATGACCGTAGCACTTGGTGCAATATTTGTCAAATCGTGCACATCAGCTTCATTCTGACGAAGTCTACTCCCCCCTGACCAGCTGGGCGAGCGCCAGTTCATCGAGGACCTCAAGGCGTTCTACGACGGAAACGCCGACTTCTTCAAGACCAGGGAGCTCTACCTGCTGCGCAACCTAAGTAAGGGCCGCGAACTCCACCCCGAAGAAAGCGGCCGCTGCTTTTGGGATTTCATCGGCGCGCCTGAGTTCCCGGTTCTCCTTTTCGAGTTCCTTCACACGCTCACACTCGCTGGTGGTGAGACCCGCCCTCTGGCCTTCATCGATCTCGGCTCGGCGGACGCAATTACGGAGGGTCTCGGGCGTCATCCCCAACTTGGTCGCGACCGAGGAGATCGCCGCCCACTGGGAGTCGTACTCGTCCTGGTGATCGAAGACCATGCGGACGGCTCGCTCCCTCACTTCAACTGGATACCTCTTTGATGTGTTGTTCATGGCTCCATCCTCTCAAAGGTTGGAGTCTCCAGGAAAGCCGGTGCGGTTCAGCCTACTGATACGTCATCAGCTACTCCGCCCCGCGAAAGGGGCTGCTCTTGGGGACAAATGTGTCTAGCGTAAGCAAACTCCGCCATGGGCGTTGACGCCAGACCACCGAATTAGAGGTGCGACTCGGCTCGTCTCCCCCCGTGAGCCGCCACTAGTTGCTCGTCGCTAAGCTCCAGTGCTGCCCTTTCGAGCAGTCTCAAAGTCGTTCGGGGCGGCGGGTGGCGTGCGGATAGGCCGACGTCTCTGCATACTCCACCAACTGTTAGCATATCTGGGGGCATGAACCGGTCCTCAAGGAGGCTCATATGACGAGCATCGACACCGAGGTCATAGTCGTCGGCTTCGGGATCTCAGGTCTTACCGCCGCGCTGTCGGCGGTGGACGCGCGGCGCCAAGGTCGTCGTCCTCGAAAAGGGCGCCAAGAACAACGCCCGGGGCTTCGACTGTGGCGCCGTGAACAGCAGCGTCCACAAGGAAGCCGGAGTGGCTATTGATCGGGAAGAACTCATCGGTGAGCTCATGGTGCAGTCCAACTACCGCGCTGACCAGCGCCTAATACGTACCTGGGTGGACAAGAGCGGCGAGACGATCGACTGGCTGCGCAGTCTCGTCCAACCGAGGGGCATCGAGGCCTCCCTCCCCACGGGCGGGGCGGACAGGGAAGGCCCCTACAAAGTGTGGCACACCGCTGTGAACTGGACGGGCCAGAACGTCGGGTTAGCCAAGGAAATGGAAACCCTAATCGTGGAAAAGGGCGGCGATATCCACTACAACACCCCCGCCGTACGCTTGGTGCGTGAAGGCGAAGGCCGCGTGACTGCCGTCATCGCCGAACAGCCCGATGGCAGCCTCCTCCGTGTCAATGCGAAAAAGGGCGTCATCCTCAGTTGCGGTGGCTACGACGATAACCCCGAGATGATGGAGACGTATCTGCGTCCTTCCGATCTGCGCTTCGCGCGGCATAACTCCGAGACTGGAGGCTGCGTGGGTGATGGGCACAACATGGCCCTGGCTATCGGCGCCGCTATGGACGAAGCGCCGCACTGTCTCATCCTGGGCAACGGCATCATCCAGGACAAGGCCCACACCGAGTTGTACCTGGTCATGTTCATCCCCTATCTGCGCGTGGACTGCAACGGCGACCGCTTCGTCAACGAAGATTCCGACTACTGCCGTGCCGCCAACGCCAACGCTCGTCTACCCAAGAGCTTCCATTGGTCCATCATCGACTCCACCAAGGAGGAAAGCCGGTGGGGCGACAAGGCGACTCTTCTCGACCAGTATGTGCCCGAAGGCGCCGTGCTCAAGGCCGACACGCTGGAAGAACTAGCCAAGAAGATGCACGTGCCGGCAGAGACCCTCAAGGCCACCGTGGAGCGTTACAACAGTCTGGCCGCTGGTGGCAAGGACCAGGATTTTGGCGTTGAGGCCGGCAAGATGGCGCCAGTCGAGGTCGCTCCCTACTACGCGGTGAAGGTCCTCAACTTCTGCCTCGTCACGGTTAGCGGTCTGACAATCAACACCAACATGCAGGTGATAGACACCGAAGCCAAGGTCATCCCCGGTCTTTATGCCTCAGGCAACACCAGCGGTGGCTTCTTCGCCGACGCCTACCCGCGCAATGTCCACGGCGCCAGCCATGGCCGCGCCATGACCTTCGGTCGCCTCGCGGCCCTGCATGCGGCCTCCAAGAAGGCTTGAGCCAGCCTCCCGCGCGGAGGTGAAACGGAGCCCCTCACTCCACAGGAAGCCGAGTCCCTTGCAAGGACAGGCTCCGCCGTCGTCACGTCCGTGAACAGGGATTGTCCGTCGAGGTGTTGGGCCGGGAGTGGGTCTTGGCCATGCCGAGATCGGCGCGCAAGAATCCGATCGGCTTGAGAGTCATGGAGCTGCCCCGTTCGGCCTCTTCGAAGATCGCCGCGGTCGGGAGGCGGAATCGAGCCTTCGAGGCACCGGAACTCATTCGGGCGTTCACCGACTTGGAGAGACAACTCGCGAGCCCGACCGGTGATACTCGGACGACGCCGCCCTCCCGGACGGTCCCTCGCCGCAAATGACTTACTTCGCCGTAGGGCCGTCCGGGTAGCGGTCCATCATGAGTCGGAGGAGGGCCTGACCGCTTGCCACTTCCTCTTCCGTGGGCTTCTTCTTCTCAGCGAGCTCTCGGAAGGCCTGAAACTCCTCTTCTGTGAGGAGGGTCGTGTAGGGTACAGGGCCACTTCCGCCCATGAGAACGAGTTCCTCGTTCTCATACAATGAGACCTCCCCCATCTTCTCGAGACCCGATTCCTCGAGCTCCTCCAGCTCGTGAGCCTCTAGCTTACTTTCGCCGCGCTCTTGTTCATCCACGTCTACCGTCCTTTCCACCGCGCCAGCTTCGTCGCCACCGGGCCCTCGCTGTCAGGAATACGATTGCTTCTAGGTACCCAGTCGGGCCTCGTTCAACCACGCCCCGCACACACCTCGGGTAAGCGCCGCGTAAGCCCCGGACCGAACCTGTGAGCGACTCCAAACTACACGGCAGTTTCACACTAGGCCCAAATGCGGCGCGTTTGTGTCAACCCTTAGGAGCCGGTGGAGGGACTTGAACCCCTAACCTGCTGATTACAAATCAGCTGCTCTACCATTGAGCTACACCGGCCCGAGATGCGGCACGTGCACCACTACGATGCGACACGTCGTCGTCGCCGCGATGCTGCCGCGCCCTCACCGCCGCGACACCGCGCGGCGCCACTCGCGCAACGCCACGCCGGGAGATTGTAACGCGCTTGAGCATGGAGTGGATGCTCGCAGGATCCTATCACCGGCGACGAACCCTCCTGCCGCGCCAGGCACCTCAGGCTGGGCACCACAAACCACCGACATGGGCAGAGCTATATGTGCACACCGGCAGGTCCTTGACATTACTTTACCCGTTCGATACTCATGGACGAGGCCGCCGGTAATCTCTCAGGAATCCAACGAAGACGCCCCTTGGGGCTGCGGTCCTGACGTGAGCGTTGAAGAGACTAGGGGGATGCTCAGCAATGGGAAGCTATTGGCTCCTGATATACATCGTCTTTTTCCTCGGGCTGATTGCCGCGCTTGTCTACTGGGCGATCCACAACGGTCGCTCTGGAGCGGTCGCGGTTCGCGCCCCCCGGTCTTCGCGAGATGTAGTTCAGACCTCAGTCCACGCGCTCACGGTGAAAGGATGGACCACAACGACCTGCACCGATAGATCGGCGACCTTCACACGACAACAGTCTCCTGGTTGCGCGATAGCCATTGTGCTCTTCGTTTTCGGGATCATCCCGGGGCTGATCTATTGGGCCGCGGGCAAGAGGGCGATCAGCGTATCCGTCGTGGCCACTGACGTGGCGGGGCACCCAGGCCAATCTGATGTTCAGGTCAGCTGGAGCCGCGACGGTGGAGCCCGCGGCCCGAGTTTGGAACTCTTGAGCATGCTGGCCCCCGGGGTACCACTCCAGATAGGTCCCACCTATGCGCCCAACACGTTCGCCGACCAGTGGGAAGAGGCCTCCGGTGGGGCCCTATCGGAAGCGCAGCTCCGTCATATGCAAACTCAGTACCAGGGGAGCGCCCAACCCGGTCTGGCGGGCCCCGGTCTGGTGAGCCCGGGCCAAACAACACCCGCTCAGGCCGCCGGACCCTCATGTGCCGCCTGTGGAGCCGCAATGCAAGCTGAGGATCGGTTCTGTGCGATCTGCGGCGCGGCCCTGACTGAAGACAAAGGCGCCCCTCGCTCCTGCCTCGGATGCGGTGGGACGCTCCGTGAGAACGCTCAGTTCTGTCCCTTGTGCGGCCGGCAAACGTAGGTGATTCCCGCCCCCGGACGCACCAAGGGCCCCGCGACCAAAGTCGCCGGGCCCTCGTCCCGCAGCATATCCTCTACTGACCGGCGCTTGCGCGCCACCCCTCCGGCCTTACCGGCCGCAAGCCATACTACAAGATAACTCTTCTACTTTCTAGGTGAAGAGTCACCTTGCGCTTGATGCGCTGCAGCGCGTTGTCGACGGTCTTGGTGTCGTGGCCGATGTGGAACAGCGATGGCCTCGTACGAGTTGCCTTCCATGTAGTACTTAAGCACCAGGGACTCCAGCGGGCTGAGCAGCCGCAGCAGGCAGTCGGTCAGACTGATGCACTCCTCGGAGCTGATGACCTGCTGCACCGGATCGCTGCTGCGCCCCGACGGGATGATGTCGGCCAAAGTGCGGCTCTCGTAGTCGTGTGCTGGAAGGCGAATGGCTGAAGCTCAGGTAGGTGTTGAGCGGCACGTGCTTCTGCCGCGAGGCGGTCTTGATGGCGGTGATGATCTGCCGGGTGACGCAGAGTTCGGCGAAGCTGCGGAAGGTGGTGCTGCGGCCGTACTCGTAATCGCGGATGGCCTTGTAGAGACCGATGTAGCCTTCTTGGATGAGATCGTCGCCGTCGCCTCCGGCCAAGAAGTACGAATTGGCCTTGAGGCGGACGAACTGCTTGTAGCGAACCAGGATCCGGCGCGTCGACTCCGTGTCCCCACTCTTGGCAAACGCCACCAGTTGCTCGTCGCTGAGCTCCGGTGCTGCCCTCTCGGCCAGTCTCAAAGCCGTTGCCGCGCTCTCCATCCCGTTTCCTCCCGCTCCGGCGTTGCGGGTCAGGCCTCGTCTCCCGGCTCCGGCAGGCTCGGCAGATGCTGGTCTGCGCCGCCAATCCATCCCGCAGCGCCTTGAGTCTCTCCACCGTGACCGGGTCGATCCTGTCCTCGATCCTGTGCTCCATTGTAATGCAATTCTTAGGAATTGCAATACTCTTTGTGTGCGCTTGCAAATCGCCCACGAATTGCCTGGAGGACCGCCGGATCACATTGGGGAGAAAGGTGGTCTGCTGGAGTAGGTAGTCTGAGGACACCACAACCACACTTTCTCCGGTGTTTAAAGCATATATCTCCCTCTCGATGATGCTGTCGGCAGACCTCGAAAAGGACCCGAAATAGACCTCTACGTTGGCGGTTGCAGTCTCTATCTTTTGCAACGCCTGCACGTGCGAATCGAAGACAACGATGGCCCGGTCGGAGGTACCCCCCATGTAGCTGGCGATGCGATCGATCAAACGATTTCGCTCTTCTTCCAGATCGGTCACGCCTTTGTGCCCCAGAAACTCGTGCAGCACGTTGTAACCGTCGATGAGATAGACGCTCACGGCCCGGTCGCCTCCGGCGCCGCGGGCTGCTCGGAGCCACCGGCAGCCACGTTGGCGCAAGGCCTCGTACAGAAGGATGCCGGCCGAGACGCTCACGTTCAGCGACTCCACCTTGCCCCCTAACGGCAGACTGACCATGACGTCACACAGAGACTCCACCCGGCGCCCCAGGCCCTCCCCCTCAGAGCCCAGCACGAAGCAGGTGGGGTATTTGTAGTCCTGGTCGGCGTATCCGCCTCGCCGCGCCGGCCGCCGTGCCGTACACCCAGAATCCGGCCTTCTTCGCCGCCTGCAAGGAAGTCGGCCAGGTTGCGCACCCTGGCCACGGCCGCATGCTCGGTCGCCCCGGCGGAAGCCTTGACCACGGCCGCCGTCACCTCGGCCGCCCGGTGCCGAGGGATGACCACGCCGGCTCCGGCCCCCTCGGCCGTGCGGATGATCGCCCCCAGGTTGTGCGGGTCCTGCACCTCGTCCAGCACCACCAGCAAGGTGTGGTCCACGAGGATCTCGGCCGCTTCCACATACGGATAGGGATCGACCACGGCGGCGATGCCCTGGTGCTCGAGGTGTCCAGCAAGGCGGTGAGCTCAGAGGTCCATGCGCGCACCGGGAGACGCGGTCCACGGTGGGGCCGTTGGCGACAGCTCGGCGGCGACGGAGTGGCGCCTCCGGCGCCGCACCACTCAGGCAGCAGCCGCGCCGCTCTCCCTCCCCGGCCGGTGGCCAGCAGGATGGTGTGGACTTGCCGGCGGCCCCGCAGAGCCTCACGCACCGGATTGCGGCCGTAGATCAGCGTCGAGACCGGGGCCCACGTCGGCGATACGACGCGGAGCGGCCTCAGGCGACGGGATGCTGTGCCCGCTCGGGCCGCGGTGGCGGGGCCGCCGCCGCGCCGCCGCGGACCGGCGCTGCCGGCGCGCCGCCGCGCCCGCGGCGCCGCCGCGCGGGCGCGCCCGGCGGGGGCCCCTTCTGAGGTCTTGACGACCTTGAAGCCACCGGGAGCGTCCCTGCACTTCGTAGCCGCGCTCGGCGATCGCCGCACGCAGCTCGTCGGCGCGGGCAAAGTCGCGCGCGGCGCGGGCCTGCTGCGCTCCTCCGCCATGGCCATGATATCCGCCGGCATGGCTTCCTCGGTCGCGGCCACGGCGTCGAGACCCAGAATGTGCGCCATCTCCTCCATCTGCGGCACGCACCTGGGCCGCCGTTTCGGCCGGCAGACTCACCCGGCCGCCAGAGCGATGTTCGCCTCTCGGGCCAGCTCCAAAGACCTCGGCCAGCGCGGCAGCGGTGTTGAGGTCGTCGGCCAGGGCGTCGGCGAAGGCCTGCCGGCGGGCGGCCACCTGCTTCCGCAGCCGCTTGACGCGCCGGCCGCGCCTCGCGCCGAGTTCGGCGCGCGGCGCCCGCACGCGTCCGGCCAGTTTCCGCGGAAGACGTTGCGCAGCCGGTCCACCTGCTGCTCGGCCTCTTCGAGCAGTTCGGCGCTGAACTCCATGGGGCTGCGGTAGTGGCTGCTGAGGAAAGCGGCGATGAGCGCCTCCGGCCGGTGCGTGTCCAAGACGTCGCCGCAGCGCTCAGAGTGTTGCCCAGGCTCTTCGACATCTTCTCGTCGCTCAGGTTGAGCATGCCGTTGTGCATCCAGAAGCGCGCGAACGGCTGTGTCCAGCGCGCCCTCAGCCTGCGCGATCTCGTTCTCGTGGTGAGGGAAGATGAGGTCCCGGCCTCCGCCGTGGATGTCGAAGCCCGCGCCCAGGTACTTCATGCTCATGGCCGAGCACTCGATGTGCCAGCCCGGACGTCCCGGGCCCCAGGGACTCTCCCACGCAGGTTCGCCCGGCTTGGCCCCTTTCCAGAGTGCGAAGTCCAGTGGATCGGTCTTGTCCTCCCCCACGCTGATGCGGGCGCCGTGCGCGCATCTCCGTCCACCTGCTGCTTGGAGAGCTTGCCGTAGCTCCGGTTGCTGCGCACGTCGAAGTAGACGTCGGACGCCGGACTGATAGGCGTGGCCTCGCTCCACCAGCGTGGCGATGAGGTCGATGATCTCTTGGATGTGCTCGGTGGCGAGCGGCTCCACGTCCGGGCGGCCCAGACCGAGCCGGTCGGTGTCGTCACGGTAGGCCTGAGCGAACTCGGCGGCCACCTCGCTCGCCGGCCCGCCCCCGTTCATGCCCTTCTGGATGATGCGGTCGTCGATGTCGGTGATGTTCTCCACCAGCGTCACCCGATAGCCCAGTGACTCGAAGTAGCGCTTGGCCACCATCGACACCACGTACGGACGGGCATTGCCCACATGCACGTAGTTGTAGACGGTGGGCCCGCAGAAATACATGGTCACGTGGTCGCCGTCGCGAGGGACGAAATCCTTCTTCTCCTGAGTCATGGAGTCATACAGACGCACGCTCAGTCCCCTTCCTTGGCGGGCCGCGAAAGCGCGCCGCGGCTTCCGAGCCGGGCCAAATAGTGCGGCTCTTGCCCAGTCCCGCGATCAGATAGAACAGTTCCGGACCCTCGTCCCGGCCGCTCAGAGCCACCCGCAACGGGTGATACAAGGCTTTGCCCTTGATCCCTTCCGCTTTGCCGGCTTCCGCCAGACCCCGCAGCAGACTCCCGCGCCTCGTCGCCGTGCAGGTATTCGGTGGGCATCGCCGTGAAGGCTTCGGTCGCCAGACCGGAGCAGCGCGTCGGTGCCGGGAGCCAGCAGCTCGTCGGCGCACTCGCAGGTCGCAGGATCGGCGTCGTCGATGAACACGGCCGCGTACTTGAGGTGCGTCGCCGAGCACCACCAGGTTGGCCTGCACCGCCTCGGCCACCACTTCCCGCTGCACGGGAGCCAACTCGATGCCGGCCGCGGCCAGGTAGGGCGCGATGTGCTCGTAGAGTTCGGCCGGGGCCAGCTCGCGGATGTAGATGCCGTTCAGCCAGTTGAGCTTCTGGATGTCGAAGATGGCCGGGCTCTTCGAGACCCGTCCGAAGCTCGAACTCCTGCGATGAGCTCGTCGAGGCTGAACTTCTCGCGCTCGTCGGCCGGATGCCAGCTCAGGAGGGCCAGGTAGTTGACCATGGCCGCCGGACAGATAGCCCAGGTCCCTGAAAGTCGCCGATGGAGGTGGCTCCGTGCCGCTTGGAGAGCTTGCTGCCGTCGGGAGCCAGGATGAGCGAGTGGTGCCCGTAGCGCGGGCGCCGCCTTGCCCAGAGCCGCGAACAGCATCATCTGCCGGGCGGTGTTGGTGATGTGGTCCTCGCCCCGGATGACGTCGGTGATCTCCATGCCGGCATCGTCGACCACCACCGCGAAGTTGTAGGAGAAGCCGCCGTCGGTGCGCTTGATGATGAAGTCGCCGATGACGTCCGACGAGAAGGTGATGGGCCCGTGGATGAGATCCTCGAAGGTCACGTCTCCGTCGGGCACGCGGAAGCGGATGGCGGCCTGCTCGCCGGCGGCGAACCGCGCCTCCACCTCGTCGGACGTGAGACAGCTGCAGGTGCGGTCGTACTTTGGCATCTGGCCCTGCGGCCAGTATGCTGCTCCTTGCGCTCGTCGAGCAGTTCCTGCGGGCAGAAGCAGGGATAGGCCCACCCGTCGGCGAGCAGCTGCTGCACGGCGGCCTCGTAGAGGTCGGCCCTCTCGCTCTGCCGGTAGGGACCGTAGTCGCCGCCAATGTCGGGACCTTCGTCGGCCTGCAGCCCGAGCCAGGCCAGATCGTTGATGATGCTGGAGTCGTGGTGGCTCGTGGAGCGCTTGAGGTCGGTGTCCTCGATGCGCAGCACCAAGGTGCCGCTGTGATGGCGGGCGTAGAGGAAGTTGTAGAGCGCCGTGCGGGCGCTGCCCACGTGCAGCGAACCCGTGGGACTGGGAGCGAAGCGTACGCGTACGTGGGCCATGCTGATGTCTCTCTTGCGAGGTTCTCTTCAAGTAAGTCTTCTGCAATCAGTCTACCCGACGGGGCCGGGGGGCGTCGGCGTCACCGGAACCGAGTGAAGGCATTGTATAGTCAGTGGTGCGGGCAAGGCGGATTCGACAGACACGGGGCGGGGGCAAGATGAACCATTGTCTGGGGCACCGGGCTGATAGAGCGATACGCTGGGCGGCGTGGAGCTTTCTCGGGCTCCTCGTCTTGATTGGCGCTGCTGTGGTGGGGTGCTCTTCGCCGCCAGGTGATGCGGACACAACCACTCTGCCGGTCACCAGTCTGCAGAGCGCCAAAACGACAGAGGCCACAGAACCCACCGCCTCGACCACGGCGGGGCAGACCACGTCGACAGAGGCCTGGGCGCGGGACGTTGCCCTCTTCCCCGTGTCGGTGGGCGACAAGATGGGCTACATCGACAATACGGGCAAGATCGTCATCGAGCCCCAGTTCGATCTCGCCGGCGACTTCTCCGCGGGCCTGGCGGCAGTGAGACTCGGAATGAGCTGGGGCTATATCGACTTGAGCGGCAAGATGGTCATCCAGCCTCAGTTCACAGATGTCGGAGACTTCTCCGGTGGTCTCGCCTCGGTGCAACTGGAGGAATCCGGCCCATATGGATTCGTGGACAAGAGCGGCAAGATGGTCATCCAGCCCCAGTTCTTCTCAGGTTCGGGGTGGGCCCCCAAGTTCTCCGAAGGACTGGCTTTGGTGGCCGGGGAAGATGCCAATGGCTTTGTCGACCAAACCGGCAACATGGTCATCCCGCCCCGGCCTGGGTACGAGTATCGCACGGACTTCTCCGAGGGCCTGGCTGAGGTGCAGAAGGGGGCGAACGGCCCTTCCGGCTACATCGACATGACCGGCACGATGGTCATCCCCCCGCGATTCGCTGGGACGTTGCCTTTCTCCGAGGGCCTATCCGGTGTGTGGCTGGACCCCCGCGCCTATACCTGGGGGTACATCGATAAGACCGGCAAGACGGTCATATCCTTGCGCTGCGGAGAAATAGGCTCGTTCGTAGGCGGTCTGGCCTGGGTGGATATGGACGTGGCTGAAGGCACCGTGGCCATGACCTACATCGACAGGACCGGCAAGGTGATCTGGCAGGACCAGTAGGCGCGGCGCGGGCGAAGCCTCGCCGCGCGCTCCCTAGGTGCGGCGCACACCCGCCCAGCGGCGCGCCCGGGGGATCCCGCCGGCGCCCGGGCCGCCAGCCGTGCGGACCAGAGCCACCGCCTGCACGGCGATGCCCTCACCGCGGCCTGTGAAGCCCATGCCCTCAGTGGTGGTGCCCCGCAGCGTCACCCTTTCGACTTCGACGCCCATGGCCGCCGCCATGCGCTCGCGCATGGCGGCGCGCTGCGGCGCCACCCGTCGGTTGCTCACAGATGACCACGGCGTCCACGTTCACCGGCTCCCAGCCATGCTCGCGCACCAGGCGGGCCACCGAGGTCAAGAGTTCCACGCTGTCGGCGCCTGCGAAGGCCGGGTCGCTATCGGGGAAGAGCGTGCCTATGTCATCCAGGCCGGCGGCGCCCAGCAACGCGTCCATGACCGCATGAGTAAGCACGTCAGCGTCGCTGTGACCGGCCAGCCCCTCGGTCTCGCGCAGGCGCACCCCGCCCAGCACTAGGGGACGGTCAGGAGCGAATCTGTGAGCGTCGAAACCGACGCCGACCCGCAGCCCTGGATCGGAGCCGCTCACTGGCCCGCTCGCCGGCGGGCGGTCGCTCACTGCCGCTCTCGCCGCGGCGCGGCGCCAGTCGCCGGCGCCCGGCCCCTCACTGCCGGCGCTCCGCCAGAATCTGCTCGGCAACGCGCATGTCGATGCGATCGGTGATCTTGAGATTGTCAGGCGAACCCTGCACCACAACCACCCGCCCGCCCAGCGCCTCCACCAGGGAAGCCTCGTCGGTGCTGGCCAGCAGCACTTCGTCCGGCTGCGCGTAGGCTTCCATCAGCATGCTCCAGCGGAAGATCTGCGGAGTCTGCGCCCGCCAGGTGTGCAGCCTGTCGGGAGTCCCGGTGATGAGACCCTTGTCGTCCACCAGCTTGATGGTGTCGACGCTGGGAATAGCCAGCACCGCCCCGTCGAGCGACTCGTCCGCAATCAAGGCGTCCACGGCCCGGCCGATCTCGGCGCAGGTCACCAGGGGCCGGGCGCCGTCGTGCACACCCACCAGATCCCAGGTGCCCGCTTCAGCCAGGGCACGCAGTCCGTTGCGCACCGAAAAGGGCCGCTCGTCGCCCCCGGCGGTCACCGCTACCACCTTCTGCAGGCTTTCGTTCTCGATCTCCCCTCTGCAGTAGGCCTCACCGCCGGGGCCGACCACTACTACTAGGGCATCCACCCGGCGGCAGGAGCCAAGAGTGGCCAAGGTCCGCTGCAGCATGGGGATGCCCAGCAAGGGCACGTACTGCTTGGGTAGTCTCGATTCGAGGCGAGTGCCCTGGCCGGCTGCGGCCACCACCAGCGCCAACTTGAGATCATGGTCAGGCATATGTCCTCCCCCGAAGCCTACGAGCCCACTATGCGGCCGAAGATCATCTTCCCGGTGGGATTCTGCAGCACGAGAACTCACTTCCACCTCGCACCTGCTCACCCACCCTGCTGCGGCCGCCCTCGATCACCACCATGGTGCCGTCGTCCAGATAGGCCACTCCCTGATCGGCTTCCTTGCCCTCGCGCAGCACCCGCACGTCCAGGGTCTCGCCGGCCAGCACCACCGGCTTCACGGTGTGGGCAAGTTCATTGACGTTCAGGACGTCCACACCTTGGATCTGCGAGATCTTGTTGAGGTTGTAGTCGGTGGTGATGATGCAGGCCCGCATCTCCTTGGCCAGCTTCACCAGTTTGGCGTCGACCTCCGCGATGGCGGGGAAGTCCCGCTCGATGATGCTCACGGCGGCGCCGCTCCCCTGCAGTTCGTGCACCGTGTCGAGCCCGCGCCGGCCCCGAGCCCGTTTGCCCGGCTCGGCCGAGTCGGCTATGGATTGCAGCTCCTCCAGCACGAAGCCGGGGATCACCACGTCTCCCTCGACGAAACCGCTCGCCACCACCGCCCCGATGCGTCCATCGATGATGGCCGAGGTGTCCAGCAGCTTGGGACGCATGAACTGCTTCGCTCCCGGCTGCTGCAACAGGCCCTTGAAGCCGAGCACTCGGGCCAGGTCGGTATGCCGCTTGAAACCCAGGTAGGCGAACAGATAACCGCTGACTGCGTAGAGCACCGGCAGCAGGTAGACACCCACCACCGGAAGATCCTTGATGGCCAGGCCGCCCAGACCGGCGATGGCCATTCCCGCCAGAAGGCCGATGGTCGTGAAGATGAGCCCGCTGGCCGTGACCAGCGAACTGGCCCGATCGAGACCGCGCCCCAACTTGGTGACGGCCTTGCCCAGGAAGTGCCCGATCAAGGCCCCGATGATGATTCCCGCCACTACACACGCCGTCACCAGGAGGCCGTAAGGGTTGGAAGAAAGCCCGGCGCCTGCTAGAAAGCGAACACCTAGCTCGTGGGCTATGACCCCCCCCACCAAAGCGAGCACCAGCCGTAGGGCCAATACCATCGGACTAGCCTTCGGCCAATCGAGGCTGAGCGCACACCTCAGTCAGCACGCCATCCAGGAACGTGAGGGCGTCGTCCAAACGCATCTCCTTGGCGTACATGAGCTCCGACGCCAGGATCTGCTTGACCTTGCTGAGCATCTGCTTCTCGCCGGTAGACAGGCCCTTGTCGTGATCGCGCAGCGCCAGGTTGCGCACCACATCGGCGATCTCGAGGGCATCGCCCGTCTTGAGCTTGTCCCGGTTGTGCTTCACCCGGCGGTTCCAGTTGAGCGGCATCTTGGTGGGGTCATCGCGCAGCACGCCCAGCACCTCTTCGACCATGGGCTTCGATATCACCGGCCGGATGCCGGCCTTTTCGGTGCCGTCCACCGGCACCATGATGGTCATGTTGTTGTGGAGGATGCGGATGCGATAGTAGCGGCGAGGCCTCTCCCAGAAACTGCTGCTCCACCTCTTCCAGGATGCGGCCGGCGCCATGATGAGTGCTGAAGACCGTGTCGCCTATCCTGAACATCAGTTGACCCTCATCAGACTTCTACCAGCCTCTTTCGAACAGAGCCCGGTCGCGCAGGCGGGCGAGACAGTCTTTGATCTCCACAGCCCTGGCCAGGTCGAGTCCGCCCACCGTGCCCAGCTCCTCCGTGGGAGCCCTGAGGATGGTCTGCAGAGAGCCGAAGCGGGCCATGAGGTTGATGATCAGGTGCTCGCCAAGCCTCGGGACCCGGCGGAGCGTGCGGTAACCCCGCGGATGCATTGGCTCCTCCAGGGCGGTGAGATCGGAGGCATAGCCAAGGATGCCGGCGATGCCGTCGATGGATATACGCTCGTCGGAGGAAAGTGCTCTCAGTGCCTCGCGGGCCTCCTCCAGCCGGGCGGGGCTGGGATCGGGCAGGTAGTCGGCAAGCACCAATGTGCGTTCTTCGCGCACGTTCACCAGGAGCTCCTCCATCTGGAGTTGCACCAGCCGGCCCTCAGTGCCCAGCTCGATGACGTACCGGTCGATGAGGTGCGCCAGCGCCAACACCATCTGGGTGCGCTGCAGCACGGTCGTGACGTCGAAAAGGGTCACGGCGTCCTGGAATTCCAGAGCCGACAGCGCGCTGGTGACGTGATTCAGGCGGGTCTTGAACCGCTCCAGGGTCTGCAGGGCCTGGTCGGCCTTGCTGAGGATGATGCGGATAGGATCCATGATGTAGCGCACGTCGCCGTAGTAGATGCTCACCACGTCGCGCGCCGCCGAGATGGAGATGGCCAGCTCGTCCAGTTGTTTGGCCACCCGCTCCGCGGTCCGGTGGCGGGTGCCGGTCTCCTGAGAATCGATGCTGGCATCGGGCATCAGTTGCACGTTGGCGTGCATGATGTGCGCGCCCGAGCGATCGAGCAAGATGGCGCCGTCCATCTTGGCCAACTCGTAGAGGATCATCGGCTTCAGAGCCACGTCGATGTCGATGCCCCCGGAGATCAGGGGCCTGATCTGCGCCTCGTCGGCAAACACCAAGAGAGCGCCCGTGTGGGCCCGCACGATGTTGTCCATGGCCTGGCGGAGAGAGGTGCCGGGGGCGATCATCTGCAGGGCCGCGACGAGCCGCTCGTCGGTGTCGGCGGGCCGATTGTCGAGCCGATTAACCACTGTTGCTCCTCGCTGTCACGTGCTTCACCGCTTGTTGCATATCGGTGATGGCCACCAACCGGGCTCCGCCCGCCTTGAACTCCTCGGCATTGCGCGTGGGAACCAGGATCTGCTGATAGCCCCGCCGCACCAGTTCTTGGATGCGCTTCTCGCCCTGCAACGCGTAGCGCACCTTGCCGGTGAGGCTCACCTCACCAAAGGCCGCCACGCCCTGCCCACCACTGCCGTCCTGATAAGCCGAAGCTACCGCCAGGGCCACTGCCAGATCAGCCGCGGGATCTTCCAATGCCAACCCTCCTGCTACATTAACAAAGATATCGCACTTGAAGAGTGGCAGTCGCGCCCTTCGGTTCAGCACCGCCACGATCATGGCCAGCCGGTTGCGGTCGACTCCTCGCGCCACCCGTTGGGGCATGGCCAGGTTGCTCGGAGCCACCAACGCCTGCACTTCCGCGAGCAGGCAACGGGTTCCCTCCAATACCGGCACGACCACCGAGCCCGAGCGGAGTTCTCCCTCCTCCAAGAACACCGAGGCCGGATCGGGCACCTCCACCAGACCCTGTTCGGCCATCTGGAACACGCCCACCTCGTTAGTGGAGCCAAAACGGTTCTTCACGGCCCTTAGGATGCGGAAGGGCTGGGCCCTCTCCCCTTCGAACGACAGCACGGCGTCCACCATATGTTCAAGTACGCGCGGACCGGCCAATTCCCCTTCTTTGGTGACATGGCCGACCAAGACCAAGGCGATGTTGTTGTCCTTCGCCACCCGCAGAAGCTGCGCGGTGGCGTCCCGGATCTGGGCCACGGAGCCCGGCGACGAACTAACCTCCTGGGACCATAGAGTCTGCACCGAGTCGACCACGCAGACTGCCGGTCTGAGCTGCTCGAGTGCGGCGACCACCGTCTCGGTCTGGGTCTCGGGGAGCAGTCGCAGCTTGCTGCCGGCGCCGCCCAGGCGGACGCTGCGGAGCTTCACCTGGGGCGACGACTCCTCGCCGGAGATGAGCAGGCAGGAGATGCCACGCGCTTCCATGCTGAGCAGGGCCTGCAGCAGGAGGGTGCTCTTGCCCACCCCGGGCTCGCCGCCCACCAAGACCACCGAGCCGGCCACCAGACCGCCGCCGAGCACCCGGTTGAATTCCTCCAGACCGCTGTCGATGCGGGCTTGCGAGTCCATGTCCACGTCGCTGAGGTGGATGGGCGCGGGCGCCGCCGCAGGCGGGCCCGCGCGCCGCGCGCCAGTCCCCGCCGGGCCTGCGGCCCGGGGGGCTGCCGCCTCAGCGAGTGTGTTCCATTGATCGCAGCCCGGGCAGCGTCCCAGCCATCCCGGAGAGATGTAGCCGCATTCCTGGCAGACGTACGATTGCTTGCGCGCCACGGGGCGGCCTGGCTAGCCTGTCAGCGAAGCGCCGTGCCGACGCGAGCCCAGGGGCCTCACCGTCCCCGCCACCTATTGCGTCTTCTCGTCGGCCACGAGCACGTCCGGCGCTCCCTGGATGACCTCGCTGATGAACAGGTGGTCACCTTCGCGGTCCAGCAGCACCGTGCTGCCCCGCGGGAACTTGCCGGACAGCACCTCTTCGGCCAGCAGATCCTCCACATGGCGCTGGATGGCTCTGCGCAACGGGACGAGCGCCCATGCTGGGGTCGTACCCCTCGTTCACCAGCAGTTCCTTGGCATCCGGAGTCAGGGCCACGCCGATGTCCCGGTCCTTGAGTTGCGCCTCCACCCTGGACATCATCAGCGCCACGATGTCGCCGATCTCTTCGCGGGTGAGTTTGCGGAACACGATGACCTCGTCCACCCGGTTGAGGAACTCGGGCCGGAACACGGTCTTGAGCTCCGCGGTGACCCGGGTCTTCATCTCGTCGTACTCCAGGCCGCCGTCGGCGACCGGTTCGCCGAAGCCCAGCACCTGCCCCTTGGAGATGGTGGCCGCCCCGATGTTGGAGGTCATGATGATGATGGCGTTGCGGAAGTCCACCGTGCGCCCCTGGGCGTCGGTGAGCCTGCCGTCTTCCAGTATCTGCAGCAGGATGTTGAACACGTCGGGATGGGCCTTCTCGATCTCGTCGAGCAGCACCACCGAATAGGGACGGCGCCGTACAGACTCGGTGAGTTGCCCGCCCTCGTCGTAGCCTATGTATCCCGGCGGAGAGCCCACCAACCGGCTGACGGCGTGTTTCTCCATGAACTCCGACATGTCCACCTGGATGAGAGCAGCCTCGTCGCCGAACAGGAACTCCGCAAGGGTGCGGGCCAACTCGGTCTTGCCCACGCCCGACGGACCCATGAAGATGAACGAACCGGCCGGCCGGTGCGGGTCCTTCAGGCCCGCGCGCGAGCGGCGGATGGCCCGGGAGACGGCCTTCACCGGCTCGTCCTGGCCCACCACCCGCACGTGGAGGGCCTCTTCCATACGCAGCAGACGATGAGTCTCGGCCTCGGTGAGCTTGGTCACCGGGATGCCGGTCCACATGGCCGTGACTTCGGCTATTTCTTCTTCGCCGATGGAGATCTCTGCCGCCTCGTCCGACTCCCGCCATTTCTCCTCCAGCTCGTTTCGCTGGTTGAGCAGCTTGCGCTCGCGGTCGCGCAGCGAGGCCGCCTTTTCGAAGTCCTGGACGTCGATGGAGACTTCCTTCTCCTTCCTCACCTCGAGGATGGCGTCCTCGACCTCGCGTAGGTCGGGCGAAGAGCACATGTTCTGGATGCGTTTGCGCGACGCGGCTTCGTCCACCAGGTCGATGGCCTTGTCGGGCAAGAAGCGGTCGCTGATATAGCGGTCGGCCAGGTAGGCCGCGGCTTCCAGGGCCTCGTCGGTGATGCGCACTTTGTGATGGGCTTCGTAGCGCTCGCGCAACCCGGCCAGGATGCGCCGCGTCTCGTGGACGCTGGGCTCATTGACCATGATCTTCTGGAAGCGGCGCTCCAGGGCGGCGTCCTTCGACAGATGCTTGCGGTACTCGTCCAGGGTGGTCGCCCCGATGGTCTGCAGCTCACCACGGGCCAAGGCAGGCTTCAGGATGGAGGCGGCGTCGATAGCCCCTTCGGCCGCGCCCGCGCCCACCAGGTTGTGGATCTCGTCGATGAACAGGATGATGTCGCCCCGTTCGGCGATCTCCTTCATGACCTTCTTGAGGCGCTCTTCGAACTCGCCCCGGTACTTCGACCCGGCCACCAGCGCGCCCAGGTCCAAGGTGTAGATCTGCTTGTCTTTCAGCAGGCCGGGCACGTCGTTCTTGGCGATCCGCCGGGCCAAGCCTTCCACCACGGCCGTCTTGCCCACCCCAGGCTCGCCCACCAAGACCGGGTTGTTCTTGGTGCGCCGGGAGAGGATCTGCATGACCCGCTGTATCTCGTTCTCACGGCCGATGACCGGGTCGAGCTTGTCTTCCTCGGCGTACTTGGTCAGGTTGCGCCCGAACTGGTCGAGCACCTTGGAGCCTCTGCGCTCCTTGCCCTCGCCGGCACGGTGGCGGTGGCGCCCCGGCCGGCCGTCTTGCGGGTCGGCGCCGACAGCATGCGCAGCACCTCCTGGCGCACCCGCTCCGACTCCACTTCCAGGTCGGCTCAGGATGCGCGCGGCCACGCCTTCGCTCTCGCGCACCAGTCCCAAGCAGGATGTGCTCGGTGCCGATATAGTTGTGGCCCAGCGAAAGGGCTTCTCGCAAGCGCAAGCTCCAGCACCTTCTTGGCTCGGGGAGTGAAGGGGATCTGCCCCTGTGACTCGCTGTCGCCCTCACCCACGATGCGAGTGACCTCCGTCCGCACCTCCTCCAGGGTGACCTCCAGGGTGCCCAGCACGCGCGCGGCCACGCCGTCGGCCTCGCGCAGCAGCCCCAGCAGCAGGTGCTCGGTGCCGATGTAGTTGTGGCGCAGACTCCTGGCCTCTTCTTGAGCTAGAACAATGACCTGCCTGGCCCGTTCTGTGAATCGTTCGAACATCGAATCCTTCTCCTATCGCCGAACGCTGGCGCCCGCGAACAGGTCCCGCAGCACCGCCGCCCTGCGCTGATCTACCTCGGGGCTCTCCAGGCAGCCCGTTCTCCCATCCATATAATCGACCACGATGTGCGCAGACTGAAGCCTGCTCATCAGACTGAACGCCGGCTCGGTGGCCAGCCCCGGAGACTCCACCAACCCTGTGTTCGACGCCCACCTGGATGGCCGACACCAGTTCACCGCTTCGAGGAAACGAAACCGACCAGGCCTGTTGCGCGACACCAAGTGCCCGCCCTATCTGGTCGCGGCTCTGGATTGGGATTCTCCCGCAAGAGCATCTTCCTGACCGACCGTTCTTTCTCGACGATTCCTCGGGCAAATCTCGCCGATTTGCTGGACTATTTCACTCTCAGTCTTACCCTGTGACCCAGATTGGAAACCTGGACGACACCCCCGGCGCCGTCCCCAAAGGGGGCTATACCGAGTCCGCTGAGCGGCCAATTCCACGGCTGTTCCCGCCAGCCGCCCGGTGAGCACCAGCGCGGGAAGCATCAGAGTGGCATATGCCCGCATCCCGCTGCCCGCCTGCATCGGACTGCGCGGTGAGGTATCCCCAGCGCGGGTCGAAGGCGTATGAGAACACGGTCTCCAGCTCGTCGTCCAGTCGGTCGAGCAGCGACCAGATGGCGGCCAGCTGGCCGCCTCTCCGGAACCCAACGAGCCGCAGATGATCGTCATCCGTTGATCTCCAACGAAGCCTCGCCGTCGCCGTACACGGCGAAACCCCGCCCTCCCCCGACCCGTCGGCGAACATGGGGCGTCATCAGTCCCGCTCCACCAGGTGGTCCGACCTCCACGTAGGACATGAGCTTCCAGGTCGTAGACGCTGCCAGGGCACGTCCCACTTGCCCCCTTCGAGCAGACTCGACTACCTCCGCCCTCAGTTCGCTCGAGAGCCTCGCCATCTTCGGCATGCGGGAAGCGCCGGCCGCTCTCGTTGCGGGCCAGCACCACCCCCGAGGAGGCCGATGCCCGGTCCCGACGCGCCGCGCGCCGTCATGCCGTGCTCCCCTCCAGCCGCTGTCCCAGCTCGGTCAACCGGTCACGCACTCCGGCCGCTTCCTCGAACCGTTCGATGCCACCAGTTCGCGCAACATGCGTTGCAGCCGCATGATCTCGTGGCGCAGGGTGTCGGTCTCGGGCCCCCGCTGCGGCATCTTGCCAAGATGCTCCACCGGTTCGGCTCCGCTCTGCAGGGCCGCTTCCAGACTCTTCGGCGAACACCTGGTAGCACTTGGCGCAGCCCACCAGCCCCGACTCCTTGATGTCGGAAGAAGTGGTGCCGCAGACCCCGCAGAAGTCGTCTGTGGATATCGCCGGGCAGAGGCGCCGCCACCGCGTCCTCATCGGCCGGATGCGCTCTTGCCCAGGTTCCTGCAGAGCCGAGGGGACGGCCAGAACCAAGCGCCAAGCCTTCGGTCTCCTCGGCGATGCCCTCAGCGCATTCGGGGCACAGGTGGGTGTGACTCACCGCTCCGTCCACCACGCGCAGCAGGTGCACCGACGCAGGCTCTTCCCCGCAGCGCTCGCAGGTGACGGGGCTGCCAAGCTCAAAAGTCCAGTCGGGTGGCTCTTCAGCAAACACCCAGTCCTCCTCTATCGCCAAACCCATGCAGCACGGTAGCGACCGGCCTGCCCACCGGCACCAAGGTACGGGAAACTCGGCGCACATCGTGCCGGGAAGGGTCGTGAAATTGCTGACGAAAGTTTAGCACAGGGGGCTGAGGGAGCCCGACTTGACCTCGCGGCCCGCCGCGGCGCCGGCGGGGGTTTATGCGGAGCTTATGGGCGTGTCAGCCGGCGCGCGGGTGGCGGGCCCGGTGCCGCCCGACGAGGGGCGGCCCCTGGGGACTTGGGCACCCGGCGGGCGCCAAGACATCTGGTTGGAAGGCCTATACCTATCTTGACCGGAGAGTGTCCAAAGAGTGTGACGCGGGACAACGCGGGGGAGTCTACCGTTCTCGCCAGACGTAGTTGCCGTCCAAATCGATGTAGCCCATCCTTTCGTTCTCATCGGTGACCAGGGCCAGCCCACCCGTATAGTCAAGCGCCATCTTGAATTGGGTGGGGATGAGCAAGGTTCCTGCTTCGTCCACGTACCCCCACGCCCACTCAGCCGTGAGGATGTCCTGACCCTCCGCCATGGCGGCGAACCCGCCCCCCTTGAGGACGGCGGCGCGCCCCTCGTTCAGGCCCATCACGTAGTCGTATTCGAGCTGTCTTACCACCCGGCCCTTCTGGTCAATAATCTCGTAGTCCTGGCGCTCGTTCCCGAACTCCACCACGGCAAACCCATTGCTGAACTCAGTCGCATCACGGAATTGGGGCTTGATCACAAACTGCCCGTTTCGATCGATGTAACCCCACCGATCACTACCATCGCACACCGCGGCCAAGCCCTCGCTGAACTGAAAAGCCGCGGTCGCTTCCGGGAGTGCAATCACCAACGCCCCCTTGGTGTCGATGTAGCCACAACCCCCCTTGAGAAACCACACCGCCGCTAGACCCTCACTGAACTGGGCGCCGTCTGCCCACTCTGGGTCGGCCGGGATGACCAACTGCCCCGCCCTGTCGACGTAGCTCACAGTATCGGCGACCTCTGTGGTGACTGCGGTGTTGCGGGTGTAGACTGCTGCAAGCCCCCCGTTGAACGGACCGACTCGATACCACTGGGCATCGATGACCATGGCCCCCGTCTCATCGATGTAGCCGTAGAGACTGCCCACCTTCACCGCGGCGAGGCCTTCCGTGATCTCACGGGCCTCGTCGAACGAGAAGTCGACGACCACACGGCCGGTCTTGTCGATATAGCCCCACTTCGCGTCCTGCCTGGCAGGGAAGAGGACGGGAGCCTTCAGAGGTTGGCCCGACCAGGGTTCGGCGGTGCTCCAAGCATTCCACGAGTTTTCTATCGAGACGCCGGACGTCGTGGTGGTAGCGTCGGGCTTCGCGCAACCGAAGAGCAGCATGGCCAACGCAGCAAGGACGACACACATGCAGCTCTGCCTTGATCGAAGCAACATTGAAGCCCCCTCATGATCCGACGTGTTATGCGATGGCCTGATGACCAGGCTCCCGCCCCCTACAACCTCCGCAGCGGCGCGTACTCCAGCAGCAGGCGCTTCTGCTCCCCCAGGTCGGCGAAGAACACGCGGACGATTCCGCCCGGCTCCATGCCCAGCACCACGCCCTCCCCGAACTTGGCGTGCAGGACTTTGTCGCCTGTCGCCAGACCGGCCACCGCCGGGCCCGGCTGCGGTCTCGCGCGCGGCGGCGCCTGCCCGGGACCCGATCCCACGGACGGGCGCGAAGACCAGCCCCCGCTCTTCGCGGGATACGCGCCCAAGGACTCGCCGGGGCGGCGGGTGGCGTGCGGATAGGCCGACGTCTCCCGATACTCCACCAACTGCTTGGGGATCTCGCCCAGGAAGCGGCTGGGGATCTTGTAGCCCGCTCCCCCGTGAAGAGTGCGGGAGAGCGCGTGGGAGAGGTACAGCTTGTCTCGGGCCCGGGTGATGCCCACGTAGCAGAGGCGCCGCTCCTCCTCCAGGCGCTGCTCGTCGAGCGAGCGCGAGTGCGGGAACAGCCCTTCTTCCAGACCGGTGATGAACACCACCGGGAACTCCAGGCCCTTGGCGTTGTGCAGCGTCATCAGGGTGACCATCGCTTGGCCCTCTTCCAGGCTGTCGAGGTCGGCGTAGAGGCTGATCTCCTGCAGGAAGTCGCTCAGGGTGCCTTCGGGGTTCATGCGGTCGAACTCCTGGGCCACTCCGACGAACTCTTCCAGGTTCTCCAGGCGGCCCTCGGCTTCCATGGTCCTCTCGGCCTTGAAGGCAGCCTCCAGGCCGCTCTCCTCGGAGCACCCGGCCGGCGATGACCGCGACCTTGGTCGCGCTGCCTGCCGCCTTCAGCAGATCGGGAGCGACGCTCGCCGCTGCCTCCGCGGGGCTCTCCGCCTCCGGCTCGGGCTCGGCGCCCGTCGCACCGGCGGCGCCGCTCGCCTCCTCGGCTCCGGCCGCCGCCGCCCAATCCGCGAAGCCCTCTCCCAGCCGCACACAGGCATTAGCGGCCGCCCCGGCGAAGCCCGGCACGTCGGCGGCGCACAGCAGGGCCTCGCGCAGCGACACCGAGTTCTCCGCCGCGAAGTTCTGCAGACGGCCGATGGCCACGTCGCCCAGGCCGCGCCGCGGGGTGTTGATGACCCGCAGCAGCGACAGGTCGTCGGTGGCGTTCACGACCACCCGCAGATAGGCCAGCAGGTCCTTGATCTCGGCCCGCTGGTAGAACTTGGTGCCGCCGACCACCCGGTAGGCTACGCCCTGGCGCACCAGCATGTCCTCCAGCACGCGCGACTGGGCGTTCACCCGGTAGAACACGGCCAGGTCGGAGGCGGGGCGCTCCCGCAGCAGCTTGACCATCTCCTCGCAGACCAGCCGGGCCTCTTCGTGCTCGTCGCGGCACTCGAACACCGCGATCGGCTCGCCGACCCCTCGGTCGCTCCACAGCTTCTTGGGCTTGCGTCCGCGATTGTGGGAGACGAGAGCGTTGGCCGCATCCAGGATGGTGGTGGTGGAGCGGTAGTTCTGCTCGAGCTTGACCACTTTGGTCGTCGGGATAGTCATCCTCGAAGCTGAGGATGTTGCGGATGTCGGCCCCGCGCCACGAGTACACCGACTGGTCGTCGTCGCCCACCACGGTCACCTGGCGGTGCTCCTCGGTGAGCAGCTTGACCATGAGGTACTGGGCCCGGTTGGTGTCCTGGTATTCGTCCACGAGCACGTGGCGGAACAGGTCGCGGTAGTACTCCAGCCGCTCGGGAAACAACTGCAGCACGTCGACCGTGCGCATGAGCAGGTCGTCGAAGTCGAGGGCGTTGTGCTCCAGCAGCGGGTCTGGTAGCGCCGGTAGACCTGCGCGGCCACGTCGGCCGTCTCCGCGGCGGCCCGGTCGTCCCGGAAACCGCCCCTGCCGATGCCGAAACGGCTCCCTCCGCCCCTCCCCTCGTCCGCGGCGTCGTCCACCCAGGCGTCATCGCCCTCGGGGACGTCACCCAGTGCGTGGCGCCGGAAGTCGTCCACGTCGACGAGCTTGTTCTTGGCGTCGGAGATGAGGCTCTGCAGGGCCCGGGCGGGAAGCGCTTGACGTCCAGCCGCAGGTCCTCCAGGCAGTGCTTGATGAGCCGGGTGGAGTCGTCCTCGTCGTAGATGGTGAAGTTGGTGCGATAGCCCAGCAGCGGCGCGTCGTGCCGCAGCATGCGCGCGCAGGCGGAGTGGAACGTGCAGACCCACATCCACCCCGACGCGGGGCCCAGCAGGCCGGCCACGCGCTCCTTCATCTCTCCGGCGGCCTTGTTGGTGAAGGTGATGGCCAAAGTCTGGTGCGGCCTCACCTGGCCGCTCTGGATGAGATGGGCCAGGCGATAGGTGAGCACCCGGGTCTTGCCCGAGCCCGCGCCGGCCAGCACCAGCAGCGGTCCCCCGGAATGGAAGACGGCCTCGCGCTGCGGCTCGTTGAGATCCTTGGCTAGAAGAGAGTCTGCCGGCTCAGAAGTCAGGCGTGCCATCAAGCCTTGCCGGATCGCAGGCCGATCCAAAGCGGGGAGCGAGCGGTCCGAGCGGTGACTGGCGACAGGGCCGCTGGACTCGAGAGCGTCGAGGCCTCCGTGCGTCCGGGCGGCAAGGGCGTCGGAGGCCCTTGGCAGCTTGCGAAACTCTTCCAGTTCGTTCTCGATCTGCACCACGCGACGCACCAGGCATTTCATCGCCTCGGCCACCGGGTCGGGCAGATGGGTGTAGTCGATGTCGGGGATGCCGACTCTCAGCCCTTCGCTGATGACCGGCCGGCCCGGGTTGCCCACCACCGTCGTCTCCGGCGGCACGTTCTGCACCACCACGCTGCCCGCGCCGACCCGGACGTTGTCGCCCACGGTGATGTCGCCCAGGAGCTGAGAGCCGCCCCGATGACCACGTTGTCGCCCACCGTGGGGTGGCGCTTGCCGGTCTCCTTGCCGGTGCCGCCCAGCGTCACTCCCTGGTAGAGAGTGACGTTGTCGCCCACTTCGGCGGTCTCGCCGATGACCACTCCCGCCCCGTGATCGATGAAGAAGCCTTTCCCCAGCTTGGCCCCCGGATGGATCTCGATGCCCGTGACAAACCGCCCGATCTGAGAGATGAGCCGCGGCAATACGGGCATATCCCGCTTCCACAGAGCGTGTGCCAGCCCGGTGGAACCAGAGCGCGTGCAGCCCGGGGTAGCAGGTGAGGATCTCCAGGGTGTTGGTCGCCGCGGGATCGCGCTCCCGGATGGCCTTGATGTCGCTCGCCAAGGTGGAGGCCAAGTAGCCGGCGCTCTCGGCGACGCGCTGCAGGCCGGCGCCCGAAGCCGTCAAGGCGGTGCCGGCCGCCGGCCCGACCTCAGTGGGTGTGCTGCTGCAATCTCCAGCCGGTGTGTTCACACTTCCTCCTCTGGAGCGGCTCCCCGAGAGTAACCGGGCCGCAGGACCTCGTTGAGGCTCCCGCTTCTGAAGCCTTCGAGGTCCAAGGCCACGTATTTGTAGCCCAAGCCGCGTAGATGACTTACGATAGCACGGCGGACGGACTCCTCCGCTGCCCGAGCCACGTCCTTGGGGTCCACCTCGATGCGGGCCAGGCTGCCGTGATGCCGCACCCTGACGCTGCCCAAGCCCAGATCCTTCAGGTACCTTTCCGCGTCGTCCACCATGCGTAGAGCCTCCGCCGTGATGGTCTCCCCGTAGGGAAAGCGCGAAGCCAGACAGGGCGAGGCGGGCCGGTCCCATTCTAATAGGCCCATATCCCGCGCCAGTGCCCTCACTTCCGCCTTGCCCAACCCCGCTTCGGCCAAGGGGCTGCGCACCCCCAGCGCCGCCGCGGCCTTGAGCCCCGGCCGGTAGTCGCCGGAGTCGTCGCGGTTCGCCCCGTCGATGACGGTCTTCAGCCCTTCGGCGCGGGCAATGGCCACCAGCCGCTCGTAGAGAGCGGTCTTGCAGAGAAAGCAGCGCTCGGGAGGATTGGCGACGAAGCCCGGCACTGCCAGCTCGTTGGTGGTGATGACTTGGTGTCTGGCCCCCAGGCGCGCGGCCGCTTCGCGGGCCGCGCCCAGCTCCCCAGCCGCGTGCACGTCACCGCACGCGGTCACCGCCAAAACGGCCTCGGGTCCCAACTCGTCCAGCGCCACCTTCAACAGGGTGCCGGAATCGACGCCGCCCGAATAGGCCACCAGCACAGGCGCCAGCTCACGCAGAAGTCCGCGAAGTCGCGTGATGGCGGCGGGGTCCGCCGGCACCGTCTGCGCCGCGCCGCGCCGTCCGGGCCCCTCAGATTCCGCGTTGTCCATCCAGCCCCCTAGTTGGTCGTGACCGCTCCTTCGGTGCTGGGCGGGACAAAGTCGGCCCCCAGCACCACCAGGATGGTCCCCGCAGCTTGGTCGGGCTCCTCGGTCACCTTACCCACGCCGAGGGTGTCTTTCACCTTCTCCGCGTCCGCCGCCACGTCCGCCGCCGCGGCGATGCGGGTCTCCAGCACGTCGGGGAAGTCGTCGGAGTTGCCCACCGCCGAGATCGTGTACCCCAGGGCCTGCAGCATCGCGGCCGCGGCCTCAGCGGCGCCTAGCACTCCCGAGCCGTTCTGCACCTCGATGGCGATGGTCGATTCCCTGGTGCTGCCTCCCAAGAGAGCCCGCGCCTCCCCCACATCGGGCTCCAGATACTTGAACCCGATGCCCTCCGCTAAGGACCCGCTGAGGGCCACAGCAGACCAGCCGTCGGCAAGCACTGCCACATTCGCGGCCACAGCCTCGCGAAAGCCCGCGCCGTCTCCGGATAACGAGACCGACTGCCAGGCCGTTGCCCCCGGCTCTGAGCCGGCAGTGCCCAAGAAGTCCAGCACCACCTCGGCCACAGGCTTGGCGTCCGCGCCCTCCATGCTCAGCGCCGCCGCGGGAAGATCGGTGAGACCGGCGCTGACCATGGCGTCGCGCAACTCCGGCCATTTGACCGTGGCGACAGGCCCCACCGCCACCCCGAAAGCCTCGGCCAGGGCCGTCTGCAGGGCACCCGCCTCTCCCGATTCATGGAGTTCGGCGATGGTCTTGAAGCCCTTGACGGTCTTGAGAAGGGTGATGCCGGGAAGGGCCATGACCAGGCCACTCCCGGCGGTGGGGTGCAGCAGAAGCACCTCCGGAACGCCCTCTTCTTGTTCGAGCACCAGCAGGCCGCTGCCCGCCTTGGGCGCGGCCGCGAGCGTGGTGGCAGTACCCGGGGCAGCCCCGCCGCCTCCGCCCCCGAACGCTATCAGAAGGATGATGACGACGGCCAGCAGAGCCGCCACCGGGACGACGGCGCGCCACATCTTGCTGTTCACTTGGCGCCGG
>CAWASM010000006.1:0-289261 GCA_963784835.1 uncultured Actinomycetes bacterium | reverse complement strand
ATGTCGGCTCATCGCATCCTGGGGCTGGAGTAGGTCCCAAGGGTTGGGCTGTTCGCCCATTAAAGCGGTACGCGAGCTGGGTTCAGAACGTCGTGAGACAGTTCGGTCCCTATCTGTCGTGGGCGCAGGAGATTTGAGGGGACTCGTCCCTAGTACGAGAGGACCGGGATGAACAGACCTCTGGTGTATCAGTTGTCGTGCCAACGGCACCGCTGGATAGCTACGTCTGGATCTGATAACTGCTGAAAGCATCTAAGCGGGAAGCAGACCCCGAGATAAGATCTCCCACCAGGTAACTGGGTAAGACCCCTAGTAGACCACTAGGTTGATAGGCTGGATGTGTAAGGGCAGTAATGTCTTCAGCAGACCAGTACTAATAGGTCGAGGTCTTGACTTAATACATTACTATTCACTATGCAGTTTTGAAGGTGCGCGCCGGGATACGCTTTCCAAAGTTTCCGGTGACTATAGCGAGGGGGAACCACCTCTTCCCATTCCGAACAGAGAAGTTAAGCTCCTCAACGCCGATGGTACTGCAGGGGAGACCCTGTGGGAGAGTAGGAAGTCGCCGGGATTAGTTTGAAGCCCGCCAGAGATGGCGGGCTTCTCTTTTGTGCCTTGTCTCTCGCGCTCTACCCCCTATAATGCCCTGGACGGTCAAAAGCGCGTGGAGCCTCCGCGATAATTGGGAGGGTACTGTGGTTCGAAAGATCGAGTGGAGTCTTCGCGGTGTGATAGTCCCGCTGATCACTCCGTTCAAAGAGGATCTGAGTATCGACTACCCGGGCCTGGCCACCTTGGTGGACTACGTCATCGAAGAGATGGGGTGTGACGGCCTGGTTCCCTGCGGCACCACGGGAGAGTCCACCACCCTGTCGCACCAGGAGCAGGTGGATGTGGTGCGTGCGGTGGTGAAGCAGACGCGCAAGAGGGTACCGGTCATCGCGTCGGCCGGGTCGAATTCCACGAGCGAGGCTGTTTCTCTCACCAGGATGGTGGCCGAGGTCGGTGCAGACGCTACCTTGCAGGTGGGACCGTACTACAACAAGCCTACTCAGAGCGGCATCTTCAATCATTTTGCGGCTGTGGCCGCGGCGTCGAAGCTTCCCATGCTCGTCTACAACATTCCCGGCAGGACGGGTAGGAATATCGAGCCCAAGACAATCACGCGGATGTGGGCGGAGATACCCACGGTCGTCGGTCTGAAGGATTGTTCCAACGATCTCCACCAGATGATGCTCATCTATCGCTCCACAGATCCGGGCTCATTCAAGATCTACTGCGGCGAGGACGTGATGACCTTCAGCCTTCTCTGCCATGGAGGAGCCGGCGCCATAGCTGCCGCGGCTCACGTCGTGGGCCGCGAGGTGAAGGCCATGTGCGAAGCGGTGTGGAGCGGGAGTCTTGAAGACGCGCGCGATCTTCACTATCGGACGATGGACGTGGTCGACGCACTATTTGTGGAACCCAATCCCACCCCTGTCAAACAGGCGCTCGAATGGCTGGGGCTACCAGCAGGCCCGTTGCGTCCTCCCCTGGAGCGCATGACCCCTGCCGGTCAGCAGGTATTGCGCCAGGCCATGAAGTCGGGCGGCTGGCTGCGCTAGCACTCTGGCGGAGCTCGGCAGCCGAGGACTGCCTCGACCGCCGGTGGCCTCGGACCAAAGTCGCACATCGCAACGCTTGCGGCCCGGATACAATAGGTCTCGGTCGACCTTGGCGTAGCTGGTGCGGAGGTCCGTCCCAGATGTTACCGTTGGCCACGACGCGGGAGGCTTGGTGCAGGCATTCCTATATGTGTACTCGGCTCTGTTCGGCTTGGTGTTGGGCAGCTTTTTGAACGTGGTCATCTACCGCCTGCCCCGCAACGAGTCTCTAGCGAGGCCGGGTTCACATTGCCCCCATTGCGGCGCCGGGATCCACTGGTACGACAACGTGCCGGTTGTAAGCTGGCTGATACTCAGGGGCCGCTGTCGGGCCTGCGACGAGGCGATATCCCCTCGATACCTTGTGGTGGAGATCATAACGGGGGCGCTGTTTGGACTGGCAGCGTGGCGGTTCGGCATGGAATGGCGCTTGCTCGTGGCGTGGGCCTTCATAGCCGCCTTGATCGCAGTCGCCTTCATAGACTACGACCGCATGATCATACCGAACCGCATAGTGCTTCCCGGGGCTGTGATAGGTTTTGGCGCCTCGGTGGCGCTCGATCCGCACGGATGGTGGGTCTATCTCGTGTGCAGCGTCGGAGCTGCGGCCTTCATATTCGCTCTCGTGATGCTCTGGCCCGGGGGCATGGGGCCGGGGGACATCAAGATGAGCCTGTTCATGGGCGCCGTGTTGGGCACGAGTGTGATCGTGGGGCTATTTTTGGCTTTCTTATCGGGCAGCGTCGTGGGCGTGTATATGATGGTGGTGCGGAAGCGCTCGCGAAAGACCAAGATCCCATTCGCGCCGTTTCTGGCTCTAGGCGCCGTTTTGGCTATGTTTTGCGGCCAAGCGATAATTGATTCTTACATGAGTGTTATTCGGTAGACAGGGGAATCGCTCTCGGCCTGGAAAGAGATAACTGGACATTTACGCGTGCTACAGTTAGCCATAGCGGCGGTCGATAGTATGCTGGGCAATTGTTGGGGCAGAAACAGAGGGGTGCTGCAGTGTCAATGACAAGGGTGCGGGCTTGAGTCCATTCCAACCAAGGCAGATCGCGCTTGATATCGGCGGGTCAAGCCTTGTCGCCATCGAGGTGACGGGCAGCGCCGATCGGCTGAAGCTGCGCGGGTGTTGGGAGTGGCCGTTGTCGGAGGGTTTGGTAGTCGACGGCGAGATAGTCGACAGCGATCTGTTCGCCCGTGAGTTGCGCGCGTTCGTCTACCAGGCGAAGTTGCGGGGTCGCACTGTGCAGGTGGCCGTCAGCAACCAGAAGGTGATCGTCCGCAACGTCGAGATGCCGGACATGACAGAGGACGAGTTGCGGGGCGCTATTGAGTTCCAGGCACAGGACTTCATCCCTATCCCAGTGGACGAGGCGGTGCTGGACTTCCTGGTCCTCGGCAAGAAGGAGAATGCTGAGGGTGTTTCCCGCCAGGAGGTGCTTCTGGTCGCGGCTCAGAAGGGCATGATCGGCACCTTCCACGGGGCCATCAAACAGGCCGGCCTCAAGGTGGCCGGCATCGACGTACTGAGCATGGCCCTCGTGCGTGCTCTGGTGCCCCCCGCGCCATTCCTCGCGGAGGCTTCAGAAGGCGGCGTCTGCCGGGGCATCGCAGACATTGCGTCGTCGGTATCCACTCTAGTGGTGGCCGTAGACAACGTGGTCAGGTTCACAAGGGTCATAAACTTCTCCAGTGATCGGTTTGCGCGGATTTTGACCGAGCAGCGGGGCATCCCTATGTCCGACGCCCATAGCCTAGCGCAGCGCATCGGACTTCCTGGCCCCATTCCCGTGGATGACGATCTCTACCCAGAGGAAGTCGTCGCCGCAACTCAGGAGAGGCTGGGGGAGGCCGCCTCCGAGTTGAGCGAGGAGATCCGCCGGTCGCTGCACTACTACCAAGGCCAGGAGAAGGTAGCGCCATTGACAGAGCTTATACTCTCCGGCAGGGGAGCGCTGGTGAAGAACCTCGATCATCACCTGTCGGAAGCTCTCAGCATGCCCGTCAGTATCGGTAATCCCTTGCTCATGTTGGCACAGAACGCATCGAACATGTCGGACGCCGAGCTGGCTTTCATGGCCCCCTATCTGTCTGTAGCCGTGGGTCTCGCCCTTCCAGAGGAGGAGTAGGATGCCACGGCGCATAAATCTGGTACCAAGAGGAGAACGGGCCCGAACGAGTACCAATGTGGGAATGCTGGCACTCGTGGTCTCGGCCATTGTTGTGCTGTTCGCCCTGGCCTTTGGTTACTACACGTTCAGCAATTCCTTGAGCGACCGCAAGGCGGAACTCGAAGATCTTCAACAGCAACGTAGTACTTTGGATGCGCAGGTGAGGGCGCTGGATGCCTACGCACAGCTGGCCCAGCAGCGCAAGGACACGGAAGCCATGGTGCAGGGGATCTATGCCGGCAGAACCCTGGTGGCACGTGTCCTGGGCGACATCAGCCAGGTGGTGCCGGAGAACGTCTGGTTCATCAGCATGTCCCTCAGTACGGCCGACCTGCTTGTGGCGGAATCCTCGGGCAATACCCTCAGGCTCGAGGGCGACACGTACAGCTTCCAAGACGTGGCTCAGTTTTTGGTCCGGTTGCAGCTTGTCGAGGCTTTGTCTGGCATCGACCTCGTGTCGGCTGGAGACCCGCTCGGTCCCGTTGATGAGACGAAGCACGTTAAAGGCTTCTCGATTGCTGCTTCGATCAACAACACGCAGGAGGCGGATGCTCCGTTACCCCTGAGCCTAGTGGAGGTGCAGGGGCCATGACACACAGGGTCAGGCTCGTGCTCATGGGCGTAGCGATCCTTCTGTTCGCGGTGGTCATCTGGTTCCTGGTGTTGAGCCCGATCCGCGGGAAGATCGCCACCGCTGAGCAGAATATCCAGCAGGAACAGAATGCGATTATGACGGCCAACACCAGGCTCAAACTCGCTGAGGACACTAGGGCGGTGGGCAAGAGAAACCAGATGAGGTTGCTCGAGTTGGCTAAGATGGTCCCGATGACCGAAGAGTTGCCGAGCCTTCTGCTCCAGATACAGGACCTAGCCGACAAAGCCGGGATACAGTTCATCCAAGTTACCCCTGGTACTCTGATAGACTCCGACACAGGGCACTTCCAGGCGCTCCCCTTGGAGCTGCAGTTCACGGGGACGTATTTCGACGTCGCCGACTTCATCTACCGAGCCGAGCAGATGGTCGCCGGCCCGGGGCGACTGTTGGCTATCGAGACGGTCGATCTCGGCCTGGCCGGTGAAGGTACGAGTTCTGAAGGGATCAATCCGGAGTTGCAGGTGGGCATGAGCGTCTACGCGTTCATATCTGTCGGCGGCGCATCGAGTCCCGCAGCATCGTCTCCGCCGAGCACCGGCACCGGAACCTCGGGTTCGTCTACGTCGGCCACTCAGGCGCCCACTTCGCAATAGAAGCTAGGAGCGGATGATGAAAGCAAACTTGTTTCGCTCTTGGTTGGCTGCAGTTCTACTGGTGACCGCGATGGCGCTCTCGCTACTGGGGTGCTTTGGGGGCGGGGACAAGCCCACGGTCACCACCATGAGTCAGGCGCCCAACGAGCAAACAATCCCAGTCGCCACAACCACCACTGTGGCAGGTGACGGCTCGACGCCGGTGACCAACGAGGACCTCTCTACCTTCAAGAGCAAGGATCCGTTCATTCCCCAGGCAGTGGCCACCACGACCACGACGAAAGCTGCGACGACGACTACCAGCCATGCCACCACCACTACAACGACGCATGCCACCACCACTACAACGACGCATGCCACCACAACTACAACGACGCATGCCACCACAACCACCACGCACGCAACCACAACCACCACAACCACCTCGCCCTACCTTCACACCATGACGGTGGTGTCGATAGCGAACGTTGGGGGATCACCAGCGGTAACCTTCCGGGTGGATAGCTCGACATACACAAGCAAGTTCGTGAGCGACGTCGTGTCGACCACATGGGGGCAAGTGCAGGTGCTGGCTGTGGACGTGTCCGGGCAAGTCGCCACCTTCCTGCACGGGAGCGAGAGCGTTACGCTCACGGTAGGTCAAGTTATCCACGAGTAGCCTTGGGCCTTCTTTCACGTACTGTTCATAGCCACCGAACAAGGCTTGGGGCCTGAGGCGCCCTCCCTGCAAGGAGTAGCTCGTGACCACTCTCCGCCTCACCACCGCCGGCGAGTCGCATGGTCCATACGAAGTCTGTATTTTGGAGGGCATCCCTGCGGGTCTGCCTCTTAACAAGGCCGATGTCGATCGGGAGCTCGGCCGGCGTCAGGGAGGATACGGCCGCGGCGGCAGGATGAAGATAGAGCAGGACCGGTGTCGGTTTGCGGCGGGCGTGCGTCTGGGCTTGACCATCGGGAGCCCCATCTGCATCCTGGTCGACAACGTGGACCACGCAAACTGGACTGCTGTCATGTCACCCGAAGCTGGCGAGAGTGTGGCGTCGCCGCCAAGCGAGAAGGAGAGGGTGCCACGCCCGGGGCACGCCGACCTGTCTGGTGTGGCGAAGTACGGCTACGGTGACGTGCGCTCTGTGCTTGAGCGGGCCAGCGCTCGCGAGACGGTGGGAAGGGTCGCCGGTGGCGCGGTCTGCATGCGCTTCCTGGGGGAACTAGGTGTCAAAGTCCGAGCAAGGGTCGTGGCCCTCGGACCCGTGACATGTGCGGAGGCCGGAGACTACGTGCGACCTGCCGGCATTGACTGGGAAGCGGTCGAGGCGTCCCCCGTGGGCTGCGACCACGAGGCGACAAGCGCCGCCATGTGCGAAGCCATCGATGCCGCTCGTGATGCCGGAGAATCGCTCGGTGGAGTATTTGAAGTCTGGTTCTGGGGTCTTTGCCCAGGCCTCGGCGGATATGCGACCAGCAGACCGGCTCGATGGCCGACTTATGCAGGCACTGGGGAGCATCCCGGCTATCAAGGGTGTTGAGATCGGCCACGGGTTTGCCAACGCCCTGAACGCAGGGGCTCTGAGGTCCACGACAGCCTGTGCTTCACGGCAGCGAAGACAGCAAACGCATGGATCGTTCGCGGGACGAACCGTGCCGGCGGCCTCGAGGGAGGAATGACCAACGGCATGCCGTCATCGCGCGGGTGGCCATGAAGCCCATCCCCACCTTGACGAGCCGCTGGGTTCCGTGGATATCCGATCTCTGGAAGCGGTCCCGCTCTGGTGGAGCGGACCGACGTCACCGCTGTGCCCAGCGGCCAGAGTGGTCGGAGAGGCCATGAGCGCGTAAGTGATGGCCGCGGCCTATCTCGATAACTTCGGAGGCGCCAGCATGGCTCGATGTCGCGTACGTTGGTCGGCCTACAGACGGCGACCTGGAGGAAAGGGTCTGTGGCGAAGTTCGTAGCTCTGACAGGGTTTCATGGGCAGCGGCAAGTCGCGTGGGCAGCAATGGCGCTACATCTGGGCTGGGAGTTTGTTGATCTGGACGCGGACGTTGTGAAGGAAACCGGCATGACGATTTCTGATTTGTTCGAGACACGAGGAGAGCAGGCGTTTCGGGCCGAGGAGTGCCGCCTCCTGGGGGAGATCGTGGGCGACAGAAGCCGGGTTCGACGGTCTGGTCGTCGCTTGGGGGAGGCACGCTGGCAAGCCCGCGAGGCAGCCGATGCAGGCGGCGAGGGTGGCCTCGTATTTGGACATCGAGCCGAAGTGGCCTGGAGACGCTCGAGCGGAGCGATCGACCGTTGGCACGCGACAGAGAGGAGTTCGCGGGCCCTCTTGGCGCGGCGCCGCGAGATCCTACGAAGCGCTACTCGACTGGACTTTCGGCCGGACGCGGCGTCCATCGAGATTTGCGAGCGATATCGCGCGTGATCGTTGAGGTGCAGGCGACCGTTGGCAGGCACTGTGGGGTAGGCGCCTGTCTCCACTGCGCGCGGTCCTCTGGTCGTGGGAGGGAAATCTCTGAGTTCCTGGAGCCGAGTGTGACGCGCTCAAATATCCAAGGTTCTCGCTTATACCCGTCACCGACGACGAATGTGAACCAGGCGTGGGGAGGATGGTCCTGGGCCGCTGGGAGCGGCTCCAGACGCCACGCTGGTCTTCGAGCCAGGGGAGGCAAGCAAGAGCCACGGCAGCCCTGGAGCAGTGTTGGGACTGGCTTGCCGGAAGGGGCCCGGCGCGACGACATCGTCGTGGCTCTGGGTGGCGGCGTGGTTGGCGATCTCGGCGGCTTCGCCGCTGCCACCTATCAGAGAGGCATATCGCTCTGGCAGGTTCCGACCAGCCTGCTTGCGCAGGTGGACTCCAGTGTGGGCGGCAAAACCGCAGTCGATCTGAGCGCCGGCAAGAATCTGGTGGGGGCGTTCTATCAGCCCGACCTCGTTGTTGCCGACCCCGTGACCCCTCACCACCCTTTCCGGGGACGAATACAGCGGCGGGCTCGGCGAGGTGGTCAAATACGCCTTGCTGATGAGCCCCCGACGCATTTTACCCGACTCGAAACCGACGCCGGCCGCGGTGATGGCTCGCGATCTCGAGGTTCTGGGCGACTATTGTCCGAGCAAACATGGCGTACAAGGCAACCATGGTCGAACAGGATGAACGGGAAGCGGACATAGAGCTGTTCTCAATCTGGGACACACCACCGCCCACGCGCTGGAGGTTATGGAGGGATACGGGTCCCTCAGCCATGGTCACGCCGTAGCTCTTGGTCTTCTCGTCGCACTGGCTGTGAGCGAACGTTCCTGGGCTTGACCCTGCGTCAGGGAACGCACGAAGCCCTGCTTAGGACCTCGGATTGCCCATCACCGATCCGCTGCCGTCACGGCCGATTTGCTGGCGGCCGCCGCGCGGGACAAGAAGGTGAGCGCGGCTCGACGGGGCTTCGTCGGGTCTGAGGCGGATCGGCGATCCGGTATGGGGGTTGGACGTGCCCGACGCCGTATTCGCGGCAGTCGCTGGAGGTCATAGGCGAATGAACGAGTCAGACGAGGCGGCTGGTGGTTCTGCACGGGGCCAATCTCGACCTGTTGGGCGAGCGTCCGCCTGAGCACTACGGCAGCATCACGTTGCCGAGTTGGAGAGGCTGGTGTCGAGACGAAGTGGAACGGCCCGGCTGGAGCTGCTTGTGCCTCCAGACCAACCATGAAGGACGTTACGTAGATTGGGTGCAGGAGTACCGGTCGAGCGGAGCACTCCTTGTGAACCCTGGGGCTTGGACGCACTACAGCTACGCCATTCGCGACGCCCTGGAACTGGTGACCTGCCCCATCGCCGAGGTGCATCATCTCGGCTATCGCGTCCCGCGAGGAGTTTCGCAGGCATTCTGTCATATCACCGGTGACTAGCTTCACGATCTCAGGCAAGGGTCCGGCCGGCTATCTGGAGGCGATCGTTCGTCTGATAGCACTCGTGGCGCACATAGACTCGCCTGGCAGGGAAGCGGGGCTGAGACAGGTGTAGTAGAATGCACGGTTGCACTATTCCATGGGTATGCAGTGATCCCAAGTCGCTGTCGCTGGAGGCCGGGCGCGTGATTTCAACAAATCAGTTCAAAGTGGGCATGACCGTAAGGTACGAAGGTGAAACGTATCGCATAGCCGAGTTCCAACATGTGAAGCCCGGCAAGGGTGGCGCCTTCGTGCGTACAAAGCTTCGCAACGTCTCCACAGGTTCGCTGGTCGAGCGGACATTCCGTCCTGAGACGAAGTTCGAGCAGCTCCACACGGAGAGCCGGCCGATGACCTATCTCTATGACGAGCCTGACCAGGTGGTGTTCATGGACACCGAGTCGTTCGAGCAGCTCGCGGTCGCGAAAAGCAGGCTTGCCGGGCGTTTCGACCTGATGACCGCCAACATGCTTGTGGACGTCGTCTACATCGACGGGGAGCCGTTCGATGTGGAACTCCCCACCTTTGTGGATCTGAAGATCGTCGGAGACCGCCGCGGGGTGCGAGGGGAGACACTGTCTCAGGCGGCACCAAGGAGGCCATACTGGAAACAGGGCGCCGTCATTCAGGTGCCTCTGTTCATCGAGCCGGGGGATGTGGTCCGCATCGACACGCGCACGAGAGAATACGCGACCAGAGCCTAGGTGCGCGTGACAAAGGCGAGCACTGCGAGTTCATCAAGGATGGGTGCGTGATATGACCGAGTACTTGATCGCCACGTCGGTTCTGGAGGCCATCGTGCGGGGGTCACTGGCCGGAAGATGACCGAGTCCGCGTGCACTCCTCTCTGCCTTTGGTTGGCACTCGCGCGGCTGGCGTGACCGTCGATGGTGACGAGTGCCACGTGGTGATCCACTTGGACGCCCGCATGGGTGAGATCCTGCCCGAGTTGGCGCCCGAGATGCGTCAGCGGATCAGCCGGCGCTCTCGGCCGAATGACCGGTCTTCGCGTGTCCGGAGTGGATGTAGTCTTCGGCGGCGTTTTTCCTGTCGCCTCCTGAGAAGCTTGCCCGTGCCAGCCGGTCGGAGAAGCGCGCGGCGCCAAGCCGTCGTCATCTTGTACAACAGGATCTATTGGGGCTTTCCGCCCCTGGTGCCATGACTCGGATGCGGGACGTGGAGATCTCCGATATGCGCGCCGGTTGGTGTTGGGAGTGGCCGCCGACCGGGAGCCCATCGAAGCATGGTCGGCGCTCACCTGGCCGGTTGGAGTTGGGAACGCCTTGGCGTTCTTGAGCGCTCGATTCTCAAAGTGGCCGCCTACGAGCTGATGCATGAGACAGATGTGCCTGTGGCGGTCATCATCGATCAGGCCGTCGAACTGGCCAAGCGCTTCTGCTCGGCTGAGGCTGGGGCCCTTGTCAACGGCATCTTGGGGGCCATGGCTTCGGTCAGAGGCCCGTCTGGCGATTGCGACGAGACCAAGGAACACGATTGAACGCGGATGAGAACGACTGCTCGATACGCTCGATCTGCCGGCAGACTTGCGCACTCTGAGCCCGGTAGCGTTGCGTCGCGTGGCCGAAGAGGTGCGCGCGGAGATCATCGAGACAGTATCCGACAACGGGGGGCACCTGGGCCCGAGCCTGGGTGTGGTGGAGCTTACCATCGCGCTGCACGCCGAACTGGATGTTCCGCGGGACGCGATCGTCTGGGATGTGGGGCATCAATGCTATGCCCACAAACTGCTGACAGGCCGACTCGCCGAGTTTCGTTCCATCCGTAAGTATGGGGGCCTCTCGGGGTTTCCTTCTCGCGACGAAAGCGCGCTGGACGCATACGGCACTGGTCACGCCAGCACGGCTGTCGGCGCGGCTGTGGGTTTGGTGGAGGCTAGGCGCCTAGGCCGTCGGAGCGAACAGAACCCCGTGGGAGAAGGGGCCACCGGGCAACGAGCCCCGTCGGCCAGGATGTGGGCCGCGTTGTAGCGGTCTTGGGCGACGGCGCCCTGACGGGTGGCCTGGCCTATGAGGCTCTAAATCACGCCGGCCATCTGCAGACTCCGCTGCTGGTCATTCTCAACGACAACACCATGTCCATCGAGAAGAACGGCGGAGCCATGAGTACCTACCTCTCCCGGCTGCGAACCGACCCTACGCTCTACCGCTTCCGGCGTGACTTCGACAGCTGGGCTGCAGAGGCTGCCCGGAGTGGGCGAGCGTATGGCCGCCATGGGCGAGCAGGTCAAGGACAGCATCAAGGCTGCTTTCGTGCCCGGAATGCTCTTCGAAGAACTGGGCTTCACCTATGTCGGTGTGATCGATGGGCATGACATCGAGCAATTGCGGGCGAGCATTCAGTCGCTCCCTTGCGATCGACGGCCCCGTGCTGCTGCATTGCCGGACCATCAAGGGGAAGGGCTATGCTCGGGCCGAACAGGCAGCCGGGGCGCTATCACGGCATACCGGGTCTTCACCGTACCCACCGGCGAATCGCTCGACCCGGAGGGGCCGACTACCTATCACACGGGCTTTTGGCGAGGCTTTGGTGGAACTTGCCCAAGAGGACGAACGGGTGGTGGGCATCACAGCGGCCATGGCCTCTGGAACCGGTCTAGACCTTCTCAAAGAAGCCATACCCGAGCGCTTCTTTGACGTGGGGATAGCGGAAGGCCACGCCGTGGTCTTCGCGGCCGGGCTCGCCGCATCGGGCAAGAAACCCGTGGTCGCCATCTATTCCACCTTCATGCAGCGAGCTTACGACCAGATCATCCACGACGTTTGTCTTCAGCGCTTGCCGGTTGTGTTCGCCGTCGACAGGGCGGGTCTGGTGGGCACGGATGGTGCCACTCATCATGGGGCTTTCGATCTCTCCTACCTACGGATCTTGCCGGGCCTCCCGATATTCGTACCTAAAGACGAGGCCGAGCTGCAGCGCATGCTTGCCGGCGCGTTGCTCCTGGATGGCCCAGCCGTGATCCGCTATCCCCGGTCGGCCGGCGTAGGCGTCCCTCTAGTGAGGCCTATAAAGCCATTCGTCGGACCCTGGGTGGAAGTGGTCAGAGAGGGCGATGATGCGCTGCTATTGGCCGTAGGGCCCGAGCTCCGGGTCGCCGAACTGGCCGCCGAACTGCTTGCTGCCGAGGGGATGACAGCCACGGTGGCCGGCGTCAAGCGGCTGCATCCGCTGGACGTCGCAGTCCTAGAGCCACTGCTGCGGCATCACAGGGTGGTGGCTACCATCGAAAACAACGTCCTCGCGGGGGGGTTTGGATCCGCGGTGGCCGAGCTGATGGCCGACCTGGAGATACAACGCCCGCTGGCGCGAGCGGGTCTGCCTGACTGCTTCGTCACGCACGGCTCCGTGGACCGCCTCCGTCAGGATGTCGGCCTTACGCCGGAGGCTCTGGCCGACGCGGTCTTGCGCCAGTTGAGGCAGCTTCCGTCCACGCGGAGCTGATCCCGGTGCAGAGGGTCGCCCGCAGCCGTTTGGACGAGACTTTGGTCGCCCGCGGGCTGGCTCCTAACAGAAGCGCGGCGCGAGGCTTGATCATGGCGGGACTTGTGACGGTCTCGGGGCGGCTCAGTGACAAGGCGGGCACAGCGGTGACGGGGGATGCGGTTATCACCGTCAAAGACCGTCCCCGTTTCGTTTCGCGAGGCGGAAACAAGCTTGCTGGGGCCCTGGAGGATCTCGCTCTGGTAGTGGAGGGAGTCTCTGGGCTGGACGTCGGTGCGTCCACGGGCGGGTTCGTCGACTGTCTGCTGCAATACGGCGCCACGAGAGTCATCGCCCTGGACGTGGGCAGAGGCCAGATGGACTCCGGTCTACGGCGGGATGACCGCGTATGCGTCATCGAGAAGCTCAATGCCCGCTATCTTCGACCAGAGGACTTGCCGTACCAGCCCGACTTTCTCACCATGGACGTGTCGTTCATCTCGGTGAGCAAGGTTCTGCCCTCGGTCGTGGCCTGCATGGCGAAGGTGTTCGAGGGGCTGGTGCTCATCAAGCCGCAATTCGAGGCCGGACCGCGAGAAGTGGGCAAAGGTGGCATCGTCAGCGACCCGGAGATCCGGCGCGGGGTATTGAGACAGACCGGCGCGTTTGTGATCGAGCAACTTGACGCCGATCTGCTGGGTCTCTGCCGCTCGCGTCATCCGGGAGTGGGAGGCAACGTGGAATTCTTCTTCCACGTGGGCAGAGGTAGTGAAAACGTCGTGGGACTTGATAGGCTTGAGAAGCTCATCAACGAGCCTGGGCTGGTGGAGGATCCGACGCACGGGGGTATGGCCGGTGAGTCCTGAGATCAAAAGGGTCGTGGTGCTTACCCATGGTGATGCCGAAGTGGCGCACCGCGCCTTGCTGGAGACGTTTGCCCTCTTGGAACGAGCGGGTGTCGAAGTCCTTGCTCCGCAGGCGGAGTGGGAGAAGCACACAGAGGCCTTCCACAGGATGGGTGCGGCCAAGGTGGTGGAGGGCCCAGCCGATCTTGAGGGTGTGGACCTGTGCTTGGTCCTAGGGGGCGATGGCACCATGTTACGGGCGTTTCATCTGACACGCGATCTCTGCATCCCGGTGGCAGGCGTCAATCTGGGGCGCGTGGGCTTCCTGACCACCGTCGCAAAGGATCAGTTGCGCGACGGAATGGCTCGCCTGCTTTTCGGAGGCTTCACCGAGTATCCACTGCTGGGGTTGAAGGCCGAAGTCGCGGAAGAGACCTATCGGGCTACGAACGACGTCGTAGTCAGCAAGGGCGACCGGTCGGGAGCCTGCTCACTTGCCCTCACCATCAATGGCGTCACCTTGTTCGAAGTGCAGTGTGACGGGGTAGTGGTGGGGACTCCGGCGGGTTCTTCCGCCTACAGCCTGGCTGCGGGTGGTCCTCTCCTTGGTATCTCGGTGGACGCCTACGTCATCAGTCTCGTGGCGCCGCACGCGGTGGGCGTCAGGCCCGTGGTCGCCGCTCCGCTTGACGTTCTCGAGATCATCAACACCGGGTACACCGATTGCTATGTGGACATCGATGGGCAGAGGGTCTGCACCTTCGCTCCGTCGGCGGTGGCTCGCATCCGGACGGTACCAGGCATGACCACCCTCGCCCTTCTGGAGGGCGATAGCCTTTACCACCACTTCCGCGACCGCCTGCTCTAGGAGAGCTGGTTTGCTCGCCTCGCTCACCATCCGCAACTTCGTGCTTATCGAAGACGCCGTGTTGGAGTTCGAGCCAGGGCTCAACGTGCTCACCGGAGAGACCGGGGCCGGCAAGACCCTCCTCACTCGCGCTCTCGGCCTCCTCATGGGCGAGAGGGCCGAGGACGGGCTAGCGGGACAGGCGGCGGCGGACGCGACCATACAGGCTGTGTTCCTGCTGGATGAGGAGGATGTCGCCGGGATCCCGAATGAAGTGAGCGAGTTGGTGGGAGGCATCGGACCGGGTGAGCTGATAGTGTCGCGGCGCTTGGGCAAGGAGGGGCGCAACCGTTGCTACTTGAACGACACCGCGGTCACCTTGGGTGCTATGGGCAGCGTCGTGGCCGGTCTCCTGTCCTTCGCCGGTCAGCACGAGTATCGCAGGCTGCTCGACCCGCGCTACCAGCTTGCCGTGCTGGACCAATGGGCAGGGGCACCTGTGCTGTCAGTCGTTCTTGATTATCGGGAAGCCTTTGAGAAGGCCCGAGAGACCGGGCGCCTCCTGGATGAGCGCAGGGCCACCCAGGAAGCCCGTCTTCGCGAGATCGATCTCCTACGTTTTCAGGTGGCGGAGTTGAGCGACGCGGCGCTGTCGGCCGACGAAGAGGAGAGCCTAAGCTCGGAGCAGAGACTGCTCGCCAGGGCAGAAGACGTGGTACGGGGTGCAGCGGCAGCCGCAGCCCTCCTGCACAGCCAGGATGACCAAGTTGACGTGACCGGTCTGCTGGTGCAGGTCGGAGGGCACCTCGCCTCTCTGTCGGGGGTCGATCCGGTCTTGGACGCCATGACGTCATCACTCACCGAACTCCAGTACGAGATGTCGGAACTCGCGAGAGAGATGCGAAGCTACGCGGAAAGAGTGTCCGTGGATCCCGCACGCTTGGAGATGACGAACGACCGCCTCCGCCGCTACATGGACCTGGCGCGCAAGTACGGCGGGTCTACCGACTCCGCCCTTGCTCACCTGGCTGACAGCGCAGTCCGGCTGGCCGAACTCGAAGGCAAACAGGACGATCTTGGTCGTTTGGAACAAACCCGCACGCTCCATTCTTCCCGGGCCTTGGAGTTGGCGGAGGCTTTGTCGACCAGTCGGCGTCAGACTGCGCCTCTGTTGGAAGACGCTGTGGCCACTCAACTGACGGATCTCGCCATGCCGTCGGCTAGGGTGAGTATCGATCTGCAGACTACGCCGGAGTGGCGCGGGCTGCGAGAGTCTGGAGCCGACACCGTGGAGTTCCTGCTGGCCGCCAATCCCGGTCAGCCGGCCCGAAGCCTGTCGCGGACCGCCTCTGGGGGAGAGCTATCCCGAGTGTTGCTTGCCATAAAGTGCGCCCTGGCGGGTATCGGAGGCCATGAGACGCTTGTGTTCGATGAGGTGGACGCCGGCATAGGAGGGCGCACCGCCGTTGCGGTGGCCAACAAGCTGCGCGAATTGGCGGCGCACTCGCAGGTGTTGGTCATCACCCATCTAGCCCAGGTGGCCGCGCTGGCATCCCGGCACTTCGTCATCGACAAGTCCTCAGAGTCAGGGAACACAGTGGCCCGCCTGTCCCCGGTGACCGGGGAGGCGGTGATCCTGGAGCTTTGCCGGATGCTCGGCGGACGCACGGACGACGCCGAAGCGATGGCTCACGCGCGCGACTTGCGAGACAGGGCGGCGGGTGGCCTGCTAGACTAGGAAAGGCGCGGGCTCGTCAGCCATGCGCCGCCCGATTCCACACGAGAGCGGCAGGGGAGAGCATGGCTAAGCATGTATTCGTAACGGGTGGCGTTGTATCTTCACTTGGCAAGGGCATCACCGCCGCCTCACTTGGGTGCCTACTCAAGAGCCGCGGCCTCCGCGTGACCATCCAGAAGTTCGACCCCTACTTGAACGTCGATCCGGGCACCATGAGCCCCTTCCAACATGGGGAGGTGTTCGTCACCGACGACGGGGCCGAGACCGACCTCGACCTCGGTCACTATGAGCGGTTCGTGGACGAGAGCCTCACGCGCGACTCCAATGTCACTTCGGGTTCCATCTACTACAACGTGATCCGCAAGGAACGCAAGGGTGACTACCTGGGGGGCACCGTCCAAGTGATCCCTCATGTCACCAACGAGATCAAAGAACGCATCGCCCGCGTGGCCCGCGACACCAACGTGGATGTCGTCATCACCGAGATCGGCGGGACTGTGGGCGACATCGAAAGCCTTCCATTCCTGGAAGCCATCCGGCAATTTCGCAACGACGTCGGTCGCCGCAACGTTATCTACATACACGTGACACTAATCCCCTTCATAAGCACGTCGGGCGAGCTGAAAACCAAGCCCACCCAGCACAGCGTGAACGAACTCAGGAGCATCGGTATTCAGCCTGACGTGATCGTCTGCCGGTCGGACCGGCCAATAAGTCAGGACTTAAAGGACAAGATCGCTCTGTTCACCGACGTTGAGACCCGCGCCGTGATCAGTTGCCCTGACGCTCCCCATGTCTACTACGTACCCCTCAATTTGCGCGATGAGGGGCTCGACTTCCTGGTGGTGGAGCACTTGGGGCTCAAGACTCGACCCCGAACCTCACCGAGTGGACAGCTCTTGTCGACCGTCTCAAACAGGCAAAGGGCACGGTCCGCATCGCCGTGGTAGGCAAGTATGTTCAACTCCGCGACGCCTATCTGAGTGTGGTAGAGGCTCTGCATCATGCCGCGACGCACCATGGCCGCGACCTCGAGATCGACTGGGTGGAAGCGGAGACGCTCAAGGAAGAGGAGATAACCTCGCGCCTAGATATGGCGGACGGCATTCTGGTACCTGGCGGGTTTGGAGTCCGAGGTATCGAGGGCAAGATCCTCTCGGTACGATACGCCCGCGAGCAGAAGGTGCCGTATCTCGGGCTCTGTTTGGGTCTGCAGGTGGCTGTGTCGGAGTTCGCCCGCCATGTGGCCGGGCTCACGGGCGCCAATTCCTCCGAGTTCGATCCCTCCACCGCGTATCCGGTGATCCATCTTCTGCCGGGGCAGAACGACGTCAGCGACATGGGCGGCACGATGAGACTGGGCGCCTCCCCGACCAAATTGGTCCGCGGCACCAAGGCTTATGAAGCCTACGGTGAGGAGATCATCTCCGAGCGCCACCGGCACCGCTACGAGGTGAACAACGACTTCAGGCAAACATTGGTGGATGCAGGTTTGGTTGTAAGCGGCGCGACCCCCGACGACAAGCTGGTAGAGGTGATCGAGTTGCGGGAGCACCCGTGGTTTGTCGCCTGCCAGTTCCATCCGGAGTTCAAGAGTCGACCGACTCGAGCTCATCCACTATTTCGCGACTTCATCGGGGCGGCCATCGCCTCAAGGCTGGAACGGGGTCCAGCCCGTGCTGACGGGCAACCCTGCGGTGAGGCCGTTACCGGCCGATGAACTCACTGCCCTCGCCTTCCCGAGAGAGGCTCACGGATATCTTCCTCTCTCTTGCCAGCATACCCAGCCCGTCTCGCTCTGAGAGGGCGATGGGCGACGCGGTCATCACCTATCTGAAGCAGGCCGGCGTTGCGGTGCAGGAAGACGGCACCGGCCAGGCCATCTCTGGTGACTGTGGCAACCTCTGGTGCACTGTCACGGGAGCGAGCCCGGAGCCCTGTCTCGCGTTGGGCGCGCACTTGGACACTGTAGCGTCCGGCTCTAGATGTGACCCGGCGCTGGGTGATGATGGGGTCTTCCGCTGCGTCGGTGGGGGCATCTTGGGAGCAGACGACAAAGCCGCGGTGGCCGCTCTGCTGCATGCGGTGGAGCTATTGCGTGGATGGCAGGGCCCTGTGCCCACCTTCGAGTTGTTCTTCACCGTCTGTGAGGAGCAAGGACTGGTGGGAGCAAAACATCTGAGAAGCGACGTGGTCCTCAGCCCCATGGCGGTGGTGTTCGACTCCACTGGGCCGGTGGGAGGCGTTGTCACCAAGGCCCCCAGCCAGAGGATCATCCGCGCGACATTTCGGGGCACGGCCGCTCACGCAGGTGTCGAACCCGAACTGGGCCGGAGCGCGATCGTGGCTGCCGCTCGAGCCATAGCGGCCATGCCTAACAGCCGTCTTGACGCGGACACCACCGCGAACATCGGGGTGATCCGCGGAGGGGTGGCGACCAACATCGTCCCGGAACTGTGTGAGATCGAGGGCGAATGCCGCGGTCACAACGAGGAGCGACTCGCACAAGTGGCCGCCGCCATGGTAGATGCCATCCAGGAAGGTGCCGCCACCGTGGGAGTGGACGTCGAGATAGGCCTCATCCACGAGTTCGAGGCGTTCGCATTAGCTGAGGACGCCCCGGTGGTGCAGCTTAGCCGAGCCGCGCTCGCGGCACTCGGACTCGTTCCCGTACTCAAGACCGCGGGAGGGGGATCTGACGCCAACGTTCTCAACGCCCACGGCGTCCCCACCGTCAACCTGGATGCCGGCATGATGAGAGTGCATAGCTCGGAGGAGTATCTACCACTGGGCGACCTCGAAGGACTGTGCGCGCTGATCATCCGAATGATCGTGATGGCGCCGGAATACGGCCGAGGTCAAGTAGGCACCCACCTTGACTAGCGGGAGCCCAGACCCCACAGCGGGGCCGGGGGCCCCGGCGAAGCCTGACTTCTACCCGAAAGTCTTGAGATCCCACATGGTGTACAAGGGCAGGGTGGTCGCCCTTCGGGTCGATGAGATCACCACTCCCGGGGGGCATGTGGTGACCCGAGAAGTGGTGGAGCACCCGGGTGCGGTGGTGATCATTGCTCTCGACGACGACGGCCTGGTATATCTGGTGCGCCAGTACCGCCATGCTTTGGGGCGCTACCTTCTGGAGTTGCCGGCCGGAGGGCTCGAACCGGGGGAAGAGCCTGTGGCAGGGGCGCGCCGCGAACTCCGCGAGGAGGTGGGCCTGGTGGCAGACAGATGGACCGCTCTGGGTTCGTTCTTTTCGTCGCCAGGCTTCGCCAATGAGCTGCTCCACACGTTCCTTGCCCAGGGGCTGGTTTCGGGCGAGAGTGACCCCGACGACGACGAAGACCTCTCCGTGGTACGTTACCCTTTGACGGCCGTAGCTGACTTAGGACAGGACCTGCGCGACGCCAAGTCTTTGGCAGCCCTTCACCTGTTTGAGGCCCATCAGAAGCAGTCGTAGGACATCGCGAGGCGAGGGGCTATCAGTATGCGTGTCGGCGTGCCCACGGAGATCCGCGAAGAGGAGTACCGAGTCGCCCTCACCCCTGCCGGGACACGGGAACTCACCAGTGCCGGGCACGAGGTGCTGGTACAACAGGGCGCAGGTGAAGGCTCCATGTTTCCCGACGAAGCCTACGTGGGGGCGGGGGGCCGCATCGTCACCGATGCGGAGGCGGTGTTCGCCCAGGCCGACTTGATCCTAAAAGTCAAGGAACCTCTCCGCGACGAGTATCTCAGGTTAGAACCCCGCCACATCCTCTTCACCTATCTGCATCTGGCGCCCGATCCGGAGCTAACGGAGGCTCTGGTCCGCAGCGGAGCCACCTGTCTGGCCTACGAAACGGTGGAGACCACTGGAGGACGCAAACCTCTGTTGGCCCCCATGAGCGAGATAGCGGGGCGCTTGGCGCCCCAAGTGGGCGCCTACTTCCTTGAGCGGATGAGTGGAGGCAAGGGCAAACTGCTGGGAGGAGCAACTGGGGTGCGGGCCGCGAGCGTGGTCATCCTCGGAGCAGGCATGGCAGGGACAAACGCGGCCGCCATCGCCTCGGGCATGGGAGCCGACACCAGGATCCTCGACGTCGACCGCGATGCGCTCTTGGCCGCTCAGAAGCAGGTGCCTGGGGTCCAGACTCTTCACAGCGATCAACTGACAATCGAAGAGGAGGTGTCGGCGGCCGACGTCGTCATCGGGGCAGTCCTCGTGTCGGGGGCGAAGACGCCCGTGCTGGTGTCGGATGACCTGGTCCGAGCCATGCAACCCGGCTCGGTGATCGTCGATCTAAGCGTCGACCAGGGGGGCTGCGTGGCTACTTCGCACGTCACCACGCACCGCGTCCCCACCTTTGTCAAACACGGGGTGATCCACTACTGTGTGGACAACATGGCCGGAGTGGTGCCTGTGACCTCCACCATCGCCCTCACCAACGTCACCCTGCCCTACATCCTCGAACTTGCGGACAAAGGCGTCGTGGCTGCAGCCCGCTCCGATCGCGCCCTTGCCCGTGGGGTCAACGTGATGGAAGGTAAAGTGACACTGCGCGAAGTCGCGGACGCCACCGGCAAGCCCTACTTCCCGCTGGAATACGTGCTACCCATCGACTACACGTAGACCCAGCTCCCAAAACTGCCGTGGCATCGTCGCCAGATCAAGAGCCTATGCTGCACGCTCATCTGCGGGCTCTGCGCCTGGAGAGGGGATTGTCCCCGCGGACCGTCGACTCCTACCGGCGTGACCTGACGCAGTTTTGCCTGTGGATCGCGGAGCGCGGCCACACTCTGGCAACAGCCTCGGCCGACGATGCCCGGGAGTTCCTGGCCGGGGGAGACTGGAGACCCTCCACTCGGGCCCGCAAGACGGCCGCGCTGCGCTCCTTCTACCAGCATGCCGTCCTTACGGAGGTCCTGGCCGCGGACCCCACGCGTACTCTAGCTGCGCCCCGCCTGGAAGCAGAACTGCCGCGCACGCTCAGCGTGGGCGAAGTAGAGCGCCTGCTCACCGGCCCCAAGAGCGACCCGGCCGGTCTGCGCGACCGGGCGTTGCTGGAGACCATGTATGGCGCCGGCCTGCGGGCCTCGGAGACTCTTGCCCTTCGACTTCAGGACATCGATCTCGAGGTGGGATTCGTGCGGGCCCTGGGCAAGGGAGACAAGGAACGCGTCGTCCCGATAGGGCGCAAGGCGGTTGAGGCCCTGCGGACCTACTACCAAAGGGGCCGGCCGTTCCTGGGAGGCGCCGGAAATCTGAAGGCACCCGAGTTGTTTCTGAACAACCGCGGTCGCCGACTCTCGCGGCAGGGCTTGCACATGATCGTGAAGCGCTACGCCCGCATGGCCGGGCTGCAGGACGACGTGTCCGCGCACACGTTGCGACACTCGTTCGCCACCCATCTTCTGGAGGGAGGAGCCGACCTGAGGGCCGTGCAAGAGATGTTGGGACATGCCGATCTCTCCACTACGCAGATCTACACGCATGTGAGCGCGGCGCACCTTCAGAAGGTCTACCGCGAGGCTCATCCGCGAGCCCGAGAGGCATAGACCTTCATGCGCCGTTTCATGTTCATCGTGCTCGATGGGGTCGGCGTAGGTGCGCTGCCGGACGCCTCGGAGTACGGCGACAGCGGCTCAGACACTTTGGGCAACCTCAGCCGGGTGATAGAGCTTCGTCTGCCTTTCCTTCAGAGCCTCGGCTTGGGGAACGCGGCCACTATCCTAGGCGTGCCTCCGGTGCCTCGGCCGCAGGCCCTGGCGGGCCGGTTGGCTCCGCGCTCCGTAGGCAAGGACACCACGGTGGGGCACTGGGAATATATGGGACTGGTGACAGAACGGCCTTTCCCCACCTACCCGAACGGCTTCCCCTCGCATCTAGTCGCCGAGTTCGAACGGCGCATCGGGCGGTCTATCATCGGCAACCGCCCCGCCTCGGGGACGGCCATCATCCGGGAGTTGGGCGAACAGCACCTGCGTACCGGCAGCCCGATCGTGTACACCTCGGCCGATAGCGTCTTCCAGTTGGCTGCCCATACCGCCATCGTACCGCTGGAACAGTTGTACTCGTGGTGTGGAGCGGCCCGCGAGTTGCTCCAAGGCCCCCACGCGGTGGCCAGAGTCATCGCCCGGCCCTTCACGGGCGGCGTGGGGGCGTTCGTGCGCACCGAGGACCGGCGGGATTTCTCCTTGCCGCCTCCCGGCCGGCTCTACCTCGATGATCTGGCAGACGCGGGCGTTCCGGTGGTGGGCCTGGGCAAGATCGCTGAGATATACGCGGGCCGGGGGATAAGTGCCAGTCTCAAGGTCGCAGGGAATGACGAGAACCTCCGTTTAGTGCTGGACCTGGTCCAAGGCCGATCGAGGCATACCCTCTTCGACCACGGACTCCTCATGACGAATCTGGTGGATTTCGACATGACCTGGGGCCACCGCAACGATTTGGAGGGTTTCGCCCTAGGCCTAGAGGCTGCTGATGAGGCTTTGCGCGCCGTCGCAGCCGCGCTGGGACCCGAAGACCGCCTGCTCCTCACAGCTGACCACGGGGTGGATCCCACGACCCCCAGCACCGATCACAGCCGCGAATATGTGCCTCTTCTGATGTACCCACGGCCGCCAGACACTCCGGGCGCGGTCTACGAGGGGAGTTTCGCCGACACAGGGGCCACGCTCCACTCGTGGTTGACGGGGCAAGAGCCGCGCCTTGGGGGCGACGTGCTCGAGCGCTTCGGGCCCTGTCGCGGCTGGCGCCGCTACACGCCTGTGCAGTCTTCGGCGGCCGGCACAGTGGCAGGGACGCCCGAACAGGTGGGCGCTCAGGAGGCAAGGACCGCCGCTGATTGGCTGCGGGCCCGCTTGGGGACTGCACCCAGCGTCGCTGTGGTGCTCGGCTCCGGCCTCGAGGCCGAGGGGTTAGAACAATCTGGTGCGGTCGTCGACTACCGATCGGTGCCGTACTGGCGGGTGAGCGAGGTGCCGGGCCACCCGTGTACGCTCTCCTCGGGCCGCTCGGCAGGCCTATCGGTGGCGCTTCTCCGAGGCCGTATCCACGAGTACGAAGGCTACGACTTGAGCGAGGTACAACTGGTCCTTCGCTCCATGGCGGCCTGGGGAGTAGGAAAGGTCATCCTGGTCAGCGCAGCGGGAGCCGTGGACTCCGCCCTGGCTCCCGGCACTGTCGTCGTGGCCCAGAGCGTGCTGGATTGCCAATTCCCCGGTCCGGACGGTCGACCAGTCATGCTCAGTGGCACCAGTCCGGGCATTCTGGCCGGACCGATCCGCGCTCTCGTCGAGTCCAGAAGGGGGATCGATAGGTGTCCATGCTTCGTTGCCAGGACCCCAGTACGAGACCCCCGCTGAGCTGTCCGCCTTGCGGGCAATGGGAGTGGCTACAGTCAGCATGTCCCCGGCGGGGGAACTGCGGGCGGCGCTGGAGGAGAACCTTGACACGGCGGTGCTCGTTGTGGTCTCAAATGCCGGGGACACCACCCACGAGGAAGTCCTGGCCGCCGGTTTGCGGGCCAAAGACGCGCTAAGCGTGGTGCTGTCGGCCGTGCTTGCTCACTGGGGTGCGCTCGGGTAGTTCTTATCGACCCCGGTATACTAGACGCATGACAGCGCCACCCTCACTGCTGGAAGTCTCTACCGTCATCACGACCCACCAGAACGCGGACTTTGATGCTTTCGCTGCGGCGGTAGGCGCCAGCCTGCTCTATCCCGGGGGGAGGATCGTCCTCGCGGGTTCTCTCAACCCCAACGTGCGCGAGTTCGTATCGCTGCACGGGGAGACCCTGCCCATCATCAGTCTCCGGCTTATCGACCAGAACAAGATCCGGCAACTCGTCATCGTCGACACGGCCGACCCTGAGCGCATCGGCGATCTTAGGCGCAGCTTTGCGGCCGCCCGGACGTCGAGACAGTCGTCTTCGACCACCATGAGGCGGAGGATCCGGTCCGTCCGGCCTTTCGTCGAAGCGGCGAGAACTGGGTGCTTTCGTCCGACGGCGCGCAGGCCACCTCCATGCTCCATCTCCTGAAAGAGCGCGAGGTGGAGATATCCCGCCTTGAGGCCACCATATTCGCCCTTGGCATCCACGAGGACACGGGCTCGCTCACCTATCCGCGCACCACCATCCGCGACGCCGAGATGCTCGCCTTCGCGATGCGCTTGGGGGCTTCGCAGCCGCTTATCGAGCGCTATCTGCACAGCGCTCTCACCAGCGAGCAGCGGGAAGTGCTTATGCGCATGGTCGACGCGGTGAAGGTACGAGCGGGTCAGGGGCATCGACATTCACGTGGCGGCGCTCGAGGTACCGAGCTACGTCGACGGGCTGAGCGTCGTCGCCCACAAGCTCATGGAACTCGTCAACGCCGAGGTGCTGCTCCAAGCGGTGGGCATGGAGGACCGGGTATTCGTCACCGCCCGGTCGCGAGCCGGCGTCGGTCGATGTGGGCCACTGCTTCACACCATCGAGGGGGGCGGGCACGCTCAGGCGGCTTCGGCGGTGATCCGCGAGCAAGATCCCGCGGCAGGTGATCGCGCTGCTGCTCGACAGCTCTGTCCCAGACAAGTAGGCGGTCCCATCGCCGGCGAGATCATGAGCCGGCCGGTCCGCTTCATCGACGCCGACACCCCCGTCACCGAAGCCCTGGTCGCGGCGCAGCGCTACGGCCACTCCGGCATCTGCGTGCGGGAGGATGGCCGCGTGGTGGGCATCGTCGCCCGGCGCGACCTCGACAAGGCTATCCGACACGGCCTGGGACATGCCCCCGTCAAGGGCGTCATGACCCGCAACATCACCTTCGCCCGGACCTCCACAGGGGTCGACGAACTTCGCCGCATCATGGTCGAGGGCAACATCGGCCGCGTTCCCGTGGTTACAGACGAGGCCTATGACGAGGCGGTGGCGAGAGGGCACCGCCGAGTGGACGACGTGATCGGCATCGCCACGCGCACCGACGTTCTGGCCGCCTATCAAGGACGCTGGGAGCAGGAGCAGACCGAAGCGTCGACCCCGCAGGTCTACGCCATGCAAGCGCTGGCCGAGCACCCGTTCTTCGGCCGGCTGTTCCAGGCCTGCTCGGCTCTCTCCGACGATTTCGCCGGGGTCTATCTGGTGGGTGGCTTCGTGCGCGACCTGCTGCTCGAGCAGCCCAACGCCGACGTCGACATCGCCGTCGAAGGCGACGGCATCGAGTTCGCCACCCGGCTGGCCGCCCAACTGGGCGGGAGGGTCCGGGCCCACCGCAAGTTCAAGACCGCAGTCGTGCTGCTTCCCGCCCGCGATCCTGGGCGAGGCGCCCGCGTGGCTGCGGTCCACGCAGCGAGCCCTTCCATGTCGACGTGGCCACCACGCGCACCGAGTTCTACGACTACCCGGCGGCGCTGCCCCGGGTGGAGCACGCCTCCATCCGGCAGGATCTCTTCCGGCGCGACTTCACCATCAACGCCATGGCCATCTCCCTGCGCGGGCGAGATTTCGGCACGGTGATCGACTTCTTCGGCGGGTTGCGCGATCTGCGCGAGGGCATCATCCGCGTGCTTCACAACCTCAGCTTCATCGAGGACCCGACCCGCATCTTCCGGGCGGTGCGCTACGAGAACCGCTACGGCTTCCGCATGGACGAGCAGACCAAGAGCTTCGCCAAGAGCTGCGTGGAGATGCACCTGGTCGGCGACCTCTCCAGCGTGCGGCTGCGCGACGAGCTGATCGCCCTCCTGAGCGAGGACGACGTGGAGTGGACGCTGGGCCGACTCTTCGAGCTGGGGGTCGCGCACGAGGTCCATCCCAAGTTGGCCACCGGGAGCAAGACCGTCGCGCTGGTCGAACACCTCGACGCGCTGGTGACCGAGCTGGGATGCGCGGACGAGGTGGTACGCTGGCGGCTGCGGTTGGCGGCGATGACCCGCAACATGGACCATGACGAGCTCTACCTGTGGCTCGAGCAGCTCAAGATCAAGCACTCGGACAGCGCGGTCATCAGGGCGGCCGTCGTGGTGGGACCGCTGCTGCCCGCCAGCCTGGCAAGCGAGGATATGACTGACTGGGAAATAGTCCGGGCGCTTGCGGAGCCACCCCGAGAGGCGCTGTTGTTCGCTCTCGCCGGGATGGAGCCTGGCATGGCGAGTGAGCGGCTGCGGCGCTACCTCACCGAACTGCGTTCGCGCACGCTCAGCGTGAGCGGCGACGACATGTTGGCGCTGGGCGCGAAGAAGGGCCCGGCCGTAGGACGTATCCTGGAACGACTCAGGGAGATGCGCGTGAAACGAGGTAGTCATAGGGCGTGAGCGCGGAACTGAGGCCGCCCGGCGGCTGCTGGAGGAGACAAGATGAACATCTTCTGCTGAACGCCTGCGGCTTCTCCCGATCCTGATGCCGGTCATGCTGCTCTCGATGATGGTGCACGAGCTGATGCACGCCTATTGTGGCCTACCGCATGGGTGACCCGACGGCCAAGCATGCGGGGCGGCTCAGCCTCAACCCGTTCAAGCACCTGGACCCGATGGGCACCGCGATGTTCGTTATCACGTATCCTCTTCACGGACTTCATCTTTGGCTGGGCCAAGCCGGTGCCCATTTCCCCCTACTACTTCAAGAATCGGCAACGAGGGATGGGCATCGTGGGGGCGGCCGGTCCGATCACCAACTTCGTCCTCGCGATCATCTTCATTCTTATCCTCAACCTGATACAGCCCGACTCCCAGCGGATGGGTGGTCTCAGCTCTTCTATCCTGGTGTTCCAGATCAATCTGGTGCTGGGCACTGTTCAATCTCATCCCGATACCGCCGCTGGACGGATCGCGGATGCTGGGAGCTTTCTTGCCACGCAACGCATACGAGAAGTGGGTCGGCTGGACCATACGGATTCATCTTCTTCATCGCGATCATCGATCCTGTTCGCGGACCCTTCTTCCAAGCTATTGGGTTGGGCGGTCAGGGGGTCTGGCGAACCTATTCTCATGGAATTTCACCTTCTAACGATGGGGCTGACCCGAGCGCAATGGCCAAGGATGATGAGATCCCGCTGAGACCCCTCGAACTCGATCTCGAGGTCTATCAAGGTCCCTTCGACCTGCTGCTTGTCGCTGATCATGAAGGAGGAGGTCGACCTGCTGGAAGTCCCGCTGTGGAGGTCATCAGCGCCTATCTCGAGGACATGGAGGCGGCCGGCATCCTCGGCTACTGGGACGACATGACCGAGTTCCTCCTACTGATGAGCCTTCTGGTGGAGGTCAAGTCCCGCCTGCTCCTGCCCGACGCCTTCATGATGCTCGAAGAGGAGTTGACGCCCGAAGAGGCGCGCGACCAACTGCTGGCCCGGCTCTTCGAGTACAGCAAGTTCAAGGCCGCGCGCAGCTTCTCTGCGCGACGCCGGTCTGGTAGCCGCCGAGTCGGTCATGCGTGCCCCCGCGGGCGAGACCAAGCGTCTGCTGGTGCCCATAGAGCAGCTTGTCGACACCGGTGACGCCATGGAGCTGCGGGACTGCCTGGTGCGGCTCGTGGCACGAAGGGCCGAACCCGACGCCTCTCATCTGGCTGAAGTGAAGGTGGAGTTGCGCCGGCAGATCAGCATAGTGCGCGGCGTGCTGGCCAGACACCGCCGCTTCTCCTTCAACAGCGTGTTCGGCGGGGAGACGCCCCTCGTGCAGGCCCTGTCGCTGTTCGCGCTTCTGGAACTGCTCTCCCAGGGCGAGATACGTGTGTCGCAAGGGGAGATGTTCGGAGACATCGTCGTGCGCAGTAGGGAAGTCACCAGACAGGCAGGGGTGTGAGCGTGGACGGATTGTGGCCGGATGAGGCAAGAGCGACTGCCGAACCAGAAGTCCTCAAGCGGGATGTGGAAGCCCTGCTTTTTGCGGCCGGCGAGCCGTTGTCGGCGGAAGTCCTGCTTCAGTCCCTGGGACTGAAGGACCCCGACGATCGGGGGACCATCGAGACGGTGCTACGAGCCATCGAGGACGATTTCCCAGCGGCAGGGCCGAGGGGCATCGAGCTCGCGCGCCTAGGCGGTGGGTGGCTCTTCCGTACCAACCCGCTCTCGAAGCCCGCGATCGCTGCCCTGTACGAGCTCCCGGCCGAGGCCGGCCGGCTTTCGCCGGCGGCCATGGAGTGCCTGGCAGTCGTCGCCTACCTGCAGCCGGTCTCTCGCCCGCAGATCGCGCAGGTAAGAGGGGTGAACTCCGATTCGCCTCTGCGCACCCTGCTTGACAGGGAACTCATCACCGACGTGGGCCGGGCCCAAGGATGCCGGCGGGGCGATGCTCTACGCCACAACACCTCGGTTCGAGGCGATGTTCGGCCTGGCCGACCTGGAAGAGCTGCCTCCCCTAGAAGATTTCGCTCTGAGCGAGGACGACAAGGATGACCTGCGCCGCCGGCTGGGGCTTCTGACGGTGCCCGAGTGAGCCTCCGCCTTCAGAAGTATCTCGCCGAGGCGGGTGTCGGTTCCCGGCGGGGCTGTGAGGACCTCATCCGTCAAGGACGCGTGACCGTGGACGGGAAGATCGCCACCATCGGGTCCTCCGTGGAGCCTGAAAGCCAGAGGGTCCTGGTGGACGGGAGGTCCGTGGCTTCGCGAGTCTAAGGAATACTGGCTGCTGAACAAGCCCGCCGGCGTGCTGAGCGCCGCCGTTGACTCACGGGGGAGACCGACAGTGGTCGACTGTGTGCCCGCCGGAGTCAGAGTCTTCCCGGTGGGCCGCCTAGACCTGGAAAGCACGGGCCTCCTGCTGCTCACCAACGACGGCGAGTTGACGGCTAGGCTTCTACATCCCCGCTATCACGTGGAGAAGGAGTACCTGGTGACGGTGCGCGGGGTCGTAGGCGCCGAAGCCCTGCGGCCTCTGCGTGGCGGAATGCTTCTAGAGGACGGGCAGACCGCCCCGACAGTCGCTGACGTTCTCAAGACCGACAGGGCAGCCGGAAAGACTTCCACTACTCTGCGCATCGTCATGCACGAGGGCCGCAAGCGTCAGGTGAGACGCATGCTGGAGGCAGTGGGCCACCGGGTCCTGACTCTCCACCGCACTCGCTTCGCCGGCCTTACCGACTCCACACTGCCCCTCGGCCATGCCCGGCCGCTATCGCCCCAAGAGGTGCGCGCACTGCGTAGCAGCGCCGGTCTTCGCTGACCGAGGGCTGCGGACCCGCACGGGGAGCGATGTCCTTGCCGTCGCTGCTCTATACTTATAGTTCCGCTGTTGAGATCTGTGACCGGAGCGACCATGAGATTCAACCCCGTTCTTGAGAGGCTGACCCCGTATAGGGCCGGGCCCCCCTTGGCTGAGATCCGGGATCGCTATCACCTGGGCCGAGTCGCGGAGCTTTCGGCCAACGAGAGCCCCTGGGGGCCGTTCCCGGAGGTGGTGGAGGCTCTCAAGGCCGCGGTTGAAGGTCTCAATCGCTACCCCGACGGCTCATGCGCAGATTTGCGCCAGGTGCTGGCCGAGCGACTCGGCGTTGAGCACAACCAGTTCATGTTCGGCAACGGTTCATGCGAGTTGCTGATGCTCCTGGGCCAGGCCTTTCTCGGCCCCCGGAGCCACGTAGTGTTTCCTCATCCGTCGTTCGTAATGTACCGGCTGATCGCTCTGGCCAATAGTGCGCCCTTCACGGCTGTTCCGCTGAGGGACCTAGATTACGACCTCGACGCCATGCTGGCGGCAGTACGAGAGGATACGAGCCTTCTTATCATCTGCAACCCCAACAACCCTACGGGCAGCTATCTGGAGCCGGGTGTGCTTCGCGCGTTTCTCGACAAGGTGCCCTCGGAGACCGTCGTGGTGCTGGACGAGGCCTATATCGAATTCGTCACCTCTGCCGCGCACGAGGACTCCACCGCCTGGCTGGCCGATCATCCCAACCTGGTCATCCTGAGGACCTTCTCCAAGATCTACGGTTTGGCCGGTATCCGGCTGGGCTACGGCCTCGCCGACCCGCAAATTGTCGACGCACTCGACAAGATACGGCAGCCGTTCAACGTAGACTCCTTGGCCCAGATCGCCGCGATCGAGTCCCTGAGACAACCTCGGCGGATGGAGGAGCGCAGGCACATGATCTCGGGCGAGAGGCTCCGCCTGGCGCGACGTCTGACGGAACTAGGCATCGTGTACCATCCAAGTGAGGCCAACTTCCTCTTTGTGGATGTCACGCAGCTTGCCATCCCCGGCCCTGAAGCGGCGCAGTCCTTGTTGGAGAAGGGCATCCTCACGCGCTCGGGCTACGCGATGGGCTGTCCTGGTTGGATCCGGGTTACCATTGGTGAAGCTGAAGAAGGGGAAATGTTCCTCGAGGCGATGGCCGCTCTGCGGAAGAATGTCCCAAGTGCGGCGGAATCGCATCCTGTTGACGGCCTCAGCGCAGAGGCCTTGAGTCCGGAGAGCTAGAGATGGATGGCATCAGCACAGAGATGATGATCGTGATGGAGGAGGGGGCCACCTCCGCCGACGTGGAGCGCATCTTGGAGCTCCTAGAGACGGCTGGCGCCCACGGGCATGTATCCACCAGCGACCTGGCCACGGTCATAGGCGTGATGGGGGAGAGGGACGTGGTGGCGGGGCTCCCGTTGGAGGCGTACCCCAGAGTCGACAAGGTCGTTCCCATTCTCAAGCCCTACAAACTCGTCAGCCGCGAGTTCCGGAAGAGTGACACCATCATCACGGTGGGCGGCACGAGTCTGGGCGGGAAGCACGTCGCGCTGATCGCCGGACCATGCTCGGTGGAAAGCAGGGAGCAGTTGCTGGAGGCAGCGGTCGCGGCCAAAGAGGCAGGTGCGACCATGCTCCGCGGGGGAGCTTTCAAGCCCCGGACCTCTCCCTACGCGTTCCAGGGATTGGGCATAGAAGGCCTGGAGATACTCGCAGAGGCCCGGGAGCTGACCGGTCTGCCCATCGTGACCGAACTGATGGATCCGCGCCACCTAGAACCGGTTGCCGAATACTGCGACATCATCCAGATCGGCGCTCGAAACATGCAGAACTTTCAACTGCTGTCGGCCGTGGGGATGGTGGAGCGCCCCATCTTGCTGAAGCGCGGCCTGGCCGCCACCATCGACGAGTTGCTGATGGCTGCTGAGTACATCGTCAAGGAGGGTAACGAGAACGTCATCCTGTGCGAACGGGGCATCCGTACTTTTGAGACTGCCACACGTAACACCATGGACATCTCCGCGATCCCTATCCTCAAGCAGCGCAGTCACCTGCCTGTTGTGGCGGATCCCAGTCACGCAGCGGGCAAGGTCGACTTGGTGGAGCCTCTCTCTCTGGCTGCGCTTGCGGCAGGGGCCGACGGGCTCATGATCGAGATGCACCCCACTCCAGAGACCGCTCTATCGGATGGAGCTCAGTCGCTCGATCCCGCCCAGTTCGCCGCGGTCGTCACCCGCATCCGGTCGATGGTGGCCTGGACCGGCAAGACGCTCGGGCTGACATCCATGCCCGGCACGCGCACGCACAGTGGGGTCCATCGCCTAGCGGTCATCGGAGTGGGCATGATGGGCGGCAGTCTGGCCCTCGCGGCGCAGCGTCACGGCAAGGTCGACGAGGTTGTGGGCTTCGACAACGATGCCGAGACTCTTGAGACAGCGCTCCAGCAGGGGATAATCTCCGAGGCAGCCACCACGGCCGCCGAGGCAGCCGCCTATGCCGATCTGGCTGTGGTGTCGACCCCGGTCCGCAGCATCCCAGCGCTGGTGGAGGAGTGCGCGGCGGCTGAGCCTCCGCCTCGTCTCATCACCGACATGGGGAGCACCAAGTCCGCGATCTTGCAGGCTCTCTCGCCCGTCGCCCGGTCGCTTTTCGTCGGCGGTCATCCTATGTGCGGCGCCGCCGACTCGGGGGTGCGCTACGCCCGAGCCGACCTCTTCCAGAAGGCCACCTATTTCTTGTGCACCACTGGGGCGGCCTTCCCCAGGCTCTACGCCATGCTCCAGCAGTTTGTGATCGACCTCGGCGCACGCCCGACTCTCATCGATGCGCGGGCACACGACCAGATCATGGCGGTGGTGAGCCATCTGCCGCACGTTCTGGCCAATGTGCTTATGAAACAGACCGGCGCCTGCGTCGCTGGGGGCAAACCCGCACTGCAGATGGTGGGGCCCAGTTTCACCGACCTCACCCGGGTAGCGGGCGCCAATCCGTCCATGTGGCGGGATATCTTCCTCGAGAATCGCGACGCCCTTGGTGTTTCTCTCAAGGCGATGTCGGCCGAACTGCAGGCTTTTGCCGAAGACCTAGCTCTTGGAGACGAACCGGCCATCGTGGAATCGATCGAAACGGCGGCCGGCTACCGGGAGCAGATGCTCGAGTATGCCGACATCACTCCGGCCACCCTTTACCGGGTCACTGTAAGAGTGCCCGATGAACCAGGCGTCATCGCCCGCGTGATGACCGCCTTGGGAGAGGCTCAGATCAACGTCGAAGACCTCACCCTGCACCACATGAGCCGCAGCGTGGGTGGCGATTTCGAACTCTTCATAGCCGGGCAGGACGTCGCCGACACGGCGGAGGCGCTGCTCAATAGCCTCGGATACGCCTCGAGAGTCGGCCTTCTGGCGGACGGCGGTGAATGAGGGCGGACATGGGTAGCGCACCACAAGGCTGCCTGTTTCCACCCGCCGAGGATGGCCTAAACGGCTCGATCGCTGTCCCTGGTGACAAGTCCATCTCGCATCGGGCTGTGCTGCTTGGAGCTGTCAACGACGGACCCGTCCGGGTCACGGGTTTCCTGAGATCGGCAGACACTCTGGCTTCCGTACGTGCGGTCAGGGCGCTGGGCCTCACGGTCGACGAGCAGGGATGTGAACTCACTGTGCACGGACAGGGGTGGGAGGGCCTGCGCGAACCCGACGACATCGTTGACGTCGCGAATGCGGGCACGCTGATGCGGCTTCTGCCGGGACTGCTGGCTTCTTGCGACTTCCTTAGCGTGCTGACCGGTGATGCCAGCATACGCCGCAGGCCGATGGCGCGTGTTTTGGAGCCTCTGGCGGCCATGGGGGCCACGGTGGCCGGACGCAACGGCAACACGCTGCCGCCCATCGCTTTGCGAGGGGGCAAACTACGGGGTATCACGTACACGCTGCCCGTGGCCTCGGCTCAGGTCAAGTCTTGCCTCTTGCTGGCAGGGCTCCGCGCCAAGGGGGAGACACGACTGATCGAGTCCTCGCCCTCCCGTGACCACACTGAGCGCATGGTCGCCTTTGCGGGGGGGAGAGTTGAGCAGACCCTGTTGCCGGACGGCCGTAACCAGGTCAGCGTGTGGCCCTGTGCCGGGCTGAAGTGTGGCGAGGTCGTGGTGCCGGGTGACTTCAGCTCAGCAGCGTTCTTCATCGTGGGCGCTTTGCTGGTGCCCGAGTCGCTAGTACGCGTCACCGGCGTGGGCCTGAATCCCACACGCACGGGACTCACCGACGTGCTTCTGCGCATGGGCGCCGACCTGGAGGTCGAGTACACGGGCGTGACGGGTCCAGAGCCGGTGGGAGCCATTCAGGCGCGTTCTTGCGAGTTGAAAGCCACCGACGTCAACGCCGCGGAGGTACCAGGCCTCATCGACGAACTGCCTCTGTTCCTGCTGGTCGCCGCCAAGGCGCGTGGGACCTCCCATTTGCGAGGCGCCGGCGATCTGCGGGCGAAGGAGAGCGACCGGCTCTCCGCCATGGCCGCTCTTCTGCGGGCCCTGGGCGTGGACGTGGTGGAGCATCCCGACGGCATGGATGTCACCGGGCTCCCCGAGGGATGGAGAGGGGGCAGAGTGCTGGTCCATGGCCGATCACCGCCTGGCGATGGTGGGGGCCATCGCGGGAGCAGCCTCCCGGGATGGGGTCCATGTTGACGATGTCGCCTGCGCCGCTGTCTCCTACCCAGAGTTTGTAGATACCTTGGCACGGCTGGGCGGCAGACCTGAGCCCGATGTCGCTTCCCACGAAGATGGAGGACAGCCGTGATCATCGCCATAGACGGACCGGCGGGCTCAGGCAAGAGCACCATTGCGCGCGAAGTGGCCAAGCGGCTTAAGATGCGCTATCTCGACACAGGGGCCATGTACCGCGCCATCACACTTCTGGCCTTGGAAGCGGGCCTAGTGCCCGAGCGCATAGCCGAGGCCGGCGCGCTTGCCGCCGGCACAGATCTCCGTCTGGAAGGACGAAGCGACGACCTCACCCGGGTCTTTGTAAACGGCCGAGAGATCACAGAGGAGATCCGCAGTCCCCTGGTCTCACAGCACGTCTCGGCCGTGTCGGCAGACCCGGGGGTACGGGAGGTCCTCACGGCCAAGCAGCGGCTGGAGGCTGCGGCAGGGAACGTCCTCTTGGAGGGTCGCGATATGGGGACCGTGGTGGTGCCCCAGGCAGACCTCAAGGTGTTTCTCACCGCCGGCCTGGAGGAGAGGGCGCGTCGCCGCCAGCTGCAGCTGCAGGCCAAGGGAGTCGAACAGTCGCTCGCGGAGCTCGAAACCACGATAGCCACCCGCGATGCCCTCGATTCTGGACGAGAGGTAGCCCCGCTTCGAAAGGCGGACGACGCCGTAGAGGTCGATACCACGGACCTGAGCGTTCCCGAGGTCATAGAGGCCGTCTGTCGACTCGCCGAGGACAAGCGCAGCAAGGCTATCACCACGCAACCGCTCAAGAGATGGCCTATCTCCCGCATGATCAAGGAACCGATGGACACACTGCTCTACCGCACCACCCATGTGTTTCTTGGGCCCCTCTGGAGGTGCCTGTATCGCATGAGGACGCGCGGAGCGGAGTACTTCCCTCTCACCGGTCCTGTTTTGGTGGTCTGCAACCACCGGGCCATGACCGACCCCTTCTTTCTCGGTATCAATGTGCCCCGGCAGATCCACTACATGGCCAAGCATGAGCTGTGGAAGTTCAAGCCTCTGGGCTGGGCTATGGAGGGCTATGGCACCTTCCCCGTCGTGCGCGGCGAGCCCGATCGGTCCGCGGTCAAGAAGGCAGTAGAGATCTTGGCCGATGGGGGCGTCCTGGGAATCTTTCCGGAGGGAGGGGTAAAGAGCGGCTCCCAACTCGCCCCCATCCGCTCTGGCGTCAGCCTGTTCGCGATGCGTGAGGGCGTGGTCACTGTCCCGGCTGCGCTCCGAGGCACCGACCGGGCGTTCCGGCACGGCGTTCCCCGACTGCCTCGCGTGGAGTTGGTGTTCGGCCCGCCCATTGAGCTTCCGGACGCCACACTTCCACGCTCGGAACGGGGGCGCATCATCACCGCACGTGTGACTGAGGCCGTGAATGCTTTGTTGGCCACCCCGGCGGAGAAGAAATGAGCCCGCTGGCCGTGCGCGTCTCGGATAGCGCCGGCTTCTGCTGGGGAGTGGAACGAGCGCTGCAGCTCACTCTGGAGGCGGCCCAGGATGCGCCCCAACCTGTTCACACCCTGGGTCCGCTGATACACAATCCTGGGGTCATCGCGGAGCTGAAGGCGAAGGGGGTCGGCGTTCTGTTGGACGCGGCCTCGGCAAAGGCGGGCACCGTCATCCTACGCTCGCACGGAGTGCCCAGAAACGTCAAGGAGACGCTCACCGCCGTCCGACCTCACCGTGGTCGACGCTACGTGCCCCTTTGTGACTTCCGCCCAGGAGAAGGCGGCAGGGCTGAGCCGCGATGGCTATGTGGTGATTATCCTGGGTGATAGGGATCATCCCGAAGTCGCCGGCTCTGCGCTCCTATGCCGGGAGATGGATTCGCTTGTGGTGCAGTCCCCGGCCGACCTGCCAGCGCGCTGCCCAGCCGCCGGATCGGAGTGGTGGTCCAGACAACGCAATCGCCGCAGCGGCTGTCGGAGTTGGTCGCCATATCTCGCCCCGCAGGTGAAGGAGTTGCTGGTGCACAACACCATCTGCAACGCCACCGAGCAGAGGCAGGCGGCCGCCGGCCGCATGGCCGCTGAGGTTGACGCTGTCGTCGTGGTGGGGGGCAGAGACTCAGGCAACACGCTCCGCTTGGCCGAGCTTTGCTCGGCCCGGCAACCCAACACCCATCATGTGGAGTCGGCCGCCGAGATCGACCCCGTCTGGTTCCGGGGCGTACGGGTGGTCGGCATCACAGCTGGGGCCTCGACGCCCCAGGAACAGATCGAGGCAGTACTAGCGAGACTTAAGGGAGATCGAGCCATGAGCACCGGACTACCCCGAGTCGCCATCATCGGCTATCCCAATGTGGGAAAGTCGACCCTCTACAACCGCCTTACCGGCACGCGCGATGCGGTGGTGGCCCCCGAAGCCGGTGTGACTCGCGACCGCAAGGAAGGCGTGGCCGACTGGATAGGCCGGGATTTCCTGGTCATCGACACGGGAGGCATCGACGTCCTGACCGACGAGCCGCTCATCGACGATGTCAGGCTCCAGGCTCAGCAAGCGGTAGAGGAAGCGGCGGTGGTCGTGTTCCTGGTGGACGGCCGCACGGGAGTGGCTCCGCAGGACCACGAGATCGCCCAGCTCCTGAGGCGGAGTGGATCCCGGTGATCCTCGCCGTGAACAAGCAGGATGCGAAGGCGGCGCAGGGCAACCTGCACGACTTCTGGGGTCTGGGCCTTGGCGAGCCCATCGGGATCTCGGCCGAGCATGGTCTGGGAGTGGGTGACCTGCTTGATGCCGTGGTCGGCCACCTTCCTGCCGCGGAAGACGATAGAGGAGCAGCCCGTCCCCATGCGAGTGGCTATCGTGGGAAGACCCAACGTGGGCAAGAGCTCGCTCGCTAATGCCCTCCTGGGCGACAAACGCACGATCGTCTCGCCGATACCAGGCACCACCCGTGACGCCATCGACACCGACCTTCTCTTCGAAGGCACCGCCGGTGACCCTGGTGGATACCGCCGGCCTGAGGCGCCCGGGCAAGCGCACGACCACCGACGTCGAGTACTACAGCTCGCTTGCGGGCGTTCACGCGCCCTCGAGCGTTGCCGACGTCGCCTTGGTCGTCGTCGACGCCTCGAAGGGCTGGTCGACCTGGACCTGCAGGTCGCGTACGAAGCCCAGCGCAACAAATGCGCCACCGCCATCCTCTTCAACAAATGGGATATCAGCACCCTCGAACTCGACAAGGCCACAGAGCGCGTCAAGGCCAAGGTCCAGATGAAACCCCCTGGCTGACGGTCTCGGCCGTCAGCGGCCGCGGGGTGGAACGCATCCTGCCCATCGCCCGAGACCTCTTCCACGGCTACAGCGGCCGCATATCCGACGGCGGAACTCAACCGGTGGTCGGGAGACGTGCACGTGCGCCGTCCACCCGCCGCAAGAGGCAGCAAGTCCATCAAGGCTTTCTACATGGTCCAGTATGAGGCTAGCCCGCCCCGGTTCAAAGTGATGGTCAACTCTCGGGCTCTGGTGAACAAATCCTTTGCCTACTATCTTGAGAACCGTCTTCGTGAGGACTTCGGATTGGAGGGAGTACCCCTGATCATCGATTTTGAAGGCAAGGAAGAGAGGCTACTCTTGACCGACCCGAGTGGTGCTCATAGCCGTCGGCCTTGTGGTGCTCGGCTATCTGTTCGGCTCGCTATCGCCCAGCGTATTCTTGGGCAGGGCCTTCAAGGGTCTCGATGTGCGCCAGCATGGTAGTGGCAACGCGGGCACCACCAACGCCTTCAGGGTGCTGGGCAAACGCCTGGGAGTCGTCGGTCTTCATCCTGGATATCCTCAAAGGTGTCATCCCGGTTGTGCTGGCCCGGCTATTTGAGCACACCTCTGGTGACGGTGTTCGTGGCCTTTGCCTGTGTCATGGGCCACCAATACTCGATCTTCCTCCGCGGACGCGGAGGGAAAGGCGTGGCGACAGGAGCAGGATGCGCCATAGGCATGATGCCCATCCCTATGGCCTTTCTCCTGGTTTTGTTCATCTTGCTAGTTTCACCACGCGCATCGCCTCGATGGCGTCCATCACCTGCACCATCGGGCTTCCTATCATGGCTGCCGTGCTACACCAACCCCTCGAATACATGATCGCCTGTTGCTTGATGTCGGTGGTGGTGCTCTGGGCGCACCGCGCTAACTTCAAGAGACTTCTGCGGGGCGAAGAGCGCCGTTTCACATTCCCGTGGAACAAGAAGCCTTCTGTCTCCCAGCCGCCTGCGGGGGCGGACGAGCAGTGAATGAGCGCCCCAGTCCGTCGCTCACTGCGCGGGTTTTGCTTCTTCCGCGCTAGTTGAGCGCCTGGGGGCGCGGTATACTGGATCGGCGCTTCGGGACGTGGCGTAGTTTGGTAGCGCATCCGGCTGGGGGCCGGAAGGTCGCCGGTTCAAATCCGGCCGTCCCGACTTCTGTTCATCGTCGTCCAAAAGGGGTACGTTACTCCCGGTAGTGTTGTTAAGGCGTCCGGTGGGGAGGTACCCGTGAAGGCAGTCGTCATGGCAGGCGGTCAAGGCACACGCCTCCGTCCGTTGACCTCCAATCAGCCTAAGCCGATGGTGCCTGTGGTCAACAAGCCCGCTGCGCAGCATATTCTGGAACTGGTCCAGCGCCACGGCATCAACGAGGCCGTCATGACCTTGGCCTTCCTACCCAGGCACATTCGCAACTACTTCGGTGACGGCAGCAGCATGGGCATGCACATCGACTACACCGTCGAGGAGGTTCCCGCCGGAACCGCGGGCTCCATCCGCCTCGCCAAAGACCTGCTCGATGAGACATTTATCGTGATCAGTGGCGACGCGCTCACCGATTTCGACCTGACTGGCCTCATCGCGTTTCACCGCGAACGTCAAGCCATGGTCACCATCGCCCTGAAGAGTGTCGCCAACCCTCTGGAGTTCGGAATTGTCATCGTCGATGACGACGGCAGAATTCAGCGCTTCTTGGAAAAGCCCGGCTGGGGTCAAGTCTTCTCCGACACAGTCAACACGGGCATCTATGTGCTTGAGCCTGAGATCTTCGATCACATACCTGAAGGCCAGCCGTACGACTTCAGTCGCGACCTATTCCCAAAACTGTTCGACATGAAGAAGGCTCTGTATGGCCTCACTTGCGAGGGGTACTGGCAAGACATCGGCAGCTTGGAGCAGTACTTGCAGGCCAATCGCGATGCGCTCGACGGCAAGATCCAGCTGACTCCACCCGGTGTCAGGCTGCGCGGCAACATCTGGATAGGGCAAGGCGCCGCTCTTGAAGGCCTGGACGATGTCGAGGGCCCAGCTGTGATAGGGGCTAATGTACGCATCGACGCTGGGGGAAAGATCCTCCCTCACTCAGTGTTGGGGGACAACACCGTGGTGCGGGCCGGAGCACAGATCGGCGGATCGGTGCTGGGCGAGAACGTTTATGTCGCTTCTGGCGCCATCATCGAGGGAGCGATCCTAGGGGATGGGGTGGAGGTGCATGAGAACGCCCACATAGCCGATGGAGCTGTGGTCGGTGACCGCTCGGTCGTGGGACGCAACGCGGATATCGCCAATAACGTCAAGGTCTATCCTTTCAAGAACATCGAGCCGGGCTCCTCCATCCGCTCCTCCATCGTGTGGGAGACCCGGGGGCCCAGCACCCTGTTCGGTCGCGACGGAGTGCGCGGGCTTGCCAACGTTGACGTCACCCCAGAGATGGCCATGCGCCTTGCAATGGCCTACGGCTCTATGATCACGAAGGGCGCCTTTGTCACCACCAGCCGCGACACCCATTCCGCCTGCCGCGTCATCAAGCGCGCCATCATCAGTGGCCTCAACTCCACAGGGGTCGTGCGTCCGCGATCTCACCACCGCGCCTTTGGCGGTCAATCGTTTCGACGTCAGGGGCGGTAACGCTGTCGGGGCCATCCATGTGCAGATGAGCCTGGACAATCCTGAGCATGTGGAGATCCTCTTCTCGGAACCGCCGGGTGTGCCCATCGACAACAAACGTGAACGGGCTGTAGAGAACGATCTACTTCCGCGAGGACTTCCGCCGGGCCCATTTTGAAGAGATGGGGCATTGTCGTCTATCCGCCGCGGGTCATCGAGACATACACCAACTCCCTGCTTGACAACTGGAACACGGTCGCCATCAGGGGCCGCCAGCCACGTCTGGTGCTGGACTACTCTTCTTCGGCTCCTGCTTTCTTCTTCTCTGCCACCCTCGACAAACTGGGGGTGGAGACCATCGCTCTCAACACCTTCTCTCGGGTGCGCTCCCGTTTCACCTTGGAGGAAAGCATCCCCGCGGCGGCCGCCCGCGTGGCCGAGCTAGTCCGGGCCACCGAAGCCGACCTGGGAGCCATCCTCGACCCCGGAGCGGAGTATCTCTACGTGGTGGACGACAAGGGCGACCTGCTTTCTCACTCGGCCCTGCTCCTGCTGCTGCTTCAGAGCGCCGCGAAAGAGGCCGGCGGGGGAGTGGCGGCCTTGCCTTTGCATGCCACCCGCCTTGCCGAGCAAACCGTCGCCTCCACTGGCGTCAGCATCAGACGCACCAAGTGCTCTCGGGCAGCCTTGATGGCCGAGGCGACCCGGCCCAAGACGATATTTGCCGCCAGTACCGACGGCGGCTATATCTACCCCGCTGTCTTGGCGTCCATGGACGGGCTCTACGCTTTGGGGAAGGTGCTCGAGCTGCTGTCTGTCAACTCCACGCCTCTGTCGCAACTGGTGCGCAAGACCCCTGTCGCGCACATGGCCCACCTATCCTCCAAGTGCGCCTGGGAGCTCAAGGGGGCCGTGATGAGGCGTCTTACGCAGAGCCTGGGACACGCTCGGGTCTCCCTCGTCGACGGCATCAAGGTGTTCCTCGACCAGTCGGAGTGGGTCTTGGTGCTTCCGGACCCGGAGGAGCCCTTGTTCCACGTGTACGCCGAGGCCGCCGACGACGAGCGCGCCCTCGGGTTGGCCAGGGAATACGAAGCGATTCTTGCGGAAGCTCAGAAGGAGACCGAGCGGGACTAGTCGCTCTGGTCCGCGCTCAGGAACGCGAGCTCTTGGCGATCACCTGTTTGCAGACCGTCTTGAGCGTCTCGAAAACGCCCACCCCGGTGAGGGCACAGGACTCCAGCACGGGCGACCCGGTGTGATTGAGCAACTCGGTCAGATCGGAGACTGAGAAGATGGAGCCCATGTCCCGCTTGTTCATCTGCAGCACCATGCCCAGGTTGGACACTTCCTCGTCGAGGGACATCAGGTTGTCCCACAAGTTAAGGTAGCTGTCGACATTCTCGTCCAGACGGGAGATCTGGCTATCGGCCACGAACACGACCCCGTCGACGCCTTGCAGCACCAGCTTGCGCGAAGCGTTGTAGAACGACTGTCCAGGAACCGTGTAGAGATGAAAGCGGGTGCGGAGCCCCTTCACGCTACCCAGGGACAAGGGGAGAAAGTCGAAATACAGGGTTCTTTCTTCCTCGGTGGCTATGCTCACCAGACGTCCCCGAGCCGCGGGGTTCACCCGACGATGGATGTATTGGATGTTGGTCGTCTTTCCACACAGACCGCAGCCGTAGTAGACGATCTTATAGTTGATCTCTCGTGCCGCTAGGTTGATCAGTGCCACTTATTCGCCCCCTGCTACCGTGGGCTGTCCTCTTCGGGGAAGAGATCGTCGATCGCTGACCCGACTCCCAGGGAATATTCCGGGTCCATCATCCTGGAGTCCCCCTCGGTATCTTCGGCACGTTCAAAAATAGGCTTGAGCACTTCGAGCGCCCGTGAGGTGTACAGACGCACCCTGCCCACCTGAGTCTCACGGCCAAAGGTGAGGAGCATGAGGATCTGCTCGGTCACCTGCATGACGTGGAGGTTGGACTCTTTGCCCTCGTGAAAGAGCAAGGTGAACTCGCGCTCCTTGAGAACTTGAGCGAGCTGTCTGGTGGCAGCGAAAGACCCCGCCGCCAGAGCGGCAAGAGAAAGGGTGTCGGAGTCGGCGTCGGCAGGGACCATCGTAATGGGCTGACCGCTCGTCGAGATAAGCGCCACGAAGTTGGAGCCGGTCACGTGCTGCAGCTTGGTGAGAACGCCATCGATCATCTGCATCTGTTCGTCACTTATGACGAGCCCTCTGCGTCGAGCCACAGCGGTCCTCCTTCGGCTCTTTGGTTGCCATGACAGTATACAAGGCACCGACCCAGTGCGCGTGCCTAACGATGCCGAGGAAGAAAAAGACGCTGTGCTATCATGACGGCCAGCCAAGCATGGCGAGAAAGGAGCGCATGTGAACCCAAAGAACCTCAAATACCACAGGGAGCACGCCTGGGCACGCATAGAGGGGGAGACCGCGGTCTTCGGCCTCACTGAGTACGCCCAGGAGACACTCGGTGACATCGTATTCATCGAACTCCCGGAGGTAGGCGCGGACGTTCTGGCTGGGACGCCCTACGCGGAGGTCGAGTCGGTCAAGGCCGTTTCTGACGTTTATGCACTGCTGAGTGGGTCGGTCATCGAGGTCAACGAAGAGGTAGTCGATGCACCCGAGCTTATCAACGACAGCCCCTTCGAGGAGGGCTGGCTCATCAAGGTGAGGCTTACGGACCCCGCCGAGGCGGACGACCTGCTCACCGCCGACGAGTACAACGAGCTTCTGGCCGCGGAGGAGTAGACCTCTCTCAGGCGAAACTTGAGATGTGGCCCAACGGGGTCGCGCAATATGTGTGGCTCTCAACCTGAGCTTGAAGGTTGCGGAATGTACCGCTATTGTGAAAGCGGGGGCGCTGTGGATGAGTCTTCTTTCGAACGCCTGATCAACATCCAATCCTACTCCGACGAGGAGCTTAAGCAGCTCGCTGCTCGACTGTCCGATGAGGAGCGAGAGGTTTCTATGCGTAGGCGGCTTCTCCATGGGGAACTGGACATTGTGAGAGCCGAGATGGTAAGGCGGCTGCGCGACAAGAGCGGTGGCGGCAAGGGTCTCGTGCACGACGGTGACGTGGCTTTGCTTAGCGAGATCCTGAGCGGGCATGGGGGTTATGGGGAGCCGCCCAAGGAGTAGTGGTCTGTGTGGCTGAAGATGGATATCGCCGACCAAGTCCGCTGCGGCGGACAGTGAGTCCGGTTGGGGGGGACCTATGCCTGTGATCAAATGCCCCAGTTGCGCTGTGGAGAACACGGCGGATTCGTGCTTCTGCCGGCGCTGTGGTGCCCGCTTGATGCTTCCTGAGGCCGCTCAGACTACGCTTGCCTTTGCCGCTGGTGACCGCGAAGACGCGGACTCGCTCAGCGGCGACCACTCCCATCTCACATCTGGTAACTTCCTGGTCATCCGCTCTGGCGGCGACAGGGAGGGGGAGATCGTGCCTCTGTTGGGGGACGCCTTCACCGTGGGACGCAGCCCGCAGAACGACCTCTTTCTTGACGATGTCACGGTCTCCCGGCACCACGCCCGCGTAGTGGTCGACGCCGACGTGTTTCTTGCCGAGGATCTCAACAGCCTGAACGGGACCTATGTAAACAAGAAGCGCATCGAGAGCCAGCAGCTCGCAGATGGCGACGAGCTCCAGATCGGGAAGTTCAAGTTGGAGTTTCTGCGCCGTGTCGAAGGGGTGTGACCGATCGAGATGGAGAGTTCTGACAAACAGCCGTTGCCCCGGCGCCCAAGGGGGGGGCCACATGTCGCTGAGCCCACCTTCACCATAGGACGCCTCGTGCAAGACCTCCAGACCGAGTTTCCCGACCTTACCATCACCAAGGTACGTTACCTGGAGCAGCGCGGACTGGTTAAGCCGACCCGTTCTATGGGGCGCTATCGCCGCTACACATCCGCCGATCTTCGGACTTTGCGCACTGTTCTTGCTCTTCAGAGAGATGAGTATCTTCCCCTGGACGTCATAAGGCAGCGCATGGACAAAGCTGCCTTGAGCGCTGGGCGCCCTCTGGTCACTGTCGGCGAACAGGGGCATGCTTCGGCGCCCCTGAGGCGTGAAGAGACGCTGTACTCGCTGCAAGAGATATGCGCGGCCGCGGGGGTGGACGAGGAGTTTTTGGCGCGCTTGGAGGAGTCCCGCCTTGTCGAGCGCTCGGCTGAGACAGGACCGGCATTCACCGGAAGTGACTTGGAGACAGTGCATATCTGCCGCCTCCTTGCTCGTTTTCAACTTGAGCCGCGCAATCTGCGGCTTCTCAGCTCCTCCGCCGAGAGAGAGGCTGGGTTGGTGGAGCAGGTAGCTACCACCTCGCTACGTTCGACTCATCCCGATAAGAAAGAGTACGGGATACAGATCGTGGAGGATCTGGGCTCGCTCTTCTCCCGGCTCAATCATCTGCTCCTCTACAGAGAGCTCCGTAGGCTTCTGTAAGCAGGGCGTCCGTCGTACAATGACCCTTGGTCTGAAGGCCGCCGCGACGGCGAATCACCCGCTGCAAGGAGCACGATGGAACTCGAGAGCTATATCCGCCACATACCAGGCTTCCCCCGCGAAGGCATCCTCTTCCACGACATCACGCCACTATTGCAGGATGCGGCCGCACTGCGCTACTCAGTAGACAGGCTGGCGGACTTTGGCCGGGGAAAGGGCGTCGATCTGATACTGGGCGCTGAGGCGCGCGGGTTCATCCTAGGCGCTGCTCTGGCGTATGCGCTCGAGGTCGGCTTTGCTGCCGCCCGCAAGCCGGGCAAGCTCCCGCGCAAGGTGAGCCGCTGTGAGTACGCTCTCGAGTACGGCACCGACGTCCTTGAGATCCACGCAGACGCGATCCAACCCGGGCAGCGCGTTCTCATCCACGATGATCTTCTGGCTACCGGCGGCACCGCCGCTGCAAAGGTCCAGCTGGTCGAACAGGCCGGCGGTATCGTCGTCGGCCTCGCTTTCATCATCGAACTCACTGAACTCGGGGGCAGAGAGAGACTGAAGGGGCATGAAGTCTTCAGTCTGCTGTCGTACGCCGTCTGATGTTCTACTTTACATAATGCACATTATCATGCATTAGGCGTCGGTCCACGAGGGGGTGGGTCCCGACGCCTCGACCGCGACGACCCTGACTATTTCACCAGGTTCATCATGTTGAACATAGGCAGGTACATCGAGATAACGATCACTCCTACGAGCCCACCGACAAAGAGCATCATTATCGGCTCGATGATCGAGGTCAGCGATTTGATCTGGGCATTCACTTCGTCTTCGTAGAAGTCCGCGACCTTGTTCAGCATCGAATCGAGAGCGCCCGTCTCTTCACCGATCGAGATCATGTGTGTGACCATCGGTGGGAAGACGGTCACCCGGGCCAAGGGCTTGGCGATGGACTCGCCGTTGCGGATACTCTCTCGCACCTGCACCATGGCTTCCTCGATGACAGTATTGCCGGAGGTCTTGCCCGTGATGTCGATTGCGTGCAAAATCGGCACGCCCGAGCTCACCAGAGTGGCGAAGGTCCGACTGAATCGTGCCACAGCGATCTTCTGGATCACAGGTCCCAGTTTCATGGGCAGTTTCAGCTTGACCCTGTCCCACGTCCTCTTGCCCTGCTCGGTGTTCTTGAGGCGACGCACTCCCCAGACCAGACCCGCCGCGAGGGGAAAGATCACGAACCAGTAGCTCTTCAGCATGTTGCTGAGAGTCATCATCAGCCTGGTCAGCGAGGGCAACTGCCCTCCCAGATCCGCATACATCCTCGCGAATATAGGGATGATGAACAGCAGCATGGCGATCATGACGCATATCGCGAAGCACATGATCAGAACCGGGTAGGCCATGGCCGCCTTGATGGTCCGTTTGATACTGTCATCCTTCTCCAGCTGAGAGGCCAGCCGGCTCAGCGAGGCGTCAAGAGCGCCGCCGGCTTCGCCCGACCGCACCATGGCGACGTAGAGACGGTCGAAGGCCGCCGGATGTCTTTCCATGGAGTCCGAGAGTGGCATACCCGATTCGACGTCGGCCCGCACAAGTGCGATTATCTTCTTGAACCGCGGGTTTTCGGTCTGCTCTTCAAGCACGTAGAGGGCCCGCAAGAACCGCGAGGCCGGAGTTGATCATGGTCGCGAACTGCCGAGCGAACACCGCCTTGTCCCGCGTCTTGATCTTCGTGCTGTTCTCCAGCATTGCCTTCAGGTCGAAGGGACTCTTCTTCTCCTCCAACTTGAGGACGGTGAAGCCCTTGCGCCGAAGATCGGCCACCACGGCCGCTTTGGTGTCACCAGTAGTCTGCCCGTTGAACTGGCTGCCGCGATCTCGCCTCGCTGTGTATGTGTATGTCGCCATCTGCGCTGTCTCCCCTATGTGCCGGACTTCGGCTGGAGGCCCTCTCTAGAGTCAATATCGGCCGCAGGCGGCTTGCGCTGTAGCGCCCGCACTTTCGGTCCCCTCCCCCGCCCGCGTATGCGCTTTATGGCCGCACCCACGAGCAGCAGGCGTTCCAGTTCGTCCGGCACCAGGTGCGCCTCAGAGCCAGTTCCTTGGTGATATGGCCCATGGCGCACGTGATCGGCCAAAGCGGCGTTCATAGTCTGCATGCCGTACTGGTTACCTGTCTGCATCACCGTGTACAACTGGTGGGTCTTGCCTTCTCGGATGAGATTTCTTACCGCTGGAGTGCTGATGAGGACCTCGCAGGCGGCACACCCGCCCCTTGCCGCCCGCCTTGGCAAGCAGTTGCTGCGACATGATCGCCTTCAAGCGTCGCCGCGATCTGCACCCTGATCTGCTCCTGCTGGTGCGGCGGGAACACGTCGATCATCCGGTCGATGGACTGCGGACAGTCCTGGGTATGCAAGGGTCGCAAAGACCAAGTGGCCCGTCTCGGCGGCTGTCAGGGCGATCTGGATAGTCTCCAGATCGCGCATCTCACCGATCAGAACCACGTCAGGGTCCTGTCGCAGAGCGGCAGCGCAAAGCCGCCGGGAAAGACTTTGTGTCTGTTCCCAACTTCGCGCTGGTTCACCACACAGCGCTTGTGCTGATGCAGGAACTCGATAGGATCCTCGATGGTCACGATGTGATGCGACCGGGTCTGGTTGATCTCGTCGATGATGGCGGCCAAAGTCGTGGTCTTTCCTGAGCCGGTGGGACCGGTCACCATGATGAAGCCTCGGGGCTTGTTGGCAGAACGAATGAAGGACTTTGGGCAGCGCCAAGCGCATCGATAGACCGTATGCTCGATGGGCACCAGCCGAAAGGCCGCGCTCAATGAGCCTCTCTGGAAGAAGGCGTTGACACGGAAACGCGCCATCACCGTACAGCGAATAGGCGAGATCCACTTCCCATTCCGTCTCAAGCTTCTGCCGTCTGATCTCCGCGTCAGGATGCTGTAGACGAGTTCCCGGGCGTGTTGGAGTCCAAGACGGGATAGTCGAGACGCCTCAAGTGGCCGTCTATGCGAGCCACCGGCGGCAAGCCCACCGAGAGGTGCAGGTCCGATGCATCGCGCTCCACGACCTCCTTCAGAATGTCACTGATATCCATGCTTCCCGTCCCTTGCCTTTGCTATCTGCGCGGACCATCGCTATACGATGACCCGCGATATCTCCTCGATGCTGGTTACCCCTTGCAAGACCCTCTCAAGTCCGTCTTGGCGGAGCGACACCATCCCCTCGGCTATCGCCACTCGCATAAGCTCATCGGCGCTCTTGCGCTCGACGATGAGTCTTTCGATCGCCTCCGTCACAGGCATGATCTCGTAGATGCCCAGCCGCCCTTTGTAGCCGGTGCTGTTGCAGTGCCTGCACCCGACGGCGCGATACAGGTGATGTCCTTCCACTTCTCGATGACGCTCTTCGGCGAAGCCAAGCCGTTCCAGCATCTCGCGGGTCACCGGGTACGGCTCCGGCAGTACTCGCACAGTCTTCCTGACAAGCCGCTGGGCTATCACGCAGTCAACGGCGGAGGCGGTGAGAAAAGGCTCCACCCCCATCTCGGTGAGACCGAGAGAGCGCGCCGGGGGCGTTGTTCGTATGCAGCGTCGACAAGACCAAGTGGCCCGTGAGCGCCGATTCGATGGCGATGTGGGCAGTCTCTCTGTCCCGGATCTCGCCGACCATGATGATGTCGGGGTCGCAACGCAGGATCGACCGCAGTCCCGAGACGAAGTGAGGCCCGCCCTGATGTTGATCTGCACCTGGTTGATGCCCTGCTAGGCGGTACTCCACGGGGTCCTCGACGGTGATGATGTTCTTGTCGGGAGTATTGAGGATGTTGAGGGTACCGTACAAGGTGGTCGATTTGCCCGAGCCGGTCGGCCCTGTGACCAGGATGGCTCCGTAGGGTTTCGTGAACGACTTGGTGTAGCGGTTGAGCGCCACTTCAGAGAATCCCAACTGCTCCAGCCGCATCATGACGTTCGACCGATCGAGAAGGCGGATGACGATCTTCTCGCCATACACGGTGGGGAGCGAGGCGACGCGCATGTCGATGGGTCGCCCGCCGACGACCAGGCCGATGCGGCCGTCCTGGGGAATCCGACGCTCGGCGATATCCAAGTCGGCCATGATCTTGAGTACGAGAAATGACGCCGGGTTGAAGACGCTTAGGAATCGGTCATGATCTCGTGAAGAACGCCGTCCTGCCGGAAACGGATGAGCAGATCCTTGGCCTGCGGCTCAAAGTGGATATCCGAAGCTCCCTCGTCTGCCGCTCTGCGCCATGATGCCGTTGACCAGTTTGACCACAGGGGCCGCGTCCACCTGCTCCCTGATGTCGCGCAGTTCGACCGGTGTCGCTTCCTCGTCTCCCCCCTCGTCCCTCTCTTCGATGTTCTCCGCTATGTGCTCCTCGGCCGGTCGCATGTTGCCGAGCATCGTGCGGATGTCCTCAGCAGCTAGCGATCGCCGGCTCGATGTCGAAGCCGGTAAGGATCCTCAAGTCGTCGATGGCGACGATATTGGAGGGATCTGCCATCGCGACCAAGAGGGTGTGATCGTCGACGAAACTGACGGGGATGGCGCCGTACCGACGGGCGTCCCGTTCGGAGATCAGGTCCGCGGTCACCGGATCGATGCGGGTGCCGGAAAGGTCCAGGTGCTTCACGCCAAGACGTCGCCCAAGCGCCTCCATGAGAACGTTCTTGGTCACCCAACCCTTGTCAAGCGCTATGTCACCGATGCGCTTACGCGAGACACGTTGTTCGGCTATAGCCTCCTCAACCTGATCCAGCGTGAGGATGCCCATCTCGACGAGCACTTCGCCGGTGCGTTTGCCCGACAGCTTGCGCTGCGGATGCTCCTCTCTGGCAGTCTGCATCAGTACCGCGTCACCCTTCCCAAACCTCTAGCCCGGCGCGCATCACATCGACCGGCGGCTCCTGACCAGTCCACAAGCGGTATGAATCGGCCGCTTGCATGACGAGCATCTCCTTGCCGTCGATGGCGCGCGCCCCCCTAGCTCGAGCCGCTTCAACCAAATCGGTGGATCGGTGACCGTAGACCAAGTCCACCACAATATGGCCACTGTCCAAAGTATCGACATCAATAGCAAAGTCCTTGACCGGCTTGGCCAACCCCAAAGAAGTAGCGTTGACCACGAGATCGGCTCCTCCGACTACTCTGGCCGCGGCTCCCGCCGCGATCACCTCACAGGGCACACTTCCCCAGGTCTCTGCGGCGCTGCACAGAGCTTCTGCCCGCTCATAGGTGCGGTTGCACACCCATACGTGTTCTGCTTCCCCGTCGACCAGTGCCGCCACCACCGCGCGAGCAGCCCCCCCTGCGCCGACTACCAAGCAGCGAAGACCCCTGCGCCCCTTCGGAACGCACCGTGCGCAAAGCCGCCGCGAAGCCGCTCACGTCGGTGTTGTATCCGATCAACCGTCCTTGCTCGTTGACTATCGTGTTGGCCGCGCCGATCCTGGCCGCCGTCGGGTCCACCTCGTCTAGCAAGGGCAGCGCGGCCTCCTTGTGGGGAATGGTCAAATTTGCGCCCCGGGCCCCCAGCAGTCGCAGGGCCTCAAACGCATCGCCAAGCCGTCCGTCCTCGACGTCGAAGGCTAGGTACACCATGTCCAGTCTCTGGTGCCGGAGCGCCGCATTGTGGATGCGCGGCGACAGCGAGTGGCTCACGGGGTGGCCGAGGATGCACAGCAGTCCGGTCGCCGCGCTGATATCCGTTGCTTCGGCCGCCACTTGCACCTCCCCACGAGCTGACATGCTTGATCCCGTCAGTCGTAGCCTACCGCAGACGAGCCAGACCCGAACTGATACCTAAGTTCGACATTGGCTCGCCGTAGGCCTGCCGTGTCGCCTGGCGCAATACCAGCGACTCACGCGCGACGTCTTGCTACTTGGGCTGCTTCTCTTTGGCCTGGAGGAACTCGTCATAGGAGGCGGTGAAGAAATGGTTGCCATTGGTGTCTTCGAGCACGTAGTAGAGGTAGTCCACTTCGGCTGGCTTCAGGGCTGCCTCAATGGACTCCACGCGGGGGTTTGCGATGGGAGTCGGTGGAAGCCCCTTCTTAACCCTTGTGTTGTACGGAGAATCGACCTTCAAATCATCAGAGGTGAGATCTCCCGTCCACTTGTCCAGTGCGTAGCGAACCGTGGCGTCGACGCCCAGAGTCATCTTCTGTTTCAGGCGATTGTAAATGACGGCCGCCACGATGGGCCTCTCCGCTGCTACGCTGACCTCCTTCTCAATCAGAGACGCCACAATGACGATCTCGTAGGGGGTCATACCCAGGGCCTCTGCGTTCGCCCACGGCAGATCCGCCGTCTTCTGAGTGAAGGCGGCCAGTTGCGCACCGATAAGCTGCGTAGCACCGTCGCCGTCCGTCAGCCAATAAGTGCTGGGATAAAGCAGCCCCTCTAATGTGGTTAACCCCGTGGGGACTGCGCCTCCCACCTTTGGTAGCTGAAATTCTCCGGGAATGCCGGCTTTGTCCAGGTAGGTATCGCCCGCGATGTGGCCGTCATTTGTCAGAATGGTCGCCACCTGGGAAGCCGACAGGCCTTCGGGGATGGTGACTTTGAAGATAGCTGCGCCCTTCCCTGTCTCGAGCATGTCCACCACCTCGATCAAGGCGAGCCCTGGGCTGAACTCGTACTTGCCAGGCAAAAGTGCGTTCTCCGTGCCCCGCGACTTGACCAGGTCGACGAACTCGGCCGACGACGCTATGACCCCGCCTTCTTGAAGCAGGCGCCCCACCTCAGCGGCGGATGTGCCCGAAGCAATGGTGACCGTCTTGGTGGTCTCGCTTGCTTCTTCCTTTGTAGTCGTGGTGATGGATCGCTCCTGGTACCAATCCACGCCCCTATTGACGAGGTAAGCTGCCACCGACACGAAAGCCAAGAAGCCGATGACCACGACACCGCGCGCGATCCAGCGGCGCCAGGTGCGACCCCTGTCTTGCCGCCCCCATGCGCTGCTTGAATCTCTCTCGCTCTTGCGGGAGGACTTCAAATTGTCTCTGCCTCTCTTCACTTCACTCTTGCCCCACGGTGTCGGTATGCGCGTCTAGATAGTTCTGCAACATATAGCAGGCCGCCACAGCGTCCCGCGCTTGCAGTGACCCATGAGCTTCATCGGCCAAGCGTGACGTGAACCGCTCGTCCCAGGTAGCGACCGGAACGCTCGCTTCAAGCTGCAGGCGCCTCACAAAGTCGAGGACCTGTGCCATCTGGCTGTTCGTTCCTCCGCCCAAGGGTCTAGGGAGTCCCACCACTATCAAAGACACTCCCTCATTTCTGGACCTCTCCAGAATACCCTTGATAAGCAGTTCCTGATCGCGCTCGGCGACAACCTCAAGGGGACGACAGATCAAGCCTGTCGGATCCGACAGCGCCAGTCCCGTACGGCTGCCCCCTAGGTCGACCCCTAGGACGCGCACTCCGCCGCCTCCAGGGCCGTCATCACGGCCTGTCTCGCAGCCTCCACTGCGTCCGAAAGCCGAGCTGGGTCGCTGCCGCCCCCCCGGCCGAGTTGAGCGCTGCCTCCGCCACCTCCACCAAACTCCCGCGCACAAGCCTTCACGATGCCTCCCGCGTCGATCCCCGAGACGCCCGGCGTGACGCTGACAACCAACACTCCCTTGCCCTGCAGCACAGCCCCCAGTACCACGACTGCCGGAGTGGTCCGATCGCGCACCTGATCCACCAGCGACAGCAAGTGCTCCATGTCATGAGCGTCAGTGACCTCGGCCACTACGGACACGCCGCCATGCACTGTCGCCCCGCCGGCGAGGGATTGAGCAAGATCCCTAGCCGTCTCAGCCCTTGACGCCCGCACTTGCTCCTCAAGCGTGTGGATACGCCCCACGGTGCGCTCGATGGCGCCCAGCAGATCGTCATTCGCCGCTCCCAGCGCTTCCGCCGCCTGGTCGGCCAGTGCGTCGCGCCTGCGATAGTAGGCCACTGCCGCACGTCCGGTCACAGCCTCGATTCGGCGTATGTTCGCGCCAACGCTGCCCTCAGACAATATCTTGAAGGCTCCCAACTCGCTGGTACTGCCGACGTGAGTACCTCCGCAAAGTTCTCTGCTGAAGTCGTCGATCTCCACCACTCTGACAAAGTCATCATACTTCTCTCCGAAGAGAGCTATGGCTCCCAGGTCTCTGGCGTGCTCCAGAGTGGTGGTGAACGTCCTCACCGGGTGGTTCTCCACGATGCGACGGTTGACCGCTTCTTCCACCTCCGCGAGCCGCTTTGCCCCTAGAGGTTCGTGAAAAGCGAAATCAAAACGGAACTTATCGGCCCGCACCGACGAACCGGCTTGGGTGACGTCCTTCCCCAGCCGGGTCCCGAGCGCCCAGTGGAGCAGGTGGGTGGCTGTGTGATTGGCTCCCACGTCATGCCTGTGACTCGAAGACAGCGACGCTTTGACACGAGTGCCGGACTCCACGCGACCGTCAAGTATACGAGCCACTATCACTTGGACAGCGCCTTGTTGCTGCACGTCCTCCACCGCGGCCCTGCCTTCGTCGGATTCAATCAAACCCAGGTCCGCTGTCTGTCCCCCAGACTCGGCGTAGAAGGGGCTCTCACGCAGGGCTAGAGCAACGCGCCCGTCGGACAGCATCTCCACGTTCTCCACCACCGTGAACAGGTCATCGCGCTCGTAGCCCAGGAACACTGTCGGGTGGACGGTCTCCCGCGCAAAGCGGACCAGCGCGTCCTCAAATGAGTCGCCCCCCTTCTGGGCGCGACGGGCCCTCTTCCTCTGTGCTTCCATCGCGCTCTCAAAGTCAGCAAGATCCAGGACGAAGCCCCGTTCCTCGACGATCTCGCGCGTGACCTCCACGGGGAAGCCGTAGGTATCGTGCAACATGAAGGCCACAGACCCGGGGAACGCCTTGGTCCCTTCTGCTCCGGCCCTGCCCATCGCCTCTTCCACCAGAACCAAACCCTGGTCCAGCGTGCGGTTGAAACGATCCTCCTCGGTCTTGGCCACGCGCGCGATACTCTCGCGCCGCTCGACCAACTCCGGATAGGCCCCACCCATGACTTCCACCACACGCTCCACGAAACGACCGAGAAAGGGCGGCTGCATGCCCGCGGACCGGCTGATGCGCGCCGCCCGCCGCAGCACGCGCCGGAGCACGTATCCACGCCCCTCGTTGCTCGGTATGACCCCATCGGCCACCAAGAAGGCGATGGCCCGGGAATGATCGGCCAATACTCTGAGAGCCACGTCCAGTTTAGGGTCGTCACCAAAACCATGGCCGGAGATCTCCTCCCCCAGCTCGATCAATGGCTTGAAGACGTCGATGAAGAACACAGACTCGGTCTCTTGCTTGAGAGCCGCCACCCGTTCCAGACCCATGCCGGTGTCGATATTCTGGGCCGGCAAAGGAGTAAGACGCTGCTGTTCGTCCATGTTGTAGCCAGTGAAGACCAGATTCCAATACTCGACAAAACGATCGCAGTCACATCCCGGCCGGCACTCGGGATCGTCGCAACCGAAGGCCGGTCCCCGATCGTAGTACAGCTCTGAACAAGGTCCGCAGGGTCCGCTGTTGCCCACTGGGCCCCAGAAATTGTCACTGCGGGGCAGGCCGACCATCCGCTCCCTGGGCACTCCCAACCCGGCCCAAACCCCCTGGGCCTCCGTGTCCGGCTCGATGGAATCGTCGCCCTCGAAGTACGACACCCAGAGACGGTCGCGGTCGAACTTCAAGTAGTCCAACGAGAACTCCCAGGCGAAGCGGATGGCCCCCTCCTTGAAGTAGTCTCCCACCGAGAAGTTGCCCAGCATCTCGAAGAACGTGCAATGCCGGGCGGTCAGCCCCACCTTGTCTATGTCGGAGGTCCGGAAGCATTTCTGGACGCTGGCGAGACGTCGGCTGGGAGGCTCGGCTAAGCCCATGAAGTAAGGCTTGAACTGCTGCATTCCCGCGGTGGTAAGAAGCACCGACGGATCCTTGAAAGGCACCAGCGAGGAGCTAGGCACCAGCAGGTGCCCCTGTTCGACGAAGTACTCAACGAACATCTTGCGCAGCTCGGCGGTCTTCACGCGTCTAGCCCTTACCTCTCCCCCTGGCGCCTTCGACCAGGTCCTCAGTGTCCACAATGTGCTGCCGAAGATTCTCGATGGACTTGCGGATGAGCCGGGATACATGCATCTGGGAAATGCCTATCCGTGCGGCCACCTGGGTCTGGGTCATGCCTTCAAAGAAGCGCAGATGAAGGATGAGCCGCTCTCGGGGGTCCAAGAGCTCCATGGCCGGCGCAAGCAGCCGGCGCTGTTCGAAGACCGCGTATGCCGGCTCTTCCTGTCCAAGGCAATCCAGCAACTCCATGGACTCATCGTCCTCGTTCGCCCCTCCAGAGAAGATGGAGACAGAGCTATAGGCACGGCCGCTCTCCATCGCCTCCACTACTTCCTCCTCACTCACCCCAGCTGCGGTCGCCAGCTCCGCGATGCTGGGCGACCTCTGCAGATTGACAGTAAGTTGCTCTAGGAGCCTGTTGAGCCGCACGTTCAGGTCCTGCAGGGCCCTGGGTACTTTGACAGCCCAGCCCTTATCCCGGAAGTAGCGTTTGATCTCGCCCATGATGGTGGGAGTCGCATAAGTAGACAACTCCACCCCCCTCTCGAGATCGAAGCGGTCGACCGCCTTGATCAGCCCGATGGACCCCACCTGGGTGAGGTCTTCCACAGGTTGCCCCCGCGAAGCAAAGCGCCGCGCAATACTCCTCACCAAAGGCAGATAGCGTGTGATGAGTTCCTGGCGGGCGGCAGTATCGCCGTTCCTGATCCTGAGAAGCAGTTCCCTTTCGGGCACAGACTCCAGGCGCTCGCCGAAAGGCTTTTCCGACCCTAAGGAGCCACTCTGACTGTTTGCTCGCCCCGCTTCCGGCATCTAGTGGGCCCGCTTCTCCATCTCGACTGCAAAAGCCCCGTCGGCTTCCCCGACCACCTGGTAGTCATCCACCAAGGCGTCCAGAAACAGGCGCACGTCCAAGCGGCAGAGAGAGCCTGGCCGAAACGGTTCGAGAGCCACCAAGGCAGTCCGCAGCGCCTCGTTGGAAAGTCCGTCGAGTCTTACCCTAAGGGCCGTTGCATCGCACGATACCGTCAGGACCAACTCGTCACCCTCCGCAGCCTCTTCGGCTAGAATCGTCTCGATAGCCAACTCGACGTCGTCCAGACGTTCAAGGGGCAGATCGTGCCCACACGCCACTCCCCCCATGACAACACGCATCACAGGCAGCGCGTGGGCGCCTCTAGGCGTCCGCACTACCACCATGTCTTGACTAGCGCTCAAAACCGCAACCGCCCCTACTCGGCCGCCGGCTGACCCTCATACTGCTCTCCAAAGGTGGTCTGGCGCTCTTCGTAGACCTCCCGGCCGCGCTCCACGGCCTCGGCCGCGCGGGTCCTCAAGTCCGTGAACATTCGACCGGCTTCCGCCGGTACGTCCAGTAGGGCATCCTGTAGAGGCTTGCCCGTCTCCTGCGAGATCCGATAGGCGATGAGCGCCGCCCCGCCAATGACCACCCCGGCCCCCAATATCAGTAGCGAACGAAACGTTCCCATCAATGCTCCTTCCTCTTACTCGCGAAAAGCGAAGACACTCCCTCATTGACTCCAGATACGAGTCCCGCGATCTTGCGCATCGGCTTGGCCACCGCGTTGTGCACCGCGGTCGTGGTGTGTTCGGCAACCTTGACCATCTCAACCACCGAGCCGGTGATCTGATCAACCTTGGCCAGCTCGGCGTTGACTCCGTCGAGCGTGCCCTCGACACGCGTAAGCAAAGGGATCACCTGCGTGTTCGCATCGGTCAGAATACTTGTGAGTCTCTTGAAGACGCCGCTCAGACGGAACAGCGCCCATCCCGCCAGCACCCCGACCACCACGCAGGAGAAGCCGATGCAAAGCTTCATGATCTCGCCGAGGCTCCATTCCATGTTCGGCTCCTTTCCCGTCTCTCGAAGCGTGAAAACTATACCACAGGGCCTATTTGGGCCCGCTCCGAGGGTAGCCTCCCCTCACTCTCGCCTAGCTTCCGGCCGAAACGATCGTCCCGCCAAAACTACCGTGTCACCGTCGTAGACCACCGCCGATTGACCGGGCGCGACCCCGTTCTCGGGCCGCTCCAGCACCACTCGTTGCTCGCCCACCGTCCTTGCGGGCAACGGTCGGCCTTGCGAACGCAACTGCACGGTTACCGGCCCGACCGGCACCGCCTGATGCACCGTGACATCTGTCAACTCCAGTGTACCCACCTTCCCAGCATCCGGCGGCCCGACGATCACCAGAGCCTCCTCAGCGTCAAGCGCTACTACCTGCAACGGCTCGTGAAAGCCAATGCCAAGCCCCTTCCGTTGTCCGATGGTGAAGTTGTAGGTACCCGTGTGCGTGCCCAGTTGCTTGCCGGCCATGTCCACGATCAGCCCCAGGCCGCTCTCCCATCCTCTGCCGCAAGAAGGAGCGATAGTCGTCATCGGGAACGAAGCAGATCTCCTGACTTTCGGGTGAGATGCGCTGTGTTAAACCGGCTTGCGCGGCCACGGCGCGCACCTCCGGCTTGGTCATGGTGCCCAGTGGGAAGATGACACTGTCGTAGTGTCGCCGGTGAGACCTCCGCAAGCACGTACGATTGGTCCTTGACGCTGTCCACTCCCCGGGCGAGAGCAGCATGTTCTCCCAGCAGACGCGCATAGTGGCCGGTAGCCGCCGAGTCGAGACCCAACCTGTGAGCCACGCTTAGCAGGAGCCCGAATCTAAGCCTGGAGTTGCACTTGGCACAGGGGTTCGGCGTACGCCCGCGGCCATATTCTCCGATGAAGTACTCCACCACCTTCCCTCGGAACTCCTCAACGGAGTCGACGACAAGATGCGGGATGCCGAGGTGACTGGCTACGCTCTTGGCCCGCTCGGCGCTCTCAGGGGAGCAGCAGGCCCGTTCGTCGTGGCCTTCCGGGTCACTCCACAGCCGGAGAGTCACGCCGACCACCCGATAGCCCTCCTCTCGGAGCAGAAGGGCCGTGACCGCGCTGTCGACGCCGCCGCTCATGCCGACGAAGCCACCCCTCGTCCACCTGCTCGCGTTGGACGGACCGTCACACGCTCCCCCTGCCACTCATGCCGAAGGCCGGGCGGTCCCGGCCTTCGCATTACTGTCTTCTCTCTTGGCTCCGTTTAGTTGCGGCCGAGATTCAGCAGGCTCTGGTTCAGACTCCCTTGGTCGACGAATCCGCTCCAGACCGACTGTATGGTGCCCTCCGGTCCATCATGAAGATCACCGGCTGGATAGTCCACGCCCAGAAGGACGGCAAGATCGCCATACGCCTCTGACTTGCTGTAGTCGTACAAGAAGAAGGTATAGGCCCCGTAGTTGGGCTGCAAAGCCGTAGGTCTGCAGCACCAGCTGCGTCGTCGCGTCCGGTCGGCACGTAGAAGAGGACCACGATCGGCTGCGTCCTGTAGGCGTCCATGAAAGCCTGGGGCGTCTCCTCGGTCAGGCCGTCATCTGGGTCCTGTCCGATGCGCGGATTGCGTGCCCACGGCTCCCCCCGGACCCCCCGGAAGGGCCGCGTCGTAAGCACGACACTCTGGTGGTCGTCGTGGAATCAGCGCCCCCTCCGCCACAGCCACCTGAACAAGAAGGCCGCTAGTCCGACGATGAGCAGGACCACGAGCCGCCGGCTACTCCGTCCTCGCATAACGTTCCCTCCTAGAAGAATGCTCCACCTTGCCGTGTCTGACAGTCGCTTGAACCTGCCTAAGCAGGTGGGTGGCCGTCCCTGAAAGGAAATACGCCGTTCAGGTGAACAAGCCTCCCAAGCGATGTGTGTTGGCTCAAGTTGAGGCCAGATCACGCGCAAGGTCGAGCGACGTGAGGGTAGCACACGGCCCCTACGGCCGGCAACGGAGCGGTCACATCGTCGCGTATGCCGAGTTCGCGCAGCTGCTCGGCCGTCACCTCGGAGGGGGCGTCTGTCAAGGGGCAGGAGCCGCTCTGGGTCTTGGGGAACGCTATGACATCGCGGATCGACGACTCTCCGGCCATGAGCATCACGGTGCGGTCGAGTCCCAGCCCCATGCCGCCGTGAGGCGGAATGCCATAGTCCATCGCCTCCACCAGGAAGCCGAACTTGGCCTTGATCTCGGCCTCCCCAAGGCCCAAGGCGGCGAACACCGCCTTCTGAAGGCTAGGGTCGGCGATGCGGAGAGACCCGCTTCCCAACTCCACCCCGTTTAGCACGAGATCGTACGCGTAGGTGCCCAAGCTCCAGGGGCCGGGTCCTGCAGGTCCTCCAGCTGTTCCAACCTCGGCTTCGTGAAGGGATGATGCTGGGCCTTCAGCCGCTTCTCTCTCTCGTCATACTCGAACATGGGAAAGTCCAGGATCCACGAGAACGCCCAGCCTTCGCGCTTCACGCCGAGGCGCTCGGCCAGTGCGAGCCGTACGGCCCCCATGCTGGGCTCGACGACCCTTCTGGGACCGGCGGCGAAGAGCAACAGGTCTCCGGTCTCGCCATCCAGCCGCTCGACCAGGGAGGCCAGCTGCTCCGATGTCAGGAACTTCTGCAGTGGAGTGCGCAGACCCGCCTCGTCGAGCCACACGGGAAGCAGCCCTCTCGAGCCATCGTACCGGCCGCGGCCGCCAGATCGTCCACGTCCTTGCGCGAGAGGCCGGCTCCACCAACGCCCTTGATGCCTCGCACCATGCCACCGGCAGCCACGGCATCGGCGAAGACCTTGAAGTCCAGCGCTCCGGCGAGGTCGGTGACATCCACCACTTCCATGCCCAAGCGAAGGTCCGGCTTGTCGCTGCCGTAGCGAGCCATCGAGTCGGCGTAGGTAAGCGCGGAAAGGGCAAGGTGAGCTCCACACCGAGAGCCTCCTGGAACATGCCCGCGAAGAGGCCCTCTACAACCCGTTGAATATCCTCTTCGTCGACAAAACTCATCTCGATATCGATCTGGGTATGCTCCGGCTGCCTGTCGGCTCTCAGATCCTCATCGCGGAAGGCGCGGGCGATCTGGTAGTACCGCTCGAATCCCGCGATCATTAGCAGCTGCTTGAATAGCTGCGGCGATTGGGGCAGCGCGTAGAACTCCCCAGGCTGCAGGCGGCAAGGCACCAGGAAATCGCGGGCGCCTTCGGGAGTGCTCTTGGTGAGAATAGGCGTCTCCACCTCCAGGAAGCCCAGATCACCCAGGTACCGGCGCGCTTTTTGCACCACCCTGTGGCGCAGCTCCAGATTGCGGAACATCCGCGGGCGCCGCAGATCGATATAGCGATATTTCAGCCTTAGTGTCTCGTCCACCTCGACGTCGTCCTCAGGGAAGAAGGGCGGGGTCTCCGCCGCCGCAAGTATCTCCAGCTCCTCCACCACCAACTCCACCATGCCGGTGCTCAGATTGGGGTTGACGCGCTCTTCGGCTCGAGCCACTACCGTGCCGAGCGCCGATAGGACGTATTCGCCCCGAAGCTGCTGCGCATGCTCGTGCACGGCCGCGGCGTTCTCAGCCTCGAAGACCAACTGCAGTATCCCCGTGCGGTCGCGCAGGTCCACGAAGATCAATCCGCCGTGGTCCCGGCGCCTCTGCACCCAGCCGGCCACCCTTACTCTGCTGCCGACCTTGTTCTCCTGGACGTCCCCACACCATTCATCTCGATATGCCACGGCTTACCCTTCTCTCCTACTATCTTTGCCGGGTCGCCGGCCCGCGATGCCCTCCGCGGTCACTAGGCCAGCCGCTTCCCCTCGCGGTACACCTCTCTCTTCGCCAGACCGCATATCGCGTACCGTCACCGTCCCGGCGGCCATCTCCCCTTCTCCTACGATGAACGCGTACTGCGCTCCGCTTCGCCCAGCCTGCTTCATCTGTCCTTTGCCGCTCCTGGACATGTAGTCCAGCTCCGCGTCTACGCCGGCCTCGCGCAACTCGTGGGCAAGGGTGAAGACCTCCTCCCGCGCGCCAGGAGTCATAGCCACCAGGTACACCACCGGGCTACGCGCCTCGGGAGCAACGATGCCGCACCGCTGGAGACTAAGAAGGATGCGTTCAATGCCCGTGCCGAAACCAACCCCGGGCACGGCCGGACCCCCGATCGCAGCCACCAGATCATCGTAGCGGCCCCCCCCGCCCACTCCCGACTGCGCCCCTAGCACAGACGAAGTGAACTCGAACGTGGTGCGCGTGTAGTAGTCCATCCCGCGCACCAAGGTGGCGTCGTTCGAGTACGCCACGCCCTGGATCTCCAGACAGCGCTGGACCCGGTGGTGATGCTCAAGACAGGCAGCGCAAAGGTGATCGATCAGTCGTGGAGCGGTAGCGAGCGCCCCGCGGCAGGAATCAACCTTGCAGTCGTAGACGCGCAAAGGATTGAGCTTGGTCCGCTCGATACATTCGCGGCACAAGACCCCGGTCTGCTCCGCCAAGAAGGCACGCAACGCCTTGGAATAATCGGGCCGGCAGGCGGGGCATCCCATCGAGTTGAGCCGTAGAGCGAGGGCCTTCAACCCGAGTTCTCTGTACAGCGACGCCAGCACGCCGATGACTTCAGCGTCGAGTTCTGGCGCCTCCGACCCCATTGCCTCCACTCCAAGCTGGAAGTGCTGCCGGTAGCGACCAGATTGCGGGCTTTCGTATCGGAACATGGGGCTGTGGTAGAACAACTTCACAGGTTGCGGCAGCGTGTGCATGCCGTGCTCCACATATGCCCGCGCCACCGGTGCGGTGCCCTCCGGACGCAGGGTCATACTCCGTCCACCCAGGTCCTCGAAGGTGTACATCTCTTTGCGCACGATGTCTGTCGATTCCCCCACCCCACGCGAAAACAACCGGGTCTCCTCGAAAATAGGGGTGTCGATGCGTCGGTAGCCGAAACGCTGAAACACATCTTCGGCGCAAGCGACCACCCAGCGCCGCAGGGCCTGGTCTTGGGGGAGCACGTCATACGTGCCCTTCGGCGCGCTGATCTGCTCAGCCACTCTCTCTCAGCCCCTCAAGGAAAGGGTTTGACGCCAGCTCTCGGGCCAGTGTGGTGGACTCCATGTGGCCGGGATGCACCCGCGTGGACCCGGGATAACGCTCTACGAGCTTCTGCACCGACTGCAGCAGTTGGGCGAAATCCCCGCCCGGAAAGTCGGTCCGGCCCACCGAACCACGGAACAGCAGATCGCCGCAGAATAGGTCACCGGCGATCTCATACGTCATGTCACCCGGAGTGTGCCCGGGAGTGCTCACGACCCCCACCGACAGGCCACCGACCTTGACCGGTTCGTCTTCAGCTACCACCACGATGCTTCCACCTCCCACCGCGGGGACCGGATAGCCTGTGGCGGAGCAGCCCTCGACTCCGTACAGGACCGGCGCTACCAAGGCTGAGCAGTACACCTTGGCCTTGGTCGTCGCAACCAGTCCGCTCACCCCTTCGATGTGGTCGAAATGACCGTGAGTGACCAAGATCGCTTCCAGGCTCAAGCCCTCTTGGGCAGCCACGGCGGCGAGCCGCTCCGGTTCTCCCCCAGGGTCGACGCAACACGCCCGGCGCGCGTCATCCCACACCAAGTAGCAGTTGGCTTGAAGCGGACCTACGGGTATACAGCGCATTTCCATGAAGCAAGATTTTACCAGAGGCGCCGGCCCCGGCCCCACACCTCCGCTCCTAGTGGGGCGTGACCCGATAGGCGTCGTACACCGTGTCAATCCGCCTGATGCGCTGCAACACAGTCTCCAGATAGCCGATCTCCGGCACCTCGAACACGAACCGACCTTTGACCATGTTGTCGCGAGCCGTTGTGATCTGAGCCGCGATGATGCTGACCCCGCTCTCGCTGAACGTGCGCGATATGTCTTCCAACAGATGAGTACGATCGTAGGCTTCCACCTGTACCTCGACCCGCAGCGCCACCTTGGTGCTCGGATCCCAGGCCACACTGATGAGGCGCTCCGGGTTCTTCTCAAGGGCTTTCACGTTGGGACAGTCCCGCCTGTGCACCGTGATGCCCCGACCCAGCGAGATGTAGCCAACAACATCGTCCCCGGGGACGGGGCGGCAGCACTGAGGCAGGCGCACAGCCACATCCGTGGCCTCACCCACAAGAATGCCCAGTTCGCTGGAGAGTCGGCCATCCTTCCCGTCAGTAGCCAACGCCTCCGGTAGAGTTATCGCGGTCGAAGCCACATCGTCAGCCCGCTTGAGGCCCTGGATGACGCGGGTCACCACATGTTGCGGACTGATCTTGCCCGAGCCCACCGCCACGAAGAAGTCTTCCTTCTTGGGGATGTTGCTCTCGGTCATGACCGCGCTCAGAAGGTCCGAGTTCATGAGCCTCTGGGCCGGCAGACCCTGCTTGCGAAACGCATCCAACAGTGCTTCCCGGCCGAGATGTTCCGCGTCCTCGCGCTTCTCGCGATTGAACCACTGCCGGATCTTGTTTCGGGCCCCGGAACTCTGGACGAACTGTAGCCAGTCACGGGACGGTCCCTGGGGAGTCCGCGAAGTGAGTATCTCGACGATGTCTCCCGACTGCAGGCGATAGGTGAGGGGCACGATGCGATTGTCCACCTTCGCCCCGATGCAGCTGTGGCCCACGTCAGTGTGGATGGCGTAGGCGAAATCAAGCGGCGTGGAACCCGCCGGGAGGCTCTTCACCTCCCCCTTGGGAGTGAAGACGTAGACCTCGTCCCGGAACAGGTCGATGTGCAACGCCTCCATGAAGTCGCCGGCGTCCTTGGTCTCCGACTGCCAGTCCATGATCTGCCGCAACCACTGCAACTTCTCCAAGTGGCCGTCGCCGTGCTGGCCTCCGCGGGTGCCCCGCTCCTTGTACATCCAGTGAGCAGCGATGCCGTACTGGGCGGTCTCGTGCATCTCGTAGGTGCGGATCTGGATCTCGAGCGGCTTGCCCTGGGGCCCCATCACAGTGGTGTGCAACGACTGATACATATTGAACTTGGGCATGGCCACAAAGTCCTTGAAGCGCCCCGGAAGCGGCTTCCATAGGGAATGGATGATGCCCAGCACCGCGTAGCAATCCTTGACCGAGTCGACGAGTACCCGCAATGCGGTCAGGTCGAAGATCTCGTTGAACTCCTTGCCCTTGCGCACCATCTTGTCGTATATCGAATAGAAGTGCTTGGTGCGGCCCGCCACCTCGGCTTCGATCCCAACCGCGGCCAATTCTCCGGAGAGGATGTTCTTCGCCTCCTCCATGTCCCGTTCTCGATCGGCCCGACGTTGCGCGACCATACGCTGGATCTCTGAGTACTTACGCGGGTGAAGCGTGGAGAAGGCCAAGTCCTCCAGCTCCCAGCGGACAGACTCGATCCCTAAACGGTGTGCTAGCGGCGCATAGACCTCAAGCGTCTCCCTAGCCTTCTGGATCTGCTTCTCCTTGCCCAAGTAGCCGAGTGTGCGCATGTTGTGCAACCGATCGGCCAACTTGATAAGGATCACTCTGATGTCCTTCGCCATCGCCACGATCATCTTGCGGATGTTCTCAGCCTGCTGCTCCTCAGCCGTGATGAAGGACATCTGGGACAGCTTGGTGACCCCATCCACCAGCAGGGCGACCTCATCACCGAACTGGTCACGGATAGAATCGATGGACATCCCAGTGTCTTCCACCACGTCGTGGAGCAAGGCCGCGGCTATGGTCGCGCTGTCAAGTCCCAAGTCGGCGCAGATACCGGCCGTGCCGAGCGGATGGTTTATGTAGGCCTCCCCGCTCGCTCTGCGTTGGGATCTGTGCTGAGCCTCAGCCACCTCGTAGGCCCGCACGAGCAACGCCCGGTCGAAGGAGGGATTGTACTTCTCGATCTTCCGAAACAGGTCTGCAAGGGCCTTCGGCAGTTCAGCTGCCGGCTCTCGTCCGGTGTCCAAGGCGCCCTCTTCTTCGCCCGGCGCCCGCCTCGTTGTCTTCAGAGGGTCCGACAAAGCCTCAAACACTCCTCGTATTCTGCCTGTGCCGCGATGAACGTAGGGCTGCTTCGCGTGTCTAGTTTAGCTTCCCCTGGCGGATGTTGCTCCACACCGAGTTCGAACAATATCCGCGCCGCCCTCTGAAGCCGGCCACGGTCCAGAATCACCCGTGCCTCCTCGCAGGCGATGACGGCAGCCCGCTCAAGGGACTCGTCAACGCCCCTGGCGCCCTCCTGCAATGCCCGAAACAAACACACCATGGCGAAACGAGGGTGCACCAGATGTCGTAACACCCGCTCCGTTGCGCCCCTATCGTCACGCCCGTACAGCAGATGCACAGTCGCAGCTTGCCGGTAGCCCTTCCAGAGCAGCGCGGAATGCGTGCTCCGGAAGGGCGGATCGAGCGCCACGACGTGCGAACGGCCCTTCACTATGTCCGAACACGCCACCGCCAGGTCCCACTCCGCTAGGACTACCGGCGCCGACAGCGTGAGCCCGTCTACCAAACCACCTCCGCCGCCTGCGCACCCTACCTCCCCACCGATCAGCGAGGCGGCCGGTAACCGCCTCCGCAAGGCCGGCACAGTGAGATCAGGGAGCACGTCAGCATAAGCACGCTCTCGCGCGTCGCCAGCACCTGCGCCAAAGCCGCCATGCGCCCGTGTCTGTCCCGCAGATCACGTGCCGGCGGCAGACCGACACCATCGCCGGGCTCTCCGGCTCCCACGGAGACGACAGCCTCTGCCACCGAGGTGGATCCGTCCCCAAGCGCGTCGGCCCCCGCCGCACTCCCGTGCCCACCCCTCCCCTTCCGAGACGGACCCCACGCGTTCCAACAGGAGTTCCGGCCGCAGAGTGCCACGCCATTCGTCCACACGCAACTGTCCGCCGACGATGCGCCCCTCAGGGTCGGCGCGTAGCTCGTCCACCAGCTCGCCCAGGCCGAAGCCTATCCCCCGCACACGCATCCCATCAGACTCTATGGTGCACCGCAGATGAGAACCCGTACGCGTGCGCTCCGCGTCGCGCACCGCGGCATCGACCACGAGCAACCGCGGCCGCGGATTGCCGCTGCCGAACGGTCCCAAGGCAGCCAGGGCCGACGCGGTGTCGGCGTCGAGCTCGTCACCGCGGGCCACCGCGTCCGCCAAGTAGACGGGCACCAGGTCACTTGCGTCGATGACGCGTCCGGCGTGCTTTTCGAAGCGCCAAACGAAACTCGTCCACCCGGCCGGCGCCAAGAGTGAGACCGACGGCCTGGGTGTGGCCCCCGTAGACAGTCAAGTAGCGTTCGGCAGGCAGTCAGGCCCGACAGCAGGTCGTATGAAGATATGCTCCTCCCGGAGCCCTTGGCCACGCCCTCGCGGATGCCCAGGAGGATCGTGGGCCGGTGGTAGCGCTCCACCAAGCGAGAGGCGACTATGCCCACCACTCCCTCGTGCCACTCCTCGGCCGCCAATACGAGCGCCGATGGTAACTCCCGCAATGCCTCCACCTGGCGCATGGCCTGTTCGAATATCAGGCGCTCCACGTCCTGCCGGGCGCCGTTCAATTCATGCAACTCTGCCGCCAAAGCAGTGGCTTCGCGCTCGTCGTCTGTGAGGAGCAGCCGCAGCGGCGGAGAGGGGTCGGCCAGACGCCCGGCCGCGTTGAGGCGCGGGGCCAACCGGTAGGCCACCGTTCCCGAGTCCACCGCCCCGGTGCACCCCGAGACCTGCGCCAGGGCCCTCAACCCCACGCGCTGGCCTATCTCGATGAGCTTGAGGCCCTCACGGACGAAGTAGCGGTTCTCCCCCCGCAGCGAGGCTAAATCGGCGATGGTGCCGACGGCCACCAAGTCGAGGAGCGGGGCGAGTGCCTCCGGCACCACTTCACGCGCAGCCCCTTTCCGGGCGATGTGCAGCGCGTGCATGACCTTGAAGGCCAGGCCCACCCCGCACAGGTCCTCGTGCGGGTATTCTCCCGCCACGGAGTGAACGAGATGGCATTCCGGAAGAATCGGCCCGGGCTGATGGTGGTCGACCACCACGGTGTCCAGGCCGAGGCTCTGGGCCAGTGCCACTTCGTCCGGGTAGTTGACTCCGCAGTCCACCGTGACCAACACACCCGGTCCCTTCGCGGCGATCGTCTCCACCGCTCGCCGAGATAGTCCATAGCCCTCTTCAAACCTGTTGGGCAAATACCATTCCGCCTCCACGCCGAACTCGCGCAGACCCAACAGCATCAAAGCGGTAGCCGTTATGCCGTCGGCGTCGTAGTCACCGTGCACCACTATGCGCCTGCCCTCGTCGATGGCGCAGCCGACCAGGTCGACCGCCCCCTGCATGCCGGCGAACAAGAACGGATCGCCCAGCGGGAGGCGCAGTCTAGAAAGACGCGCGCTTCAGCAGGGTCCGATAGCCCTCGTCCGGCAAGGACCATGCCGACCACGGCGGCAGCCCCAGGTCGTCGGCCAATCGGTGGGCGGCCACCCACGAGTAGGCGTTCACCTTCCAGGTTATCGGCGTTTTGGAAATCGGGCCACTCATGTCATGACCACTATACCGGCCCCGGCGGACACCCCGAGCCGCCTGGCGACCGACCGCCTTCTAGAGCCTACCCGAGCGGATGATGGCGTAGATAAGCCAAAGGCCGAAGAACAGCGACCCCGCGAACCCCGGCAGTCCCCACACGGAGAGTCCCGCAACGTGAGGCCCTCCCTCGATGAGTATGGCCACCGCCGTGCTGGATATTCCCAGCGCGATGCTCACCAAGGCCACGACAAGCCTGTTGGTGATGAGATCGAGCCGGTGGCTTATCTCTTCCAACCCGGTGTGACGGTACTTGATCTCCAGTTCCCCGGCCCTCATCTCTTCCAGCAGATCGTGGAGCATGAAGGGATAGTCCCCGATTATCTGTGCATATTCCGCGGCGTAGCGCTTGGCGCGTTCGACGACCCGGCGGGGGTCGACCAACCTCCGCTTCAGATCACCGGAGAACTCCCGGGCTATCTCGAACAGATTGAGTTCTGGACACAGCTGGCCGACCACCCCCTCGAGAGTGAGGAGCGCCTTGTCCAAGACGAAGAACCGGCTGGGCAAGCGGAGGCGCAAAGCGTAAATGACGTCGAAGACCTGCTGGATGAGAGAGCGGACGTCGATCTCCTTGATGGCCGTTCCGAAATAGCGGGCAGAATTCTCCTCGATGGCCTCGGTGACAAGATCGTCGGCGGACGGGCTCCACTGCACCCCCAGCCTCCTCAGCGAGCGCTTTACTCCCCTGATGTCGGAGTGCATGACATGAAGCAACAGCTTGGTGCCCTCCTCCAGGTCCTCGGCGCGCAAGAACCCGGCCATGCCGAAGTCCAGCATGCCGAAGCGCCCGCCACCCAGATAGACGATGTTCGCCGGATGAGGTCTGCGTGGATGAACCCGTCGTGCAAGATCTGTTGGAGCCAGCACGCGGGCGATGCCTTGAGCCAGAACCCGCCGCTCTTCGATGTCCAGACCGGCCACTTCGGCGCTGTTGAGCGTCGGCCCGTCGAAACGCTCCATCGTAAGCACTCGGTTGCTGCAGTAGTGCTCGATAGATCTCGGGGACTGCGACGTCGGCCGAGTCTTTGAAGTTCTCGGCGAAACGCACGGCATTTCGAGCCTCGAGGGCATAGTCGAGTTCGCGAGAGATCGAGCGTGCGAACTCTTGACCACCCCGATGGGCGAGACACCGACGTCCACCCTGTCCTCGAGTAGCTCAGCGAACTGCAACAGAAGGTCGAGGTCCTTCCGGATCAGTCGCGCCGCCTCCGGCCTCTGCACCTTGACCACCACCCGCCTGCCTCCGGGCAGGACGGCCGCATGGACCTGGCCGATGGAAGCCGAGGCTATAGGCTCGCTCTCGAAGCTCTCAAACAGCCGATCGATCCGCAGCCCCAGCTCCTGTTCCACTACTTCCTCGACGACTGCGTAGTCGAAGGGCGACACTTGGTCCTGCAGCTTCGCCAGCTCCTGTAGGATGTCGGCCGGAACGATGTCGGGCCGAGTGCTGAGAAGCTGGCCGAACTTCACAAAAGTAGGCCCCAGCTCGTCCAGCATCTCCCGGATGTGCCTGCCCCGCTGGGCCGGGGGAGGCAGACTCCTGCGTCGGCGAATCGGAGCAGAGCGTAGAGTCGATGGCGCTCGAAGAAGTATCCGAAGCCGTGGCGAACCGCAACCTCAGAAATCTCCCGCATCCGTTCGAGGTTGCGCAGCCTCGTGATAAAGCTAGGGTGCCTGATCTGCGATGACGGCACGAAAACCCCCTGGTCCACCGCCGGCCCAGCGGCCACCTCCTAGCGCGGGGCGCTTCCCCCCGCGCTATCCCCGTTGGCAGCATCCGCGGCAGCTTCTAGCAGCGACACCCGGTGCTCGAGTTGCCCGACCAGCGTCCTCAGACCTTCAAGTTCGCGCTTAGGAGTGAGGCCAAGGTCCCGATAGGCTCCCTGCAAGGACGAGTCCGCCTTCTTCAGCACGGCGCGAGCCTCGTCGCGGCTCCGTTCCACAAGCCGCTCAACAACCTCCAGGCCCTCTTCTCTACCCAGTTGCCCGCGGCCGACGAACTCCTCCACCAACTCTTGGATGCGGTCCTTGGTGAGGGCAGCCGCCCCCATGCCCGCCAGGAAGGTCCGCTCGATCAACTCGCGGATACTCTGCGAAGCGGTGCTCTTGCCGGAGGACTCGGTCTTGGTGCCGGTTTCGTCCGTCACGATAGCCTCCTCTTTCAGCTCGGCTACTTCTTGCGGTTCTTCCCTGCCGGCCTCTTGCCTGAGCCTCCGCCCTGCTTCGCCTTCTGGCCGGGACGCTGCTGGCCGGTCTTGGCGCCCGCGGGCTTGGAGGCCGAACCTGGCCTGGCAGCCTTTGTGCTTTCAGAAGGCTTTGTCACCTGTTCGGCGCCAAGTGAAACCTCAACGCCGCCCATCCCCCCAGCACCTGCAGCCGCCAGCGCGCGTTTGCGATACCGCGGCTCTCGCTCCTTCCATATGGTCACCAACGGAGCCGCCACGAAGAACGACGAGTAGGTGCCTGATACGACCCCGATGGTGAGGGCGAACGCGAAGTCCTTCAGTGTCGGCCCCCCGAAGATGAGAATGGCCAAAAGCGGCAGCAAGAGACAGATGGTGGTGTTGATCGAGCGGACCATGGTCTGCCTGATCGACAGGTCGACCATATCTCCGTAGGTCTCTTTCTTCATGAGGAGCGTGTTCTCGCGCATGCGGTCGAACACGATGATCGTATCGTGCACCGAGTAGCCCAGGATGGTCAGGATAGCAGCCACTGTGGCCGACGTGACCAAGCGGTTGCTGGCCGCGTAAATGCCCAACGTCAGGCCCACGTCGTGCACCAACGCGACGATGGCGGGAATGGCGAACTTGAAGTGGAAGCGGAAGGATAGGTATGCGATGATCGCGAGGATGGCGATAGCCACCGCTATGAAGGCCCGGTTGGTAGTCTCCTTGCCGAAGCTGCCACCCACTTGCTCCACCCCTAGGGACGCTTCGTCAAGCCCGTAGGCCGTGTTAAGAGCGGCCTTGATCTCGGCGATCTGAGCGTCGATCTCCGCCTGGGTCATGCCCGAGTCGTCGGCCGTGACCATGAACGCGCTCCCCGAGGCAGCCGTGCCCACCGACTGCACCACCGGCTCCTTCACCCCCGCCTTCGTCACCAGTGCGCGGATACCGTCAACGTCGGCTGGCTTCTCCAAGGAGAACTGCATGCGCATGCCGCCCTTGAAGTCGATGCCCAGATCGAGTCCCACGACAAAGACCAGAACGATCGCGAATACCGTGACTGTGGTCAGCGAGCCTAAGAACCACCATTTGTAGCGCATAAGATGAAAGACCCTCATGGACGGCTCCTTTCGTCCATCGAGAGCATTTTCTCCTTGGGTACGTGGAGGCCCAGCAATCTACGATTGCGGAACGGCCGCCACATGCTTAGCAGGTTGAGCATGGAACGCGAGACCAAGACCGCGGTCAAGAACGACAAGACGACTCCGATACCGAGAGTGAGCGCGAACCCCTTGATCCCCCCGGTGGCCGACCAGAACAGGATGAGGGCAACGATGATGGTGGTCATGTTGCAATCGAACACTGCGCGGAAAGCCTTCTTGAAGCCGGCACTAGTGGCGGCGGCGACGGTCTTCCCAGCCGCCACCTCATCGCGCATGCGGGCAAAGATAAGCACGTTGGCATCCACAGCCATGCCTAGCGTGAGGATCATGCCGGCGATGCCCGGCAGAGTCATCGTGGCCCCAAGGGCATTGAGGATGCCCAGGAAGATCACGCTGTAGATCACGAGAGCGACACACGCCACCAGGCCGAGCAGGCGATAGTAGGCGATCATAAAGACCATGATGAGTAACAGGCCCACCGCCCCCGCCCACAGAGCTTGGTTCAGGGCGGTCTTGCCCAGCGTGGCTCCGATGGAGTTGTTGCTAATCGGCACGAGTTCAAGCGGAAGCGCACCGGTCTGCAACACGAGCGCCAGATCGTTCGCCTCCTGTTGGGTGAAATGACCGGTGATCTCCGCGTTGCCGTTCGGGATCTCTTCCTTCACAGTGGGGGCCGATTTAACCTCGCCGTCGAGAATGATGGCCAATCGTTGGGTCACCCCGGTGATCTGTAGAGTTGTGGCCATGTCCTTCGTGATCTTCGCGAAGGCATCGGCTCCAGCCTTGTTGAACGACATGTCGACCTTCGGCAAGTTGTTCTGGTCGAACCCGGTCTTGGCACCTGAAAGCATAGCCCCGGTCACAGGTGCCGGCGTCGTCACCAGGTAGTACGCATCGGCCGCGCCGTTCTCCGTCTTGGGCCAGAACACCAGCGTGTCTTCCGCCGGCAGAGTGTCCGCAGAGGTCGCTCCGACGCTGGCCAAGGCCTCCGCGGCGGTGGTGAATGCCTGGCCGAACTGAGCGACGTCGAAGAACTTGAGCACCGCCGTCTTGCCGATGATATCGAGGGCCTGCTGTGGGTCCTTGATGCCGGGCAACTGGACACTGATCTTGTCGGAGCCTTGGCGCTGGATCTCCGGCTCCGATACGCCCAGCTTGTTGATCCGGTCCTGGATGATGCTCTTTTCCTTGTCGAGAGCCGCGTCAATACTTCCGTACATGTCTACGGCGGACGCCGCGGCTTCCGGCGACGGCTGGGCCTGGTAGATGACCGCCAGCCCCCCTTGCAGATCCAAGCCCAGATTGGTCTTGGAGAGCGGGAACGCAAAGTACGCAAAGACGCCGAGCAGGATCGCTACCAGCACGAGCACCAGGGCGTCACGCTTTGTTGCTGACAAGTACCCACCCTCCTGAGCAGCAGTTCATATGTCCGTACAGCCCGGCGCCACCGCGCCCGTCTCGGGCCAAGACCGGTCCGGCCCTCCTGAGCCGGCCCAGTCCGGCCTTGACTAGGCCTGGTCGTCGCCCTCGGAGCCGTCGCCGGCGTCGGTCTGGGTCTCGTCGACCACCTCTTCGATATCGGTCTCGGCGTCTGCCGACCTGCCTCGGCGGGACGACCCTGAGACGGCGGCCGCACGCCCTTCGGCGCTGTCCTTGCTGAGGATCTCGGTGATGGCGCGGCGCGCGACCTTCATAGTCACGCCCTTGGCGATCTCGACCGACACGATATTGTCATCGATGCGCTTCACCGTGCCGTATATGCCTGCGGCAGTGCTGACGCTATCGCCCTTCTTCAGAGCCGAAAGCAGCGCCTGATGCGCCCGGCGCTGCTTCTGCTGAGGCTTGATCGCCATGAAGTAGAAGATACCTATGAACACAACCACGTAGATGATCAAATAGTAGCTCTTCAACGTCTCCTCCTTGTCGAATACCGCCCGCTAGCGGGAAATCGCTCCTTACGCAACGCGTTATGTTATCACGCGCTACTGGCCTCACGGCGGAAGGCTGCGAAACGCCCTTCCAGTATCGCGCGGCGGGCCTCTTCGACCAGTCGGCCCAGGAAACAGAGGTTGTGTTCGGTCAACAACATGAGCCCGAGGATCTCCTTTTGCATGACAAGGTGCCTGATCGCCCCCCGGGTAAACCCGGCGCAGGCCGTGCAGGAGCAACCCTCTTCGAGCGGAGCCAGCGAGAGGGCATGCTGGGCGTTGCGCAGGTTGAGCCGCCCGACTTTCGTGAACGCGGTGCCCATCCTGGCCGTGCGCGTGGGAAGCACGCAGTCGAACATATCCACTCCTCTGGCGATCACCTCGACCAACCCCACCGGGTCGCCGATGCCCATGAAGTAGCGCAACCTATCCGTCGGTAGAAGTGACGCGGTCAAGGCTGTGGTGGAAAGCATAGCCTCCCGGTCCTCTCCCACAGTCAGACCACCGATGGCGTAGCCCGGAAAGCCGATACCGATGGTGCGTTCGGCACTCTCCCGGCGCAACTCCGCGTCGACCCCTCCCTGGACGATGCCAAGCAACATCTGCGGCCCGTCGGTGCCCAGGCCTTCGCGCTCCTGGTGGGCCCGCCGGCAACGCGCCGCCCAACTCGCGGTACGCTCGACGGCCTCGGCTACCTCTCTCACAGTGGCCGTTCCAGGAGGACATTGGTCGAAGCACATAACGAAGTCGGCTCCCAGCGCCGCCTGCTCGGCCATGGCTCGCTCCGGAGTGAACACCTGCGCCGAGCCGTCGTAGATGGACCTGAAGCTCACACCTTGCCCATCCACCCGTGCGGTATCTCGCAGGCTGAACACCTGATAGCCGCCGCTGTCCGTGAGGATGGGCCCCTCCCACTGCATGAACTGGTGCAACCCCCCCAGTCGCCTCACGACGTCGCTGCCCGGGCGCAGAGCCAGATGGTAGGTGTTCGCGAGGATGATGTGTGCGCCTACCCTGCGCAGCCCCTCCGGGGTCATGGCTTTCACCGTGCCCTTGGTACCCACCGGCATGAAGCAAGGCGTCCGCACCACTCCTCTGGGCGTGGTGAGCAGACCTGCGCGCGCCGTTCCGTCCGTCGCCTCGATGGTCAAGGGAAAGTCTGGTAGGCCATCAAGGCCGAGCATCAACATCCTCGCCATCTTCCGCGCTCTCGCTCCGCTCCGTCACCGTGACCATGGGCTCGATCAACATCGCGTCCCCGAAACTGAAGAAGCGATAATCCAGGGCCATCGCCTCCGCATAGGCCCGGAGGATCCGTTCCCTGCCGGCAAACGCCATGGTCAGCGCCAGCACGGTGCTCTTGGGAAGATGGAAGTTGGTGAGTAGTGCATCCATCAGGCGGAAACGGTATCCGGGCGTGATGAAGATACTGGTGGTTCCGCCCGCCTCCTCTCCCGAGGGCAGGCGTGCGACGCCACCCGCACCCCCCGCATTGCCGAGGGTCTCAAGGACACGAGCGGCTGTAGTACCCACCGCCACCAGGCGGGTGCCGCCCTTTACGGCGTCCAGTATCGTGCGTATGGCCTGAGAACCCGCGCTCCACGTCTCAGTATGGATGCGGTGGTCTTCCACCACTTCCTCGCGGATGGGCAAGAAGGTGTCCAGGCCTACGTGCAGAGTCACGTAGGCCGACTTGACGCCCATCTCGGCCAGTCCGGCCATCAAGCCGGGGGTGAAATGCAGTCCGGCTGTGGGCGCGGCGGCCGACCCCGGCACCGCGGCGTAGACCGTCTGGTAGCTCGAGGGCTCGAGAGGGTAGGTCTTTACGTACGGCGGGATGGGAAGACGGCCGTTCGCTTCCATGATCGCTACCACCGAACGTCGCGATCTAGCGGCCACCACCCATCGTCCCTCGCCCAGCAGACGCACCAGCCTCAGACGCTCCCCATCACGCAGTACCAGTTCACCGCCAGGACGCAGCCTGTGCGAGGGCCTAGCCAGCGCTTCCCAGCACTCCACGCCTTCTTCATCACGGTCGCCGCTCGGTTGAAGGAAGAGCAGTTCCACCGCCCCTCCCGACGCCTTGTGTGCCTCCACCCTCGCCGGCAGCACTCTTGAGTCGTTGAACACCAGTGTGTCCCCGGGCCGCAGCACACTCCCAAGATCCGAGAACACCAAGTGCCGCGCCTCACCGCCGGCCGGCAGGAACATCAGCCGGCATGAGTCCCTGGGCTCAAGCGGATGCTGGGCGATGCGCTCGGCGGGGCAATCGAAGTCGAGTTCCTCCAGCCGCACGTCAGGACGCCCCGTCTGCTCCGCCCCTGACGCGGTAGCGCTCCCACTCAGAGATCAGGCACCCACAGTACTTCTGGCGGTAGAGGCCCAACTCCCTGCTGAGCCGGCGCGATTCCCCATACAGCGGCCGCAGATCTTCGTACAGGAACTCCACCCCGTGCGTCTCGCCCGCGTGTTTGCCCTCTCTCGCTATGGCCTCATGGTCCTGCCACGGACTGATGGAGAGGGTGGTGGAGAAAGCGTCGCAACCCAGCTCCCCAGCTTCGCGCGCGGACCGCATCAAGCGCTCGCCGATGCAGCGCCCGCAACGTCCCGGCGCCCCGGTCGCCACCGACGCGAACCAGGCCATCGGATCGTATCCCTCGTCGACCGTGAGGGGCATGCTCAAGGCCTCGCCGGCCTCTCGGGCTCCAATGAGCCTCCGCCGGTATTCCAGCAGTGGGTGCACGTTGGGGTTGTAGAAGAATCCTAAGACCTCGTAGGCCTTCTGCTGCCAGAAAGGCACCGCCCCAGCACTGCAGGGCCCGCAACACACGTGGAGTAGCAAACGCACTATCTACCCGGCCCGCTGACGTCGCTCACCGGAACAGCGTGTCCGGTGGTGCCGGCGCCGTGCCACCCGGAGGCGTCACCCCGCAGTGCTCGTAACCCAAGCGCGTGAGTACCCGCCCCCGCGGAGTGCGCATGAGAAAGCCCCGCTGCAGTAGGAATGGCTCGTAGACGTCTTCGATCGTGTCCGGCTCTTCGCCGATGGCGACCGCCAAGGTAGAGAGGCCCACGGGTCCTCCATCGAACTTCTGCAGGATAAGGTTGAGGATCTCCCGGTCCACCCGGTCAAGGCCCTCGTCGTCCACTTCGAACAGCCGCAACGCTTCGAGGGCGATACCTCTGGTGATGCTGCCCTGGTGTCGCACCTGGGCGTAGTCGCGCACCCGACGTAGGAGGCGATTGACGATGCGAGGCGTACCGCGCGAGCGCATGGCAAGCTCCGTCGCGCCTTCGCTGTCGATGGCAACGGCCAGAATGTCCGCCGATCGCCGGACGATGTCACCCAAGTCCTCCACCGAATAGTAGTCAAGCCTGTGCGAGAAGCCAAAGCGGTCGCGCAAAGGCGTGGTGATCAAACCGCTCCGCGTGGTGGCCCCGATGAGGGTGAAATGGGGCAACTCCAAGCGGATGGTGCGGGCGCTGGGCCCCTGTCCGATGACGATGTCGATCTCGAAGTCTTCCATCGCCGGATAGAGGATCTCTTCGATGGACCGGTTGAGACGATGGATCTCATCGATGAAGAGGACGTCGCCCTCCTGCAGGTGCGTGAGGATGGCGGCCATGTCGGCCTTGCGCTCCAGCGCGGGACCCGAGGTGGTGACGATGTTCACTTTCATCTCGACGGCGATGATGTTGGCCAGGGTAGTCTTGCCCAATCCGGGCGGCCCAGCCAGGAGCACGTGGTCGAGGGGTTCGCCCCGCGAAGCGGCCGCTTCTATGAAGATCTGAAGCTGCTCCCTCAGAACAGGCTGACCCACGAAGGCGGCCAGCGACCGGGGACGCAGGGTCCGCTCCAGTTCCTGCTCCAGAGGAGCGCCCTCCGGATCGGCCAGTCTCTCGTCTTGATCGTCCACGCCGCTTCCTTCGAAGTCCTTCAACACTCTGTCATGAACGCATGCCCAGCGCTTGACGGATCATCTGTTCCACCGATTCCGCCGGGTCCACGCCCGCCAGCAGTCTATCCGCCTCGAGCACTGTGTAGCCCAACTCAACCAGCGCGGTGCGCGCCAGAAGCGTGGTGTCGTCTTCCGCTGCCATCCCTCCCCCTACCGGTCCCCCACTCACACCAGCGGCGCCCATCTTCTCCCGCAGTTCCAGTATGATCCGCTCCGCCGTCTTCTTCCCGATGCCCGGCACCGAGGCAAACAGCGCGGCATCCCCGGAGGCGAGAGCCTTCTTGAGGTCGGGCGCCCGCCGGGCGGACAGCGCCGCCAAGGCGAGCCTCGGACCGATCTTGCTGACCCCCAGGAACATCCGGAACAATTCGCGCTCTTCCTCACTGGAAAAGCCGAACAACTGCAGTGACTCTTCGCGCACATGCAGGTGCGTCAGGAGCATGGCCTTCCCCCCGATGCCAGGCACGTCTCGAAGGGTCACAGCCGAAACGTCCAGCAGGAAGCCGACCCCGCCGACGTTCAACACTACCCCCTCACCGCCCTTCGAAGCGACGATACCCTCCAGCCGTTCTATCATGCTCTGCCTCGCCTCGCGGACGCCGCCGCCTCGCTCTTAGCCACCCGCTCGCTCATGCCCATGCTGTTGGCGTGACAGATGGCGATGCCCAGCGCGTCGGCCGCGTGGTCTGGACGGGGGACCTCAGGCAAGCCCAACAGCACGCGGACCATCTCCATCACCTGCTCCTTGCTAGCCTTGCCGTATCCGACCACGGCCAGCTTGACCTGCTGCGGCGTGTACTCGAATACCCGACACCCCGCGCGCGAACACGCCAGCAGACTCACACCGCGGGCCTGGCCGACCGCCAATGCCGACCGCACATTAGCGCCGAAGAACAGGGACTCGATCGCAGTAGCCACCGGGCAGTTGGCGGCCAGGACCTCCGACACGCGGGCGAAGATCACCTCGAGCCTGTTCTCCAAAGCCATCCCCGCCGGAGTCTCCACCACCCCGTAGTCGATAGCACACAGCCGGTTGCCCTCAGCGGAGATGACGCCGTACCCAGTGGAGGCCGTCCCTGGATCGAGCCCCACTATCACCCGGCCGGACGGAGCGTTCACGTCAGCAGGTTCGCTCTCACCCGGCGAGGCTCTGCATGACTTCGTCGGAGACATCGAAGTTGGCGAACACCTCTTGCACATCGTCGTTTTCTTCTAGGGCGTCGAGCAGACGCAGGGTCTTGCGGGCGTCGGACTCGTCCAGAGCCACAGTCGTCTTGGGGATCATAGTCAGCTCGGCCGACGAGAACTTGATGCCGGCCTCTTCCAGGTTCTTGCGCACCGTCATGAAGTCGGCCACGTCGCAGCGGATCTCGAACATGTCGCCATCAGTAAGGACATCCTCGGCCCCAGCCTCGATAGCGGCAAGCATCATCTCTTCCTCGTCGCGCCCGGCGGCATCCACGAAGATGACCCCCTTGCGCTCGAACATCCAACTCACCGAGCCATCGGTACCAAGCTTGCCCCCGATGCGATCGAAGATATAGCGGACGTCGGCGGCGGTACGGTTCTTGTTGTCGGTAAGCGCCGTGATGTATACGGCCACTCCGTTGGGGCCGTAGCCTTCGTACGTGAGATGCAGAAATGTCTCCGCCTCAGAGCCGGCCCCACTGCCCTTCTTGATGGCCCGGTCGATATTGTCGTGAGGCATGTTGGCGTCCTTGGCTTTGAGAATAGCCTGCGCCAATGACGCGTTGTGGTCGGGATCGCCGCCGCCTTCACGGGCCGCCACTGTGATGGCGCGGGCGAGTTTGCCGAAGAGGTTGCCTCTCTTCGCATCGACCAGACGCCTTCTTGTGCTTGATCCCAGCCCACTTTGAATGCCCCGACATAATTCGGACCTCCACTCGAGCCTTGGCTCGGAATAACCGACTTCGCTTGACCTGAGAGTTTAGCCGAGGCCCCGCTGACCCTTCAACGCTCGATGACGACGTCTTGCCCATGCCCACGGCGCCCTGGCGAGAGACTCGCTTTTCACAGCCTTCTAGCGAAGCCACCCCGACTCGGCTGCCTTGTCTCGGACGGCCCGCACACGCGCGTCGTAGAGATCCCTGTCCTTGCTGTAGATGGCCGCTGCCAGTGCGCTCACCAGACCGACCGGACCCACGAGCGAGTGGGCAAAGAACGTCGAGTCGATGTCGGCATAGAGCGTGATCGTGCCCTTGCCGGCCAGTTCAGAAAGCGTGTTGTCCGTGATCACAAGGACGTTGACGCCCTGCGCGCCGCCTTCTCAGCGAAGGAGATGGTCACAGAATGGGCGCGCCTGAAACCCGATCGCCAGGAGCACGTCCTCGCTGCCCAGCCGGCTGAGTCTGGCCACATTCGACTTCGGAGCTGTCGGTGACGGCCAGGCACGGGATGCCTAGGAGCTCCAGAACGTACGCGGTGTGCTCGGCCACGACGGCCGCCTCGTGCATACCTACGGCCAGTACCTGCCGGGCCCCCGCGAGCATCTTCACCGAACGATTGAAGCGGTCGACGCGTGTTCTTGCTGATAGTCTCCTCCAGGCTGAGAACGTCCGTCTTCAGCGAGCGGGTCAGAACATCCTCCTCTATCGAGAAGCCCAGTTGGTCATCGTGCACCACGGGTCTGGCCGTAGCGCCCAGTCGGTATTCGTCACGAGCCGCCTTCTGCAGTTCGGGATAGCCGGCGAACCCAAGGGACTGCGCGAAACGGACCACGGTGGAACTGGAGGTGTTCCCCTTCTGTCCCAGTTCCTCCGCGCTGAGATACCCGACCTCCTCTAGATGATCGATGATGTAGCGCGCGACAGCCTTCTGCGAGCGAGAGAACCCGTCAAACCCCTCGCGCAGAATATCGCTCACCCGCCGTGGCTCTGGCGTCCTCCAACTCCCCTCCAGCGAGGCCGGAGTTGCATCCAGTTGATTATACAACATTCGTTGCACGCATCCTGCCGTTTCATCGGAAAGGAACGCTTGCTTTAGCGCCCGGAATTGGAGCACACACGAAAACTAGTCCGGCGACCCCGGAGCCGCCGGCTCCATGGACTCTACGCAAGAGTCCTTGCTAGCCCTCTGGCTTCTCGAACTCGGCCGCCGGCGAACCGCGGTCAGCCTCGGGGATCCTCAAGCCGTTCCGCGGCCGTCAGACGGGCCGCCTCGGGTCTCAAGGTCCACATACCAGGCAGCCATTGTCCAGTGGCTCCTCCGCCTTACGCGCCTTCGCTTCAGCCACGATCTTGTCGGCCAGATGAGCCGGGCACTTCTTCGTAGTGGTCGAACTCCAGGGTGAACGAACCGCGGCCCGCCGTCATCGACCGGAGTTGAGGCGCATAGCTCAGCATCTCGGCCAGACGGCACCTGGGCTCTGATCACGTCCATCTCCCCCATGGACTCGCTGCCCTGCGGCCTCCCGCGCCGGCTGGACAGGTCGCCCATGATGTCGCCCATGTTCTCTTCGGGCGCGATCACCTCCACGTTCATGATCGGTTCGAGCAGCACCGGCACGGCGTCTCCTCATGGCTTTGTTCCAGGCTAAGCACGCCGGCGAGCTTGAACGCCAGTTCCGACGAGTCGACCGCGTGGTACGAACCGTCGTAGAGCTTCACCTTGACGTCCACCACGGGATATCCGGCCACGACGCCGCGCTCCATGGCCTCTATGATGCCCTTCTCCACAGCGGGGATGAAGTTCCGCGGGATGGAGCCTCCGAAGATGGCATCCTCGAATTGCGTAGCCTTCTCCCCGAGGCCTGGGTTCCACCTCGATCCAACAGTCCCCGAACTGGCCACGGCCACCGGTCTGCTTCTTGTGCCGGCCCTGAGCGCTGGCTTTCTTCCGGATGGTCTCGCGATAGGGCACTTGCGGCGGATGCAGTTCGACCTCTACCCCGAAGCGGCGCTTCAGCTTGTCGAGGATGACCTCCACGTGCACCTGGCTGGTGCCCGAGATCAGCATCTCCTTGGTCTGGGGATCGAAGCGCAGTTCCATGGCCGGGTCTTCCTCGGCCAAGGCGCTTCAGCCCGTTGCTTACCTTCTCCTCGTCCCCGCGCGTCTTTGGCGTGATGGCGAAGGAGATGGCAGGCGGCGGGAACTCGTAACCGGCGGGAAGCGTACCGGCCGAGCCGGGTCGGAAAGCGTATCCCCGGTGCCGGTCTCCTTCAGTTTGGCGAGCGCCACGATGTCGCCCGCGCCGGCCTCTTCGATCGCCTTGGTCTCCTTGCCCTGCATGAGAAGTATGTTGCCCGTCCGCTCTTTCTCGCCCGTGCGGATGTTGAGCAACTGGGTATCCGTGGCGATCTTGCCGGAGAACAGGCGTGCCAGATTCACGCGTCCGGAGAACTGATCGTAGATGGTCTTGAATACGAACAGCGCCGTTGGAGAGGCCGGTCCGCCGTCAGCTTCACCTCGGCGGTGCCGTCGCGCCCTCCAGGGCCGTCCGCGTGCCTCGCGGTCGAGCGGGAGGGGCCGACAGACCAGCAGCTCGAGGAGCCGGTCGGAACCGATGTTCTTCGTCGCCGATACGGGGACGACCGGGAGACACGGCGCCGCCGCCACGGCGACCTTGAGAGCTGCCGTGACTCTCGTCCCGGGAGAGTTCCGCGCCTTCCAGATACTTCTCGAGCAACTCGTCGTCGGACTCGGCCACTCGGTCGACCAGCGCCTCCCGGCCTCGTCCGCCGCGTCCTTCATGTCATCCGGGATGGGGCCTTCGGTGCCCTTGCCGGTCAGTCCCTGAATACGTGTAAGCCTTCATGGCGATCAAGTCCACCATGCCGTTGAAAGCCGCTTCCTCGCCGATGGGCAACGCCATCGCCACCGCCTCGTCCCCGAAACGCGCGCGCAGAGCCGCCAGCACCTCGGCGAAGTAGGCGCGCTCCCGGTCCATCATGTTCACCGCGACCACGCGGGAGACGCCCATCTCTCTCGCGCGCTTCCACAGTCGTCTCCGTCTGGACCTCGACCTTGGTCACGGCGTTGACCACCACCAACACGCTTTCCACGACGGGCAGCGCCCCAAGGCCTCGGTGATGAACGAGGCCTCGCCTGGGGTGTCGACAAGGTTGATCTTGTGGCCGGCCCATTCGACGTGCGCAAGACCGGCGGAGATGGTCATCTGCCGCTTGATCTCGTCCTCGTCGTGGTCCATGGTCGTCGTGCCGTCCATGACCGCGCCGAGGCGGTTCTTCGCCCCGCCGTGAACAGCAGCGCCTCGATGAGCGACGTCTTACCCGCTCCACGGTGGCCCACCACCGCGATATTCCTGATCTTAGCCGGGTCTACCAACGCCATGAGCTCCTCCTCGCCTTTGTCTTCCTGACTCGCTACTGATACGACTGTCAGGGCCCCGACACCATAAATAAAGGACGCCGCCCAACGGGCAGCGTCCTTCAGCACAATCTACGCATGTCAGCCGAGATCCAATGCCGGTCTCTTCGCGGTCCTTCTCGCCAGTGATGGATGGTATCAAGCTCCTGAATCGGCCTAGCTGCCCGACCTTCAGCTGGTAGCGGCGGTCCTTCTTGTCCAGGTGACGGCCCCAATGGCCGGGGGAGGATCTCCAGGGCGCCGTCCCGCGCCTCGACCTTGATCAGTTCATGATCACGGTAGTAGACCTTGACGGTGCCCGTACGCTCTGCACTGTGGTGGTGCGCAGATTCTCGTCCGGCGCCTGGATGGGCGAAATCAGGCTGATAAGGACTTCTCCCTCTTGCACGACGATCTGCATGACGATTACCTCTCCTAGCGACCAGAGCCGCCCTGGTTGCTTCCCCCGACTACTCCTCGACCTTGACGACCTGCCGGCCGTTGTACATCCCGCAGTTCGGACACACACGGTGTGGGATCCGGGGCTGTGGCATTGCGGGCACTCGCCGATGCTCGGAGCCGCGCAGCCATGAGTCGCGCGGCGCGCGTCTCGGCGGGCGCTTGGAAGTCTTTCTCTTGGGAACGGCCATTATCTGCCTCTCTCTGAACCGATAAGGAAATCGAGAGTTTTTACCCCATCGGACGGGATATTTCAAGGGCTGGAGTCGTCTTTGAGCTCCAACTGCTTCAGTCTGTCCCACCGCGGTCAGTCTCGACAGGGGCGCAACCGCATTCCCCCAGGTTGAGGTCCTGCCCGCAATGTGGGCACAGGCCCTTGCAGGAATCGGAGCACACCACCTTGGCCGGGCAAGGCCAGAACGAGCGCCTCCCGCGCGATGCCGGCGACGTCGACCACCATGTCCTTGATGAAGCGCACTCAGATCCGCCTCCTCCCAAGCCGCCCTTGGCGGTGGGTGCGAACTCTTGCTGCTCGGCCCGCACCTCCAGAGTCAGCCTCGCTCAGGCAGCGCGCGCACGGACCATAGACCTTGCCTCGGCGACACGTTGACGAGAAAGCCGCCCGCGACACGTTCCACTACCACGGTCACTACGCCGCGCGGCAGCAGACACGCGGTACTGAACGCCACCCAGCTTGACCGGCGCCACGTCGACGGGATAGATCTGCTCCAGGCGGTCGCCCGCGCGAAGAGACAAAGATCATCAAGATGAGAGGAATGGCCACTGCTATGACGGAACCGGTGCCGGCGCTGGGAAAGCTCAGGTCCCCTCGCCGGACTGCCCGCTCTGCAGACGTTCCCGCCCGCGCTGTACGGCGGCAAGGAACTTGTCCAGGTTCGTCTCGAGCGTTTTCAGGATCTCGTCCGCATAGTCTTCTGCGCCCAGACGAATCTCGCGCTCCCGCGCCTCGGCCTCGCGGATGATGTCCTCCGACTGGCGTTGGGCGCGCTTGACCACCTCTTGCTCGCTGGCCAGCCGCTGCGCTTCATCCCGGCCCTCCGTGAGGATGCGTTCGGACTCCTCTTTGGCCTCCTGGAGCATCTCCTGACGCTCCTTGACGATCCAACGCGCCTGCTTGATCTCCTCGGGGATGGTGGCTCGCATCTGGTCGAGCAAGTCGTATATCTCATCCCGGTCGATCATGACCTTATCGGTCATGGGAAAAGTACTCGCCCCGTGGACAAGGTCATCCAGCTTGTCGATCAGAACGAGAACGTCCATCCGTTAGCCCTCCACCGTATCCGATACATTTCGGCGAAACGACGCTTGACCACCTCGGGAACAAGGTCGCTCACACAGCCGCCGAACTTGGCTATCTCTTTCACTCCACTCGAACTGAGGAATGAGTACTCCGGCGAGGCCATAAGGTACATCGTCTCCAAGCTCGGAGTCCAGCTTGCGGTTGAGTTGCGCCATCTGGAACTCGTACTCAAAATCCGTGAGGGCCCGAAGTCCCTTGACCAAGACGCTCGCCCCCACCTCACGCGCGAGCTTGACCACAAGACCGTGCATGACGGTGACCCTAACATTCGGCAGATGCTTCGTCGACTCCTCCAAGAAGCTGCACCCGCTCCTCGATGCCGAACATCACCGATTTGCGGAAGGAATCGTCAACCACGGCCACCACGACCTCGTCGAACATGGCGCTGCACCGCGCGATCATGTCTACGTGGCCCACCGTCACCGGGTCGTACGTGCCGGGACAAGAGCGGTCTTCACCGGATATTCCTCCTCATTCTGACCATAGTGACCTTCGTGTCGCCGTACACCCGTTCGAACACTGGGGTCTCGCCCATGGTCACGCATACGATTTCCTGTCACCCTCGATGACCAGCCACGCCATCGACCGACATGACAGACGGCAGCAGCGGCGTCAGCAATACTTCCACTTCCGCAAGCATTCTATAAGGAGGGTCCACAAAGAGCAAATCGAAAGCCTGTTCCCGCCTGGGCCAGGCCATTGAGGGCGCGCGTGATAGCCGGTCTCCGATGACCCGGGCACTCGGCTCGTATCCCAGAGCCACCGATGTTCTCGCGCATGACCGCGGCGGCCACTCCGGGTCGTTCTCCACAAAGACGCAACTGCGCGCTCCCCGCGAAAGCGCCTCCAGACCCAAGGCGCCGGTGCCGGCGAACAGGTCGAGTACGCTCAGAGCCCCCAATCGGACCGAGGAGCACCGAAGATCGCCTCGCGCACCTTTTCGCTGGTTGGCCTGGAGCCCTTCCCCGCGAGGCACCTTGATGCACTTGCCCCGCCTGGTACCCGCCACGATGCGCAACCTTCCAGACGGTGGGCCGCGCTCACGCCCGCGCCATCCACGTGATCTTGTCGGCGAACCGGGCTTCCGCGGCCTCAAGCAGCAAACGCACCGCGGCCGGCTGTTCGCTGTTTCTAGCTTGGCCAGTAGCGCCTCAGCCTCCATACGCGCCTCCTCCAGCAACTCGCTGTCGCGCAGAAGTGAAGCCACCTCCAGATCGCCCAGCCCGGACTGTCGTTCCCCGAACAGCTGACCTTCGCCTCTGCCAGCGAGATCGGCCTCCGCCAGCTCGAAGCCATCGGTGGTACGGGCGAACAGCGCCAGTCGCTCCAGTACTGCCTCGTCCTCTCCCTCGACCAGAGGAAGCAGTGCGATTCCTGGGCTCCCCGGCCCACCCGACCCCGCAACTGGTGCAGTTGCGACAGTCCGAAGCGTCGAGCGCCCCATGATGACCATGACCGTGGCGTTCGCAACGTCCACGCCTACCTCGATCACCGACGTGCTCACCAGAACGTCCGCCTCTCCCGCGGCGTAGGCCGCCATGGCCGCGGCCTTCTCCGCAGCGGGGAGTTGGCCGTGGAGAAGCCGCAGACGGAAACCCGCCAACTCCCCCGCACCCAGGTCTTCGAAGGTACGCCGGGCAGAGGCCGTCTGCAGGGTCTCGCTTTCCTCGATGAGCGGACAGACCACGTACGCCTGCCTGCCCCGAGCCAGCTCTGCGCGCACGAACTCCCACATGCGAGCCTCGGAGTCGGCGAACACCAAGCGGGTACGAACCGGCCGCCTGCCCGGGGGCATCTCGTCCAGCACGCTCACATCCAGGTCTCCGTAGAGGGTCAGACTGAGAGTCCGTGGGATAGGTGTCGCCGACATGTGCAGGGTGTGCGGCCAGATGCCCTCGCCCTGCCTTCCCCGGCGGCAATGATGGCGTCCCGCTGCCGCGACCCCGAACCGGTGCTGCTCGTCGACCACCGCCAGCCGCAGATCGTGGAACCGCACTCCTTCCTGGATCAGGGCGTGCGTCCCCACCACCACATCGGCCTCGCCGACTCTCGATAGCCTTCTTCGCACGCGCGCGCCGCTCGCCGGCGGACTGGCTGCCCTTGAGCAGACGGACCCTCACCCCCAAGCCCGGCAGCTGCTCCGACAGCCCGAGGTAGTGCTGGTCGGCCAGCACCTCTGTTGGAGCCATCAGCGCCGCCTGGCCCCCTTGCTCCACGCCCTGCAGCAGGCAGTACGCCGCCACCATGGTCTTGCCCGAGCCGACATCGCCGTGCAGCAGCCGCCGCATGGGCACGGTCCGCACCAGATCCCCTTCGATCTCGCCTATCGCCCGCGTCTGGGCGCTCGTGGGCGCGAACGGGAAGGCCGCCTCGAAGAATCCGGTCGCGAGCTCCGCCGGGGCTGCCAGAGCACGCGCCCGGCGCTGCCCATCCTTGGACTTGCCGCTGCTCCAACACGGCGATCTGCAGCAGCAGCAACTCCTCGAAGGCCAGCCGTTCACGCGCCCGTTGCAGCCTCCCTGATGGCTGCTCCGGGAAGTGGCAGGCCAGCACGGCCTCGGCCTCTCGCCGGGTAGCGCCTCCGGGCCAGCAGTTCGGCCGGAAGAGGATCGATGCAGGTTGCGCGCGCGGGGCGCCGCTTCGTGCAGAATGGTGCGGATGGTCCGCACGCTCAGATCGGCGGTGCTCGGATACACGGGCACCAGGCCCAGGATGTGGCGGCTCTCGCCTGCCTCGCTCGAGTATCTCGTGTCGTTTGACCAGGAAGGTAGACGCGCCACGCTGTCGTGACCAGCACCCCTTCAGCAGCACCTCCGGGCGCTCGCGGAAGGCCGCCTCCAGGTAGGCCTGGTTGTACCAGGTGGCCAGGACGCTGCCGGTGTCGTCGGAGACCAACGCCTCGAGCACCTTCACCCGGCGTCTTGCCGTCTCGCGAACAGCGCAGGAGACCACCTGCACCCGCAAAGTCATCTCTTCCCCGACGCAGATGCCGGCAACGCCGGCGACGCGCGAAGGGGGCTCGTGCCGAAAGGGAAGGTGCAGCAGGAGATCGCGCACCGTTCTGATCCCCATGGCGCGCAGCTTGTGTTCGGTGGTCTTGCCCACTCCGCGCAGTCGGCGACGGGTCGCTCCAGCCTGCCGGGTCGAGCGTCACCTTGGAAGTGCCGGGCAGCGCCGGCGACCGTCGCCGAGGACAGCTCAGACGCACAGCCCAAGGGGTAGTGCACCCCACCCCTTGTGGCGGCGCTCATTCCTGGATGACAGCTCGAGGCCGACCGCTCCGCGGCCCTGTGTAGGTGCCTATGACCGAACCGACTATGCTGGTCAGCCTGATCTCGATGCTGCGGTCGCTCACTCCCTCGCATGAGCGCGCGCAACTGCGCAGTCACCGGCTCGTTCAGGCCAGTGAGACAGGCCCGACGTACATGGTGGTACCCGGCTCGTGTGTGCTCCAGCACTCCGTCGCGCATGGCCTCCAGGGCCTGCCGCAGGCCTCGGACCTTCTTGTGCACGTCGATGACGCCCTCGGTCGATGGTCAGGACCGGCTTGATGTTGAGCAGGTCCCCATAAGATGAGAAGCCCGCCGATCCGGCCACCCTTGTACAGCTGGTCCAGGGTGGTCGGCAGGAAGTAGAAGATCTTCTCTGCCGCAGAACTGCTCGATGTAGGCGTCGAACTCTTCCTCGGGCGTGCCCTGGTCCATGCAGGTCGATTATCCGGTCGACCAGGAGCGCGATGCCCCCGGTGGCGAGTTCCGAGTCGACGACCTTGACGCCCGTCGATCTGGCTCGCGGGCCACCTCAGCGCTCGCCCACGTGCCGCTGAACTTGCCGCTCAGATGGACGGAATAGACCCGCTCGTACCGTCTCGCGCAGTCGTCTTGTACTCCTCCAGAAACGCCCCGGCGCGATGGCTGCGAGGTGCGCGGGAGCGCGGGAGCCGCCTCGAGCTTCTCAGTAGAACTCCGCCGGCTTGATCTCCACCCAATCCAGGATAGGCTTCCTCACCGAAATAGACCGTGAGAGGGACCATGGTGATGTTCGGGTCGCTCGCCAGATGGCTCGGGCAGGTCGGCCGTGGAGTCGACGACGATGGCCGTGGTTTCCCGGTTGACGATCATACTCTCGCCCTCCTCGCTCTGGTCGCCGCGACTGTCTACTCGGCCGCCAGCAATACCGGATAGAAGGGTTGTCCGCCTTCGTGCACGTCGATCTCGACCTCCGGATAGCGGCGCCCGGGCACTTCGACCATCTCGGCAGCCCGCACCAGCCTCCTCACCCTCACCAAGAAGCACCGTCAGCATCTCCCGACCTCCATCGAGCAAGCGCGGTGACGACCTCGCTCTATCACCGACTCCATGTCTGGCGACAGCGACCACCACCCGCTCGTCCACCAGGCCTATGTACTCGTCCAGCCTTATCTGCACCCCGTCCACGAGCGAGTCCTTCGGACCGCCCGCGTGACTTCCCCGGTCAGCCACGTTCTCATAGCCGCCGCGCATCTCCTCGGCGTTCGCGGCGCCCGGGTTGCGCTTCTCATAGGCCACCGCCGCGCTCAGACCCGCCTGGATCGGACCGGCTGGGCACCACATAACATCGCGTCCGGTCAGCACGAGTCGTCTGCTCGGCCGTCATGATCACGTTGCCGTTGTTGGGGAGGATGACCACCGAAGGAGCAGCGGCCCGTTCCACCGCGCGGATGAGGTCCTCAGCCGAGGGGTTCATCGACTGCCCGCCGTCGACGATGAGATCCACGCCCAGGCTGCGGAACAGCGCCTTGTTGCCCTCACCGGCCACCACGGCGACCACCTGCGTGAGCCCGCTTCGGCCTGGGCCTCGTCTGCCGCCTGCGCCAGGCGCTCGCGTGCGGGCGGCGGTCTGCTTCTTCATGTTGTCGATCTCGATCTCGCTGAGCACGCCCGAGAGCCGGCCGACTCAGCACCTGGCCCGGATCATCGGTGTGCACGTGGACCTTGAGCCGACCGCTGTCGCCGACCACCAGCAGGCTGTCTCCCAGACTGGCCGAGCTCCTCCTCCAGAGCGGCCTTGTCCAGAGCTTGCCCGCTCAGCAGGAAGCTCGTGCAATACGTGAACTCGCTCTCTTCCTCGGCAGCCTCCGGCTCGTAGGGGCCTGCGCGTGACCAGGGGCGAGCCGATCCTAGCGGTGCGATGGGCGTCTGCCCAATCGGCGCCGGCCGTCGGCCGCCCCCTCCACGAACACCACCAGACCATACCCCCCTGCGTCGACCACCCCCGCATCAGCCAGAACGCGCAAGAGGGAGGGCGTCCTCTCCACGCTCCTCCAGCCCGCGGCGACCACGTGCTCCATGAATGGCCTTCTGCCATCGCCAGCCGGAGCCTCGGCGGCTGCTTCAGCCATCTCTCGGAGGACCGTCAGCATGGTCCCTTCGACCGGCCTGCGCACCGCTCTGTAGGCGGTGTCGGTCGCGTTGCCGAAGGCCGACGACCAGCGTTTCCGTCGTCACGGGCCCGCCCTGTCCGAGGACCTCCATGGCCCCTCGAATGATCTGCGACAGAATCACGCCGCTGTTGCCACGTGCGCCCATGAGCGCCGCCTGCGAGATGGCCGCGCACAACTCATGCTCGGACAGATCGTCGGGAACCTTGGCAAGCGTGTCCAGTATCGCCCCGCATGGTCAGCGCGAGATTGGTGCCGGTGTCGCCATCGGGTACCGGGTAGACGTTCAGGTCGTTGATCTCTTGTTTGCGCTCTTCCAAGGCCTGAAAGCCGGCCGCCAGAAGAGACCGGGCCTGGGAGACCGTGAGCAGCGCTCCGTCGCTGCTATTCGCCAACCCTGACCCCTTGCACGTAGATCTGCAGGGCCGTGATGGGACGACCGATCATCTTCTCCACGTTGTAGGCGACCTGGGAACGCACATTCCCCGCGACCTCGGCCACGTTCAGACCGTACTCCACGATGATGTAGAGCTTGACGCGAAGTTGGTCGGCGTCCTGCTCCACCTTTGATGCCTTGGTGCAGTCGGTCGCGCGAGAGCAGCGACGCTACTCCCTGGCGCAGATTGGGCGAAGCCATGCCTACCACGCCGTAGCACTCAAGAACGGTCCAACCGACGATGTCGGCGATCGCCCGATCGGTGATGACCATGCGCCCGCCGGCGGTCTCCTCCGCCTCTGCCAGAGTCACGTGCTTGTCCTCCATGGTCCTTGAACGGCGAGCCTACTCCTCGGACTGTGTTCCTGGGCGGAGACAAGCTTGTTGAGCTCGGCGAAGAACGGTCTCCGGGTCGATCCCATGCATTCTCGCCCCGTCCTCGATGGACTCCATGCTGACGCCCATGCAACCTACGCAGCCCATGCCGTGGGCGGCGAACACTTCACGGGCTCGAGGATCGGCCTGCAGCGCCTCCATCATCGACATGTCTTTGGTGAAGATGGCGGTCTCCTTTCCCCGTTTCGCATGCTCGACGGTGTGCGGTATTCTACCGTACCCGATGACCGCGAAGGCTCTCCGTTCTCGCACGGCCCCTTGTCATTGCCGCCCAGAGCTGCGGCATACTATGGCACTCTGAACACGGGCAAATCAAACGAAGGATGCGCGGGTATGTCCAAGGTGTGCGTGATCTGCGGCAAGAAGCCAAGCTTCGGCAACAATAGAAGCCACTCCATGCGCGCCACCCCGCGCCGCTGGGATCCCAACGTTCAGAAGATCCGCATCGAGCTCGACGGCAAGCCGACCAGGGCCTACGTGTGCGCCAAGTGCCTCAAGGCTCACAAGGTGCAGAAAGTAGCCTAGCCGCCCGCTGGCCATCCTGACCGCCACCTACGGGCGCCCCTCACGGCGCCCGTTTCTTTTGCTCCCTGAGAGGTCGTTTCGGAATGAAGCCCCAGCCGCCGAGTGTGTGCCAGGCGCCTCCAGGAAGCGCCTATTTGGCGCTCTCGTCGAGTCTCCGCACGAGATTCGCCATCTCTACAGCGGACACGGCCGCATCCCAGCCCTTGTTGCCTGACTTGGTCCCGGCCCGTTCGACGGCCTGTTCGATCGTCTCAGTGGTCAACACCCCGAAGATGACGGGCACGCCGCTTTCCAGCTGCACACTCGCCACTCCCTTGGCCACCTCTCCGGCCACGTAGTCGAAGTGCGGCGTCGAACCCCTGATCACCGCGCCCAGGCAGATCACCGCATCGTATCTCTTGCTCTTGGCCATCCGCTGAGCCATCAACGGGATCTCCAGAGCACCGGGGACCCAGGCGACGTCGACGTCGGCGACCGCGACGCCGTGCCGGGTGAGGCAGTCCTGCGCCCCCGTGAGCAGCTTGCCTGCCGATGAACTCGTTGAACCGGCTGACCACTATGCCGAAACGAAGTCCATCCCCCTTGAGAAAACCCTCGAATACCCGTCCCTTGTCACTCATCCTCTTCGTCCTTCCCTTCGTCCGTCGACGTATTGCAGTCCCTGATGATGGAGGATGTGCCCCATCTTGTCCTTCTTCGCTTGCAGATAGCGGAGATTAGCGCTGGTGCGGTCTAGCCTCCAGCGGCACGCGTTCGGTGATGGTCAGTCCATATCCCTCCAGGCCCACCAGCTTGCGAGGGTTGTTGGTCATGATGCGGATAGAGGTCAGCCCCAGATCGCTGAGGATCTGCGCACCGATCGCCGTAGTCGCGAAGGTCCGCGGCAAACCCCAGCTCGACGTTGGCCTCGACCGTATCCAGGCCCTGCTCCTGCAACTCGTAGGCTCGCAGCTTGTTGAGCAGGCCGATTCCCCGGCCCTCCTGGGCCATATAGAGGACCACGCCCTCCTCTTCTTCGCTGGATATCGAGCGATCGCCGCCTCCAACTGGTCCCCGCAGTCGCAACGCAAGGAGTGGAAAACATCCCCAGTGAGGCACTCGGAGTGAACCCGCACCAGGACGTTCTCCTTGCCGGCCACGTCTCCCTTGACCAGGGCCAGGTGCTGCTCCCCGTCCAGAAGGCTCTCGTATCCGTAGGCCATGAAGTCGCCGAACGCTCGTGGGCATGCGCACAGCGGCCACCTGGCGCACCAGCTTCTCCGTGCGGCGGCGGTGCCGAATCAGGTCGGCCACTGTGACCATCTTAAGGCTGTGACGCTCGCAGTACCCCACAAGGTCCGGTACCCGCGCCATCGTGCCGTCTTCGTTCATGATCTCGCAGATGACCCCGGCCGGAATGAGTCCCGCCATGCGGGCCAGGTCGACCGCCGCTTCGGTTTGCCCGGCCCGAGCCAGGACGCCGCCCAGAGCGCGCCACCAGCGGAAAGACGTGTCCCGGTCGGACCAGGTCTTCGGCGCAACGCTTTCGGGGTCGATGGCCACCTGGATAGTGCGAGCCCGGTCGGCAGCCGAGATGCCGGTAGTCACACCCTGCCTGGCCTCGATGGACACGGTGAAGGCAGTACCGAATCGGGACTGGTTGTCGCGCGCCATCGGGTGCAGACGCAGCGTCTGCGCCCGCTCCTCGGTGATAGACAGGCAGATCAGCCCCCGGCCGTGCACGGCCATGAAGTTGATCGCCTCGGGCTGAAACGAACTGGGCGGCCATGGTCAGGTCGCCCTCGTTCTCCCGGTCCTCATCGTCCACCACGACCACCATCCGGCCGGCCTTCATCTCCTCCAGGGCCTCCTCGATGGTCGCGAAATGCGCTTTCGTCTCTCATACAAACCCCTGCTCCCTCAGTAGCGTCTCTGTGAGGCCGCCGGAAGCGCCCGTTGCGCTCCCACTTTCATCCTCACGCCCCGACAATAGCCCGCTGTACGTAGCGGGCCAGTACGTCGGCCTCCAGGTTGACATGCATCCCCGCCTTGACCAACCCCAGCGTTGTCTCCTTCAAGGTGTGCGGGATGATCCCCACCTCGAAACTGCGGTCTCGACCCGCATGACTCGTGAGCGACATCCCGTCGATCGCGATGGAGCCCTTGGGTGCCACGCAGGCCTGCAACGGCCGCCGGTAGAGAGAAGCGAACCTCCCAGGCCGACTCCCCTGCGTACGATGTCCATGACCTCAGCCACGGCATCGACGTGGCCCAATACAAAGTGCCCTCCTAGCCTCCCCCCCAAGGCCAGAGAGCGCTCGAGGTTCACCGAGGCACTCGAAACCACGTGCCCCAGGGTGGTATCAAGGAGAGTCTCGGGCATGCAGTCCACCGTGAACCCATCTCTGCGCAGGTCGACCACGGTCAGACATGCACCGCTGACGGCGATGGAGTCGCCAAGTACGGTGCCGTCCAGCACTTTCCGAGCCTGGATGCTCAGACGCCCACCTCTCGCCCCGCCGCTCCAGCCGCTGGACCAGCCCCACCTCTTCGATCAGTCCCGTGAACATCAGAACGGCTCTCCCGTGTAGCCGGATATCATGGTGTCGGAGCCGATCTGCCGCACCTCCACCTCACGCAGCCGCGTGCGCTCCTCCATGGCAGCTGGACCCCCGCCGCGAACAGGGGCTCCCCGATGCGCCTGCCGGAGACGATCTTGCGGGCAGACGAAGGCCGCCACCTGTCGATCAGCCCGGCGGCCCACCAGGCCGCCGCCAACGTGGGCCCCCCTTCGAGTAGCACGGTCTGTACGTCCCGCGACAGTCAGTCTCGTCACACACTCGAGCGGGTCCAGGCCGCCGCCGGCGTCCCGGGTGACCCGTCCACCGTCTCGACCCCCCAGGACTCCACCTCACCGTTCGCCGTGCCTCCCCGACCTCCGGTGCCACAGAACACGAGGACCGCGCCGTCCTTCAGCGTCTCGAAGATCCGGTCTGCTGCCTACGCAGGGAGAGCCGCCGTCCACGACGACGCGCAGAGGCTGACGTGCGCAGGCCACCTCTCGCGCAGTCAGCCGCGGATCGTCGCGCTTCACGGTGCCCGCCCCCACGACGACCGCATCCGACCAGCTGCGCCACTGGTGAACCAAAGCCCGGCTCTCAGCGCCCGATATCCAGCGGGAGTCACCCGAATCGGTGGCCACTCTGCCGTCCAGAGTCATGGCGTACTTGTAGGTGACGAAGGGAAGACCTGTTGCGATCACCTTGCGCAGCCCGTCGTTCTGACGCTCACCGGTGGGCCAGGTCCCGTCGGCCAGGTCCACCTGCATCCCGGCAGCCCGCAGTATTTCCAGGCCCCTGCCGTTCACCTGGGGGTCGGATCCACTGCCCCCACCACGACGCGAGCGAAGCCCGCCGGCCATCAGCGCCTCGGTGCAAGGCGGGGTGCGTCCGTAGGTGCAGCACGGTTCGAGAGTCACATACATGGTCGCGCCCGCGCAGACTCTGCCCGGTGGCCTGCCACTCCCCCAGGCTGGATGCCGACTCAACACGTGCACCACTTCGATGCAATGGCGTCCTTGATAGCCGCCACCTCGGCGTGGTCGCGCCCAGGGCCGACATGCAGCCCTCACCCACGATCCTCTCCTCCCCGACGATGACCGCGCCCACCACCGGATTGGGGCTGGTGCAGCCCCGTCCCCTCTCGGCAAGCTCCAGGCCCGCTCTAGGTAGGAAGCGTCTCTATCTCTCCAAAGGCAACAAAAAACCCCTCAGCCGTGGGCCCAGGGGTCGCGGTAAGCGGGAATGCACAGTCCCGCTCCGGCCTTCTCTCCTCCAGACTTTACTGTCGGCCCAGGAATCTCACCTGGTCTGCCCCTATTGAGGGCTCGCGGGCTATCACCGCCGGTAGGGAATCTCACCCGACCCCGAAGACCTTATCTCGTCGCGCACCATCACGGTGCAGCGCAGAATCTATCACACCGGGAGGCGACCTACCATAAGTTCCTGCAGCGCGACGGCTTCGGTCCTTGGGATCGTCGGCGCCAAAGACGGCCGATCCGGTCACGATCCAGTTCGCGCCAGCATCGACCACCCTCCTGATGTTGTCCCGGTGCACCCCCCCGTCCACCTCGATGGCCTTGCCCGCCGGCAGCATCCGCCTGATCTCGGGAACCTTGGCGAGAGCCGGCTCGATGAGCTCCTGGGCGCCGAATCCTGGATTCACGGTCATCACCAGCACATAGTCCACCAGAGCGGCCACCTCCCGGACCACCGAGGGGCTCGTCCCCGGGTTCAGGGCCACTCCGGCCCCCGCGCCCAGTGTCTTAAGTGCCTCGATGGCGTGATAGAGCGAAGAGCAGGCCTCGACGTGCACGCTCACCGCGTCGGCGCCTGCCTTCACGAACGCCTCGAGGTAGTCCTCGGGTCGCTCGATCATGAGGTGCACCGAGAAGACGCCGCCGCGTCCGTGCACTAGAGGCGCAAGACTCTGCACCACCAACGGACCCATGGTGATGTTGGGGACGAAATGCCCGTCCATCACATCCACGTGGATGATGCTCGCGCCCGCATCCATGACCCTGCCCACCTGCTCGCCCAGACGAGAGAAGTCGGCGGACAGGATGGATGGCAACAGGTGCACTTCCTCGTAGAACCTTTGAGGCACGCTCATGAGTCCTCCTCCTCTCCGGACTCGGCGCACCTCGAAGAGAACACACCCGCGGGCGGCTCCAAAGCGCCTCTCAAGCGACAGCCGTACCCCCGCAAGAAGTCCGCCGCCCCCATGCGGCACTTGCCGGCCGGCTGGAGAACGAGAGCCTCAATGGCCCCTTCGGCGCAGCCGATGAACATCCGATCCTTGGCCACGGCGATCCTTCCCGCCTTTCCAGCCACATCTGAGGCCCCGGAAGGCAGCTCCGGCGACCCGGACTGCCCGTAGGGCCAACTGCGCAGCACCTTGAACTCCAGACCCCCGCTTGCCGCCCGCGCACCTATGGCGGGGCTCACGGCCCGGATCCGGTCATGGAGGGCCTTCGCTCCCGAGGTAGGGTCGAGGACGCCGTCCTTTCTCGTGAGTTTCGTAGCGTACGAAGCACGGCCCGGTCTGCTCGGTCCACACCACGCTCCCCTCCGGAAGCGCCGTCATCACGTGCCCCGCCCCTATAGCTCCCAGCACCCCAAGAGCCCGCGCGACCGACGCGGCATCGTCAAACAGACTCAGAGAGAGCGACGTTTGCAGCGCCCATGGCCCAGTGTCAAGCTTCTCAGTCACCCGCATGACGGTCACACCCGTCTGGGTCTCCCCCGCCGCCAGCGCCCGCTCGATGGGTGCCGCCCCTCTGTACTTGGGCAGCAGTGAGGTGTGCACGTTGAGACACAGCAAGGCCTCGAGCAGCGGGCGCTGAAGCATCTGCCCGAACGAAGCCACCAGCAAGGCGGACACCCCGCCCTCCAGCATGCGCGCGATCAACGCCGGGTCGTTGATGTCTTCGGTCTGCACGCATTCAAGACCCAGTCGCTGCGCCTCAGCAGCCGTTGGAGTGGACGTCACCCGAAGGCCTCGGCCTTTGGGGCGGTCGGGTTGGGAGATGACCAGCGACGGGCGGTGTCCGAGCTTGGCGAGGTTGTAGAGCAACCACGCGGAGAACTCCGGAGTACCAGCGAATGCGAAGTTCACGTTCCCGCCGCTAGGGACCGCTCGCGCAGCTCTCTTCAGAACCCGGCGCCGTTCTTCGGGCGAAGTGCGATCCAATATGAGGTATCCATCCAGGTGGTCGACCTCATGCTGGATTATGCGGGCCAGCAGCCCGGTGACATGAACCGACAGGGGCTCCCCGGCCAAGTCTTGAGCTTCCACCACTACCTCCTCGGCGCGGGTGACCTCCATGCTTGCACCCGGCACCGACAGACAACCCTCCGACTCGGTGCAGCACGTCTCCGATCGTTCCACGATCTGGGGGTTCACGAACACGTAGCGTTCCGTCTCGATCTCCGGGTGCCTCCACACCAGGACCCTGCTCAGCACACCGATCTGGTTGGCCGCCAAGCCCACGCCTTCCTCGCGCTCCATGACTTCCAGCATCAGGCCGGCCAGCTTCTCGAGCTTGCTGTCGAAGACAGTGACAGGGACGGTCGGCTGCTTCAGCACGGGATCGCCCAAGACCCGAAGTTGCCCCAGACGACGCTTCTGAAACGGTGCCATGCTGAAATCCCCTCGCTTTGCGCTCATTTGTGTCCTAGATCCGTCTTTCCCGGATCTCAACCAAAGGACATCGGATCGACATCCACCAGAAGCCTGACACCGCGATGCCGGTAGGGATCCCGAAGCTGCGTCAGCGCCTGGCCCACGATCGCGCGCGCCCTCTGCCCGTCCCGCGCGGCGACCAGAAGATGCCAGCGGCTCCGGCCCCGCAGGGTCGGCAGCCGCACCGGGCCGTGCAACTCCCTCGCCCCGAAATAGCGGACCCAGCCGATCGAGAAGGTGGCGCGCGCCCAGCTCCGCAAGCCCGCTCTCCTCAGCCACGGTCATCAAGCGGACCAACTCGGCGAAGGGCGGGTACCCTAGCCTCTGCCGGGACTCCAATTCCAGGCCGTAGAAAGCCTCTTCGTCCCGCTCCAGCGCCATTCTAATACAGGGCACTTGCGGATTCCAGGTTTGTACCAGCACGCGGCCCGGGCGCTCAGCTCGCCCAGCGCGGCCCGCCACCTGGGTCAACAACTGAAAGGTCCTCTCGGCCGCGCGGAAGTCGGGTATGTAGAGCCCTGTGTCGGCGTCTGCGACTATTACCAGGGTCACGTCGGCGAAGTCGTGCCCCTTGGCGACCATCTGCGTTCCCACGAGCACTGAAGGCCGCTTGGAGGCGAAGTCCTGAAGCACCGCCCGCACTCGCGCTCCACTGGTGAGAACGTCCGAATCAAGCGGAACACGTGTCGTGCGGAACGAATTTCCGCAGTTCCCTGTCCAGCCGCTCCGTCCCTGGAGCCGCCTTGGTCAGGGGCGCCTGCCCGCAAGCGGGACACAATGGCGGTTGAACGTACGCGCGGCCGCAGTGATGGCATATGAGCCTGCGCTCTCGGCTGTGGTAGGTGAGCGACAGCTCGCAGTCGCCGCAGGTCATGACGTGACCGCAGAGTTCGCAATGGACGTACCCGGCGAAGCCCCTCCGATTGAGCAGGACGATGGCCTGTTCTCCGCGCCGCAGCGTCTCAGCCAGGGCATCCCGGCTTCGCGGCGCGAGCAGCTGGCCTCCTCCCTGATGCCGCATGTCCACCGTCTCGCACTCGGGCATGCTTCCGGCAGCACGGCGGGTCAAGCGCAGACACTCGCCCACGGCGACTGACGGTCTCCACCGCCGGGGTGGCGCTCCCTTCTAGCAACAGGCCTCCCCTGCCCCGAAGGCGCAGTTCCGCCACGGTGCCGGCGTGATACCTGGGCTCCTCTTCCTGCTTATAGGAACCGTCGTGGCTCTCGTCGACTATGACCAAGCGGAGATCCGCCACCGGCGCGAACACCGCGGACCGCGCCCCTACCACGACTCGCGCTTCGCCCTCCGCGATACGGCGGTATTCGCGCCTCCTGGCCGCCGGAGGCAGTCCGCTGTGAAGCACCCCGACCGCGTCGCCGAAACGGGCGCGGACCCGCTCGATCATCTGCGGCGTGAGCGCGATCTCCGGCACCAGCAGGATAGCGCCGGCCCCATCGCGCAGGACGCGGGCGACCACCTGCAGGTAGACCTCGGTCTTGCCGCTGCCGGTCACCCCCCACAGAAGCCGGCGCGCGAGTCCGGGCGCCTCGTACGCCTCCACCAGATCGCGCACGGCCTGTTCCTGCTCCGGCCACAGTTGCGGCCCCACCCCTAGCACCCCCGCAGTCTCCTCATCCGCAGCGCTAGCCTGGCTGGGAGACTCTCCAAGTTCTGCCAATCCCCTGCTGACCAGCGCCCTCAAGACCGTCACTCCTACTCCCACCTGGCTGCACAGCAGTGCAGCGAGAGGCTCCACCGGGAGGGATCGCTCCAAGCAGCGCCTTCTGCTTGGCCGTAAGGGGCCTCTCCTCCACCCCTTGGGCAGATGGCTCCGAGCTTCTGGTCACCCACGCGTGCTGCGGACGTCCGCCCCGAATCCCAGAGCTACCCGCCGTAGGCGGAACGACCAGGCGTAGACACGATTCAAGGGTGGACAGATATCGCTCGGCGACAGCGCCCGCGAGCGTGACCAACTCCTCCGGGATGCTCTGATCGGCGACCGCTTCCAGGTCACGCAGTCCGGCAGGGTCACCCTCTCCCGCCCCCTCCAGGCCCACCACCACCGCGCGTGCACTGCGCCGGCCGAAGGGAGCATTCACCACCGACCCCACGACGATACGTCCCGAGAGCCCAGTTGGCACTCTGTAGTCGTACCGCCGGTCGCCAAGATGGCTCAACTTCAGAAGCGGCACAACCTGGACCACCCCGCACGCTTCCTCATCAATGAGCGGCGCCACCATCACCTCCAGCGACCCCGCCGCGCCCCGAGGGGTGACGGCCAGCGGCCTCCTAGCCCAGTCCGGCGGCTTTGCGCAGATCGTCGGCCTTGTCGGTGGCCTCCCACGTGAAGTCGGCATCTTCCCGGCCGAAATGTCCATAGGCCGCGGTCTTCTCGTAGATGGGCCGCAGCAGCCGCAGGTCGCGGATGATGGCGGCCGGCCGCAGGTCGAAGTGGGTGCTCACCAGTTCCGAGATCTTGGCCGGATCGACCTTCTCGGTGCCGAAGCACTCAACCATGACACTCACCGGATGGGCCACGCCGATGGCGTAGGCGATCTCTATCTCGCACTTGTCCGCCAGTCCGGCGGCGACGACGTTCTTGGCGACCCACCGCGCGGCATAGGCCCCCGAGCGGTCCACCTTCGACGGGTCCTTGCCCGAGAAAGCGCCTCCTCCATGCCTGCCGAAACCGCCGTAGGTGTCGACTATGATCTTGCGGCCGGTGAGACCGGTGTCGCCCATAGGACCGCCCACGACGAACTTGCCGGTGGGATTCACATAGAGCTTCGTCTTCTTGAACTCCGGGTCGTATAGGCCCTCAGGCAGCACCGGCTTGATCACGTGATCGATAAGATCTGGTCTCATGAGCAGGTCGATGTCTATGCCGTCTTTGTGCTGAGTCGACAGCACGACCGCGGTGATGAACTCTGGCTTGCCGTCGACGTACCGCACCGTGACCTGGCTCTTGCCGTCTGGGCGAAGGTAGTTGAGCACGCCGCCCTTGCGGACCTCGCTCATGCGGTGCACCAGCCGGTGCGCGAGCAGGATGGGCATAGGCATGAGCTCCTGCGTGTCCGTGCACGCGTACCCGAACATCATGCCCTGATCACCGGCCCCCTGGCAGTCCAGAGCGTCGGAATCCTGCGGGTCCACCCGGCATTCGAGGGCGGCTTGGACTCCTTGATTGATATCGGGGGATTGCTCGTGGAGGGCGGTGACCACTCCACAGGTGGAGGAGTCGAATCCGTACTTGGCCCGGGTGTAGCCGATCCGCTCGATCGTCGAACGAACGAGCGAAGGTACATCCACGTAGGTAGTAGTGCTGATCTCACCAGCCACGACCACCAGACCGGTGGTGATGAGGGTCTCACAGGCTACATGGCCGGCGGGGTCGTCCTTAAGAACGGCGTCCAGCACTGCGTCAGATATCTGATCGGCAATCTTGTCGGGATGCCCCTCGCTGACGGACTCCGACGTGAACAAGAACTCGGGGTGGTTCACAGCAACCTCCAGAACGGATATTCGTGCGACCGGCTGGCAGCCGGAAGATCATCGCCTTCGCGGCAGTGTATCAGACCCCCCGGTTGTCGATAACCCTGGGCTTCTCGCCCCGATGGCCGGGGATGGTCTTCGGTTCGACCAGGCGCACCCGTGGCCGGACGCCCAGCTCCCTGCGGAGTCTCTCCTCCACGTCATGCTGGATGCCCTGCAGCTTTCTCACGGCGTCGGGCAAGAAGGAGGACTCTACCTCGATCTGCACCTCGATCTGATCGAGCGAGCCTTCTCGGGATAGGAGTATCTGGTAGTGCGGTGCCACCTGCTCCATGTCCGAGAGGACAGCTTGGATGGAACCCGGGTAGACGTTCACACCCCGGATGACGAACATGTCGTCCGTGCGGGAATAGACCTTGCTATGACGCGCAAATATCCTACCGCAGGCGCAGGGGCGGTAGCTGACCGACGCCAAGTCGCCACTCCGGTAGCGGATCACCGGCACCGCCTCCTTGGTCAGCGACGTGAAAACCAACTCGCCCTCTTTGCCCTCGGGCACAGGCTCCCCACTCACAGGATCGACCACTTCCACCAAGAAGTGGTCCTCGTTGATGTGCAGCCCATCCTTGTTGAAGCATTCGTATGAGACTCCAGGACCGATGACCTCCGACAGACCGTAGATGTCGCTGGCCGACATACCGGTGCGCCGCTCGAGTTCCTCCCTGGTCTGGTTGGTCCACGGCTCCGAACCCAACAAGCCCACGCGGAGATGCAGGCTCTTCAGGTCGAACCCCGTCTCCGCGGCCACATCGGTCATGTGCATCGCGTATGAAGGCGCGCCCACGAACACGGTGGTCTTGAAGTCGCGCATGATGTGCAGTTGCCGCTGGGTGTTGCCGGTGGAAGCTGGGATTACGGTCACGCCCACGCGCTCCAGCCCGGCGTGCATGCCGAAGGCCCCAGTGGTCAGACCGTACTCGAAAGAGATCTGGGCCACGTCATGGGAGCGCGCACCGCCGGCCACCGCCACCCGGGCACATAGTTCCGACCAGGTGCTGAGGTCCCCGCGGCTGTAGCCCACGACCGTGGGGTTTGACATGGTACCCGACGAGGCGTGGATGCGGATCACCTTCTCCAGAGGCAATGCGAACAGACCGTAGGGGTAGGCGGCCTTGAAGTCGCCCCTCACCGTGAACGGCAGCTTGCTCAGATCGTCCAACGTGCGGATGTCGGCCGGCTTCAGCTTCATGGCTACCCACCGTTCCCGGTGGAAGGGGACGTTCTCGTAGACCCAGCGAAGTGTCATCTGCAGCCGTTTGAACTGCAGTTCCCGCAGCTCGCCCCGGCTCATGCTCTCGTACTCAGGGTTCCAGATCTCGTTCATGTGCTCTCCATCCCCCGTCTGTGGCCGGGCCCACGCCGGCCGAAGTAGATGGCCCGGACTTCCGGATCGTCCAGAAGCGCCTGGGCTGTATCCGCCAGCACGATACGACCTCGCTCCATGACCAACCCGCGATGGGCCAGGCTTAAGGCGATGCGGGCGTCCTGCTCCACCAACACCATGGTCAGGCCCTCTTGGCTCAGCTGCCGTAGACTCCTGAAGATATCGCGGACGATGATGGGCGCCAGACCCATCGACGGCTCATCCAGCAAAAGAAGCCGAGGCTCGGCCATAAGGGAACGCCCGATGGCCAGCATCTGCTGCTCGCCTCCCGACAAAGTGCCCGCCTGCTGGCTTCGTCGCTCCTTCAGCCTCGGAAACATGGCGAACACTTTCTCCATCCGCTCGTCGACGGGTGTGCCCTTCGCGTCTTCGCGAGTACGCTCCGAGCGTGAGGTTGTCTTGCACCGACAAGGGCGCGAAGAGTCTGCGGCCCTCGGGTATCTGCACCAGCCGGCGCGCTACGATGCCCTCGACTTCGAGGGCATCGATGCGCTCACCGGCGAATTCTATCGAACCACTGGAGATCCTCACCACCCCGGATATGGCCTTCAGCAGCGTGCTCTTGCCCGCTCCGTTGGCCCCGATGATGGTGAGGATCTCCCCTTCGTCGACACTCAGGTCGACTGAGTGGAGCACCTCAGTCCTGCCGTATCCGGCGCAGACCTCGTGCAGTCGAAGCACCCTGAGTCTCCCTGTCCTACTCCGCCAGCACCCAGGTGCCGCCCTCGATCTTCACCATGATCATGTCGTCGGCGGTCAGACCGTCGTGATTTGTCGCGGAGTAGTTGTACACGCCGTCGGGGCCGACCCAGCCTTGGGTGGCGTTCAGGGCCGCCTGGATGGCAGCCGGATCCGTGCTGCCCGCTCTGTTGATCGCGTCCACCAGGAGCTCGACCGCCTCAAAGGCGTAGCCGGCGAAGGTGTTGGGCGCATCGCCATACGCGCTCTTGTACTCTGCGATGAAGGCGTCGGTGACTTCCTTCTGCTTGGGGTCGGTGATGGAACTGGGGACGAGCAGGCGCCCTGCCGGGAAGACCACGCCCTCCGCGGCGTCGCCGGCCAGTTTGATGAACGTGGCGTTGGCGATGCCGTGGCTACCTATGTAGGGGATGGTCATGCCGAGTTGCTTCATACCCTTGGCAGCGAGAGCCGGTCCAGGGTTGGTGCCCCAAACGATCAGCGCTTCGGGGTTCGCGCCTTTGATGCTGGTGAGTTGCGCGATGACTTCGGCGTCGTCGGTCTTGTACGACTCCGTCGCTACGATCGTGAGGCCGTAATCGGCCGCTTTCGCGGCTATCTCCGCAGCGCCAGATGAACCGAAGGCGTTCTCGTCATGCAACACAGCGATCTTCTTGACTCCCAGACTATCCGAAATGTAGGTGAGCGCCCGGGCTACGGCCATGGCGTCCTTCTGTGGGGTGCGCCAGATCCACTCCATCGGCGCTTTGTCGGTGATGTCGTTAGCGGCGGCCATCGCCATCTGCGGCAGACCCTGGGCCGCCGTGATCGCCTTCACTGCCAGCGTGGAGGCCGAACCCGTCGCGGCGATGAGAGCCACAACCTTCTTCTGGTCGATGAGTAGGTTGGCGGCTGTGACGGCGGCCGCCGAATCGGTCTTGTCGTCTTCGATGATGATCTGGAGGGGCCTACCAAGGACTCCGCCCGCTGCGTTGATCTGAGTCTCCATCATCTTGAGCACGTTGCTCTCCTGGACCCCGAGGGCCGAGTTGGCTCCCGTGGCCGACACGATGGCGCCTATGACTATCGGGTCGCCCGTCGGCTGCGATCCGCCTGCAGTCGTCTGTGAGCCACCACCCGTCGTCTCCGTGGTGACGTTGTCGCCGCATGCGGCCACCAGCAGAGCCACCATGGTGATCAGCAGCGTCACCGCCAGCAGCATGGTGAGCCCTCTCGTCGAACGCTTCCTCATTGCCCCAACTCCTCTCCTAAATACGCCTTTATCACTTCTTCGTTGTCCTGGATCATCAGTGGCGGACCTTCCGCGATCTTCCGACCGGAGTCGAGCACTACCACGTCATCCGATATCTCCATGACGAAAGCCATGTCGTGCTCCACGAGAAGCACAGTCACTCCCTCGTCCCTGATCTTCCTCACCATGTCGGCCAGTCGGGCCGTCTCGTCGTCGTTCAGGCCCGCGGCCGGTTCGTCCAACAATAGCAGGCGCGGTTCGGCCGCGAGGGCCCGCGCTATCTCCAGCAGATGCCGCTCACCCATCGGAAGGTTCTCCGCGAGCTCCTCGGCGCGCTCGGCCAGACCCACGCGGCGGAGAGCCTCATGGGCAGCCTTGAGAGTCTCACGTTCCTCTCTGCGGTGCAAAGGGAGCGTCAAGGCCGCCGAGAACAGACCCGCCTTGGTCTTCGAATAGCGGCCCACTGCTACGTTTTCAAGCAGGCTCATCTCGTCGAAGACCAGACTGTGCTGGAAGGTCCTACCCAGGCCCAGCCGGCAGATCTGGTGCGACGGTCTCCTCGACACGTCGACTCCAGAGAAGACTACCCGCCCTTCGCTGGGACGGTACGAACCTGAGGCGACGTTGAACAGAGTGCTCTTTCCCGCTCCGTTGGGGCCGATCAAGGCCTTGATCTGTCCCTCGTGCACGGCGAAGCTCACCTCTCTAAGAGCGTCCAGTCCCCCAAAGCGTTTTGAGACCCCTTCTATGCTCAGCAAGGCCACGGTCTATTCACTCCTCTGCCCGGAGATGGTGATCTTCTCCCGCACCGCGCGCCGCGATCCATACCTTGACGCGGCGCCACACCCCCCGGCCGTCTCCATACCACAAGACCATCAGAGCGACCATCAGCACACCGAACACGAGGTTCTGAAAGTCCTCCAAGCCCAGGCGGGTAAGCACTACGCGCAGTATCACGAGCACGATGCTGCCCCAAAGAGCTCCCCAGATGCTCTTCAGCCCCCCGATGATGACTCCCGCGATCAGGATGATGGAGAAGGCGATCTCGTACCCATTCGGTTCTATGTAGTGGATACGGTATGCGTCGAGACTGCCGGCCAGGCTCGCGAACACCGCCGCCACCATGAACACCTGTACCTTACGGTAGGAGGTATCGATGCCGAGAGACCGGGCCGCAGGCTCCGACTGGCGCAAGGCCCGAAGAGAGCGGCCAACCCGCGAGTGCGAGAGGTTGAGAGCTATGAGCAGCATCAACAGCGCGAGGCCCCAGACAACGAAGTGATACGCCCGCGGCGTTCCCAGGTCGAGTCCCCCGATCTTGAGAGAGGGAATGCCGGTGATGCCGTCGGTACCGTTTGTCAAGCTCTTGAGCTGCTTGAGAAGCACGTAGATGATCTCGTTGACCCCGAGAGTGGCCATGGCAAGGTAGTACCCTCTAAGTCTGAGTGTCGGCATACCCACCAAGCCCGCGATCACCGCGGCCACCACGGCCGCCAGGACTATAGCGAGCCATGGGTCGAGTCCTATCTTTGTGGTGAGTATAGCCGCACCGTAGCCGCCGATGCCTACGAAACCCGCCTGCCCCAGCGAGATCTGCCCGGCCTGGCCGACCAAGAGACTCAGTCCAAGAAGCATGATGAACCGCGTGGCCATATCGGCCAGGATCCCCAGGTAGTAGGAGCCGCCCACGTAGGCCGGAACGGTCATGACCACAACGACCAAGACCAGGAAGCCGGCGTGCCTGCGCAGATATGGAGCGACTGAGGCCCGGGCCTTCATCACCTAGCCACCGTCCTTGCCCCCAGCAGGCCGGACGGCCGGGCAAAGAGCACAAGAAGCAGGATGCCGAAGGAGATGATGTCCTTGTAGCCCGAAGAAATGAGCCCCACCCCCAACGCCTCCACGATGCCCAGGGCAAACCCACCCACGACGGCTCCGAGCGGGCTGCCTATACCTCCCAAGGTGGCTGCGGCGAAGCCCTTTAGCCCCAGCATGGACCCGGAGTGGTAGCTCATGAAACTAATGGGGGTGATCATCACGCCGGCCGCAGCCGAGATCGCCCCCATGAGAGCGAAGCTGAAGACCACCACCTTGCGATAGGAGATGCCCTGCAGACGCGCCGCGATCGGATCCACCGCGCACGCCCGCACCGCCTTGCCGAACAGGCTCCTCTGGTAGAAGAGCTGCAAACCGATCACGATGGCCAGGGTGAGACCCACCACCCAGAGTGTCTGCGGCACGATCGTCGCCCCTCCCACGAAGATCGGCTTCTCGCCTGAGAACGCGGGCAGCGCTACGGGTTCGCGTCCCCAGGACTTCATGGCGATGACTTCAAAGACGAACGACATGCCCACTGTCGCGACCACCTGCGCAAGCACCCCAGCGCGCAACAGGGGCCGAATGGCGATGCGCTCGAAGGCGACACTGATGACCACCCCAGCGGCCATCGCCAGTAGGAAGCTGGCCCAAAGCGGCAGGCCGACCCCATACAGGGCGACCCCGATCATCCCCCCCAGCATGACAAGCTGGCCCTGGGAGAAATTGATGACCTGCGTAGCATTGAAGACCAGCGTGAAGCCGAGCGCGGTGAGGGCGTAGATGCTCCCACTGGTGACGCCGCTGAAGACGTATTGGAGAAACTGGTCGAAACTCACGACTGCGTGGTCGCCTACGCCCTCGGTTGGCCAAGATCGCCGGGGCCGAGGACCCGGAGTCCATTATCGACCAACAGTTTCTCCAGTTTATCCACCTGCTCGGTCCTCATAAGCAGGGAGTCGTGCGCGCCTAGGTAGATGTACTCGATGTCCAAGCCCGAGCCGGACACCAAACGTGCCACTGAGGCCAGGGCTCCCGGCTCGTTGGGAAGTTGCGCGCAGGCGACGGGATGCTCCACTACGGCGTAGCCGGCGGCGTTCAGAAGGTCCTTCGCCCGCTCGACCTGGTCGACGATGATGCGCAGGATGCCGTAGTCAGCGGTATCGGCGATGGTGAACGAAAGCACGTTCACGCCGCCGCCCGCCAGGGTGCCGAGCGTATCGGCCAAGTGCCCGGGCTTGTTCTCCACGAACACCGACAACTGAGGAATGCTCAATAGGCCCCCAAACTGGATGAACGGACGCTATTCTAGTACACACGATGCACGAGCGCGAACAATGCCGGCGCGTGGCCCTCGCTCTTGACCCTCCCAGTCTGCTGATAAGGAGAGGTCGAGTGTATTCGCCCTTCACAGGCGAGTTCTTCGCGGCCGACGTCGCCATGTGCGGCTCTATCATCGCAGGGGTGGGTGATTATCCCAGTGACGCCGCGAGAGTCATAGACGCACACGGGGCCTTTGTCCTACCGGGTCTCATAGACGCCCACGTACATCCTGAGTCCTCCCTCCTCTCCCCTCCACGTTTCGCCGAGGCCTTGGCCATCCACGGCATCACCACTACCATCTCGGAGCCTCATGAGATCGTCAACGTTCTGGGGCGCGCGGGCATGGACTTCTTCCTGCAGGCCCGCGCCGGGCTCCCTCTCGACCTTCGCCTGATGGTCCCCACCACCGTTCCCGCCTCGCCGTTCGAACGAGCGGCGGGCGACCTTTCCGAGCGCGAAGCCGCTGAGTTACTGCGGTCCGACGGTGTAGTCGGACTTGGTGAGGCCATGGACTATCTGGGCCTCATCGGCGGCCACTATCAGCCCATCCTGGCCGGCCTCGCCGACGGGCGGATCGTCGACGGTCACGCCCCCGACGTGAGCGGCCCCGCTCTCGCCGCCTACCTCCTCGCAGGGCCTCTCAGCGATCACGAGACCTCCTCACCGGAGTTGCTCCTCGAACGCAGGCGCCTGGGGATGTGGATCCTCATACGTCAGGGTTCAGCCGCCCGTGACCTCGCCCGCGCGATGCCTTTCCTGGTGGAGCACGGCACCGAGCGCACTGCTCTCTGCACCGACGATCGCAACGCAGCCGCCTTGGCCGAGCATCATCATCTGGACGGCGTTGTGGGAGCCATGGCCAGGGCCGGCGTGCCCCTGAACGACAGCCTAAGGGCGGCCACCGTGAACCCGGCCACTCTGTACCGCCTTCACGACCGGGGAAGCGTCACGCCCGGGCTGCGGGCCGACCTCCTTGTTGTCAGCGACCCCTCCTTGCCTCACCCCACCTCGGTGGTCCAAGCCGGTACGGTGGTGGCCACCGACGGCCGCCTGACGGGGGCTCTTCCAGCCTGCCCCCCCTTGGCCTCGCGCCCCATCATCCTGCAGATCGCCGACGCCGCCGAACTGGCTCCTCCGGCCGCGGAAGGCCGGCATCGCGCCCGCGCCATCCATTTGACACCCCGCACGATCGTCAGCGACGAGCGTTTCGTGGAAGTCCGCGCTAGACGGGGCCGCATCGAAGCCGATTGCGACAAGGGAGTCGCCCTCGTGGCCCTGCTCGAACGGTCTGCCCCGGGCACCGCGACGCTACCGACCTCCACCCGCATCGGGCACGGACTAGTGAGTGGACTGGGCGTCGCTAGGGGCGCGATCGCCACTACCATAGCCCACGACGCCCACCACCTGCTGGTCACGGGCATCGACCCAGAGGACATGCTAATGGCGGCTCAGGCCGTTGCGCGAGTGGGCGGCGGCCTGGCTGTGGTCGACGGGGGTTCGGTGTTGACTCTGCCCCTTCCGCTGGCAGGTCTCATGACCGATCTCCCCGCGCCGGAGGTAGGTGGCCGGCTTCGCGCCCTCGAGGCTGCCGTCGCCGCGCTGGGGGTGGATTTCGAGGAGCCCTTCATGGTGCTCAGTTTCATCACGCTGAGCGTGATACCTCGGTTGCGCCTCACTCTGGACGGGATACTCGATGTGGAGGCCCAGAGGCTGGTGCCGGTGATCGTGGGCTAGGCCCGTTCTGCTCAAGTAGCGACCGAGGCGGCGCGCCGTGGCTGCCTGTGCGGCCCCCATCCGCAGACTCTACTGAGGTTGCAGCGCATCCTCGGTGTACTGGTTGCTCGAGTTCCAGAGGATCCACTCGTCGTAGCCCTGCTCCGAAGCGGCCTTCATTTCCGCCTGGATCTCCGTGGGCCCGTATATGACCCCTCGCCAATCGTAGTCCCGTAGCCAGGGTCTCCCCTTTGTGCCAAGGCCCGGCAGTCGCGCGGCCATGTCCTTCATGGCCCCGCTCACTATCTTGTATGGCTGACTGTTTGGGTCGGTCACGCCGTAGGAATTGCGGTCATAGAGGTCCGGGTAGACCATGGGGCAGAGAATGTCCACGCTTCTACAGATCTTTTCGAGATTCTGCGCGGGGCTGTTGTTCGTGGGGTGGGCGAGCACAAGACCGAAGACATCCGCCGACACCCACACTCCTGCCTTCTCCAGCCGGGGGCGCGCGTAGGCCAAGAACCCGGCGATCGCATCCTCCCTCGAACAGTACTTCCCTGGAAACTCCATGTACTTCACGTCTCCATCGGTCGGGAAACGCACGTAGTCGAACTGGATCTCGCGAAATCCCCGGCGGGCTGCGTCCTCCGCCACCTGCACGATGTACTCCCAGACTTCGTGGTTATAGGGGTTCAGGTACGTGCTGTGCGCTTTGCCGTTGTCCTTCCAGGGCTGCCCCGTCCGACTGTCCAGGACTGCTAGGTCGGGCCTCTCCCTGGGCAGAACGATGTCTTTGAAACACACTATCCGCGCTATTGGGATGATGTCGTGTTGCGCCATCTTGGCAAGGAGCCCGTCGATATCCCCTATCACGCTACTGTCCGTGCCCAGTTCCGCGGCCATCGGCGCATCGGTCTGGTACATGATCGTACCGTCATCGTCTTTCACGTTGATCACAAAGGCGTTCACTTCGGTGCGATCCGCGAGCCCCACAAGCCTATCGACCCCCTTGGAGGAACCGGCCGTGTAGCCGGTCATGTAGACGCCCTTGACAGGCACGTACGACAGATCGCGGAAGGCCAGAAGGTCCACCAAGGGCTCTACCTTGTAGTCCGATTGCGCCGAGGCGACGGCGGCGGCGACAGCGTCTCCACCCCCGGAACCGGAGTCCGCACCACTGCCCCCGACGATCCGACTGCCTAGCGTCCAGAGCAGGAAGAAGCCTCCGGCGAACGCCGCCGCCCCCATCAGAGCGATCGCGGCCATCCTCCATCCCGCGCGTTTGCGCCGGCGAACCGGACCCCGCGGGCGGTAGCTCTCGCTGTAGTACCTCTGTGCCATGACCCCGCTAGTTTACAGGAACATCTGTTAGACTGACGCAACTATGCGGCGCGACAAGGTCCTACGCTTTGTGACGATCGCCTTTGCGGTCGGGGCCTTCTTGGGCCTTATCTTCGGGCTTGCCTTCGGAGGCAATGGCGGCACGGCCGGCCCCACGGTGCTCAAGAACACTAGCCCGGATGTCGCAGACAAGCCGGCCGCAGACCCCGACACAGCCTCTACCGAGTCCGCGCCCATGACGGCCGCCCAGGCAGAAGCCATCGGCGCCAACGAACTCGGCCAGGTGCTTACCGTCGTGTACCAAGACATCGGCATTGAAGGGAACGATACCTACCGGACCCCTGACGATCTGCGTGCGGATATCGCTCTGCTGCAGAAGAAGGGCTTCTTCCCCATCACCGTAAAGGACCTCGTCTCGGGCAACATCGACATTCCCGCCGGCAAATCGCCGGTGGTCATCACGTTCGACGGATCGAGGCCAGGACAGTACAGGATCATGGACGAAGGATCCATCGACCCGGAATGCGCTGTCGGCATCCTGCAGAAGGCCGCTGAATCCAAGGACTGGGCCGCTCGCGCTTCGTTCTTCTGTCTTCTCGATGTGACCCCCAATGAGAACGAACTTTTCGGCCAGCCGGAGCGCCAGAAGGAGAAGCTCCACAACCTGGTGGAATGGGGCTATGAAGTGGGCAGCAACACCGTCACCGGGCTCGACCTCAGTACAGCCTCGTCCGCCGATGTACAGAAAGAACTTGCCCAGTCGAAGCACACTCTCGAAGACAAGATCGGCGGAACCTACTCCGTGACCAGCCTTGCCGTCCCGCTGGGCAAGTTTCCCGAGTCGGAGGCCATCCTGGCCGAGGGACAATACGATGACATCTCCTACGCGTACACCGCGGCGGTCGGTCTGGACGATGAGAATGCAGGCCTGGTGCTTTCCCCCTTCTCAGACCTCTTCAACCCGCTTCGCATTCCGCGGGTCAAGGGTAACGCCGCGGCCATCCAAGCCGCCATCGATGCCTTCAACAAGCACCCAGAGCTCCGCTACATCTCTGACGGTGACCCCACGACGGTATCGGCCCCCAAAAATCTCGCGTCTGAGTTGGGCAAACCCAAAGACAACCTTGGCCGACCGCTGATCCTCTACTAGCGAAGGAGTCCCATCGAGACCGGGCACGCCGTGCCTCCACCGGTCAGTCCTCGGTCGAAGTCCTCTCCAGCGCCAAGCCCTCGACTGCCACGGCCACGGTGCAGACCCCCCCGCAGAGCCCGCAAGCGAACCGGTCGCCGATTTCGGCGCTGCCACCCAGGTGCACGATGACATGACAGTGAGGGCAAGCAGCGTCCACATCAAGCTCTTGGCCCTGCAGCGCCACCTTCTCGCCAACGATCTCCCACAGGGGGTCGTACTTCTTCGTCATCGCGCCTCCCAGATACGGTCCCGCTGACAGCGTAGGTACCCACGGCAGGATTCGAACCTGCGACACCTGGCTCCGGAGGCCAGTGCTCTATCCCCTGAGCTACGTGGGCGTGTATGAACCAAAGTGATGGTCAGTGGCGCCGTGGACCGGCGAAGCGCCATTATACCGGTTCGATGAACGCGCTGCCCTTTTCGGGATTGGGCACCACCAGAGTGTCGAAGTCACGCGGGACTATCGCCCCCGGAAACACGGTCCGCGCCTCGTCCCGCAACTCGCGCAAGCTGTGCCGAGAGCTGACATGAGTCAGCACCAGAGTGGCCACCCCCGCGGTCCGAGCCACCTCGGCCGCCTCTCGCGCCGTGGAGTGACCCGTCTCCATGGCCCTCTCGCCGCTCTGACGAGCCGAAGGTGCAGTCATGCACCAAGACCGTGGCCCCCGCAGCCAACTCAGTGACGGCGGCTGTGGGCCGGGTGTCGCCGGTCAACACGATCCTGCGGCCCGCTCTGGCGCCTTCCATGACCTCATCTGGTCGCACGGTGCGGCCCTCGGCCGTGGTCACCGTCTCTCCGCGCTGCAGCCGGCCGAAGTCGGGGCCGGGGACGACCCCCAATCCGCTCGCTCTCTCCGGGTGGAATGCCCCCGGCCGTTCGTCCTCCTCCAGGCACCACGCCATACCAGGCAGGCCGTGCTCGGTCGGCGCTGTCCGCAAACGGTAGTCAGTGCCCTCCAGAGCCACGCCCTCACCGACCTCCTCCACGAAGAACGGGAAGCGAGGCTTGCCCACGAGGCGCTCCGCGTCGCGCAGCATCTCGTACAGGCCGCTCGGCCCCAACAGCAGCAGGGGTTCGGTCCGGCCCAGCAGACTGTAGGTCTTGAGCAGCCCGGGAAGACCCAGATAGTGATCGCCATGTAGATGGGTGAGCAGGATGAGTCCGATGCGGGCGAGACCCGCCGAACGCATCAGCTGTCTTTGGGTGCCCTCCCCGCAGTCGACAAGTATCCGCTCTCCCCCCCGGATCATGAGCGTCGCCGGCGAACCACGCTCGACGGTGGGAGTGGCTCCGCCTGTGCCCAGAAAGACCAGTTGCAGATCCATGAGATACCCCGTCAGCTCGGCCGGCCGTGGTCCCGGGCGGCGCCGGGCGGCGAGTCCAGCGGCCGGTCACATCCACGCTCCGGATAGTACCCATGCAAGAACTCCGGGTTGCGGCACTGTGCGGCGGAAGCCCCTTCGTACGCCCGCTCCACAGTCACCGGGCAGTGTATCCGCGGCTCGCGGGTGGCGCGGATGGTCCCGTAGGGATCGGTCCCCCGCTTGACCTCGCCAGACTCGTCAACGAAGGCCGCCATATCGAGTTCGGGGGCAAAGACCTTGTACAGACACCCGAAGTAGGTGGTTTCCGAGTCTTGGTAGGAGTAGACATACGAGCATTGCGCCCGCAGACAGCGCCAGGGCGACACCAGCCGCTCGCATACAGCGCCGCATTCCCGACAGTCTAGTGGCGGACGCCGGGGCCGCTTCCTCCGCCATGCGACCGGGCCTTCTGCTCTTCTCTCGCCAGGATCCATGGTGGAGAGTATACCTGTGCCTCTTTACTCCGTGCCCTCCGAACGACTGCCGGGCACCAACCTGACTCTGCGGAGCGAACGGTCGGTCGCCCACCGGAGTATCGGCCGGCAGTAGCGCAGACTCCCACGGGTGCCAAGCGTCGCTGTGCCGGTCACGAAGGCGGCTCCGTGTAGGACGGTCCCCTCGAGCAGAAGTGAGCCTCCATCGACCACCACGACCCCGTACAGATCACCGTGCTCCCGCATGTCCAGGTCACCACCTCCACTGATCACAATCAGGATAGGTGCGTCGGCGCTCTGACCGTCGGACTCATCGGGGAGGCCTACGATCTCCCCGGGCGCGGCAGAGGACCAGAACATCCCCTCACCTGGAGCCGTGCAGCCGCGCCCCACCAGCCTCCATCCGTCGTCAAGCCGCCACTCTCCGCTCGACTCGGTGACAAGGCAGCCCTCTCCCAGGGCGGCCACTGCAGGTAGCTCGACTAGGTGGGCGATCGCGGTCACGTCCGCAGCCCACTCGCCCGCGGCAGGCTCGGGCAACGGAGGGTCGACCTCAAGCCAAGGCGAGACTCGCTCGGGGTCCAGCACGACCTTCTTAGCCACCAGAGCCGCCAGTGGCAGGTCGATACCGTCACGCCCCCTTTCCAACCACGCTGAGCTCACGACAGGGGACACCTCGGGCACCTGCCGCACGTCCGCTCGCATCAGCCAACCCAGACCGCCGTCGATAGCCGATACCCGCGCCTGCACCTCGTTGGCGGCGTACGCGGTAGTGGCCCAAGGCAACGGCTGCCACGACGCCAGTTTCTGTGCGCAAACGATGGCTAAGGCTCCATCCTTCTCCGTGGCGCGGGACCGCCCCACCGATTCGTCCAACAGAGCCCCGTCGGCGCAAAGCACCACTGTTGCAAGGGTCTGGATGGCGACCGCCACGGCAAGGCAAACGAAGAGCACCAGCAAAAGCGCCGAACCCTGCTGGCCGCGGTCGCCGGTGGCCTCTGGAACTGTGACGTGCCGTCTCAACGCCCGACCCGCGCTACGCTGCCCACCGCCACGGCGCCAGGGCCGCCGACGATCCTCACGCGCGCATCCAGGACCACCGCTTCGACCGAGGCAAGCTCAGACGGGGGGACGGGACCTTCGACCATGATCCCGTCTACCACATACCTAAACACGCCGCCTGGTTCCAGATGTTCGAGCATGGTCTTGTTATCCACATAGAGCGAATGTGCGAACGTCGCGGGCCTTGCGTCAGGGCACACGCCCCGGCGACGCATCAGCGCTCCGCCGTTCAGTTCCCATTCCACCAGCAACGGCTCGAGGCCGGCGACAGGTGGCTCCAGAAATATCACTTGAGAAGGCGAGGCCGCGAGGACAGGCCCTGCGGTAGCGAATCGGCACTCGGCCGCACTGGAAAGCCTGAGGTCCCTCTCCAGCCGCGCGATGGCCACTCTGCTCTGCACCATGGTCACACTCAAATCTGTCCGCGCCGCCGCTACCCCATTCACATGGGTCCACAACGGACAGATGCTCAGCGCCAGACATACCGTCAACGCGAGTCCGATCAGGAGTTCCAGCGCGCTGAAACCGAGGTCGTCCTCTTTGCCACCTGGCCTAGAAGTACAGATCGACGACACGGCCGGCCTCCTTGACCCAGGTCTGGATGTTGTCGGTGAGAGCTATATCGCAGAGCCCGGCAGTCGAAGGAACAAGAAAGACCGGCGCACCAAGGCCCGCGGCTTCCATCGGACGAACGGCCCACGACGATCCCAGCGCCGGGGTGGCCAGCGACGGTACATGCACAGCGCTCGCCTGACCGCTCAATACACCGGCTTCCCCGTCTGGCGGAAGAGCCGCGACCTTCTCGCCGTCAACGTCGCCGTAGACATTGGGAACCACGGTTCGCCAAGGAGGCCCCCACCCTCCGTCGCTCTCCCTTACCCGAAGCACCAGTTCCTGCCCCTGCATCCCCTCCCAGGTCGCTCCCGCCAGTCTCAGCTCGGCGTTCGCGTCGAGCTGGTACTCGCCAACGAACCAGCCGTCCGCCCACAGCCCGGCCACTAGCTCGTCAGCCCGGTCGCGCTGTCTGAAGCCGACCCGAAGCACCGGACCTGCATCCCAGGAGAGTGACGATACCGACGGCCCCCAGCTCCATGGCTCTCCGTCGCCAGGGACAGTATTCGCCCCGACAGCAGCCACCTGGGCGTCCACCTGCGCAGCCCGGTCCATCCCCGCCGACAACGCCGCCACTAACTCGCCGACCAACACCCCGGCCAACAGAACCGCGATGACCACCTCGATGAGGATCGTGCCGGCGGCTCCCCGTGTTCCAGAACCCACCGGTCTGCGCCCGGCCATCATGGCTCCTCTAGACTTCGGGCTGTCAGGCCGCTCTCTGGACGTACTACCACCCGGTAGGCCCTGCCCGACGATTGGAAGTACAGAGACCCGCCCCCGTCCGGTGCGCCCAAAGCCCCGTAGGTAACCATGACGCCGTCGCCATGTCTCCATCGCGCGAGATTCGTTGTGACCGGCACCGCCGCGCCCGTGCGCCCCAGCTCCCCGCCGCTCAGCCCAAGATCGTTGGCGACGACGAGACTGCCCGCTTCATACTCCACCCGAGTGCTGCCCCCTTGCCACAGCACCCCCACCTGGGCCCATGCCGACGCGGTCTGCCAGACTTGAGCCGCGCCCCGGGCCTCGTTGGTCCGCAGACCCGCGGCCACTGATATGGACGCGATGCCCAGGCAGATACCCAGGATGACGAGGACGCACAGCAACTCGACGAGGCTGTAGCCCGAGGAGGAAAGGATGAGGGATCGGAGTCTCATAGGCCTGAGACTACGGCAGAGTACGTCCTAAAGAAGACCGACTTTGGTCGCAGCTTGGCGAATCCGGCTTGCTACGCGGTTCGCCGCCCGCCTAGAAGGCGCAAAACCGCGAATCTGCAAGACAGTTGCAGCCCCAAGATGGGCTGCTACCAACCCATCGACCCCTCGCCGTCGACGAGCTTCACCTCGACATACCCGCTGTGCGTGATATCGACGGAGTCGATCTGCACGCCGAACCAATTCCCGCTCTCGCTTTGACTCGCAATGTCGATCACCGTTGCTGACTCGGGGTAGAACACCACCTCGCTCTCTTCGGCATTAGCGACAACGCTGCCGTCTATGGTCGGCTCGTCGCCCACCACCACGACATCAGCGGCACCTTCCGTCCAGTTGATACTTGGTTCCAACTCCATCAGCATCTCCCCAGTGACACCTGAGTAGTCGCCGGTGTCGACGAAAGCGGTCTGAACAGCCGTGAGCGCATTTCTCACAAGGGTGAAGGCCGCACTGTCCTGAGCTTGCTGCCGTTGGCCTAGAAAGGTGGGAATAGCGATGGCCGCCAAGAGCGCGATAATGATGATCACTACCAACAGCTCGATCAAAGTGAATCCGGCGTCTCCGCGCGCGCCTCGCACTAGCCTCATTCTTATCTTCTTCATCACACATGCCCCCTTGTCTTCTGCACCGCCGGTCGACCTAGCACGGCTACTCTGCGACTCACAAGTCCACGCCGCGGGAGAGTGCTAGTCGCGCGTACGCATGCCCGTACCCAGAGTCCACTCCCAGGGCCTTCCGCAACGTGCCCTCCGCGGCAGCCGTGCCGCTCGCCGCCATCTGAGCCCGGGCCAGGTACACGATGTCCTTGCCGGTCGGCTCGAGAGAGCACGCTTCACTCAACACACCCACGGCGTCCGCACATCCCCTTCTTGCCCAGCGCTATCACCTTCTCCTGGAAGGGTGCGCTCCCTGATCTGGTCGTCGCTCTGGCATGTAGTGAGAATAGAGGGGGCAGCGAAATCTTCTCGCTGCCCCCTCTCCTGTAGCCAGCCGGTGACCGGCCGTTGGTATTCTCAGTGACCGTCTGCTACCAGGTCGCGTCTACGCCGTTGATGTGGAAGGTGTTGCCTGTGAGCTTGCTGACACTTACACTGAAGGTCTTACCGGACTCTGACACTGAGCCCACGGCGTAGGTGTTTGCGTCGCCCGTGTAGCTGACGTCGTTGTCCTTGGTCAACGATGTGGGCAGAGTCGCCGCGGCGTCCTCGGCTACGAATGTTATCGAAGGTTCGATTGCAGCGAGTGCGTCGGCGTCCATCGTTGCCGGATCAAACGTTCTGTTGTCGACGTAGGAGGATTCGATGGCGGTCATGGCATTGCGGACGAGGGACTTGGCAGCTGCGTCCTGGGCCTTCTGGCGCTGACCGAGGAAGGTCGGGATGGCGATAGCGGCCAGGATGGCGATGATGATGATCACCACCAACAGTTCGATGAGGGTAAAGCCCTTCTCACCCTTCATCCTTTTGTGGATCCTACTGAACATCTGCTGTTCCTCCTTTGGGTCTGAGACTGATACCACTGTCTGTATATGGGCACCGAGACCCATATCGGCATTCTGCGGCCTAACTTGAGTGTTTCGCGTGAGACTTTGGTCACACAATGGCGGCAAGCATGCAGTGGCAAGGCTCTACCCAAGACCGTCCAGGGATTCAAGGGTTCTCCAGCAGATGGCAGGGAGCTGGAGCCGGGAAAAGAGTCTCAGCGCCCGCTGCTGCCGAAGCCGCCTTCCCCACGCGCGGTATCCGTGAGCGCGGGGCACTCCGCAAACGCCGGCTCTTCGACTCGCTGCACGACCAATTGGGCTATGCGTTCCCCCACTTTGACGAGAAAACTCTCGCTCCCGGAGTTGTAGAGGCTCACCCGCACCTCTCCCCGGTAGCCCGCGTCGATGAGACCGGGTGAGTTCACGACCATGATGCCGTGCTTGAAGGCCAGTCCGGAACGAGGCTGAACGAAGCCCGCGTAGCCGCTGGGGATCGCCAACGCCAAGCCGGTGCCCACGTCGCGGCGCTGTCCGGCAGGGATACTTACCTCTTCGACAGAGCAGAGATCGGCCCCGGCGTCGCCGGGATGGGCCCGCCCAGGCAGCCGAGCTGCCGGATGAAGCAGTCTGACTTCGATCTCCACGCGACCTCTCCGCCTCTCCCCTACGCTCTTGGTCGGCCGGCAGGCCTCACAGCCGCAGAGAGCGCTCGATGCGCGCCACTGCCTCGGCAATCCGCTCGTCGGGGGTAGTCAACGACAGACGCACGAATCCCTCGCCGGCCGGGCCGTAGCCGCGGCCGGGAGTCACCACGACGCCCGCTTTGTCCAGCACGTGTTCGCTGAAAGAGGCCGAGGTGTATCCCTCGGGCACCGGCACCCACATGTAGACGGTACCCTTGGGCTTGGACACGGTGATGCCCACCGAGGTGAGGGCCTCGGCCAGCAGGTCCCGGCGGCGGGCGTAGATGGTGCACATGTCGTGCACCGAGTCCCAGGGACCGTTGAGGATGAAGGCCGCCGTCCTCTGTAGCGCGTCGAACATGCCCGAATCCATGTTGGTCTTGAGTCGCCATAGGTGTGCCAAGATCGCGTGATTGCCGACGGCGAAACCCACGCGCCAGCCCGTCATGTTGAAAGGCTTCGAAAAGCTGAACAACTCCACGCCTACTTCCTTGGCCCCCGGCGCGCTGAGAAAGCTAGGAGCGACGTACCCGTCGTAGGTGAGCTCCGAATACGCGTTGTCGTGCACCACGGCCACGTCGTACTTCTTGGCAAAGGCGACCACCCGCTCGAAGAAGCCATCCTCGACCACGGCGGCGGTGGGATTGTTCGGGTAGCCGATGAAGAGCACCTTGGCCCGCCGGGCCTCTTCCTCACTGATCTCTTCCAGATCGGGTAGGAACCCTTTGTCCGCACTCAGATTCAGGTATCTGACCTCCGCCCCCACGATAAGAGACCCACCCGCATAGACGGGATAGCCTGGATCGGGCACCAGAGCCAGGTCGCCCGCGTCCAGCAAAGCCCAACATATGTGAGCCAGACCCTCCTTCGACCCCAACAAGGGGAAGAACTCCTTGCTCGGATCGAGTTCCACCCCGAATCTTCGCTGATAGAAAGAAGCGGCCGCCTCCCCGAACTCCTGCAGTCCCCAGTTGCTCGGATAGCGGTGGTTGGCGGCATCGGCCACCTGCCGCTGCATCTCTTCGACTATGTAGGCAGGGGTGGGGAGATCTGGATCACCGATGCCGAGGCTGATCACATCCACTCCGCTGTTGCGCTTCGCGGATATCCTGTGTTCCATCTCCGCAAACAGATAAGGCGCAAGGTTGTCCATGCGACGGGAGAACTGCACTTTGGCCTCCTCGTTGGCTAGTGGCCGCTCAGGGCCGTTGCTCGGACCGGGCCGCCGGCCACCCCAGCCGGCGCACAAGATCAGTCGAAAGACGGCCTGTGAAGATCTCCTCGGCCGGGCCGGTCATGAACACCCTGAACGGGTCGCCGCCCTCCACCTCGATGCTAAGGTCGCCGCCCAGAAGGTGAACCAGGACAGGGCTCACAGCGAGCCCTAGCCGGACGCAGGCCGCGCCCACCGCCGTCGCTCCGGTCCCGCAGGCCAGGGTCTCGCCCACTCCACGCTCCCACACGCGCATCTGCACCGACCCATCGGGCCGCACCCGTATGAACTCCACATTCACCCGGTTGGGGAAGAGAGCATGACGTTCGATCAGGCTGCCGACTCCGGCCACATCGAACGACGCCGGGTCGTCCACCGCGATCACGCAATGCGGGTTGCCGACATCGACGAAGGTGAAGCGGTACTCCCGATCACCCGCTACCAGACTCGCGGCCACCACGTCGGCCCCGGCCAGCTCCGGCGCGACGTTCCCACTAGCGAAGCGGGCGGCGCCCATATCCACCCGAACAGTTCCGTCGGGCAGAAGCCGGGGCTTGATGGCGCCGGCGATCGTCTCCACCACGAACTCAGTCGCCTGCGACCTGTCCGGTGGCCACCAGATACTTCGCGAAGATGCGGATGCCATTGCCGCACATCTCCGGCTCGCCACCGTCAGGGTTGAACACCCGCATGCGTGCCACCGCGCCGGCGACCGCCCCGCTCGGCCTGCCGACGAGAAGGATGCCGTCGGAACCTACCCCTGTGTGCCGGTCGCATATGACCCTGACCGCGGCCCCATCAGAGCGCCGCTGGGAGCGACCCCTCCTCGAGGACGATGTAGTCATTGCCTATGCCATGCCACTTCGCGAACTTCACGGCCTAGCGGGCTCCTTTGCCGGGTCCTGGGATGCAGCTACTCGGAGGATCTCCAGGGCCACCTCGCGCGGACTACCGTCTCCCACGTCAATGATAACAGCGTCTCGGAGCTTGGAGAGCCAGGTGAGCTGCCTCCGCGCGTACTTGCGAGTAGCCGCCGCTACTTGGCTCGCCGTCTCATCAAGGCTCTGGAGCCCTTCGAGATGGCGGCAGATCTCCGGGTAGCCGATGGCGCTGCAGATGCCCGGCAGACCCGGCCTGCTCGCTTCCAGGCCGACTCTCTCGCGGAAGCTCCGCACCTCGTCGACCGCCCCACCGGCCACGATAGTCGCCGCCCGCGCATCGATGCGGCGGTAGAGCGCCGTCCGCTCGAGCACGAGTCCGACCAAAGTAGTGGCATGGTCGTACGCCGGTTCCCAAAGATCGTTCCGACCCGACCATCCCCTGCCAGTGGCACCCACTACCTCCAGCGCCCGCACCACTCGGCGCGTGTTGCGCGGATCGATGGCCTGCGCTGCCAGCGAGTCGACGCTCGCCAATTCTGCGTGAAGCGCCCCGGCCCCTTCGCTCTCCAGCCGGGCCTCCAGTACTCGTCTCCTCTCTGGATCACTTCCGGCCGGCATGGCCAAGGGCGCGAGAGCCGCCCTCATGTATAGGCCGGTGCCCCCCACCACCACGGCCCAACCTCGGGTCGCGATGCTGTCCGCGATCAGGGGGCGCGACAGACCTGCGTAGTCCCCCGCCGAGAAGAGTGCTCCTGCCTCGACGCACGCCACTAGGGCGTGAGGCACTCCCATTTTCTCGTGCGCGGAGGGCTGATTCGTAAGCACCGAAAATCCCCGGTAGATCTGCATGGAATCGCAAGAGATCACTCCGATGCCAAGCACTTTCGCGAGTTCCACGCACACAGCCGTCTTCCCCACTCCGGTGGGGCCCAGCAGGCCGATCACCCTGCCCCGACCGTGACCCGCCGCTCCCGCTGCTAATGCACCCGTATCGGTCACGCGGGTCCGGCCCTTGCAGGTCTATGCGCGTCCGGCTCTACCCGCCTGCCGGTGAAACTCGTGGACGTTGCTTCGACCAATTCCACTCTTACCAGCTCACCCACAGTGGCCGTCGACCGGAAGTTCACCGGCTTGTGGCCGCGGGTGCGGCCCATGACAGCCCCCTGCCCCCGGCGGTCGGCCCGCTCGACCATCACCTCGACGACCGAGCCGACCATCGCCTCATTGCGCTGCCTGCCGACGCGCTGCACAGTTTCCACCAAACGGCCCATACGCTGCTGGGCCACCTCCCGCTCCACCCTCCCAGGCAGTCCCGCCGCCGCAGTCTGCCGTCGCGGCGAATACACGAAGGTGAAGGCCCCATCGAACCCACACTCCTCCACCAGGGAGAGCGTGTCCTCGAAATCCGCCTCCGTCTCTCCGGGAAAGCCCACGATCAGGTCGGTGGTGAGCGTCAGATCCCCTACGGCCCCGCGCAACTGCCGGACAAGGTCCACATAGGCGGCCCGATCGTAGCCCCTGCGCATGGCCTCCAGGATGCGGTCGCTCCCGGACTGCGCAGGAAGGTGGATGTGCTCGCACAGCTCGTTCGCTGCCGCCATCAGTCTGATGAGGTCCGTGGATACGTCCTTGGGGTGCGAGGTCATGAACCGGACCCTCTCCATCCCAGGCACCGCACACACCGCCTCGAGCAGATGGGCAAACGTGTCGCTGCCGGCGAAGCCTGGCTCCTTGCCGTAGGCGTTGACGTTCTGGCCCAAGAGAGTGACTTCCCGCACGCCCACGCGAGCTAGGTCTTCCACTTCGGCGACGATCTTCCCCGCCTGCCTGGAGGCCTCGGGGCCGCGCACGTACGGAACGATGCAGTAGGAGCAGAAGTTGCTGCAACCGGCAGTGATCTGCACCCACGCTGAAGGGCCGTCGGTCCGCACCCGGGGCAGCTCCGCGCTCAGGCGACTGGTCGCTGTCCTGGAAGGCGCCGGCCCACCGGCCAGTCGCCCGCCGCCGCTCCAGCAGGGCCGGGAGTTCATGCAAGCTTTGCGGCCCGACCAACACGTCGACGAAGGGAAAGTCCGCTAGAAACTCTTCTCGCCGGCTCTGGGCAAGACATCCGGCGACCACCACCTTCCGCCCGGGGTCTTCCCTCTTCAGTCGGGCGGCATCGCCGAGATGACCGGCCAGACGGCTGTCGGCCTTCTCTCGTATGGAGCACGTGTTGTAGACCAGGAGCCCGGCTTCTTCGGGCGCGGCCACCCGGGACAGACCCAGCTCTTCGAGCAATCCCGCGATGCGCTCGGAGTCATGATCGTTCATCTGGCACCCGAACGAGCGCAGATAATAGTATCCGGCCGGCCGAAGCTCACCATTCCCGTCACCCTCAGGTCGCGCGATCCCACGGGCCCGGTGCCCTTGCTACTTGGCGTACTCCACAGCCCGGCTTTCGCGGATGACCGTGACCCTGATGGTGCCGGGGTAGTCGAGTTCCTGTTCGATCTCCTTGGCGATCTCGCGACATAGCAGGCTGGCAGCGGAGTCGTCGATCTCATCAGGCTTCACGAGCACGCGAATCTCCCGGCCGGCCTGGATGGCATAGCACTTCTCCACCCCGGGTTTGCTCTCGGCGATGCGCTCCAGCGACTCGAGCCGCTTGATGTAGGTCTCTAGGGTCTCGCGCCGCGCCCCGGGCCGCGCGCCGCTCACGGCGTCACCGGCCGCGACTAGGACAGCCTCGACAGTGGAGGGCTCGACCTCATTGTGGTGGGCCTCGATGATATGGGCCACCGCCTCAGATTCACCATAGCGGCGGGCTAGATTGCCCCCGATCGCTGCATGCGAACCCTCTACCTCATGATCGACCGCCTTGCCCAGGTCGTGCAAGCAGCCCCGCACGCTTGGCCAGCTTGGCGTTGACGCCCAAGCTCGCCGCCATGAGACCGGCGAGATGCGCCACCTCAAGCGAGTGGATCAACACGTTCTGACCGTAGCTGGTGCGAAATTTGAGCCGCCCAAGTAGCCGCAGCAACTCGGGTGCGACCCCGTGCACGTTGGCGTCCAGCACGGCCTGTTCGCCTGCATCCAGGATCTGCTTCTCCACCTCGTCCCGCGCCTTGGAATACATCTCCTCGATCTTGGCCGGATGGATGCGCCCATCGGCAACCAGTTTGGACAGCGTCAGACGCGCGATCTCCCGGCGGACAGTGTCGAAGCCCGAAAGCACCACGGCCTCTGGAGTATCGTCGATGATGAAATCCACCCCGGTGAGGTTCTCCAGGGTGCGGACGTTGCGGCCCTCTCGGCCGATGATGCGTCCCTTCATGTCGTCGGAAGGCAGATGCACCACCGACACGGTAGATTCGGCTACGTGGCTTGACGCGTTGCGCTGGATGCAGATCGATAGGATGTCCTTCGCGCGACGGTCGCCCTCGTGCCGGGCCTCTTCCTCGATGGCACGCACCATCTTGGCCATGTCGTGCGCGGACCTCATCCTCGGTGCGCTTGAGAATGATCTCGGCGGCCTGGTCCTTGGTCATGCCCGAGATCTCCTCGAGTTGCGCTGCTCCTCGGCTTCAGTCGCCTCGACCTCTTCGATCACCTTGCGGTAGTGACCCTCCCGGTCGCTCACCGACTGCTCACGCCGGACGAGGTCCTTCTGCACTTCGTCCAGGCCTTCTTCTCGGCTCAGCAAGCCGGTTCTCGAGCTGAGTCAAGCTCCTGCCGGCGCTCCTTGACCTCAAGCCTCCGTCTGCGTGCGCAGGTTGTGCATCTCGTCCTTGAGTTCCACCCGGGCCTCACGCTGGATAGTCATCGGCCTGCCGCTGCCTCGTCCGACCATCTTGCGGGCCGCCTCCTCCGCCGAGGCGATCTTCGCCTCTCGCCGATGTACTTTCGGGCAAAAAGACCGGCGGCCGCGGCCAAGATCGCCACCACCAGCACTATCACGATCCATATAGCTGTCGCTCATATCTCTCACCACTCCACTCGCGTGCGTCGCCGCCGCATGGTTGGGCCATAGCGCGAAGATCGCCCGCACTGCGAGAACGAAAAAAGGCCGAGCATCGCGCCCGGCCGCAAACGCCTCTGTCAACCTTGCCCTATCCCGGGACAGACCGCGCCTGCGACATGCTGCCAACCCACCGGCAACCCGCCGCACGGATATTACCCCAACTCTAAGTCTTCGGCTTCCACGCTACCGTATGACGAGCCACGCCGGTTCACAAAGCCACAATAGTCAATAGCAAGGTCGCACACAGAACCATCATCGACCGATCTTCACACGCATCAGAGTTTACCCTTGCGCGGAATGAAGTGTCAAGGAAGCCGCCTCTCGGGCAGCCAGTCTTCACCTGCCAGATATCAGCGTCCGCGTCACCGCGGAATCGCTCCCAGTCGTATCCCCGCCGAGCCAGGAAGCCCGCCAACCTGCGCTCGGCCGGACGGCGTCCGCCATGAACTGCCGCCGAACCGCTTTCGCGCCAATGGCCGTCGCCACAGCCAGGCCCGCCGCGGCACCCTCCGCCTCGGCGCTTTCCGAGCAACCCCCCGAGCACGTCCTCGACAGCTTCCCGCTCGACGCCCTTCCGCAGCAGCTCAGCTCTGATCCGCGCGGCCCCCATCCGCTCTTTCAGCTTGCCTCGGCAATGGACAGCCGCGAATCGGCGGTCGTCCACATAGCCGCGGGCCCGCAACCATCAACCGTGCTCGCGACGACCTCGGCGTCGAAACCCGCGCCTAAGACGCTCCTCCACCTCCCGGGCACAGCGCTCACGGGTGGCCAGCATACCCAGGGCTCTTTCCCGGGCCCGGTAGGGCGCGTCCTCTTCAAGCAGGCTCGGCCGGAGCTGTTCGTCCAGGGTATCCCCCTGCTCGCAGCCCGGCCCGCTCCGACCACCTCCACGGCGAGATCGAAGAGTCGCGTCCCGTCGAGATAGACCACATACCGGTCGGACCGGCCCTTCTTGGCCACCAAAGACGTCACCACTCCCGCCTGCCTGGGCTCGAACGGTCTGTCAGCCGGCCGACGCATGCTACCTTCCGGCTATTTGCCGGCAGTTCTCCGGTCGCCTCAGTCGCGGCGCCCGCGGCAGCCTGCGCCCGCGACGTCGCCGGGGTCACCCTTGGGCTCGGCCTTCTCGGCCTTTGTCTCCGCCACTCAGCGTTGACCGATGCGATGACTTCCCGCCGGAATTGCTGCACCAATTCCGGATTGTCGCGCAGGAACTGCCTGACGTTCTCGCGTCCTTGACCGAGTCGCTGGTCGCCGTACGAGAACCAAGCTCCGCTCTTCTGCACGATCTTGTTCTCTACGGCCAGATCCAGGATGTCGCCCTCGGTGGAGATGCCCAAGCCGTACATGATGTCGAATTCCGCCTCCTTGAACGGAGGAGCCACCTTGTTCTTCACCACCCGCACGCGCACCCGGTTCCCGACCGCCTCGGTGCCCTCCTTGAGGGTCTCTATGCGCCGGATGTCCAGCGCACCGACGCATAGAACTTGAGCGCCCGCCCACCGGGAGTGACCTCGGGGTTGCCGAACATGACCCCGACCTTCTCCCGAAGCTGATTGATGAACACAGCGCATGTCTGGGTCTTGCTGATGGTGCCGGCCAGCTTGCGCAAAGCCTGACTCATGAGACGCGCCTGCAGACCGACGTGCGAGTCGCCCATCTCGCCCTCGATCTCAGCTCGGGCGTGAGGGCGGCCACGGAGTCGATGACCACGATGTCCAGCGCTCCGCTTCGGATGAGCAACTCGGTGATCTCGAGCGCCTGTTCACCGTTGTCGGGCTGAGAAACAAGCAATTCCTCGATATTCACGCCGATCTTGCGCGCGTAGGCGGAATCCATGGCGTGCTCGGCGTCGATGAAGGCGGCCTTCCCTCCGGCTCGCTGCGCCTCGGCGATCATGTGCAGCGCCAAGGTGGTCTTGCCGCTCGACTCAGGTCCAAAGATCTTCGATGACACGACCTCGAGGAACCCCGCCTACACCCAGGGCCAGGTCGAGCGTCAACGAGCCCGTGGATATGGCCGGGACCTTGAGAGTCGCCGAATCGTCGCCCAGCCGCATGATGGAACCCTTGCCATACTGCCGTTCTATCTGCAAAACGGCCATCTCCAGCGCCTTGTCCTTTTCCACCGCTCCTCCTATGACTTCTCTCTCACTTCTGCCCCAGAAAACGAAGCACGCTCGAGCACTGTGTACACCGCGCCCTCGCATTTCAACTCACTCCTATACAGGCACACCGACTCTACAGCAAACCGAGCCTGCCCGCTCTCAGCCATTGGTTGCACAGCACCCGGCACCCGCAGTCTGGCTACTGTGACGTGAGCCCGGAACGGCCGCTTCTCCCTGCGCATGACTCCGGCCCCTTCCAGACCGCCCATCACCCGCTCATAGAGCCCCGCGAGCAGTCCCGCCTCGTCTGCTATGTTCAGCGCCACTACGCGCGCCTTCTTCTCGCTGGGGAAGCAGACGAGACCGCCCAAGACCACCTGGCCGCCCATGTTGTGAGGGACCGACTGCACCACCGCCCGGGCGGCCGCAGCCTTCGCCTCGTCTACTTCTCCGATGAAGGCCAAGGTAACGTGGAGTTGCTCCACCTTGAGAAGACGCACTCCAGGTGACCGCGTCAACCCACTTTGCGCCGCAAGAACGAACTCGTGCGAATCGGGAGGCAGGGGCACAGCCACAAACAGCCTCTGCTTCACGCCCGCCCGCCTGTCCACCCAGGCTAGTCCTTCTTCGTGAACGCCGAGAGTCTCGATCCGTCCTGGGGAAGCGGTCCCCCGACCGGCCTCCACGCCCTCACGAAATAGTCGACGCCGCTGACGACCGTCAGCAGCAGCATCAACATGACCAGCCACCATGTGATCTTCTGTCCCCATAACGTCCACTCCGGCTTTATCCACCGCGGTTCGATGATCAAGCACGTGATCGCGACCATCTGGCTCAGAGTCTTGACCTTTCCCCACATGCTCGCCGAGATGACCACGCCTTTCGCGGCCGCGACCATACGCAACCCGGTGACTGCCAGTTCTCGTGCTATTACAACCATAGCAATCCAGGCGGACAGCTCATGGAGATCCACCAGCGACACCAGGGCAGCGGTCACGAGCAGCTTGTCTGCCAGCGGATCGAGGAACGCGCCCAACGTCGTGGTCTGATGCCAGCGCCGCGCAAGAAACCCGTCAAGAAAGTCGCTGGCCGCAGCCGCCAGAAAGACGACCAAGGCGACGATGTCGCTGGCCAGCGAGTCCGTCAGCATGAACACCATGAGCAGCGGGACCATCAATATCCGGAACAGGGTCAGGGTATTGGGCAGGTTAGGCCGCATCACAGCTCGCAATGAGGTCGTAGCCGGCGGCGGCTGTCACCAAGCACTCCAGTACGTCCCCGGCGACGGCCCCTTCGGGGATGCGGCCCTCTATGTAGGTCACGCCGTCCACCTCAGGCGCCTGCCCTTCTGTGCGCCCAACGGCAACATACCCCTCTTCGCCTTCGTCCGGCTCGATCGTGTCGACCATGACCTCCATCTTCCTCCCGACCAGCTTCTGCCGTCCCCGCTCGGCCTCCGCCGCGAGCGCCGCATTGAGCCGGTTCAATCGGTCGAGAGCCTTGGCTCTGCTGACCACGTGGCTTCAACCCCGCCGCCTTCGTCCCCTCCTCCGGACTGTATACGAACCCACCTGCGTAATCAAACGCGGCGTGCGAGACGAAGTCCAGAAGATGCGAAAAATGGCGTTCGCTCTCTCCCGGAAAGCCTACGATGAAAGTGGAACGGATTGTCACGTCAGGCATCAGGCCGCGTGCCCGGCCAAGCAACGCGAGGTAGGACTCGCCGTCGCCGCTACGGGCCATGGCGCGCAACATCTCGGGATGCGAATGCTGCAGCGGTATGTCCAGATACCGGCACAGTTTTGGCTGCCCCGCCATGTAGCCTAGGAGCCGCTCGGTTACCCCATCCGGTTGCAGGTACATCAACCTTATCCGGCGTACGCGGGTGTCCTTCGCGAGTACTTCGACGAGATCCACCAGATCCAGACCGTCGCTGCTCCAGCGCGACGTGTCCTGTCCGACCAGTACCAACTCGCGCACCCCCTCGGCCAAGCACGCGGCGGCTTCGGCCTTGATCTCATCGAGACCGAGCGACTCGTACTTTCCTTTGATGCCGGGGATGGCGCAGAAGGTGCAGGGCTCGTCACAGCCGTCAGATATCTTGAGATACGCAAATGCGGACTGCGTAGGGACGATCCTGACGGAGGCGACCTCCACCCCATCACAAGGTCCCCCCAGAGCCGCCAGCAGTCGTGTCTGGAGTTCCGGACCGGCGACACCGAACCACCCCGCCACTTCCGGGATACCCTCGGCCAACTCAGCCTGGTACCGCTCTACCAGACAGCCCATCACCAGCACCTCACGGCCGGGATAACTCGCACAGGCGTCGAGCACCGCGTTTATCGACTCTTCCTTGGCGTCCTGGATGAACCCACAGGTGTTGACAAGAATGTGGGTGGCCGTCTCCGGATCGTCCGTCACGGTCACCCCTGCCGCGAGAAGGTGCCGCATCACAGAACGGCTGTCGGCTTCGTTCTTGGCGCAACCCAGGGTCGCGAAGTAGACCCTCGCCGCGGAACCAGCCCGGGACCCCATCCTACTCGGCGGGGGCTATCTGGGTCTCGGTGACGACGTAGTAGCCGTAACCTCCGTCTATCTTGCGCTCCACCCCATTCACGGTGAGCACGAGCACAGCAGGCTCCCCCACGTTTAGCCAGTAGCGCTTGGCCCCCGAGAAGCTCTTCTCTTCTCCGGCCGAAAGCGTGTCCTGGTAGAGCATGGCCCCGTCCTTGCTGTCCTCCCTGACTACCAACCAGCAGCTCCCCTCAGACACCGTCGCGACGAGGGTCACGTTCCCACCGGTCGCCACGATGCCCGTGGTGGTCGTGATGGATACCCCGTCTTCTCCCGTGGCCACCGTGGAGTCGCTGCCCGATCCCGTGGTCCCCTCCACGCCGGTGGAGCTTGTCGTGGTGGTCAAGGTAGGAAAGCTGTCCGGACCGGGGCTGGCGCCCGGCTGCCCCCGGCCGGCGGCGAACCAGGCAAGCAACACGATGATCACCACCGCGAGCACTCCGATCAAGGCGTACCCGCGACGGTTGTGCCCGCTCTTGCGCCTCTTGCGGACGGTCAAAGTTGAGGGCCGCGGCTGCTCAGCCGTGTTGTTGTGCTGGTAGACACCTAGTTCCTCGCTGCGCGGCTCTCGGCCGTACCGGTATTCCTCGACGAGTGCATCCGCATCAAGCCGTAGATACGTGGCGTAGTTGCGCAGATAGGCCTTGACGAAGGTGGCGCCGGGAATGACCTCGTAGTCATCCTGTTCCAAGGCCTCAAGGTACCTGGTGCGGATCTTCGTGGCGTCTGAGACGTCCTTGATGCTGAGTCCCTTGCGGATGCGGGCCTCACGAAGGATGTCACCTATCTGGGGCGAGGGAGCTAAGGGGCACCTCTTCGATCAGGCGCGCGGCCGCGTCAGCGAACCGAAGCGCATCTTGGCTGGGGTCGGAACTGGTCTCGAACTCAAGGGTGAAATCCCTCCCCTCCACACACGACTTCGAGTACAGAGGATCGTAGTACCCGACCAGCAACCCCGTGACGACGTCGGTAAATCTACCATCATCGAAGGCGGTTTCCAAGGAAAGCAGGACCTCGCGACCCAGCCTGCTACCGATGAGGCCTAGGCTCCGGCGAAACCGCGCCACGTCCTCTTCGTCCCATTTCCCGGGAAGGTACTCCTCGATGATGCGCCTGCATCGTTGCTCCACAGGTGCGGCCACCAGCACAGGCAGGCCGCCGCGGATGGCATCGGCGACGCTGCCGGGTAGATGGATAGCGCCTATCCTAGGCCCTTCTCCCTCGAGCACCAGGTAGTCACCCCCAGGCCTCTTCAAAACATCCCAGAGCAGAGCGTCGAAGTCCTTCTGCCGTCGCTTGGCCTGCTGGTTCAACCCTCCTAGAAGCGAGCCGCGATGGAGCGCCAAGCGCTCCAAGTCCACCGCCCACGGACGTGGTGGCGGCAGCGTGGGGCGTATCTCGCCCAGAGCTCGGAGCAGAGCGCTCTTCCCCGCACCGGTGGGGCCGTAGAGTGTGATGACCGGCACCGGCGGACGCCATCTGTCCAAGAGGCCCACCACTTCGCTGCGGTAGGCCCTATAGCCCCCGGTGACCCGTCACCACGTGGACGCCTATCAGCGCCAAGAGCAGCACCACGTTACGACTCCGCTCGCCTCCCCGCCAGCACATGATCGCCAGTCTGCGGCGCGGCTGCGAACGGGCCAACGCCGCCAAGGAACTGAGGTACGAGATGAGGCCGGGACTCACCAGCTCCATGGCGGTCATGCGGGCCCGAGAGGCACCTTCGTGCTTTGTACGCGATCCCCACCATGGCCCGCTGGGCGTCATCGAGGAGAGGAAGGTTGACTGCTCCCGGCACATGCCCTTCCTCGAACTCCGCCGGGCAGCGGACATCTACTACTTGGAACCTACCCTCCATGAGTCTCAGCCGCGCTGATCGAGGGCACGTGGAGGTCAGTCACCGCTGGGAGCATCTCCAGACTTCTCGGCGCTTTGCAACCCCGCCAGCACGTGCTCGAACTCGTCGGGCTCGATCAGGATCTGCCGAGGCTTGCTTCCCTCCCACGGTCCCACGATACCCCGGCGCTCCAGCATGTCGATCAAACGGCCGGCCCGGGTGTAGCCCACCCGCAGCCGGCGCTGCAGCATCGAAACCGAGGCACTACCGGTCTCGATGACCAGGCGCGCCGCGTCGGCAAGCAGCTCATCGGAATCCGGGTCGAACATGTCGTCGTCACTCTTCTTGGCCTCGGCCGGACGCCGCAGAAGCTCCTCGCGAAACTGCGGCTCCGCCTGATGGCGCCAATGATTGACCAGAGTGGCGATCTCTTCCTCAGTGATGTAGGCCCCCTGCACTCGCTGCAGATGGCTGGAACCGAGCGGCTTGAAGAGCATGTCGCCCATGCCCAGGAGCGTCTCGGCCCCGTTGACGTCCAGTATCACCCGGGAGTCGGTCTGACTGGAGACCGCGAAGGCGATGCGAGAGGGGATGTTGGCCTTGATCATGCCGGTGATGACGTCCGCCGAGGGCCTTTGGGTGGCGACGACCAGATGTATGCCCACCGCCCGTGACTTCTGGGCCAGGCGGATGACGTAGTCCTCCACTTCTTGCGGAGACGACATCATCAGGTCGGCCAACTCGTCGATGACCACAAGGATGTAGGGCACCGGCCTTTCCCCGCGACGAGCCCGCGTCTTGTTCATCTCCGGAAGGCTCCGTGCGTGGTCGAGTTCCATAAGCTCGTAGCGGTCTTCCATCTCCTTCACCACGTTGTGAAGGACCCCGGCTGCGTCCTTCATGTTCGTGACCACCGGTACGAGCAGGTGCGGGATGCGGTCGTAGTGAGACAGCTCGACCTTCTTCGGGTCGATCATGATCATGCGCACCTGCTCGGGCGTGCTGCGCAGCAGCACCGACGATACGAGGCAGTTCACACAGCCGCTCTTGCCCGACCCAGTGGTGCCGGCGATGAGCAGATGCGGAAGCTTGCTCAGATCGGCGAAGACGGCTTTGCCCGAAATGTCCTTGCCCAGCCACACCATGAGGGGCCCCGCCGACTTGGGAAACTCCCGGTAGATGTCCCCCAGGGTGACGAAGTCGGGCCGCTGGTTCGGTATCTCCACTCCCACCGCGGACTTGCCGGGGATAGGAGCGAGTATCCGGATCTCAGTGGTAGCGAGAGCGTACGCCAGGTCGTCTTTCAGGCCCGACACCTTGGCCACTTTGGTACCCGGAGCCAGTTGAAGCTCGTACCTGCTGACCCGGGGCCCCACAACCATCCCTATGATCTTCGCCTCCACCCCGAACTGGCCAAGAGCCTGCAACAACACAGCCCCGAGGTCCTTGTCCCCGATCGTCCTCCCCGGGAGCGTGGGCGCACTCTTTCGCAACAAGTCCGCCTCGGGCATCAAGTAGGACGGCTCACCCACAGCGAGCTCGATCTGCCGGGGTTGCCGCGCAAGTCCGGGAAGCGTTTCCTGGCCGGCCTCCGTCGTCTCTTCGTGATCAGGATCTGACTCGTCCGTCCCCTCTGGGTGCCCCCCGTGGCCCACGACCGCTCCCCCAGCCTCCACCGACCCCAGACTTTCTCCCCCGTCAGGGCCGTGGCCGATTGTCGTCCCGCCGGAGGCGGCGACCTGGCCGTGACCATCCCCGGCCTGAGTCGCGTAGATGTCCGCGAACGCCCGGGCCCCATCCAGGACCGACTTGCTTCTGGGCAACGTCACTGCATTGGAGAGAGTCGGAGCCTCATCCTCGAAACCCGCTCCCACCCATTCGTCAAAGGCGTCTCCGAAAGCACCTGCCGCGATGCCTCGCTCGGTGACTCTCGGCTCTGAAGTCACACTGCTCACCAGATCGACCGGTCCCAAGTGCGAGGTCGCGGGCTTGGGAAGGTATTCATCAAGGGGTGCCCGCGACCCTCTGCTCACATCTTCGTCCCGCCGCCGGGTCGCCATCGCGGTCCGCTCGGCTGAGGTCTTGACCGCGACAGCCGCTTGCCTTGTCCGCTTGCCCACCCAGTAGCCGGTGATGCCCGTCAGCAGACTGAAGCCTGCCAGCAAAGCAAGCCAGCCGACGATCGCCACTCCAGCCAAGCCGACCATCCGGTCGAACGCAGCGTAGAACGCCTCGCCCAGCCCCCCTGCCCGGCCCTCGAAGTCCGCTCGCACGAACACCTCTGCGGCTCTGTGCGCAAACGGAGGCATGGCGGCCGCGAGCAGCATGAACAGCCCGAATAAGAACACCAGGACACCGGCGAACCGGTAGGACTTCCAGAACCTGAGCTGCATGACGGTGGTCACGCCCAGAGCCACGAAAGTGGCGGGCACGACAAAAGCCAGCCTGCCGAATGCCAGCACCAGTCCAGTCTTCACTCCCCGCCCGACGAACCCACCCGAGTCCCCCATGCTCAGGATGACGATGAGGAATATTGCCACTCCAAACAGCACCAGAGCGAACAGCTCGCGCTTGTGGTCCGCTGGAGGAGACTTGGCGGGAGTCCGGCCGCCTTTGGTGGCCTTACCCGGCGCGCGTTTCCGCGGTCTAGGTGTCTGCGCCCGTCCCGCCACAGTGGTCCCCTGTCGCCGCGTCAGACTTCGACGATGACGGGCAACACCATGGGACGCCTATCGGCCTCCTTGCGGAGGAACTTCTGCAGGGCGTCATGCACCCGGTTCTTGACTACGCTGACATCGGTGATCTGGCGGATCTCATCGCTCTCCAGCAGTCCCACCACCAACTTCCTGGCCGTCTCGGTGAGCTCCTCGAGGTCACCACCGTGAGCGATGCCTCTGAACAGGATCTCCGGCTCGCCCATGATCTTGCCATCCTGGGCGCTTCGCGCCACGACCACCATCACCAGCCCGTCCGTGGCAAGATGCTGCCGGTCGCGCAAGATCAGGTCGCGGAAATCGCCCATGGCGAAGCCGTCCACCAAGATCATGCCCGCCTGCACCTTGCCGGCGATGTGAGCCTGCTCTCGATCGAGTTCAAGGATGTCACCGTTCTCCATGAGGAACACGTTGGCAGTCGGGGATCCCCGTGGCCCGAGCCAGTTCCGCGTGAAAGTACAGGTGGCGATGCTCCCCGTGCACCGGCATGAAGAACTTGGGTCGCACCAGATTGAGCATCACCTTGAGTTCCTCGGCGGCGCCGTGACCCGAAACGTGCACTCCCGCCGAGGCTTCGTATATGACCCGAGCTCCGGCAGCGAACAGCCGGTCTATGGTCCGGTTGACGCTCGTCTCATTCCCGGGAACCGGGCGAGCGGAGATGATCACCGTGTCGCCCTTCATGATCTCGACGTTGGGATGGTCACGTGCCGCCATGCGGGCCAGAGCCGATAGGGGCTCACCTTGGCTGCCTGTGGACAGCACCGCCACCCGATCGGGAGGCAGAGAGGCCAGATCATGCGGCTTGATCAAGAGCCCGTCCGGCACCTGAAGATAGCCCAGATTAGAGGCGATGTTCACGTTCTTGACCATGCTCCGCCCGATGATGGCCAGCGAGCGGCCATGCCGAGCGGCGGTATCCATGACCTGCTGGATACGATGGATGTGACTCGCGAACGAGGCCACGATGATGCGGCCGCTCGCGAGGGCGAAGATGCTATCAAGGTTCGCGCCCACACTGCGCTCCGGCTTGGTGTATCCGGCAGTGTCCGCCCCCGTGCTGTCCGACAGCAGAAGAAGGACACCCTTTCTTCCCAACTCGGCGAAGCGCTGCATCGCCGTGGGGCGCGAGTCGATGGGAGTCTGGTCCAGCTTGAAGTCGCCGGTGTGGACCACCGTGCCGGCCGGAGTGTGGATGCCCAGCCCCACACCGTCGGGGATGCTGTGCGCCACCTCGAGGAACTCCACCCGGAACGGTCCGAGTTTGAGCTCCTTACCTGGCGTGATCTCCTTTAGCGACGCCTTGCCCTGCAGTCCGTGCTCCCCCAGCTTCGCGTTGATCAGAGCAAGAGTCAACTTGGTCCCGTAGACGGGAACGTCGATCTCCTTCAGCAGATAGGGCAAAGCGCCCACATGGTCTTCGTGGCCGTGCGTGATGAGAATGCCCAACACGCGGTCACGATTCTCGACCACGTAGGAGAAATCGGGCAGCACCAGATCGATGCCGAGCATCTCATCGTCGGGGAACATCAGCCCGCTGTCTATCACGATCAGCGAGCCATCGCACTCGAGGACCATCATGTTCTTGCCGATGGCCCCCAGCCCCCCAAGGGGTATCACTCTAAGAGTATGAGCTGTCATAGGTGGTAGTCAGAACCTCCGCTCGTCTGGAACAACAACAGAGCACCCGAGAACCGCCTCCAGACGCGACCAGGGCACCGCCCGGGGTCTATAAGATGTTCTCCAGACCCACTACGAGTCCTTGAAGCGTCCGTACACGCTTGACCGCAAGAATGACCCCGGGCATGAAACAATCCCTGGACAGCGAGTCATGTCGTATGGTGAGCGTCTCACCCGGTGCGCCGAAGATGACCTCCTGGTGAGCGACAAGCCCCGGCAACCGCACGCTGTGGATGGGGACCTCCTTCTCCACGCCACGCTCCCGCCAAGCCTCCTCCACCCGCAGCCGGGTAAGACGAGAAGTCCCAGAGGGTGCGTCCAGCTTGTTCTGGTGGTGCAATTCGATGATCTCACAGGCTCCCAGTTGCTCGGCCGCCTTGCGCGCGAACTGCATCATGAGCACCGCCCCCATGGCGAAATTGGGCGCCACCAAAACCGGCACACCGTTCAGCTCGAGTCTCGTGCTCGATCTCAGCCAGGTCCGCAGCCCCAAGCCCGGTGGTGCCTACCACTACGGGGACCTTGCGTCGCAGACAGGCCAGCACGTTCTGCCTCACCGTCGTCGGGATGCTGAATTCCACCACCACCTGGATGTCCGCTCCCTCCAGAGCCGAAGCCAGGTCGGCGAAATGCTCGGGATCTGTCAGACCGCCCTCCTGACCCTGCGCGCCCTCAGAAGCGTAGGCCGGGTCTATCGCAGCTGCCAGGTACAGGTCCGCGTCCGCGGTCACAGCCTGGCAGGTCACGCTCCCCATGCGTCCCGCCGCCCCTGAGACCGCCACTCGGATCCTGGCCTCGCTGCCGACGCTGGTGGTCACCAAACCAACCCCTCCTAGACCAAGCCGGCTAGACAGTCCGCCGGCACCGCTTCCGCAAACAAGCTCTCTTCGGCCCCGATGCCGACCACGGACAGGCCGGCCGGGCGAAACACCTCTTGAGCCAGCTCAAGAACCTGTTCGCTGGTGACCGCTTCGATCCTCGCCGCCAGTTGGTCCAAGGAGAGGATCTCGGTGCCGGTGATGACCCCCTTGCCAAGCCTGGTCATCCGGCTAGAAGTGCTCTCCAGACCCAGGATCATGCGGCCCTTCAGGTGCTCCTTGGCTCGCTGCAGCTCATCGGCCGGGACAGGCTCTTCCACAAGGCGCACCACCTCTCGTCCCACGGTCTCCATGACCGCGCCCAACTTCTCGGGCCGGCAGCCGAAGTACACACCGGTGAGGCCGGTCTCCTGATAGAGACTCGAGAAGGAGTACACGCTGTACACGAGACCCCGCTTCTCTCGAACCTCCTGGAAAAGCCGCGAGCTGAGCGATCCCCCGAACAGGCTGTCCAGCACCGAGAGTTGGAAGCGACGCTCATCGTCACGGGCCAGGCCGATGCCGCCCAGACAGACATGCATCTGCTCGGTTTCTTTGGTCAAGAAGTGCCTACGCCGTACCTCCTCAGGTGAGGAGGTCGTCCGCAGAGGGTCCACCCCGTCCGGAGCCCCCTGCAGCGCCAGCAACATGCCCTGCAGCAGATCGTGGTCGATATTTCCGGCCGCGGCCACCACCATGTCGCCGAACTGGAAGCGCTGCTTGTGATAGGCGCGGATGTCCTCTTCAGACACTCCAGCGATGGTCTCCCTCGTCCCCAAGATCGGGTGAGCCAGCGGATGACCGTCGAGCACCACCTCCGCCAGAACATCGTGGATAAGGTCCTGCGGCGAGTCGTCCACCATGGCTATCTCTTCCAGGACCACCTCACGCTCCCGGTCCAGGTCGGTGAACGCCGGGGTGAGCAGCATGTCCGACATCACGTCCAAGGCGACTGGAAGCTGGTCGTCTAGAAAACGGCCGTATACGACCACGTACTCCCGCGAGGTGCTCGCGTTCAACTCACCGCCGAGAGAGTCGAAGACCTGGGCTATCTCTTCGGCCGAGTACTTCGACGATCCCTTAAACAACAGGTGCTCGATGAAATGGGTGGCCCCGGCAAGGGTGCCGGACTCATCCCGCGACCCTGCTGGGATCCAGAAGCCCATGCACACCGATTTCAGGTGATCGAGCTTCTCTGTTATCAGACGCTGGCCGGTGGGTAGTTGCTCTAGGCGATACCCGTCAGTCGACACTGCCTTCCTTTGCGGACATGTTCTCCAGCAGGCGCAGGCTGATCTTCTCTTTGCCACCCTGCATCTGCACCTCCAGCACCTCCACCCGCACCATGTCGCCGCGATTGACGACGTCCTCGACAGCCCCGACGCGATGGTCGGCCAAGCGAGAAATGTGGACTAGACCGTCAGTGCCCGGCTTCAGAGTCACAAAGGCACCGAAGGAAGTGGTAGAAGCCACCCGGCCCTCCACGATGTCACCCACCTGCGTCTCGCGAGTCAACAGACCGATGCGTTCCAGGCACGCGTCGCCCAGTTTGCCGGTGGTAGCGAACACCTTGACGAGACCGTCTTCGGCCACGTCGATGGTGCACTCGAATTCGGCTTCCATGCCGCGGATGGTCTCGCCACCCTTGCCTATGACCGCGCCGATCTTGTCCGGATCGATGCGGATGGTGCCGATGCGCGGAGCAAACTCAGACAGCTCGACTCGTGGAGCGCTGATAGCCGCCGTGATCTTCTCAAGGAGGAACAGCCGCGCCTTGCGGGCCCGCTCCAGAGCGTCCTTCATGATGGCGAAGGTGACGCCGGTGATCTTGATGTCCATCTGTAAGGCGGTGATGCCGCGGTCGGTGCCCGCCACCTTGAAGTCCATGTCACCCAGGTGGTCTTCCACACCGGCGATATCCGTGAGCACCACGTAGTCGTCGCCCTCCTTGACCAGGCCCATGGCGATACCCGCCACCGGCCGGGCGATCGGCACACCGGCGTCCATCAGGGCAAGTGTGGACGCGCATACGCTGGCCATCGAGCTTGAACCGTTGGACTCGAGTGTCTCGGAGACCAAGCGGATGGTATAGGGGAAGGCCTCTTCGTTGGGGATCACCTGGACCAGTGCCCGCTCGGCCAAGGCTCCATGGCCTATTTCGCGCCGGCCGGGGCCGCGCATGAAACCGGTCTCGCCCACGCTGAAGGGCGGGAACTTGTAGTGATGCATGAAACGTTTGGACTCTTCTACATCCAGTCCGTCGACGCGCTGCTCGTCGCGCGCGGCGCCCAAAGTCAGAAGCGTGAGCACCTGGGTCTGGCCCCGGGTGAACAGACCGGAGCCGTGGGTGCGCGGTGCGACCTTGACCTCACAGTCGATCTGCCGGATCTCGTCGACACCCCGGCCGTCAGGACGCTTCTTGTCGACGGCGATGACCCGCCGGACGGTCTCCTTCTCAACGGCATCGAAGGCCTTGGCCAGCCGGGCGTTCTCGGCAGCGGGGTCCTCAGCGCCTTCAGCCGGCGGCCATGCCGCCAGAACCCCTTGTTTGAGCCCGGCCAGAGCGTCGGACCGCTGCTTCTTGTCGAGGACGTTGCTCGCCTGCTCAACGGCGTCGGCGAACCGAGTTTTGATCTTCTCCATGAGCGCCTGATCGGGCACTTTCGGGGCGAACTCCATCTTGGGCTTGCCGATTTCGGCCGCCCATACCCGGATGACCTCCACCTGCTTCTTGATCGCCTCGTGAGCCACTTCCAGCCCGGCCAGCACGTCGGCCTCATCCACCTCTTCGCAGCCGGCCTCGACCATGCCGATGGCGTCGGCAGTACCTGCCACCACCATGTTGATCGGGCTCATCTCGATCTGCTCATAGGTGGGGTTGACAAACCATTCCCCTCGACCTTCGCTACCCGCACCGCCCCCACCGGACCCCCGAAGGGAGCCTCCGAAAGACAAAGCGCCGCGGAGGCGCCGGCGAGCGCCAACACGTCGTAGGGGTTGGTCCTGTCCACGGAAAGCACCGTGGCCACGATGTGCGTCTCTTTGTTGAAGCCCTTAGGCCATAGCGGCCGGATGGGCCTATCGATAAGACGGGCGGTCAGTATTGACTGGTCGCTCGGCCGGCCTTCTTTCTTGATGAACCCACCGGGGATCTTCCCCGCGGCATACATGCCCGCCTCAACATCCACCGTCAGGGGGAAGAAGTCTACATTCCTCTCGGTGCTCGCCACGACGGCTGTGACCAACACCATCGTGTCACCCGAGCGGACCACCACGGCCCCACTGGCCTGCTTGGCCAACTTGCCCGTCTCGAAGGTGATCTTCCTGTCGCCTAGCACTACCTCTGTGGTTCTTACCTCTGCTGCCACTTTCTTTTCTCCCGTCTGAGGACCTCTCGTGGGTCCTTCCGTTCCGTCTCGCTTTTACTTCCCCGCCACTTCGTTCCGACAGTCCCCGCCAGCCTACCTGCGGAGACCAAGGTCTTTGACCACCGTCCGGTACCTCTCCACATCCTCTCTCTGGAGGTAGTTGAGAAGCCGCCGGCGGCGACCCACCATTTGCAGCAGACCGCGCCGCGAGTGGTGGTCTTTAGAATGCGTCTTCAGATGCTCGGTGAGGACATTGATCTGCTCGGTGAGAATGCCTATCTGCACTTCTGGAGATCCGGTGTCGCCCTCATGCTTCTTGAAACGGTCGATGATCTCGGTCTTGCGGTCTTTGCTAAGCATGCATAGCCTCCTAGGGCTCCTTGCCCCCAGCGGGGACGCGCCGTCCGGGCCGAGATGCAGGTCTAAATGCCGGCGCCCGCACACGAGCGCCACGTCCCGCGCACTGCGCCCGGGACGGTGATGTAGGTTACCACAGCGTGAGGGTGGCCGACCCGCTAGAGCAGCCCGCAGCAGCGGCCGCCGCTCGCTAGCAGCGGAGAGTCCTACCCTAGTAGATATAGACTCTTGTCCCCACCGGGACCAAGGCGTGGAGCTCATCCATGTCCCAGGTGGTGATGCGCACGCAACCGTGACTCGCCGGATATGACGGGACACTGACGTAACCGTGGATGGCCCACACATACCCCTTGTTGAAGTACAGGGGCTTGTACCTGTGGGTCTCCCAGGTATTCTCACTCCTTATCCAGTAGGACCCGGCGGGAGTCACCCAGTACTTGGCCGCACCGGTGGAGGTCGGCAGGGTCCGATCGACGACCCCGTCACGACAGAACAGGAAGACCTGTCTGGGCTTGTCGACTTCTATCCAGATGCCACTCAGGTTCCGAGTGGGTGTGGGCCGGCTGGCGATCATAAGCCGCTCCCACGTCATGTTGGCCACGGTGCCCGTTCTAGGCAGCCATTCATACTTCTGAAACGCAATGACCGCTTGGTAGGTGCGTTGGTCAAACACCCCGTCGACGGGACCAGGGCGATAGGACAGGTCGGTGAGTCTCTGCTCGAGCCAAGTGACGTTCGCCCCCTTTGCCCCCAAGCTGAGGGTGGGGAACGAAAAACCATCCGGCAGTCCGGTGCTCCCCTGCAACAGCTTAACCAGGTTAGCCGCGGTAGACGACAACCCTATGAAATCTACCGATACAAACTCGTCCTTATGGGTAGTCGTCAGGGTCGAGGTCGCCCCCGGGACGCCGCTCTGCTGCACCAGAAGCGCAATACCGCCATCCAAGGCCAAATATGGGCCTGCCGAAAGCGCATCCGGGAAGTTGTCGCCGGTAACATAGGCAGAGTGCGCATAGCTAAGACCCTGAGAGACCGCGTAGTCGGCGATCAGCGAACCTGTAGCATAGCGATCGCTGCCGGCCAGGCGCGTGACGGTCGCCGCCGGGACGCCGGGATCCACGTAGCTCCCCGCCTCCAGGATCGTCGCCGGAGCTAGCGCGCTGAATGCCTCAGCGGTCATGTCGGGCAGCGGACCAAGGGCCGGCGTCAGCAGGATGGGCCACCCCTTGTCGGAAGCCAGGGGAGCGATGGCGATGGCGTCGGGGAACTTGTCTCCTGGAACCAGCACCGCCCCGGTAACTGGTCCCACCTTGGAGACCAACTCCTCTGAGACCAGCTTGGCCATCTCGTATTGGTCGGCACCCCCGATGACCACGATCGAGCCGGCCGCGGCCAAATCCGAGAAGGCGGTGTTCAAAGCATCCACCACAGACGAACCCAGACCCACCACGAAGATCTTGGCGGGGGTAAGCCGGGTGATCTCTGCAACGACGGACGAGTCCAGCGAAGCGGAGTAGGTGAGCAACACCGGGCCGCCATAGGCTGCCGCCAGCGGCGCCGCGCACAACGCCCCCTGATATGTCTCGCCGTTGGCGAGGACCAACGCTTCCACTCCCGGGGCGAACCCTGCCTGCGAAACGAGGATGGCCGTCTGGTAACGGTTAAGACCGGTGAAGGTGTGATAGTCGATGGCCGCCAGAGCCTGAGCCGGCACCGCCAAAAAGGACATCAACGCTACGACGACGACGGCCACAGCCACGACCGTGGAACACAAGACAGGCGCTCTACGGATCCGCCCGCCAGAACAGGTCGCAGTGGATCCTGTAATGACCATCATCCCTCCTTGACCGACTCTACGTATCAATCCGCGAACCAGAATAGCATCCCCGCGGCGCTACCAGAAAGACCTGCCGCCGCGAGCCTGGGGTTCAAGATGCGCCCGTCCTCATGCTATATCGACCGCCCCGCGTGCATCCTGAGAGCCGTTTCAACATCCGAGCGGATCTGTCGCGCCAGAGACTCGGCGTCGGGAAAGGTGCGCTGCGACCGGATCCGTTCCAGAAAATCCACTGCCAAGTGGCGTCCGTACAGGTCGCCACTGTAGTCGAAAAGCAGGGTCTCCATCCTCAGTCTCCCATCAGACTCAAAGGTGGGATTAACGCCCAAGCTGGTCACCGAAGCATATATCTCTCGACCGTCCACCGTGGAGCGGGTCGCGTAGATGCCCGCCCGCGGAAGAGCCATCTCCCGTATGACCGGCAGATTGGCGGTGGGGGCATCCAGCACCCTCCCCCGTCCCCGGCCGGGGCAGACTATGCCGTCCACTCGGTGCGGCCGCCCCAGCAGCCGGGCCGCCTCCGCCACCTTGCCACCCCGCAGAAGTTCCCGGATGCGAGTGCTCGAGATGGGCTCTCCCGCCTCGTCTACCAACGGGACCGCGCGCACCTCGAAGCCGTGGGTGCGCCCATACGCGCTGAGATCCTTGGTGGTCCCCAGCCCCTGATGGCCGAAGCGGAAGTTCTCACCCACGAATACAACGCGAGCGCCCAGGTGAGCCGACAGCACCAGCCTGCAGAACGCCTCGGGCACGAGGCCGGCAAAATCCTGGTCGAACTTCACCACCACAAGCTCGTCGACCCCCAACACTTCCAACAGTTCGGCCTTCCGCGCAGCCGAAGTCAGAGCGCGAGGGGCTCTTCGCGGATGAAGCACCGAGTCCGGATGAGGTGAGAAGGTCACCACGGTCGAGCGTCCCCCGCCCGCGGCGGCCTCTTGGACCGCGCTCGTCACAATGCGCTGATGCCCACGGTGCACGCCGTCAAACACACCGATGGCGATGGCCCGGCCTTCTCTCGGAGCATCCGTGACCTCGCCCAGACCTTGGTAGGTGCGCATGCTCACTCCTGCCTCGCAAACACCAGGAGAGGGCGCGCTGCCCCGCCCTGGACTTCGTAGACGCCCAGGAGAGCATTCTGTTCGCGCGCGCGAAAACGGCGTTCGCTCCCCGCCACCAGTAAGTTGCCGTTCGCTGCGAGCCGGGCCTGGTCTGGGCTCAACTCGCGCGCCGGAAGAAAGGCTAGGGCCTCATCGACACTCCGCACCCCCGGCCCAAACCGTGAGTAACGTTCAGGAGACAGCTCGTCAGGACTCAAAGCGTTGGCCACATTGAAGCCTCCCACGCGCGTGCGCCTGAGGGCGGACGCAAATGCGCCGGCCCCGGTCGCGGCTCCCAGTTCCTCAGCCAGGACGCGCAAATATGTGCCGCTGCCTGTCAGCGCGAGCACCCGGGCGGTCTGGGCCGCTTCGTCGAATCCCAGCAGCGCGAGATCATAGATCATCACCTCTCGCTCGGGAGTCTCCGCGGTCTCGCCACGGTGTGCCGTCTTGTATAGCGGTTGGCCACCCACCTTCACCGCGGAGGTCAAGGGGACACGTTGGCGAACGACACCCCTGAACTTGTCAAGAGCCGACGCTACCTCTCGCACACCCACCCGGCCCCCTGTCGGCGTGATCTCCCCGGTCGGATCCGCCGTGCTTGACACAGCGCCGAATTGCACGGTCAGGTCGTATTCTTTGGGCAATCCCATCAACAGGTTGGACACCCGCGTCGCCTGACCCACCAGCACCAGCAAGAGACCGGTGGCGAAGGGGTCCAGCGTGCCGGCGTGCCCCACTCTGCCCCCCACCCCGCGCCTAGCCCAGCGGACGATGTCGAAACTGGTGGGGCCCACGGGCTTGTCCACGAGCACAACGCAAGACACCGCTGTCAATGGACCACCTCTCTCACAAGACAGCTTCGACCCGGCTCTCGATCCAGGCCAACACAGAGGCCACGTCTTCGGCGCTGGTGAAGCCTGCAGCCCTCACGTGCCCCCCGCCACCCCGTAGAGCGGCCAAGGCGGCCACGTCCACAGAGCCGTCGGTCGATCGGAGACTGACCTTGGTCTCCACGGACCCCCCACGCGTCCTCTCCCGCACCAAAGCCGCCACCTTGACTCCCTCGATGCAGCGGATCGCGTCGATCAGCCCCTCGGCGTGTCCTTCGTCCGCCCCTGCCATAGCGAAGTCGGCGTTCCCCAGCCAGGAGACCGCCAAAACCCCCCCCAGACGCATCTCCAAGTGACTCAGCGCGCGCCCCAGCAGAAGCATCTTGGGCAAAGGCTTGCTCTCGTAGACTTGGCGATACACCACCCCCACGTCCAGTCCCAGACCCTGCAGGGCCGCCGCCATGTGGTGCGCGCCCGGGGTGGTGTTGGAGTACTGGAAACGCCCGGTGTCGGTCACCAACCCCACGTAGAGACCCGTGGCGATGTCCTTGTCCAGAGGCAAGTCCCCGGCCCTGAGAACGTCATAGAGAAGAGCGCTGGTCGAGGGGGCTTTCGCATCAACGAGATTCAGATCACCGTATCCCGGATTGTCAGGGTGATGGTCTATGTTGACCTGTTCGGCCCCCTTCGGGAAGCCGTGGGAGTTGGAGCGCAGAAGGGAGGCGCAATCGAAGAAGTACACCGTCGTCCCTGGCGCCAACGGAGGTACGTCCCCTCTCAAAATGTCCTCCACGCGGGGCAGGAACAGGTACTCGGGGGGGAAAGCACTCTCTCCTGGGATGAACGCCTGGCATGCGATCCCAAGCCGCTCACAAACCAAGAGGAAGGCAGACAGACAGCCCAAAGCGTCGCCATCGGGAGCCTCGTGCGAGACGGCCAGCACACCGCTTTTCCTCGCGCAACCGCGCCGCTAGGCCGGCAGCCGTCACCGCGCCAGGCCCGCCCGCCGCCGTCATTCGTCGGCCTCGACGTCGCCCGCCCCGTTCAAGGCTTCGGGCGACCGCTCGTCGGTCTCCAGCTCCAGCGGCCCCAACTCGTCGGCGCCGCTCGACTTGAGAAGAGCCTGGATGCGCATTCCCTGGTCGATGGTCGCGTCATAGACGAACTCCAGCGCGGGGGTTCGCCTCAGCTTCAACTCGTCGCTGATGAGCCGCTGCAGATGCGGGCGAGCTGCCCGCAGGCCCTCCAGGGTGGCGTCCTTCTCCGCCTGTTTGCCATAGACCGAGAGAAACACCTTGGCGTGCGCCAGATCCTGCGCCGTCTCGACTCCGGTGATCGTCACAAAGCCTATCCGCGGGTCTTTGATCTCCCGCGCAAGCGCAGTCGCTATGATCTCTTTGAGCGCCTCGTTCACCCGGCGCATACGGTATGAAGCCACGTTACGCATCTACATCCACCACCTCGATCGAGCAAGAGGTGAGCATCCATTCCTGCGAGTCAAGATACGTCTTAAGCCGAGCGAGCGACTCCTCCAGTATCCGCACATCGGAGGAGGCGACGGCCATGATCACTCGCGACCGCTGCCACAGATCCTGGTGACCGACCTCCGCGAACGAAGCGCCATGGTGCCTCGTGACCTGGTCCCGGATGCGCCTCAGATACATGCGCTTGCCCTTGAGGGAGCCGTTGTCAGGGAAGTACAGCTCGGCCGCAAGGATGCCGACGAACCCCTTGCCACTGCTATTGAGTACGGGCAACTTCCTTGATCTCGTAAGCCTCGATGATGTCGCCTTCATGGACATCGTCAAAACCATCCAGGTGCAGACCACATTCGTAGCCGGCCGCCACTTCGCGAGCGTCATCCGCGAAATCGTTTCAGAGTGCTGATGGTGCCCTCGTGCACGATGCTGCCGTTGCGCACCAACCGCATCTTGGCCGACCGCACGAGCTTGCCGGTGAGCACGTAGCACCCGGCGATGGTCCCGATCTTGGAGGCATGGAACACCTGCCGCACCTCTGCCGTCCCCAGCTCCTACTCCACCTGCTCGGGCTCCAACATGCCTACCAGGGCCGCTTCCACGTCTTCGATGGCTTTGTAGATGACCCGATAGGTGCGCACGTCCACCTGTTCCTGCTCGGCGAGTGCTTTCGCCGCCACCGACGGCCGCACATTGAAGCCGATGACCACGGCCTTGGAAGCTGAGGCCAGCATGATGTCGGACTCGTTGATGCCGCCCACCCCGGCAAACACCACCTGCACCTTGACCTCGGCATGCGTGATGTTGAGCAGCGCCTCTTCCAGGGCCTCCACCGAACCACCCACGTCGCCCTTGATGATCAGAGGCAGTTCCTTGACCTTGCCTTCCTTGACCCGGCGGTAGAACTCGTCCAGGCTGGTCGCCCCACCGCGGCTCTTGGCCAGTTGCTCCTGCCTCAAGCGCGAGGTGCGGTGCTCGGCCTTCTGCCGGGCTTCGCGGTCATCCTTGACCACCATCAGGAAGTCGCCCGCGGCGGGCAGAGTGTTGAAGCCCAGGATCTGCACGGGCACCGAGGGGCCGGCCTTGGCCAAGGGCGTCCCCAGGAAGTCGAACATGGCCTTGACCTTGCCGTAAGCCTCTCCGCTTACAACCGCCTCGCCCACCCGTGAGCGTGCCCCGCTGCACCAGGACGGTCGCGACCGGGCCCCGGCCCACGTCAAGCTGCGCCTCGATCACGACCCCGGACGCCGGGGCCTTGGAGTTGGCCTTGAGCTCCCCGACATCCGCCACGAGCAAGATCATGTCCATGAGCTCGTCCAGATTCAGCCGCTGCTTGGCCGAGACCTCCACCACGACCGTGTCGCCACCCCAGGCCTCGGGAACGAGACCTTGGTCGGCCAGCTGCTTCTTCACCAGATCCGGGTTGGCGTCGGGCAGGTCCATCTTGTTGATGGCCACCACCATGGGCACCTCAGCGGCCTTGGCGTGGCTGATGGCCTCCAGGGTCTGAGGCATGACGCCGTCGTTCGCAGCCACCACTATCACCGCGATGTCGGTCGACTTGGCGCCCTCGGGCGCGCATGGCCGTGAACGCTTCATGCCCAGGGGTATCGAGGAACGTCACCTTCCGGTCGTTGTGCGTGACCTGGTAGGCACCGATGTGCTGCGTGATGCCCCCGGCCTCGCTCTTGACCACCTCAGTCTCGCGGATGGCGTCCAGCAGGGAGGTCTTGCCGTGGTCCACGTGACCCATGATGGTCACCACAGGCGCCCGTGGAGTCAGATCGGCCGGATCGTCGACGAAGGCCTCCGAGCCTTCCTTCTCCTCCACGGCGTGCTCGATCTCCACCTGGCGTTCGAACTCCTCGGCCAGGATCATGATGGCGTCGTCGGAGAGCGACTGCGTGATGGTGACCATCTCTCCCAGCTTCAGGAGAGACTTGATCAATTCGCCGGCGCCCAGTTCGAGCGCCTCGCCCAGTTCCTTGACGCTGGCCCCACTCTTCACCATGACCGGCGACTCCGTGCCCGGCACGACCTTCTTCTTGGGCAGCGGGCTTCTCTGCTTCGCCCGATGGCACCAAGCACGCCGGTCGCGGAAATCCACCCCTGCCGCCTTTGCGCCCGGCCTGCGAATCGATTATGACCCTGCGCTTCGCCGGTTTGTCGTCTCCCCGCCGCACGCGCGAAGCTGGCGCGGCCGCCTTGCTGGCGCGACCAGCCCGGTGGCCTCGGCCGCCTCCACCCAGATCTCGGGGATGGCGACGGCGCCCGCCGCGGCGGGCCGATCCCGACGCTCGCCGGCTTCCCGCGCAAACCGGCGCACGCGGCCGACGGCCGGCCCCGGTGTGGGCGGGGCGCGGAGGCGCCCTGGGCCATCCGCCAGCTTGTCCGGGCCCGCCGCCGGCTAGCGGGTGCGGCTTCGGCGGAGCAGCTGCGGCTGCCTTGCGGGCCGCTTCGGCCTGCGCAGCCTTCTCGGCCTGTATGCGCGCCAGTTCTTCCTTGGTGACCACGTTGCCGGAAGGCTTGACTCCCTTGCGCAACGGAACCCAGGTCCGACCACGGTGGGCATATCCTCCAGACGAGGACCGCGGCCGCGTGGTCTGCCGGTGGGCTTGCGCGGGCCATGGGGCCGCGCCATCAGGCCGCGGCTCTCGGATACCCCGCTTGCCTGGCCGTCCTGAGGCCCCGCCGCGACCGGACGCGCGTTGCTGGACGGATGCCTCCGGCTCGAGCGGCAGGAGCGGCCTTGGGGGGCGACCGGCGCAGCCGCCGCAGCTTGACCGGCCGCCGGTCCCGACCGGAGCCGCCGGCAGACGCCGGCGCGGGGCCTCTTCCTTGCCTTCGCGGCCTTGCCGCAGCCGGCTTCGGTTCCGCACCGCAACGGCCGCCTCTTCAGGTGCCTTTGCACGCGGAGGTTTCGCGGCTGGCGCCTTCGCCGCAGCCGGTGTCTTCGCCGGGCCGTGCTCTGCCACCGGTGCCGCGGCAGCGGACTGCCGTTGGCTTGCCAGCCGGAGCCTTCGCTGACAGCCAGCGGGTCTTCGCTTGCGCGCGGCCTTCGCCGGAGCCGGCGGCCTTGCCGGACCCGCGGCCGTCTTCGCCGCCGGCGCCTTGGCAGCCGTCGACGCCAGCCTTCGTGCTGCGGTCTTGGCGAGACATTGCCCGCTCGACGTCGGCCTCTTCCACGCTGGAGACGCTGCTCTTGACCTCCAGCCCGCAGCATGCAGAGCCTCCAGCAGCTCCTGGCTGGTCAGCCCCTTCTCCTTTGCGATGTCGTAAATCCGTCTCTTCGCCACTGCCCACCTACCGTCATCGTTCGCTCGCTCGCTGTTCCCGACCCCGTCTTCAGCGCCGCCGCTATCTCCTCTTCTATCACTACCACCGATGCACGAAAAGCCCTTTGAAAGGCCTTCCGCTGCACAGCCCTGGTCGAAACACGATATCCGCCTGCAAAGATACGCCCCCTGCCCTTCCGCTCCCCTTTTCCGCCACCACTACCCGCGCCGGCTCCGTCCTCCCGGACCACCGTCAGCCGCAAAAACCCGCTCTGCGGCCCGCGCGCGCCGCAGCCGACGCATTGCCGCTCAGGCTCGGCCACCACCGAGTCCCTGATGCTGCAGGCATGCCGCAGTATAGACTGCCAGGAAGCGCCGCGTTGGGGCATCGCTTGCCGCCCGACAGTCAGCGCGTGGCAGCGGCCATCCACCACCTGCGGCTCCGCTCGGCCGGAGTATAGACCGTGTCCTCCTCGTTCATCTCGGTCTCCGACTTGATATCGATCTTCCAGCCGGTCAGGCGGTTGGCCAAACGAGCGTTCTGCCCGTCCTTGCCGATGGCCAAGCGACAGCTGATCGTCCGGCACCACGACGGTAGCCTCACGCTGCTCGTCGTCCAGGATCACCTCCCGCACTCGCGCAGGGGAAAGCGACTTGGCCACGAATCGCGCGGGCTCTTCGTCGAAGGGGATGATGTCGATCTTCTCGCCGCGCAGCTCCGAGACCACCATGCGCACGCGCGAGCCCCTCGGCCCCACGCAGGCGCCTACCGGGTCCACCCCGTCGCTGTGGGACACGACCGAGATCTTCGAGCGGTAGCCCGGCTCGCGCGCCACCCCCACGATCTCCACCAGCCCGTCGGAGATCTCCGGGACCTCCAGTTCGAACAGGCGCCGCACCAGCTCCTCGCTGCGGCGCGATAGGATGATGGGCGGCTCCTTCGGATTCTGAGACACCTCTTTGATTACCGCCTTCAGGCGCATCCCGTGCTCATAGCGCTCGGTAGGCACCTGCTCGCTCTTGGGCAAACGCGCCTCTACCCGGCCCAGATCGACCAGTGTGTACCGGCTGTCGGATTGCTGCACGATACCGGTGACGATCTCGCCTATCCGGTTCGAGTACTCGTTGAACACGATGCCCTGCTCCGCCTCGCGAATACGCTGGTAGATGACCTGCTTGGCCGTCTGAGCCGCGATCCGCCCGAAATCGTCGGGTGTGATCTCCTGCCGCTCGGCCATGGACGTGTCGATCTCGGTCTCCTCGTCCTCCACCTCCGGCTCCTGGCCCGGAGGGAAGATCAGCTCGAACACGCTGATCTCGCCCGTTTCCCGGTCGATCTTGACCTCGGAGAACGGCACGGCATGAGCCGTCTTCTGGTAGGCCGAATGGAGACGCATCCTCCAAGGCCTCGATCAGCAGGTCGAAGGGAATGCTCTTCTCTTTCTCTATCTGGTGGAGAGCTTCTATTGTCTCCTTGTTCATTCCCTTCCCCCTACTTGAACTCGTAAATCAAATGGGCGCTACTGATCTCGCCTAGCGGGATCCGCGCTGCCGCCCCGCTTCCTGTTACGACTATCTCGTCGGCCCCTACCTCCAGCAGGGTCCCCTGCCAGACCTTGCTACCCTCCACCGGCGTCCGGGTCTTCACGTAGACTTTCTTGCCGATCTGCGCCTCGAAGTGGCTCCGCTTGCGCAGTGGCCGCTCTATGCCCGGAGAGCTGACCTCGAAGACGTATACGGCCCTCGAACGCATCGGCCTCGTCAAGAGCCTCGCCCACCGCGCCCGACACCAGGCCGCACAGCTCATGCGTGACCCCGTCCGGATGATCGATGTAGAGGCGGAGACGTCTTGCTGCTTCGCTGCCGCCGACTTGCTCCAGGATCACCAGCTCCACGCCTTCGACCTCTCGGTCGATGATCTCTGGAGCCATGCTTCAGTCAGCCGCCACGACCTCTTCCATTCACGTAAAACAAAAGTGGGCCCATCCGCACCCACTTTAGTGAACCAACTTGTTTTCGTTTGCGCGAGGATTATAGCACGGCGGCGTTGACACGCGCGCCAGCGAGCCGGCTATCTCCCAAACCAGGCGGGCTTGGCAGGCACCCGCCAGAGGGCGGCCGCCCGCACTCCGAAACGGCCACCGCCACTCGCTCCGTCCGCCTCCCAGCCGCGCGCTCCACCTCCACCACTCCCTCGGCAGCCCTCTTGCCCACCGTCACCCGCACCGGACAGCCGATCAATTCGGCGTCGGCGAACTTGAAACCAGGGCGCTGGTCGCGGTCGTCCCACAGCACCTCCCAGCCTTCGGCCGCAGACGCGTCGTGCAGGGTCTGCAGCGACCTCGCTCTGCACGCAGTCCTTCGTCTGCACCTGCACCAGATAGACGTCGAACGGCGCGATAGCCTTGGGCCACACGATGCCGCGCTCGTCGTTCGTTGCTCCACCGCGGCCGCGGCGATGCGGGCCGGGCCGATGCCGTAGGAGCCCATGATGATGTGGCGCTCCTGGCCCGATTCGTCCAGCACGGTCGCCCCGAGCGGCGCTCGAGTACTTCGTCCCCAGCTTGAAGATGTTGCCCACCTCGATCCCCTGCTTCACCGCCAACGGCTGCCCGCACTCAGGACAGCCATCGCCCTCTTGGGCTTCGCGCAGATCGGCGTACTCGGGCTGAAAGTCCCGCCCGACGACCACTCCCACCAGGTGCGTGTGCGGCCTTGTTGGCCCCCGCCGCGTACTCGCGCGGGCGCGCCGTCGCGCGAGCCCGTCCTCCCCGTCGGTCGCAGAGCTCTCGTCGGCGACTACCGAACAGCCTCGGCCGCCGGCAGACCCACCGGGCCGACGAAACCGACCTCCGCCCCTGTACGGCCTTCGACCTCCTCCGGGCTGCGCGGCCGCACTTCCGTCTTCAGGTAGCGCGCGAGCTTGTTCTCGTGCAGGTTATGGTCGCCGCGCACCAGGGCCATGACGGGCTGATCGCCGGCGATATATACCAAGCGCCTTGATGATCGACGCCGGCCGCGTCCCCAGAAAGGCCGAGACCTCCTCGATGGTGCGCTGGTCGGGCGTCGCCACTCCGCGAGGCGCGACCGAAGCGCGCTCTCCGTGCCTCTCTTGACGGTCTCCAGGTCCACCCGCTTCGCTCTCCGGCGCACGCGCCACCGAACGCGCCAACTCGACATTGGCGGAATAGCCACATGCCTCGCACAGGGCCACCCTATCCTCGCCCGCCGGAGAGGGCGCCATGTACTCATGCGCCAGCGGCACCGCCCATGAACCCGCTGTCGCTCTCCACCCGGTAGAACTCCACCCCGCAGCGCTCGAAGATGCGGTCGTACGCGCCGATGTGCTTCTCGTAGCTCACGTCCAGTCCGGTTTCGTCCAAATCGAACGAATAGGAGTCCTTCATCAGGAACTCCCGCACGCGCAGCACCCCGCCCTTGGGCCGGGCTCGTCGCGGAACTTGAGCTGCAACTGATACCAGATCTGGGGAAGGTCGCGGTAGGACCGCAACTCCCGGGAGGCCAGCCAGGTGAAGACCTCCTCGTGGGTCATGGCCAGCACCATGTCCCTGCCCCCCCGGTCCTTCCAGCCGGAACATCTCCGGCCCGATGGCGTGTAACGACCCGTGCCTGCCACACATCGGCCGGGTGCATGGTCGGCATCGACATCTCCAGGGCGCCGATGGCATCCATCTCTTCGCGGATGATGCGCAGATGCGCTGCATCACCCGCCAGCCCAGCGGCAGGATCATGTAGATGCCCGAAGCGAACTGCCGGACGAAACCGCCCCGCACCATCAGTTTATGGCTGATGGCCTCGGCGTCGGCCGGGTCCTCTTTGACCGTGGGCATGAAGAGCGCGGTCGCCCGCATCGGCTCCTCCTTGAAGACGCTATGTGAGACCGGCGCGCGGCGCCGAGCCCGCGCACGGACAGACTAGCAGCTAGCAGTCCAGCACGTGCCGCCATCGGCCTGGAACGAGCGATCTCCGCGAACAAGCGCATCCACCAGCCCGGCCTGCGGCCACCTTACTGACCGGCCGGCCTTCAGCGAACACCACCCCTTCGCCCTCTCCACCGGCTATGCCGAAGTCGGCCTTCCGCGCCTCCCCCGGCCGTTGACCACGCAGCCCATGACCGCGACCTCCAGATCCAGGCCCGACTCGGTCAGCCGCCGCTCCACTTCCATAGCCAGGGGCTCCAAGTCGATGCGCGTCCGCCCGCAAGTGGGGCACGACAACACCCGCGGGCCCTCGGGGAGCCAAGCTCGAGCGTGCGCAGGATCTCCAGCGCCACCCGCACCTCTTCCACCGGGTCGCCGGTGAGCGACACCCGGATGGTGTCGCCGATCCCCTCGGCCAGAAGCGCCCCGAGCGCCACCGCGCTGCGGATGGAGCCGGCCCAGCGTGTCCCGGCCTCGGTGACCCCCAGGTGCAGCGGATAGTCAGGTGCGCTCGGCCAGAGCCCGTTGGCGGCGATGGTGACAAGCGGCGACGAAGACTTGGCCGATACCTTGATCTGCTCAAAGCCGAACTCCTCAAGAAGGCCGCAGTAGCTGCACCGCCGATTCCACCAGGGCCCCGGCCGGATCGCGCTCCTCCATCTCCCGCAGGTCCCGCTGGAGAGAGCCGCTGTTCACTCCCACCCGGATGACCGCCCCGCGTGTCGGCGCGGCCTCCACCACTTGCCGGACCTCTTCCCTGCCCCCGATGTTGCCCGGATTGATCCTGACCCCGGCCGCTCCGCCCGGAGGGCGGCCACCGCAACGTGTGATCGAAGTGCACGTCGGCGATGAGCGGCACCGGCGACTCGGCCACCAGGCCCGCTCATAGCCCGCGCCGCCTCCTGGTCGGGCACCGCCACCCGCACTAGCCGCGCCCCCGCCGTCGCAAGCGCTCTGATCTGCCCCAGAGTGGCCTCCACGTCGTCAGTGCGGGTGTTGGTCATCGACTGCACCACCACCGGAGCGCCGCCGCCCACCGGCACGTCGCCCACCATCACCTGAAGCCGGCTGCTCACGCCCGTCTCCCCTAGAACCCGGTGAAGATGCGGCCGACGTCGTTGTACATGGCCACGAGGAACAGCAGGGCGAAGAGAGCCAGCCCGACCATGGATATGCGCTCGAAGACACGCAACGAGAGTAGTACGGCCTCGGACGCGATCGATGATGCTCAGAACGAAATGGCCACCGTCAAGCGGTAGCAGAGGCAGCATGTTGAGGAGAGCCAGGTTGATGCTGATGAGCGCCAAGAACCACAGGTACGGCGCGTATCCGCCTTGGACGACTTCGGCCGAAAGCTGGACGATTCCCACAGGCCCCGCAAGGCCCTGCGAGCCGGTGACCGGCACGGCACCCGAGAACATCATGCCTATGCCCTGGAAGATCATCACCACCGTATCCGCAGTCTGTCCTGCCCGCGTACGCGAAACCGCTCGAGCGGCCCCACGTCCCGGTGCTCCACGTCTCCGTCGGCGACACTCCTAGTAGTCCCAATCGGTCCTTGTCCTGTCCAATCTCGTCCGGAGGTCGATCAGCTTGCCCACCCTGCTCGGTCGACCCGCACGATGACTGTCTTGTTCTGCTGCTTCAGGATCTCCCGCTTCAGCGCATCCCAGTCAGCGGTTCTATGGCCCGCGACACTCATGATGCGGTCTCCCGGTTTGAATGCCGGCGGCCGCGGCCCCCGTACCCTGCCGTCACCTCTTTGACGACCGTGTTCATCCAGTTGTCGCCCTGGGTCACGCCCACCACATAGAGAAACGCGTAGGCCACGATCATGTTCATGACCACGCCCGCCATGACGAAGAGCAGCTTGTGCCAGAGCGGATGCGAGTAGTAGCGGCGATGCAGCGGCGTTGCCGCGATCTCCTGCTCACTCAGGGCTCGTTTGCCGGCCAACCGGTCCTCGGGATCCTGCGAGCGCCGCTCCCTGCCTTCTGGACCCTCGCCTGCCTCCCTCCGCCTTTCGCCTTCGGCCACCCTCTGCTCGAACTCCTCCTTGTGCATGCCGGTCACGCGCACGTAGCCGCCCAGGGGCACCGCCGAGATCCCGTACACAGTCTCCCCCGAGCGACGGCTCAAGATAGCGGCCGAAACCCAGGCTGAACTCCTCCACCCGCATGCCGGTGGCTTTGGCCACGATGAAATGCCCGAACTCGTGGACCAGGACCAAGAACCCCAGCCCGACTATGGCCGACGATGACTCCCAGGAAGGTAGACACCAGGACTATCCTCCGATCTTTGCTTCAGCCAGAACGCCGCGCACAGGCTTCCGATGCCCTGCGCCGCGCCCACGTATCGACAGCCACCACGTCCTCGTAAGTTCCGAAGGAACCTTCGTCGCTCTGGGCGATGATCTCTTCCACCACCGCTGTTATACCCAAGAAGGGCAGAACACCTGCCAGAAACGACCGCACGGCTACTTCGTTGGCCGCGTTGAGGGCGCAGGCGCACACGTCTCCCCGCGCGCCGGCCTCGCGGGCAAGCGCGACTGCCGGGAAAGTCTGCTCGTCAGGGGCCACGAAATCCAGCGACAGACCCGACGCCAGATCCACCGGGGGCATCGTCACGAGCGCCCGGCGCGGGTGATGAAGAGCGTACGCGATGGGCACGCGCATGTCGGCCATGCCCATGTGGGCCAGCAAGGCGCCGTCCACCATGCCGCACCAGGGCGTGGACTATCGACTGCGGGTGGACGACCACTTCGATGCGCTCGTAGGGAAGCCCGAAGAGATGGTGAGCCTCGATGACCTCCAGACCCTTGTTCATGAGCGTCGCCGAGTCGATGGAGATCTTCTGGCCCATGCTCCAAGTGGGATGAGCGAGGGCCTGCTCCCTCGTGACCCCGGCCAGATCCGTCGAGGTCAGGCCGCGGAACGGCCCCCCCGACCCGTGATGACCAGTGACTCGACCGCCCCGGACCCGCCGCGCCATCAACTGGTACAGGCGCAGAATGCTCGGAGTCCACCGGCAGGATCCCCACGCCCCGGGCGGCGGCCCGTCCGGAGACCAACGACCCGGCGCAGACCAGACTCTCCTTGTTCGCCAAAGCGAGTTGCCGGCCGCACTCCAGAGCAGCCAGAGTCGACTCCAGCCCGGCAAAGCCGACGATGGCGTTCAGCACCAGATCGGCCTCGACCTCACGGACCAGCCGGGCCGCGCCGCCGCCACCCACCCGCACGTCCAACTCGGGGTAGAGAGCGGATGACACGGAGCCGGCAAGCTGCTCGTCGGCAATGGCGACGTGACCCACCCCCAGAGAGGTCGCCTGCTCGAGGAGCAGGCCCACGTTCCTGTCGCAAGAAAGTCCGACCACACACATGTCACTGCTGGCGGCGATCACCCTGCAGCGCCTGCACCCCGATGGAACCCGTCGACCCGAGGACGATGACCCGCTTCATCGCACCACGATCTCCAAGCAGCACTATCGCCGCCCAGTACGCGGCGAACCCCGCGAACAGATGGAGTCGAAGCGGTCGAGTATGCCGCCGTGTCCAGGCAGGATGGTCCCTGAGTCCTTCACCCGGAAGTCCCGCTTGATGGCCGACTCGAAGAGATCACCCCACTGCCCCACTATGCCGACCACCAGGCCGAGCACGACGGCGTCCCGTGTGGGCAGCCAATCGGAATAGATCCGCACGAGAAGGGCGGCGATCACAGCCCCCACCAGCCCACCGACCGCGCCCTCGATCGACTTCTTGGGCGAGATGCTGCGGCGCCATGCGATGCCGCCCGATGGCCCTGCCCACGAAGTAGGCGAAGGTATCGGCCATGACAGTGCAGGCGACCAACAGGATGGTAAGAGACATGCCGTGTTTGAACTCCCGGACAAGCATGAGATAGGCGAACCCCACCGCTATCCAGACCACCCCGAGAGCGGTCATGGCCATCCTGCCCACGAAATGCGCGCCCAACTTCCCCACCAGCGACCAGAAGAAGGTGAGGACCACCAGGGTCGATCAGCCCGATCAGCATCCCTTGGGCTCCAAGAAGAAGGAGCCAGACGACCACACAGACGCCGGCCAGATACCCAACCAGGAGGTTCGGGCGGTAGGGCCGGAGCAGAGTGTAGTACTCGTGCAGGCCGAGCACCGTCAGCACGAGGGCGAGCCCAAACAAGAAGTAGCCGCCCAGGATGATGGCCGCCAACCCGATCGGAAGTGCCGATCACGGCGACCAGAAGCCGGCTCCTAAGCATGCCGCGTCCCCGCTCGCGGCGCCGAAACGGCGGTCGCGGTCGGCATAGTCCGCCAGGGCTTGTCGAATTCCGCCTTGCCGAAGTCGGGCCACAGCGTGTCGGACGAAACAGCAGCTCAGAGTACGCAGCTTGCCAGAGTAAGAAGTTCGACAGACGCCTCTCCCCCGAGGTGCGGATGCAGAGGTCGAGGTCGCGCATCAGCGGGCGAATAGAGGTGGCCGACATGTCCGTCCTCAGTCAGAGTCGGCCGGTATCGACCCCTTCGGCCAAGGCCTCGCGCACCGCGTCGCACGATCTCTCGGCGTCCGCCATAGTTGAAGGCGATGAAGAGGATCATGCGGCCGTTGCTCGGCGGTCAGGCTCTCGGCCCATTCCATCTTCTCCAGAAGTTCGCGGCTCAGCTCCTCCCGGCTTCCGACGAACACCACCCGGCAGTCGTTCTTGTGGAGGGTGGGCACCTCCGCGTCGATCATCTCCGCGTGCAGGCGCATGAGTCCTTCGACCTCTTCGGTCGGACGGCTCCAGTTCTCGCTCGAGAACGAGTAGAGGGTGAGCTGCCCGATCCCGGCGTCGCGGGCCGCCTCGATGACGCTACGGACCGCCCTGACTGCCCGCCCTGTGACCCGCGCCCACGGGAAGACCACGGCGACGGGCCCAGCGGCCGTTGCCGTCCATGATGATGGCCACGTGGAAAGGAACGCGCACTCCCTCGGCCCGGGCTTGGTCCGGTCAGGAAGCGTCGTCCCCTCTGCGGCTCCAGAAGAGCATTGAGCCGACCTGAGATAAGCCCACGTCAGATCTCGAGGATCTCCTCTTCCTTGTGGTGGAGTACTTCGTTGATCTTCTCGATGAAACCGTCGGTCAGCTTCTGGACCTCTTCCTCTGCACGGTGCTCCTCATCTTCGGAGATCTCCCCCTCCTTCTTCAGGTCCTTCAGATCCTGGATGACATCCCTGCGGACGTTGCGGACGGCTACCCGGCCCTCCTCAGCCATGTTCTTCACCATCTTCACCAGATCCTTGCGCCGATCGGCGGTGAGCGTCGGGATATTGAGCCGGATGACCGTACCGTCGGTGTTGGGAGTCAGAGCCAGGTCGGACTCCTGGATGGCACGGACCACCGAATTGACCGCTCCCTTGTCGTAGACCGTGATGGAGATGGTCCGTCGGATCCGGAGTAGCCAGATTCGCCATCTGCTTGAGCGGAGTCTTGGTCCCGTAGTAGTCCACGTGCAAGCCGGTCGAGCAACCCAGTTGAGGCCCGCCCGGTCCGCACTGTGTTGAACTCGGCTGCGCAGGGCCTCCATCGCGCCTCTCCATGCGCCGCTTGCCGTCGGCGACCAATTCGCGGATCATGCCTCCTCCCTCTCGTTCTTATTCGACTCGTGACTCTCGTACCCATCCGTTCGCCGCGAAGCACGCGCCCGATGTTCTCCGGAACGCTCATGTTGAAGACCACGATGGGAAGATCGTTGTCCATGCAGAGTGACAAGGCCGTCGAGTCCATGACCCGTAGGCCTCGCTCCAGGGCCTCCCGGTGCGTGATGCTGCTCGATGAGCTTCGCCTCCGGATCGGTCTCGGGGTCGGCATCGTAGACACCGTCGAACTTCTTCTTGGCCATCAAGCAGGCATTCGGCCCCGATCTCCAAGGCACGCAGCGCGGCGGCTGTGTCGGTGCTGAAGAAGGGATTGCCCGTGCCGGCCGCGAAGATCACCACTCTGCCCTTCTCCAGATGGCGGATGGCCCGCCCCCGGATGTAGGGCTCGCAGATCTCCTGCATGTGGATCGCCGACAGCACCCGTGAGTCGATAGCCAGCCTCCGCAGCGCATCCTGCAGCGCCATGGAGTTCATGACCGTGGCCAGCATCCCCATGTAGTCGGCGGTGGCCCGGTCGATCCCTTGCGAGGCGCCCGGACACCCCTCGGAAGATGTTGCCGGCCCCCGACGACGATGGCCACCTCGGTGCCGCCAGCCGACCACTTGGCCGATCTCCTCGGCCATGGCGCGCAGCCGCTCCGGGTCGATGCCATAGGCCAAGTCGCCCATGAGGGCTTCGCCGCTTAGCTTGAGCAGAACCCTCTTGTACGATCGGTTGCTGGGTCATCTCGCCTCGCTTCGGCCCTCCCTCGCGGCACGACCCTCGCCCCGAGGCTCCATTGGACGGAAGAAGCGCGCCCTTAGGCCACCTCGTCGCCCACGCGGAAACGCGCGAACCGCCTGATCTCGATGTTCTCACCGATCTTGCCGATGATTCACGGCGCAGATCCATCGATGGTCTTCTCCGAGTCCTTGACGAACTCCTGCTCGAGAAGCACGACAGTGGAGTACCACTTGGCGAGCTTGCCTTCGGCGATCTTCGCGATCACCGCTTCCGGCTTGCCCGACTGCTTGGCCTGAGCGGAGTAGATCTCGATCTCGGCGGCCTTCGTGTCTTCGGGGATATCCTCGCGCGAGACCCACGCCGGGCTGGCGGCGGCGATGTGCATGGCCACGTCGTGGACGAAGGCTTTGAAGTCCTCGTTGCGCGCGACGAAGTCGGTCTCGCAGTTGACCTCGATCAGCACGCCCACTTTAGCGCCCGGGTGGATGTAGTAGTCGACCATGCCTTCGTTGGTGGCCCGAGCAGACTTCTTGTCCGCGGTGGCCATCCCCTTCTTGCGCAGGATCTTGATGGCCTCGTCCATGTCGCCCTGTGCTTCGGTCAGGGCCATCTTGCAGTCCATGATGCCCGCGCCGCAGGCGTCACGCAGCTTCTTTACCAGACCAGCATCAACATTCATCGGTAGCCTCCATCGAGACGATGTTCATTCACTTGCATCGATCCGCACATTCATGAGCCGGCGCCGTGCCGAGCGCCCGGCGTCAGCACGCCGGGGAAGCTCAAGCCTTCGGGTTCGGCCTCGCTTGCGGCTCCGCGCTTCGGCAGCCGCGGGTCTTCGGCCACGGCTTCCGGAGCCTCGGATTCGCCGCGACGGTCTCGACAACCTCAGGGCCTCGCCGCCGGGCGATGACCTCCGCGACCATCCGACTCCACAGCTTCTGTCGGCGACTCGCCGGGGCCTCCTCGACCGGAGCCGTCTCCGGCTTCGCCACCTTCGCTGCCGCCGCAGCGGGCTTGCGCTGTCGGCGACGGCGCCTGGGCTGGCGCAGGTCGCGGCTCACGCGCACCACCTGGTCGATCGCGGGCCCGGCTGCCCGCCTCGCCCGGACGCGCGCCCACACCAGGACGGCCGCCCGGACCCGGACGGCCACCGGCACCCGGACGACCGAGGCCGCGAGACTGGCCGTCGCCTCCGGGGCCTCGGACCCACGGCCTCCGCGCGCACTGCCGTCGGCTCGACCTCCGCCTTCCCGCCGCCGAATACGGCGCAGACTGGGCCTGAGCGGCAGCCCGACGCAGCCTCGGCGGCCAGGAATTCCGCGACCTGGACCTTCGCCCGACCCTCTTCGACCGCCCGAGCCAGCGTCTTCACGATCAGGCCGCACGAGCGGATGGCGTCGTCGTTGCCAGGTATCAGGTACTCGACCTCATCGGGGTCGCAGTTGGTGTCGCACAGGCCGATGAGAGGCAGGCCGAGCTTGTTGACTTCCTTGGTGGCGATGGCCTCCCGCTTGGGATCGGCCACGAAGACCGCGTCGGGCAGGCGCGTCATGATGCTGACCCCGCCCAGGTTGATCTCGAGCTTCTCCAGCTCCCGTTCCATGGCCATGCGCTCTTTGGTGGGCAGCAGGCTCAGCTGGCCCTCTTCCTTGAGCTTGCGCAGCTCGTGCATGCGCTTGATGCGGTTCTCGATGGTGGAGAAGTTGGTGAGCAATCCGCCCAGCCAACGATGCGACACGTAGGGCATCCCCACCCGGCCGGCTTCCTCGCGGATGATGTCCTGACACTGCTTCTTCGTACCGACGAACAGGACGCGTGCCGCCGCGGCTGGCGATGTTGCGCACGAAGTCGTAGGCACGGTCGAGCAGGACGGTGGTCTGCTGCAGGTCGATGATGTGGATGCCGCCCCGCTCGGTGAAGATATAGGGCTTCATCTTGGGGTTCCACCGGCGGGTCTGGTGGCCGAAATGCACTCCCGACTCCAGGAGCTGCTTCATTGAAGCTGCGGGCATGCCTACCTCACTATGGTTTTGTTCTGCGGACCTCTGAGGGCCGCTTCGGAACCGGTCACCCGGCACCACCGAGACGGTGGACCTCAGGTTAGATGGATAGCCGGAGCAGTTTACCACAAGAAAGCGCGGCATTCAGCCGCAGGCACCGCACTCGAGCGCCCTCCCGGCGGAGCTAGTCTGGCGAGAGCGTCCAGGTCGAGATCCTCTTTGATGCGTCCCCGCAGGCGCAGGACGGCCTTGGTGTGAAGCTGCGATACCCGCGACTCGGTCACGCCGAGCACCTCGCCGATCTCCTTCAGGGTCAGACCCTCGTAGTAGTAGAGACCGATGACGATCCTCTCGCGTTCCGGCAGCCTCTCGATCGCCGCCGCCAGAGTCTCCTTGATCGACCTGGATGCGATAGGCCCGCGAGGGATCGGGGGCGTCGGAATCTTCGATGGTGTCGATGAGGTTGACCTTGTCCTGGCCCGCCGCCTGTGGAGTCCCAGAACTCGTCCAGTGCCACGATAGAGGCGCAACTGATCTGGCTCAGGATATCCTGGATACTCGTCGGGTCGTATGCCCGAGTTCGTCGGCGGTCTCCTCGTCGGTGGGCGCACGGGTCAGCTGTGTTCTCCAGCTGGGTCACCGCCGCCTCCACCTTGCGGGCCCAACTCCGAACGGAGCGCGGCACCCAGTCCAGCGCCCGCAACTCGTCGATGATGGACGCCCTTGATCCGTGGTACAGCGTATGTCTCGAACTTGATGTTGCGCGACAGATCAAACCGCTCGAGGCGCCGATCAGGCCCAGCAGACCGTACGAGACAAGATCGCCCTCCTCGATGTGCGCCGGGAGACCCGCTGCTCATCCGCCCGGCCACGTACTTCACCAGCGGCGAATAGGCCAGGATCAGTCTGTCTCGCGCCTGCGAGTCGCCGTCGTCCTTGTAGAGCCGCCAGGCTTCGGCGATGTCGTGTCTGTTTGGCACGGTATCGATGACTCATCGTCGCTCTCTCACGCCCGCGGGTGCGCGCGTCGGTAGGTCTTGCGCAGATGCGCCGCAGAGACATGGGCATACACCTGGGTGGTGCGCAACGATGAATGGCCCAAGCAGCTCCTGGATGACCCGCAGATCCGCGCCGCCCTCGAGAAGGTGGGTGGCGAACGAATGGCGCAGAGTGTGGGGAGACGTCCCCGATGGGCGCGCCCGCGCGGGCCAGATACCGGGCCAGGCGCCTCTGCACGTCGGAAGGCGACAGCGGCAGCCCGTTCGGCTCAAGAACAACATGGTCCTCCTGCGTGCCACCGCCTGGCCAACACAGCCCGCCCTTCTCGCAGATAGCGCTCCAGGGCCTTCAGCGCGACCTCACCCACAGGCACCAGCCGCACCTTGCGCCCCTTGCCCTTTGCCCGGAGCTCGCAGGAATCGAAGCTGACGTCCCTTAGCCTCAGGTCCAACGCTTCCTGACAGCGCAACCCAGATGAGTATATCAACTCGAAAAGCGCCCTATCGCGCAGTTCCAGCGGTTTTGTCCCCCTCCATCGCCTCGAGCAGACCGGCCATCTGCTCCGGGCTGAGCACCTGAGGAAGGCGGCGTGGCAGCTTGGGGCCGACACCCGCCGTCGCGGGGCTGCTACCGATGAGACCGTTGTCCTCACAGAAGCGCAAGGAAGCTCCGCACCACCGAGAGCTTCCGGGCGATGGTGCTACGGGCGTAGGGCCGGCTTCGCGCATCCTGGGCATCGCCCGGGCGGGTCGTGCCGTCCTCGGTCGCTCCCAGATCTGCCATGACGGGCGCCCCTTCGGGGTCGGCCAGCGCGGCGGCGAACTCCGAAACGCGCGCCCGAGTGACTTGCTTCCAATCGTCCAGACCGCGCTGCCTGAGAAAGGCCGCGAACTGGCGTAGATCGTTGAGCGAGGCTTCGATGGTGCGAGGACTGTAGTCCGCGGCGATGAGTCCCCGGACGAAGGTCCCGATCGCTTGGTCGAGTCCCTCCTCTGGGAGAGGTGATCCCATTTTGGCGTCAGACTGCATGGTCCGCTCGACCCGCCTCCTCGCTCCTCAAGGTGCTCGGATGTACATACCCGGCCCGGCCCGCTCGACAAGACCCGCCAACTCCAACTCGGCGACCACAGCGCTCAACTCCCGCACCGGCAGCCCCGTCAGCGCCATCAGGCCGTCCAGCGAAGCCTGACCGCTGGCAAGAGCCTCGAGTACGCTCGTCTCGCGAGCACCGGCAGCGCCTCCCGGACCGCCGGGAGAGTGCAACTCTCCCCCAAGGGAGGGACGCGGCTCTCTTTCCCGTCGCTCTCCTCTGTCGATTCTTGTTTGCGCTAGAAAATCCTCCACAGTGAGGTCGGGCCGCAGAGCCGGAGAGGCCCCGTCGCACAGAAGCGTGTTGCAGCCCTGATGCCCTTCCGAATAGATGGAACCAGGGACAGAGAACACCGGGCGGCCCAGTTCCAGGGCCCAGTTGGCCGTTTGCATGGCCCCACTGGTCAACGAGCCTTCGATGACGATCACGGCGTCGCCCAAGGCGGCCAGCAGCCGGTTCCGATGCGGAAAGGTCCAGCGGGCGGGCGGGGTTCCGGGCGGCAGTTCGCTGAGCACCACTCCGGCTCTTGCGATCTTGTCGCAGAGCCACCGGTGCCTCGGAGGATAGACGACGTCCGCCCCGCAGCCGAGCACTGCCGCTGTGAGCGTGCCCCTCTCCAACGCCGCTTGATGAGCGCGCCCGTCGACGCCGAGGGCCATACCGCTTATCACAGCCACTCCGCGGGCACAGAAGGCGGCCGTGAAGTCCTCGGTCGTCCTCAACCCTTCGGCAGAGGCCTTCCGCGTGCCGACTATCGTGATCCGCGGAACACCGGCCAGCAACCTCAGGTCGTCTTGGTCTCCCCGCACAAAGAGCCCCGCGGGAGGCAGAGCAAGGTGCCCCAGTTCTACCGGGTATCCAGAAGTCCCGTAGGGAACGAAACGCAACCCTGCCAGAGACACCAATTCATCGGCCGCGGCCACATCGAAGTCGCGTCTCGCCTCTTCAAGCGCCGCCACCACCGCAAGCGCCATGTCCATGCCCGCGAGGACCCGCTTCGGCGCCCGCCACAGACCCTCGACACCCATGCGCGTCAAGGCCCGCAGGGCTGAATGGCCCCGGGATGTCCCCAGCCAAGCCAAACCCAGGGCAGCCTCGTACACTTCCGGAGACACGTCGTCGGGCAGGGTCATGAGAAACCTATCCTCCTGTGATCGAGACGGAAGGCCAAGGCTTCGGCGATGTGATCGGAGCCCACCACGTCAATCTGGTCAAGATCGGCGATCGTGCGCGCGAGACCGGCCACCCGCGTGAATGCACGTCCGCTGAGCCCATCCTGCACGAACGCCCGCCTCAGCAGTAGACGGGCATCGCGAGTCAGCAGCCATCTATCCTCGAACGCCCGCCCCTGCGAGCCGGTCTCGCGGTGAGCCCGCGACTTGCCGAACTCGCGAGCGGCCGTGACTCTCTCTCGCACTACCCACGATGGATCCGCGTTGCCGGCCTGGTCTAGTTGGCTCACAGCCAGAGGTGGCACCTCGATCAGCACGTCAATGCGGTCCAGCAGCGGCCCACTAATGCGCGACCGATACCGAGCGACGGCAGCGGCCGTACATCTGCATGCCTTCTGTGGATGCCCCAAGTAGCCACACGGACATGGGTTCATCGCGGCGACAAGAGTGCACTCTGCCGGGAAGATGGAGGACCCGGCCCGGCGCGAGATGACCACGCGCCCCTCCTCCAGCGGTTGCCTGAGCGATTCCAACACGTCGCGGGAGAACTCAGGAAGTTCGTCCAGAAACAGCACGCCCCGGTGGGCCAGGCTGACCTCTCCCGGCCTCAAGGTGGTGCCGCCGCCTACTACCGCCGCCCTCGACGCGGTGTGATGAGGGGCTCGGAAAGGCCTCTCTTTGGCGAGCCCGCCCCTCGGATCGCGAAGACCGGAAGCGCTCCAGATCCTTGTCACCTCGATGGCCTCTTCGCGGCTGAGCGGAGGCAGGATGCCGGCGAGCCTACGGGCCAGCATAGTCTTCCCTACCCCAGGCGCCCCGACCATCAATAGGTGGTGCCGCCCGGCCGCTACGATCTCCAACGCCCGCTTGGCCTGATGGTGGCCGACCACCTCTGCGAGATCGGCCCCGCTTTCGCCCTGTCCCTCTGCGCCGGCGGCACGGCTTCCGATCCAGCGCCTTCCCCGTTCGATCACCCAGGCCCTGCGCCTGGGATCTCTCACAACCATGACCGCCTCGCTCAAGGAACGCACCCCAGCCACGGGTACGCCGCTCACCTCGACGGCCGCGGGCAACCCTTCGATGGGGGTGATAAGCAGACGCACTCCCAGAGCGCTCGCCGCTTCGGCCACCGACAACACGCCCCGGGTGGGACGCACCGCTCCCTCCAGCGACACTTCGCCGACGGCCCCGATGTCTCGCAAGCAATCGACCGGCAGATAACCGCACGCGGCAAGAGTGGCCAACGCCACCGGTAGGTCGAAGCCCGGTCCCTCTTTGGGAACGTCCCCGGGGCTGAGGTTGATGGTTATCCGCCGGGTGGGAAGGGCTAGGTCGCTGGAGGCCGCCCCCGAACGGATGCGCTCCCTGGCCTCGCGCACCGCCGCGCCGGGGAGCCCGACTATGGTCACCCCTGGCAGCCCGCTCCTCGCGTGTGCCTCCACCCGCACGGGCAACGCCTCGATGCCGACCACCGCGAAACCCCAGACCGACGCGAACCCCATGGCCTTGGTCAGGTCTCCAGGATGTTTCTAAGATGATGCAGGCTGCAAGGCCCCCCATGCGCGTCCAAGAGCACGATGACGGCGTCGAACCTGACCGGACGGGGAACAGGCCTCGGTCGGCCAGCCACCACGCGGCGGCGGCCCGCAGGCGCCGCGCTTTCCTAGGGCCGATGGCCTCGAGAGCCTCGCCGTACTCATCGCTGGAGCGGGACTTCACCTCCACCACCACTACCTCAGAGAGGGTCCGGCAGATGAGGTCGAGTTCTCCGAGTGGGGTGCGCTGGTTCTGTGCCAGCACCAGGTATCCCCGCTCTGACAGGAAGAATGCGGCCAACTGCTCCCCGGCACGGCCTCTTGCGGTCCGGTCTACACTGGTGCGCGCGTCGGTTTCCAGGGTGCCCTCCTTCGGAGCGGCGATCGTGTCGCTTACCCTGAAGACACTACTCACTCCGCCGCGGTGAGCACTCAGACTTTGGTAGCAGCTTGCCGGCTGCTGATGAGGGGCGCTTCGCCGTCAGGGCGCGCTGGGCGCGACTGAGAACGAAGTATCGCGCCGGTCAGTGCGTTCTGGCGGCCGCATGTCGCCGGGTGGCGAGGACTCCGCTTTTCAGCAGCCTCCTGGGGCTCGGCTCAGAGCCGGCTGTGACTCACCTTTCCCAGAGTTCCAACTGCGTGGTCACCACACCTTGGAAGCTGCGGCGATGCAGCACGCAGGGGCCGACCTCCTTGAGGACTTCTCTGTGGCGGGGCGTGCCGTAGCCGAAGTGCTCCTCGAAACCGTATTCCGGGTGCAATGGGGCCAAAGCCCTCATGAGGCGATCGCGCACTACCTTCGCCACCACGGAAGCTGCCGCCACGGCCGCGCTTTTGTAGTCGCCTCCGATGACGGCACTGGCCCGGAGGTCGGGACGCTTGAGATCGAAACCGTCCACCAGGCTAGGCCGTACCAGTCATCCAGTGTCTCTAGCACGCCGGCAGAGAGCCTGAAGTTGCAGCGGTGCAGCCCCACCCGATCGATAGTAGACGGCGAAAGGGCCACCCAGGATACCCGAGCGGCTGTGTGAAGGATGCACGGGTACAGGGCCTCTCGGCTGCGCGGAGGAGAGGAGTTTCGAGTCGGTGATACCGGCAAGCGCCGGGAAGGGAGCGCTGTTGTAGTCAAGCACCACGGCGGCCGTCACCAGGGGCCCGGCTAGACAGCCGCGGCCGGCTTCATCGGTTCCGGCCAGACGCAGGTCGCCCATAGGTTCGTCGCCCGCCTCCCCGCTCAGCCAGGCGAGGTCGAACCGGAAAGGGTCGGAGACACGCCTCTTGGCGCTTCTCGCTCCGGTCGCCATGCCGCGCGGCCTAGAGACCGCCCCAGTGACTGGGGGGCCAGTAGATGGCGAAGGCGACCCCGATGATCCTGTGGACGCTCACTTGTCCGAACTTGCGGCTGTCCCCGCTGTTGTTGCGGTTGTCGCCCATGACCCAGACACAGCCGGGCAGAATGGTGACCTCGGCGAAGTCTCCGAGGATGGGATGTTCCTTGATGAACGGCTCTTCTTGGGCCACGCCGTTCAACCATATAACTGGCCGTCGTGCAGGGAGATCGTATCGCCCGCGATGGCGACCACCCGCTTGATGTACGGCTCTGACTCCCCGGCCAGCGGCGGATGGAAGACGATCACATCTCCCCTCTCGGGGAGCGGAAGTGATAGGTCGAGCCGATTGACCAATACCCTGTCTCCCTCGACCAGAGTGGGCTCCATCGAGGGCGACGGTATTTCAAAGGGCTTGACGATGAACTGCTGGATCAGTATGGCCAAAACGAAAGCGGCCGCCACGATGACGACCATCTTCGATGATCCATCTGTACTTACGGCGGCGCTTCTTATCGGCCGCCAGAACCGGCGACGCTCGCCTGGCTCCACGCGGCCCCGCTTCCGACCAGAGGGGCTGAATCCGGTTCGCTCAGCAGATCGCCGCCTCAGATGCGCTTCTCTTTGACCCGGGCCTTCTTGCCCAGTTTCTCCCGCAGGTAGTAGAGCTTCGCGCGCGCCACATCGCCCACCGCAGTGACCTCGATCTTGTCGATCTTGGGAGAATGCACCGGGAAGGTACGCTCCACGCCCACTCCGAAGGACTGCTTGCGCACCGTGAAGGTCTCCCGGGACCCCTCGCCCTGCCTGCAGATACAGAAGCCCTGGAAGACCTGGATCCTCTCTCGGGTGCCTTCGACCACCTTGAAGTGCACCCGCAAGGTGTCGCCCGATTTGAAGACAGGGATGTCTTCCCGCAACTGCGCCCGCTCGAATTCCTCAATCGCACCCATGTGAATACCTAGCCCTGCCTATGTCACGCGTATTGTCAGCGACCTGTCTCGATGAAAAGCCAGCAGACTTTAAAGCATCCCGCTCCCTATTGCAACCTGCAGGCCTCTCTCGGCGCCTGGAGACTGTTGAGCACGGCCCGCTCTGCCGATGGTATTTCCGGATGCGGATCAAGTCCCGTGAGTACTGACGAGGCGATATGTCTCTGGATCACAACTTTGACTCGACTCTGGCTGCGGCCAAATGCGGCGCGGAGTGGGCGTGGGCCGAGATCTACAGGGACCTCGCCGGTTCCGTGACCGGCTATTTCGCCGCGCGCGGCGCTTCGGACCCCGAGGATCTCGCCAGCGAGGTGTTCCTTCAGGCCGCTCGCGATGTGAAGAGTTTTCAAGGCGACGAGCCCGGCTTCAGATCATGGTTGTTCGTCATCGCGCATCGTCGCCTTGTCGACTCATGGCGTGCTACTGGGCGTCGCCCCTCGCAAGTGCCCCTTGACGACCTGTTGTGGGAGTCAATCGGCGGGAACGTGGAGGATGAGGCCATAGACAGTCTGGTGACCGGGGAGTTGCTGTGGGCCTTTCACCGACTTACCGAGGACCAGCGCTCCGTCATCGCTTTGCGCATCATCGGCAACCTTTCCCTCGAGGACACCGCGAGAGTGCTGGGGCGCCGGGTCGTAGCCATCAAAGCTCTCCAGCGTCGTGGGCTCAAGACCTTGAAAGACACTTTGCCGAGAGTCGAGTAACCTTTTTGCATCGCTCAGCGATAACGAGAATGCAGGCTTGTTATCTACCGAGAGAGGTCAAGACATGAAGAGGAAGACAAAAGTCATCGCAGTACTAACCTCAGCCGTGCTGCTAGTCATGTGTGCAACCGGAGTGGCATTCGGGGCCAATGGCGCGGTCCCTGGTGACACCCTGTACGGATTCGACCGTGCGGTGGAAAGCCTCGGGATCGGCAACGGCGGACTTCAAGAGCGTCTAGCTGAGGCTACCACCCTTGCCGAGAACGGCGACAGTGAGCAGGCCCTCGTCCACGCCGCCGAAGCGCTTGTCCGATGCGGCCAGGTAGAGGCCGGTGCCTCTCAGGCCGATGCGGCCCTTATCGCTGCCGCAAACGCGGTCCAAACCGGCAACCAGGGCGAGTCAGAGAAGACCTGCGCCCGTGTCGCCGAGATGCTGCGCTGGATGACCACGACCCAGGCCTCTGGGGCGGATCTCGGTCAGGGCGTGGCGACCCGCTCGCGCGAAATATCTGCCGAAGCCAACGGCGAGAGCCAAGGTGTCGGGCAGAACCAGAATGGTGGCCCCAGCACGACTCAGACTACTGCGCGCGTGCAGAACCAGAATGGCGACTCGAGCAAGAACCGATGGTGGCCCCGCAGACCAGAACTGCGACTGCGACCAGACTCAGACTGACCCAGACCCAGACCGGCCAGCCGGACACCGCCGGCAACCACTAGCAGACACGATCGCGGACGATGGGACGATAGACATGTTTGGCCGTAGGTCGTCAGACAAGGACGTTGAGCAGTTCTTTTCCGGGGTCATTCCGGAGGACGAAGAGCTGGCCCGACTCGTCCCACTCGCCGACGCTCTCAGGCGCGCCGGTGGGCACATCCCCCCTGAAGCGGAGGTCGCACGTATTGCGGCAGCAGCGGCACTAGTCGCAAGAATCGCATCTGAGGATGTTCCCACCGCCGCCCGCCTTGCGACGGGTACTCGCACGAGTCGCCCGATGCGCCTCTCCCTCAAGTTTGTCGGCATGGTCGTGCTGATCGCCGCCCTGTTGTCCACCACGGGGGTGGCCTTCGCGGCAAACAGCGCCGTTCCCGGCGACGCCCTCTACGGCTTCGATCGCGCTCTCGAGCGGATCGGTCTCGGTGCCGGCGGTCTCCACGAGCGCTTGACCGAGGCTAGCACGCTCGCCGACAGGGGCGCCGTCGAAGCCGGCCTCGCCCACGCCACCGAGGCTATCGCGAAGGCGAGGGACCTTGACGAAGGTGCCTCTGAGACCTACGGGGCACTGTTGGTCGCTGCCAACGCCGTCACGACCGCTGGCGAAGGCGAGCTCTCTAAGTGCGGCAGCAGGTGGCGGAGATGCTCCGTTGGATGGCGACCACCGATCCCACCGGCAGCGAGTTCGGCCAAGGCGCATCGGAACTCGCGCGCGGCCTTTCGGTCACGGCCGAGGGAGATGAAGGTGGCGCTCCCGACACCGCCCCCGGCGGTGCACAGGGTAACGATGCCAACGGCCCGCCCGGTTCCACGCCGAACGGCGGAGCCGGGACCAATCCAGGCGGCCAGTCCACTGCCACCACCGACGGTCGGCCCGGCGACGGCTCGAGCGGTGAGCCCGGTCCACACCAAACGCAACGACCATGACCACCACAGGCGGCCACTCCACTCCTCCCACCAGCACCCAGCCCAGCAACAGCTCGACAGCCCAGGGAGAGAACGGCTCAAGCGGTCAGACGCAAGGCACGAAGAGGGCGGGAAGACCCTAGAACTACAACCCGCCCCAGTCTCCGATCGGCCAGTAGACGGCAAAGGCACGTCCGATGATGGAATCCACGTCGATGGGGCCGAACAGCCTGCTATCCCCGCTGTTGTTGCGATTGTCCCCCATCACGAAGACCTGCCCCTTGAGGATCGTAGTCTCCGGATACTCTCCCCGGAAGTCCTGCTCGTTCAAGTAGGGCTCGACTACCGCCGTTCCATTGACGAACAGATCGGCCATCGTGGATGGCCACCGTGTCATCAGCGACCGCCACTATACGCTTGACCAAGTCCTCTTTGACGTTCATGGGCGAATGCAGCACGACCACGTCACCGGCCTTTGGCTGGTGGAAATGGTAGGACAGCCTGCTGATGAGCACCCGGTCGCCTTCGTGAAGAGTAGGCTCCATGGATACCTGGTGGATGGTGAAAGGCTTGACTATGAAGGCCTGGACCAGCATCGCAAGCGCGAAAGCCGCGGCCACGATCACCACGATCTCGATGAGGCTGCGCATCAGCGTGCGAGGCTTCTTCTCCTTCTTTGGGCCCCGCGCCCGCCCGACGGACGGGCCGGCTTCCGCCGGAGCACCCGTTTGAGAAGCCGGCTCGGCGTGGTCCGGAAGCCCGCCCGGAGAAGACGTCTTGTTTTCTTCGTCACTCATGATCCCACCGGTTTCTTCTGGCCTGTCAAGTCGTCCCAGGGTGAGGGGCGAGCATTGGCTCTCCGCCAACGTGCAATCGCTCCGTGGTCCCCGCTCACGAGAATCTGCGGCACCTCGCTGCCCTGAAACGCTCGAGGCCTTGTGTAGTGCGGGTATTCGACCATGCCCCCCAACTCCTCGCTGAACGATTCCTCAGCCACGCTGTCATCATTCCCTAGTGACCCACGCAGTTGACGCACGACCGCCTCCATGACCGCCAGCGCGGCCACTTCTCCACCCGCGAGAACATAGGGCCCCACTGAGATCGAGCCCGTCGCCAGCAGCTCCTCCACCCGGGCGTCGAAGCCCTCGAAGCGCCCACACAATAGCACGAGATCTCGCTCACTCCGCGAAAGTTCCAGCCCGAACGGAATGCACGAAGGGCCGTCCACCGGCCGCCATGACGTACACGTCTCTTGACTCCCGCACTTGGCCGGCGGGCTCCCGCGAACACCTGCTCCAGCGCCGCGGCCACGATATCCACCCGGCCGACCATACCCGGCCCCCCCCCGTAGGGAGAGTCGTCTACCTCGTGATGCGGCAGCTCGCTGTATGTCGCGCAGATCGTGCACGGCGACGCTTGCCGAACCGGCCTCGATCGCGGTCGCTACGGGATGCCGACCCACGAACCAATCGAAGGCCTCAGGCACCAGAGTGAAGACATGAAACTCTTCAACCGCGACCCGATGTCCTTGCTCTCGACTTCCAAGAAGGCCGGCTCGACCACCAGGTATCCCTGCTCCACATCCACCGAGGAGACAGCCGCCGCCACGAAAGGCACGAGCGTCTCGGCGCCAGACCTGAGTGAGACCGCCAAGATGGCATGCGCAGGAGACTCGATCACCTCGGTCACCCGGCCGATCGACAGCCCCCGTGCGTCCCGCACTTCCAGACCTTCCAGGTCGAAGGGATAGAACTCGTCGTCGTCCAGCGCTTCGGCAAGTCCGCTGAACGGACCTCAAGCAGGTATCCCCGCAGTCCCTCGGCGGCCTCCCTGTCGCCGACCTCGCGAAAGGCGACGATCGGAAAGTCGTCGCCCCCCCGCACCTCCTCGATAGTCAGTCGCACCTGCTCCGGCCGGCGAGGCCCGGCCACGCCCGCCCTTGCGGGACGGGCGTGCAGGACAGAACCCGGAGCAAAACGCTCGGGATTGTCCGAGTCGGGTCTGACACGCACCTCGCCGTGCACCCCGTGCGCACGCGAGACTCGTCCCACCTCTATCCACTCGGGACGAGCCATCCGCCGGGCTACAAGGCCTGGTTCGAGATGGCATTTCGGCCGCCGAGCCCGCACTGGCCGGCGAGATGCGCCGTCCTCGGTCGCATCCGTAGCTCCGCTACGAACGCTCCCTGCGTCCTTGCCTCTCTCGCACCCAGCACATCCTGTCGGCGAAAGTCATTTCGAGCCAGGCCTAGTCCACTATCTCGACCGTGGCCTGCTTGCCGTCCTTGACGGCGCTCGCCTTGACCACGGTCCGCAGCGCGCGGGCGATACGGCCCTGTTTGCCGATCACTTTGCCCACGTCTTCCTTGGCGACGGTCAGACGCAGCAGTCACCTCTCATCGGAGATTCTGTCTCCTCCACCCTCACCTGCTTCGGGATTGTCCACCAGCGAACGGGCTAAGAACTCAAGGAGCTCTTTCACCTATACGATGCCTTTCAGACTCAGGAGTTTGCGCACCGTATCGGACGGCTGAGCGCCGATCGCCAACCACTGCCTGGCTTTGGCCTCGTCCACTTCGATAATCAGACGGATCCTGTAGCGGGTTGTAGTACCCGATGGTCTCGATGAACCTGCCGTCACGAGCCCTGCGAGAATCCGCCACCACGATGCGATAGGTGGGATGCTTCTTGCTTCCGCGACGTGCAAGTCGAATAGCTGTTGCCATTATCACCTCCTCACACTAGCTCGGCGTTCCCGAACATTTGGAACGGATTCTTTGGTACACGGCCAGAACCCAATTGCTTCATCATCTTCTGCACCTGCTTGAACTGGGTGAGCAACTGGTTGATGGCTTGGATGTCGGAGCCGGAGCCCTGCGCGATGCGCCGGCGGCGACTGCCGTTGATCAGGTCAGGGTGGCTCCGCTCCTCCGGCGTCATGGAGGATATGACTGCCTGGATCTTGTCAAATGCCTTGTCGTCCACCTGAAGCCCCTTGAGCTTGCCCGACGGTATGCCGGGGATCATGCCAAGGAGGCTGGAGATCGAGCCCATCTTGCGCACCTGCTGGATCTGCTCGAGGAAGTCGTCGAAGGTGAAGTTCGACTTGCGAAGGCGCTGCTCCAGCTCCCGCGCCTTCTCCTCGTCGATGGTGCTGCTCGGCCTTCTCGATGAGCGACAGCACGTCTCCCATGCCCAGGATCCGCGAAGCCACCCGATCGGGGTGGAAGTACTCGAAGTTGTCGAGCTTCTCGCCGCTCGCTGGCGAACTTGATCGGCTTACCCGGTGACCGCCCTGACGGAGAGCGCGGCGCCCCCCCGAGCGTCACCGTCCATCTTGGTGAGTACCACGCCGTCGAACTGCACCCGCTCTTGAAATTGCAGGGCCACGTTGACCGCATCCTGGCCGGTCATGGCGTCAAGACCAAGAGTATGTTGTGCGGCTTGACCGTGTGACGGATGTGAACCAGTTCGTGCATGAGCTTTTCGTCGATGTGCAGACGGCCGGCCGTGTCGATGATGAGAACGTCCCGGCCCTTGTCCTGGGCCCACTCCACCCCGTGTTTCGCGATGTCCACCGGGTCGGCCTCGATACCCTCGTCGTAGACCGGCACGCCCAGCTGGCCGCCCAGAGCCTTAAGCTGGTCGATGGCGGCCGGCCGGTACACGTCTCCGGCCACCAGGGCCGGGGCTCTTGCCTTGGGCGAGCAGGAAGTTCGCCAGCTTGCCGCAGGCCGTCGTCTTGCCCGAACCCTGCAGTCCCACCATCATGATGACGGTAGGCGGCCGCGGAGAGAAGGTCAGCTTGGTGGAAGCCGAGCCCATGAGCGCGGTCAGCTCTTCGTTGACGATCTTGATGAACTGCTGCGCGGGAGTCAGGCTCCGCAGGACCTCGACTGCCCAGGGCACGGCTCCTTGACCCTTTCGACGAACTGCTTGACTACCTTGAAATTGACGTCGGCCTCGAGCAGCGCCAGACGGATCTCGCGGGCGGCCCGCTCCACGTCTTTGTCCGTGAGCTTGCCCTGCCTCTTGAGGCCGTCAAACGCTGTCTGCAGCTTGTCAGAAAGGGAGTCGAACACCTGTCACCTTGCCGTCCGGCGGCGCTCTGCGGGCACCGCGACCGATAGCGGCCATACTTCGGGCCGCGAGGGAGGGAGTTTACTAGCCGCCCGAGGTCCCGTCAAACCCGGCGACCGAGCGAGTCGTCAAATAGCATGGACGCGAAATCCTCAGCGTCGAAAGGCTGCAGGCTCTCCAGCTTCTCCCCCGTGCCTATGAGCTTGATGGGCAGGTCCAGCTCGTGGGATACCGCGAGGGCGATCCCTCCCTTGGCCGTTCCATCCATCTTCGTGATCACCACGCCGCTCAGCTCCACCGCCTCTTTGAACATCCGCGCCTGGATCAGGCCGTTCTGGCCGGTGGTGGCGTCGATGCAGAGCAGGCACTCGTGGGGAGCGTCGGGTATGCGTTTTTCGATGACTCGCCGAACCTTGCTCGAGTTCCTTCATAAGGTTGACCTGGGTATGGAGGCGCCCGGCGGTATCGACTATGACTACGTCGGCTTTGCGGGCCTGGGCGGCAGCTATCCATCGTACACCACGGCTCCAGGGTCGCCACCCCGCTCGTATCGCACCACCTCGCAGTCGACCCGGCGGCCCCATTCCATCAACTGCTCTATGGCGGCAGCACGGAACGTGTCTCCGGCCACCAACAGCGGCTCTTTGCCCAGCTCCTTAAGATGCCAGGCGATCTTGCCTATGGTGGTGGTCTTGCCGGTCCCGTTCACGCCCACCATCAATATGACCGCTGGAGAATGGGCTATGTCGATGCGCGTGTCCGCCTGGCAGAAGTGCTTCGCGGTGATCTCGCGGAGCTTGGCCAGCAGTGCCGCCGAGTCCTTGATGGCTCCCGCGCTGGCCTGCGCCTCCAAGGCTCCCGACGATCGATACAGTGGTATCCACGCCCACGTCCGCATAGATGAGCGCCTCCTCGATCCGCTCCCAGAAGTCCTCGTCGAATCGATCGAACAGCACCGACGAAACTGCTGCTGCAAGGGCCTTCCGGCTCTTCGACAGTCCGTCTCGCAACTGGCTAGAGCCAACCCCCGCGCGTCTCCTCGACCTCCGCAGGCTTGTGGGCCACCGTCTCCTTCGACACGCCTACGAAAACTTCCGACCAGTCGTAGCTCAAAACTCTATGCCCCTTTCGAAATCGCCAGTCGCCGCGAGAGGACCCGGGAGGTACCGTCGCCCTCCAGCGTCACCCCATAGAGCGTGTCCGCGACCTCCATGGTCTGCCTCTGATGGGTGATGATGATGAACTGCGTCTTGTCCCGGTATTTCTCACAAGGGACAGAAAACGGCGGATGTTGATGTCGTCGAGCGAAGCCTCTACCTCATCCAGGATATAGAAAGGACAGGGACGCGCCAAGAACAGCGAGAATAGGAAGGCTATGGCCGTCATGGCCTTCTCCCCACCGGAGAGCAGGCTCAGACTACGGGGGGACTTGTTGGGGAACTTCACTTCCAGAGCGATCCCACGCCGCCGGTTCTCTCTCCTCTTCGTCGTCGTCGAGAGCCGTCGCATCGTCCGACTCGCTCTGAGACGCTCCAGTCTGCCGGGCGCCCGGCTTGGCCTCCGTCAGTTTGAGGGTGCCCTTAGCCCCGGGGAAGACTGCGGCCATGACCGCGGAGAAGTGCTCGCGCGTAGCCTCGAAGATCTCGCTGAAAGCACTCTCGATGTGCTCGTCGAGTTCCCCTATCACCTCCTGGAGCTTTGCGAGCGAAGCCTCTAGATCCCGGCGTTGCTCCGCCAGAAAACCGGCTCGTTCCTCCATCTCCGCGCATTCCTGCTCGGCGAGAGGGTTGATCGGCCCGATCCGCTCACGCCGTCGCTCGGCCCGCTCGACGGCCATCGAGAGCAAGTCGGCGTCTTCGCCGGCCACGTCGTCTGGGGTCAGTGTCCGCGGCGAGCCGTGTCGGCGCCGCAGTTCGGCCAGTTCCTCCTCCAGCAACGTCCTCCTATCATCAAGGCGTGCCTGGTCGACGCGTATTTCCGTCAGCCTGGCGCTCAACCCATTCTGCTCGTGCTGCAGGGCAGCCTCGGCGCCTCCCCAGTCGCGCATGACCCGAGCCGTTCCCTCGGATTGTGCCCGCGCTGCCTCGACCTTCGTCTCCAGTTCTGCCGCGGCCATCCGCGAGACCTCGCCCATGCGCTCCGCCACCTCGAGAAGAGAAGCCAGTACCGGCATGTACCGGCCGAGGAAGTCTACACGGCGCTCGCACCTGGCCACCTCGCGCCCGGCCGATTCCCACTGACCGCTCACCCGGGCGCGCTCGTTCTCCTGCGCCCGGCAGCGTTCTCGCAGCCTCACTTCGACCAGGGCAGCCTGCCCCTTCTTGTCCTCCAGCATCCCGACTGTCCTGCGCATGGTCTCAAGCCGAGCCTGCGAGCGCGCGCAGCGCGCTCGCGCCTCCTCGAGCCCGGCCTCTTGCCGATCATGGCCTCCTCTACCGTTCGGAGTTCGACTGCCATCTGCTCGACCAGGCCGGCCTCCCGCTCTCGCGGCTCTGCAGTTCGGCGCGCTGCGCCTGGGCCTCCTCCAGACGACGCGCGTGCAAGTCGCTCTCGCCCGTCAGTGCAGCCAACCTGCGCTCCGCCAGTCGCACTTGCTCCTCCTGCTGGCGGAAGCGGCCTCTGTCTCCACGACCGAGGCGGCCGCCTTGTCCGCTGCCCCTCTCTTCGCGTCCCGCTCTGCAAGACGCCTCATGCTGTATCAACACCGCGTCCAGCTCGTTTCGAGCTTTCAGCAGGTCTCGGCGCCGACTTCCCGCCGACGCGCGGCGTGGACCCCGGCTGCAGCAATTCGCCCGAACGGCTCACCAAACGCCACGCTCCCGTCACCTTCGCCCGGTGTCTTCCTCGCCCAGCCTGTCCGCGTCCGAGACCATTGCCGTCGGCGGGATCAGCGCGCGCAGGGTACCGATGATCGCCGGAGAACCTGCCACGACGTCCCAGAGGTCGCGAGTGCCTGCCGGCGGTTTCAGGTCTGAGGCCTGCGATTGAGAGAGCCCCGCGCTCCTGGAGACCTCCAGCGCGCCCTCCGCCCGAAAGACGTGGGCCAAGTCGTAGGTCGCGGGCACGACCACAGCTTCGATCGCCGGGCCCAATGCAGCGGCCACCGCTCGCTCGTAGCCAGGCTCGACAGCAAGGAACTCGGTCAGCGGGCGCAACCCTTCGCCCGAATCGATCAGCTGCCGGCCTCCCACCGATATGCCCTCGCGCCGGGTCAGCAGGTCGTTGAGAACCGCCTGCCTGGACTCGATCCCGGCCAGCGTCTCTCCCAGGCTCACCGCGGCGTACGATGCCTCCTCGGCCCGCGCGCGAGCATCCTCACGACTGGAGGCGGCTCTTCTCAGCTCCTCCTCCGCCGCGAGCACCGCGTTCCCCGCCTCCTGCAGATCCCTCCGTAGGCCCTCTCCCTCGGAGTCCAACTGCTCCGCCCTGAGAGCCGCCTCGTCGACAAGTCCGGCCAGTTCGGAGCCCACTCGCCCCTTCTGCTCCAACTCGCGACGCAAGAAGTCGCGATCCTGGAGAGCCCTGGACCGGCTCGCTTCCAGTTCGAAGACCGCGTCCTTGAGATCGTCCTCTTCCTCCCCAGCAGCCCGATACGCCGGGAGCTCCTCGTCGAGCGCAGCCCGTAACGCCTCAGCCCATCCACTGACCCTGTGCAGCCGGACCTCATCGGTGGTTCCAGCCTTCACCGCTTCGACACGAGCCGCCAGTGACTCCGCATCGCTTCGCGCGAGCTCCCAGCGCCTGCGAGCCCGGTCGAGTTCTCCCTCCATGCGGACCAAACGCTGTCGCAGGGTGACCGCTCGCCCTGTCAGGTATTCAGCCCCGGCTCGGGCCTGGTGATAGACGCCGGTCAGCCTTTCGCGCTGCTCGAGGATCGTGTTGAAGCGTTCCTCTTCCGTGATCCGCTGCCGCCGCAACTCGCCCAGTTTGCCGTCGATCTCCGCACGACGAGCCTGCGTGCGCTCCAACTCGTCCCGGCTCTGAGCGCACGAGCCGCGCACCTCCACCAGCGAGTGCAGCACCGATCTGCCCTTGGCCAGTGCCCACTCCTCGGTCGCCTCCACGAACTTCTCGGCGGCCACCACCTGCTGCCTCAGCGGACGCAGGGCGGTCTTCACCTCACGCTCTATGTCGGCGACCCGCAGGAGATTCTGTCTCGTTCGCTCAAGCTTGGCCTGCGCCCGCTCGCGCCGCTTCTTGAAACGACCCAATCCGGCCGCTTCTTCCACCATCGCCCGGCGCACCTCGGGGGTGGAGCTGAGAAGTGCGTCCACCTTCCCCTGGCTGATAACGCTGTGCATCTCCCGACCCAGACCCAGCCCGCCGACCAGATCCTGGACATCCAGCAGCCGACAGCCGCTCCCGTTCAGCCTGTACTCCGATCCCGTGTCCCGGGTAAGACGGCGGGTCACCTCCCACTGACCGCACGTCCAAAGGCACGAGCCCCGTCGCCGTTGTCGAAGACGAGGCTCACCTCCGCGACGGCGCTGGAGCTTGCGGCCTCCGGGCCCGGAGAAGATCACGTCCTGCATGGTGCGCCCACGGAGGTTGCCCGGGCTCTGCTCGCCCAGCACCCAGAGCACGGCATCCGCGATATTGCTCTTGCCACTACCGTTCGGCCCGATGATCACGGTGACTCCGGGCTCGAACGTCAGCTCGGTAGGCTTGGCGAACGTCTTGAAGCCCCGCAGACGGACCGAATGCAGATGGACCACCTCAGCGTCCGCCCGCGCCGTGACGCTCAGAGCACGCCAGTGCCTCCTTCGCCGCGGCCTGCTCGCTCGCCTTGATCGTGGTCCCGATCCCTCGGCCCCGCACGGCCCCGTCGCATCAGGACCTCAGAGGTGAAGACACGCGCATGCGGCGGGCCGGTCTCGCAGCCAAACGGTAGTCGGGATGCAGACCCGGGAGGCAAGCAGCTCCTGCAGAGCGGTCTTGTGATCCACGTGGATGGTGACCGCATAGCGATCTGTTCGTCGAAGGCATCCACCACTGCCAGTCGCGTCTGCTCGAAGCCGTGAGTGAGAAACACCGCCCCGATGAGCGCCTCGAGCATGTTCCCGAGGATCGTGGGATTGCGACGTGATCTCACGGCGCTTCTGTTCGCTCGCCGGCGCCTGTTCCAGTATCAGCTCGGCCGATGCCCGATCCTGCTCGGCCACCTGCACGCAACTGGCCCGACTGACCATGAACGCCTTCAGCCGTGCCAGGTCGCCCTCTTCGCCTGTCGGGATAGCGCTGAAACAGAGTCGGAGGCGATCACCAGACCGAGGACGCTGTCGCCAAGGAACTCCAGGCGTTCGTAGGACTGGGTACGCGCCTCCACCCACGAGGAGTGGGTGAGCGCCTGTCTGCAGAAGCGGGCGGCAGCTGCGCGATCAACTGCCGGAGGGTCGATCCGCCCGGTCGCTGAGACGGACCGCCGGGCGCCTCCGCTCGAAGCGGTGGGGGTCGCCCGAAGAGACGTGCGGGGACTGCCCGCACGAGCGCCGGCAGTCCCCGCATTCCCATTCTGTCCCGCGAAGGAATGCTAGACGCGGGCGGCGATGAAGTCCACCGCCGCGCCCACCGTGGTGAGAGTCTGGGCCTCTTCGTCGGTGATCTTCACGACCGAACTGGTCCTCGAGCTCCATGATGAGCTCCACCAGGTCCAGGCTGTCGGCGTTGAGGTCATCCTGGAACGAAGCCTCCAGCGTGACGTCGTTCAGCATCTACACCCAGCTGGTCGACCAGGATGTCGCGCACCTTGGCGAGGATCTCGTCTTTGCTCATCTGCTACTCCTTACCCAGTACCGTATGAGGCGATCATCGTGGCAACACATGTACGCCCCGGTCATTGTACCAACGGCGGTCAAGAAGCGGCAGAGCTCAGGTCGCCCGATGATCTGCGCCATTTCCTGCTCCACCCCGGGAGCACGCCCTTCCGCAGGCCTCCGCCCCGAAACGCAGCGCGTTGGCGATCGCGTGGCGCGACGAGTTGCCGTGACAGATCACCACCAGCCCGCGCACCCCCAGCAGATAGGTGCCCCCGTACTCCTCCGGGTCCAGCCCCGCACGCAGGCCCGCGGAGGGCCGGCCGGAGCAGCATGCCGCCGAGCTTCGCCCGCAGGCCGCTTCGAGCCGCCTCCTTGACTCGGCCGAAGAGCGCCGAGGCGCAACCCTCCAGCACCTTGAGAGCCACGTTGCCGGTGAACCCGTCGGTGACCACCACGTCCGCCGTGCCTGTCAGCAGGTCGCGGCCCTCGACGTTGCCCACGAAGTTGAGTCTCGACTCCGCTCAACACGTATAAGCGGCCCGCGGCCAGCTCGCTGCCCTTGCTCCCCTCTTCGCCGATGTTCAGCAGGCCCACGCGCGGTTCGCTCATTCCCAGGACCGTCGGGCGAAGGCCGTCCCCAGGACCCCGAACTCGAGCAGATGCTCCGGCCTGCAATCGGCGTTGGCCCCCGCATCGAGAAACACCACCGGGCCGTCGACACCAGGAAGACAGTGACGATAGCCGGGCGCCTGATGCTGGCCAGCCCGTTTGACGATCAGCAGGGCCGCCGCGAGCATCGCTCCGGTACTCCCGGCCGAGACGAACCCCTGCGACCGGCCCTCTGCGACCGTGCGAGCCCCGACCACGATGGAGGAGTCCTGCATGTTCCTCACCGCCGAGGCAGGCTCGACATGACAGTCGATGACCGAGCTGCTGGCGACGATCTCGACGTTGTCCCGATCGACGCCGTCCAGAAGCGGTTCGATCACTTCCGGCCGCCCGACAAGCAGGACCCGCAGGCTGGGCGACGCCGCCAGCAGAGCCCCGGCCACGATTTCGCCGGGGGCATCGTCGCCCCCTTCGGCGTCGAGAGCGAGCGTCACCGGCAGATCGCTCATTGCTAGCAGCTTTGATTCTCTTCCACCGATGCTCCTTTTCCACATCGTCAAGCGGACAGCGGCACCACAGAATGTCTCACAAATCGGGCGCCGCGGGAAGGAGAAGCGATCGGTGCTGGGGTCAGTATTAGGCTTGGAACCCGTCCACCGGGGCCGCCGTCTGTAGCCTGTAAGGAGAGCATAAGGCTGGCGCAAACAGTGTTGCGCTACGAACGTTTGTTCGCTACAATGGCCAGTATGTTAGTTTCGAAGGGTTCTATTGACATGTGACACGACCCAGAGTATACTGTTGCGGTTTGCGTCGTGAGATGGTATGCAAAGTGAAAGCAAAACCTACCGTTAGGATAGCAGAAGACAGTGCACAGAGAAAGTGACATCGCCACCATCGACGTCCGCACCATAGTGGACGTCCAGGATCTCCTCCAGGTCGGCCAGGAGCGCGGATACGTCACCAGTGACGAGATCATGGCGTTGGTCGAAGAATTCGACATGACCATGGAGGAAATCGAGGATCTCTACTCGCAACTCTTCGATCAGTCTATCGAGATCTACGAGCAGAGCCCAGTCACCCAAGGCGTCCTTGAGCCGACCGAGCCCACGCTCGATCTCTCCATCGAGACGGTCACCCATGACCCGCTGCGCCTGTACCTCAAAGAAGCGGGAGAGATCCCCCTGCTCACCAAGGACGAAGAGATCGAGTTGGCCAAGCGCATCGAGGCCGGCGACAAGCGGGCCAAGGACCGCATGATCCAGTCCAACCTGCGGCTGGTCATTTCCATCGCCAAGAACTACTACACCCAGGACATGGACCTGCTCGACCTCATCCAGGAGGGCAACACCGGACTCATCCGCGCCGTGGAGAAGTTCGACTATCGCAAGGGCTACAAGTTCTCCACCTACGCCACTTGGTGGATCCGGCAGGCCATCACCCGGGCCATCGCCAACCAGGACCGCAACATCCGCATCCCGGTGCACATGATCGAGAAGATCAACAAGATGGTCCGCACCGAGCGGAAGCTGCTCCAGGAGACAGGCAAGGAGCCCAACGACGACGATCTCGCCGCCGAGCTGGGCATCGAGCCCCAGGAAGTGCAGGAGATGCGCAAGATCGCGCAGCGCACCACCTCGCTTGAGACTCCTATCGGCGACGAAGAAGACGCCGAGTTGGGCGACTTCATCGAGAACTCCAAGCACGCCCGACCCCGCCGACGTGGTCGCCAAGCAGCATCGCCAAGGAGAGTCTCGACCGAGTGCTCAAGTCCATGGATGAGCGGGAGCGCAAGGTGGTCGAGCTCCGTTTCGGCCTCAAGGGCGAGCATCCTCGCACCCTTGCCGAGGTGAGTTCCCGCTTCAACGTGAGCCGCGAACGCATCCGCCAGATCGAAGCCAAGGCTCTTGGAGCAGATCAAGGCTGCCGATGAGATCCAGGCCATGAGGGAGACCGCCTAAGCCCTCTCCCGCGGGTCGCCGGCGCACCGGCGCCGCGCGCCACCAGCTGTACACAAGGAGGCGCGCCGCAGAGGCGCGCCTCTTGCCTGTTCACCCATGCACCGACTCACAGAAGCATGGTCGCCCTACCCGGCGACAATCCCGCCCTATGCCGGCAGCGGGGTCTCCCCCGGCCGGCCGCGCACCGCCAGGGCGATGTTGTCCAGGATGAGCTCGGCGATCGTCTCCTTCGGCGCCTTCTCGATCAGAACCTCGGAGTCTCGCGCGAGGATGCGCACCTCGTTGAAATCCGAATCGAAGCCGATGTCGGTGCGGGAGATGTCGTTGAACACGATCATGTCGAGCGACTTGCGCTCCATCTTCTCGCGCGCCCGGCCCAGGCCCTCCAGGCCATACTCGGCGGCGAAGCCCACCAGGAACTGGTCGTCCTTGATGCGCGGCCACGTCACACAGGATGTCGGGGGTGGCCTCGAGGCCGATGGCCCACTCATCCTGGCCCTTGCCTATCTTGCCTCCTGTCGGCCCGTCCGCCACTCGGTAGTCGGCCACCGCCGCCGCCATGATGAGGATGTCGGTGTCGGGCAGACGCTTCATGACCTCGGCATGCATCTCCCCCGCGGTCGGAGCCTCGATCTGCCAGACCCCGGGCACGGCGGGCATATCCACGTTGGCCTCGACCAGAATCATCCTGCGCCCCGCGATCGAAGGCGGCCCGGGCCAGAGCGAACCCCATCTTGCCCGAGCTGCGGTTGCCGATGAAGCGCACCGCATCGATGGGCTCTCGGGTACCCCCGGCGGTGATGACCACGCGCAGGCCGCGAAGATCGCGCTTCCGCTGCACCTGAAGTCGCAGCTTCACCTCAGCCACGATACTGTCTGGCTCGGCCATGCGGCCCGAGCCGAAGTCACCGCAGGCCAGCTCACCTGAGCCCGGTTCGACCACAAAGACCCCGCGATCGCGCAGCACGACCACGTTGCGCTGAGTAGCCGGGTTCTCCCACATGTTGGTGTTCATGGCCGGCGCCACCACGACTGTCTTGCCGAAGGCCAGGAACATCGAGGTGAGCAGGTTGTCGGCGATGCCGTTGGCCATCTTGGCCATGGTGTTAGCCGTCGCCGGAGCGACGACCATGATGTCGGCTTCCTGCGCGTCCTCCACGTGAGTGATCCGCGAGTCGGCCCGCAACTCGCTGACCTGGTCGAGCCGCACGGGCGCACCGGACAGGGTCTCGAACGTCATAGGGCCGACAAACTGAGTGGCTGCGCGCGTCATTATCACGCGCACTTCCATGCCGGCCTTCTGCAGACCGCGCAAGAGCTCGGCGGCCTTGTAACGCGGCGATCCCTCCCGTTACCCCGAGGAGAACCAAGGGCCGATCAGCCATCACACGCTCCCTCTCGCGTGGTCGCCTACGGGCGGATGGGACGAACCTGAACGCGACTTCGCCTCTGGCCGCTTCGGCCATGGCGATGCTTAGGTAGTTCTTCGAGTAACCGCCACCGGAGGCGGCGCGAAGCTGTCAAGGCCGGCGCCCTCGCCCAGGCTGTGATAGTAAGTATTGATCTGGCGGGCTCGCTTGGCCGTGACCATTACAGCCGTGTACCGATTGGGCTCGGCTGCCATCTCGCCCTCACCGCGTCTTGTGACGCCCTCCAGGATCTCATCTACTGTGGGCTTGTTCATCCTCGTCCCTGGTTCGTTCGACCATTGCGGCAAGCTCTTCACTCGCCCTTCTTACGCTTATCGTTCACTATAACATAGTGGAGCTGGCACCGGCCCTGCCCCATCTTCTTCTCCACTTCCTCCATCTCTTCCTTCGCCCGGGCCAACCGGCTGCGGATGGCTTCTTCACTCTCGGTCTTCCGCCCCGTAGCCGGCGCTCCAATTCCTCCAGAGACGGAGGCATGATGAAGATCATCAGCGCCTCGGGACGCTGGGCGAGAACCTTCTTGACCCCCTCATCTCTATCTCGAGGATACACGTCAAGCCCGGCCGCAAGGTTCTCCTCCACAGCGTGGGCAGGAGTGCCGTAGAGATTGCCGGCGTACTCAGCCCACTCAAGGAAGCGGTCCTCTCGTACCCAGCGCTCGAACTCCGCCTTGGTGAGAAAGAAGTACTCCCGGCCTTCGATCTCGCCAGGGCGCCGAGGGCGGGTCGTCGCTGAAACGGAGAGCGTCAATCCAGAAACGTGGGACAGGACCCTCTTGATCAGTGTGCCCTTGCCGGCACCCGAAGGGCCGGAGATGACGATGAGCCTGGCGATGGACGCCCCCTGCAGTGAGAGTCGGTCAGTCGCCCAGCATGTCGAGCAGTTCCTTGCGCTGGCGAGGAGTGAGTCCGTTGACGGTCTTGGCCGGACTGACCCGGCAGCGCTCTAGAAGCCTGTTGGCTTTCACCCGGCCGTACTTCGGAACCGCCAACAGGAGATCGAGCACCTTCGCCGTGTGGACACACACCGGAGGATCGCCCAGCACAGCCGTGATAGGAAGCTTCGCCAGAGCGCAGCGTTCCTTGAGGTCAGCCCGCTCAGAACGAATGTCGTTCGCCCGCCTGAGGGCGTCCATCCGCTGTTGCTGGCTACGCTCTGGTGTCTGGGGGAGTGGAGCTCGACATCTGGTTCACAACGGCCATTATACACACACCTCTATGGGACGCAACACACGTTTTTGCCGTATTTTCCGGCCTGATCCATCTACGCTTAGGTTAAGCTTCATACTGACCGGGCTTGAGCGAGGCCTACGAACTCGCTCATCGTCAAGTTCCTGGCCCCCAGAGTCGCCCCTATCCTCTCCGCAAGGTCCCCGGTCAGCAGCGGGTCTCGCAGCGCCGGCAGACCCCACGGCCACCACTCTTGCCCCGCAAGAGAAGAACTCCAACACGTCCTGAACGGTGGCCACCCCGCCCATGCCGATGATTGGAACATCCACAGCCCTGAATAGATCGTACACCGCTCGTAGGGCCAACGGCTTGATAGCCGGACCCGACAGCCCGCCGGTGATGTTTCCCAACTATGGTCGCAGCGTGCTGCCGGTCTACCGCAAGCCCTTTGTAGGTATTCACCGCGGAAATGGCGTCGGCGCCCGCGTCCTCCGCGGCGCGCCCGATCGTTGCGATATCGGTCACGTTGGGAGTCAGCTTGACCACCAGCAGTCCCGGCCAGGCCTGCCGGACGCTCCCATGACAGCCCCGGTCTCCAGCGGATCGGAGCCGATGGAGGCGCATCCGGAGTGCACGTTGGGACAAGAGATGTTCAACTCTAGGCCAACGCGGACATCCACTCACCGAACGAGCTCGTCCAACGCTCGCGGAACCGGCGGCCAGAGCGCATACTCGCTGCCGGAGAAGCCTCCGATGCTGACGATCAAGGGCAAGGCAAAGCAAGGAGCCGGGGCAGTTCGCTCGACAAACGCCTCCATCCCCGCAGCCGGTGAGCCCGATCGCGTTGAGCATCCCGCCAGCTGTCTCGAGGATGCGCGGGGCGGATTGCCCATCCGCGGCTCGATGGTCACCGTCTTGGACACGTAGGCGGCTACCGGCGGCCTGTCGAGAACCTGCCCGGACCGAGGGTCTCGGCCAGCTCGAACAGCTCCATGGTGCCCGAGCGTTGATCAGGGGATGCTCCAGACGCAGCGGACCCAGTTACAGAGAGGTCATGCACCGAAGATCTCCTCCCCGACGAACACGGGACCCTCGTGGCACACGCGCGCACACGAGCCGTCCGCCAGACGTGATCGACACAGCCATGACACGACCCGACCCCGCAGGCCATGCTTGGTCTCCAAGCTGAACCAGCTCCGACGTCCGGCACTCGGCGGCACACATGCCACACTGCCTTCGACATGGGCTACGGGCCGCACACCGCCAGCGCGATCGCCGGGACGCAGATGGCGGGCCAGCAGGTCGGTGACCTTCTCTGCCGGACCCCGGAGCCATCCTCCGTGGCCACCTCGAGTCCGCAGAGCAGTCCGGCCTGGATCATACGCACAGCCGCCGCCTGCACCGGCCCGGCCCCTTCTGCCTGCGCCGCATCGCGGAAGCCCAGCAAGACCAGCAGCTCCGCGGAGCCGGCGCCGGGCTGTCTCGCTTCATCCGGGACAGCAACAGCGGGAAGGGAGCCACCCCCACTCCCCCGGCCACCACCACGGCCCGGCCCGGGCTCAATGAGCGCGTCCACGTCGAACCCGTTTCCGAGCGGCCCGAGACCCACACGGCCTCACCCTCGGCCAAGCCGCACAGCTCCTCGGTGCCATCACCGACCGGGGCTATGATGAACGACACCTTGTCCCCTGACTCGTCCGACACCGAGATGGCCCGCGCCAGGAAGCATGGCGACGAGTCGGCCTGAAGCAAAGCGAACTGACCAGGGCGGCTGCCGCGCCAGCCTGGGACCTCAAGGGTCAATCGCCGCCAAAGGCCCAGGGCCTCGGTGGCGACCACCCTTCCCCGCAGACGACAGCCGCCCGGGTCGCTCATGCTCAGGTGTTGCTCGGACCGCATGGCCGAGGAGCCGCCGTCAGACGCTCCACTTGTTGACCACCAGCGTGCCCGCCATGATGTCGTGGAGCCCCTGCTTCTTCTCCGTGAACGCAGCCATGAGGAACCCGATCATGATAATGACGTACGACACTATCTTGCCCCAGAACCTGGCATTCGCCTTGCCGAACGAGATACGCCGCCCCTGGAGGTCTGTCACCACGATGCTCAGCGCCATTTTGCCGACAGTGGCACGCTGTGAGGACGATTCCAGCAATGTGTAGTAGAGCCACCATATGACGAAGATGACTATCTCGGACGCGGCCACGCGGCCCGTCGTAGTACCGCCCCCTCGAACTGAGTAGAAGCTCGCCCCCATGATGATGACGCCTAGGATGTTCCCGACGATGTTGAGGATGATCACGTCTATTATCAGGGCGGCGAACCGCTTCCAAAATCCCGCGTAGCTCGCTCGGGTTCCCGGGTCGTCCGGATAGGCCGGCGCCGGCTGGTAGGCGTTGGCCGTGGGCGGCGCAAGCGAGGCACCGCACTCAACGCAGTCCGCGTTGTTTTCGTCGTTCGCGGTACCGCATCTCGGACAGAACACTCCAGACCTCCTTGACGATGGACACCTCAACAGTCCCCGCTGGCAAACAGGGAGTCCTACGCCTCCAACCCTCTATTGCTTCGCAGCATATCCCCCGGCCGCCGAATCCGCCAGCCGTCCGTGTATTTCTTGCAGGCAGACGACACCGATGCCTCGGGCTCCTGCGGGCGTTCGCGATGGCCTGCACCGCCGCGTGGGCGGCGGCGGCATTCGTCATGGTCGGCACACCGCTGACGCATGGCGGCGCGACGGATCTCGTAGCCGTCGGAACGGGCGCCCCGGCCCCGCGGGATGTTGATGACAAGGTCGACCTCGCCCGTTCTCTATGAGGTCGACGATGGTGGTGACCGGCGCAGCGCCGTGGCCAAGCCCCCTCGCGGCCTCGCGGACAGCCCGCAAGTTCCTCCCCTTCGGTGTGCTTCAGCACCGCCTCGGAGTCGATGCCGTTCAGCGTCAGGGCGCGATGAGTGCCTCCCGTCGCCAGGATGCGGAAGCCAAGTGTGCTCAGCATTAGCGCCATGAGAACCACGCTGTCCTTCTCCGCGTCGGCCACCGACATGAAGATGGCGCCCTCCCGAGGCAAGCCGGTCGCCGGCCGCCAGTGTCGCCTTGGCGAACGCCTCCGGGAAGCTGGCCCCGACGCCCATGACCTCACCGGTGGACTTCATCTCCGGACCCAGAGTGGTATCCACCCCGGGAAATCTCGGGAAAGGCAGTACCGCTTCTTTCACGGCGACGTGCTGCAGGTCGCGCCGGCAGGGCACCCAACCGGCCGCGATAGACTCCTTCCAGCCCGGGAGACCCATATCGCGCAGCTTCTGGCCGGCAATGACCCGGGTGGCGACTCGGGCCAGCGACACTCCGGTCGCTTTGCTGACGAAAGGCACCGTGCGGCTGCCACGAGGGTTGACCTCGAGCACGTAGATGCTGGCGCCGCCGTGCTCGCTCTGCTGGACGGCGTACTGCACGTTCATAAGCCCCACCACCCCCAGCTCGCGGGCCAGCGCGGCCGTCTGCTCCTCGATGCGCCTGCACCACCTATCGCCCACCGACACGGGCGGTATCACGCAGGCCGAATCGCCCGAGTGCACGCCCGCCTCTTCCACGTGTTGCATGACGGCGCCGATGTAGACGTCGTCACCGTCACAGAGGGCGTCTACGTCGATCTCGGTGGCGTGCTCAAGAAACCGGTCGATCAGAACGGGATGACGCGGCGAGGCCTTCACAGCGGTAGTCAGGTAACGCAGCAGGCTCTCCTCATCGTAGACGATCTCCATGGCCCGCCCGCCCAAGCACGTACGACGGGCGCACCAGCATCGGGTAGCCAATTCGTTCGGCCACGACCAGCGCCTCCTGCGCGTTGCGGACCGTACCGAACGGTGGCGCCTTGAGGCTGAGCTGCGCGAAGCACCTCGCCGAAGCGCTCGCGGTCCTCTGCCAAGTCGATGGCGTCCTGCGAGGTCCCCAGAATGGGCACGCCGGCCGCGGCCAGGCGCTCGGCGATCTTGAGCGGCGTCTGGCCGCCGAACTGCACCACCACCCCTTTGGGCTTTTCGTTCTCGATGATGTTGAGCACGTCCTCGAAGGTGAGCGGCTCGAAGTAGAGTCGGTCGGAGGTGTCGTAGTCGGTGGAGACCGTCTCTGGGTTGCAGTTCACCATGATGGAGTGTAGCCGAGCGCGTGCATCTGTTGGACGGCGTGGACGCAGCAGTAGTCGAACTCGATGCCCTGTCCGATGCGGTTGGGGCCGCTGCCGAGGATGATCACCGATTCCTTGTCGGGAACGGGCAGAGCTTCGTTCTCCTCCTCGTAAGTGGAGTAGAAGTAGGGGGTGTAGGCTTCGAACTCGGCCGCGCAGGTGTCCACCGCCTTGTAGGTGGGGATGACGCATTCGGCGATGCGACAGGCCCGCACTTCTTCCTCGGTCGCTCCCAAGGAACTTGGCGATGTAGGCGTCGCTGAACCCCAGCCGCTTCGCTTGGCGGAGTTCCTCTCGCGGGAGGCCGGAGAGACCGCCTTCTTGAACGAAGGATTGCAGATGTTTCTCTGCCTCCACGATCTCCCGCAGCTCTTCCAGGAACCACTGGTCGATGAGAGTGGCCGCGAAGAGGGCCTCCAGAGTCACTCCCCGGCGGTAGGCCTCGAAGATGAGGTCGTAGCGCTCGGCCGAGGGGATGGCGATCATGGCCACAAGTTCGTCGTTGCCGGCGGGGATGTCGGGGCGGACGTCGAGCTCGCGGGAGCGCATGGACTTCTGGAAGGCCTCCTTGAAGGTGCGGCCGATGGCCATGTTCTCGCCCACGCTCTTCATGTGGGTGGTCAGGCGGGCGTCGGCCTGGGGGAACTTCTCGAAGGCCCAGCGAGGCGTCTTGACCACCACGTAGTCGATGGTGGGCTCAAAACAGGCCGGAGTCTTGCGGGTGATGTCGTTGGAGATCTCGTCGAGCGTGTAGCCGACGGCCAGCTTGGCGGCGATCTTGGCGATGGGGAAGCCCGTGGCTTTGGAGGCGAGCGCCGAGGAGCGGCTGACGCGCGGGTTCATCTCGATGACCATCAACTCGTCGGTCTCCGGCGAATAGGCGAACTGGATGTTGGTGCCACCCGTCTCCACCCCGATGGCGCGGATGATGGCGAGCGAGGCGTCGCGCAGGCGCTGGTACTGCGAGTCGGTGAGAGTCTGCTGGGGCGCCACAGTGATGGAGTCGCCGGTGTGGACGCCCATGGGGTCGATGTTCTCGATGGAGCAGACGATGACCACGTTGTCCTTGAGGTCGCGCATGACCTCCAGCTCGAACTCCTTCCAGCCGATGACGCTCTCCTCGAGCAGCACCTGGTGGGTCGGGCGAAGCGTCGAGGCCGGCTAGGACCTTGGCGTCGAACTCCTGGTCGGTGGCGGCCACCCCTCCCCCGTGCCCGCCCAGCGTGAAGCTGGGCCGGATGATGAGGGGCAAGTGAAGGCCGTCCTGGAGCGCGGCTCGGGCCTCGGCGACGGTATCTGACCACGGCGCTTTCGGGCACGCGCAGGCCGATGGAGGCCATGGTGGCGCGGAACTCGTCGCGGGCCTCGGCGCGGCGGATGGCGGCGTAGTTGGCGCCGATCAGCTCGACGCCGTACTTCTCGAGAGTGCCGTCCTCGGAGAGGGCGACGGCCAGGTTGAGGGCGGTCTGGCCCCCCAGGGTGGGCAGCAGGGCGTCCGGCCGCTCCACCTCGATGATCTTGGCCACCACTTCGGGCACCAGGGGTTCGATGTAGGTACGGTGGGAGAAGGCGGGGTCGGTCATGATGGTGGCCGGGTTGGAGTTGACCAACACCACCTCGATAGCCCTCTTCCATCAGCACCTTGCAGGCCTGGGTGCCGGAGTAGTCGAACTCGCAGGCTTGGCCTATGACGATGGGGCCAGAGCCAAGCAGGAGGATCTTGCGGATGTCGGTGCGACGGGGCATGAGTCAGACCCCGCCTTGCGGACCGGCCGCGGCGTAGCCGCGCGGCGCCGACAGCGCCTCGGAGCGCACGGCGATCCGGGTCAGGCTGGGGAAGCGGCGAGACGGTCGGGGCACCGACCAGGACTGGTCCACAGGGGCATGCAAACAGGCGCCCATACGGCGTCTCCTTTCGGCCTCACAGGGCACGATTAAAGGTCGGCTAATGGTAGCGCATCGGGCCGCGGCTTGAAAGCAGGGGCGTCGCTCTCTGGCTTGGCCCGCTAGAGGGTCTCTTGCCCTGAGAACTTGAACATCCGTGCCGAGAGCGAGCTTGGAAACGAACCGATGCGCGTGTTGTAGTCGAGAACGGCATTGCCATATTCGACCCGCGCAGCGGCGATCTGGTCGGTCACAGCCATCAAGCTCCTGGAGAGCCCCCATTCAGTAGTCGATCCAGTAGCGCCGCCTCGGGACCGGAAGGCCCGGTCCGCCAAATAGGACGCATCTACTTGGCCGGGAGCGAACTCGCATAGGCCACGCCGTGCTCGATCCAGCGGCGTAGATCAGCATCGGTCTCCACACCCTCGGGCGCGACGTAGATGAACCCTTTCAGCGGCCGGCGGGTGAAATCCATAGGACGGGCGTACGGAAGGGCCACCAAGTCGTCGTACGCATCGGGCCCGACGCGGACCATGAGATCCTCTTTGACTACCCCGGCGGCCATGTTACCCCGGACGAGGAAGGCAATGCCGCCGAACATGCGCATTTCGAATGTGTCGGTCCGCTCGGCCAGCATCTCCCTGATCCGCTGCGCCATACCTTCGTCGTAGGCCACTGTTACTCACTCGCTCTCTGGTCGAAGTCCGGTTTCACTCGAGTGTCGTTCTCTATCAAGGTGAGTCTTGAGGACCCTCCTGAGGCCATAGCCCGCGTGATCGGCAGCAATGGCGATGTGGGTCATCGTCCCCTCTCTCCAAGCAGTTCGGGGTAGCGCTCCTTCATGCATTCCGGGCAGATGCCGTGGCTGATGTTGGCGTCGGAATGCGCTTGCAGATACACATCCACCTGCTCCCAATGGTCGTCGTCTACTCTTATCCTCTTGCAGTAGGAGCAAAGGCAGTATGCCCTTCAGGGCCCTGGCCTCGGCAAGAGCCGCCTGGAGGTCATTGATAAGCGCCTCCCGCTCTCTCTCACTCCGCTTGCGCTCGGATATGTCGCGACATACGCAGAAGATGTACTTCTTTCCCGCATAGAACGCCCCACTGCCGCTGATCTCCACGTCGTAGAGACTGCCGTCCTTGCGGCGGTGCCGGGATTCGAAGTGATCCCCCTTTTCGTCCGTGGCCAGCCCCCTCGCCACCGCTTCTTCCCTTGCTGGAATGCTCTCCCAGTCCCACACGTGCAGCGCGGACATCTCCTCCATGGAGTATCCGAGCATCCTTGCAAACTGGAGATTCGTCTCGAACACGCCGCCCCCGTCGTCAAGGACCACGAGTCGATTGAGGTCTGGCACTCGCGGCCGCAGAGTCTGCTCACCGCTGAAGGCCGCCAACTGACGGGCGAGGGCGGTCGCCCTGTCGGTGCAGACCTCCTACCCCAGCCTGTCGCCCACTTTGAGCCCCGCCGCAGCCACGAACTCCTCGATGGTCATCTTGGCGGCTCCAGCCGGCTGGACCCGGGTCACGAGAAGGGTGCCGCCGTTTGCCGCCACCAGAAGGCTCTCGGAAGTAACCTGGAGCACCGTGCCCGGCGCCTGCCGGCCGCTGCCCGGAAGTTTCTGACAGTCGAACACCTTGATCTCCTGTCCCCTGAAGGCCGTGGCGGCCCCGGGTGACGGATTGCAGCCCCGTATGAGGTTGTAGACGATCGCGACCGGGTACATCCAGTCGATCTTCATGTTCTTGCAGACCGGTTCGTACTCTCCCAGGGTCGCATCCTGAGGGACCTTCGGGGCGGTGCCCCCCTTGACCAGACGAACCGATTCCAGAAGTGCCTCCACGCCCAGCGGGAACAGTTTGCCGAAATAGACCGTGCCTAGCGTGTCGTCCGGCTCGATGGCGACCTCTTTCTGCAAAAGGATGGGGCCGGTATCCAGCCCCTCGTCCGGCCAGAAGACCGAAAGGCCCGTCTTCGTCTCGCCGTTGATGATGGCCCAGTTGATCGCACTCGCCCCCCGGTGGCGAGGCAACAGCGAAGGATGGTACTGGATAGTGCCCAGCGCAGGGAAATCGAGGATCGACGAAGGGACCACGTCTGTCACGAAGGCCATGACGTTCAGATCGGCTTTGAAGCCCCGGTAGTCCTCAAAGACGTCGAGGGCTCGCATCTTTGCGGGCTGGCGCGTGGGGATGCCGCGCGACTCGGCCAAGGCCACGAGCGTGTTGCTCTTGCCTGGGGAGGCGTCCGGCGGCGTATAGACGGCCACGACCTCTTCGCCCGCACCCAGCAAGGCCTCGAAGACCTTCTCCCCAAAAGCTGCCTGTCCTATGAGCACGATCCTCATACCGACTCCTGTATTTGTCGATCGGATTGTCATCGAATTGTTCGGTCGAAGGCGATTCTACCCCTTTGGCCCCGTGGGGTCCGGCGGCGCGCCTCTCGACGGCAGGTCTCGCCTCGCGCGACTCGCGGGCGCCTCGGCCTTGCCCTACACTGGCCAACATGCGGCGAACGTTCCTCATACTCTTTGCCGGCTTCTTGTTGCTGTCGCCCGCCGCCGCTCTGGCCCAGCCCATCGAGCGCATCGAAGCGCGCACCGGCGACCCGGGGGTGTCGCTCAGCGCCGACGGCCGCTATGTCGCCTTCGCCTCCGACGCGAGCGACCTCATCCCCGGCGATTCCAATGCCGACTACGACGCTTTCGTCTACGACCGGCAGTCGGGCACGCTCGAGATGGTGAGTGTGGCCTCCGATGGCACTCAGGCGGATTCCGGTGTGAGTGCTCCCGTTCTCAGCGCCGACGGGCGCTACGTGGCCTTCGCCTCGTGGGCGACCAACCTCGTGGCCGGAGACACGAACGGCTGGATGGACGTGTTTGTCCACGACCGGCAGACCGGCGAGACCGAACGAGTCAGCGTTGCCGATAACGGCTCCGAGGCCGACTTCCTGAGTCTGGACTTCTCCCTGAGCGCGGACGGCCGCTATGTGGCCTTCGCCTCGGGGGCGACCAACCTGGTGGTCGGGGATGTGAACGATCACTGGGACGTGTTCGTGCGCGACCGTTTGGCAGGCACTACCGAGATCGTCAGCCTCGCCGCGGACGGTTCCCAGGGCAACGACGGGAGTTTCTCGGGCTGCAGCCTCAGCGCAGACGGACGGTATGTCGCGTTCCTCTCTGCGGCCGACAACCTAGTTCCGGGCGACACCGCGTCGACCTGGGACGTGTTCGTGCGCGACCGGCAGAGCGCGACGACGCAGCGTGTGAGCCTCCTGCCCGCCGGCGACGAGGTCGACCCAGGCTGCGAGATCAGTGCCGACGGCCGCTACGTCGCCTACTCATGGCAGGGCGCGCTCTACATCTTCGATCGCCTCACCAACGTCACCGAAAGAGCCGACGTGGCTACCGAGCGGCGCCGGAGCCGACTCAGCGTCCGACTGTTACTCGCTCAGCGCCGAAGGCCGCTACTTCGCCTTCACCTCGTGGGGAGACAATCTGGTCCCCGGCGATACGAACGGGGCGGCCGACGTCTTCCTCCGCGATAGAGCCGCGGGCACCACCGAACGCGTGAGCTTGTCTGCCGCCGGCGCCCAGGGGGATTCCATCTGCGAAGGCGCCGCCGTCAGCGCCGATGGACGCGTCGTGGGCTTCATCTCTCTGTCGTCCAACCTGGTAATGGGCGATACCAACGGCCTGGCCGATGTCTTCGTCGCCACCCGCTTCTTTGTTTCGCTGCGAGGCAGCGACCGCTTCGACACAGCGATCAAGATCTCCAAGGCCATGTATCCACTTGGGCTGCTGCCGGACTGCGGCCTTGTGCTTGCTCCCGGCGAGACTTTTCCTGAAGCGCTTTGTGGAGCGCCTCTGGCGGCAGCCTACGGAGGACCGGTGCTTCTCACACCCACCGTCGGCCTCAACAACGCGGTGCGCGCCGAGATCATCCGGCTCGCGCCCAAGTACGTGGTGTGCATCGGACTGTCGGACGCCGTGGCAGGTGCCGTGCGGACCGCGCTTAGCCCCATGGCCGTAGTCACCACCATCCGCGGCACCGGGGGAAGCGTCTACGACATCAGTCACCGGGTGGCCAAGGCCCTGGAAACCAGACTTGGAGACCTCAGTGGGTCCGTCGCCATAATCGCCCGAGGGAACCTCTTCCCAGATGCCATCGGCGTCTCACCCCTGGCCTGCGCCAGAAGTGGCCCATCCTGCTGACCGCGGGAAGCACCGGGTCCCTGAACTCAAGCGCCGCCGCCGCCCTCTCCGAGTTACACATCACGCGAGCTATCAAGGTGGGCACCTACGTCACTCTGCCCGCCGGAGTGAACGGACTCGCAAATCTTCTCCGGCGCAAACCGGTATGTCACCAATCGCAACGTCAGCCGTTTGGGGCATGGCGTGTGCCGGCCTGCGCTTTCACGCACACAGCGCTGGCCACAGGCGACAAGTTCCCCGATGCCTTGGCGTCAGGGCCCTATCTGGCCCTGGACAGGGGCATCCTTCTCTTGAGCCCCTTGCTGGGTCCCCTGCCCGAGCCTGCTGGCTCGCTCATCACAGCGTACCGGTCCACCATCAAGCGCTTCTCTTTCATCGCGATGATCGAACCGGTCTTGGGGCAGGCAAAAGCACTTCTGCCGTAACAATCACGCCAAACGCACTGCCCGGATGTCAAGCCAGCCGGTTGCCACGGTGTGTATCACACGGAGACAGAAACCGCTCTCGCCTGAGGGGAGCATCGGCGGAGCGCATCGAATCTGCGTTGGCTGCTCGAGAGATGCTTGTGCGAGGTGCTATGGCAACCGAGTTGAAGGACCACATAGCCGACACGATCGCCGGCCCTGAGTCGCTCTTTCGGCAGAACTACACCAGTCTCGTTTGCTCTCTGGCAGTTGCCTTCGGAGACAGGGAGGCCGCGGCCGACGCCGTCCAAGAAGCCTTTCTCCAGCTATGCCTACACTGGAGGCGCGTCAGCAAGTACGACAACCCGGCAGCTTGGGTGCGCCGCGTCGCCATCAACCGCCTCGGCAACCACCACCGATCGCTTCGTCGCCTAGCGGCGGCGCTTCTTCGCCTTCACAGCCAGGAGCCGCTGCCGAGTGCGCGATCCCACATGCAGGCGGATCTGCAGGTCGCTCTGGGGAATCTTCCCCTTCGCCAGAGAGTGGCCGTCGCGCTCTACTACGTGGAAGATCTGCCCGTGGCGGAAGTAGCGCGCTCCATGGGCATTTCAGAGGGTTCGGTCAACACACATCTCCACCGCGCTCGAGCGGCGCTCAAGCCCACACTGGAGGCAAGGTCATGCAGGAAGACGACCATCTACTAAGAGATGCTCTCAGCAACCTCGCTCCGACCGTCGACGGCGGCGGAGTCTGGAAGACCCTATGCGCGCGGGCCTCACGGCGCCGCCGCGCGCGGCGGCGCCTGAGGCTCGCGGTTACGATCGCCGTTGTTGTCGTCGCCCTGGGCCTTGGGGCCCTTGGGACCATCCATTGGTGGCCGCAGCACGAGCGAATCCTCTTGATAACCGACGATCAGACAGGCGGGACCACCAGCGAGACTGCACAGGCAGCGACTCAGCCGAGCGTGGGCTGGCAACAACTGTCCTTGCCGCAATCTGGAAACCCATACTTCTCCTACGTCATGATGGACCCAACCGATCCAGACGTTCTCTACTCTGGAACCGACGTGGGCCTCTTCGTCTCCCGCGACGCAGGTTCCAGCTGGACGCGACTCTCTGTCGAGAAGTTGGAAACACTCGCGATCGATCCCAGCCCCCCGTCGACGCTGTACGGTGTCACGCGCGACGAGAATGGCGATGCACGCCTGCAGAAATCTGTTGATGGCGGGACGACCTGGGAACAGCTCGACGGATTGCAGGAGGGCTTCCAGGGGAGATTGTGGCTCGACACCTCCGCTTCTCCCTCCATTATCTACGTCAACAACCTGTCCGAACCATACGGGCTGCTCAAGTCGACCGACGGCGGAGATACCTGGAAAGGCCTAGGCGTGGGGCCAAACTGTGAGCTCGTGTCTCCTCCGTCGGGCTCCGTGCTCTACGCCCAACGCTCCACCGGAGGCCCACTGGAGTTCTTGCGTTCCGCGGACGGCGGAGCAACCTGGGAGAACATGGGCGGAACCTTCTCGGATGCGGTTCCCATGGGCATGAACTCCGACCCAAGAGACCCCTCCCGCCGGCTCTATCTCTACGCCGCCGACCCGGCTCTGGCTATGGGGTCGATCACCGACCCTGGAATCGTGGTTTTTGTATCGCCGGACGGAGGCCGAACGTGGTCGCGGGCGGATAGTGCCGAACAAGAGTGGGCCAAGATCCTACCTTTCGTCGCCCCGGGTACTCCCCCCGCCTCCATCAGCGCGGCCGCCCCGTTCTTGGCCGGCTTCGCCGCCATCAGTGAGGCCGCCCCATCCCTGGATGGCAACCCCCCGACAGTGACCGACTCGGCCACAGGGGCATCGCTCTATGTCTCAGGTCCAAGTCCAGTCGTGGTCGACCCGAGCAATCCGTCAATCCTTTATGTAGCGGCCAACGCGAGTCTAGGCACAGGAGGCATCTATAAGTCGACAGACCAAGGAGCGACCTGGACCAACACCACAGCCGCCATCAAGACCGACGCTCATGTGAGCTCTTTGATAGTCGATCCGACGAATCCCGACACCATCTACGTCACCGCCAGGATCCGTCCTTCGGTCCACGGACACCGGAGTCTCATGGACCACATTGCTGGAGGGCTTGGTGGGCGACGCACTCCTGGCCGTGGCGCCCTCGGCGCCCTCTACGCTCTACGTCCTCACTCAGACAGGGCTATCCCGGAGTGACGACGGCGGGGATAGTTGGACAGATATCGCGGGTGCCGGACTTCCTGCGGAGGTGGCCTCCGGCGAACTCGGGGGACTACTCGTCGCCTCAGACTCGCCGGAGACCCTCCTTGCCCTCACGTTTGACGAGATCTACCGATCGCCCGACGGCGGCCTTGGCTGGTCAAAGGTAGCAGTGGTGCCCGCGTCTATCATCATGCAGTGGGAGGGGGAACGGAAGCGCACACCGTTGAACGTGTACTGGGGACCCTTCAGAAACGACCTTGTCGTCGCCGCTTTGGGTGACCCTTCCACCTTCTATGCGCTCCTCGCGGACGACTGGCAAGACATCACCCCCGACCTATCCAGGTCAACGGATGATGGCCTGAGCTGGACCCCGTTTGGCAGCCTGCTCAAAGACGACGGTTACTACTACTTCCCGCTGGCGCTGGATCCGCATGATCCTCTGACTGTCTACGCTCGGCGAGCCTCTTTCGACCCCCAGGCAGGCTTCGGGCCGGCAGACGACGGCATCTGGCGCTCACGCGATGGCGGGAACACTTGGAGCCAACTCGCGAGTGAGGGACCGCCTGAATCTGACAGCCCATGCTTCTTTGTGGACTCATGGGTAGACGGTGCTCTGTACACCGTCGGAGATTGGAACGACCTAAAGGAAACGACCGCGACGGTCTACCGCTCGACAGACAGAGGAGACTCCTGGCAGGAGATAGGCGACCTCCAGCTTCCGGCCGTCGGCGGATACTTGACCCGATTGGTCCCCGCGCCTGGTGGAGTGCTCTACGCTGTCGGTCCCCGCGGCATCTTCAAGTGGGTGCCTCCCTCGGACTGACCGGTCAGGCTCACTCCCCCTGATGAAACAGCGAGGGCCAGTATTCGAGACCATCGGCATCCGGTACGACCGAGGTGCCCGCGCGTCCCTCGACAATGGCCACAGCATCCTGCATCGCCCCGATACCGGCCCTGCCGCCCGTCGCCCGCACAAAATCGCAAGCCGCCTGGACCTTCGGCCCCATCGAGCCGACGGCGAAACTCAGCTTCTCCAACGTGTCAGGCGACGCCCGACGGATAGCCCGGGCCTCCGGCGTCCCCCACCCCTCCCACACAGCGTCGGCGTCGGTGAGCATGAGGTAGGCTCCGGCTCCCAGCGACGAGGCCAGTAGGGCTCCGGCGTGGTCTTTGTCGATGACGGCCTCCACCCCCACAAGGACGCCGTCGGGGGTCAGCATCGTGGGTATCCCTCCCCCGCCACTGCAGATGACCACCACTCCCCTCTCCACCAACCACTCCACCGCTCTGATCTCGAAGATGCGCTTCGGCAGAGGCGAGGGCACCAGACGGCGGAAGAGCCCGCCGTCCGGACCGACAGTCCAGCCGTGCTCGCGCGAGAGACGGTCCGCTTCTTCCCGGGTGTATTGCGGCCCTATCGGCTTGGTAGGATTCTGGAAGGCCGGATCAGCCGGGTCGATCTCGACCTGCGTCAGGATAGTGGCGAAGGGCACGTCTGCCGGCAGCACGTTTCCCAGTTCCTGCTCGATCATGTAGCCGATCATGCCCTCCGATTCCGCGGAGAGCACGTCCAGGGTGTATGGCTCCACTCCCGTGAACGCCGCAGCCTCCAAGGCAAGAAGGCCTACTTGGGGACCGTTGCCGTGGGTGATGATGAGTGGTATTGCCGCGCGAGCGGGGCCAATGCGTGAGCCGCGACTTTCACGTTCTCGCGCTGATTGCCCGCCGTCATCGGCTCTCCCCGCTTGAGCAGGGCATTGCCGCCCAAAGCCACCACCAGCCTCATGACGCCGTCCTTCTACTCGATGTCGGCCCCAGCCAGACGGAGAGCGGCCAGGAGGTCATCGGGCCGCTGGCTGCCGACCAGGATCTTGCTCCCGTCGCGCAACACCAGTTGCACCCCCTTGTTGCCGTAGGCGTTGTACGCCCGGCCCGAACGGCCGACCCTGACGCCCCAGCCTCCATATTCGCTGATGGGCGAGTACTCGCGAGAGAAAGCGCTATCGATCTCCTTGGTAGGGATCCGCCTTCCCCGGAACGGACTGAGGCGCACCCACAGCAAGCCAGGCCGCACTTCTGTGATGAGGCGCATCGACCAGCCCAGAGCGGGCAGACCCAAGCCGAAGACGAAGGCCAGCGCCCAGGCCAGCCAACTGGGCAAGGGTTGCACTCCCGTGGGATCGTTGAGCACCACCTGCTTGAAGAAAGCCCACCATATGGCCGCAGTCGCTATGGCGATCGGCACCACGAACAGCCACTGCCGAAGGCGTTGGACTTCCTCGTATAGCCGCGTGGTCGGTACCTCCAAGGCACCGCCACCGGCAGAGTCATCGCGGCTGGTTCCGCGCTTGTTCATGGCGAGACCTCGCTGGCTTTTGTCAGAGGCAGTCATAGTACACTAAGCTTTCATGCACACCGTACGCGCGAGACAAGACCCGGTCACGGGCAGGCGCACGCGCGCTGCCTGGTATGCGTTCGACCTCGGCAACACCACCGTCGAATTCGCCATCCCTCTCTATCTCACCATCTGGATCGTCAAAGACCTGGGTGTGCCCGCCTGGCTGTTCGGGCTGGCCTCCGCAGTGTCATCTTGGGCGATCGGACTCAGCGGACCCTTTATCGGGGTCAGCGCCGACGAGAAGCACCGCAGGAAGCAATGGTTCGCAGGATCCATGTACTCCTCCGCGGCCATCCTGATGCTGCTGGCCTTCCTTCCCCGGTCTCACCCGGCGGGCGTCGTGGTGATCGTCATCGCCGCGATGGCGGCCAACTACCTCTTCCAGCTCTGCAGCCTCATCTACAACGCCTCCTTGACCGGGGCCGCGGCCGGAGCCAACGTGGTAAGTGTGTCCGCCACAGGCCTGGGCCTGAGCTTCCTGGGAGGAGCGGTCGGAATCGCCCTCGTGCGCTTGGTCACCTCCGGCACTCTCATACCGGGAGTGACCGGGCGAAGTTACGCCATCATACCCGCCGCCATCATCTTCGTAGCCTGCGCGCTCCCCAGTCAGTTCACCCCCGGCCTGTGGCAGGAGTCTACCGGCGACGCGCTGATGCACGGGCAGAGCAGGCTCCGCCGCATCACCGAACTGTTGAGAGAGGCCGCGCGCGAGCGGTTTGCCGGATGGTTCCTCGCCGGCTACTTCGCGCTCAACTCAGCCATCATGGGGCTGACTCTCTACCTCCCTCTCCATGTTCAGACGGTCACTGGTATGGGAGATACCGGAATAATGCTGATGTTTGGCGCCGTGGTGGTCACCTCCGCCCTGGGCGCCGGCTTCGTGGCCTGGCTTCGCCCCACCGGTGCCATGGTGCGCAAGATCATCCTCGTAGGACTGGGGCTGCTCGCCGTCAACAGCCTGCTGTTCAGCCTCGCGTTCGCGCTGCCCTTGGTGGTGCTCTTCTCGTGCCTGCACGGGCTCTTCTCCGGCGCCTTGGCGTCCACGGCGCGTGGAGCTTTTGCGCAGACGTTCAGAGCGGACTACCAGGCCTTGGCCTTCGGTCTCTTCGGGGCGGTGCAGCGGCTGTCCCAGGGCCTCGGCGCCCTGCTAATGCCCCTAGTGGGGGTGAGCGCAGGCGCCAACGGGACCAGGTGGGGCATCGGCGCCATGGGGATCGTCGCCTTCATCGGTATCCCCTTCTTCGCCCGCTGGCGGCTGATCGACCAGACCCAGCAAAGCGAGTCGCCGCAGCCCCGGAAACCGTGACCCAGTTCTAGCAGGCTGCTGAAAAGCGACGTTTCGCCGCGAGAACGCGATGGGCACGCGCAGAACCAGGACGGAAAGACCGCCAATAGCAGCGCGGCGCGACTAGGACGACTTATTGTCCGGCCAGTGCTATTTGGCGGCTGCGTGTCGCCGGGTGGCGAAGACGTCGCTATTCAGCAGCCTTCTGGCCCTTCATCTCCAGGGCGCAGGTGAGCATCACGTCGAGCAAGTCGGGGATATCGGCCTCTTCCACGCAGGAGACCGCGACCCGGATGTCAGTGCTGTTCCAGGAGATGACGCCCACCCCGTGGTCGTCCAGCAGCTTCACCCGATATTCCTCCGCGTCGAGATCGTTCAAACGTACGGTGAAGAAGTAGCCTGAGTTGAACGGATAGAGCTTCCAGACCTGGGCGAAGCGCGGCTGCGCCAGCACCTCGCGGGCCTTGGCGGCACGCGCGGCCAGGATGGCGAACTTCGCAGCCTTCTGAGCCCGGTACTCAGGATCGGCCATGGCCTGAAGCACCAGCGATTGGGAGAGGTTGGGCGAGTTGCTGATAGTGCCCCGGATGCAACCCCCGGTCTTCTTCTCGAGGGCCTCATAGGCTCCGGCGCCCTCGGAGACACCATAGGTAAGGAAAGCCACCCGAAGTCCCCAGGCGTAGTCCTCTTTGGAAGCCCCGTCGAGCTTGACCGCCAGAATGCGCGGATGCGCGGCGGCCAGGTAGGTGAAGAGCGACTCCTTCAGCATCTCGCCCTCGTAGAAGAGACCGAAGTAGGCGTCGTCGCAGACGGCCACCACATCGCAATCGCGTTCTGTGACGGTGCGAACCAAGATCTCGCGGATGCCCTCAGCCTCCGCCGGCGTGATGGAGTAGCCGGTGGGGTTGTTCGGGAAGTTGAAGAGCACCAGCAATTTGCCTTGGCCGGCGTTCTCCTCGATGCTCCTCCGGAAGCCCGCGAGATCGAAGCCCCCTTCAAGGTCGAGGAGCGGATAGGTCTTGATGCGAGCCCCCCGCCTTACACCAAAGACCATCCTGTAGTTGCCCCAGAGTAGATCAGGCAGCAGCAGCACATCGCCTTCGTCGGCGAACATATCGGCGATCGTGCTCAGCCCATGAGTGATGCCGCTGGTGACCACCGGGAGGCTCACCGGAGTATCACCCAATGAAGGGTTCTTGGCTTTGATCTCCCCCAGCCAAGCCTTCCGCAGATCGGCGCGGCCGAACGATGGAGCGTAGGGAAGAGCTTGGTCGGGACTCAAGCCACCCAGATGCCGGGTTATAGACTCCAGCCCCATGGAGTGCTGCCCTTCCCGCGCCTCGCCGATGGTGGCGTTGTAGCGGTGGGCCTTCTCCTTGGCCTCGGCCGACTGGGTGAGGATGCCCTTGGGATAGTAGAGTTGCCTGCCCAGTGCGGACAGCATGCGCATCACCGCAGGCGCCTGCTCGTGGATGACGTTGTTGGCCTCGACCGCCAGTGGGTTGAGCGCTGACGGCTCCGCGCCCATCACCCGGCTCCGCGCAGACGCTCGCGCAGGGCTTCGAGCTGGCTCCGAAGCGCTTCGGGGAGCCGGCCACCGAACTCGGCGAAGTAGTTGGACAGACCCGCCGCCTCTTCCTTCCAGCTTTCGAGGTCCACTGTGAGCAGAGCCTCCAAGTCCTCTTTGGGCAGGTCCGAGCCCGCTCAGATCGAGCGCCTCAGCGGTCGGCAGGTAGCCGATGGGAGTCTCGACAGCAGTTCCGCCGCCCTCGACCCGCTCGAAGATCCACTTGAGCACCCGGCTGTTCTCGCCGTAGCCGGGCCAGAGCCAGTGCCCATCCTCCGCCTTGCGGAACCAGTTGACAGAGAAGATGCGCGGCAGTTTCGCCGCGTCGGTGCGTCCGTCCATCGACAGCCAGTGAGCGAAGTAGTCGCCCATGTTGTATCCGCAGAAAGGCAGCATGGCGAAGGGATCGTGCCGCAGCACACCCGTCTTGCTCAGATTGGCGGCGGTGGTCTCCGAACCGGCGGCCGCACCCATGAACACCCCGTGCTCCCAATCGAAGGCCTCGTACACCAGCGGGACGGTGCCGCCACGCCTGCCCCCGAAGAGGATGGCCGAGATGGGCACGCCCTTTGGGATCCTGCCAGTCGGGGTCGATGACCGGGCACTGCTCGGCCGGTGCGGTGAAGCGCGAATTGGGATGCGCCGCCTTGCGTCCCGAGTCGGGAGCCCAGTCGTTGCCCTCCCAGTCGATCGCATGGCCGGGAGCCTGCTACTCCCATGTCCTCCCACCAGATGTCGCCATCGTCGGTGAGCGCCGTATTGGTGAAGATGCTGTTCTCGCTTGAAGGACTCCATGGCATTGGGATTGGACTCGTACGAAGTGCCCGGCGCAACACCGAAGAAGCCGCACTCGGGATTCATAGCATAGAGACGGCCGTCTTCTCCGATGCGCATCCAGGCGATGTCATCACCGATAGTGGTGACCTTCCACCCGGGCAGACTGGGCAGCATCATGGCCAGGTTGGTCTTGCCGCATGCGCTGGGGAAAGCCCCGGCGATGTAGTGCTTCTTGCCCTCGGGAGAGGTCAGGGCGAGAATGAGCATGTGCTCAGCCAGCCAGCCTTCCTTGCGGGCCACGGCAGAGGCGATGCGCAAAGCCAGGCACTTCTTGCCCAGCAGCGCGTTGCCCCCGTATCCCGAGCCATAGGACCAGATAGAAGGCTCGTCGGGGAAGTGGACGATGTACTTGTGCTTGGGATCGCGCTCACACGGCCAGGGCACGTCTCCCTGGAACAGAGCCAGCGGAGCCCCCACCGAGTGCAGGCAGGGAATGAACTTGCCGTCTGTCCCCAGAGCTTCGAGCACCTTCGTGCCCACCCTCGTCATGATCATCATGTTGGCGACCACGTAGGCCGAGTCGGTGACTTCGATGCCGATCTTGGAGAAGGGCGAGCCCACCGGACCCATGGAGAAAGGGATGATGTACATTGTGCGCCCGGCCATGCAGCCGTCGAAGATGCGGATCATCTTCCGCTTCATCTCGCTCGGCGGGGGCCCAGTTGTTCGTGGGCCCGGCCTCCACCTGCTCATTGGTGCAGATGTAGGTGCGGTCTTCCACCCGAGCCACGTCGCTGGGGTGCGAGCGGGCCAGGAAGCAGTTCGGCCTCAGAGTCTCGTTGAGCCGGGTGAAGGTGCCCTGCTCGACCAGTAGGTCGCAGATGTATTTGTAGTCTTCCGGGGAGCCATCGCAGGTGTACACCATGTCCGGCTTGCACAGCTTGCACTACGTCCCCGAGCCAACCGAGAAGCTCCTTGTGCTGGGTGAGCGCGTCAATCGCGGCCGCCATCTTTACTCCCTCCGTCGCCGATAGGCGGTCGTGGTCAGCTCCAGATACAAATATAGCCGGGGCGCGCTCTTCAGAGCATCGCTGCCGGCCTTCAGCACGGCCGGTGGAGCGGTACTACCCTCCGCCAGTCTGCTGGGGGAAAAATACCACGTATCGGCCGCACTGTGTGGGCTGCGCGCGACCGCCGCCCAACGGCGTCGCAGCCCGGCGGGGCCCAAGCCGTGAAACCGGCCGAGCAGGACCGCCGGCCCCTACCCGTCGACGGCCTTGCGCACCTCGTCCAGAGAACCGGCCGAGCCGCAGCTTCTCGTTCTTGTGAGCGATGAACTTCGCGTACTCGGAAATGAAGATCTTGCCTGGGTCGCGCAGGTCGAACTTCTCGGGATTGTCACGGAAGAATTCTCGGTGCACCCGGGTCCAGACAAGCCTGCCGTCGGTGTCGATGTTCACCTTGGTAACCCCCAGAGGCACCGCCTTGGCGAACTCGTTCTCATCGACTCCTTTGGCTCCCTTGATGGCTCCGCCGGCGGCGTTGATGCGGGCGACCTCCTCCTGGGGAACCGAGGAAGAGCCGTGCATGACCAGAGGGAATCCGGGCAGGCGCCTCTGGATCTCGGCGGCCACGTCAAGGTGCAACCCCTGATGGCCGCTGAACTTATAGGCGCCATGGCTGGTCCCGATGGCGACGGCCAGGCTGTCGCACCCCGATTCCCGCACGAACACCTCGGCCTCGGCCGGGTCGGTGAGGTTGGCGTTCTTCTCGTCCACCTGCACGTGCTCTTCGACCCCACCCAACTGGCCCAACTCGGCCTCCACCGATATGCCCCGGGCATGGGCGGCGTCCACCACCTGCTTGGTGATGCGGATGTTCTCATCCAGAGGCTCGTGAGACGCGTCGATCATCACCGACGAATAGAAGCCGCTCTCCACACAATCGAGGGCGCTGGCCAGATCACCATGGTCCAAGTGCACGGCAAATATGGCCTCCGGGAAGATGTCGTCCGCAGCCTTGATCATAGCCTCCAGCATGCGCTTGTCGGCGTAGGACCGGGCACCACGAGAGATCTGGATGATGAACGGCGCCTGCGAGTCGAGATTGCCCTGGAACAGTCCCAGCGTCTGCTCCATGTTGTTGATGTTGTAGGCGCCCACCGCAAACTTGCCGTAGGCCACTCTGAACAGTTCTTTCGTGGTGACGATCATCTGACGCTCCTGTCGGTCTCGCGCCGCTCTTCAGTGAGGTTTCTTGGCGCTCCAATAGGCCTCGGCTTCCTCCTCCATCGCTTCCAGCCGGTCGTAGTAGTCGGGGAACTCCTTGAGGTGGGCCCAGGCGATCTTGCCGGTCATCAGGGGATCGTCGTCGGTAACGCTGGTCTGAGGATCGCGGAATCCATGCTCCAACTCCACATTCAGACCCATGCGGAACTGCTCGATGTCGAAGGCCTTCCAGTCGACACCAAGCCTCTCGCCGATCTTCTTTGCCTCGTCGGCGGTGAAACTAGACGTACCACCCATGTCTTCCCCTCCTTGTCAGACGGCGTTGTCCACGGAAGAACCTATCAGGCCCCAGCGATCTTCATCTCCTCCATGACGATCGCTCTTGCCGGAGCGGATTCGCTCGCCCGCCGGCCACCCTTGCTGCCACTCCTCTGCCGCCTGGCTTCGTCCGCACGACTCTTCGTTCAAAGAATACCAGTCACGGAGATCCCTGCTTGCCAAACTACCCTCCGCGAGTAACATTGATAGTTGCGGGGTACTTACGGGGAAGCACAGAATGGCGCGGGCCATGGGGAGAAAGACGGCGACGCGTCCGCACAGGGGGTCGAGGTACGATGATGGGAAAGAAGACCTCGCCGACGGGCGACCCGCCGGAAGCCGGATGGCACTACTTCAGGACTGGGGCGCCCAGAAGCGGCCGCGTGGGTCCCCTCACCTGGGATGAACTCCAAGCCCTCGCCGCCTCTGGAGTGTTGTGGCCCATAGACTTGGTCCTACATCCGATCTTCCCGCAGTGGGCGGAAGCCGCCCAGATCCCCGGCCTCTTTCCTCACATCGTCCCGCGTTCCTCCAACGAGCGTGGTCCAAGCCCCCGGCGCAGTCGCTCCCTGGCGACCCCCTTCTCTTGCGAACAGCCAGGCGAGCACATACCCTACGAACTGGCTTGGACCGCACCGGCGCCCCGGCGCCCATCCCGGGCGCTCCCCTTCCTCCTACCGCTGCTGGTCGCATCGATCATCGGGGGCGGATTCGCCCTGTATCTCACCCTGTAGCGGGCCTGGCCCTGCGCGGCGTCTGGTCCACCTTCGGCTCCGGTTGCACTATGATGGGGTTTCTCGGTGTGACGAAGCGAAGATGGCGCGGCAGAACGCATACGCCGCCGGAGGAGCGAAGGTGGAACCAGCTACAGCCGGTCAACGTATCCAGGCCTACGACCTGGCTCGCACGTTCGCTATCGTCTTCGTCTTTTTGGGACACATCATCATCGCTCAGTCCACCAACTCCCCACTCAAGGTGGTCTTCGAGACGCTCTCTCCGGGCCTCAGCATGTCGCTGCTGGGGTTTATCAGCGCCGCTCTTCTCTCTGCCAGGGCAAACGACGTCGGGGCGTTCCTGACCAGGCGCTTCACGCGCATATACATACCCCTCTTCACCTGCCTGACAGTGGTGCTCATCATCCAATCCGCATTGGGGACGGCCAAGGCACACACCACTGATCTTGTGCTCCATTTCCTCGGCCTCTCAGGCTTCTTCGAGTTGTTCCCCCATCTGAACCACGCCTCCGTAGGGCAGGGACTCTGGTTTGTGACCACCATCCTCTCCATGTATCTGCTGCTGCCGGCTCTCCAGAGGGTGTTCGCTCACCGGAGGGGCCTCATCCATCTGCTCATCGTCATAGGGCTCAGCCTCGCGGCCTACCGCTGGATGAACGCCGCCGGAGCCTGGAACGTGGTGATCGCGTTCTGCATCGGGACGTACCTCGGCGTGAACGGGCTTCTCGAGGCGCTGATCTACCGCAGGCCGGTGGTGCTCAACCTGATCTTCGCCTGCTGCATCCTTGGGGTCTGCGCGCTGTCGTCGGCTGAGGTGATCCCCTTCTGGATCCGCGGCCTGCTACTTCCCCTCTACCCACTGGCGTTCGTGCCCCTCTTCTTCGCGGCCGCCAGGGTGCTGCCGCGCTGGGTCAACAGAGCTGCTGCAGGCTTCGCGGCCGTGAGCTACGAGTTCTACATCCTGCACTTCTACTTCATAGGCCGGGGCTTCAACGAGCTGTTCGGGGGATCCATCCGTATGGGGCTGGAGATACTCATCAGCTTCCTGCTGGTCTTGGCCATGGCGACCGGCCTGTATTTCGTGGACTCGCGTCTCCGGCGCCCCTTGGACGCCTACTTGCTGGAGACCAAGCGCCGCCAGCAAGGACTCAACGAACCGTGACCTTTGCCACCAGTTGGGGCAGCGCGGTGCCGCCACCGGCATTCCCCACCGAAGCCGTCACCGATGCCGTGAGGTCGTAGTCTCCAGGCGGCACCTCGATGATGTCATTGAAGACCACGGGCGTTGTGTCCCCGGGCTCGATGGTGTCGGTCATGACGGCCTGGGTGAAAGCCTTGCCCTTGCTCCAACGGTACTTCTCCACCCCGCCCTGCGAGAGCACCACTTCACACATCTGGCCACTGGCGAAGGTCAGATCCAGGGCGGTCGTGGTCAGGTTGCTCACATCGAACACCCACCACGCCACCTCGCCGGACACAAGCGCATCCACTGGAAGCGAGAACCTCACCTTTGCCTCAGCCGTGGACGACTCGACCACCGGAGGCACGGCCTCGACCTCCAACACCCCTGCCTTGATCACACCTCCCAAGGTCACCCAGTAGTCGGTCCAGCTCACTTGGGCCAAGTCAGGCTGCGCTGCCGTGGAGAGGAGCGCCACCAATGCAGACAGGTCGAGCCCCGTCACCGGCAGCACGGCGCCCCCGGCCTGCGGAGGGTACGATTCCAGAAGCGCGTCGGCCAGCACCACCGCGGACTCCGTGGCGACAATATGCCCCTGCACCCGCAACGAGGTCCCATCCTTGCTCGCGAGAGCCTGTTCGACGCTCACTACCGCCCCTGGAGTGTCCGGGTCCCCCGCGGAGCCCCCGCAACCGGTGGCCAAGCCGGCAATGACGCTGGCCGTCAGCAGAACCGCGGCGAGTCCCCGGGCGGCATGGGTGCGACTTCCGCTCACCCTTCCTTGCTTTCCAGGCTCTTCCCGATCGAGAATCCCCGCCCGAGCCGGGCGCCCATCGCGTAGTACTGGTTGTCAGATGGCGCCCAGCTGAAAGGTCGCACCAGTTCGACGCTGGGCTTGCCGTCGGCGTCGAGGCATCCCTCCTCCACCTTGACGTCCAGGATCTCCCCCACGAACTGCGTGTGTAGACCCAACTCCGCCACATGCACCACCTTGCACTCGAGCACCAAGGGGAACTCTCCCACGTAGGGAGCATCCACCGACTCCGAGCGCACAGGCGTGAGACCGGTGGCCGCGAACTTGTCCGCGTCCCGCCCTGAGGCGATGCCGATATAGTCGGCTGCCTCCACATGATCCACCGAGGGCACGCTCACCGTGAACGCCTTGCGCTCCACGAGATTGCCGTAGGTGTAGGTAGCCTTCCGCACCGAGATGGCCACACAGGGGGGTTTGGAGCAACAGATGCCTCCCCAGGCAACGGCCATGACGTTCGGCTTTCCCGCCGCGTCATACGTGCCGACGATGAACACCGGGGTGGGATACACAAGCGTACGAGGTCCGAGTGAGGTCTTCATGTCTTCTCCTGCCAAGTGTCGAGGTGGATACGCGCCTTATCGAATCTGTCGGCCGGTCTGGGCTGTTCAGCCGGGTGCCCGACCGCAACGAGAGCGAAGGGAATCACGCGATCGGGGACCCCGCAGAGCAAGCGCATGTACGCCACCAGCTCCTCTCGGGGATAGATGCCCAGCCACACCGCACCCAAACCGAGTGCATGAGCGGCGATGAGCAGGTTCTGGGTGGCGGCGGAACAGTCCTCCACCCAGAAGCCGGGATGACGCTCGTCGCCGAGGGCGCCGCAGATGAGCACCGCGAGTTGAGCCTCGCGGACCATGGTCCCGTAGGTAAGGTTCGTAGCCACCGATTCCAGCGCGCTCCGGTCGCGGATGACCACGAAGTGCCAGGGTTGTTGATTGGCCGCCGAAGGCGCCGCCATGGCAGCCCGCAACAGCTGCTCCACCACCTGGTCCGGCACCGGCCGGTCGGTGTACTTGCGGATGCTACGCCGAGTCATGAGCGCTTCTATCGCTTCCATGGTTCCTCCGCAGAGTCCGTATGTTCCGATCCCCTCTCGGCCGGCGGCATGTGCCCCAGGATCGCCTCGGCCGCGCCGACCACCTCTTGTCGAAGCCGGCGTTTGGAGACCCTCCGTCCCCAGATCTCCCATTCGCCCACCGAGCCCCCTCGCTCGAGAGGCACAGGCGGTAGTTCCACCCATTCGCCTATCCGGTAGATCCGCCCGTCGTGCTCGATGATACGGCCGACCGCCAGATCACCGCGCCTAGAAGGCGGCTCGTGAGTAGTGAACAACAACCGGCCCTTTCTCATGCGTAGAACTTCTCACACCCCGCCTGGGGAATGCAAGCCTGGCCTGCATCAAGCGGCCGGACTGTCTCCAACAAGGTGGCAATCCGCTATCATCTGCCCATGGACAAACCTCGTCAGCCGTATCTGGCTCCCCGCGGCGGGCAGGACCTGCGCAGGGCACGCGATGCCCGGAGGCTCTACCTGCGCCGCCGAGCCTTGGCGCTCTTCCTGGCAGTGGTGGTGTTGGCAGCCATCGGGTACGGGATCTCCCGGCTGGTCGCAGGCGGGGATTCTATCGCCGGCAGCACTTCTTCAACGTCGGTGGCGGACGCCAATGGCGGCTCCACTGTGACCTCGGAGGGTACTGACGTCAGCACCACCTCCTCCGAGCCTACAACCACGACCAGCACCGTCTTCAGCCCAAACCTGGCCCCGCAGAAGCTCACCATCGAGGCCTCGCCCAAGGCAGTGGACTTCACCATCACCCTGCAGGACGGCACCACGATGACCGGCGCCACGCCGTTCACCGGCGACGTGCCGGGGGGCAACATCCGCGTTGACTTTGCAGAGCAGGGCTACAACCCCAAGGTACAGACGGTCTCGCTCATCACCGACACCTCGTTCAAAGTCTGGCTCGATCCTCAGGGACAGCTCTTGGAGAGCTTGGTCCGCTTCAAGTGCGGAAAAGAGCCCAAACAGGTGGCCTTCTCGCCCGACGGCAAAGAGCTGTGGGTAAGTCTGCTGGCCGGCAACGGCATCGAGATCTTCGACCCCTACGCCGGCACCAAGCTGGGCGAGGTGAAGCTGGGTGGAGAAGCGGTGGAGGTCATCTTCACCAAGGACGGCAAGACCGTCTACACCAGCCAGATGACCTCCGGCAAGGTGTTCGAGATCGATGCCGCCACCCGCAAGGTCAAGCGCCAGATCAGTACCAAGGGCGAATGGACCAAGGTCCTCGAACTGTCGCCCGACGAAAAGACGCTGTGGGCTTCCAACTGGCTGAGTGACAACATCTCCGAGATAGACCTGACCACGGGCCAGGTGACCAGACTGCTCAAATCGGTGAAGACCCCCCGCGGGCTGTACTGCACCGCCGACGGCAAACGCCTCTACGTGGCCGGATTCAAGAACGGTGAACTGCAACGCTTCGACCTGGCCACGGGCGAGAGCACCATCGTCTACGACGCCGACACCCTGCGCCACTTCGTGGCCGACGAGACCCGCGGTCTGCTCTACGTTGACGATCTCATCCTAGACAAAGTCTTCGTGGTCGATCTGGCCACCGAGAAGACCACCGAGCTCGTCGACACCGACCAGCATCCCAACACCATCGACCTTTCCCCGGACGGCCGTGTTCTCTTCGTCTCCGACCGGGGCAAGGACTACTCCGCGACCAACTACTACATCCCAGGCCCTGAGTGGGGCGATGTGCTGGTGGTAGCGACGGGCACAGGCCAGATCCTCGACGCCATCGTGGGCGGCAACCAGTGCACGGGACTCGACGTCTCCCCCGACGGCAAGTACCTGGCTTTCTCAGACTTCTTGGATAACACGATCCGGGTATATACCATCCCGAGCTATGAGACGCTCATCGCCGGCGGCGGGGGCCGGGCACCGACGCGTCTCACCGACATCCAGAAGAACTAGACTCGAACTATCCGCGAGACCAAGGAGGAGAGAACGATGGGTAACCCGATCGTCCACTGGGAACTCATGGTAGGCGACATGGAGAAGGCTAAGGCCTTCTACACCAAGGTGTTCGACTGGAACATAGATGACAGCGCCATGCCGGGCTACGGCCTGATCTCCACCGGGAGTGACCCGGGCGGCGGCATGATGGCCAAGCCCGAGATGGCGCCGGCCGCCGCCCTCAACACCTACTTCGCCGTCGAGGACATCGAGGCCACCCTGGCCAAGGCCACCGCCGTGGGCGCGACGTTGCTGGTCCCCAAGACCCCCATCCCGGGCATGGGCTCCTGGGCCATGTTCGCCGACCCGGACGGCATCCCGATAGGCATCTTCCAGACGGCTTAGCGGTCGCCCTTCAGCCGCCGCGGCCCCGGACTTCCACGGGGCCCGTGGCGGCTCAGTCGGCGAGATCCAGACGGTATCCTCGTTCGAGCAGCTTCGCCCGCACCGGGCCATAAGGCACTCCACCCGGTTCCAGCCCCAGCCGGTCGGCCATGACCACCATCACTGCCGCCGCGCCCCCCATGTGAGCCCGGGTGTGCTCCATCCGCACCGCTGAGCAGTACGCCCGAAAGTCGGCCGACACGGCAGTGCAGATCACCAGCGCCGGATGGCCGACAGCCAGAAGCGCCCCCATCGGCACAAAGACGTAGCGGGTGGTGTCGATCTGGCCCGGGGAGAAAGCGTCATGCCTGTCGTACTCGCAGTAGCAGCCGATAGCCACCGGATCGCGTTTGACCTCTTCTGTCACATCGGCCGCGGTGTAGGTGTCGAGACCCACGATGCGCGGGCCCTCACGAACGTACAGATACTCAGGTACCGCAGCTATCCCCAACTCCGGATAACCATGTTCCTGCAGATACCTCACCAGATCGATCGGCCCGGGAGGTGACAGCACGCCGCAACTCCTCCCGTCTGGCCGGTTCGAACACCCACCGAAAAGGAAGTCCCACATCCGGCCAGTCGCTCCAAGCCTCGTTGAGTTCCCGCTTGCCATCGGGAAGCACCGCTATGTTCATGGTCCAGCTGTCCGCGAAGGCCTCCACCTTGGCCGGAGAGAGAGTGGTGGCCGCGTAGCCCGAACCGTCGTAGCCGGGGATGGCGGCACTGGCGATGGCGGGGGCGGGGCCGCCCGCCTGCACCTGCAGGGTAAGGAGGGCCGAGTACCTTTGCGGTGCGGTGACAAAACCGTTCTCAGTGGCGGGGTAGGCGGGCTTCGGACCGGCGACGTCGTTGTACACGGTCTCATCGCGGCCGATCCGGTAGTCGGCACCGAGCGCGCGGGCCAGGTCGCCCTCGGTGCTGGCGTCGATGAAGAACCGGGTGTGCAGGCGCAGTACGCCGCTCCCCGCGACGCTGATGTCCACGTAGCGATCTTCCCCAGCGTCGCTCGCGCCCACCAGGTCGGCTGCGTACTGCACCGACCCTGCTGTCCTCGCCCAGTCCCGCCACCGACCGCAAGGCGTCGGCAGCCGCCTCGGGCGCGTAGACCAGCCGCCCGCCGGAAGTAAACGCCCTCTGACCTTCGTACGCGTAGTCGCGGATGACCGTGCGGCGCCACTCTTTGTAGAAGCCCCCCGCCACCCGGCCGGGCTCGACGGCGTCCTCGGCTCCGAGCCCCTGGGCCAAGGGCGATTCGAGGTAGTCACCCGCCGAGATGAGGGCGACGCGCAGGTGCGGTGCCCCTGCGGTCAGTTCCGCTACAGCGGCCAGGCCGGAGGTCTGGGTGCCGTAGACCACTACGTCGAAATCGACCGACTTGGGTGGGACCGCGGACGCCTGTGTGGCGGACGTCCCCAGGGTCAGACCTGCCAGGCACAGCCACACGACGGCCAGCGCTGAGCGGCCGCGGCGGGTCCCAGTCCCGGCGCCCCGCATCCGCTCCCTCACCCTACAAGCCGCCCCGGTCATGCAGACGTTTGGTCTCTGCCAGCACCGCGGCCGCGTGCCCCTTGGCGCTCACCTCCTGGAAGGCGGCCAGGATGCTGACGTCCTTGCCGATGATGACGGTGTCGCGCTGGTGGCTGCTGGTGAGGTCGCCCTTGAGCGTGCCGTACATGGAGCCGATGCGCCGGTCGTGATCGCTGACGAACGGGAACTTGATCTCGTACTGGTCGCGGAACTTCTGCAGCCGCGGCAACCGGATCCACCGAGGTGCCCACCACCTTCACGCCCAGGGCCTCGAACTCGGGAAGTAGTTGGTTGAACTCAACCGCTTCAGTCGTTCAGCCGGGGGTGAAGGCCCGCGGGAAGAAGTAGAGCACCACCGGCCCTCTCCTTCAGCAACGCCCCCAGGTCGACGTCACCGTCGGTACCCGGCGCCACGAAGAGCGGCGCCCTGTCGCCCACTTCCAACATGATCGACCTCCCTGCGTCAGACTCCCTGCATCAGATCGACGAACCTGTCGAACAGGTAGCGGCTGTCGTGCGGTCCCGGACCGGCCTCGGGATGGTACTGCACCGAGTACGCCGGGAGGTCGAGCAGCCGCAGGCCTTCCACCGTGCCGTCGTTGAGGTTGAGATGCGTGATCTGCGCCGCCCCGAACCGGATGTCCAGCACCATGTCCTCGGCCCGTCAAGCCGGCGACCCCGCCCTCGCCCACCACCGAGCCGCGCTCCAGCGCCCGCCGCACCACCGCCGGCGGCTCCACCGCGAAGCCGTGGTTCTGGCTGGTGATCTCCACCTTCCCCGTGAGGTAGTCGCGCACCGGATGGTTGGCGCCCCGATGGCCGAACTTGAGCTTGTAGGTGGACAGGCCCAGCGCCAGGGCCAGCAACTGGTGCCCCAGGCAGATGCCAAAGACCGGCACCTTGCCCAGCAGCCCGCCGATGGTCTCCACCGCGTACCCCACCGCCGCCGGGTCTCCGGGACCGTTGGAGAGGAACACCCCGTCGGGCTTCAGAGCCAGCGTCTGTTCCGCCGTCCAACCGGCCGGGACGACCGTGACCTCGCAACCCACGGCGCTCAGGCGTCTAAGAATGCTCCTCTTCATCCCGATAGTCGTAGGCCACCACCCGGAAGCGAGTCCCAGGCGCGCGGCTCCGCCGCACCGCCGGGACCGGGCGCCGTCGGCGGCCTCTCGGCCGGCCGAGGGCGTCCACTCGTAGGGCTCCCGGCAGGTCACCGCGCTGGCCAGGTCCTGCCCGGTCATGTCGGGGAACGCACGCGTCGCCGCCAGCAGTTCGTTCGACTCCAGGTCGGGCCCCGCCGCCACGCAGGCGGTCATGGCCCCGTGCTCGCGGATGCGCCGCGTCAGCGCCCGGGTGTCGATGCCGCCCACCCCCACGATGCCCCGCGCCTTCAACCAGTCTACCCAGGGCTCCGGGCAGGTGGCGTTCCAAGCCGTGTTCTTGGCCTCCCGCACGACGATGGCCCGGGAATGGACCTCGTTCGATTCCAGCAGGTGCTCCGCGGCCCCGTAGTTGCCGATCATGGGATAGGTGAAGGTGACCATCTGCCCGTGGTAAGAGGGATCGGTGGCGATCTCCTGGTAGCCGCTCATGCTGGTGTTGAACACCACCTCGCCCAGCACCCTGCCTTGCGGCCCCGAAGCCGAATCCGGAGAAGACCGTGCCGTCCTTGCAGCACCACATATCCGGGCACGTCGCCCCGATACATCAGGCCTCCCCCCGGGCGCGCGCGAAGCGGCGCGCCCCGTCCACCACCGTCAGCCGCACCCGTCCGGTGAGGGTCTCGCCCAGGAAGGCGCAGTTGCGGCTCTTGCCGCGCAGGTTGGCCGGAGTGACCTCCCAGGTCTCTCTCAGATCGACGACGCAGAAGTCGGCCGGCGCGCCCACGGCCAGCCGCGGCTCGGCCAGGCCCAAAACCCGGCAAGGCGCACCGGACATCGCCTCCACCAGCCGGGCCAAGCGGCAGGGCCCCGGTCAGCACCAGGCCCGGTGTGCAGCGCGGCGAAAGCCGTCTCCAGACCGGTGCTGCCCCAACGCGCATCCTCGATGGGCACTTCCTTCTCCTGGGGGGCGTGCGGAGCATGGTCGGTGGCCACGCAGTCGATGGTGCCGTCGGCCAGGGCGGCCACCAGAGCCTCGCGGTCCTCCTCGGAGCGGATGGGCGGGTTGACCTTGAGGTTCTGGTCGAAGCTGTCCAGCGCTCGTCGGTGAGAAGCAGGTGGCGGCGTCACCTCGGCGGTGACCGGCAGACCCTCCCCCTTGGCCCGCCGCAGCAGACGCACGCTGTCCGCCGCCGATAGGTGCTGGAAGTGTACCAGGGGACTCTGCGCGCGGTCCTGGTCCGCGCCGGGGCCACCTTCGGCAGCGCCCCCGCGCGACCGGCCGCCAGCCGCTTCCCCTCAGCATCTACGTAGCGGATGATCTCCAGGTCGCGGGCCAGCGGGCCCGATTCCCCACCGCGGGGATGCCTCGCAGCCCCAGACGGGCGCTCCACTTGCCTTCGTGCATGACCCCGTCCAGCGACAGGCTCTTGTTCTCCAGATGCAGCAGCAGGGCCGCCCCGTTCCCCGCGCGTAGCGCAGGGCGTGCAGCAGCAGGTCGGCATCGGCCATAGGTTTGCCATCATCGGAGAAGGCGATCACCCCGGCGTCGGCCAATTCGCGCATCTCGGCCAGTTCTTCGCCCTTCAAGTCTCTGCTCACAGCGCCCACTTGGCCCACCCGCACCGCGGCATCCTTGGCGGCCTGCTCGAGCACCCAGGACGCCGACGGGACCCGCAGTCGACTACCGGATCGGTGTTGGCCATGGCCACCACGGTCACGTACCCACCGGCTGCGGCGGCTCGCGAACCGGAGGCCAGGTCTTCTTTGTACTCGAAGCCGGGTGTGCGCAGGTGCGCATGCGGATCGACGAACCCTGGAAACACCCAGCAACCTGCCAGGTCTTCGATCACCCCGACCCCGGCGGGCCTCTTGAGCCGTTCCCCGATCGCGGCGATCTTGCCATCCTCGACCAGCAGGTCGCCTTCAAGATCGACCCCATGCTGAGGGTCGAACAGGCGCACGCCGGGAAGCAGTATTCGATTCGGGGGGCAACGCGCGGCAGGCGAGTCTGGGCGCGGAAGGACGCAGGCTAGTGTCCATCTTGTTTCCTTTCGGTCTCACTGGACTCGTTTAAAGGTCGCCCTATGGTATCGCGGATGGGCGGGTGGGTCCACCAGTAGGATGCCCAGCTACTCATCGGCGGGCCGTGTCGCTCCCCTCGGTCGCGGTGGACGGCCAGACGAGCAGGTCTTCGCCGAAGGACTCGATCTTGGCTGCCCGATGGAACCCGGCCACCTCTGCTCTCCTTCACGTCCACGACGAGGCGCGGCCCCATAAGGCGCTGGGCTTCAGGCGGCCGCTTGAAAGTTACTTGGAAGAGCCACACCTATTCTGAGGGGAACCTGTCCAAAGAGCTTGACGCGGGACACTCTAGAAGACCCGTGGTCAGACAGGCCGGAGCAGGATGACTGGCAGAGCCTGAGGAGTAGAATGCAGTTGAGTTGAACTCATGCGCGTCGGAGGGGCGGGAATGGAAGACCTGCAGTCTCTCGTTCTTGAACACTCGGCACGTCGTTGGCGTAGTCGTGGGTCTCGCCGTCGGTGCAGCATTCCCTTGGTACACATGGCGAGGACAGTTCTTTATGAAGAATGGAGAGTGTGTAGGGCCGCTCGCAAGGCCTTCAAGACCAAGGGGTACTAGGGCGCCAATCCCGAAGCCCTCTGCAGGTGGTCGAAGGTCCATCGCTTGAGGTAGTCTGAGACTCAGGGTATGACCAAATAGTGTAGGCGCAAACTGACCAGACTCCCCCGCTCCGAAACCGCTCCTGCTACACCACTTCCCGAGACACCCCCGCCCCCGGCTCCCCGATCCCGTGATCGAGCCAAGTGGGCAGCTCCTTCGCGGCGTGTCGCAACATCTTCTTGTGCGCCCGATACTCGGCGTCGTGACTCTCCACCAGCGCCCAGAAACGGGGCGAGTGGTTCATCTCCACCGTGTGACACAGCTCGTGGAGAAGCACGTAGTCCACCACCTTCGGCGGCAGGAGCAACAGGCGGGCGTTCACGGATATGGTCTTCTTGCGAGAGCAACTCCCCCAACGGCTGCGTTGCTGCCGCACCGCCGCCCGTGCGTACGGAAGCTGCCGCTGGTAGCTGAGCACCGCCAATCGAGGCAGCAGCGTCCGCTTGGCCCTGCGGACAAGCCACCGGCAGAGCGCCTGTTTGCACGCGTCGAAGTCGGCGGCGTCGCCGGTCACCACCAGGCGTCCGGCGCTCTCGCGCGCGACCGCCCCGGCCGACGCGGTTCCCCGGCGATACTCCACCGCCCATTCCTCGCCCAGCGCCGGCAGCACGATGAGGTCGGGGAGGCGCGGTGGGTCGACTTCGAGCCGGCGCTGCCGGGCCTCCACCCGCGCCGCGGCGCGCTCGATCCAGTCTCGCTTGCTCTCCACCAGCGCGGGGATATGGCGCTTGCCGAAGCCACGAGGCACCACGACCTCCAGCCCCCGGTCAGCCCTCATCACCAGGCGGACGCGTCGCGCCCGCTGGCTCACTCTGACTGAGTATTCGGGCAGTGCCGCGGCGGCCCGCCTCCCGCTGTCGGCAGCCAAAGGAGGGCTAGCTCACCAGCTTGGCGCTGAGTGTGATCTCCGACACCGCCGCCAAAGCCTTCGACACCGGGCAACCGGCCTTCGCCGCGACAGCGAGTTCTTGGAACTCGGCCTCGCCCACCCCCGGCACGGTCGCCTCGCACTCCAAGTCGATCTTCTTGATCTCCGGGCCCGCCCCTAGATGCACCGCGGCCGTGGTGTGAATGCGCTCGGGTATATATCCCTTTTCGGTGAGCAGCGCCGACAGAAACATGGAGAAACAGCCCGCATGCGCGGCGCCTATGAGCTCCTCCGGGTTGGTACCGGCCGCCTCCTCAAAACGGGAGGAGAACGTGTACGGTCCCTCGTAGAGGCCGCTCGCCAGCCTCATGGTCCCGCCGCCCTCTTTGAGAGTGCCTTTCCAGGTTGCTTCGGATCTGCGAACCGGCATCATCTGCTCCTTCTTTGGCGGGGTCGCATAACGGAGGCGAAGGCAAGACCGAATCCCCCCACGACCAACACGATGGCCGCCAGCACAGAATACGCCTGCCCGACCTGCACGCGCGCATCGCCCAGGACCAAAAGCAAGCCGATAGCTCCGGTCAGAACGCAGGCCAGCCCCAGGATGACATCGAACCCCACCCCGGGACGAGGGGAAAGAGCATTGCCACAATGGCCGCCAAGCCTACGCAGCCCGCCGCCGCCAAGACAAAGCCGGTCTGGCCCAGCGCAGCTGGGACGGGGTCGCCCTTGGAGATCGCCAGCACAAGCACCCGCAACCAGAACAACAGGAGGCCCGCCGCCGTGACGGCGCGCCCCAGCCACCGCAATGCCCCGTTGGCTGTGGAATACACCGCAGTCTCCTTCGCCTCGCGCGACCTAGCCTTCGTCATCGTCTTGAGTGCTCCGGCCGGCCGGCAGGTTCGCGCCGCTGCGCATGACCGGTGACATCGCGCGCGCCCGTGGCAGCAAGGGCCTGCTCGTCCACGACGCCGGGCTCGAACGGACACGCCTCGGTGTAGACCATCTCCGCCTGCTGTCTTGAGGATCTCCCACCTGGTGCACACATGCTTCTGCGCCTTGTCCCAAAGCATCTCGCGCCGCCTCGGGATGAGCCTTCTTGAGCATGTTGTAGCGGTTCTCGGTGGGCACGAAGTCGTCCACCGGCAGCGACAGTTCCTTCGAGTCGATCTGCAGTGGGTTCTTGCCCTGAGCCGCCAGGCGCGGGTCGAAGCGGTACAGATCCAGGAACCGGACTGCACGGCCACCTTCTGTGCTCGTAGCCCTTGGTCATGTCGAAGCCCATGCTGATGCAGTGGCTGTAGGCGATGATGAGGCTGGGCCCGTCGTAGGACTCGGCCTCCACGAAGGCCCGCACCGTCTGGGCGTCGCTGTAGCCCATGGCCACCTGGGCCACGTAGATGTTGCCGTAGGTCATGGCGATCGTGCCCAGGTCCTTCTTGCCGACGGTCTTGCCGCCGGCGGCGAACAGGGCGACGGCGCCCATGGGCGTGGCCTTGGAGCATTGGCCGCCGGTGTTGGAGTACACCTGCGTGTTCAGGACCAGCAGGTTGATGTTGCGCTGGGAGGCCAGCACGTGGTCCAGACCGCCGTAGCCGATGTCGTAGGCCCAGCCGTCGCCGCCGACCCCCCAGACGCTCTTCTTCACCAGGTAGTCGGCCACGCCGAGCAGTTGCCATAGCGGTGGTCGGAGTCGCGTCGCCCTTCCGCCCTTGGCTCCCATGGCCGCCTTCTGCAGCCTTGCCTTCAGCTCGACCACCCGGGCGCGCTGAGCGGCGATCTCGGCTTCGTCTGCCTGCTTGGAGGCCAGCAGGGCCTCCGCCAGCTCGGCGCCGATGACGTCCCGCAGCGTCCACCAGCTCCCGGGCGAACTCGGCGTGCTTGTCCACGGTCAGGCGCAGCCCGTAGCTGAACTCGGCCGCGTCCTCGAAGAGGGAGTTGTTCCAGGTGGGACCGCGGCCGTCGGCGTTCTTGGCGTAAGGCGTGGTGGGCAGATTGCCGCCGTAGATGCTCGAGCAGCCGGTGGCGTTGCCGATGAGCAGCCGGTCGCCGAACAGCTGGGTCAGCAGCTTGACGTAGGGCGTCTCACCGCAGCCCGCGCAGGCGCCGGAGTACTCGAACAGCGGCCGCAGGAGCTGGCTGCCCTTGACGGTGTTGACCCGCACCTAAGCGCGGTCGGGGTCGGGGATGCCGCAGGAAGAACTCGTAGTTCGCCGCGCTCGGCGTCGCGCAGCGGCGGCTGGAAGGCCATGTTGATGGCCTTGCGGCCCGGGTCGGCCTTGTCCTTGCCCGGGCAGATCTCGCACGCACGCCCCGCAGCCGGTGCAGTCCTCAGGCGCCACCTGCACGGTCCACTTCATGACCGGCGTACTCCTTGCCTTTGGCCTCGGCCGACTTGAACGTGGGCGGCGCCCCGGCCAGCAGCGCCGGCGTCGTAGACCTTGGTGCGGATGGTCGCGTGCGGGCAGTGCAACGAGCACTTGCCGCACTGGATGCACAGCTCCGGCTCCCACACCGGGATCTCGAGGGCGATGTTGCGCTTCTCCCACTGGGTGGTATCGGTCGGCCACACGCCGTCGTCCGGTATCTGGCTGACGGGCAGCTTGTCGCCCTCGCCGGCCATGATCCAGGCGGTCACGTTCCTGCACGAACTCGGGAGCCTCGCGGGCACCAGCTGCGGCTTGCGCTGGCGTGGTGGTGGCCGCCGCCGGCACCTCGATCTCGTGCAGATTGGCGATGGCCTGGTCGACGGCGTCGTAGTTCATCTGGACGACCTTCTCGCCCCGCTTGCCGTAGGTCTTCTTGATGGCCTTCTTGATGGCGGCGATGGCCTCGTCCTGCGGCAGGATGCCCGAGAGGTAGAAGAAGCAGGTCTGCATGATGGTGTTGATGCGCCCGCCCATGCCGGTCTCCTTGGCGACCTCGTAGGCGTTGATGGCGTAGAGCTTGAGCCCCATCTCGATGATCCGCTGCTGGATCTCGCACGGGAGCCTGTCCCAGACCTCGTCGGTCGGGAAGGGGGCGTTGAGCAGGAACGTGCGCCCCGGTGACCGCCGCGGCCAGGGTCTTGTACCGCTCCAGGAAGGCCCACACGTGGCAGGCGATGAAGTTGGCCTTGTTGACCAGATAGGCCGAGCGGATGGGCTGCGGGCCGAAGCGCAGGTGGCTGACGGTGATCACCCCGGCCTTCTTGGAGTCGTAGACGAAGTAGCCCTGGGCGTAGTTGTCGGTGTCCTCGCCGATGATCTTGATGGAGTTCTTGTTGGCCCCCACGGTGCCGTCGCTGCCCAGGCCGTAGAACAGCGCCCGGACCACGTTCTCGGGCTCGGTGGTGAAGGCCGGGTCGTACTCCAGGCTGGTGTGGGTGACGTCGTCGTTGATGCCGACGGTGAAGTGGTTCTTGGGCGTCGGCTTCGCCAGCTCGTCGAACACCGCCTTGACCATGGCCGGGGTGAACTCCTTGCTGGAAAGGCCGTAGCGCCCGCCGATGACCTTCACGCCGCAGGCCGGTCTCGGCCAGGGCGTTGACCACGTCCAGGTACAGCGGCTCGCCGGCCGAGCCCGGCTCCTTGGTGCGGTCGAGCACGGCCAGCGTCTTGACGGTCTTGGGAAGCGCGTCGACGAAATGCTCGACGCTGAACGGCCGGTACAGCCGGACCTTGAGCACGCCGACCTTCTCGCCCGGGCCGTCAGGTAGTCGACGGTCTCGTGGACGGTCTCGGCGCCCGAGCCCATGAGCACGATCACCCGCTCGGCGTCGGGAGCGCCGACGTAGTCGAACAGGTGGTAGCTCCGGCCGGTGAGCCCGGCCAGCCTGTCCATGTACGTCCTGCACGATGCCGGGGCAGGCCTGGTAGTACTGGTTGACGGTCTCGCGGCCCTGGAAGTACACGTCGGGGTTCTGGCTGGTGCCGCGGATCGTCGGGCCGGTCGGGACTCATGGCCCGCTGCCGCAGCGCCAGCACCAGCTCCTCGTCGATCATCGCCCGCAGCACGTCGTCGCCCATGAGCTCGACCTTCTGCACCTCGTGGGACGTGCGGAAGCCGTCGAAGAAGTGGATGAAGGGCACGCGGGCCTTCAGCGTGGCGGCGGTGCCGATCAGGGCGAGGTCGTGAGCCTCCTGGACCGAGTTCGAGGCAAGCAGCGCAAAGCCGGTCTGCCGGACGGCCATGACGTCCTGGTGGTCGCCGAAGATGCTCAGCGCCTGGCAGCCAGCGAGCGGGCGGTGACGTGCCAGCACGTGGGCGTCAGCTCGCCCGCGATCTTGTACATGGTGGGGATCATGAGCAGCAGGCCCTGGCTGGCGGTGAAGGTGGTGCTGAGCGAGCCGGCCTGCAGCGCCCCGTGCACGGCCGCGGCCGCCCCGCCCTCGGACTGCATCTCCACCACCACGGGCACGGATGCCCCAGAGGTTCTTCTTGCCCGCTGCGCTCCAGGCGTCGGCGTGCTCGGCCATAGGGCTGGACGGCGTGATCGGATAGATCGCGATCACTTCGTTGACCTTGTGGGCAACGTGGGCGATCGCCTCGGTTCCGTCCATCACTGCCATCTTCGTTGCCATCGTGCCCCTCTTCCGTGAGTGCCCCCGTCGCCGGGGGCTCTGGTCTACGCGGCGGGGTTCTGCGATTCGGTAGGGGTCTGCGCGGCGCTACGCGGCGGGCTCCTCGCTCAGGCTGCCCGCCAGGCACTGGTATAGGATGGCCATGCGCACGGCCAACCCCGATTCCACTTGGTGCAGTATCAGCGAGCGCTCGTCGTCGGCCAGATCGGCGGACAGTTCCACCCCGCGATTGATGGGTCCCGGGTGCATGACCCGCTGACCCGGCTTGACCCGGTGGGGCGAAAGGCCCCATATCCGGCTGTACTCGCGCAGAGACGGCACCGGTGGCACCTTGCCCTTGGCCCGCTCCAACTGCATGCGCAGCAGGTAGATGACGTCCACGTCCTCTAGGGCGTCGAGATCGTTGTATACAGGCACGTCCCAGTACTCGATGCCGGGAGGCATGAGAGTGGGCGGTCCCGACCAGACGCACGTCGATGCCCATCTTGCGGAAGCCGAACAGATCGGAGCGGGCCACCCGGCTGCGCAGGATGTCGCCCACGATAGCCACCTTCAGCCCTTCCAACTGCCCGAACACGCGTCGCAGACTGTAGAGGTCCAGCAGGCACTGAGTGGGATGCTCGCCCGTGCCGTCACCGGCATTGACCACCGAGGCGTTGGTGTAGTGTGTGGCCATCCTCGACGCCCCTACTCTGGGGGTGGCGCATGACGATGATGTCGGGCCGGTAGCTCTCCAGAGTGAGGATGGTGTCTTTGAGACTCTCTCCCTTGGAGACGCTCGAGGAGGAACTCTTGATGTTGATCACATCGGCCGAGAGCCGCTTGCCCGCCAACTCGAACGACGACTGGGTGCGAGTGGAAGGCTCCAGGAAGACGTTCACCATCGTCCGGCCGCGCAAAGTGGGCACCTTCTTGATGGAGCGGGACGCTATCTCCAGGAAGCCGTCGCTCAGCTTGAACAAGTTCTCGATGTCGGCGGTCGTGAGATCGTCGATGGAGATGAGGTGCATATCACTACCCTTTCGGTCTCACAGGACACGTTTAAAGGTTCGTCTCTTCCCAGGATTGTATCGCGCCGCGGGCGGCGACTCCAGCACCGTCCCGCGAGCCACTCCCGAGTAGCGGGACCGTGTGCTACTCCTCGATGACCACCTCGTCCAAGCCACCATCCTCCAGGAGGTGGACCCCCACCCTTTCGCTGCGGCTGGTAGGCACGTTCTTGCCCACGAAGTCAGGACGGATGGGTAGGTCCCGGTGCCCCCGGTCGACCAGCACGGCCAGCCGGATGGCCAAAGGGCGCCCATAGTCGAAGAGGGCATCGATGGCCGCTCTTATGGTCCGGCCGGTGTAGAGAACGTCGTCCACCAGCACCACCGTCTTCTCGCTGATGTCGAAGGGCAGATCCGTGGAATGCACCTTGGGCTGCTCGTACTCTTTGCCCAGGCGGGCGTCCAGATCGTCACGATAGAAGGTGATGTCGATGGCCCCCGTAGGGGGCTCCACTCCGTAGAAGGCTTTGAACAGCATGGCCAAGCGCGCGGCCAGTTCCACCCCTCCCCGCTGGATGCCCACCAAGACCAAGCCCGCCAGATCGGGTATCTGCTCCGCCATCTCGTGCGTCATCCGGGCGAGGGTGCGCCCTATCTGCTCCGCGTCCAGGAGGACCTTCGATTTGTGGCCTTGCTCGCTGTCGCTGCCAGGCATGGCACTCACCCTTCCTTTCACTCGATGATCTGGAGGGCGCTCTTGACCACTCTTTCCACGGTCAGTCCGAACTTCTCGTAGAGCACGCCCGCGGGCGCAGACGCCCCGAAGCGGTCGACCCCCACCACGACGCCCGAGTCCCCTACTACCCGCTCCCATCCGAAGGTGGCGCCAGCCTCTACCGCCACCCGAGCCTTGATCTTCGCCGGAAGTACTTTCTCGCGGTATGCGGCGCTCTGCGCCCAGAACAGCTCCCAGCTCGGCATGGCCACCACCCGGGCGCCCACGCCGTGGTCCGCGAGCTTCTGCGCCGCCTCCAAGGCGACGTGCACTTCGGAACCTGTGCCGACCAGGATCACACTTGGTATGCCGCAGGGCACGTCTTTCAGGATGTAGGCGCCCTTCAACAGCCCGTCGGCATGTCCCAGGACCTTGCGGTCGAGTACCGGCAGGTTCTGCCGGCTGAGCACCAGGGCCGTCGGCCCGTCGCGCTTTTCGAGGGCCGCCCGCCAGGCCACGGCCGCCTCGTTGGCGTCACTGGGACGAATGACCACAAGGCCCGGCATGGCCCGCAGCGAAGCCAGGTGTTCGATGGGCTGGTGCGTCGGGCCATCTTCGCCCAGGGCGATGCTGTCATGCGTGAAGATGTACGTCACCGGCAGGTGAGAGAGAGCGGCCAGCCTTATGGCAGGACGCATGTAGTCTGAGAAGACGAAAAACGTGGCGCCGAACGGGAAGATCCCCCCATGCAGGGCGAGCCCGTTGAGCGCACCTCCCATCGCGTGCTCACGTACGCCGAAGTGCAGGTTGCGCCCCCCCGGGCTACAGGCTTGGAAGTCACCCAAACCCGCAAGGTAGCTGTTGTTCGACGGGGCCAGATCGGCCGAACCCCCCATCAAGGTGGGCACCAGTGAGGCCAGCGCGTTAAGCACCTTGCCCGAAGCCGACCGAGTGGCGACGCTCTCTCCGGCCGCGAACGACGGCAGCTTGTTCTTCCATCCTTCGGGAAGCTCCCCGGCTTGGGCAGCCTTCCACTGCCGGGCAAGGTCCGGGTGCTCCAGTTCGTAGGCGGCAAACCTCTCCTGCCAACCTGCCCGCGCCGCCGCCCCACGAGCGGCGGCGGAAGCGTACCACTCGCGCACCCGCTCGGGCACCGCGAACGACACGCCGGGCGGCCATCCAAGCGCGTCCTTCGTAAGCATCACCTCATCCTTGCCCAGCGGCGCCCCGTGACACTCGGCCGTGCCCGCCTTGTGCGGGCTGCCGTAGCCGATCACAGTGCGCACCTTGATGAGTGAGGGCCTAGCCGTCTCCGCGCACGCGGTCTTGATGGCAGCGTCGATGGCTTCCAGGTCGTTGCCGTCTTCCACGACGAGCACCTGCCAGCCGTAGGCCTCGAAACGCCCGCCCACGTCTTCGGTGAAGGCCAGCTCGGTGCTGCCTTCGATGGTGACGTGGTTATCGTCATACAAATAGACCAGCTTGCCCAGGCCCAGGTGGCCTGCCAAGGAGGCGGCTTCCGACGCGACTCCCTCCATCAGGTCAGCCGTCGCCCAGAATGCCGAAGGTGCGGTGATCCACCAAGGTGTGCCCCGGCCGGTTGAAGGTGGCCGCCAGAAACACCTCCGCTATCGCCATGCCCACGCTATTGGAAAAACCGGCGCCGAGTGGGCCGGTGGTGGCCTCCACGCCGGGAGTCAGACCGTGTTCGGGATGGCCGGGAGTCCGGCTTCCCCATTGCCGGAAGTGTTCAAGCTCTTCCATCTTCAGGCCAAAGCCGCTTAGGTGCAGGAGGGCGTACAGCAGCATGGAGCCGTGTCCGGCGCTGAGCACGAAACGATCCCTATCCGGCCACGACGGCTCGGCGGGATCGAAGTTCAGATGGCGGGTCCAGAGAACGTGCGCCATAGGCGCCGCTCCCAGAGGCATGCCCGGATGGCCCGAGTTGGCCTTCTCGCACCCCATCTATCGCCAGAGCGCGGATCGTGGCGACAGATAGTTCGTCTATGTCACGGCCCTCGGCCAGCTCTTCCGGGAACTTGTCAGCCACGTGCTTAGCTCCTTCCGTCAAGCGAGGATCGGCCAGCCGGCCTTCTGAGCCGCCGCCAAGAGTCTGGGGCGCGGGTTCACGGCGACTGGATGGCCCACCCAGCGCAGCAGAGGCAGGTCGGTGTCGTGATCGCCATAAGCCCAGCAATCCTTCGCCAATACCCCGGCGCGCGCCATGAACCCAGCCGCGACTCGGGTCTTCTCGTTGGCGTGAGGTATAGGTCCGTCTATGCGGCCGGAGTAGTGTCCCCGCGATATCTCGCAAGCGGCCCCTACCCAGGTCGCCACGCCCAGCTCGCGCCCGACCGCCCTGACCACCGGCTCAAGGGCAGCCGACAGGATCACCACCTGGTCACCCTTGGCCATGTGCTCGCGCAAAGCTTCGACGTACCCGGAGGTCGAACCTGGGGACGAGTACCTGCCTGGCAAAGCGCGTCATAGCCGCCTCGACTTCCTCCACCGACCGGCCCTTGAACACCCCTGCCGCCCTTTCCCTCGCACGCCGGGTAGGCTTGACCAGTCCGAGCTTGTAGGCAAAGAACCAGAGTCCGGTGCCCAAGAGAAAGACCAGACTCACAGTCCCGGCCCTCCACATGAACCTCACCAAGAGGACCGGCGTCTGGCCCCGGACGAGCGTGCCGTCCATGTCGAAGAAGGCGACAGCCCCGGGCTTCGATGCTTCGGCAGAGGGGCTGTCGGTAAGGCTTTCCGTCATATCAGCAGTCTACCGCAACACCCTGGCGCAGATGCGCCAGCAGCGCGAGCAGGTCGGCCGGAAGGGGCGACTCCACCTCGATCTTCGCCCCGGTCATGGGATGGACGAATGTCAGCCGCGCGCTGTGCAAGAACTGCCGCCCCAGACCGAAGGCATCCCGGCGCGCGTAGGTGGGATCGCCCACAACCGGATGACCGATAGCCAGAAAGTGCACCCGGATCTGGTGGGTGCGTCCCGTCTCCAGACGCACTTCCACCAGAGTGACATCGCCCAGTCTGTTCCAGCACCCTGAAGTGCGTGCGCGCCTCCCGGGCCGCGACTGCCACCGATAGCCATGGCCTTGCGCCGCACCGGGTCGCGGCCTATCGGGGCTTCGATCGTGCCGCTGTCCGAAGCAAAGTTGCCGTGCACCAGAGCCACGTAGCGACGCTCCACCGCGCGTTCGCCGCATCATCGCCACCAGGCGCCGGTGCACCTCCGCCGACTTTGCCACCACCAGCAGACCGCTGGTGTCCTTGTCGAGACGATGCACCACTCCAGGCCGAAACCCCTCCCCACCGGCCAAGCCGTGACCCGAGCAGACGCATGCACCAGTGTCCCCGACGAGTGCCCAGGCGAGGGGTGGACTGCCATCCCCGCCGGCTTGTCCGCCACCAGCAACCACTCGTCCTCGTAGGGCACAGCGACTTCGAGGTTCTCCGGCTCCAGGGTCAGCGGGACCTCGACAGCCACTTCCACCGAGATGGTCTGCCCCTCCGCCAGGAGGTAGCTCTTGGCCCGCGCCACCGCGTCCACGGTGACTGCTCCACTCTGGATGAGCCCCGCCACCCGGGACCGGCTGCCCATCTCGGGATGACGGCCCAAGACCGTGTCCAGCCGCCCCCCGGCATCTTCCGGCGGGACCGTGTACTCATAGCTGGTCACGTCGGCCGGCCGTCCATAGTTAGGAAGAGGGCGCCTTGCGCCGTCCGGCCCGCCACATGCGCACCGCCTCCACCACCAGCGCCAGGAATATCGCCGCGATGCCCGCGTCGATGAACACGTCGGCCATGTTGAAGTTGGGCCAGTGCGGAAACTCCATGAAGTCGGTCACGTGCCCGTCGCCGCTCAGCCGCTGGATCATGTTGCCCAGGCTCCCACCCACGACGGCTCCCCCGGCGATGCCCGCCAGCAAGGGACGCTTCTCGAAGTGCACGTAGACACCCACCACTAGCAGGGCCACCACGTTGGCCACCACGATCAGCGCGCTCTTGCCCCCCAGCAGGCCGAAGGCCACGCCGTCATTGGCGGTGCGCTGCAGAAAGAAGAACGGGAGGATCCTACGCGTCTCGCCCATGGGCAGTCGCTGCTCGGCAACATACTTGGTCACCAGATCGGCGGCCAGGGCGGCGGCTGACATACTGGCCAACATGCACCACTTCAGCAAGGCGCGGCGCCTCGGGGAGAGGGATGTCAGATTGGACTTCACCGATGGAGATCTCGCGTCAGAGGTTCCGCTCGTCGAGCCTCTTGCAGTCGACACAGAGGGTGGCGAAAGGAGCGGCTTCTAGGCGGCCGTCGCTGATAGGCTTGCCGCATTTGTCACACTGTCCGTAGCTGCCACTCTCGAGCTTCTCGAGAGCACGGTCGATCTGGAGCAGCGTAGCCCGCGCGTTGTCCTGAAGGGAGAGGTCGATTTCCCTGCCCAGGGTCGCTGTCGCCGTTTCGGCCATGTGCTGATCGTAGGTACTCTCTCCCGAGGAGTCCTCGAGTGATTCCAGCAGATCCGCGTCCAGGTCGGCTATCTCCTGGCTGACGCGCTCCTTTTCCACAAGAAGTCGCTGCCTAAGTGCTTCTCTATCCATCTGTACTTTCCTGACCCACCGGACACACTCGCTGTAACAACGCGTCCAGTCGTTTCCGCAATTCGGCCTCTTCTATCCCTGCGAAGGCTACCACCTTATCGCGACTGCCGTGCCCCGCATCGACGCGCACCCGGCGTATCGGTAGCGCCAGCCACCCGGCAAGCACCTCTTCAAGCTGTTCATTGGCCCGATTGTCCTCCGGCGGGGCGGTCACCGACACCTTGAGCTTGTCGCCGTAGACTCCCCGAAGGGCGACGCGGGCCGAGGAGGGGCTGACGCGCACCCCCACGAAGACCTCGCCCGCCCCGACCCTCACCCTAGGGCCTTGGACCGGCGCAGCCGGCTGCCTCTCTCACCACTTGAAGTCGCGGGTCTTGTCGGCCTTGATGTCATCCTCGCCCTGGAAGGTGTCGTCGATATCCTTCGCCTGCTTGCCGAAGAAGAAGCCCTCCTCCGCAGGCTCCGCCGCCGGACGCGGCAAAGGCCGCACCAGCAGAGAGGCCGAGTTTGTCTCAGCGGTGACCTCTTCGTCCGTCGCGGGATCGGCCCCCCGCTTGGCCTCAGCCGCGGTGAAGGCCTCGATGGCAGCGTTCACGTGCGCGACCGCGGCTTCGTTCTCCTCAGTGGGAGTGTCGTCGTCGCTCGCTTGGGGCGGCGGTTCTTCAGCACTGCGCGCGGGTTCCATGGCCACCACTGGAGCCGATTCTGCAGGACTGGGCTCGGGCGCGGAATTCGGCGCCGGCGCGGGCGGCGCGGTCAGCGCCGCGGTCTCGGTCCGCCAGGGCGGCGATGGGTGCCTCGCCGAGCAAGTTGAGGTAGCCCTCAAGCAGCGAGCGCAACTTGAACCGGAAATCCTCCTCCAGAAGCTTCAACTGGAAGAGCGCCTGCTGCACCTTCTGGGTCTCGCCGTAGGAGTCGTGCACTATGCCCCGGGCTTTGAGCTCGGCGTCGCGCAGGATGAGTTCGCTCTCCTTGTGGGCGTTGGACCTCATGTCTTCGGACTGCACCTGAGCAGTGATGAGCGTCTTCTCCAGGGCCTCTCTGACTTGGGTCAGCCCAGCGGACTGCTCTTCAAGCCGGTGGACCTTGTCCTCGAGCTCCATGTTGGCCTGGAAAAGCCGCTCGAACTCGTCGGCCACCTCGTCCAAGAAGATGTCCACTTCTTCGTCGGTGTACCCGCGCACCGACCTCTTGAACTCTTTCCGCCGGATATCGAGAGGCGTGATCTTCACTTCCCGCTCCCTTCGCTCGAGACGATCGCCTCGGGCTCTTGACCATGGTCTCTACTGGTTGTGCTGCTTCGCGGCCGTCTCTACCGACCGGATGAAGGCGCCCCGGACTGCCTGGTCCTCCAGAACGGCCAGACCGGCGATGGTGGTGCCTCCCGGAGACGCTACTTGGTCTTTGAGATCCGCCGGAGAGCCTTGATGCCTCTCCAACAGAAGCGCTGTGCCGAGGGCGGTCTGCCGCACGAAACCCTGGGCAGTCTCTCGAGGCAATCCGGCCTCCACAGCGCCCTCCTCGATGCCCCCCAGCGCCACCGCAAGCAGACCCTTGGCCGTCCCGGCAATGTGATCGATCATGCTTGACCCGTCTTCTGGCACGCACTCCCCCGTTTCCGCGCAGCCCAAGCCGTCAGAACTGGTTGAAGAAGCCCTTCTCCAACATGCGCTGACGCTCCTCGGCCGACACCTCCACGTTCTTTGGAGTCAGCAGGAACACTTTGTCGGCCACCCGCTGCATGCCCCCGTCGAGGGCATACGTCAGCCCGCTAGCGAAGTCGATGAGCCGCTTGGCCAATTCGGTCTCGCTGGACTGAAGATTGAGTATCACGGGGATGTCGCCCTTGAACTTGTCGGCGATGACCTGAGCATCGTTGAAGTTCTTGGGCATGACCAAGTGGACCCTCACCGGTGCCTGTTCCGCCGGGGTGGGCAGGGACCGCACCGAGGGGCCCCGCTGTTGCGAAGACGGTCCCCGCTGATTGCGATTGCCCTCGTCGGCGAAGATATCGTCAAAATCGGAGCTGGAACGCCGCCGGCTGTCCCGATCGATCCTCTTGACGTTCTGACGTGGTTCCCGGTAGGCCGGCTCCCTGTAGGCGGGTTCCCTGGGCTCCCGGTAGGCAGGTTCCCTATCCCTGTCTCTGTCCCTAGAGGCGGGCTCACGGTAGTTGGGCTCCGCGTCGGTGCGGACGCTCATCATGTCGTCGTCGTACTCGTAGTCCTCATCCGCGAGACCGAAGTACACGAGTGTCTTGTGCCACATGCCCCCACCTGCCATCCGATCCTCCTTACACAGTGGAGAAGAGCGCGCTGCCCAACCTTACGATGGTCGCGCCTTCCTCGACAGCAACTTCGAAGTCATTGCTCATCCCCATGGACAGTTCGGTGAGTTCGTAGCGGCCCGCGAACTTGGTGGCTAGGCGCTCGCTAAGCTCGCGCAAACCCCGAAAACACGGCCGCGCCGCTTCTGGGTCTTCCACCAGGGGAGCCATGGTCATGAATCCGACGAATCTGACCCTCCGATATGCCGCGGCCCTCTGCAAAAAGGTCTCGGCGGCCGCCGGGAGGATACCATACTTGGTCTCTTCCCCACCCACATTGACCTCCAGCAAAACGCTCACTTCCCCTTCTGCTCTGCGGTCCAGTTCCTCGACCACCGACATCGACTCGACCGAATGCACCATGGTGACGCAGGGAACCACTTGCCGCACCTTTCGACTCTGCAAGTGGCCGATGTAGTGGAACTCGAAAGACCCGCTCCACCGTTCCCACTTCGTTACCAGCTCATCTGCCCTGTTCTCCCCCACAAGCCGGATTCCTGCCCCGACGAGTTCAGACATTCCGTCGGTGTCCCAATACTTTGATGCCACCAGCACCCGGGGCCGGTCCGAACGCCCGGCGCGGAAACAGGCTTCGCCGATTCGGGACTCTACCGCCTCTAGGTTGGCACGGAGCAGCTCGGCGGGGGCGTTCAAGGAGTGTCGGCCACCCAAGCCAGGCACCCGTGCCTTCCGGTGACAGGGCCTTCATTCCGGTAGGAATAGAAGAGATCGGTATTGCACACGGTGCACAGCCGGGGGTTGATCACCTGCCCCCGAGGGACTCCCAGCTCGGTGGCCGCCACAGTCACGGCTTCCCACAGGTCCACCCGGAGGGCGTCTGGAGTGCCTAGCACCACTTGTGAGCCGAAGCGAGCGGAGAAGGCATCCGCCACTTCCTGGCCCACCGTGAAACAACAGGGTCCGATGCTTGGCCCGATGATCGCGGTGGCCGGCGGCGCCGATCATAGCCCGTCCGCCCTGCTGCACGACCCCGCCCAGCACGCCGCGCCATCCCCCGTGGACTACCGCCATGTCCACCTCTCCACAGAACACCACCGGCACGCAGTCGGCAAAGAGCAGCAGGGCCGCGAGACCGCGGTCGATGTCGGCGTGAAGAGTCAGGCCGTCGCAACCGGTATCAGGCGGCCGCTCGATGTACTCCGCGGCACCTGCCACCCGGAGCCCGTGCACTTGGAGCGGGCTCACAACGCGCCGGCTTATGGCCGAGGCCAAGAGCCCCCGATTGTGGGCCACCGCGCCGGGCCTGTCAGCAGAACGCGGGTCCAGGTTCATCGAATGGAAGGGCCCTTCGCTGGAACCGCCGAGCCGTGTGGTGAAGCAGGCACGAAACGGACGAGGCAACTTGACTTCAAGAACCGGCGTATCGGCAAAAGCACTAGCAATGAAATGCCGGCGGGCCTCCGGGTCGATGCGGCGCTCCATCTCCGCCCGCGCCTCTGTCAGCCCGACGCCTTCCTGCTCAAACATCGCTCCGATGATCGCTCCCCGCTACGCCTAGTCCTTGCCGCGAAGGAACTTCGGTATCTCGAGAACATCGTCGTCCATCTCGAAAGTGTGGACCGTCTTTGGAAGCAGGTCCTCCAGCTTGGGAGGGATGACAGGGCGGTCCGCCGGGCGGTCTGCCGGGCGGTCCAGGGGGCTATCCGCCGGCTGTTCCACCGGGCTGTTCACCTGCCGGAGGGCTCACGGATCGCGTTGAACCCCGTCGCGATGACCGTGACCCTCATCTGGTCGCCCAGTGACTCGTCGATCACAGCGCCGAAGATGACATTGGCCTCGGTATCGGCTGCGTTGGAGATGACCCCCGCGGCCTCGTTGACCTCGAACAGCCCCATGTCGGGCCCGCCGCTGATGTTGAGGAGGATGCCGGTGGCCCCTTCGATGGACGACTTCAAGCAACGGAGACGAGATGGCCGACTTGGCGGCCTCGACGCCGCGGTTCTCCCCGCTGGCCAGGCCGATGCCCATCAAGGCCGACCCCGCGTTGCGCATGATGGTTCGGACGTCGGCGAAGTCCAGGTTGATGAGCCCCGGAACAGTGATGAGGTCGGTGATGCCCTGCACGCCCTGGCGAAGGACGTCGTCGGCCACCTTGAAGGCCTCGATGATGGAGGTACGCCTCTCGACCACCTGAAGCAGGCGATCGTTGGGGATGATTATCAGGGTATCGACCTTCTTGGCCAGGGCGGCGATGCCCGCCTCGGCCTGGCTGGCCCGCTTCCGGCCCTCGAAGGTGAAGGGCTTGGTGACCACGCCCACGGTGAGAGCGCCCAACTCGCGGGCGATCTCGGCGATGACCGGGCGCCCCTCCTGTACCCGTGCCCCCACCCTTGCCGGCGGTGACGAACACCATGTCGGCGCCCTTGAGAGCCTCACGGATCTCGTCGCGGCTCTCTTCTGCCGCCTCCCTGCCCCACTTCGGGATTGGCGCCCGCGCCGAGACCTCTGGTGATCTTGCCGCCTATGTGGATCTTTACATCGGCGTCGCACATGAGGAGGGCCTGGGCATCGGTGTTGATGGCGATGAACTCCACGCCCTTGAGCCCAGCATCTACCATGCGGTTGACGGCATTGGTGCCGCCACCGCCCACTCCCACGACCTTGATCACCGCAAGGTAGCCGGACCCCGTGTCGCTCATGGTATTTGAACCTCCAAGATCATCGGATCACAGGACTCCAATCCTGATCCTCTTCGCAAGCAAAGCCCCGCAACAGGCACAATATCACGTTCATTTCGCCTTGACAGCCGCGCGCGCGGGCACAGTGACGTCGATGTACTCCAGCACCTGCCCGTTTTGCAGGCACTGCTTGAGTGTCTCCGCCGCGGCCGCGACTTCTGAGGGAGTTCTGTGGCATCGCCCAGCCGGAGCTCCAAACCCTCCGCCAGCTTCACTGTGATGTACCCACCGGCCGACACGGTCACCCGGTCCAGAGCGGGCAGCCGCGCCGACCTCACCGGACGCGAAGAGCGGAGCCAGTGGCAACGCAGCGGCCACCGCACGCCGGCACCTGTTCCCCCGGAGTGAGTGTGAACGAACCGTGCGGGCACCACCAAGGGCAGATCCGGGAACGAAGTGGCATCTGCGCCCGCGAGCACCCGGCCCGTGCTCCGCCACCAGCCAAACCTGCCCGCTCTGGTCCAGCAGGCGGGCGACCGGCTGATACTCCACCAGTTTGACCTCCAACGAGTCGGGGAAGCTGCGGTAGACCTCAGCCGACCGCACGTAGGGCAATTGCACAAGGGCCTCTTCCAGATCAGCGGTAGAAAGCTTCAGCAGGCTCTCGCCCATCGCTGGAGAGGTCGCCTGGACTATCTCCTCCCTCGTGACCCGCTCTGTGGCCGTCGCGACTACTTGCCTCACCGCGAACACGTCGGTGGAACGCAGCCACAAGAAAGCGCCCCCGGCCACAGAGAAGCACCACGATAGGGAAGATGAGCTGATCCGCCGCCGTCCGCGCTGCCGGTTGACCGAGCGCCGCCGGACGAGGATGCGCTCATCCATGGGCGGCAGGCGGTCCCTGAGGGTCCGTGCCGGACGAATCCCACGGAAAGACCGCGCCCACCAGCTTCACTTCGGGCTCCAAGAAGACCCCGCAGGTCTGGTGCACTCTCTCTCGCATGCGGCTCATCAAGGCAATGACATCCGAAGTAGTCGCCTCTCCCAGGTTCACCAAGAAGTTGGCATGGACGCTGGATACTTCGGCGCCGCCCCGGCGCTCTCCTTTGAGGCCGGCCGCATCGATCAATCGGCCGGCGGCGCCCCCGGACGGGTTCTTGAAGGTGCTCCCGAAGGTGCGGACCCCCTGCGGCTGGACATTCCGCCGGCTTGCGAAGGGTGACGCGCTGGCACTCCATCAGTTCGCCACAGTCACCGGGCGCGAGTTCGAAACGGGCCGCGGTGACCACCGCGCCCTGAGGCAGACCGCAGCAGCGGTAGCCCCAGGCGAACTCCGAGGCCGGCACCCAGCGGACTCCCTGCTGCGGAGGCCATCTCGACCTCTCGCACGACGTCGACCAGCGAACTGCCGTACGCCCCCGCATTCATGGCCACCCCGCCCCCCACCGACCCGGGGATGCCGCAGGCGAACTCCAGCCCAGCCAACCCCGCCTCCGCCGTCAGTCGCCGCCAGCCGGCCAGGGAGGCCGCCGCCCCCACGGTCATGACCACCGGCCCGCGAGTCGTCGCCGGCGCCGGCGGGCAGGCCCTCCACGTACTGGAAGTCCTTGTCCAGTTTGACCACCACGCCCGCGTATCCCTCGTCGGCGACCAGAAGGTTCGAGCCGGCGCCCAGGCAGAACCAGGGTACGCCGTAGGTTCGCAACAGTCCTGAGCACGGCGACCGCCGCGTCGTGTCGACCACGGTCACGAGCAGCTTGGCCTTGCCTCCCGTGCCGATGGTGGTGAAGGGAGCCAGCGGAGCAGTCGGTCCAGAGCCGCACGCCTTCGACAGCGCGTAGCTCCCGTGTGAAAGAAGACGGAAGGCACGCGCCTCCGGTCAGACGCGTCTCAAGGAAGCGCTCGCCCACCCGGTGGATGTCGCCCGCGCCCAGGGTGAGCACCAGGTCGCCGGGCACTGTCGTACGGCTTAGATAATCGACAATGGACCCCAGACGAGGTAAGTAGACGACGGGCTTGTTCCTCGAGTGCCTCAGTATGCTGTCGACGATCAGCTTGCCGCTGACTCCCGGGCGAGGGTGCTCCCGCGCGCCGTACACGTCGGTGACCACGGCCACGTCGGCCTCCAGCAAGGCCTCGGCGAACTCGGCGTGCAGGAACTCGGTGCGCGAGTACAGATGGGGCTGGAACACGGCGATGACCCGAGACCACTCGCCCTCGCGGGCAGCCCGCAGGGTGGCCCGCAGTTCGGTGGGATGGTGAGCATAGTCGTCCACCACGGTCGACCCCGTCCCGCTTTCCTTTCAGTGGAACCGCCGCACCGCTCCGGTGAAGCTGCCCAGAGCGCGGGCGTGATCTGCTCCGGCGCGCATGCCCGATTCGGTGAGAGTGGCGAAGCAGGCAAGGGCGTTCAGCACGTTGTGCCGACCAGGGACCACAGGATGGCCGAGGCCAGCCTCGTGTCGCCGCTCCAGATCTCGAAGGTACTGCCCGGAGGCTCGAGACCACATCGCGCGCCTGGTAGTCGACGAGGGAGCGAACCCGTACGAACGGGCGCGGCACTCCACCTCGCGGGCCAGAGCAGATGCCCGCGGCGTCCTCGCCGCAGTACACCAGCAAGCCGTGCTCGGGCAGGCCGGCCGAGAACTCCCTGAAGACCCGCTCCACGTCCTCCACGTGCAGGTAGTGGCTGTGGTGATCGAGCTCCACGTTCGTCATCACCACCACCTCGGGCCGCAGCAGCAGCAGAGAGCCGTCCGACTCGTCGGCCTCACAGACCACGAACTCGCCCTCGCCGTGACGGGCGTTGGAACCCATGTCGTTCAGCTCTCCGCCCACCAAGAAGGTGGGATCCTGGCCGGCGTCCACCAGACGCTCGGCTGATCATGGAGGTGGTGGTGGTCTTGCCGTGGGTGCCGCAGACCGCCATCCCCCGGCCCGACTGCATGAGCCAGGCGAGAGCCTGCGCCCGCTTCACCACCATGATCCCGCGACGGCGGGCTTCCTGCAGTTCGACGTTGTGAGACGGGATGGCCGACGAGATGACCACCACGTCCGGATGGTCGAGGTTGACCGCTTTGTGACCGATCTTCACGGACACCCCGGCCTGCTCCAGCAGGGTCACGTAGCGGGACGACTTGAGATCGGAGCCGGTGACGTCTAGCCCCGCTTGTGCAGCACCAGGGCGATGCCGCTCATGCCCGCCCCACCTATACCGATGAAGTGAAGGCTACGCAGCCACTCGGGCGCGGGGATGCATGTGGTGTTGGTAGGGTCGATTCAGTCATGGTGTTTCCCGGCACGCCGGGCGATCAATTCTACTACGACGTCGGCGATGCGGACAGCTGCATCCGGCCTGGCCAGGCGCAGCGCGGCTGCTCTCATGCGCGGCATTCGTCTCCGGCTCCAAGGAGCCCGGCGACCGCCTGCGGCCAGCCGAGCCGGGTCGAGATCGGCGTTGGCGACCATGAGCGCCGCGCCCGCCGCGACCACGCATGCGCGCGTTCTTGGTCTGGTGATCGCCGGCCGCGCAGCGGATAGGGCACCAGCAGCGACGGGCACCCCCGGGCCAGGATCTCGGCCACGAACCGCCGGCGCGGGCCACCACCGCGTCGGCGGCCGCCAGTGCCAGGGGAAATCGTCCAGGAAAGCGTGAGCCTGGTAGCCGGGGTTGGCCCCGGGAGCCCCCATGCCTCCACTGACACTTGCGCGTACTCCCGCTCGCCCGTCACGTGGACGATCTGAAAGGCCGTGGAGTGTGCCCGCGAAAGCGCTCCACCGCCGCCTCGTTGAGGGCGTGGGCCCCCAAGCTGCCACCGAAGACCAGCAGTACCGGGCCGGTCCGGGTCCAGCCCGAAGCGGGCAAGCCCCTCCTCACGAGTCGCGGACAGAAGTGCCGGCCGTAGCGGCCTCCCGGTGTAGACGTACTTGTCTCCGATGCCACTCGGCAGCCGGGAACGAGAGGCATACCTTGTCCACCAGCAGCTGAGGATGCGGTTGGTCCAGCCCATGTGCGAGTCCATCTCCACGGCCACGGTTGGGATGCCCCGCACGGCGGCCTCGGCCACGACCGGGCCCGAGGCGTATGCCCCCACCCCGACCACGCAGTCCGGACGGAACGACGCGCAAGAGCTTCCAGGCGTCCATCGCCGCCACGGGAAGCGAGCCGAGTGTCTGCAGGGTGGACAGCCCCAACCTGCGCTTGAAGCCGCGGATGCGCACGACCGAAAACGGGTAGCCGGCGCGGGGCACCAGCTCCTTCTCCATCCCCCGGTCGGTGCCGCAGAAGGCTACCTCATGGCCCCGCTCGAAAGGACATCAGCCAGCGCCAGCGCGGGCACCACGTGGCCCGCCGTCCCGCCCCCGGCGATCAATACTCGTGACATTCTCATACCTCGTGCTGGAGCACGGCGCCGGCAGAGCGGGTGCGCGCCTGGCGACCGCCAAGATCAATCCAACGGCCATCAGCATGACCACGAAGGCTGTTGCGACCGTAACTGATGAACGGCAAGGGCACCCCGGTCAGGGGAAGGGCCCCGTTGACGCCCCCGATGTTGATGACGGCTTGAAGCGTGACAAGCATACCACACCCGGCGATCAGGTACTTGCCCATGGGGTCGGTGCAGCGCCGGGCCAGCTGCCAGCAGGCCAGGGCGAAGACCCCAAAGAGGATGATGATGAGCCCCGCGCCCACTAGACCGAACTCCTCGCCCAGGATGGCGTAGATCATGTCGGTGTGAGCCTTGGGCAAATATGCGAACTTCTGGATGCTCTCCCCCGGCCCCACCCCGAACCATCCTCCCCGGCCGAGGGCCACGAGCGACTGGCAGAGTTGATAGGTGGAATGCTGCGCGTCGCCCGCGGGGTTGAAGATAGCCGTGATGCGGCTCAGACGCTCCCACTGCTGAGAATGATGCCCGCCGCCGCCGCCAGACCCGTTCCGGCCACAGCCAGCCAGTGCCAGGTCTTCATCCCGGCCACCCAGAACAGGCCCAGCATAAGCCCTACGAGGATGATCGAGGTACCCAGGTCGTTTTCCGACATGACAAGGGCACACATGAGAAGGCCCGCGATGCCGAAGGGCAACATGTAGCTACGGAAGCGCCCGCTCTTCACCCAGGGACTGGATAGCAGATGCGAACCCACCAAGACAAGGGTCAATTTGGCGAACTCCGACGGCTGATAGGTGATGGGCCCTACCTGGATCCAGCTGGAGGCTCCCCCTTGGCTCTGGCCCACTCCTGGGATATGCACTGCGATGAGTGAGAACATCGAGAACCCCAAGAGGAACAGGGACGGCACCCGCAGTCTCCGGTAGTCCATCCGCGACAGCAGCACCAAGAGCACCAGCCCGACCAGCGCTGTGATCCCCTGGGGACGCACCCATTCGTACTTGTCGCCGCCATTGACGGTGTTGGCCAGCGACACCGAAAGCACCGTGCAGATGCCTGCGGTGAGCAGCAGCAGCGGCGTAATCCAGATGAGGTGAAACGACACCGGCGCGGCGTCACGCAGCGTGACCGTGACCGGCCGCTGGCGGCGCTTAGGTGCCTCCGGGACTTGGGGCTTCGATCGAGGATGAAGGCTATGGGCGGCTGCGGGATCCATGTATGTCTGACATACGGCGTGCCACCGGCCATTCCTGCACTTGGACGCGGGCGGGGACGGCCCGCCAAACGCCCTCAGCCCGTGGGGAAGCGGGCGTTGCTCAAGTAGTACAGGGCAAAGCCGGCGCCGGCCAGGATGGCGGATATGATCCAGAAGCGCACGATGATCTTGGTCTCCGACCAGCCCTTCAACTCGAAGTGGTGATGGATGGGGGCCATGAGAAACACCCGCTTATGAAAAACGCGGAAGCTGAACACCTGGATGATGACGCTCAACGCCTCCACCACGAACAATCCGCCGATGAGCAGCAGCAGAATCTCCATGTTGGTGGCTATGGCCATGCCCGCCAGCGCCGGCCCCGAGAGCCAGAGACCCCGTGTCGCCCATGAAGACGGCGGCCGGATGGGAGTTGTACCAGAGAAAACCGACAGCAGGCCCCCGTCAGGCAGCCGGCCAGCATGGCCAGGTCGTCCTCGCCTTGGAGAAAGGCGATGCCGGCGTAGGCGAACAAGGCGACCGCCACCGTCCCAGCCGCCAGACCATCCAACCCGTCGGTGAGGTTCACTGCGTTGGAGAAACCGGAGATGAGCAGGAAGGCGAAGGGGTAGTAGATCCAGCCGATATCCAAGCCCTTGCGAACGAATGGTACGGCCAGTCGAGTTCCACCCCCGTACTGCAGCCCGAGAAACACGGCCACCCCCACCAGCGGTACCTGCAGGAGAAGTTTCGTGCGGCTGAGACCCAGGGACCGCTTTCTCCACTGGCTGATGAAGTCGTCGGCAAAGCCGATCAAGCCACAGCCAAAGGTCAGGATCAAGACCATCATGCTGACCATCGACTTCGTGCCCCAGATCAGATATGGGATCAGGGCCGACACTAGGATCAGCACGCCACCCATGGTGGGAGTGCCCTGCTTCGCCGTGTGGCCCTCAGGACCGCACTCTCGGATATTCTGCCCGATGCCCCGCCGCTGCAGCCAACGGATGAATTGCGGACCCGCCGTCATACCGACGACCAGAGCCACCAGCGAGGCCAGCATCAACTTAAGCACCGCGGGGCCTCCCTGCCTCCTCGATGATCGTGCTCACCATGGTCTCGCAGCCGCAGGCTGCGCGACGCTTTGAACAACACCACATCACCCTCGCGCAGTTCCGAAGATACCAAAGAGCTTTCTTCGCATGACTCCACATGTCCTGCCGCCAGTCAGCGGCAGGCCTCTCCTGCGCCCGCACATCGCTGCGATAGCCCTCCACCGTCGCCCGCGCCAGCCGGCCCACCCCCCACAGAGCCTTCACTCCGAGAGCCGCGGCATATGCGCCCACCTCTTCGTGGTACCGCTCCTCCTCCGCTCCCAGCTCCAGCATGTCGCCCAGAACAGCCACGGGCCGGCCGCCGCGCCTGGTCGCCAGCCGCATCAGATCGTCCAGCGCAGCCCGCAACGCGGCCGGGTTGGCGTTGTAGGTCTCGTTGACTATGCAAAGGCCCTCCACCTCGATGATGTCGCCCCGCCCCGCCGAGAAGCGGACGTCGGCGAGCCCGGCCGCGCATTCCGCCACCGGCAGCCCCGCAGCATAACAGGCCGCAGCGGCGGCCACAGCGTTCTCCACCTGATGCATGGGCATCGGCGCAGTCTCTATCCGGGCCTCACCCTCAGGCCAGCGCAACACGAAGAAAGCGTCGTCGTCTCCCTCCAGCCACTCAAGGCGGCCGTGGACCTCAGCGTCATATCCTTCGTCATCCACTGCGAAGCAGAACCACCCGGCAGGCCGCCCCCGCGATAAAGGGCCGCAAAAGCCCATGCTCTGCCGGCACCACCGCGGCCCCTCCCGGTCGGACGCCCGCAACTAGCTCAGCCTTGGCTTCAGCTATACCCTCCACCGTCCCCAGAAGCTCAAGGTGAACTGGATGGATGTTGGTTATGACCCCGACATCCGGTTCCGCCACCCGGGCAAGCGCCGTGATCTGGCCGCGTCCCCGCATGCCCATCTCCACCACCACCGCCTCGGTGTCGGCTCGACCGACAGCAGAGTCAAGCGGCACGCCCACTTCGTTGTTCTGATTGCCGTCGTCGCCACAGCTCTGCGCACCCGGCCCACCATGCGCCGCAGCAGGTCCTTGGTGCTCGTTTTCCCGACGCTGCCCGTCACGGCGAACACGGTAACCCCGGACTCCGACGCACTTCCCTGGCCAGAGCGCCGAGTGCCTCGATGGCGTTTCGCACCCGTAGAGGGGCCGCCGGATTCTCCCCCGTGCATCCGCCGGGCGGACTCCCCGCGAACTCCCCTCCTCCACCACGCGCGCCAGAAGCCCCGGCGGAAAAGGCCGCTTTCGACGAAATCCTGCCCGTCGAAGCATTCGCCATGCAAAGCTACATACAGGTCTCCGGGTTGGAGCGCGGCTATCGATCTAACGCCTGTGACCGGTGCCGCCAACGGCCCGAGCCCCAGAGCGAGCCCGGCCTCTTCTGCGGATAGAGGGATCATCCACCCTCCGCCTTAGGAGGCTGCCGATAACCGAAGTCCCGGCCTCCAGAGCGCGCTGAGCGGCGCATACCGCGTCCGCAGTGCTGAGGGCCAGTAGAGTCTCAAGAGCCACCAGCCGGTCGTCGAACGGCAGCGTCTCGGTCGCGAACTCCTGACCCGACTCGTGACCCTTCCCGAGGATGAGCACCACGTCGCCGCCCGAGCCTCTGCCATCGCATGCTTCGATGGCCAGCCGGCGGTCGGGCTCCACCTTGCACGCTCCGGGTCCTCGATCCCTGCCGGATGTCGGCGATTATCGCCGATGGATCCTCACTGCGTGGATTGTCGGAGGTGATAACACCTGATCAGCCTCGCGCTCTTCGCCTCCCGGCCCATCAGAGGACGTTTGGTCTTGTCGCGGTCGCCGCCGCAGCCCAGGACGGCGATGATCTTCCATCGGTGATTCCTTGGGCCGTCGAAGAGCGTTGGCGACAGAATCGGGGGTATGAGCGTAATCGACCACGACGGCGAATCCTGTCCGGCATTCACCGTCTCCATACGCCCCGGAACGCCCCGGAACTCGCTCAGGGCCTCGAGGATCCGCTCCACGTCAAGACCAAGGCCCAGGCCTATTCCTAAGCGCGGTGAGAGTGTTGGCAACGTTGAAGCTCCGACCAAGCGGGTGCTCACGTTCATGTACACTTCAGCGCCGCCAGACTGCCGGCCCTGCCGCCAGGCCAGCGGCCTGTCCCCAGACGTGCCGGCCGCGCCCCCAGCCTGAACCGACCGGTGCCCGGTTGCTCCAAGGCAGTCCCCCGCAGAATCAGGGTGCCCCGCGTGCCGCCCAGCGTCATCCGTACTCACTCAATTCGAGGTCCGCTTTGCCCCAACCGATCGTCTTACCGGTCGCGGAGAAACCGAGCAGCGCTCTCGAGGGACCTCGCCGCCAGTTGCCGACCGAAAGGATCGTCGACGTTGATGACCGCGTACCGTCCATCGGGCCGCGTACTCGTCATCGAGGAACAGCCGGCTCTTGGCCTCGAAGTATTCCTCCAGGTCTTGTGGTAGTCCAGGTGGTCCTGGGTGAGGTTGGTGAAGGCTACCGCCCGGAAGTCGCGTGCCCAACGCCCGTCCCAGATCGAGAGCGTGAGACGAGACCTCCATCACCACCGCCTTGTCCCCTGTCTTGCACCATCTCGGCCAAGTCGCGCTGAACGTCAAGCGCCTCAGGAGTGGTACGCCCGGCCGGAGCGCCCTGCCCCCTATCCGCGCTCCACTGTGCCCATCAGCCCAGCCTGCAGACCGGCGTGGTCAAGCAGATGGGCGACCAAGAACGCCGACGTGGTCTTGCCGTTGGTGCCGGTGATCCCCACCGTCAGAAGCTCGCGAGCTGGGACGACCGTAGAAAGCCGCGGCCACCGGGCCCACTGCCAGCGCACCGAAGGCACCACCGCCTGGGCACGGGCAGATCCAGCTGCCGCTCAACGCAGAGCGCCGCGGCCCCATGCGCCACCGCATCGGCGGCGAACTCGTGCCCGTCGCGAACGAACCCGGGAACGCAGAAGAAGAGAGCTGCCCGGGTCCGGACTGTCACTCCGATAGCTTAGTGAAGCTACGGCGACATCAGCCGCGCCCGCCAGGCGCCAGCCCTCGACACCGGTGAAAAGTTACTGAGTCTCACGGGTGGGATTCTATCATCGGGTGAGCCTCAAATCGAGGTGACGGACCTTCTGATGGCCGCATGGCCGTCGACGCCAAGCTCGGCGCGGCGGGTCACCGCCGAGGACCTTCTAGTGCGCCACCACGGTGCCCGCTGCTCCGTGGAGCCGGCCTATTCGGCCCCGGTCGTCGGCGGGATGCCCAGACGCCTGAGAGCGAAGTCGGCGATCTTGGCGAAGGCCGGGGCAGCCAACGGACGAACCGTAGTGCTGGTGGCGGGGTCGTCCACTGTGACGAGGATGACCAACTGCGGGTCGTCGGCGGGGACCATGCCCACGAACGAAGCCACGAAGCGGTCTTCGTAATAGCCGCCGCCATCCTCGACCTTCTGTGCCGTTCCTGTCTTACCCGCCACCTTGTAGCCCTCCACTTGCGGCCAGGGTACCAGTGCCATCCTCCACCGTTACGCTCAGCATCTCCCGCAATTGAGCCGCCACTGTCTCGCTGATTACCCGCCGACTCCAGGGCTGTTCCATCCCTTTGAGGAGATGGGGCTGCACCATCAGACCGTCGTTGGCGATGGCTGAATAGGCGGCCGCCAGTTGCAGCGGAGTCACAGCGATTCCCTGGCCGATGGGCACGTTGGCTATCGTGGTGCCCGTACCATTTCTCCAACAGTCGCATCTGGCCGTCGACTCACCGGGGAAGTCGACACCCAGCTTCTCGGTGAAACCCAACTTCTCGATCATCTCCACCAGCCTGGTCTTGCCCACCTTGAGGCCCAGCGTCACGTCCCCGACGTTGGACGACCTCGCCAGTATGTCGGTAACGGTGAAGTCCCGCCACCGGCCGGCTCTCCTCATGCGCCTCGTGAATGGCCACGTCGTACACGGCGATTCTCTGGCCCAAGGGTGAAGTCGGCTGTCGGAGTGACCAGCCCCGCCTCGAGCGCCGCCGCCACCGCAACCATCTTGAAGGTCGAGCCCGGCTCGTACTGGTCGGTCACCACCATATTTCGGCGATCGCTCTCAGCTATGCGTTCGGAAGCGTAGTCGTTGGCGTCGAAGACCGGTGTGTTCGCCATGGCCAGGATCTCCCCCGTTCAGGATCGATGACCACGGCAAAGGCCTTCTTGGCCTGAAACTCCTCGACGATCGGCGGTGAGTACCTTCTCGGCCTCGAACTGGATCTCGCGCGTCGATGGTCAGAGTGATGGACTTTCCCGGCTCCGCCTCTTTCAGCGAGACGTGGCGAGCGGTTGCCGGACTTGCGGATCGCTGACCACCTGCGTCTCCCCCGGCTTGCCCGACAGCACATCCTCGTACTGCAGTTCCAATCCGGCCAGACCCTTGTCTTGTCGCCGCCCACGAATCCCAGCAATTGGGGGCCAACGCCCCCTTGGGATATATCCGTTTGTCTTCCGTATCACCCCGATCCCATCCGATATCCAGAGCCTTGACCCGCTCGCCCGTCGACTGTTCTATCTTGCGGGCCAGGTAGCTGAACCGAAGTCGCTGTTGAGCTTCGCGATCAGTTCCGTCTCCGGCACCCCCAGCATGGGCGCAAGTTGCCGCCGCGGCGCGGCCGGGTCGTCGATCTGCTTGGGGTTGGCATACACGGTCGCCATGGCCTGGACATCGCCAGTGCTTGCCGTTACGGTCATTGATCACGCCTCGGGCGGCTTCCAACGCCACCGTGCGGGTATTCTGTCCCCGGCCTTCGCCTGGAGACCCGGGCGCGGCGATCACCTGCACGCAGAAGGTCCGGCCGAAGAAGGCCACCAGAAACACCAAGGCCAGACCCATGAACAGCGCCAAACGCTTGTTCGTCCGGCCCATGCTCACCGACCGGCTACCCAGTGTCACCTTCCGTTGCCAAGGATCCCGGTCTCGGCCGCAAGTAGCTGGACGTTGGTCAGCCGGTGCCGAGGCCCAGCCGCGAGGCCTGTTCCGCGACCCGCTGCGGGGAGGACAGTGCGGAGATCTCGGCGGAGAGCGTAGCGGTATCGTGGACATGCCAGTTCTTCTGCGCGGCCTCCGCCGGCCAACCGCCGCCTCCACCTCGGTGGTGCCGAGCTTGACCATCACCGGCACGATGACAGAGCTGCCCACGAGCAGCACGGCGACGAACACCAACACCACCAGCGTCCACTCCCCAACGGGGCCGGCTCCGCGTGACCACCTTGAGCTCGGGTAGAGCCTCTACGCGCCCGGTCTCAGGCGCGGGTTGGGCACCCGGGCAGTGGCTTCGCGGCCGTAGTAGCGGCTGACCAGGCGTGCGGCCACCCGAGTGGCCTCCGTCTTTCGCTGCGCCTTGCCGCGGCCGAAGGAGTGAGGTCCCCTTCCCAGGCGCCCATCCAGGTGGACATGAAGATGGCGGCCATCACAGCCTCCTCATCGCCCGGAGCTTCGCCGAGCTCGAGCGGGGATTGACCTCCAACTCCCGGGGGCCGGGAGTGACCGGCTTCGGGGTCAGGATCTCGCCGGTCGACCTTGCCCCCGCACACGCAGACGGGGAAGTCCGGCGGACAGGTGCAAGTGCGGGCCTTGCCGGCGAAGAACTCCTTGACCATGCGGTCTTCGAGCGAATGGAAGCTGATGACCGCCATGCACCCCACCCGGCTCGAGCAGAGCGAATGCGCGGGCAGCGCACGCTGCAGGCTGTTCGAGTTCGTCGTTCACCTCGATGCGCAGTGCCTGGAACACCCGGCGGGCCGGGTTTCCAGCGCCGAAACGGGCAGGCGTGGGAATGGCGCCCTTGATCGTGTCGACCAATTCGGCTGTGCGCGTGTAGGGCGTGTTCGCCCTGCGCGTGGCGATGGCCCGGGCGATGCGGCGGGAGTAGCGCTCTTCGCCGTAGCGGCCGAAAAGACTCGGTCAGTGCCGTCTCCGACCAGGTGTTGACGATGTCGGCCGCGGTAAGCGGCAGCCGAAGGATCCATGCGCATGTCGAGCGGCGCATCGTAGCTATATGAGAAACCCCGTTCGGGGGTGTCGATCTGCATGCTGCTCACGCCCAGGTCCATGTAGACGTGGGTGGCCCTGAAGCCCTTATCAAGCAGCGTCGGCGAGCGTGTCGGCGAAATTGCCCAGGTAGAAACGCGAGCGGCAGCGCGAGCGCGGCTCTGAGGTCCATGTAGTAGTCCTCGGCGACGGGGTCCTGGTCACAGGCCACCAGCACGCCCTCCGGGCCCAAGCAGCGCCGCCACGGCTCTCGGCATGCCCGCCTGCGCCGAACGTGCAGTCCACCACCCGGCTGTCCGTCCGCACGTCCAGCAAGTCGAGCAGTTCTTGAGTCAGGACCGGAACGTGAGCCATGGCCATCTCCGTCGCGAATGAGGCTGCTGCGCTAGGCATCCCTGCCCCCCTTTTCCTCGCCAGCGCCGCGGCAACGTGTCTCGGGTCCCAGATCTCCAGATGGGTCCGGTTGCCGATGATCTTCACTTTGCCCGAGAGCCCCAGTTCCTCGATCCGCTGGCGGGCACAAGCACACGTCCCTGCTGATCCGGTCTCGACCTCGTCCAGCTTCTTGTAGATCTCCGAGCTCGCCAACTGTGGCCTCGTTCTCGAAGACGTCGAGAGGCTCGATGTCTTAGGTCGAACTCATCCCACGAATCGGGACGATAGACGCGGACGCAGGGCTCGTCGATCTGGCAGGCGGACAAGGACGGCACCACCTCTGGAAGTACTCGCGATAGCGGGCAGGAAGAGTGACTCGCCCTTTGGGATCGAGGGTGTGGTCGAACTTCGCCAGATAGAAACATGCCCATCATGGCACCCACCTACACCACTTCACACCATTTTGCAACACTATTGTTGTCTTCTACCCCACTATTGTTCTCTACAGCAGAGATTTGTCCTCTCTTGGGGCTGTGGAGGGAGGAAGTCGAAGGCAAACGCGAAAGAGCACGCGGTAGTGCAACGCACTGTTGCACTATATGACCGTATGCAACGTCTGTTTCACATGACGCACAGCACGAAGAGTGAGGGCTAGATGGAAGGAGAAGTGGCTCCCGGCCGTGACGGTCAGGGGTGACTGCGAGCCCAGCCTATTTCGGCGCGGTAGGCGCCCCGGCCTGCCAGAGTCTGGCCTAGTCGGCTAGTGCTCGGGCCGTAGCTGCGGGAACAGGATGACGTCGCGGATGGAGTCCACTCCCAGGAGGAGCATGGCCAGCCGGTCGATGCCGATGCCCAGGCCGCCCGCCGGGGGCATGCCGTACTCGAGGGCGCGGAGGAAGTCCTCGTCGAGCACATGGGCCTCCTCGTCGCCGGCCTCCTTGTTGCGCGCCTGCTCCTCGAAGCGGTGCCGCTGGTCCATGGGGTCGTTCAGCTCGGAGAAGGCGTTGCCCATCTCCTTGCCGGCGATGATCGGCTGGAAAGCGCTCCACCAGCAGCGGATCGTCGGGCCGGCACTTGGCCAGCGGGCTGAGTTCCAGCGGATAGTCTATGGCGAAGGTGGGCTGCACCACCGACGGCCACACCGCATGCTTCAGCGCCTTGTCCACCAGGGTGGCGAAGGTGTCGCGTTTCTCCACTTCGATCCTGCGGTCGATGCAGTGCCTGCTTGGCCGCCTGCGGGGTCGGCCCGCATGGCCGCCAGCGACATGCCCAGGTGCTCCTGCAGCAAGGAGTCCACCGTGCGCCGCGGCCAAGGCGGCTTCAGCTCGATGCAGTTCTCCCCCACCACGATCTCGGTGCTGCCCACGACCTCCTGGGCCAGGGCCGCGATCATGTTCTCCACCAGCTCCATGATGGCGTTGTAGTCCACGTAGGCCCAGTAGAGCTCCATCATGGTGAACTCGGGATTGTGTACCAGCGAGATACCTTCGTTGCGGAAATTCTTGCCTATCTCAAAAATGCGATCGAATCCGCCCACCAGCAGCCGCTTGAGATAGAGCTCGGGAGCGATGCGCAGGTAGAGGTCGGCGTCGAGCGCGTTGTGATGCGTGACGAAAGGCCGGGCCAGAGCGCCCCCGGGCAGAGGCTGCAGGGTGGGAGTCTCCACTTCCACGAAGCCCTGGTCTTCCAGGTAGCGGCGCATGGCCGACACCAGCTTGCCTCGGGCCCTGAGCTGCCAGGCCACCTCGGGATTGGAGACCAGATCGATGTAGCGCTGGCGGTAGCGGGTCTCGCGGTCCTGCAGGCCGTGCCACTTCTCGGGCAGAGGCCGCAGCGACTTGGTCAGCAGCGTCCACGACTCGGCAAAGACCGTCAGTTCGCCCCGGCGGGTGCGGAACACGTGCCCCTCGCACCCGACGATGTCCCCGATATCCAGGTCGGTGAGCAGCTCGAACGATTCCTCGCCCAGGGTGTCTACGTTGCTGTAGATCTGGAGATCGTCCCAGCCGTCGCGCAGGGTGAAGAACACGGCCTTGCCGTGCTCGCGCCGCGACATCACCCGGCCGGCGACCCGATAGTGTCAGGCCTTCGGCCGTCTCGCCGGTGGCCAGGCCTGAATGTGTGGCGGTGATCTCCCCCAGCGGGGTCCGAGATTCGAAGGAACGGGCGTACGGCTCGATGTTCAGCCCGCGCAGCCGCGCGACCTTGGCCAGGCGCTGGCGTTCCCACTCGGGAGTCTGCGCCTCGAGTCCGTCGCCTCCGTCGGGGCCCTCAGAGGGGGCCGAAGGGTCCATCTACGACATCTTCCCGATCGCGAGCACCTCGTAGTTGAGGGCCCCCGCCGGCACCGGCACCTTGACGACGTCGCCCACGCGCTTGCCTATGATGGCCTGCCCGACGGGAGACTCGTTGGACAGCCGCGCCCTGGACGGATCGGCCTCGGCCGAACCCACCAGAGTGTAGATGCGGATCTCGCCGGCATCTTTGTCGCGGAGGGTGACAGTGCTGCCCACAGACACCTTCTCAGTGTCGATGTCGGAGTCCTTGATCACCCGCGCGCGGCGCAGCTTCTCCTGAAGAAGGTGGATGCGGTTCTCGAGTAGGGCCTGCTCGTTCTTGGCGTCATCGTATTCGGAGTTCTCGGTGATATCGCCGAACTCGCGGGCGGCCTTGATGCGCTCGGCCACCTCTTCCCTTTTGACCGTCGAGAGAAGGGCGACCTCCTCCGTCAGCTGCTTGAGGCCTTCTTCTGTGAGAACGACGTCTGTACGAGTCACGAGTACCTTCCTTAGTGGGCTGCCCGTGCGTTTCGCGCCAGAAAGTGGCGCCTGAAGTAGCGCGGCATTATAGGTAAGAGGGGGCCAGATGTCAACATGCCGCATGGCCTCGACCTAGGGCGACTCCGGCCGGCCGGTGTGGTTCTACTGTTCCTGCCATACGTAGTTGCCGGCGAGATCGATGTAGGCCATCTTGCCGTCCCAGTCTTCCACGCGGGCCAGCCCGCCCGCGAAGTCAAAAGTCCACTTGAACTTGGTGGGGATGACCAAGGTGCCCGTTTCGTCCATGAAGCCCCAGCCCGACGCGGTCCCAGGGATGTACTTGCCATCTTCAAAGGCACCCTCACTTCCGCCGAGCACGGCGGCGTGGCCCTCTTTTAGACCACTCACGTAATCGTAGTCCAGTTTGGTGACTACATGACCGCGGTCATCGATGATGGAGTACTTTCCGTGCTTGACGACGGCAAGCCCGTTGCTGAACTCAGTGGCGGGGTCGAATTGCGACTCGATCATTGACCCGCCGACGCGACTCACGTAGCCCCACCAGCCGGTGCTCTCCCGCACAGCGGCCAAGCCTTCGCTGAAGTCCAGGGCGTCGGTCGCCCACGGCAGACGGATGATCACCTGCCCGGTGGTATCGATGTAGCCGCACCCTCCGTCTAGGAAGCCTATTGCCGCTAGGCCCTCACTGAAGCTTGAGCCGGAGGACCAGGCTGGGTTGGGCGGGATGACCGTCTTTCCGGTCTTGTCGATGTACTCGAAATAGCCGGAGTATTGGGTCGCGCTTGTAAGGTCCTCTCTCCAGACCACCGCCAGTCCGTCACCAAAAGGGCCCGCGCTATGGAACTGGGGCTCGATGACCAGAGCCCCCGTCTCATCGATGTAACCTTCGTCATCACCCACTTTGACGGCGGCCATCCCCTCCGAGAAGGCCCGAGCATCGTCGTACTGGAAGTCGATGGCCACCCGCCCGCTCTTGTCGATGTATCCCCACTTGCCCTCCTGGCGGACGGGGAAAAGGGTGGGCACATAGGGTGTCGTCTCGACCCAGGAATCGGCACCGATGGATGAGCCCGGCGCATCACAGCCGCCGGCCGCCGTGGGGGAATCAGCCGGGCCGCAGCCAAGAAGCAAGGCCATGCCGGCCACAACCACCGCTGCTGCCACACCTACAAATACCCGGAGTCGACTGTTCACCACATCGCCTCCCCCGCGATGTGTGGCCCCGATCCCCGGCCTGGGCGCCCCGCTACGCCTCGTCGAAATGCGTCAGGCGCTTGAACTGGCGGAAACGCTCCGCTATCTCGTCGTCGCGTCAGGCGGAGAAGACGGTCCAGACTGAAGTCCTCCACCGCGAACGACGCCAGCGTGCTGCCGTAGATGATGGCGCGCGCCATCGCCGCCTGGGTGAGCTCGCCGCAGGCCGCCAGCGAACCCGAAAAGCCGCCGGCGAAAGTGTCGCCGGCCCCGGTGGGGTCGAACACCTCTTCCAGCGGCAGGGCGGGCGCCGCGAAGAACTCGCCCTCGCCCGGGCAGGTCATCAGACAACCGTGCTCGCCCCGCTTGATGATGGCCGTCTTGGGGCCCATCGCTCGGATGGCGCGGGCGGCCTTGACCAGATTGGCCTCGCCCGACAACTCCCTTGCCTCGGAGTCGTTGATGATGAGCACGTCTACCCGCTTCAGCACCTCGCGCAGGTCGTCCGGGGCGCCCTCGATCCAGTAGTTCATGGTATCGGCGGCCACCAGGCGCGGCGCCTCCACCTGGTCGAGCACGTCCAGTTGCAGTCGGGGATGGATGTTGCCCAAGAACACGAACGGCGACGACCGGTAGGCCGCGGGGATGACGGGCTGGAATTGCTCGAAGACGTTGAGCTTGGTGTAGATGGTCTCGCGCGAGTTCAGGTCGAACCCGTATTCGCCCTTCCAGCGGAAGGTCTCACCGGGCACGGTCTGCAGGCCGGCCAGATCGATGGGACGTCCCGGCGAATATCTCGGTCGCCCCGGTCGGCGAAGTCCTCGCCCACCACCGCCACCAGCCTCACCTCGGTGAAGAACGAAGCGGCCACCGAGAAATAGGTGGCCGAGCCACCCACCACGCGCTCCGCCTCGCCGAACGGGATTCTTGATGGTATCGAAGGCCACCGAGCCGACGGCCAGTATGGGATTCATCGACATCTCCCCCACCTCACTCGGGCTCACTTGATGTACTTGCCGATGATGGGCGCCAGATCGCGCTTGGTCTGATCCGGGATGGCGTCCGGACTGGTGAGGATGGCGGTCGCCAGCGCGCTCGCACACGCACAGGTACGCCCCGCCGGCACGCGCCCCACGGCCTCCGCGATCAACTGTTGCGCCGTTTCGGCGTTCTTCATGAGGTTGCCCACGATCATGTCCACGGTCACCTGGTCGTGCTCTGGATGCCAGCTGTCGTAGTCGGTGACCAGCGCGATGGTGGTGTAGCAGATCTCGGCCTCCCGGGCCAGCTTGGCCTCCTGGAGATTGGTCATGCCTATGACGTCCATCCCCCAGCTCTTGTAGAGCCGCGACTCCGCCTGAGTGGAGAACTGCGGCCCCTCCATGCACACGTAGGTGCCGCCCATGTGGGCCTTGGCACCCACCGCCTGCGCCGAGTCGAACGCGATGCGGCTCAGTTCGGGACACACCGGGTTGGCAAAGGCCACGTGCCCGGCGATGCCCTGGCCGTGGAAGAAGGTGCTGATGCGCCCCTGGGTGCGGTCGAAGAACTGGTCGGGCACCACCACGTCCATGGGCTGGTACTCCTCTTTGAAGCTGCCCACCGCACTGGCCGAGAAGATCCTCTCCACACCCAAGCAGCTTGAAGCCGAAGATGTTGGCGCGGAAGTTGAGCTCCGACGGCGGGATACGGTGACCGGCCCCGTGCCTGGCCAAGAAAGCGACACGATGCCCGCGCAAGGTAGCGACCACGTAGGGCCCACTCGGGTCGCCGAAGGGCGTCGACAGCCGGATCTCCTCCCGGTCGGTCAGCTCCCCCATGTCGTAGAGCCCGCTCCCACCGATGATGCCAATCTGAACCGACATGACCCTCCTTATGGGACGACAGCGGCGCGCCTAACGGCGCGCGTCTTCACATACCGTGTGTCACGATCCTGTCTGAGCGCTGCGCCGCGGCTTGCGCGGCTTGGCACCGGCAGCTTTGGCCGGAGCCTCAGTGTCGGTCGGCTCCCCGTTGTCGGCCGGAGCCTAGTGCCAGCCGGCTCGTCGGCGTCGATGGCCTGCTCAGTCGCCGGCTCCTCGGCGTCGGCCGCCTGCGCAGCCTCGGTGACCACCGGGGCCGCCTCGGAGACCACCGGGGCCTGGCCTTCCTCCGGTTCGACCCGCGACGCTCCCGCGGTGACGGCGCCCGCATAGGCCAACTGAAGCTGCGACAGCACTCCGCGGTGACCCGCGACCTCGCCTGCCGGCCTCACCTGCTCGAGCACCCCAAGCAAAGCCTTGAAAGCCTCTATCGCCAACCGGGCCTGCACCGGGTCCCGCTGTCCGGGCCCGTCGGCCCCAAGCCGAGACGCCCCACGGCCAATGCCGAGAGCGAGTGCAGCATATAGATCAGATGGTCCGCGACAGACATGCCTCGGATCTCTTCCTCAAGACGAGCCACCAACTCAGCCTCGTCTCCCTGCGGTGCGGCCCCCGATGAGGGCTTGTGTTCTTCTCCCGCCATGAGTGCCTGGACCTCCTGTCGAGATTGCCTTTCGAATCGACGTTACCATAGTCTCCGCTGTTAGAATGGCGAACAGGCGCATGGACCAGGAGCAGAGGAGCAGGGAACCGGCTTGAGCGTGACCGAACAGGTGCGCGATGAGGACACCGACCTGGTGAGACGCGCCCGCGCGGGCGATGCCGACGCGGTGACCCAGCTCTACCGCCGGCACGAGCACCGCGTCTACAACCTGGCCCTCCGCACCTTGGGCAACCACTGGGATGCAGCCGACGTATCCCAGGAAGCCTTCATCAAAGCCTTCAGGAACCTGGATTCCTTCAAGGGCGAAGCCCGCTTCAGCACCTGGCTGCACCGCATAGCCGTGAACGCCGCCTACGATCATCTGCGCCGACACAGACCGGAGCCCATGGATTCCGAGATCCTCGACGACCTTTCCGGGCCGGCCGGCGCCGCGGCGGTTGTCGGTTCCGGCCGCGATGGCGTAGACCCCGCGGTCGATGGGCTATCCGCTCCCCTTCGGGAGGCGCTCATGGGCCTGGAAGAGGGTTTTCGCTTCGCCGTGGTGCTGTGCGATCTGCTCGGCTTTCCCTACAACGAAGCCGCCCAGATCCTCGGGGTCCAGGAGGGCACCATCAAGTCGCGCATCTTCCGGGCCCGTGAGGCCCTTGCAACAACGTTGATCAGTGTCGGCTACGAGGTACCCGGCGGCAGTGGCCGGGCGGGTAGGAACCCGAGTCCCCCCGGGGGCCGTCAGACCACAGAGCCTGATAGGGGATGAAGTGTGATGATCTGGGGCAAGAGAAACAACGACCTGGTGCCCGCGCCTGTAGAGACGCTGACAGACCATGTCGATGCTTGGGAAGAGCTGGCCATCGACTACCTTGACGACCGGCTCGATCCGCGGACCAAGGCCGCGATCGACCAACACCTCGCCGGTTGCGCGGACTGTGCCTCCCGCCTACACCTGCAGCAGATGGCCATCGACTGCATCCAGGCCCTCCCTCTCAAGGAGCCCCCCCCTGCCCTGGAGGCCGCTGTGATCAGCGAGGCACTCTTCCCCAGCCGTTCGGCCCGTCCGATCGGGCACATCGGGCTGGAGCGACCGCCGAGATGGTCCGACTCCTGGCAACGCGGACGCCGTTCCTGGATCCCAGCGTCGGCGATCGTGGCCATAGTCCTGGTGGCCCTGGTGGGCTTTGCCATCCTCCGCTTGAACGCTGGGTCTATTGACCGGGCCGCGAGCACCACGGTCGTGGCCGCGGACGCCACCGCCGAGAGCACCAGCGCCGCGGCCCCTGGGCTGCAGGCGGGAGCAACCAGTGACGACCAGAACGGACCCGCTGCCAACCCCGAAACCACAGCCACCACGGCAGCCAGCGCAACCACCCTGGCGGGCGGCACGGGCGAAATCGCCACCATCAAAGCTGTGAGCCCGCCCATACGAGACAGAACCGGAATGATCGCCGGGATGGCCGTCGTCGCGGACGCCCCCGCCTACTTCGTGTTCGGAAGCGAGCCGGCTACCAACAATGCCGCCCCGTCTGACACAGGGACCAGTGACGGCGCGCCGGACACTGTGCAGACGACCATCCCCAGCGCCATCACCGGCGCGGGAGACACCTTCACCAGTGCAGAGCAGGCGAAGGAGATCGCCTCTCAGATCACCGCTTTGACCGGCCTGGAGCCTTTGGACGAGGGGCTTGCTTTCAGCCGGCCGACCTTCGCGGCCTACGTTCCCAAGGACCAAGCTCCCCAATTCATAGACCTGTTGCGGTCGATCGCCACCTCAGAAGGCCTCGTGGTGGAACTGATCATGGAGCCGGGACAACCGGTGATCGAATGGTCTGAGGCACTCCTGCAACAGAAGTCCGTGCTGGTGGCGCTCTCTGCCCAGCGGGTCCCGTCGCCGGCGGTGTCGTCCTGGTCGTTCACCACCTCCACCCTGCAGCCCCTGGTCCCGGACACAACCGCCGCGCCCGAGGCGCCGGACGACGCGGGCAAGTATGTGCTGGTGGTAGTCCTGGTGAATAGCCTGCCGTAGCCGCTCGGGCGGCTTGGCATGGCGGCTGCTCCTCGCCGGCTGGTTCTCGCCGGCGTCTTTTAGTCTATGGTCGGGGTGCCGGGATTTGAACCCGGGACCTCATCGTCCCGAACGATGCGCGCTACCAGGCTGCGCTACACCCCGCCGCGTGCCGCCAACAACACACTTCTAGCGGCCGCCTATTGTATACCATCGTCTAGCAGGCTGCTGAAGACTGGCGCCCCGTGCAGAGGTTCGCGACCGTGCAGCGAGCGCAGTTCTCTCCAGCGACCGCCGGAAAACGCCCTTGGCGCAGTTGCGCCAGGGCCTCGTCCAGCTCGTCAGTCAGAGAAGACATGTCCTCTGGACCCGATCGCACCATCACAGGATCGCCGGGCCGCTCGAGAAACACGAAGTCCATCTGGACGGCCGGCGCTCCCGCCCGCAGCGCGGCCAGGCGGTACACCACTCCCTGCAATCGATAGTCCAGAGCCAGCTCGCTGGGTGAGCGCCCGCTCAGCGCGTTGGTCTTGTAGTCGACTACGTGCCAGCAACTTCGTCGCTGAAGACGAGGTCCATGATCCCCGAGACCACCGTTTCGGCCTGAGCGAAGAAGAACGGAGCCTCCCGCCGGGACGACGGCGCCGATAGCCCAACGGCGAGCGGGGACGACCAGAAGGCTCTAGTCAGGTTGACCGCTCTCTCGAGTGCTACCTGCGAGAGATGCACGCCTGCCTGGCGCTGCCACCCCCTAGCCTCCTCCAGCAGCGCGGCAGTCTCAGGGGGCCCGCCGGCGCAGGCGCCCCTCCAGGAGGCGTGCACAAGCAGACCCACATCCCGGCCGGCGTGTTGCTCCTCCGGGTCCAGGAGACTGTCATCCAGCCGGCGTCGTCCTCTTCGCGGGCCGGCCCCTCCTGCGTCAACCTCAGACCAAGCACATGCTCCAAGTAGAACTGCCGGGGACACCGCAGGTAGGCGGCGAGCGCCGAGAAGCTCACCTGCCGGTAGAGACCCGACCGCGGGAGCGTTTCGACAAACTGAGGGCACGGGCCCGTTCCGCCTCGATCGGTGGCGGCGACTCGCCCATCAAGTCCGCAGCCTTCCTGCGAGCCGGGACGTGGGCCTCCGCGCTGGGGTCAATCCCTCTCACCACCGCGTCCAGCCCCTCCAACGAGACAGCCTCGCCCGGCGCCGGCAAGACCTCAAGCCCCAGCGCATCGGCGATCGGGCCAGGCGACCACTCGCAGCCTGGCCGGGCTTCGGCCCCGCCCCCACCAGGACCAGCCGTTGCTGCGCCCTGGTCATGGCCACATATAGCAGGCGTATATCTTCTTCCTCGTCCTTCATCCTCTCCTGGGCAGCGATCTCGTCGGCCGGTCCCCAACACAGATCGGCATCCTCGTAGGTCTTGTGCTGGGATCCCTTGAGAAACACCCCCATGCGTCCGTCCCCGCCGATGACGAAGGCCGGTGAGGAGCCGCGAGGGACTTCCGAACCCATGCCTGCCAGCACCACCACCGGGAACTCCAAGCCCTTGGCTTGGTGCACAGTCATCACCCTGACGACGTTCTCACCCTCGGTGAGCGTGGGGGCGCTCCCTTCGCGATCGCCCAGATCGTCCAGTGAACGTAGTGAGTCGACAAACCCGGCGAGATCCGGGCCGTTGACCGCCTCGAATTGCGCCGCGAGACGCATGAGCTTGCGCACATTGGCAAAGCGCCGCCCGCCCCCAGCGGAGGCCAGCAGACAAAGGTCGTACCCGCAGGCGCTGACGGCGTCGTCGATCAGTCGAGGCAGCCCAGGCCTGCCCACCCGGTGCCGGATGCCGCCCAGCCTGAGCATAAAGTCACCGAGAAGCGCACTGTCGCCGACACCAAACCGCTCGGGGCCCCCGGCCTGGACCGCCGTCCAGAGAGAATCCGCCCGCATCGCCCGGGCGGCCGTGCCCAGGAGATATAGGCCGTCGTCCGAGAGGCCCACCATGGGCGACCGTAGCACGCTGACCAGCGAAAGATCGTCGTGAGGGTTGACGAGCAGCCGGAGCAGTGACACCACATCTGCCACCTCATCCTGCGAGTAGTAACCCTTGCCGCGCACCACATAGACATCCACACCCTGGGCATGCAGCGCTTCCTGGTAGCGGCCGACATGGGTCTGGGCCGGCAGAAGGACGACGATGTCGCGCTGCTGCCACCCCTGCTCGTCCAGGAGACTGCGCACGCAGCCCGCGACCGCCTCGGCCTCCGCCTCTTGCCTGGACACCGCCTGTTCTTGGTGCTCGCTTTGCGGACCCCGGTGCGCCACCACGACCTCGACGGAGGGCCCGCCCGCCCCGTCTCCGGCCGTCGCCCACTCGGGATCTGGCTGCAGGGGAACGAACCGTCCGCCAAAGAAGTCCGGGTGCTCGAAAAGCCGGTTGATAAAGGCAAGAACCTCCGGCCGGCTGCGATAGTTGACGTCCAGCCGGTGTACGGGCCCAGCCGCCCGGGCCGCCCCGGCGCCCGCGGCGGCGCCCGCCAGCACCTCGGAAGCCGCCAAATCCGCCTCCCGGCGCCGGAAGACCTCCACGTCGGCCCCGCGAAAACGGTAGATGCTCTGGCGTTCGTCCCCGACCATGAGCATGCGGTAGGCGCCAAGCCCCTCAAGGATGGCGCACTGCAGTTCGTTGGTGTCCTGGAACTCATCTACAAGGAGCAACGTGCCGGGCGGTGCGGCAGCCCCGTGCCCCCCCTCCCCGGTGCGGGCCACCAGGTCCCGAGCCAGCAACTCCAGGTCGGCGAAATCTACCAGGCCCTGCTCCTGCTTACGGGCGGAGTAGACCAGGTGGAACTCGGCGAGAAGCCCATTGGCGGTGTTCACCAACGGCTCCAGGCGCGCCTTGGCCAGCGCCATCCGGTAGCGCGTCAGGGCCTGCCGCACCGGGACGAAGTACGGCTCCATGGCCGGAGTCCGTCGGCTGGGAAAGAAACGAGCGCCGACAAGCGGGCTGGGGTCGGGCGAGGAAGCGGCACCGGAAGAAGCACCGTCGGTCCGGCTCGGCTCCAGCCAGGCGAGACAAGCGACCAGCGTGGAGAGATCGGCCTCGAGTGTCTTGGAACGCTTCGGCAAGGCGCTGCCCGCAGACAAGGCCGCGCCGGCCAAGCGTACGAGGTCCAAACGAGCCTGCTCTTCGGACACCTCGGCATGGATGACGAGCTGCGGGGGGTCGTAGCCCGACCCGCGCAGACGGTCGTACAGAGAGATCATCTCCCTGCGCAGGCCTTGTCCCTCAAGAGCGAGCACCTCCAGTTCGGCCTCACCGGCCCGCTCCACATACGTTTCCCAGGAACGGCGCCCTGCTTCCCGTTTCAACAGATCGGCTGCATCGGCCTCGAGCACCGCACAGGCAGGGTCTACTCCACTCTCGAGCGCGCGGTCTTTCACCAGGCGCCGGCAGAGACTGTGAATGGTGCCGGTAGTGGCCAGGTCGAGAGACCGGGCCAGATCCGGTCGCCCGCACTCCTCCAGGCTGGCCCGGATGCGGCCGACCAACTCGGTGGCAGCCTTGCGGGTGAAGGTGACGGCGATCAGCCGTTCGACGGGCAAGGATTCCTCGATGAGGGCGTGCAGCACGCAGGCGATTAGCAGACGGGTCTTGCCGCTCCCAGCTCCTGCCGCCACCAGGACTCGAGGCCTACCGTCGAGAACGGCCGCCGACTGTGCTTCGGAAAGTCCCATGCCCTCGATGCAGCTCACGGTTTGTACCCCCCGGAGGCGGACCGGCAGGCCGGCCCCAGCCTGCACCACGGCGGACACTGTCTGCCCTGCCGGGGCGCGATGTCGCCCGCACGCATTCCCGCAGCCGCGGCCCGCGCCACGGTCAGAGTCCTTTCGTAGAGTTCGGCCAGGGCGTCCTCGTCCAACACGCGGCAGCCTTCGCTGCCCGTCCCTAGGGCCCCCTCGAACCCGGTGGCCACCACCCCCACGCGCTTGCCCTCGGTCAGCGACAAGTACGCCCCACCGGCCACCCGCACGTCCGGCCTCTCTGCGGCCAATGCCTGGAGATAAAGCGGGAGCTGCAGACCCTCGTCGGTGCCCAGAGCAGTCGCGGAGGGCGTCTTTCCGCTCTTATAGTCGACGACAAACACCACTTCCCCGGCGGACAGGGCGTCCACCCGGTCGATACGCCCTCTGACGCGCAGCCCGCCGATGTCCACCCCCAGCCGGCCGCCCACCCCGGTCTCGGTCTCAGCCGGGACAAACACGCTGCCAGAGCCGGCCTCCGCTGCCAGGAGACCGCGCACCATGCCCTTGAGCCTGCACGCCGCGAGACGCCGCTGCGCGAAGGTGCCCGGGCAGCCCTCCCCCTGCACGGCCTCGTCGATCGCGGCCAGTGCCACGCGTTCGGCCGCCGGCAGACCCTGAAGGCACAAAGGAAGAAGACCTTGCTTGGCCAGTTCCCGGTAGGTGGAACTAAGCGCGGAGTGCAGAAGGTCGCCCATCGCCCTCGCATCCAGATCCAGCTCAAGGTCGTCGACGCCCACCACCCGCTCGACGAACCAGGCGAACGGGCAACTCGAGTAGGACTCCAGCGCAGAGGGACTGAAGCAGTCAAGGGACGCCAGTTCCTGGAGAACCGTTGGGTCGGTCAGCTGCGCGGGCTTGGACTTCCAGGGACGCACCGGCACGTCCGCTCCGAGACCCCCGCCGATAGGCCCAGGGCTCACGCCACAAGCCGCGCATCCCCGCAGGTAGTGCCGCGCGGACGGAGCCGTATGCGGGGCGAACCACAACTGGGCCAGCGTGCGCACCTCATGCTCACCGTCGCCCACTCCCAGAAGCGTCTTCGCCGAGTGCCAGAAACGCGAGGGCGCCGCCTCGCCGCCGTCGTCCTCAGCATCGCGGGCACTCAGATAGAGAAGACGCCGAGCCCGCGAAGCGGCGCTGACGAAGAGGGCCTCTTCCTGGTCGACCTCGGGCGCGAACAGCCCGCCCCCGAGCTGGTCGAGCTGCGCCCTCTGAGCAGAACTGAGCAGCGAGGGCACGTCCGGCCGTCCGGGAAACTCGCCCTCGACCAACCCGAGGACCAAGACCGCCTCAAACCGCCGGGCCCGCGCGCGCTGCGCGCTGAGCACCTGTACGGCATCCCCGCCGTCTCCCTCCACAGAGGGCACCCCCACGTTTGCGAGTAGGCGGAACAGCAGATGGGAGTCAAACATATCCCCGGGGCCACCACCCGCTAAGAGGACGGCGATCGTCTGCAATGCGGTTTGCAGGGCCCGGAACGCCCGGGCGTCCTCACGCAGATCCCAGGAGTCGGACTCACCGCCGCTCGCTCCGGCCACCAGCATGCGCTGGGCCAGCGCGACGGCCTCCACCGGATCGATGACCGGCCCCGCCGAAGCGGCGCCGGAGCAGGCGGTGGCAGCCTGAGATACCGAGCCCGGATCAGCAACGTCAGGTAGGAGCAGGTCCCACAGCCGGCCGACCGGGTCACGTACACTCTTTCCCGCCACGCCCGCCAGTGCCCGCGCTCCCCGAGCAGTCCCTCGCCGGTAGCGCAGTTCGAGATCGCTCACTTCTTCCAGGCCAAGACCGCTATACGGGCTGCGCAGATAGCAGAGCAGGCCGGAGTCGTCATCGAACGCCACGCCCCTGAGGGCTCCCAGGAACGCGTACCCGAGCCCGGTCTCGCTCAGAAGGCAACGGTCGTCCATGTGGTAGGTGATGCCACAGGAGTCGAAGACGTGCCGCAGCAGACCGCTCCAAGGACGGATCTGCCTGACCACCACGCCGATGTCCACCGGCCGGATCCCCGCCCTGAGCAGCTCCGCGAATCCGCTCAGCAGCCGCTTCAGCCTCGGCCCGCCGTCCGGAAGCCAGCACAAAGCGCACTCCCCCCCGGCCGGCACCGGCCCCCGGTGGGGCGGGCCGGGGCTCATCGCCCATCAGATATCTCTCCAGATAAGCGATGGCCGGAGCCGCGTACGAACGCGCATCAGGTTCCGACTCCACCACTTCGCTCGCGTGCGCCATCCACCAAGCCAACTCGTCCGGCCGGGTAAGGCCTACCTTGTGCTCGCGCCTGTGTGTGAAGGCGATGGACACTTCCACCGAGCGCGACAGGGCCTCGAGCAGATCGCGTTGCCCACCGGTGAACGAGGTGAATCCGTACAGTGCCAGCGGCCGCCGCCAGCCAGAGGCGGCCGGCAGCGCTTCGCGGAGGGCTCCCGGGCGATCGGTCAGGCCGAGCTCGGAGCACCTTATGGCGAAGGCAGCCGCCAACTCACGAATATCGGAGGCCAACGCAGCCACCCGCGGTTCGACCGAGGCCCAGCGCCGGAGCACCTCGTCAATCTCCTCCGGCGTTCTCCCACTCTCGCTGAGCTGTTGCAGCAACAGGGAAAGCGACGAGGCTAGAGACGGGAGCCGCCCGACTGCGCCGAGCGCCCTGACTGGGAGGTCCCGCAACATCCGGGAGACTATAAGGGTCCTCTGGAGATCGGAGACATCCCGGGGAGAGCGGCCCAGAACCTGCCGGACCAGACCATCGAAGGTGACCGCGGGGTCTTGGCCCACCAGCCCACCCGCGCGCTGAGCCATCTCGGCCGATGCCTGCAAAGCGTCGGGCGCGGTAGGCAGGACCACCAGGGGCCGCAGCGGCAGTCTCTCCTGCCACCAGTCAAGCACACGACCCATCTTGCCCGAGTTCGCGGGCCCCAAGATCAACGTGATTCCGGTTTGGGGGGAGGTGTTCATGCCTGAAGTCATTGTAGAGCCCACCCCGGACGGATGCTGACCGCGCCCCGCCGGGTGCGCTAGTCTTATGGTATGAGCCGCGACGAGGACAAACTCATCCGCCAACTTTCCCTACTCTCGTTCCTTCTCAGCCGCCAACGGCCTTTCACGGCCCGGGATGTGCAGGAGTCGGTGGAGGGCTACGCCGAGATGAGCGACGACACGTTCGCCCGCCGCTACCATGCCGATCGGGCCGATCTCGCCAAGGTGGGTATCGAGGTCCGAGTCCTGGCCGGCACCGAGTCCACCGGCGCGGACGAGGCCCAGCTGTACTTCTTGCCCGAAGGGGATTTTCGCCTGCCCGCTGTGGAGTTCTCTCCCGCCGAGCAACGCGCCCTGTCCCTTGCTCTGCTCGCCCTGGACGGCCGGTTTGCCTACGCCCGTCCGCTTCGCTTGGCCCTGACGGCCATCCTGGGCGGACGGCACGACTCGCTTCGGGCCGAACTCGATAGTCTGCCTGTCGCCTTGACCCCAGACGAGGACGCGCGCAGGGCCGGACGCCGGCTCTCCCGGCTGGAAGAAGCTGTCGTCCGAGGCAAGACGGTCTGCTTCTCGTATCCCTCTCATGAGGGCGGGATGCTCAAGCGCACGCTCGACCCGTACAGCCTGTTCCTGACACAGGGTCATTGGTACGTTGTCGGCCGCGACCACCGGCGAGACGCCATCCGGACCTTCCGCGTGGGACGGACCCAAGGGACCATCGGCTTTCTCACCGAGAAGAGCAGGGACTTCACAATCCCTGATGAGTATGATCCTGAGGACTACCGAGCCCGGCCGCCTTGGCTGATAGGAGCCGTCGCCGGCATGGCGGTCATCGCGGTGGACGAGCACCTGTCCTGGTTGGTGAGAAGACTCGAACCACACGTGAGCGCCGTGGAGGAAGACGACGACGGTCGCACCACGTTCTCAGTGCCCTATGCCGACGAGTCGGTGCTGCTCTCTTGGGTGGTGGGCTTGGGCGGCTACGCCGAGCTTCTAGAGCCTCCGGAGGCCCGAGCAAGACTAGGCGAGCAGTTGGCCAAGGTGATCGCCGACCATTCCGGACCACCCGCACATACCGGTGCCTCTTCGCCACCCGCCGGTATCCAGAACGCTTCTCTCGCACCGCGCCGCCGCGCCGCCACCTCCGGGGAAGACCTCGGCGCTATCGCTCCGGAACACCTCGCCCGGGCCATGACCCTGCTCTACTACCTGGTGGACGCGCGACGCTCCGTACCCATCCCCTGGCATGCGTTTACGGCCGACCTGGGACTCACCCGGCGAGAGGTGGAAGAGGATCTCTCGATGATCAACCTCATGAACTTCGGTGGCGGCACCTACACCCTGACCACTGAGGCCGGACCGGAAGGAGTGGAGGTGGTGCGGGAAGTCATGGCCGATACTTTCTCTCAGCCTGCACGTCTCTCCCCCGCGCTGGCCCGCGCCCTCCTCCTGGCGCTTGATCTTCTGGGTGACACGTTCGCCCTGGAAGGAGCGGAATCGCTCGCTTCGGTGCGCGAGAAGGTGCGCCTACTGATCGGGAAGGACCGCCCCGAGGGAGCCGTGATCATCGACGACGTCGTGCCGCCCGATCCTCACGTCGTGGAGATCTTGAACCGAGCCATCCGGGACCATGCCCTGGTGTCGCTCGAGTACTTCACCACCTCGCGTCAGGAACTATGCGAGCGTCTGGTCGAGCCGTATCTGCTCTTTCACTCCCCCGACGGCTGGTACTTGGAGGCGTACTGCCTCAAGGCCCGGGGCCAGAGGACGTTCAAGCTGGAGCGCATCCGCGCGGCCCTTGCCTGCGCCGAAGCATTCGCCCCCCGGGAGGAGATGGACCTCACCCGACGGCGGCAGGGCCATGCCTACCTGTCCGGCGAGGTGGCTACTTGGGCGACCATGCGCTTTCACCCCCGCTGGCGGACGTACTTGGAGGAGCAGGGCATGGAATGCACCCCGCTCCCCGACGGAGACCTGGAGGCGAGGATGCCGTATCTCGACGAGCGTTGGGTGGCCCAGGAAGTCATACGCTACCTGGGTGACGCGGTGCTGGTTTCTCCAGAGCCCACCCGGCAGATGATCAAGGACTCGGCCGAGGCGCTTGCGGCCCGCTACCCAGCTCCGAGGCAGAAAGCGGCGTCCCCGGGCGCCCAAGGAGGAGACGGATGAGGTTCCTGCTGCGGTGGATATCCAACGCATTGGCCTTCTACCTGGCCCTGTATCTGGTGGACTCGCTCATAGCGCCCCGCTTCTTCGTGGGAGCCGTTTGGGTGGCGATCCTGCTGGGGCTGCTCCTGGGAGTGCTGAACAGCGTTGCGCGCCCACTGCACCGCGTGCGGGCCAAACCAGCGTCAGGCCTGGGGTGTGGCCGTGACCACCGTGATCGTCAACGCCTTTGTCATCCAGTTGTTCATGTGGGTAGGCGCGCCCCTGTCGGCCACAGGATTCCAGTGGGTGCTGGCCACGGCCCTCTTTCTGACGCTCCTGGCGTGGCTCATCAGTTGGCTCATCGGCTTCAAGCCGCCCAAGGAGCCCAACGTGATCACCCGTGACCTACGCGCGTCGCGCGAAGCGCGCGGACGTGACACCGCTAAGGCGCCGCGACCACGAAAGTAGGGCCCAAGGGGGCTGCTGAAGAACGGAGCCCCGGCCGGCAGAACGCGCCGGGGCGGCCCGCTACGTCCCGCCGAAGGCTACTTCGCCCGAGGCCATGTGACCACGGGACTGCACCATCAAACGGAAGTCGTGCGGATTGCTGGCCACCATCTGCGCGTCGGGCAGATTGATCAGGCCCTTCTCGTACAGGCTAAGCAGGCTCTGGTCGAACGTCTGCATGCCGTAGAAGTCCCCTTCCTGCACGGCGGTGTTATCTGGTGCGTCTGCGCCGGGTCGAGGATCATGTCGCGGATCCGTCCGGTCATGACCATCACCTCCACCGCGGGCACCCGGCCCTTGCCGTCGGCTCGCACCAGCAGCCGCTGGGAGACGATGCCCCGAGGCACCCGGCCAGCATGATCGCACCTGCTTCTGCTGATAGAGGGGAAGAAGTCGATGATGCGGTTGACCGTCTCGGCTGCGTCGATGGTGTGCAGCGTGCTGAGCACGAAGTGCCCGGTCTGCGCGGCCGTCAGCGCGGTGCGCACGGTCTCTTGGTCGCGCATCTCGCCGATGAAGATGATGTCCGGGTCCTGGCGCAGCACGTACTTGAGCGCCGTGCCGTAGTTCTCGGTGTCGAGCCCCACCTCGCGCTGGTTGATCGATGCACTTGTGATCGCGATGCAGGATCTCGATGGGGTCCTCGATGGTGACGATGTGCTTGCGCAAGTTGTGGTTGATGTGGTCGATCATGGCGGCCAGAGTGGTGGTCTTGCCGGAGCCGGTGGTCCCCGTGACCAGCACCAATGCCCCGCGGCTCGAGAGCCAGCTTCTGCACGATCGGCGGGAAGATTGCAGCTCGGCGAAGTCGGGGACGCTGGGTCACCACCTGGCGCAAGGCGATGGAGATGGTCCCCCGCTGCCGGTATACGTTGACGCGGAACCGGCCCACATTGACGGCGCTGTAGGCGAAGTCGATCTCGTTGGTCTCGCTGAAGCGACGGATCTGCTTGTCGCTCATGAGCGAGGCGGCGTAGTCCTTGGTGTCGTCGGGCGAGCAGGACGGCTCTTCCAGGTTCATCAGTTCGCCATCCACCCGGATCATGGGGGGACTGCCCACCTTGAGGTGCAGGTCGGAGGCTCCCGTCTCGGTCACCTTCCGTAGTAGCTCGTCGATGATCTTCATCGACCCCTCCAGACCACGATCGGTCTGCATCGCCCCGACCACTCGCTTACTTCCCTCCTAGTATTCGGAGGAAAAGGCCTGACGACTTGAGAGAGAAGCGCTGCTCTGCTAGAGCACGCCCTTCCAGTATGGCCTGAGCTTCTTCGAGCGTCTCGCGCACGTCGGCCCGCTCTCGGAGGAGGCGGTCCGCTCGAAGGAGGGGATTCGCCCTGCATCCCCCGCAAGGTGGCCACAATCGATGCAGCCTCCATCTTCGGGAAGTAGCCGCCCTCCAGGAAGCACAGCGGACCCGACGCGCCCGTCTCCCGACAAAGCGCGGCTAGGAAGGCCGCCATCCACTGGAACGCCGTCCCGCGAGAACTCCAGATCGCCCAGGGGATCACCCTCCTGCGGGTCGTACCCGGCCGATACCAGCACCAATTGCGGCCGAAAGGCCCGAGCCAGCGGCTCCAGGAGCGACTCGAACGCCAGCTTGACCGCACCGTCGCCCGACCCCGGCTGCAAGGGCACGTTGACGGTGAAGCCCTCGCCGGCCCCTCTTCCCACCTCTCTCGCCATGCCGGTGCCAGGATAGTGACCGGCCTCATGCATGCTGAAGAACAGCACCCGCGGATCGTCGTAGAAAGCGGCTTGGGTGCCGTTGCCGTGATGTACATCCCAGTCCACGATGAGCACCCGCTCCAGCCCCAGTTCGCTCCATCGCATGTGCGGCGGCGACGGCTATATTGTTGAAGAGACAGAAGCCCATGCCCCGGGAGCGGCAGGCGTGGTGTCCCGGAGGACGCACCAGCATGAAGGCATTCTGTCCGCCGGCAAGACAGCGGTCGACCGCCATCAGGCCCGCGCCGGCCGCCAGAAGAGCCGCCTCGTAGGAGCGCGGCGATACCGCGGTGTCCCAGTCCAACCAGCCTCCGCCCTGCTCGGCCATCTCGCTGTACATGCTCTATGTAGGCCGAGTCGTGGACGCGAGCGATCGCCGATACCGGCGCGGGCTCGGGGGTGATCCACTCGATCTCGAGGTCGCTGTCCTCCAGGACCTGCTTGGCGACTATCAGCCGCCTCTTGTTCTCGGGGTGGTCGCCGGTTTCGTGCTCGACGAAGAGCGGATGGTAGTAGACCGCAAGTGGACCCATGCTCACCAGTTTTCCAAGGAATCGCGCAACGAGCGCAATTGTAGCTGCTATAGGATCCGGCGGGCGCAGTTGAAGCTGTGCGTCCACACGTAATCGATGCGAACCCCCTTGCCCACGCCCGCCGCGTGTACCATCTTGCCGTTGCCGATGTAAATGGCCACATGGTGGACGGGTGTGTAGAAGAAGAGCAGGTCGCCCGGCTGAAGAGCGTCTCGGGAAACGGCTGTTCCGTAGCCGGCCTCATGCGACTGGAATGCGGCAGGGAGATCCCCACCTGTCTTGTAGACGTACATCACAAGCCCCGAACAATCGAAGCTGTCTGGGCCGGCGGCCGCCCAAACGTAGGGGCAGCCCACATACTTCAGGGCTATCGAGACCACCTTGTCGGCGGCGGCCGCATCAGGGGGAGCCGCCGGCCCGGGGTCGGGCGCTTGAGTGGTGGGGGTAGTGTGCTTGGTGGTCGGGGTGCTGTGGGGCTTGGTGGTGGGAGTGGTCGGTTTCTTGGTCGTCGTGGTCTGTCTGGCCTTCTCCTGGGCCGCCAGCTCCGCGGCCTTGCGCGCCGCCTCCTCCTGGGCCTTCTTGGCCTCGGCCAGCAGCCGCGCTTGACGCGCCTCTTCCTCTTTGACCAGCTGCGCGATCTCACCCTTCTTGTCGGAGAGGGCCTCCTCGTTGGCCGCCAGCTTCTTCTCCACATTGGTCTTGGCCGCGTCGGCTTGGACCGCATAAGCCTGCTGATCCTGAAGTTGCTGCGCCAGCTCGGCCGCGCGCGCGGTCTTCTCCTCGGTATAGGCCTGGACATCGGCCACCATCTGAGCGTCCTGTCCGCTCACGCGCTTTAACAATTCAAGGCGATCGAGCGCTTCGTTGAACGAGCCAGACTCCAGCAACGCGTCAAGACCGCCCAGTCGGCCTTCCTTATAGATCACCACGAGCCTATCGACCAACTGCCCGTCGGCGGCCGCGAGATCGGCCTCTGCCTGGGTCAGCAGAGCCTGCGTGTTCTCTGAAGCGGCCTGGGTCTCCTCGAGCATGGCGACGGAGTAGTTGTAATCCTCGATCGCTGCGTCAAGCTGGTCGGCCAACTCGTCTATGCGCGCTTGCAGCGCCTGAGCCTCTTGCTGCGCCTGGGTGATGGCCCCCGGATCGGCCGACGCAAGCTGGCCCATCAGCAGACCAAAGACCGCGAAGATGATCGTGAAGAGGGTGAGACGCCGCCCGATGCCGCCTGGCTTGCCAGTGTCTATCGGTGCCTCCCTGCTATTTCTCGGCCTAGAGCCGCTACTTGCCATCCATAAGGGATTTCAACGCACTCTACCATCCTCCTCGCGAGTGGGCCAACCCCGCGAACCCGGTGACCGCTCACAGCCGGGCGAGATAGGCCTCTATGCCGTGCCGGATAGCGACGGCTTCGCGGGTGATCACCTCCGGGTCGGAGAGAGACGGCCCCTCTTCAGGATGGCTCAGGTAGCCCGGCTCCACCATCACGGCCAGGGGCTTCACTTCGCGCAGGCAGGAGTAGTTGCGTCCGTGCTTGCGGAGGTCGACCCGGCCCAACTCCCGGCTGAGTGCATCGACGATGTATCCGGCCAGTCGCTTGCCGGCTTTGGATTCGTAGAATGCATTGGCGAAGAAATATGCGGCCGCACCCTGCGCCTTCTGACTAGGGTGGTAACTGTGGTGCAGGCAGATATGTAGATCGGGCGACCAGGCCGTGGCCAAGTCGAGCCTTTCATACAGCGGCATCGATAGATCAGCGTCCCGGGTCATGGTCACCAAGGCGCCGCAATTCTCGAGCAACTCGCTCAGTTGTCGCGCCAGCGCCAGGTTCAGATCCTTCTCGAACACCCCGCGGGTCTCACCGCAACCGCGTTCGGAGCCACCGTGGGCTGGGTCGATGCTGACCCTGAGGCCGGACAGGGAGCGCCTGCCCACATAGCCGTTCATGCGATCGGGGATGTTGACAGGGCGCTTGTCGTCGCCCACCTTGTGCAGTAGCCTCAGCCGGTCGATCGTCGTCTCGCCCACGATCCCATCGACATTCAGTCCGACGTTGCGCTGGAATTCGGTGACCGCCACTTCAAGCGCGGCAGAGAAGATCCCGTCCACCGGTCCGCAATCGAAACCAAGGTCGTCCAGCCTTCGCTGCAGCCAGAGAACGTCGTTGCCGCGCATATAGGGCACCCGGAGATACAGAAGGCGCTCACCCGGCCGGTGCCCGGCCTCCACGAGTTCTGTCCAGGTGTTGTCTTCGACGACACCATCGAAGAAGAGCAGGCGCTGCTGCTGGAAAGCACGGATGGCGGCTTCGGTATGTGGGCCGAACAGTCCATCAGCGCCCTCGCGTCCCAGTTCATACCCCAGGGCCGCCAGGCGCGTCTGGATATCGACCACTCTCTTGCCTTTGTCTCCTCTGCCGACAGGACGCATTGGGCTATTATACTCGACCATATGCACCCCAAGACCACACTCCACCACACCCGACCCCCAAAGCGCACCGTCGTGCTCATAGTGGTCGCCCTCTGGGTTGTGGTCGTCGCTCTGGCCGGCTTCTTCATCTGGCATGCCAAGACGGGCGACGCCGGTGGCACCAAGACCGCGACCGACGGGTCCACGACCACCAGCGCCGCACCCCTCGCCACCACGACCACCATACCGCCCACCACGACCACAGGGGCGCCCGCCACAACGACCACCACCGAACCGCCCGCATTGACGGTGGCCGCCGGCGGCGACGTCATGGGCGATCGGGGAGTGGGCAACTACATAGACAAGTACGGGGGCGAATCGGTCTTTGAGTTCGTGAAGCCCTATCTCGCTCCCGCCGACGTGTCCTTCATCAACCTCGAGGGCTCCATCTCTAACTTGGGCAGCCCCGCAGCCGGCAAGGAATACACCTTCGAAGCGCGCACGGCCCTCACCGCGGGTCTGGTCTGGGCGGGCATCGACGTGGTGAGTCTGGCTAACAACCACGCCCGCGACTATGGCTCCAGCGCTCTACTGGATTGCATAGCCCGGCTCGACGCGGCAGGGGTGGGACATGCCGGTGCAGGTGCCGACTCCACAGCGGCGGCAGCCCCCGCCATCCTGGAGACACCTGCCGGCACCGTGGCCGTTCTCGCCGCCAGTGAGATCACCCCTTACTTCGCCGCCACGGCGAGCCTGCCGGGGACCAACGTCACCTCATCGCCAAACGAGAGATTGATAGCCCAGGTGGCCGCCGCCGCCGAGGAGGCCGACTTTGTGATCGTCAGCCTCCATTGGGGCACCGAATACGACGCTACTGCCGACTCATCCCAACGGAGCCTTGCTCACAAGCTCATCGATGCCGGAGCCGACCTCATCTTGGGCCACCACCCTCATGTCATCCAGGGCCTCGAGATCTACAAGGACGGGCTGATCGCCTACAGCCTGGGAGATTTCATCTTTGACCACTACTCCCGAGCCACCGGCGAGGCCTTCGTCTTGCAGGTGACCCTGTCCAAAGAGGGGCCCCCCTCGGGCATCATAGTCCCTATATATCTGCACGATACACAGGGAGTCCCCAAGGTCGTGAGCGGCAGCGCGGCCGATGTCATCCTCGACCGCCTCACCAGTCTGAGCGCCAATCTGGGACTGAAACTTACACGCTCGGGCGACAAGGCAGGCTTCGGGACCCCCTCCGAGTAGTCTCCCGCCATTGCCCGCCCCGGACTACGGGGCTACAATCACCTCAGGACCGACGAGGAAGAGGTGCGTGTGATCCGTCCAAGGGCGACTGTCTTCGTAGGAGTGGCGCTTGTGCTACTCGCCTTGTTCGTTTGGGCGGGTATGGGCACGGCCCAAGCCGAAGAACCTGCCGCGCCCGTAGCCACGACCGCGCCCGCTATCGAGAAGGCCCCAAACAGTCCCGCGCCCGCTCTGGCCGAAGCGGCGACTACCCGGTTTGAGCAAGATGACTCGCGCCTTGCTTATGTGGGCGCCTGGAACTCCGTGAACTCCAAGGCCAGGGAAGCCTCCCAGCGCAGCTTCCGCTGGACCAACTCCACCGGGGCCTCAGTCATCGTGCAGTTCTCCGGCACCTATCTGGCCTGGATCGCCAAGACCAGCCCCGTGTACGGCATCGCCCAGGTGAGCGTCGACGGCGGGCCTGCGGCGAACGTCGACCTCTACAGTGCCACCATCAAGTGGCAGCAGCCGGTCTGGAGCACCGGGACCCTCGCCGCGGGCACCCACACCGTGATCATCAAGTGGAGCGGCTCCAAGCGGGCCGCGGCCCTTCACGCCTACCTGAATGTGGACGCGTTCGATATCGCCGGGACGCTGCAGCAGGCCACGGCGCCTCCGTCCTCACTGACAGTGGCCGCTGGTGGTGACGTGCTGGGCGACCGCGGAGTGGGCCTGTTCATGGACAAGAACGGCGGCCCAGCCGTCTTTGCCCAGGTCAAGCCCTACCTCGCCCCGGCGGACTTGGCCTTCGTCAATCTCGAGGGGCCCATCTCCAATGTGGGCAGCCCAGTGTCCAGCAAGGAATACACTTTCCGAGCCCGGCCGGCTTTGGCCCAAGGCCTAGCATCGGGGGGCATCGACGTGGTGAGCCTGGCCAACAACCACACACTCGACTACCGCTCGGCGGCACTGCTGGACTGCATCGCCCGGCTTGACGCCGCGGGCGTCAAGCACGCCGGTGCCGGGGCCAACGCCGCGGCAGCGGTGGCCCCGGCCATTCTGGACACCCCCGCCGGCAAGGTCGCGGTGCTTGCCTATAGCAGCATCGTGCCCTCCGGCTTCGCGGCCGGCGTGAGCACGCCAGGCATCGCCACCACCTACGACTCCCAGAAGATCGCGAACCAAGTGGCAGCCGCTGCCAAGCAGGCGGACTTCGTCGTTGTGAGCTTCCACTGGGGAGTCGAGTATTCGCCGACCGCCACCGCGGCCCAGCGAACCCTCGCCCACAAGGTGATCGATGCGGGCGCCGACCTGGTCTTGGGTCACCATCCCCACGTGGACCAGGGGCTGGAGATCTACAAGAACAAACTCATCGCCTACAGCCTAGGCGGTTTCGTGTTTGACAGGCACTCCCGACCCGAGACAGGCCAGTCGTTCGTGCTCCAGGTGAGCATACCCAAGGAGGGGCGTACGACCGGAGAGATCATCCCCATCTGGCTCAGCGAAACCTCGGGCGTCCCGGCCCCGGTGACCGGCGCTACGGCCAAGGTCATCCTGGACCGCCTCACCAGCCTGAGCAAGACTCTGGGACTGCAACTCACCCGCGCGGGAGACCACGCCACCTTCTGATCGCGGCCCCGGCCGGTCGGGCTCGCGGCGGCAAATACGCCGGCGCCCCAGCAAGAGGCGCCGCCTTGGCCTCTAGCAGTTGAGATCGCGGCCCTTTTTGCGCAGGTAGGCGCCGTAGGAGGCCATCTTGCCAAGGATGCGCACGCCCTGCAGCGGAGACGGCAGCACGAAGGTAGAGTAGCGGCCCCCCCCAGAGAAGATGGCCTGGCTCATGGGCTTCTGCGAGATGTTGGCGATGGGTTTGCAGTAGCGGTCCATCAGCGCGGCGTTCTGCGTGATGAAGGCCAGTTCCCGTTCGCTCAGTTCCGGCTCGGCGGGCTCGTCGTCGGCGCACCTCTCGGTGCTGGTCGCCGCACTGCTGGCACCCGAGGCGCTCGTGCACCCCCACAACTGGCTTTGAGACCTTCGATCTCCTCGACAGCCCGGCGGCTCTCGCTCATGGAACCGACGACGCCCATGACTATCACCGCGTCGACAGCAGTCGCTCGCGGCCAAGCATCTCGACAACGGCTTCGGGCACGCCCGGCGTCACGGTCGCGACCATGTCTACCGGGTTGGCATGGCTCCAGAACGGAGGCAGGAGCTTGTTCAAGGCCTCGATCACGTCAGGTGGCAGCTCCGCCAGCTCCAAGCCGCAGCGGGCGATCTCGTCCGACACCAGCACCCCCCAGCCGCCGCCCAGAGTGGCCACCGCCACTCTCTTGCCGGGTGGCAGCGGCATGTAGGAGAGGGCGAAGGTGAGATCCATGAACTCGTCCGGATCGGTGACCACGATCAGCCCGATTGCCGCGCGGCCGCCTGGAACACCGCTGTGGAGGAGGTCAGGGCCCCGGTGTGGGAGGCCGCGGCCTTCTTGCCGTAGTCGCTCATGCCCCCTCGTAGCACCACCACCGGCTTGTCCAGCGTGGTGCGCCTCACCACGTCCAGGAGGCGCCGGCCGTCGTCGAAGCCTTCCATGTAGGCCACGATGGTGTTTGTGTCGGGGTCGGTGTGCAGGTAGTTGATGAAGTCCACCGCGTCGATCATGGCCTCGTTGCCCACTCCGATGAACTTGCCCACTCCCCCCTTGCGCCGCTCGGCCGACACCAGCAGTTGGAGGCCCAGGTTGCCCGATTGCGACACCATGCTGGCTCCCCCGGGAGTCAGGGCGCACCAGCATGAAGCCGGTCCCGTAGAGCTTGTGGTGCGAGGAGATGACGCCCATGCAGTTGGGCCCGACCAGAGCCATGTCGTACTTTTCGGCGGTGGCGCACCATCTCGTCCTCCATGGCCCGCCCTTCGGGCCCCACCTCCGAGAACCCGGCCGAGACCACCACGACCGCGCCGCACTCCCTTGCGGCCGCATTCCTCCACGACATCGTTCACAGCTGCGGATGGCACGGCGATCAGCACGAGATCGGGCGTCTCAGGAAGCTCAGCGATGCTCGCGTGCACCGGGAGACCCAGGATGGTCCCTCCTTTGGGGTTCACCAGATAGATGGGCCCGGGAAACTCGCCCAGGCTGCAGGTTGGCCGTGATCATGCCGCCCCACTTGGCCGTGTCGGCCGACGCGCCCACCACGGCCACGCTGCGCGGAGCCACCAAGTGCGTCCAACTGGGAGATGTCGGCAGGCGGACGGGTAGAGACGTGCACCGGCTCGCCCACCGCGATGAGGGCGTCCACCGCCACCGGAGTGGATCCATCGATGAGCAGCGGGTTGACGTCTATCTCGCGGATCTCGGGATGGTCCTCCGCCATCTGCCCCACCGCCATGATGATCTTCGCCAGCGCCGCGCGATCCACCGCCGGCTCCCCTCGTAACGGACCCAAGGAGCACCTTCGCCTGGATCTGCATCCATGAGTTCGTAGGCATCGTCTTCGGAGACCGGCGCCACGGCGAAGGCCACATCCGTGAGAGCCTCGGTGTAGATGCCCCCCAGGCCGAACATGACCACGGGCCCGAAAAGCAGGTCGCGGACCAGGCCCACGACGAACTCGCGCCTGCCGATGACCATGTGCTCGACCAGCACGCCATCCGAGCGCCGACCCGGCCGCGGCCGCCCGGGCCTCCAGCGTGCGGTAGGCCTCGCGCACCTCTGTCTCGTCGCCGATGCGGAGCAGCACCAAGCCGGCGTCGGTCTTGTGCTGGATCTGAGGCGACGATCCCTTCATCACCACCGGATAGCCGATCTCGGCGGCCAGCGCACAGCCCCGTCGGCGGAGTGGACCGTCCCGCCCTGGGGGACCGCGACGCCGTAGGCCGCGAAGAACTGCTTGCCTGCGTCCTCGTCCAGGGCCGCAGCGCCGCCCGCGAGCGCCGCCTCCACCAACTCGCGTCCGGGTCCGCTCATGGCAAGAGCGCCTTCACTTGGCCGATGACCGGCTCGATCATGCCCATGAACGACACACGCCGCACCTCTCCGGCATTGCCGCTGATCTCCGCGGCGACAACGCCGGGAAGCGGGCCCAGCAACGGACTTAGCAAGACGATGCCCCGTTGCTGGGCCAAATAGGGCCCGGCGGCGAGGGCGTCGGGGAACTTGTCTCCCGTGACGATGCCCAGATGGAAGAAGGAAAGGCCGGCGTGGGCAACAGCCCACTCGGCCACATTGACGTTGGTGGCGTAGCGATCGGCGCCGGACAGGTTGGCGAGCCCTGTCACCCCCACCGGCAGAGTCGCGTAAGTGCCCACCTTTATGGCAGCGACGATCCCCAGCTCGCTCAGCGCCTTGGTGGCGCTAAAAGTGAGGGAGAGGCCGCTTCCGGTGAGAATGACGGGCCAGGTCTGCGCGCAGGCGAGCGGCGACACCCCGATGGCGTCGGCGAAAACGTCGCCCCGGGCGATTATGGCGGTGGCTCCACTTAGATCGCCCACCTTGGTCTCCAGGGCTTTGGCCACCTTGTAGCTCATGTCGTACACGCTCGTCCCTCTGATGGCGATGGCGGTACCGGTGGCCCCGAGAGCAGTCTGGACTTTGTTCTTCATGGTGTCGGAGAGCCCGATGCATATGACGGTCTGTGGATGGAGCCGAAGGATCTCGGCTTTCATGGCCGTGGTCAGGACCGTCCGGGGAGTGAGCAACACCGGCCCGCCGTAGGCGGAGGCAAGCGGAGCGCCGCAGAGGGCCTCCTGGAACGTATCACCCGGGGCCAGCACCAGACCCGAGCCCAGAGGCAGGGCCCCAGGGAACATGGCCTTGGAGATCTTGAGGGCGGTGTCGTAGCGATCGACGCCGCGGAGCACGTTGTAGGCGATGAAGTAGAGAAAGTCGTCGGCGGCTACATCGGGTGTCGCCCCGACCGCCGTGGTGACCTGCACCTGCACCGGACCAGCGGCGTGAGGCGGAGACACCGCCGTGATCTGGGTCTCGGAGTCCCGAGTGTAGCTCGCGGCGGGGACTCCTCCAAAGGTCACGGCGTCAGCGCCAATGACGCCGTTGAAGCCCGTACCCGTGATCACCACCGTGGTGCCTCCGGCGGCCGGGCCGCTGTGGACGCTCAGACCTGTTATTCCGGCCGCGTCCCCGTAGGTGTAGTCATCGGCCGCGGTGTCCGCCGTCGAGCCTCCGCCCGAGACGACCTGGACCTGTACCACCCCGGCCACCCCAGCCGGAGCCGTGGCGACGATCCGTCCGGGCGAGGCGACAACGAAGCCGGTGGCCGGTACGCTCCCGAAGTCGACCCCTGTGACGTCGTAGAAGTTCGTGCCCAGTATCGCGACCTCGTTGCCTCCGACGACGGGGCCGTGAGTGGGGTCGAGAGAGGTGATGCTTATGGTCAGTGCGGGGTCGGCCAGCAGCTCCATGCGGGCGGAGGACTCGCCCGCGCTCATGCCGTTCATGCTGAAGATCCCTTGCCCCTCCATAGCCACGGACGGGCTGCTGTGCACGGCCTCCTCGGCCGGAAGCGCGAGTATGGTGGGCGAAAGATCCTTCCACGTCTCCGCGATCGGATCGAAGCGGAGCACGGTCTTTGTGCCGCCTCCCCACCAGTCGGTACGAGTGCCTCCGACGAGATAGACCACGCCCTCGTATTCGGCCACCCCCATACGCGCCAGCGGGACGGGAAGATCCGGTACGGTCGACCAGGAAGCGGCGATGGGATCGTAGACCTCGGCGGCGGTCAGGTACTCACCGGTCTCAGTGGACAGACCTCCGAAATAGTAGATCAGACCATCCAAGGCGATGCCCGCGCCGTCGATGCGCGGCGTGGGCGGTCCCTCCAAAGTCGACCAGGAATCCACTTCCGGATCGTAGACGTACAACCCGAGGTTCATGTCGCCGTAGTCGTCACTGCCCCCGAACACCCAGATCAATCCGTCCACCACCACCGCTTCGTGGAACATAAGCGGGGTCGGAAGCGGAGCGAGCGTAGTCCACTCGTTTGTCGAGCTGTCGTATGCCCACATGTTGTCGTGCGCCAGTTCGGCGCTGTCCTCGTAGCCTCCGATCACGTACACGCGTTCGCCGATCGTGGCCGAAGCCGCGTAGACACGGGGCGCAGGCAGGCGCAACTTGGACGTCGCCGACCACGTGTCGGCGGAGGGATGATACCGGACTCGATCGTACTGGTGGCCAGCCACCCGCCCTGAGTGTAGCCGCCGAGCGACAGGATGGTGCCGTCGAGTGCCAGAGCCGTGTTACCGTCGCGGGTGAGAATGGAGGAATCTCCGTCTGCCCAGGCGGACACCGACCCAACAGTGCACCGGGCTCCATCCGGCCTCTCTAAGATGACCGTGGCGCCACGCGTATCCGGCATTGTGGCTTCCACCACGTCGTTGGACCAGGAGACCACCGGCGCCTCGACTTCTGTGACGCCGTCCGACAGCAGCACCTTGCCTATGTCGTCCCCGAACAAGACCCCTTCCAAGGTAAGCAGGGAACCTACCGCAACCGGGCGCTCATAGAAGAGCCCAGTGGCCCACGGGCCCGGAACAAGATCGGGGTCGATCGCCCCGGCCAGGTTGAGCCGGCCCCCGGTGTTGGCCAGTCCGGCCAGTTGGGCAGGACGTCGACTCCGGAGCGGACGCGACAGATGAGTTCCAGCGGGTCATCATCTGGATACTGCGCGGCCAGCACGGCGATCGAGCCGGTGACGTGTGGCGTGGCCATAGAGGTGCCGCTCCACTCCTCGTACTCGTGAGAGGGTGGACTCGTACCGATGCCTACATCGTCGATGTACACACCGTCGGCCACCGCTCCATCCTCCGAGTCGGTGATGAGGTCGAAGCGAACTCTGAACTGATCGGTGCACAGATACGAGGGAATAGGCACACTGGTGGACTCCCACGAGCCGCCACTGGAACCGAACAGGCTGCTCACTTCCTCCCAGGTCGCTCCATCGTCGCCGGAGAACTCCACCGAGAGCATGTCATACCCCGTGTCGCCCAGGTCGTAGTTGGCGCTGAACCCGAACATCGGATGGACCGGACCGGTCGTCAGGTCGATGGCTTCGGAGGTGATGGAGCTCTCGGTGTCGTCCGCATAGTCGCTCCCCGGGCTGTCCGACCAACTGTGAGTGCCGCTCTTGGCCTTCTCGGTGGTGATGGCCCAGGTACCCTCCGGGTCGGCCCACTTGGTCGCTCCAGACTCCATGTCGTCGAAGAAGTAGTCGGTGGCGACAGGCTCGTAGGAGAAGTCAGGCAACGTGCTGAGGATGTTCTCGCCCGGCGCGAAGAGATCCACGCTGGAAGCCCCATAGTTCGTGAACCAGCTAGGAATGTCGTTGAGGTCGGTCGCGCCCACGGACACGATGGTGGGGACGTCGTAGCCCGACGGGTAGTTGAGCACCACGTCGGTGTTCGGTCTTCGTCGTTGCCGGCCGCCGCCACGAAGACTATGCCCGCCTCCCCGGGGCGTCGGCTATGGCCTCCTCGAGGACCGGGTCGTATCCCCGCCGCCCCAACTCGCGTTGATGGCCACGAGGTTGATACCGTTGCCGATTTTCTCGCCGATCACATAGTAGATGGCTTCCACGGCCCCGGCGTCACTGCCGAAGCCCCACATGTCCAAGAACTTGATGGCCATGACCTTGGTCGACCAACTCACCCCGGTGACACCCAAGCCGTTGTCGCCCACCGCCGCGATAGTCCCCGCCGTGCGAGTCCCATGACCGTGATCCGCCCACGGGTCGCTGTCCCCATTGGCCGTGTCTATGCCGTACACGTCGTCGACGTAGCCGTTGTTGTCGTCGTCGATGCCGTCGCCGGGGATCTCGCCCGGGTTGGTCCACATGTTGGCCGCCAGGTCGGGGTGGGTGTAGTCCACGCCGGTGTCGATCACGGCCACGACCACGCTGCGGCGAGCCGGTCGAGATGTCCCAAGCCTCGGGCCGCGTCGATGTCCGCGTCCGGGGTGCCGCCGGTCTGGCCGGTGTTGTTCATGCCCCACTGGTCATTGAACAGGGGGTCGTCAGGCATTGTGACGGCGACAGACTCCTTGTAGTTGAGGCTCACCGACGCGATCGCCGGGTCGTTCTGCAACTTGTCGAAGAGCGCCGCCGCGCCCAAGCCTCTCGCTTTGATGACAACGATCCTCTGACCTGAGTACTTGGAGGCCTGGGTCAGCACGCTCTGCACAGTGGCGCCGTACCTGCCGACCACTGCTGGGCGGCAAGGGCGTTGATCCCCTTGCGGAAGGCCACAAGCAACTGATCGCCTACGACCTCGGGCCGGTCAGGGTTGCTGCGCAGAGACTCAAAGGTCGGGGCGGCCTTTCCCAGCGCCGCCTGCTCGTCCACAGTCGCCTGAGCCGGGATCGCTCCCAGTGTCAGCAACATGACCAGCAGCACGAGCGCGGAGAAGGACGCCATCCCCGAAGTCGCCGCCTTCTTTCGACTGATCTTCCGGCCCACGACGACTCGGGGGATCATCCGACCACCTCTCGTTTGGTTAGTTCCTCTACGGCAGCAGGGCCTTCACCTGTCCCACAACGGGCTCGATCATGGCGATGTAGGTGACGTGATGCACGTCGGCCCGGTTGTCCGTGACGGCGGCGCCCATCACTGAGGGCAGCGGTCCCGTCAATGGGCTCAGGAGCAGGATGCCGCCGTCCAGGCTAAGATAGGGCCCCGCGGCCAGCGCGTCGGGGAACTTGTCTCCGGTTGCGAGACCCGTATGGCCGAAGCTGAGGCCGCGCGTTGGCCTTCGCCCAGTTGGCCACGTTGCGGTTGGTGTCGTAGCGGTCGGCGCCGGAGAGATTGGCCGACTCCCGTGACCCCGGCCGGGCAGAGTGGCATAGTTGCCCACCTTGAGGGCATGGGTGATGCCCAGATCGGCCAGAGGCCGCGGCCTGCGTGCAGTGGAGCGCCCCGCCGGTTGTTGGTGAGGATGATGGGCCACAGACTGGGAACAGGCCAGGGGCGACACCCCGAGGGCGTCGGGGAACATGTGCCCGGGGTGATTATGGCGGTCATGCCGGTCATGTCCACGAGCTGGGTCTTGAGGGCTTGGCCACCTTGCGGCTCATGTCGTAGACGTTGGCGGGTGCCGCGCCGTTGATGGTGGTCACCGTGGCGGAGGGCAGAGCGGCCTGACCGCGGCCGCGATGGCGTCGGCGAGCCCGATGCAGAAGACGTAGGAGGGCGCCAGGCGTTGCAGTCTCGGCTTGACGTTCTTGCCAGGCCGGTCTTGTGGTGAGCAGCACCGGCCCGCCGTAGGCGGCCGCGAGGGGTGCGCCGCAGAGGGCTTCCTGGAAGGTCTCGCCCGGAGCCAGCACCACCCCGGACCCGGGCGGCAACGCGCCGGGGAACATGGCCTTGGAGATCTTGATGGCCGTGTCGTAGCGGTCGGTGCCTCGCAGGGAGTTGTAGCTGGCCGGAACCAGATAGGTGTAGGCGCTGGCTTCCGTGGCCACCGAGCTGCCACCGGCGGCATTGATCTGCACCTGCACTTCGCCCGCGGCGTGAGCCGGAGTGGTGATAACCATATAGTTGGGGCTGTACGCCGTGTACGTCACGGGAGTCCCATCCATGGTCACGCCATAGGTGCCGCCCAGGAGGCCCCCGCCTTCCAGCTCCACCGAGGACCCCTCGGGTATCACCAGTCTCCAGGAAGCCCGTGCCATAGATCTCGATCTCCGTGCCGCCGGCGGTGGAGCCGAAGCTCGGCTCCATGTCTTCGATCACGGGGAGGCCGGGATCCAGCGCAAAGTCGATGCCGGTAGCGTTGCCGGTGGTCAGACCACCGGGTTCGCATCTGTTATGTCGTTTGTCCTGGCGTCCAAGCCTGAATACCATTGGTCGATGTACCCAGCCTCGTTCCACGAGCGCACGTAGTACGTGCCGGGGGGCAGGGCATACGATTCATATGGCGAGTCGTCCGGCGAGAGTCCCAGTTGACCGTACGATTCCCCCGATGAACCGAAGAACTCCAGATAGTTGTCCCAGCCCTCCAGCGGACCGCTGCCGGCATCGGTGGCGTCGCCGGAGATGGTGAAGCCAGCCAGCAGATCGACGGATATGCCGGTGGCATTGGCCACCGAGACGTTCACCGAGGCGGCCCCGACTCCGTCGTCGTTCCCAGCCCGCACGACGTGTCCAGTGCCGTACCACTCGTCAACGTAGCTTTGGTAGTTCTCAGTCCAAATACGGTATGAGCCGGGAAGCAGACCGGAGACGGTGTAGGTGCCAGCGGGCGTGGTGTAGTCGCCGCCACATAGTCACCGACGGCGTCCACACAGACTATCTCCACGCCCTCGAGGGGAACGCCTCCTGGGCCGGTGACGACACCGCTGATGGTGCGACCCAGCATGAGCTGGAAGTTCTTGTCGGTGGCGCTTGTGGTGGTGACGTTCACAAGGGTGGCCCCGACGCCTTCCCAGTTGTTCTGGAAGATCACGTCGTCGTACCACTCGTCTATGTAGTCGGCGTCGTTGCTGGTGGCCAATTTTACGATCCAGGCAGCAGGCCTCGGATCGTGTAGTTGCCGTCTGCACCCGTGGTGGCCGAACCGACCCACCCGCCTCCCCCATCGACTGCCGAGACATCCACGTCCGCCAGCCCCACTCCTCCGCTGCGGGTGACCTTGCCCGAGATAGCTTTGCCGGCGGCCAACTGGAAGTCTTTGCCGGTCGCATTGCCGGAGGTCACGTCCACCAAGGTGGCGCCTGTGCCGTCCCAGTTGCCCTGGACGACCACGTTGTGTACGACTCGTCGATGTACCCCAAGTCATTGAAGGTGGTCACCTTGTAGGAGCCGGGCAGCAGACCCCCGACGACGTAGGTACCGTTTGCAGCGGTGACACCCATGGTGCCCATCCACTCTCCTCGGAGTCAACCACTCCGACAAGCACGCTGGCCAGCCCCACCCCTCCGCTGCGGGTCACCTTTCCCGATATCGACCTACCCAGGGCAAGCGCGAAGTTCTTGCCGTTGGCGTCGGCAGCGGTCAAGTCGATGACAGTCGCCCCCTCGCCATACGAGTTGCCTGGGAGGACGACATTGTCGTACCACTCGTCGATGAGACCTTGATCGTTCCAGGTCCCGATGATGTAGGAACCCGGGTCCAGCCCCTCGATGAGATAGTCCCCGTACTCGTCGGTATAGGCGTAGAAGTCGGTCGGCACTCCGTCTTCGTAGTAGACATCCACCTCGACATCGGCTACAGGAACACCACCCGGGCCGGTGACCTCTTCCGGAGATCGAGCGAGTGATCAGATTTTCCACCAGCCCGGAGACTGTGTTCGGGTGCTCACCGAGCGAGCTCCCCGCCGGTGCCGGCCGACCCATCATCTGGAGCAGCCGCTGCGCCCCGAAACCTCCGTGCTCCTGCAGAAGGGCCTGCAACCCCACAGGCAGGCCGGTCATCCCGGCAGTCACGCTCGGGCCGTTCGGGGCCGAACTCCAGTACTCTGCGCCGCTCGCCAGGGCCGGGGCGGCCCGCAAAGAGCATGATCAACGCCAACAGCGACAGGCCGAGGCACCACAAGCGCGCCTTTCTCTTCAAGGTCGAGCGAAGTCCTCTGTTGCTCGTCCGCGGCCGGTACGTCATGGTCCCCTCCATCATTTTGTCGATGCCCGCGCGCATGGCGGCCTTTCCCCTATATCATGCCGCCCGACGCTGCGCAACGACTGTCAGGCGCCCTTCTGCCGCATCGCCTGGCGCTCTTGCTCGTCCACGGCGCATCCGGACGCGCAGGTGTCCTTGCAGGTGAGGTCGCAGGGCTCCACATGGATGTGTACTCGCGACTCCTGCACTCGCTCTTTGATGGCCGCCACGATGTCGTCGCTGAGCGCGTGAGCCGCCGCCACCGACATTCTGTCGTCGACCACCACATGGAAGTCGATGAAGCGCACGGAGCCGGCCTTTCTGGTCTGCAGGTGGTGAAAGCTGCGCACCTCAGGCCAGGTCTGGCCCACAAACCCGGGTATCCAGTCGACGTCCTCGCCGGGAAGGCTGACGTCCAGAAGATCCCGGGCCGATTCCCGGGTAAGGTCCCAAGCCGCCTTGATGATCATCAACGCGACCAAGATGGCCACAGTCGGGTCGAGCCAACTGATGTTGACTTCCGGCCGGGCCAGCCCCACGATCCACACCACCAGAAGGGCGACCATTACCCCCACCGATGTGTACACATCGGTACGCAGATGCCAAGCATCGGCCCGCAGGGCCACCGAGTCGGTCGCCTTGCCCACATTGAAGAGGCGCCGGGACACGAACATATTGACGAGGGCCGATATCAGCATGACTCCCACCCCCCACGCGGGCATCTCGACGTCCCCTGGACGTATAAGTCTCTTCACGGCTTCATAGATGATCCAAGCGGCGGCGCCGAAGATCAGTAGCGCCTCGACGGTACCGGAGACGTTCTCGAACTTGCCATGACCGTAGGGATGGCGATCGTCGGGATCTCGGCTCGCCGCGCGCACGGCCAGCAGGGCGATCACGGCGGCTATCAAGTCGATGCCCGAGTGTATGGCCTCGGATAGCACCGCCACCGAGCCCATCATCAGCCCGATGACCAGCTTCATGACGATAAGCACCGACTGTTGAGGCCACGGAGAAGCTGCCACACCGATCTTCCTCTTGGTCTTGTCTGGTTAGCGCCGAGTCACCGACCCCAAACGCGCAGAAGCTCCACGGGAACCGATTCGTCCCGCGGAGCTTGCGTCGACCGGTCGCTCCACTGCTGTGGCCGCCTCTCAAGGGCGGCTAAGCCCGGCTACGCCTCTGGACTCGTGTCTACCGACCGCCAAGCCGGGGCTGCCTGATCAAGGCGGCATTATCGGGCCTCATGGATTCGGCCGCAAGAAACCGTGGCAGCCGCCTCAGACCGGCGGTGGCCTACTTGGGCGAGATCAACTACTGCACGGCCTGCACGTCCACGATCTTGTCAAAGACCAGTTGAGAGTCGCCGCCGGCCGCGGCCGCGATCTCCTTAGGGCGCGAACAGGAAGCGCGGAAATCCCTGCATGCAATAGGCGGCGGTCGCGGCGATGGCCGGCCAGTCCTCTTGGGCGATGCTGGTGGAGTAGGTGCCGGCGACGCTGCCGGCGACGCTCACCAGGTCTTCACCGTTGAGGCCGAGAGCCCTCGAGGCCCAGTACGACGGCTCTAGAGGAGGTTCTCGTGCCGATCGCGGAAGAGCACCTCCTCCTGTTTCATCACGTTGCCAGTCTGAGGCACCGTGTCGACGAAGTATCCGGCCGCCTGCACCCCGGTGAGCACCTGAGGTCCGGTCTCAGTCACTTCCTCCCAGGGCACTCCCAGGAGGGCCGCGATGTGCACGGCAGCCTGGTTCAGGGACAGGCTCTTGATGTCGATCTCGATGCCGCCCATCGCATCGACGATGTCCGCCACCCCGCTCATGTTCATGACTACCCAGTGGTCGATCTTGATGCCGAAGTCCTTCTCCAGAGTCGCCACCACCATATCTTCGCCGAAGCTGCTGGAGACGGCCTGGAGCGGCATGGCCTTCACGCCGTTCTCCGTCTCCACATCGAGCAAGAGGTTGTAGGGGAACTCGGTGAACTTGATCACCCGCTCGTCCGGATCCAAGGTGATGAGGATGTGGGTGAGCGCGAGAGTCTGGCCGTCGGTGCTCAAGAAGTTATTCTCGCCGCGCCCATGAGCAAGATGTTCGTGTAGGCCAAGCCCTCCGGCCTGGGCGGCACGGTGGTGGTCGTGGTCTCCTTCGTGGTCGGCGGTGCGGCACTTGTGGTGGTCACCGGTTGGGCGGCCGTGGTGCTGGTCACCGAAGACGAGACGGCTGCGACAGTGGTCTGCAAGCCGTCGTCCGGCCGGAACAGCCAAGCTGCACCAGCAACAGCATGAAGACGGCCACAACGACCAGCATTCTCTTCATCGCGTCATTACCCCGATGAGGTGAGTCGCCCAGCGCCCTCTGACATATGGCAGCGACCGGGCCCAGTCAACTTCAAAGCCCTACGATGGGTGCGCGGTCGAGAGAGGCGACGCCGCCTGCGGGCTATGGGAGGCGCAGCAGAGCGATCAGAAGTTGACCACTCTGGGAGCGCCGTGAACGAAGCGAACGTCGCAACGGCGTCCTTCAGGTACAGCACCTGCGTGTTGTCGTCGGTAGCCGAATACATCTTCTTCAGATTGGGATAGGCGTCCAGCATGCTCTGCTTGGCCTCCACCCGCTCGTCCGCGACCGCTGTCGCCTGCACCCGGATCCATTGCTGCCGTCGAAAGCGCAGATCTCGATCTTGGGATTGGCCATCATCTGCTTGGAGACTCCCTTGATCTTGCCCGTCTGGATGTAGAGCTTGCCGTCAAAGATGTGGATGGTGCCGAACGGGCGGACTCGGGGCTGGTCGCCCTCCACCGTCGCCAGATAGTACGCCCCGCACTTCTTCAAGAAATCGTGGACTTCCTGCATTGCTTGTTTCCTCCGCTCCAATGGGTTGACTTTGCTCAATAGTCTCGTTTGATAGCCAAATATAGCACGGCCGACGGATGCCCGCATCCTCTGACCTTGCCTTGGGCGCTATCCATCCTTGCCCCCTGCGCGGCGACTAAGCCGCCAGAGCAAAACGGAGCCTGACTCGCGCTGGTTCCGTTTTTGACTTTGAAGATGATGCGTTGGTGGAGGCGGGGGGAATCGAACCCCCGTCCGAAACTCGTCTGGCCTAGGTGTCTACGAGCGTAGCCCCTACTATGTTTCTCGCCTCGCGCCCCCGTAGGAGCAGGGTGCGTCCGGCCAGCCACCTTAATTTCCCCCCGACGCCGGCGGCACTCGCCGAGAGTAAGCCCGCCTGGTTTATGCCGCGGCCCTCCCCGGCAGGCACGGGAGGCGCGACAGGCGCTTAAGTCTTGTTCAGACTAAGCGGCCAGAGCCAATTCAGGTTTGGCAATTGTTTTTTTCCAGCCTGTTTAACGAGAACGGCTGGGATCTCGGCTCGCTACCTAAACCCAGACATGAGCCCCGTCGAAACCATGTCGCCCCCACGAGACCCAGACGCCCGGCTCCTGACGCCGCGCTGACTGAGCATGTCATTATACTCCGAGCGGCGGCCGACCGGGACCCTGCGGACCGGACCGCGGCACCAGCCTAGTAGCAGGTCCAGCCTCCGTCGACCACCAGCGCCTGCCCGTTGATGTATGACGAGCTCTCCGACGCCAGGAATACGGCCACCTCGGCGATCTCCTCGGACTCACCGGGCCGGTCGACCAGACTCATGCCCCTCTCGGCGATGCTCTTGCCGCGCTCGTTGAGCTGTCCATGAACTCCTCCGCTGCCGACCTCCTTCTTGATCGACCCGGGGCAGATGGCGTTACACCTGATGTTCTTGTTCGCATACATGTAGGCGGTGTTCTTCGTGAGCCCGATCAGTCCGTGCTTGGAAGCCGTGTAGGCCGCCCCGGCCCGGCAGCCGAACAGGCCCCCCACCGAGGCGATGTTGATGATGACGCCCCCGCCCTGCTTCTCGAACTCCTTGATGACTCTCTTCATGGCATACGCGGGAGCCTCCGAGATTCAGCACCATGACCTTCTCGAACATCTCGTCGTCGAACTCGCCCACCGGGCTGAAGTCGTCCATGAGGCCGGCGTTGTTGATGAGCACGTCCACCCTCCCGAACAGCCTGACGGCCTCGTCGATCATGCCCACGATGTGCGCCTTGTTGGTCATGTCGCCCACGAAGGGCACGACCTCCCCACCGTGACGCGCCGCGTACTGCGGCCAGCTCGTCCAGGCGCTTCCGGCCCATCGCGACGGCCAGCACCGTGGCTCCGTCGCGGGAGAACATGTCCGCAGATGGCCCTGCCCATGCTCGAGCTGCCGCCGGTCATGACGACGACCTTGTTCTTCAGGCTCATCTGCGCTCTCCTCCTATGATTGTCGAAGAGCCACTTGGTTCGGATCTACTGGGTCATGTTGTAGATATCAAGCGTCTTGTAGAAGGCGTCCAGGTTCTCGATGGTCGCTCCCGGCGGCACCTCGCAGCCGGTGGACAGGACGAAGTTCCTGTACTTGCCCATCTGCTCGAGTAACTCCAGGGTCCTGCTCTTGACGTCGAACGCCTCGCCCAGCTTCATGACCTTGAGCGGATCCACGTTCCCGAAACCCAATGACGTCCTTTGGAAGCTGCGGCATGATCTGGTTCATGTCGACGACGTTGCCGAAGTGCAGGCCCTTGGCGCCCGTGAAGAGCATGGCAGTGATCTGCCCCGACGTGTTGCCGCAGTTGTGGAGGATGGTGACGAACGAGTCGTCCTGGGTCGCGTCGACCATCCGCTTGACGTAGTCGGAGGAGAAGGTCTGGCAGAAGCGCCGGAGAGATGAGCCCGGCGGCCGGCTCGGCTATCAGGACCCCGTTCACACCGGCATCCTTGAAGGCGCGGGCGTATGCCACGAGGAACTCGGTGCACTTTTCGAGCAGAGCGTGGACCAGATCGGGGTCGCGCCTGGTGGCCGACATCAGCTCGCCCATGTCCATCAGTCTGCAGGCCAGTGAGAACGGCCCGATGATCCCGCCGAGCATGGGCCGGTCGTTGATCCGCCCGGCCGCCAACCGGGCGGCCCTGAGGTATTCCCAGGTCCGGCCGGCTCCCACCGGGGCACCGCGAGCGCTTGGACACTGGCCAGGTCGGTGACCACGCTGGAGGAGATCGTGGGCGCCTCGGCGTCCGAGAGCTTCACCGGGCCGCCGAACGCCTCCGCTTCGACCGAAAGGTCCATCTGGGTGAGGGCCGCGATGGAGGGGTACTTCCTCGCCAGAGCGACGATGCACTCGGACTGCACCTGGCCGTCGACGAACAGGTCGCCGATCGGCCTGCCGAGCAACTCCATCCCCGGGGAGGTCGTTATGGGCATGGCCAGCCTGGCGTGGGCCTCGAGGATCTTCTGCAACCACTGAGTCATGCTGAAGTTCCATATGGGGTTCTGACCTTTCGCTTGGTGGTCTACAGGTCCGAGCGAGGCTCCGAGCGAGTCTACTCGCCCGTCCCGGCGACGCGGGAGAGCCCTCTCCATGTCGCGCTCCGCCTCCTTCTTGGCCAGGGTCTGGCGCTTGTCGTAGGTGGCCTTACCCTTGGCCAGGCCGATCTCCACCTTGGCCCGCCGTCCTTGAAGTACATCTTGGTGGGCACCAGGGTGTAGCCCGGCCACCTTCACCTTGCCGTAGAGACGGCGCAGTTCGCGGGCATGCACCAGCAGCTTGCGGTTGCGCAGCGGGTCGTGGTTGAAGATGTTGCCCTGCTCGTAGGGGCTGATGTGCACCCCGATGAGGAAGAGTTCACCCTTCTCCACCGCGGCGTAGGAATCGCGCAGGTTCACCCGGCCGGCCCGCAGCGATTTGACCTCCGTGCCGGTGAGGACGATGCCGGCCTCCAACGTCTCCTCGATGAAGTAGTCGTGGTAGGCCTTCTTGTTCTGCGCGATGGGCTTGATGCCGAGGGCTTTCATGGTCTGGGGAGTATAGCCGACGCATCACCCGAAGCGGCCGTTTGCATCTTGCGCCGTGGGGGACAGGTTTGACGGACGGCATGTTCCATTTTTAGCCTGGCCGGCCTGCTGGGGTCGGCAGTCGTAGCAGAAGGTGATAGATGGCTCCTCCATCGGGCCGGGGGGATCAGGCGGACCCTAGGCCGCCGGTCCGCCGGCGACGGGGACCGCATGGCCGCGTTTCCGCCGGCATTGGCTCACCTGGGTGGCTTATGGGATCTCGATCGCCGGGCTTGCCTATGTGATCTGGAACCTGCGACTGCCACAGCTCGAGGCGGACCTGGCGAAGGCAACCTGGTGGCTCGTCGTGATGGCGGTTCTCCTTGATGTCTCGCCCCGCTTGCTGGAGGCGGTACGCTGGAAGTATCTGCTAAGGCTGGTGACCGTCGGCTACCGCTTTGTTCTCCAAGCTATCTACGTGGGGACAATCTACAGCGCTATCCTGCCGCTTTCGAGCGGTGAGTTCGTGCGAGGCGTGATGGTCTCGTCGCGCGCTCGCACGTCGATCGCCTCCGTGCTCTCAACACAGGTGGTCGAACGCATTTCCGACGCGATGGCACTGATCCTACTGGTCTGGGTGACGATCGGAGGGCTGGCTCTTCCCGTGTCTCTGCAGATCGCCATAGGAGGCCTCGAATCACTCGTCGTCCTGGCCCTGGTCGGCGGTTTTGTCATCTATCTGCGGAGAAGAGGGTCTCCACGCTCGGCATCGACTCCTCGCGGCCATCGGGCAGAGCAGGCCGCTGGTTCAAGTCGGTGGTGCTCGGTATGCGGGCCAGCACAGTCCGGGTCACCCTTCGCGGCCTGCTTGTCGCCTTCTTCGCGGCCATCGGCATAGTCCTCCTTCGCGCCGGCGTGTTGTGGTTGCTCCTGACTGCCTACCACATCGACCTTTCTTACCTGCAGGCGGCCGGGCTCTTCGCCCTCATCACCGTCGGCTCATTCTTGCCCAGTGCCCCCGGCAAAGTGGGGTCGTGGCAGTTCTTCTGCGCCCTCGGACTGGCGTTGTTCGGCGTCGCAGAGTCCGAGGCTGCCGGCTTCAGCCTGGTCGCATACGTCTTCTGGACTCTGCCCCCGATGCTCATAGGCGTCGGGGCGTTGACCGCGTCGCCCTTCTCTTGGTCTGAGCTGCGTCCAAGGCACAAGATGAAACTGCCGGAGACGGAGCGACAACAGGTAGACTGCTCTTCGGATATGTAGGGCAGGTGGCGTTCACTTACCTCTTCTTCGGTAGGTCCCTCGCGGGGACTATGGAGTCGGCGGACCGAGCTGCCGCGTGACTTCAAAGAGGAACATACCCGCGGCGACCGCCAAGTTCAGGCTCTGCGTGCTCCCATGGGCCGGCACCGTGACAGCGACGGAAGCGGCTGCCACGATGGGTGCAG
>CAWASM010000005.1:0-210980 GCA_963784835.1 uncultured Actinomycetes bacterium | reverse complement strand
ACCCTCGCTGGGCCGGTCAGCTCCAGCCACTGAAGCTGGGCGAGCTCATTGCTCCGAGGGGTCTTGTTCCCCGTGGGTTGAAGGAAGTTAGGGTCTACAGAGGCCAGCCGGACTCGACACTTGACCCGAAGTCGTATGGGGCCAACCTGCGCCAGTCGGAGGCTCAGCTTCGTGCGGGAGAAGGCAGGGTGAGAGTCATCTCCCGTCCCCTGCGCTATCTCCCGGACTGGCCGAGGTCGCGGGCTCAAGAGAAGGGCGTAGATGTCGCCCTGGCGATCGACTTCGTTCAGATGGCTATGCTCGGCGAGTTCGACGTAGGGGTGATCATGTCGACCGATACCGATCTCAGGCCGGCTCTCGAGGCGGTGCTGCGACTGCGTCCACTTGGCGGGCCCACTTGTGAAGTGGCGGCGTGGACCAGGTCAGCCGGCTATCGTCCCCGGCTGAGCGTCCCCTCGGCGAAGATATGGTGTCACTGGCTGGATGAAGCCGACTACCTCTTGGTGGCGGACCGGACCGACTACAATCTGGCGGCGGATTGAAATCACAGAGTGTGATTTCAAACACGGCCGGCCCGGGGCGACAGCTGACTACGGCGTCGGTCGGCGCTGGTGGCTCAACCTCACAGGTCGGCCTCCGCTCCAGTCCGACGCTTATCTCCGACGATGGCCTGATCTTCTCGAGGGTGGCCGACAGAGCCTCTTCCGCGACTTCTATGTCATACACGGCTTGCGCTCGAAGCCAGTAGCCTTTGGACAGCCCGAAAAACTTGCACAGGCGCAGATCGGTGTCGGCGGTGATGGCACGCTTGCCGGCCACGATGTCGCCGATCCTCTGGCGGGTACGCCGATCTCCTTGGCGAGCCGGTACTTGGTGATGCCCATCGGCACCAGGAACTCCTCGCGTAGCAGTTCTCCTGGAGTGACGGGTCTGAGCTTGTCCATGAGTCACGTCCTCAGTGGTAGTCGACGATCTCGACATCTTCCGCGCCCGCGGCCGTCCACCGGAAGCAGACGCGGTACCGATCGTTCACCCGAATGCTCCATTGGCCGGTCCTGTCGCCATGAAGGGCTTCAGGCCGGTTACCCGGCGGCACCCTAAGGGTCGTCGAGCGACCCCGCGATTTTGTAGCTGGCGCAACTTGCGGCGGGCGACGGACTCGATCGAAGCGAATCGAGCGACCCTGAGGCCTCTGGCAAGTGCCTGCGTCTCTGCGATCCCCGAAGTAAACAATCACAGCGAATAGTAACGTGAGGCGTTAGTAACGTCAAGCATGAATAGTGTTCGGGCCAAAGTCAGGCATAGCTCTCCCTGGGCGCGGAGGTCAGCGGCACGCTGCGCTGTCGGTAAGTCTGGGCGCCGGGCTGGGTTTGGTCCATGCGACTTTGGTAGGACCTTCCCGCGACTTGCGACAAACCTGCGCCGAACTCCATCGAAAGGCTGATGTCGCCCGCGGTCGCACGGACTAACGTTCGTTTCGCCCTTGCAGAGCGGTGGCCCATTTCAAAGGAGTCGGACGGTGGCAGATGCGGGTGACATGGTTCTTCCGGAGCGCATAGAGTCGCGGATCATTCTCCTGCGCGGGCTGAGGGTAATGCTCGCTGAGGATCTCGCTGACCTATATGAGGTCGAGGTCAAGGCACTTAACCAGGCCGTCAGGCGCAATGCCGAACGCTTCCCGGCCGACTTCATGTTCCAGTTGACCGTCGAGGAGATGGCCAACTTGAGGTCACAATCTGTGACCTCAAGTTTCGAGAAGGCTGGCCCGAGTTCGGGTTCATGGTGGGAAGCACGCTACCCGCCATACTGCCTGCTTCACCGAGCAAGGCGTCGCCATGCTCTCTAGCGTGCTGAGGAGCCCTCGCGCCATTCTGGTCAACGTGGAGATCATGCGTGCGTTCGTCCACCTTCGCCGGATGCTTGGCTCGAATGCAGACCTTGCCTGGAAGCTTGCCGCTCTGGAGAAGAAGTATGACGGGCAGTTCAAGGTGGTTTTCGACGCCATCCGCGGCCTGATGACCCCACCGGACGCAAAGAAGAAACGGGCGGTCGGGTTTGGCCCTCAGGAACAGAGCTAGGCCGAGGCGAGGTTGCCGTTCTTATTCCAGACTCCTATACTGGCGTTGATGCTCCCCGTCGTCCGGACTTCGTTTCGAACTGGCGGGGCTATTGCTTTCTGGGACGTCTCTGGCGGGGTGCTCAGCATTGAAACCCCACTTGGCCCTGTTCCTCAGGCGATTCTCCCGGACCCATGAGAGCTGATGCGGAGGCAGACATGACGCACACGGTGTTTGGCGGCACTCAAGTGACGCTCGTTCTGGGCGACATCACGGTGCAGGCGGTCGACGCCATCGTGAATGCGGCTAACTCAGGCCTGCTGGGCGGCGGTGGTGTGGATGGAGCTATCCACAGGGCGGGCGGTCCCGAATTCGATGCCGCCTGCCAAGAGGCCGCCAGGCTCGCATGCCCCGCTTCCACCCGGAGAGGCGGTGGCGGTGGCCGGAGGTCGCCTGCCGGCGAAGCGGGTCATCCTCACCGTCGGCCCCGTTTGGCACGGTGGCCGAGCCGAGGAAGCGCGCATTCTCGCGAACGCGTACCGATCGAGTCTGTCGTTGGCCCGAGAGGAGGGGCTCCGAACCATCGCCTTTCCCCTCGATATCTACCGGCGCCTACGGCTATCCGCTGGCTGAGGCCGCCGCGGTCGCGCTGACGACGATCAAGGCCGAACTGGAGGCGCGATCCGGGAAGCTTTGACGAGGTCCGGCTGGTCCTGTTCGGGGAGCAGACCCTGGAAGCATTTGAGTCGGCCCTGGGGGCCTTGGTCGTGGCTTCGCAGGGCGCGAGCTAGGTGTGCGGATGGGCTGGTCTGAATCATACTGGCGGGACGTCAAGGACGAGTTGGAGCAGGCTGTGGCCGAGCCGGCGCCGGGCGAGCCCGGGCCGGCCATCGGCGGGCCGGCCGCCGCTGGTCCGGGCGCCTTTGCACCGGGTGGGCCGGGAACGGCTCCGCGCCCCTCCAGCGCCGAACTCCAAGCCGCGGCCGGCAAGACCATCCCCGATGTCATCGCCCCGGGGTTGGCCGTGCTGTTCGTGGGCATCAATCCAGGGCTCTATTCGGCGGCCGTGGGCCATCACTTCGCCCGTGCCGGCAACCGCTTCTGGCCCGCATTGCATGAGGCCGGTCTCACACCTCGCCTGCTCCGTCCCGAGGAGGACGGCGACCTGCCGATCTGGGGCCTGGGCATCACCAACCTTGTGTCTCGAGCCACCGCTTCGGCGGCGGAGCTCTCAGCCGACGAGTTTCGGCATGGAAGGGCCACGCTCGAAGACAAAGTGGCCCGCTACGCGCCCGCGTGCACTGCCTTTGTGGGTATCGGGGCGTACGCGACTGCGTTCGGCCGGAAGAAGCCGTCCCTGGGACTGCAACAGGAGACCATCGGCCGCTCCCGCATCTGGCTACTGCCAAACACCAGCGGACTGAACGCGCACTACACGCCTGTCATGTTCGCGGAGCTGCTGCGAGAGCTGCGCGTGGCCGCTGTGCACCAAAGCCTGCGACCTAGCCGCTAGCGTCGGGAGAGCGCGCGTAGCACCCTATGCTCGGAGGCGCCCGGCTGGAGGTAGGGCTGCGTGTCTCCCCTACGGCTCGGGCCGGCCGGTTGCTCCTCATAGAGCACACCGCTCGTCCCCTGCTCCTTGGCCTGGTTGGCGAGCCTCTCCGCGACTTCGACGCCGTCGTCCACGCTCAAGGGGGCCCGGGGATACAAGGCCACTCCGATACAAAAGCGCACGGGCAAGCCCTGTTCCTCCGTCTCCCGGCTGAGTGTCTTGTGGATTTTGGCCATCGCGACCTCGGCTCCGTGACGGCTCGTGGTAGTGTGCTGACTTGTGTGCAAAAGCTCTCGAGGGAAGGACAAGAGAGAAGGTCATGGTATGCACGTGATGCCAAGTCACCCCTACGAGAGGGAGCACACCATGACCCAAGAGAAGAGTACGGCAGGCCGCGCGACACTTAAAGCCCTTCTGGCCGACGACCAAGACCTCATGCGCCATTTGGTTCGCGAGGTTATGCAGGAGATCTTAGAAGCAGAGATGACCGACGCGCTTTCGGCAGAGCCGGGGAACGCACCGAAGCTCGTCTGGGCTACCGCGCCGGCCACTACCCGCGAACCTTGATCACCCGTGTCGGCAAGCTCAACTTACAAGTCCCCCGTGATCGCGACGGCCGCTTCTCCACCGAACTATTCGAGAGATACCAGCGTTCGGAGAAGGCTCTGGTCTCAGCGTTAGCCGAGATGTACGTGCAAGGGGTCTCCACCCGCAAGGTTAAGGCGATCACCGAGGAGCTCTGCGGCCACAGCTTCTCCGCTTCGGCCATCAGCTCGGTGAACAAGGGGCTAGATGAGGGCCTGTCTCAGTTCGCGAAGCGGCGCCTGGATGAACCCTACCCCTATCTCATCCTCGACGCCCGCTATGAACGAGTGCGGGAAGGCGGAGTCATCCGCTCCCAAGCGGTCCTGATCGCGATCGGCATCAACACCGACGGCTACCGCCAGATCCTGGGCGTGGAACTCGCTAGTCGGGAGAGCCAGGGGAGCTGGCGAGACTTTCTCGTTGCTCTTCGGGAGCGCGGCCTGCACGGGGTGGAATTCGTGGTCTCTGACGATCACCTGGGTCTGCGAAAGAGCCTCATGGAGATCCTGCCGGAGGCGGCCTGGCAACGCTGCTACGTGCACTTCCTTAGAAACGCTCTCGATCACATGCCCACCTCAGGCATGAGTACCGTTATCCTATCCCCGCTCAGTCGTCCCACGACGTCGGACGCGCGAGTGCAGCCGCTAAGGGCGCGCGCGATTGCCTGTAGCGCGGCATCCCCGGCCGTCTGACCTTGGGCGCCGGTGACTGCCCGCAGACCGTCCAGGTCTATGGATGCGAACACAAGGGGATGATGATGACGCGAGGCCAATCGGACCAACCGCTCGCCGATTTCCCCGAACCCCTGCGCGTTCAGCAACTGCGTCAGGTTGTCAGTCCTGGCCAGGAACCGGTCATGGGTGAGATGAGCCTTGAGCGCGACCAACAGAGAGGCTGCTATCAAGAAGAAGGCGAGGCGCACCAGCGAATCATCCACGGCCATGAGCCAATGACTATAGGTCTGGCCGGCAGCTGCATTGGCCCAGAAGGCCACAAGTACCGACGCGGTACAGAGGGCGTAGCCGGCCCAGCGCGAGGCATACCAGGCCACAACGGCCACCGGGAGGAGGTACAGCACCGAGAACGAGAGCTCGGCGCCGGTGAAGTAGTCGGCGGCGCCCAGAAGCCCCATCAGCACGAGGCCGCCCACGACAACTATGACGGGTGGCCAATTCTCGGGGATCCTTGCAAGTCTGCTCAGTCTCATCGTTCCTTCATCGGCTGTTGCGCCTTCTGACGTTACGGCGTCTACCACACGCTCACGAACTTGTCGTTGTGGAGCAAGGTCCCGTCGGGAAGGGTGACCTCGCGCACCACCTTCACGTACGACCCTGCGCTGCCCTGGGTGGTGTACGTCACCTCGCGTCCGTCGCTGGTGCCGTAGATGGAGATGGTGGTGGTGACGCCGTCTGAGGTTCCTCGTATCCAGATGTAGTGGCCGGTGTCGTTGACGAAGCGCAGGTTCTTGCCGCCGCCGGTGACTGTGGCGTCGCGTCCCAAGGGATAGTGGTTGATGTAGAGGGAGTGGTTGTGCCGTTCGGTCACCTTCAGTCCGGCGAAGAAGACCGCATTGAACATGGTGGTGGACACCTGGCAGATGCCTCCACCGAATTGCATGACCATCTTCTTGTGCTCGTCGATACCCGGCGCCATCAGGTATCCGCGCTTCGGCGTGCGCGGGCCCACCTGCTCGTCGAAGTTGTATTCCTGTCCGGGCGCCAAGAAGACGTCGGTGGCGTACTTGGTGGTGATGCGAACATTCACCTGGCGGTTGGCCGACCCCCAGTACTCGAGGGTGAAGTTGGATAACTCGTCGGCGAAGGTGGTCGCCTCGGCGTCGGCGGTGGTGAACTCGGGCTCGGTGACCGTGACGGCCACCTCGACCGTCCGGTCGGTGGACTTGGCCGCCGCGTTCAGAGCCTTGGCGGTGGCCGTGGGGTCGAGCGTCTCCCCGGTGACGGACGGAACGACCACCGGTTTCCCATCTACGGCCTTGAACGCGGCTTGCACTGGTTCTTGTTCCACTTCGGCGGCCAGACTATCGAGGAAGGCGAGCATCCTGCCTTGCGAGAGGTACGGCACGAGACTGGGGACATCGCCCTGATACACCGCAAGGAAGTCGAGCCACGAAGCGATCTGTTCCGGCGCGATTGTCCAGGTCTTGTCATGGCTGGTGAGAGTGAGGGGCGCGCTCATCATGGTCTGAGCCGACTGCTCGGCGGCCTTGTTGTCCCCGACCTTGACATCAGGCTCTTTGACGATGAGGGGAACCTCGACCGCGCCATTGTGCAGGGTCACGAACAGCGCCTCGACTTGAGCGCCAAGCGCCGTGGTGTCCACGTCCTGGCCGTTCACGCCTTCGATCACCTCCACCTTGCCGCTGTTCATCGTCAGCCTGGCGTTGAGCGGCGTTACGTGGATCTCGGCGGCGATGCGACCGAGCACTGCCTCGAGCTTCGTCCTGTCCACCGTGATATCGAGGGGCAGATCCCGGCTCTCGGAATAGAGCCTGAAGCGGGTGACGACGTCACTGAAGAAGTTGTCCTGGCGTGACTCCGCCATGGCCCGGGCAACGGTGCCCTGCAAGTCGACGGTTCTACCCACGTCGGCGGGGGTCAGGCTCCAGGTCTTGCCGCCGCTGGTGAGCGTGACAGGTCCACTGCTTCTCTCGACCAACTGGCCAAGAGCAGCGGCCGCCTGTTCTTCGGTCATGCCCCCGAGATCCACTCCATGGACGCTGACGCCGGCGTGGATCTCGTTCCTATAGAGGAGCGAGTCGGTGAGCACGGCGATCCCGCATCCCACCACCACGACACCGATCGAGACCAGGACCCAGAACCACCAGACCCTGAACAGTCGCCGCTTCTTGGTTGTCCTGTGCTGCATTCATGAAAGGCTACACCTTTCCAGAGTGCAGAGCGAGGGGTGCGGCCAGGGTTCGGCGGCGCTACTCCGTTTTCCGCTCCAGGCCGACGCGCATCTCCGTATCGTAGGCGGCCTGGGCGCGCTAGAAGGGATACTTCTCCGGCGGGACCCCATAGAGGGTGGCGATGCCCTTGCCGATCTCAGTGCCCGGCAGCGGATCCTGGGACACCACAAGCCAGTACTGGCCTGCGACCTCGCGTGTGCCATAGCTCAAGAACTGAAAACCGCTGTAGCCCGCCTGCTCCATGACCCTCTTGGCTTCGAGAATGGTCTTTCCGGTCAAGTCCGGAACCGCAAGCGCGCTCATATTGACGGCCGGGTTCTGCCAGGCCGACCTCACCCATTGCGACGTCTTGGATTCGATCTTCGGTTTGGGCTGCGACACCCCGAGCAGAAGGGACTTCTGTTGCTCGAACTGGTCTGGAGTGATGTGGCCCTGCTCTTTGAGTGTGACCAGTTTCATGATGGCGTCCGGAACGGCGAGAGGGTCTACGGCGTTCCCAGCTTCGGGTTCCTGGGTCAGTTTCTCTCCCCTTCTGATGGCGACCTCGACTCTGCCCGCAAGCCCGGTGGCTGACGCCGGGTCGGAGAGGCCCAGAGTGAAGTAGGGGTCTCTTGGGTCTTTGATCGTGATGCGCACGGACCGTGCGGCTTGCGCGCCACGTGCGGTCGCACTCCCTCCGAAGATCTCGCAGGCAAGCGCATCCATGCAGTCGACCACTCGATACGACATGCAATCGCTTTTGTCGCTTGCGAGCAGAAGAAGGGCGGCCCCGTCATTGGGGGCACAGACAGCCGCATAGCGCTCCGAGTCGAGCACCACGTCTTCTCTCCCGCAACCCGCCCAAATGGTCTCCCCAGACTCAGCTGTGATCGGTTCTGTCGCCGCTCTCTCCGCTTCCGACTTCCAAGCCTGCCGTGGCGGCGGCGCCCAAAAAAGGGCGCTGTTCGACCGCGAAGCCGGGGAACCCGCCGAGCCGGTCCACGCCTGGGGATGTCCCGGGGACGACGGCCTCGGCTGATTGGAGGCAGGAGCGAAAGCAGGCACAGATTGCGACGAACCAACCGGCAGTCCGCACTCGGGACAGAACCTCGCTCCCTCGACGAGCAAGTCGGCGCCGCACTTGATGCAGAACTTTTTCAACTGAGTCCCTTCACGTCGGCCGGCCGCAATATGGACAGAATCGGGCACCTTGTGGGAAGGACCCCCCGCAGGCGAGACAGACTACCGCCGGCTCGCCGATGCTCGGAAGGTGCACGTCGCCGCCCGAGAGTTTTGAGACGCTCCGGACGCGGCCACCCATCTGCGTGACGATGGTTTGGATCCGTCCGGCCAGCACCTCCATCTCCTTCCAGTCCATCGTGATGCCATCGGCCAGCTTCCACCGGATCACCTCATAGGTGCCGCGGGCTTCTCCACCCTCATCCTTCACAGCCAGAAGGGACTCGAACGCTCGAAAGGCCTTATTGGCGGACGCGAACTCGACGAAATCGGCGCCCCGCCTAGCCACCACCAGTTCGCGCACAAACACGAGGGGTGGCTGCTCTGAGAGGTCCAACTCCCGCAGGACGATATTGATGACCTGGGCAGCCGGCACCCCCGGCACGAGGAACTCCATTTTCGCGCGAGTCGCGTCTTGACCGCGCTCATGCCCCGTCCTGTTGAGCACCTTGCGGTTGGCTTGCTTCCAGAACGCAGCACCGGCTTTGCTGGTAAGGCGCCTGATCAGGACGATAACAGTAACCAGCACAATGAACCCGAGGATGCCCAGGAAGGTTGCCATCGCAGATGCGCCTAGATCGAGTTCCGGTAGAGCTTCTGCCCGTATCCCACCAAGCCTATGCCGGCAAAGATCATCACGACGTAGAAGGCGAACACGGCCCTGTTGGTCGTCCCGATGCCGGCCAGGGTTCCAAAGATCACCCAGAGAACCCCGCCGGCCGCCTGCACAATGCGCGCGTTCCGGCGCTTCTCGCGTTTCACAGTGTGACTGCCCGCAAGGGACGGCGACGACGTTGAAGCGAAGGCGGAAGTGGGGGTCGACGCGCGCGACTCCGAGTTCAACTGCGCCCCACACACCGGACAGAACTTGACGCTGCGTTCCGGCAGCCCAGTCCCACATCCGATGCAGTACCTCATCGTCTCTCCGGCCTCGTAGTCGTCTCGCATTGGGGCGGCTCCATTCTGCGGCATGGGCAAGCCGAGTGTCAAACAGCGGTCGGGGCACAGAGCGTCGGCCGTGGCCGACAGAGCCTCTTCCGCGGTTTCAACAGCACCAGATCTTGCCCCGATCGTTCTTTGCGGCGCCGACCGCGCCGCCAATGGTCAGCCTCAGCCGAAGCCGGAGCGCTCGCTTCTGCAGGCCCACTTGGGGTCCAGCAGCGCGCCGTTGCGCAGGTAGCTGGCGAAGGTCTGGCGAACGGAGGCCGAGCCGCATTCGGGGCAGTCGGTCTGCTCGTCCTTGAGTACGCCGGGGGTCTCCACCTCATACTCGTGCTTGCACGCGCTGCAGACCATGTCGTCGCCGGGGCATCAGTGCACCAGCGCTTCATCGGCGACGCGGGTGAACGCCCGGCAGGCCTGGCTGCAGGCGCCACACTCGGTGCACAGGTCCTGGTCGATGCGGGGCGCCGAGTAGATGCTGTCCTGAACGATGGCCCCCGTGGGGCAAGTGCGCACTGAGGGGCACGGATGGTTCTGCGGACAGGCGTAGGGATTGACGACCATCATTTCTGGAGTACCTCCACTTTCTGGGTCAACTGTCGAGCGAGGATCGCGTCGATGAGCTCGCAGGCCTGAGAGAGACGAGGATCGACGATAGCCCACAGCACCCGTCCGTCTTCGCGCGAGCGCTTCACCAAGCCCTCCCGCTGCAGCAGGGCCAAGTGCTGAGAGACGTTGGGCCGGCTGACCTCCAGGGTCTCCGCCAGCTCGCTGGGAGTGCGGGCTCCCTTGCACAGCAGATGCATGAGTTCGTGCCGCGTCGGGTTGGAGAGCGCCGCGAACACGGCCGCGTGCAGGGCGTAGCGCTGTCGGTCTTGCTGTTGGTCCTCGTTCATCGTGCTGCGATTATTGCATAGTTTCGCAATCGTGCAACATGGAGGCGCGAAGCCTCCCTTGTACGCGACGAGGGTAGCGCGTCCCCGAGGTCAGGCCCCCGTGTCGGTAGCCGAAGTGGTTACCGCGTTCGAATTGGCTCCCGTCCCTCTCACGTGCCCGTCGACCACCACGTTCTTGTCGGGCCCAGGGGCGGTGTAGGTGTGGATGTGGACATAGGGCCTACGCACGGGGTCGAAGAAGAGTCCCCGATGGAGCAGCCCGGGCGGGACGCGAGCGACTAAGACGCTGTCCAAGGCGAGTCTCTCGGCCTCTTCTCCCCACCACATGGTGACCTCGGCGTCGAACTCCTCGACATTCAGCGGATCCCCGCCCAGGTTGATGAGCCACATGTCGCAGGCGTGGGCATGAGCGGGCTCCATCATGTAGTAGGGGGCAGTGATCGCGTAGTAGAAGAGGCAGAAGTTGGCCCCCTCGGGCCCGACTCTGTCGCCGAGGACGACCATCACTTGCTTGGGCCATTTCTGCTCGGAGAGAGGATTGCCGTTGACGGTGGTCCGGGTGTGGAAGATCTCGCTGACGGAGTCAGGCGCGACCAGGTAGTCGTCGTAGCCCCCGCCCACCCATTGCTTGGAGAACTGGGGAGCTATGAAGAAGTTCATCCAGACGATGGGCGTGTCGACTCTTGCGAAGGTGAGGGGGCCGTAGGTGAGGCCCCTGGGTACGTAGACCAAAGTCGGCTTGGTGATCACCCGTTCGGTCCTCTCGGGCCCGAGATACAGACGCACCTCGGCCTCGAACCGCTGGAGGTCGTCGAGGTCGGTCCCCGCGAAGAAGATGAACTGGTCGCGGTCGGTGCGGCGGGGGACGTTCTCCACTGTCATGGGCTGAGTGACGCAGCTCCAGTCAAACGTAAGATCGTCGCCGCCCCTATCGCCCTCGTAGTGCACCGCCGGCGAGGTGACTCCAGGATGGGGACTCCGCTGGATGATCTCCTCGGAAAAGAAGCTTCGGTACTTGTCTTCTTCATGGTCGTCTCCTCGCCGAACGGACTACCGAGATGCCAGCGTATCACCGGACGCCGCAGCCGAGAGGTTGCTATCCTCCCTGTATTCCGAAACGTCACACGACCGGCATCTCCGGGAGGTTCCAGGTGTCCCATACGTCATGAGCGAGCAACCTATTGACCAGCCTGGCGGTGCCGCCTCCAGTTTGAAAGCCGGTGAGACGGGTTGGACGGTACTGGCCACGCTCATGTTGGCGACGGTACTCGCGAATGTCGCAAGTGTCTGCCTGTTCCCGCAGATCGTCGTGCTGTCGACGGAGTTCGGCCGGCCGGTCAACGAGGTCGTCTGGACAATGGTCGCCTTCTCTATCATCGCGACCGGCGTGGGCGGAGTCGCGGCTGCCTTGGGCGCGGTCGTAGGCAATCGTCGGATGCTCACCATTGTGCTTGCTCTACTCTTCGTTGGCAGTCTTGTGGCCGCTCTTTCGACCAATCTCGTGCTTCTCGTGGTGGCTCGGGCCATCCAGGGTGTCAGCATGGCCATCCAGGCACTCTCCATCGGCATCATTGCGAACCACTGGCGCGGTGACAGTATGCGCCGGGCAATCAGCCTGATCATTCTTTCCTTGGGCCTGGGGGCGGTGGTCGGCTTCCTCTTGGGTGGGTTCATATGGAGGGGCGGAGGGGATTGGCGCACCGTCTTCTGGGTGCTGTGCGGGGCGACCGCGGTCGCTTTGTTCTTGACCGTAACGGTCCTCAAAGAGAGCAAACGGGTGGTGGGCGTGCCCATCGACTACGTGGGGTGTGCCGGTGTCATCGGCTGGTCGGCGCTGGTGCTGGTGCCTCTCAGCCAGGCCAACGCTTGGGGATGGGGCAGCGCCAAGGTACTTGGGATGCTCTTGCCTGGACTGGCCTTGTTGGTGCTATGGATCCTGTGGGAGCTGCGGTCTCCCGCGCCGCTTGTCGATCTGCGCCTGCTCGCACGGATGGGGGTGTGGCAGGGATCGGTCGTCTGGGTGGCCGTCACCGTGGCCATGTGCGTTCCCGGGGCTGCGGTCCCCTACCTGTTCCAGACCCCCTCGGCTTCGGGCTTTGGTTTCGGCCGCAGCATCTTTGTCGTGTCGCTTGCCCTCGCGGTGCCGGCCGTCACGATGACGCTCCTCTCCCCCACCACCACTAGTCTCATGCGCAGATTGGGCGCCAAAGGGACATTGCTGGTTGGGACCATCTTCGGCCTGAGCGGTTTCGGAATGGCCTTTGCGCATGGATCGGTGTGGATCACTCTGGTCTGGTTGGCGGCCACCGGCGTCATGGGCGCTTGGGTCTCCTCGGCCAGCTTTGCCGTGGCCACGGAGGCGGTGCCTCCAGAGAAGGGCATCATCGTCAGCACTATGTTCAACACAATGGGGGGAATCGGCACGGCCGCTGCCGCCGCCGCCGCCGGCTATGTGCTCTCGCTGCGTCAGGTCGGCGTGCAGGTGAGCACCCCCGGGGGGCTTGTGACCGAGCACTTTCCGGCCGAGGAGGCCTTCACCTGGTCGGCGATGATAGTCGGTGGGGTTGCCCTGATCGGCACAGCCTGCGTGCTGACTATCAGGTCCAAGCGCCTGCGCGGGGAGAGTCGGCAGTCCGACTCCGCGCTGGTGCCGCTCGAGTCCGACGCCTGAGCAGCGCCCAGCCTACGACCTCCTGGGGCACCCCTCCGCGAGCTCCGCGTCGGACGCGGCCCGCACGGTCACGATCTCGACATCGAAGTGGAGCCTCTTGCCGGCCAGAGGGTGGTTGCCGTCGACCACGATGCTGTCGGGTTTGACCTCGACAACCGTCAACTGGATGGGGCCGCTGGGTGTGTCGCCCACGACCACCATGCCGGGCTCAAGCTCGACTCCTTCGGGCACGGTGTCGGAGGGGACCGTGATGATCGCGCCCGGATCGGTCTCGCCGTAGGCCTCAGCCGCCTCTACCACCACCGTGTGTCGCTGGCCGGGCTGGGCGCCCTCAAGGGCTTTCTCCAAGCCGGGGATGATGTTGCCGTAGCCCTGTAGATACTCAAGGGGCTGCTCGGAGCTATCGATCAGAGCGCCCTCGTCGTCTGTGAGAGTGTAGTTCATGGCGACCACTGCGCCGTGAGTGACTTCCATTCGAACATTCCCTTCTGTGGATGCGCTGTTGTGAGGAGGCAGTGTACACGGCCCGGCCGCGCTCGGCGGTTTGGCCTCGGCACTTTGCAGGTGTATAGTAAGATAATCTTCCCCATGTTGGTCTTCCGACAGAACGGGGGCGTGCTCATGGGCAAGGGCGTGCAATTCTCGCAGGGTATGCGCCTAGGTGACATCCTCGTGGATCGCGAGGTCATCTCCGCGGAGCAGTTGGCTGAAGCCGTCCGTTTCCAGAGCGATACCGGGGCGCGGTTGGGAGAGGCTCTCAGTCAACTCGGCTTCATCACTCCCGTCGAACTGCACGAAGCGCTGGCGTGGCAGAGCTCCTACGTAGTCTCGGGCTTTGGTGAGCTGCTTCCACACCCGCAGGCATCCAGGTTGCTCACCGAGAAGTTCTGCCGTACCCGCGGGGTGCTGCCCGTGAACTTTGACGGAGAGAGGGCCCTGATCCTGGCCATGATCGATCCGGCGGATGTGCTCACCATCGACGACGTCCGTCTGATCACGGGCTTGGAGGTCAGAGCCGTGGTCACCACCTTGGCCTCCATCCGTGAGGCCTGGGATCTGGTGTTCACGGGGCAGGGGCGGCTCGAAGGCGGCCACATCCCAGTAGAGACGGTGGAGCCCGAGGAACGGAAGGCAGCGGAGCACGACGCCGTGATCTCCGTGGTGGACGATGTGATTCTCACTGCGATGCGCCGCAAGGCCTCCGACATCCACTTCGAGCCGCAGGAGAACGGCATAGCCGTCCGGCTAAGGGTCGACGGGATCCTCTACCCTCTCACCACCGTCGGCGGAGAACTCAAGCTGGGCGTCGTCTCGCGCATCAAGATCCTGGGCGACATGAACATCGCCGACAAACGTCTACCGCAGGACGGGCGAGCTACCTTCCGCTCGGACGAGGGATCCATCGACCTGCGTATCGCCACCGTTCCCACCGTGCATGGGGAGAATGTGACCATCAGACTGCTCGATGACCGCGGAACCATGGTCACGCTGGAACAACTGGGGATGGCGGAGCACGAGTTGGCCCTCTTCCGCCAAGCGATCAAGCGCCCGTGGGGCGAGGTGCTGGTGACCGGTCCGACAGGCTCGGGCAAGTCGACCACGTTGTATGCGGGGTTGGCGGAGATCAACAGCCCCAAAGTCAAGATCTACACGGTGGAAGATCCTGTGGAGCGCCGCATTGTCGGGGTGACGCAATCTCAGGTCCGAGCGAATATCGGACTGACTTTCGCGTCTCTCTTGAGGGCTCTGGTGCGCAGCGACCCCGACATCATCATGGTCGGAGAGATACGGGACCATGAGACCGCCATCATAGCCACCGAGGCCTCACTCACCGGCCACCTGGTGCTCTCCACCCTTCACACGAACGACGCCCCGACGGCCATCACCCGTCTGTCGGAAATGGGCATACCTCCTTACCTGATCGCCTCGGCGCTGGAGTTGGTTGTGGCGCAAAGGCTGGCGCGCCGTTTGTGCGACCGCTGCAAGGAGACGGTGACTCTCACCGAGGCCGAGATGACCGAAGAGGAGAGGAACTTCCTAGGTGCGGGCATCGGAACGGCACAGGTCGTCCGGCCTGTGGGGTGCGCTCGCTGCTACAACACGGGGTACAGCGGGCGAGTGGGATTGTTCGAAGTGCTTCCGGTGACCCGAGAGATCCGGCGTCTCATCTTGGACGACGCTTCGGCCGATCAGATACGGGACCAGGCCGTCGCGGAAGGCATCCGGGGGCTGCGCGAAGACGGGCGCTTGAAGGTCTTGGCCGGACTCACCAGCATCGCCGAGGTACTCCGGGTGACCATGTAGGGTTGGGCCGGCGGGCCGCATGAAGCGGCGCGATTCCGTCGGACGGCGCGATTCCGTCGGACGGCGCCAGCCTCGCTCCGCAGGCGCGGCCCCTGTCGCTCAGCGCGGCCTCCCTCAGCTCTCCAGCAACTCCTTGCCGTGTCGCCGCAGCGCCTCCATCAGCCCATCCAGGTGGTCGGGGGTGGTGAGCGGGTTGATAATGGTCACCCGCAGCGCGCCCACGCCCTGGTGCTTGGAAGGCACGATGTAGAACTCACCCGACTCGATGAGACGGCGGCGCAGCTCCAGCTGGAAGGCGCCGATGCGCTCGGCCGGGGCGTCGCGCAGCTCGGTCGGGATGTGGCGGAAGACCACGATGTTGCACTCGGTCTCGTGGAGCGGGACGAAGTCCTCGGCTGCCGACAGCTTCTCGTAGAAGGTGCGGCCCAGGGCGAAGGTGACATCCACCATATCGGCGAAGAGCTGCCGGCCGAACAGCGACCACACGCCCCACAGCCCGAAGGCCGCGGCCCGCTTGGTGCACTCCACCGTGCGCACGCCGCTGTCGTATTCGGCCAGGCCGGGCGCCGCGGGATCGAAGAGGTAGGGCGCGTCCTGCCGGAAGGCGTCGAACCCGTGGGCCTTGTCGCGGTAGAGAACGAAGGCGCAGAGAGCGGGGACGAAGAGCATCTTGTGGGCGTCCCAGACGACGCTGTCGGCCAGTTCCAGGCCGGCCAGCAAGTGGCGGTGCCGGTCGCTGAGCACGGCCGCACCGCCATGGGCGGCGTCGACGTGCAGCCAGACTCCGTGGCGGCGGCACACGGCGGCGATGTCGGGGAGAGGGTCGAAAGCCCCTGTGGGCGTGGCGCAGGCGCAGGCGACGACGGCTACGATGGGGCGGTTCACGGCGCGCAGGCGGGTCAGCTCGGCGTCGAGTTGCTGGGGATCCATGCGGCCGCGATCGTCGAGGCCCACGCGGACGATCTGGCGGCTGCCGAGGCCCAGTATGCCGGCGGCACGGGCCACGCTGTAGTGAGCGTCGGCGTGAGTGAGCAGGACCGGAGGCGGGGCAGCGCCCGGGCCGGGGTGCGAGCCGCGGGAGCGCGGCGCGTGTTTGTGCCTGGGCGGCGATTCTTCGTGCGCCAGGGTGGCCAGCTGGGCGGGCGTCAGCGCGGCCGAGGTCGATTCGGGGGGATGCGGTTCCGGCTCGGGGCGGGGAGGCGCGGCCTCATGGGCCAGTCTGTCCAGTCCGTCGCGGTCGAGCCCGTCCCACGCCAGCCCCTGATCCCACGAGCCGCTCAGGGCCACGTTGCGGGCCGTGAGCAGGGCCGTGAGATTGGCGAGGGACCCGCCGTGGGTGACGGCGCCGGCGAAGCCGTCGGGGGCCCAGCCGACGGCCTGGCCGATCTCGGCGACCAAGGCTCTCTCCACGGCTGTGGCCCAAGGGCCCATCTCGTATATGGCCATGCACTGGTTGGTGACCGAGCCGACCGCGTCGAAGAGGCCGGCCAGCGGCACCGGTGCGGGGACCTGGTGGCCTATGTAGCGGGGATCGTGGAGGTTCAGGCCTCGGTCGAGCATGATCTGGACGAGGCGGGCGAAATCTTCGGAGATCGTCGGGCCTGCAGAGCCGCTTGGGACTGCGACGCCACCTGCTGCCCGCGCGGCGGTCTGGGCCGCCGCGCCGTCGGGCGCCGAGCCGTGGAGTATCGCGGCGGCGTCGCGGATGGCGTCGGGCGGGTCGGCCCATGGTAGTACGGGACCTTCAGAACGTTGGACCCGGGCCAGGTGAGAGGCCAGCAGGCCGGCCAGGCGGTGCCCGGCCTCTTCGAGGAGGCGCGGGTCGTACGCGGCGGCGATGCGCCGGCGGGACTCGGTGAGGTCGTCTAGGTCTGCGGACATGGTGCGCGCCTCTTTTGTGGTGTGCACAACATAGGTATTGTCCGTCGACTGCACGTTGGGTGCAATGGGCTGCGCCCTGTCTCGACCCATTGCCCCCGCGCTCCATCAGTGTTCAAATGAGCAGCATGACCGTGGATATCATCATGACTGTTGTGGCAGGCGTCCTTTTGGCCGTCGCGGCGCTCGGGACGATCATCCCGGTGATGCCCGGAAGCCCCGTCGCCTTTGTGGCGCTGATCGCCTGGGGGTGGGTGCTTGGCTCGGCCGCAGCGTGGACCGCTGCCGGCATCGGCGCCCTGCTGGCCCTCATCGGCTTCTCGGCCAGTGCCCTGCTGACGGGCCGTAGGCTGAAGAAGGAGAAGATCCCAGGGCGCTCGACACTCGTGGCGACACTTGCCGGTATCGTGGGGATGTTTGTGATTCCCGTGGCCGGTCTCTTCGTCGGCTTCGCTGCCGGCCTGTTCGCAAGCGAATACGCGCGGCGGGGGGACTATCAGTTGGCTCTGAGATCCAGCGGCGAGGCGCTCAAGGCGATGGGCCTCGGCATGCTGGTTGAGCTGGGGATGGTGCTCCTGGCGGGATCGGTGTGGACGATCGGGGTGATCGTCCATTTCGCGACGGGGTGAGGCAGAGCCCCGTTCAAGATTCACCACCGGCAACCCCGCCTGTCTCTTCCCAACAGCGAAAGATCTTGTTCGGCATCCCGACGCCTTGACTATTAGTAACTTCGTAGTATAGTGGGGTTATGAATTAACCCGGCCGAGCGGCAACGTCTCGTGCGGACTCAGCAACGACTACAAGGCCTGCCGGACGGTCGGTGGCCTCGGTTCGAGGGATCGGAGGCGAGACTGAATGATCGACATACCCTCAACACCGTTTCAGGGCGATGAGCTGCCGGAGGCCGTGGCTGCCTCGGTGCGCAAGTTCCAGAAGGAGCTGAGTTCGGGCATCGTGTCGCTCGCGCTGCTGGCGCTCCTCGCCCATGCGGACAAGCCTCTCTACGGCTATCAGATCGCCAAGGAGCTCGAGGGCTTCGGCGAGGGACTGCCGGTGAAGCAAGGAACGCTCTACCCGGTGCTGCGGTCGCTCGAGGCCGGGGGGTTGCTGACGAGCGAAGTGGAACCGTCGGTGGCCGGGCCACCCCGCCGTTACTACCAGGTGACCGAGGAGGGCCGGCAGGCGATGGCCTTATGGCAAGGATCGTGGAAACGCACTCGCGAATTCGTGGATGCCGTTCTGGAGGGACATCGTGGCTAAGGATATAGACGGCTATCTTGAGGGAGCTTCAAGCGGCGCTGGTGTCGGCCGGGGCAGATCCGGCCCTGGTGCAGGATGCCCTCTGTGACGCGGAGGAGTATCTGCGGGCGGAAGTGGCGACCGGGAACGATTTCCCGAGCATAGCGGACAGCTACGGGACACCTGAGGAAGTGGCGGCGGCCTATGTGGGAGCGGCTCCGGCGCAGGCGGCGGCCGGCGCGGTGCTTAGCGTCCCGACATCGCCCGCCCCGCCGGCCGGTCCAGGCAGGGCGCCCGCGCCGGCATACGGGCAGGCTCCCCACTACGGGCCCACCCTACCCGGCGTGCGGGCTGGCATGGCCGCGGCCACGGCTGGCGCCGGGGCGGAACCCGGGGTTTGGCAGCAGATCTTTGGTGTCTTCGTCGACCCGGCCGCCTACAAGGCTCTTGCCTACATGATCCTGTCGCTTGCGACGGGCATCACCTACTTCACCATCGTGGTCACCGGGGTCTCGACGGCCGGGGCCATGCTGGTGATGATCGTCGGAATACCGCTGTTCCTCCTGGCACTGGGGATGGTGCGGGCGCTGGCGCTGTTCGAGGGAAGGCTGGTGGAAGGGCTTCTGGGCACAAGGATGCCGCGCCGGGAGCGGGCCGAGCCGCCGAACATGAGCCTGCTTCAGCGGATGGTGTTCTGGGTGAAGGACGGCCGCACGTGGGCTTCTATGGTCTACATGATCGCGATGCTGCCCATGGGCTGCTTGTACTTCTCTGTTGCGGTGGCGGGGCTTTCGGCTGGGCTCTGGCTGATCGCATCAGTGGGGTGGGGCTGGTTCGCGAGCGCGGACTTCATTTATGAAGGCGTGGCCTATCACTGGTGGTTCCCGACTTGGGGCATCCCTATTGCGGTGATCGGTGGAGTGATTCTTCTGGTGGGCATGATGCACCTGATCCGGTTGGTGGGGCGTGGACACGCCTGGTTCGCGAAGCACATGCTGGTGAGGCTGGCTAAGTGAGGGGGCAGCGATGATGGCCCTGGCGCCCATGCGCCTGGCGATGCTGGAGGAGACCTCGCGATGAAGAAAGCATCGATCCTGGTGTGCGTGCTGATATTCGCGCTTGCGCTGTTGCTGGTGTTGGCTCCGATGCTGGTAGCTTGCGACGGAGGCGACGACAGTACGACCACCGCGATGCCGACGACCACCACCAATGCGCGCCCAGTCTCAACGACGGTGGCCGCCACCACGACGTCCACCTACCCGGAGGGCACCTGGACCTTAACCTTCAACATGCCGCTCCCCGCCGCGGACAAGATCGCCGTGGTGAGCGAGATGTGGCAGAGCGAGATCACTTCTCGGACGCACGGGGCCGTGGCATTCGAGTACTTCCCGGGTACCTCGCTCTCGCCCGCCGACAAGGTGTATGACGGAGTGTTGACCGGTGTCTCCGACCTTGGCTTCTTCGCCTTGGCCGACACTCCGGGGGTCTTTCCGGTGATGGAGATTCTGGACCTGCCCAACGGGTATCCCTCCGGCTACGTCGCGACCATGGCCGCCAACGATTTCTGCAGCGGATTCAGACCAGCCGAACTCGACCACGTGCACGTGCTGGCCGTCTCGGCGACCGGGCCGCAGGTGTTGCTCAACACCGACAAGCCCGTACGGACGCTTGCGGATTTGGAAGGCGTGGTTCTGGGAGGGGACGGCGTGGGCGCCGATGTGGCTGCTCTCTTGGGGGCGGAGAGCTACGCGGCGAGTCCGCGCGATGTCTTTGACCTGATGTCCCAAGGGGTGGTCGCCGGGACCATCGCGCCGCGCGCGGTCCTGCTGGGCCGGAAGCAGGCGGAGGTGGTGAGATATGTCACCGAGTGCTTCGCGGTCGGCTCCACCCGAACCATGTGCCTGGTCATGAACAAGGACAGGTGGAACCAGCTTCCGCCCGGCATCCAGCGGGTCTTCACCGATGTCAGCCGGGAGTTCGAGGAGTACTGGGCGAAGGTGGCTTCGGCCGACGACTATGACGCCATGGTCTCCTTCCAAGTGCAGCCTGGCCGCGAGGTGATCTCTCTTGCTCCCGAGGAGGCCGCGTTGTGGAAGACCTCCGTACGATCCCTGATCGACCAGAAGCTGGTGGCCGTCCACAATGCCACTACCGGCTACGAAGCGTACATGCTCGACCGGATGGACTACTGGACAAAGAACGCTCCTTCCGAGGCAGAATGCTCCGCGTGGGTGGCGGAGAACATCGCTGGTACGAAGGTACCCTAGGGCACTCGGGTGCGACGTCGGCGGTATCAGAAGCGCCCGCTGTTGAGTGGTAGAGTACCGGGGCATAGCGCAGTGCCGAACAGGAGGACGTCGTGCCCCTCATCGTCGTCAAGATGCTCGAAGGTCGGAGTGTCGAACAGAAGCGCCGGCTGGTACGCGAGATGACCGCCGTGGTGGCGAAGTACACCGGTGCGCCCGAAGAGCAGGTGGATGTGATCATCGAGGACTACCCCAAGGAGAACTGGGCCAAGGGCGGCGTTCTCTTCTACGACAAGCAGTGAGGCCGGTAGTGGGGCTAGGAGCGGTCCGGGGGGTGGCGCTGGCTGAGCGGAGCGCGCGCTTGGTGACGAGGTCGCGGCCATGACCATAAACATAGACCCGGTCATCACGAAGCTGGGTCCATTGGAGATCCGCTGGTACGGCATCATCATGGCGATAGCGGTGGCGGTCGCGCTGTGGGTCATATCGCGCCAACTCGTGAAGCGGGGCATCGCTTCGCATCACGTGCTCGGCATCGCCGTCTTCGGTGTGCCGTTCGGCATCCTCGGGGCTCGGCTGGTTCACGTGCTCGATCATTTCGGCTACTACTTGGAGAACCCCGGCAAGATATTCGGGGGGCAACTCGTGGGCCTGGCCATCTATGGCGTGGTCGGGGGCGGCCTGCTTGGCATCCTGATCTACTGCAAGTGGAAGAAGCTGTCGTGGCTGAAGGTGATCGACTCCACTGCTCTGGCCTTCCCGATCGGGCAGATCATCGGCAAGTGCGCCAACATCATCAACGGCGATACTTGGGGATCGCCCACCAGCTCGGCATGGAACCTCACCTACACCAACCCCCATTCGTTCATCCCCGCCAACCTTCTCGGGGTCCCCACCCACCCCACGCCCATGTACGAACAGCTGTGGCTGATCGTCGTGGTGGGACTGCTCATCTGGCTGATGCCGCGGCTGATGAAGGTGAACGGGCTCTCGATCCTCACCTTCTTCTGGCTGTATTCGGTCGGCCGCTTCGTCATCTCTTTCTGGCGTGTGAACGACCCACTGTTGTGGGGCTTGAAGGAAGCCCAGGTCATCGCCCTGGTGGTGATCGTGCTGGCACCGATCGTGGCCTGCTGGCTGATACGGCGAGCTCGGAAGCGTCCGCCTGACAAGCCGGGGTCACCAGCGAAGGGCTCGCAGAAGCGCGCCGCCGCGAAGTCGCCGGTGCCTAAGTCCGCACCGAAGAAGACCACCGGGTCGAAGAAGACCACCGCGCAGAAGAAGTCGGCCGCCAGGAAGAAGAGCGGCGCGAAGAGCGGCGGGCGAAAGGCGAAGGCTACCGGTCGCTAGACCTGGAGCGGGGTCCGGCAGGAGCCGCCGCGTGTTCCCGGGCCGTTGCCGGCTAGGGGAAGAAGAGAACCGTCACCACTAAGAAGATCGGGACGAGTATCAGTCCAGTGCGCAAGTTCGCTTCTCAGTCATCGGCCATCGCCAGGCCTGCCTAGCCCGGCCCCAAGTCAAACGCTGTACGCCTCGGCCAGTAGCATGATGGGGTGGACCGCCCGCCTGCCGGTAGCTTGCTGCAGTTGCATGCGGCAGGTGCTGCATTCACTGGCGACCAGATCGGGCGCCACTTCAGCCACTCGGTTGAACAGGGGCGCGCCTACAGCCAGGGAGAAGTCGTAGGTGCCCGCCTTCATGCCGAAGGTGCCGGCCATGCCGCAACAGCCGGCGGCCAGGTCGATGATCTCCAACCCGGGTATCTCCCGGAGCAACTCAAGGCCGGGGTTGCCGATCTGCTGAGCCTTCAGGTGGCAGGGCTGGTGGTAGCCGATGCGCAGAGGGGCGCCGTCGCGGGCGCCCTGCGCCGCCAGCAAGGGGCCGGCTGCGGGGGCCGCTTCGGGGTGGTCGAGGCGTCGTTGCAGCAGGAATTCCCCCAGGTCGCGAGTGGCGTTGGCCACCAGCGAGCAGTCGGGGCTGTTCACATAGTCTGGGTAGTGGACCTTGAAGGCGAAGGTGGCGGTCGGTTCGGCACTGACCAGGACGGCACCGGACTGGACATGGGGCAAGGCCGCGTTCACGTTGAACTTGGCCGTCTCCTGGGCCTTGCCGGCGTATCCGTATAGCATCTCCGGGATGCCGCTGGCCCGCTGCTCGGGCACGGTGACGCGTATTCCGTGAGCCGCGAGTACCCTCTCCACGGTGAGGGCGAGGTCTGGATCGTTGTAGTCGGCGTAAAGGTCACAAAAGTAGGCGACGGTTGGGACTGCCGGTGTTGCCGCGGCCAGCGTCGCGCCGCCGGCGGGCGACGCGCCCGGTGCCGCGGCGATCCCCCTAGCGGCCACCAACTCGCGGAAGGTCCTACGGGCAAAGGGCGCCATCGGGCGGCGGCGGTCGATACCCAGGAGCGGCTCGGCCAGGCGCCGAAGGGTGGGGCGATTGACCAACCGGTTGGCCAGAGGCGCAGCCAGGTGGCCGAGCCGCGACACCGCTTCTGCCCGGCCGAGGATCATCTCCACCGGAGACGCTCGGTGGGCCTCCCGGTACCGGCTCTTGGCCTCCAACATCAGCTTGGGGATGTTCACGTTCGACGGGCACTCCACGGCGCACATGCCGCATTCGATGCAGTAGTCGGTCACCGCCTTGGTGGCGGCCAGTGCGTAGGTGCTCTGCGGGTCGAGCGCGCCGGTGATGATGCCTCGCAACAGATTGGCCTTGGCCCGGGGGGAGGCGTGCTCGCGCCGCGTGGCCTTGTAGGTGGGGCACATGGTGGTGGTGAGCGCGCTCTTGCACAAGGCGCAGCCGTGACAGCGTTCGATTTCGCCTTCGTATCCGCGTGGGGCGAAGTGCAGCAGAGTTCTTTGGGGCAGGGTCGTGTATCCCGGGCCATAGCGAGCGTCGTGGAACAGGGTGCCGGAGGGCTCCTGCGGCCCGACCTTCTTGCCGGGGTTCATCACGTTCCGAGGATCGAAAGCATTCTTGATACGCGTGAAGAAGGTGTAGATCTCCTCTCCGTACATCTCTTGCAGGTGAGGGGTGTTGACCAGACCATCGCCGTGCTCGCCGGACATGGTGCCGCGCACGCTTAGAACGTAGGCTGAGATCTCGCTGTAGAGCTTGTCCATGAGGCAGGCGTCGGCTGAGTCTTTGGGATCGAGCACCGGTCTGGTGTGCAGGTTGCCATCGCCCACATGGCCCACCATGACGGCCTCCACACCCTCACTGTCGAAGAGCTTCTGCAGGAAGTCTACGAGGGCGGGCAGTTCCGTGGGATGGACGGTGATGTCCTCGACGAAGGGCAGCGGCTGGCGCGCCCCGGGCATACGCTGCATCAAGGCCACGGCCGACTTGCGCACCTTCCAGAGGTACTCGGTTTCGGCGGCATCGGTGGCGCGCACGAACCGCAGCGCTGCGGTGCCCTTGAGGTGGCGGCCCAAGGCCGCGAACTTGTCGGCGAGTTCAGTGTCGTCGCGTCCCTCGAACTCGACTAGGAGCGCGGTGTCGGTGTGCTCGGGCAGCATGGCATCCATGCGGGAGTCGTGCCTGCGCATCAGGGCCAGGAAGCGGGAGTCCATGATCTCCGCGGCGGTGGGCGCCAGGGCAAGGATCCCAGGGACCGCCTCTCCCACGGTGAACACCGAGGGGAAGTAGACCATGGCGATGCCGCGCTTCGCGGGTAGGGGGACCAGGTTGAGGGTGGCTTCGGTGACTAGGCCCAGTGTCCCCTCTGCGCCGACGAACAGCCGCTGAAGGTGAGCTAGGGCGGGGACGGCGGCACACGACGGCGTCGCGAGCGGGGTCGCGCCAGGGGCCGTGGCCTGCGTTTCGGGGCGGCTCGTTCCCAGGACGGCCTCGACGCGATACCCACAGGAGTTCTTGACCACCCGGGGCATGGCGGCGCGGATCTTGTCTTCGGAGGCGCGCAACTCGGGGAGCACGGCCGCGAACGCTCGCCCGGCCGCAGTGCCGCCGGCCAGGAAGGCCTGCATGTCGGGGCCGTCGAGCTCCAAGGGCCGCGCCTGGTACGGGCTGCCGTCGGCCATGACCAGATCCAGGGCCAGCACGTGGTCTTTGGTGGCTCCGTAGGCCACGGTGCGAGGCCCCGAAGCGTTGGTGCCTATCATGCCGCCCAGGCTGCAGTGGTTCTCGCTGGAGGGGTCGGGAGCGAAGAAGACGCTGAAGTCCCGAAGGTGCCGGTTGAGAACGGCCATCACCAGCCCCGGTTGCACCCGCACCCAGGAAGCGTCGGGACCCACTTCGAGCACCGCGTTCATGTAGCGGGTGAAGTCCACTTGGATGCCGGGGCCTACGGCGGCGCCGTTCAATCCCGAGCCCATCCCTCGGCCCACCAGTGACAGACCCCGTTCGGCTGCATAGGTGGTCAGGGTTGCCACGTCCTCGGCGTCGCGGGGAGAGACGACACCCAAGGGTTCGATCTGACTGAGGCCCGCGTCGGTGGCATAGAGCCGACGGCTGATGGGGTCGAATTCCACGTCGCCGCGGATGGCGGAGCGGAGGTCGCGAGCGATGGATTCCACGGGAATGGCCATGGGGCGTAATGATAGCGCGGGTGGGGAGTTCGTGAGAGAATGCACAGGTTGGAATGGGCCGCCTTTCCGGGCGGTCTTCTAGTTGGTGATCCTAGAGCAGCGAGAAAGAGAAGCCACATGAAACGCGGTGCGTCCGCACGTCCAGTGAAGGGGGTGAGTCATGCTCGCCATTCTCAAAACGACCCCAACAGGTCTTGCGCGATTGGAGAAGTTCGAACCCGGTTCGTGGATCGATCTGGTCAGTCCCACGGAGGAGGAACTCGAACGAGTCAGTCGGGAACTATCGATCCCGCTCGATCTGCTCAAGGGCCCTCTGGACGAGGAAGAGAAATCACGGATAGACGTGGAAGATGGGCTGACTCACATCATCGTGGACATACCGGTGTTGGTGCGGGAGGACGACCAGCAGGAATACAACACCATCCCGCTGGGGATGCTGGTCCATCCCGACTATCTCATCACCACATGTCTTAGGCCTAACCCTATCCTCGGCGAGTTCGAACGGGGAGCAGTCAAGGGTTTCACCACTCAGTGGAAGACGCGTTTCGTGCTGCAGATCCTGCAGCGAGTGTCGGCCTTCTACTTGCGCTACCTGGGACGCATCGACCGCGAGACCGACAAGTTGGAGAGCAAGCTGCGCGCGTCGATGAAGAACTCCGAGATCTTCGACCTTCTAAGCCTGCAGAAGTCGCTGGTGTACTTCACCACCTCGCTCCGCTCGAACGACGCGGTGCTGCAGAAACTGCCACGTACGAAGACGCTCAAGATGTATGAAGAGGACGAGGAGCTGCTTGAGGACGTGGGCATCGAGCTCAAGCAGGCCGCTGAGATGGCCCGTATCTACACCGATATCCTCACCGGCATGATGGACGCCTTCACCTCGGTGATCTCCAACAACCTCAACCGTGTGATGAAGTTGCTGACCGTGTTGACGATCATCCTGTCCATTCCGGCGATGGTGTTCGCCGCCTACGGGATGAACGTGACGCTACCCTTTGAGAACTACGCTCACGCATTCACCATCACCATTGTGATAGCTGTGGTGATCTCGGCGGCGTTCGCGGTGGTGTTTTGGCGCAAGAAGTTCTTCTAGTGGCCAAGGGGGCATAGGGGCCTGCGCGAAGCACAGCGAGTACGCAAAGCTTCGCTCCGACCCCTATGCCCCCTTGGCGTCACTATCAGTCCGGGGACGGGCCCAATCAGTGGGTGGGCTTCAGTGGCCCAGAGGACGCGGGCCGGCCTCCGTTTTGAACGCGCGGACGCGCGAACCACTCCGGCCGGCCCCGTCGCCTCTGGGCGCCCACTCAGCGATGGGGGACGCTTGAGGTGCCGCTCACCTGGTGGCGCGACTCGCTTCGCTCTCGCGCCTCCTGCCCACTTGCTGGCGCGACTCGCTTCGCTCTCGCGCCTCCTGCCCGCTTGTTGGCGCGACTCGCCTCGCTCTCGCGCCTCCTGCCGGCCAAGACCCTTCGATTCCGAACCCGTAGATAGAGTGACGCCAAGGGGGGCGTGGGGGTCGGTCGGAGTGGTTCGCGCGTCCGCGCGTTCAAAATCGGAGACCGACCCCCACGCTCCCCTTGGCCACTCATCACCCCCAGGGGGATAAGGGCGGGCGCTCCGGCGTCTGCTGTCTGCGCCTTGCCCGCGGCACCGGCGGCTCCAACATGCTCAGGTCGTCGGTGACCTCCAGGGTCTCGATGGGTACCACCCGCATTCGCTTGACTCCCAGGAGCAGGGCAAAGGCCGTTGTCATGAACATGACCGCCATGATCCCGCGGACTCCATAGGCGCCGGAGACTATCTGAACTAGGAGGTACCACCATGCCTTCCACCAGCCCACTTCGTGCCCTACGGCCACGTACCCGTATAGGAACAGCGGCGCGAGCAGGCCGAACAGGAGTAGAGGGGCGTTGGTGGTCAGCCGGTGTCTCCAGAGCGCTCCCGAATAGACCGGTTCTGCGAAGCAGGTGGAGAGGGGCCAGAACCAGGCCGCGGCCAGGCAGGGGAGTATCAGGAAGGGAGAGCGCGAGAGCATCATGATCATGCCCAGCAGGAGGCTGAGAAAACCGGTGCACAGCTTGGCCATCTCGGTGACCGGCTTGGACTCCTGCGGACGGAAGTAGCCTAGAAAGCGGCGCGAAGCGACAAAACCGGCCAACCCCAGAAGTATGAGGATGATCGTGGGAGCGGCTTTGGGCTGCGTGGCCGGTCCGTCCATGGTGGGCACCTGGAACCGGTACCGGGGGATAAGCCCGGCGACGGCCAGGATGTAGCTCCAGATGAAGAAGAGCGCCATGGGCAGAGCGAACGAGGCGAGGTTGCGCAGATGGCGAAGGGCGGCTCGTGAGTTGACGCGGGAGGCCCACAGCCAGATGACAAGCGCAGAGAACGCGGGAAGCAGGCAGAGGATCGCAAGTATGGTGATGGCCCGGCTCGTCAGGTAGCGTCCGGACTGGAGAAGCAGGGCCGTGCCTGGATCGGGGGGCGCCTCGGGCACAGTGTCCAAAGAGAGGAGCAGTTGCTCGAGCGCAGGCCCCTGGGTAGCCAGGCCGTCGGCGCTGGGATTGCCCTTGCCGTCGTCGTAGATGCCCAGCGCGGGGATGCCCCGCGTGAGGCCGGCTACCTGGTCGCCCTTGGATAGGGAGAGGGCGTGGTCGGCCGCCTGGCTGAGCAGGCCGGGGACTTCGAGTTTCAGTCCGGCTTCGTTGAACACGTCGCCTGTCAGCCGCACCAGCCAGCCGGGAGTGGTGCCCTGGGCGGCCGTCACTCCTGCCGACAGCACTCGGCGGACGCCGGACTCGGATGCTTTCTTGCCCAGACCGTGAATGGAAATGATGGTCGATACTTCCCAGTGGTTCGCGGGGGAATCAAGAAAGCGACTGATGCCGAGACCGCCGTTGTTGGAATCTTCGGTGGATAGAAAGATCAGCGTCTTCGTGTGGGGACGGCGGGAGAAGACCTGGATGAGCTCAAGGAGGATCCCGGTCCCGCTGGTGTAGCTAAGCGGCTCGACTTTGACCACATTGGGGGTGTCCCGAGGGGCGGCGATGAGGATGGCCTCCGGGCCGCCCGGGAGTACGACCGCCACGTTCTGCAGGGTCACTTTCTCATTCCCCATTGGGGCTTCGAAGGAGTCTTCTCGGCCAGCTCGGGGTTCGGAAGCTGGGAGACGATCCAGTTGATGACGCTGGTCTGCTCTTCAGACCCGGTGGTCGCCTGGGACAGGTTCTCCCACATGCTCTCGGTGGCGCGGAAGGCGCGGTTGGAGTCGAAGAAGATGGGGCCCTTGACGATCTCGATGCTCGCTTCCGGGGTCGACACCGACAGGAAGACCGCCGCGCTGGCGAGGACGACGAGCGCGACGCAGAACGCGTACGCTACCTTCCTCCATTGCCTGACCCGGTCGATGAGACGCCGGCGGATCGTTAGCGGCATAGCTTCTCCACTTCGCTTGGGGCGTGTGCGATTCTATGCCCCTAGCGACCGGGAGACAACTTCAGGCTTCGCCCCGCCGCCTGCAGAAGAGCATCTGCTCGAGCATACGGTCGGCTATGGCCGAGGCGGGCACCTGGTAGTCCCCGGACCGGATGAGGTCGTGGATGATCCGCAGCCGGGCGGGCAGCAGCTGCCCCCCAGGGTCTTCAGCACCCGACTGGGCTGAGCGAAAACGATTCGATGTCGTGATAGGGTTCATGGCGAACTCTGGTGTTGGTGTATGGCCTGTTGCGCTCATGCTATCCTCCTTATCGGCCGGAGACCCCGATGGGTTTATACTCAGCGTGCAAATCGGTGGTCAGCAGATACCGAGCCGGAGGAGTGTTTCTTGTCAGTCGATTTGATCAGCATTGGAGAAGCCAAGGCCTTGGTGCTGGCCGAGGCGACCCCGCTTCCATCTGAGTCGCTACCCTTGGCCCAGGTCCTCGGCATGGTCCTAGCTACGGAGATAGTGGCCCAGCATCACGTGCCTCCCTTCGACAATTCCGCGATGGATGGATTCGCTGTGCGGGCCGAAGACACAGCCGGTGCGACGGCCGAAGGGCCGGTCCGTCTTGAGATCGTGGAGACGATCGCGGCTGGCGACGTGTCGGCAGTGACCATCTCTGCGGGACAAGCCGCCCGGATCATGACCGGTGCCCCCCTTCCTCCAGGCGCCGATGCCGTGGTGCAGTCGGAGGTCACCGAAGAGACCGCGGCGGGGGTACTGATATTGGAGGCCGCTAAGCAAGGGCTGCATATCCGGCGCGCCGGTGAAGACGTCATGGCGGGCGACTTGGTGCTTGGCCCAGGAAGCGCGCTCGGACCGGCTGAGATCGGACTGATCGCCAGCCTGGGATATCCGAAGGTGGAGGTCCACCGGAAGCCACGGGTGGCCATCATCTCCACTGGCAGCGAGTTGGTGGACGTCGATCGGCCTCTCGCCCCTGGACAGATCCATAACTCCAACAGCTACTCGCTCCGCGCTCAGTGCCAGCAGGTGGGCATCGAGCCGGTCGTGTTCGGGATAGTCACCGACGACCACGAGGCCACCAAGCGGGCCATGGAGGAGGGACTGCGCTACGACGTGCTGCTCACTTCGGGCGGGGTCTCGGTGGGACGGTTCGATTTCGTCAAGGACGTGCAGGACGAACTCGGGGTCGAGCGCCGCTTGTGGGGCGTGGCCATGAAGCCGGGGAAGCCCATGGCTTTCGGAGTGTCCGGTCGGACCTTGGTCTTCGGGCTGCCCGGCAACCCGGTGTCGGCCATGGTCTCGTTCGAGTTGTTCGTGCGGCCGGCACTTCTGAGGCTCATGGGGTACAGGCAGGCCGTGCGGCCGCTCCACAAGGCGATCATCGCAGAAGATCTGGCCAGCGCCGACGGACGAGTCTATGTGGTGCGGGTGAGGGCTTGGCGAGAGGGCAGTGTCTGGCACGCCACTTCTACCGGCCCGCAAGGATCGGGGATCCTGCGTTCCATGGTGGGGGCCAACGGTCTGGTCTTTGTGCCGGGTGGATGGCGAGGCGTGAAGGCGGGCGCGGAGGTCGACCTCCTGCTCCTGCACGAGGAACTCGAAGCTGAATGAAAGATGAACGGACACTGCCGCCGCGCGTCCTCTAGGTTGTTCTCGGTGGCAGGTGGGGATACAATGGCCATGATGAGGAAGTCCATTCGACATCGTCGCGGTAGTGGTGCCAAAGGCATACTCGCGCCGGTGGTAGGGGAGGCTTCGACGGGCCTGGCAGTTCGCACTGCTGGGCTTTTTTGTTCTCTGAGAGCGCGGCGATCCCGGTTTAGCAAGTGACCTGGAAAGGAGAACTGATGGCCAACCACTTCACCCCCGAGGAACTGGCAGAAGAATTCGGCACGGATACTCGGGACATCATCCGGATCTGTGTCAGTGAGGGTATCCCCATCTATAAGGGGAAGGTCGATCGCAGTCTTCTGACGGTGGTGATGAAGGCCAAAGGTGTCCAGCTTCCCCAGGCCCAGGTAGCAGCGACAGCCTAGATAGCTAAAACAGGGCGCGGGCTTCTTCGACAAGCCGCGTCAGTGCCGCCTGTCTGGCGGTCGGATCACTCACCCGCTGGGGGATCACCACCGTCGGCGCGTGAGCCGTTTCGAGGAACCAGCGCCTTACCGCGAGGAGCGTATCCAGTTCTCGCTGGGGCACTGCCACCCACGCCGGGCCGCCTTTGCTTTTCCGCAGCACTCGTTCGTCCTGCTGGCCCCACATAGGCGCAAGGGTTGCGTTGATATCCCGCTCCAGAGTGGCGGGGTGCAGTGTGACCGGCTCCTGCAGCCTGCCGTTCCGCACCAGATTCAACCGCACCGACGGACCGTCGCCGTTGATCGTCTGTGGCCAGAGGGCCGCGAAGGACAGGTCGCGGGCCTCCGACAGGGCGCAGTACGAGCGGCGGACGCTGAGGAGGTGCTCGCACGCCTCCTGCAGGCGCTGGGCTTCTTCGTAGCGTTTCTGCCTGGAGAGGCCTTGCATGACTTCTCGGGCACGCTCTACCGGGTCGGGCCGGTCGGGGGGGCTGTCGCCGGCCAGCCAACTCACCAGGTCGACTACCAAGGCGTCGTGTTGCTTTCGCACCCGAGGATCATCCGCGCAAGGGCCCAAGCAGTGGCCAGCCTCACCCCGCACGCAGGGCCGGCCGTCGGGACGCTGGGGGCACCGGCGGATGGGGTAGCAGCGCTGCAGAAGGTCCAACGCCGAGGTCAGTCTTGCGCGCTTGCGGAAGGGGCCCATGATGAGCGACGTGCCGTCAGGGGGCACCGAGTCGCCGTCGCCGGCAAGCCACTTCGGGGGGCGGCTGCTGGCGAACAGGGCAAGGCCGCGGCCGGGGCCGCCCGCCTTGATGTAGGCGTAGGTCTCGGGTCTGGTGCCGTGAAGATTGCACGAGGGGCGGTGCTGCAAGATAAGCTCCTGTTCCCGCACCACGGCCTCCAGGGGGGTGCAGGTCTCTTCCCACTCGATGCTCTCCACCAGTCTGACAGCGCCGCGCACCTTGCGGCTGAGGGCGGCACTGGCTACGAAGTAGGAGCGGACTCGCTCGCCCAGGCGATCGGCCTTGCCCACGTAGAGGATCTGTCCGTCTTTGTCGAGAAAGCGGTAGGTCCCGGGGGCACGAGGCAGGTCGCGGGTGAGGCACAGTTTCTCGAGGGTGGGACGGGAAGACGGACTGATGAAGGCGCGGGCTTCACCCAGCCGGGTCACGCCCCGCTCCTGCAGCCGGCCGGCGAGTTGGATGAAGACGTGCGCGGTGGCTCGCGCATCGCCCAGGGCGCGGTGGCAGGCCAAGCCCGGAGCCCCCATCGCTTCGGCCACCGTGTGCAGCTTGTAGTTGAACAGACCCGGCGCCAACGCTCTGGCCAAAGGAAGCGTGTCCAGGGCCCCCTCACCCAGCTTGGTCCCCTTGAGACGCTCCAACTCGTAGTTGAGGAAGCCCACGTCGAACGGGGCATTGTGGGCTACAACCACTGCTCCCCTTAGGAACTCGAGCAGCTCTGGCACCACCTCTTCGATGCGGGGGGCATCGGCCACCATCTCCTGGGTGATTCCGGTTATCTGCGTGATCATCGGTGGGATGGGCCTCATGGGGTTCACCAGGGTGGAGAACTGCCCCACCTCCCGGAAGCCCTCGATGCGCACAGCGCCGATCTCCGTGATCTTGCTGGTGCCTGGCCGGGCGCCGGTGGTCTCCAGGTCGAGAGCGACGAACGCCACTTCGGCCAGGTCGGGGTCGGGGATCTCCCAGTTGCGCAGGGAGAGCAGCCCGGTGTCGGACTGGTCCCAGTGAAAACGCTGATCTTGGCTGACGAGGGCTGTCAGAATGCCACGGGCAAGCGGAGGGGGCACAGAGCCCGAGGCCATCAAGAAGCGAGCCGCCTCGGCGGCGTCCAACGGTTCTCCGCGCACCAAAAGGGTCTCGTGTAGCCGATCAGCGACCCTAAGAGACAGCTGCAGTTGCATAGCTAGCGAACTAGATCGGGCAACAAGCGGGTTTCCTTGAAAAGGGCAAGCGCATCCTGGACAATACTACACCCTGGACCCGGGGAAGGCCGATGTGGCCGGAGAGGGGTAGAGATGCTGGACAGAACTGAGATAGAGGCTATCTTGCCCCATCGGGACCCCTTCTTGCTTATAGACAGGGTGACGGAGCTGGTGCCTGGTGAATATGCTGTGGCTGAGAAGGATATTTTGGCCACCAATGACGTATTCCGGGGACACTTCCCCGGACATCCGGTGTTCCCGGGTGTCCTTCAGTTGGAGGCCCTAGCGCAGACCGGCGCTGTCGCGGTGCTCTCGCGGCCCGAGTCCAAAGGCAAGATCATCCTATTCGCCCGAGCCGACGATGTGCGCTTCAAGCGGCCGGTGGTGCCCGGAGACACGCTGCGCCTCGAGATGCGTCTCACCACGAGCAGGGGGCCCGTGGGCAAAGGCGAAGGCAAAGCCTTCGTCGGATCGGATCTGGTCTGCAGCGGCGTTCTCACCTTTGCGGTAGCCGAGCCTTAGGAATATGCCCAGTCAAATAGTGTCTCCCCTGTTGGGGAGGCCTGTCACTATTATTGGCCTGGGTGCTCACGTGCCCGAGAAGGTCGTCACCAACGACGAGCTCGCCGCAGTGCTTGATACCTCCGACGAGTGGATCAGACAGCGCACCGGCATCGGAGAGAGGCGGGTAGTGGCTGAGGGCATCAGCTCCTCGGATCTGGGCATCATTGCAGCGAAGGCGGCTCTGGCCGATGCCGGCGTCGCCCCCGAGAGCATCGACCTAGTGATCACCGCCACCATCTCGCCCGACAGGCTCATGCCTGCGACGGCCGCACGTATCGCTCTCGAGTGTGGTTGCGGCGACGCCGGGGCTTTCGACTTGTCGGCCGGCTGCACCGGCTTTGTCTACGCGCTCGCCATGGCCACGGGAGCAGTGGCAAGCGGTCTTCGCGACAATGTTCTCGTGGTGGGTGCCGAGGCCATCTCTCGCATCCTCGACTGGGAGGACCGTTCGACCGCGGTGCTGTTCGGCGACGGCGCCGGAGCCGCTGTGGTGTCGGCGCAGGGCGTGGGCGGCGGCGCCCAGCCCGGCGCGTCGGCCGGAGGCGCAGCTCCGCGCGGCATTCTGGGCTTCGATCTTGGCGGCGACGGATCCGGCGAGGAGTTCTTGCTCGTCCCGGCGGGCGGATCCAAACTACCCGCCTCGTGTGCCACGGTGGATGCCCGGCAGCACTACATGAGGATGAACGGCAACGAAGTCTACAAGTTCGCCACCCGGGTGATCGTGCAGTCGGCGGGCCGGGTACTCGAGCGGTGCGGACGCGATATCGCCGAAGTCGATCTCTTCGTCCCGCATCAGGCCAACCTGCGCATCATCGACGCCGCGGTCAAGAAGCTTGGCATCGATCCGGAGAAGGTGTATACGAATCTGCAGAAGTACGGCAACACTTCCTGTGCCTCTATCCCGTTGTGTCTGAGTGGCGCCAGGACAGAAGGGCGGCTCAAGGACGGAGACCTAGTGCTGCTCACGGGTTTCGGTGCGGGTCTCACCTGGGGAGCATGTCTGATGGAATGGGGCCGCGCGTCCGGCGCGGGCGCGATAGGAGGCTGAATTGGGAGGATCACTCGTACTGTTCCCCGGGCAGGGGAGTCAAGCGTCGGGAATGGCCGAGCACCTTTGGGAGTTCCCCGTGGCGCGGGCGGCATTTGCCGAAGCGGAAGAGGTCCTGGGTTGGGACGTGGGCGAGTTGTGCCGCCATGGTGCAATGGAGGAACTCACCCGCACCGACCGGACGCAGCTTACGATACTTACCTGCAGTGTGGCTACCTGGAGGGTTCTGGAAGAAAAGGGCGCCTTTTTCCTGGTGGCGGCGGGGCACTCGCTCGGTGAGTACTCGGCCTTGGTGGCTACCGGCCACATGAGCTTCGCCGACGCGCTACGGGTGGTGCAGGTGAGGGGCCAGGGCATGCAAGCCTGCGCCGAACAGCGCGGAGGGACCATGGCTGCGGTCATCGGGCTGGACACCGAAGTGCTCGAAGAAGCCTGCTCTGCGCTGTCCGACGTCTGGTTTGCCAACTACAATTCTCCTGGGCAGCTTGTGATCTCGGGCGCGGTGGACGCGGTGCGCGCCGCCGGCGAACTGGCAACGGCGAAGGGCGCGAAAAGGGTGTTGCCTCTCCCGGTCTCGGGGGCGTTCCACACGCCGCTCATGGCCGGAGCCGCCGAGGCCCTCGCCGAGGCGCTCGACAAGGTCGAGTTTGCACAAGGCAAGAGCCGCTTCTTTTCCACCACTGAACTTCGCTATCCGGATCCCGACGAATTGGCCGGCGTGCTCGCGAGGCAGTTGATGTCCCCGGTGAAGTTCATGCAGAGCATGGAGGCCCTGCTGGGCGCCACCGACGCTCCGAGTCAGGGGCTGGAGATGGGGCCGGGGGCCGTTCTGACGGGGCTCATGAAGCGGATCGCTCGTGATTTCCCCATGACATCTACCGGAGACGCCGAGTCGCTAGGGAAGGCCCTGGAGGCCGTGGAACAGACTGGGGGAGTGGTATGACCGGCAAGAACGCACCACTGGCCGGCCGGGTGGCGCTTGTCACCGGGGGCGCGAGGGGTATCGGGAGGGCCATAGCCCTGCGGTTGGCGGCAGATGGGGCTAAGGTCGGCATAATCGACCTGGCCGACAGCGGCGCCGAGACCGCCCGCGAGGTGGAGAAGGCCAGTGGACAGCCCACCACCTTCTTCAAGGCCGACGTCTCCAAAGAAGCTGAGGCAAAGGCGGCCGTCGCCGCCGTCGAAGTGGCGCTCGGGCCGGTGGACATCCTCATCAACAATGCTGGTATCACCCGTGATGGACTTATGCTGGTCATGGATGAGGGCGATTGGGACGCCGTACTCACTGTGAACCTCAAAGGCGCCTTCATCATGACCAAGGCGGTCTTGCGGGGCATGATCAAGCGCCGCAGCGGCTCCATCGTAAGCATCTCCAGCGTGGTGGGCCGGCGGGGCAACCCTGGCCAGGTCAACTACTCGGCGGCCAAGGCCGGCCTCATAGGCCTCACGAAGTCGCTGGCCAAAGAGGTGGGCTCGCGCAACGTCCGAGTGAACGCCGTCGCGCCGGGCTACATTGAGACAGAGATGACGGCAGCATTGGGAGAAGCGGCCCGCAACGCGCTCATCAGCCAGATCCCGCTCGGCCGGATCGGTACCCCCGAAGGGGTGGCCGACGCGGTAGCCTTCCTGGCGGGCGATTCGGCCTCGTTCATCACCGGCGCGGTTCTCGCGATCGACGGCGGGCTCGGCATCTAGTGGGGGGAGGAGGTAGTTGGTGACCGCGAAACCCAGGACTATCGAGTACAAGAGAGTGGTAGTGACCGGCGTGGGCGTGGTGTCGCCCATCGGCATCGGCAAGGAGCCGTTCCTCGAGTCGCTTCTGGCCGGTCGCTCCGGTGTGAGGCTCATAGAGCGCTTTGACACCACGGACTATCCGGTGAAGATCGCGGCCGAGATGCGCGGCTTCGACCCCGTGACCTTCATCGACAAGAAGTTGGCCAAACGGATGGACCGGTTTGCCCAGTATGGGGCGGCGGCTGCGGTGCTGGCCCGGGAGGATTCGGGCTATCCCATCGAAGAAGACCCGTACGCGGTCGGGGCCTTGATCGCCTCGGGAGTGGGAGGCTTGGACACGTTCTACGAACAGATCGGGATACTCTACGAGAAAGGTCCCACTAGGGTCAGCCCCTTCTTCATCCCCATGATCATCGCGAACATGGCGGCGGCGACCAGTTCGATCATCCTGGGTCTACAAGGCCCGGTCAGCGCCACCTGCACGGCCTGCGCGGCCTCGACCAACGCCCTGGGGGACGCGTTCTCGCTGATCAGGCGGGGGGACGCCACCGCCATGTTCGCCGGCGGCGCCGAGGCGACTGTGAATCAGGTGGGCATGTCGGCCTTCGCGGCTCTGCGGGCGCTGTCGACCCGCAATGACGAGCCTGAGAAGGCCAGCCGTCCCTTCGACGCCGGACGTGATGGCTTTGTGATGGGCGAGGGCGGCGGGGTGTTGGTCTTGGAGGAGCTTGACCACGCTCTCAAGCGTGACGCCCACATCTACGCCGAGATCTGTGGATACGGCATGACAGGCGACGCCTCCCATCTCACAGAACCCGTCGAGAACGGAGAGCCGGCCGGCCTGGCTATCAAGCGGGCTCTGCGCGACGCGGAGATCGACCCCTCCGAGGTTGACTACATCAACGCTCACGGCACCTCCACCCCCCTGGGCGACGCCATGGAGACCAACGCCATCAAAGTGGCTCTGGGCGACCATGCCTCCAAGGTGATGATCAGCTCCAACAAGAGCATGTTCGGTCACTGTCTTGGGGCAGCCGGGGCGCTCGAGGCGGCGGCCACCGTGTTGTCGATGGAGGCGGGTAAAGTGATCCCCACCATCAATCTGGTGGATCCTGACCCCGCCTGCGACCTTGACTACGTTCCCAACGTGGCTCGGGATGCTCAGGTGAACGTGGCTGTTTCCAACAGCTTCGGTTTCGGTGGGCACAACGCCAGCATCGTGTTCCGCAGGTGGAATGGCTAAGTACGTAACAATCCAGGTCACCCGCAAGGAGCCGCCGCCCGGGCCGGAGGCCCCGGGCGAGCACTGCAAGAAGTGCAACGCCGCTCTGCAGCCGGGCGACCTGGAACAGAATCTTCGTGTATGTCCGCACTGCGCCTACCACTACCCGTTGCCCGCGCATGAGCGGGTGGCGCAGTTGGCCGACAGAGGCACCGCCACCTTCATAGCTGAGGAGTTGCGTGCGGGTGACCCGCTCCAGTTCGTGGATCTCAAGCCCTACCCGGAACGGATGTCGGAAGCGATGAGCCAGACCGGCCTCACCGAAGCCTTCTTGGCGGTGCTCTGCGACATAGCCGGTCGCCCGGCGGCGCTGGGCGTGCTCGATTTCAAGTTCCAGGGCGGGTCCATGGGTTCCGTGGTGGGGGAGCGCTTCTGCCGGTTGGCGCGGGCGGCAGTGGAGCAACGCCGGCCCATGGTTGTGGTGGCGGCCTCGGGCGGGGCTCGCATGCAGGAGGGGCTGTTCTCGCTCATGCAGATGGCGAAGACCGTCGTCGCGGTGCAGCTGTTGGCCGAAGCGGGCCTTCCCTACATCACAGTTCTCACTCACCCCACGACGGGAGGCGTGTTCGCGAGCTTCGCCACCGTGGCCGACATCATCCTGGCCGAGCCGGGAGCGGTGATGAGTTTCGCGGGGGCGCGGGTGATCGAGCAGACCACGCGGGAGAAGCTGCCCGCCGATTTCGGCTCGTCGGAGTCTCAGCTTGCCCACGGGCAGGTCGACATGGTAGTGGACCGCAGGCAGCTTAAAGAGAAGCTGGCGCAAGTCTCTCTACTTCCTGGCGGGAGGTGAGGTCGGTGTCTGAAGAAGACGACATCCTAGAGGCCGCCTGGAAGACCGTGCAACTTGCACGCCATCAAGACCGGCCACAGACCTTGGACTACATCGCTCTGGCGCTGCCGGACTTCTTAGAACTGAGCGGCGACCGATTGAAGGGCGACGATAAGGCGATAGTGGGGGGCTTCGCCACCCTGGGCAAGCAGCGCATCGTACTCATCGGCCATCAAAAAGGTCACTCTCTCAAGGAACGGCAGGATCGTAGTTTCGGCATGACCCGGCCGGAGGGCTACCGCAAGGCTATGCGGCTTGCCCGCTTAGGCGAGAAGTTCGGGCTGCCGGTTGTCACCCTGGTGGACACCGGGGGAGCGTACCCAGGCAAGGACGCGGAAGAGGGCGGACAGGCCGGCGCGATCGCGCGGAGCATCGAGACGTTCGCCAACCTTATGGTGCCCACGGTGACCGTGGTCATAGGCGAAGGCGGCTCTGGAGGGGCATTGGCTTTGGCGGTGGCCGATCGGGTGCTGATGCTCGAGAACTCCATCTACTCTGTCATATCGCCCGAGGGCTGCGCGGCCCTGGTCTGGCGCGACTCCAACGAAGCGCCACGGGCTGCGGCGGCCCTGCGTGTGGCCGCCCCGCGCCTTTTCGAGCTCGGGTTGATCGATGCCGTCATCCCCGAACCGCCCGGCGGAGCACAGACCGATCAGGCCTTGACCGCCCGAAGGCTGATGCACGAGATCCAACTGGCTTTGCTGGAGCTCCTCCGGCTCGACCCGGCGGAAAGACTCCGTCTCAGGCGCGAGAAGTACCTGAGGCTGGGGAGCTACATCACCGCGAATTCCAAGTAGGGCAACCAGGCCTCGGGCACCGCGCGCTGCGAGGCCAAGACGAAGTCACCCGGCAGCGGGGGCCGCGGCTTCCTTGAGGGCGACATCCCCACCTCCGAGGGCAGGCAGGCTCCTTTGCGCACATTGCAGGGGGCACACGAAGTCACCACGTTGTCCCAGGACGTGAGTCCTCCCCGGCTCCGCGGCACGATGTGGTCGAGTGTCAGATGCCGGGTGCTGCCGCAATACTGACAGCAGAACCCATCCCGGGCCAGGATGGCTCGCCGGGACAGCCGGCGCCCCTCGGCATGAGGCAGGCGAACATAGTGAAGAAGCTTGATCACTTGAGGGATCGCGACCACGGCTCGCTCGGAATGGAAGATGGCCCCGGTGGCCTCCACAGTCTCGGCCTTGCCTTTGAGCAGCAGCACCACAGCCCGGCGGGTCGAGCAGACGTTCACCGGTTCGTACGTAGAATTCAGGACAAGGACCTGGCGCACTTGTTCACCCCCCGATGCCCTATTGCCCATATTCTAGCCAATACCTGCAGTCCCGAAACGACGGATCGCTCCGCGCGGCGTGTTCCGCTGGTAGAATCAGGTCATGGACGGCGGATATGCCAAAGGATGACCTCTTTCACTCCCGCCTGATGGCCGATTTGTCCGAGAGCGCGCCATTAGCGGCGCGTGTGCGGCCGCAGCGGATCGGCCAGGTGGTGGGGCAGCCACACCTGCTCGCGGAGGGGGCGTCTCTGCGGGTGGCAATCGAGACCGGCACCGTAGGCTCGATGATCTTCTTCGGCCCTCCCGGCACGGGCAAGACCACGGTGGCGCGCTTGGTAGCCGCAGAGACCGGATCAGCGTACGAAGAGATTTCTGCGGTCAACTCGGGGGTGGCTGAGGCGCGCAAGGCGATCGAAGGAGCTCAAGACCGCCGCGCGCAGACCGGCCAGCGTACTGTTCTCTTCATCGATGAGATCCACCGTTTCTCGAAGACTCAGCAGGACGCACTCCTTCATGCGGTCGAAGACGGCATAGTGACTCTCATCGGCGCTTCCACCGAGCACCCCTACTTCGAGGTCATCCCGGCGCTGATCTCCCGGTGCGAGCTGTTCCAATTCCAGCCGCTGTCGCTCGCTGATATCCGCGTCTTGCTTGAGCGGGCCCTGGCGACTGATGCGCCAGTGGGGGTGGTGGTGGACGATGCGGCGCTGGCTCTGATAGCCGAAGGTGCCCTTGGGGACGCTCGGCGGGCCCTTGGCATTCTAGAGCGGGCACTCGTTCTGGCTTGGGCGAAGCCTGGGGCGCGACTCGATGAAGCCACCGTGCAGGAAGCCGCCCAGCGGAAGCTGATCTTATACGACAAGGACGCCGGCGCTCATTACGATGTGATCTCGGCCTTCATCAAGAGCCTGCGAGGCTCTGATCCCGACGCAGCCCTCTATTACCTGGCCGTGATGCTCACCGGCGGTGAAGACCCCAAGTTCATAGCCCGGCGCCTCATCATCTTCGCCTCGGAAGATATCGGCAACGCCGATCCGCGCGCCCTCGAAACAGCGGTGGCCGTGTCGCGAGCAGTGGAGTTCGTAGGGCTTCCCGAGTGTCGCGTCAACCTGGCCCATGGGGTCACGTATCTTGCATGCGCTCCCAAGTCAAACGCCTCGCATGTCGGTATCACCGCCGCGCTCAGAGAGATTGAAGAACATGGTGCCCAGTCTCCTCCCGTGTTTCTGCGCAGCACGGGCTACTCGGGTGCCAAGAGAATGGGGGACGGCACGACGTTAGATTACCCTAACGATCAAGGAGGCCGCAGCCCGCAGCGCTACCTGCCCGAAGGGGTAGGCGACAAGGAGTTCTATCGTCCTACGAATCAGGGATCGGAGAGGCGCATCACGGAGTTCCTCGCGCGGAGGCGAAAGCTCCGGGGGGAGGGGATACAGTAGCCGGATCGCAGAGCCAAATCAAGGTTCCCGTGCTCCCGCCGATACTATCTCCGTGGCTGCCGCCTCCCCCGCTGGCTGTTTGATGGCGAGGTTGGGAAGGAACCGTCTGGATGGGGGTAGAATTAGTCCGTTGCGGCCGCATCAGCCGCGAGAAGTAGGTGCCAAGGAAGGGAATCGGGATGGATAGCATGGCAAGATTCCTCCTGGGGGGAGTCCTGGGGGCTGCCCTGGGATTCGTGATATCGCAGAAGAACCTGGAGAAGGCCCTTAAAGGCGCGCAGCCTGCGGGGGTTCCGGCCGTGCCCGGAGGTGTGTCTGGCGCCATACCCACAGTCGCGGAGGCAGGGTACTCGGCGGCAGCCGCGCCCGTGATGGCGCCGCCTGCTGCGCCCGCCGGGCCGGCCCTGGCCCCGACCAGACCGACTGCAGTCCCGACTCCGCCCGCCGAGCCGCCGGCGTGGCCTACTCCGGCCCCGGTCACGCTCGCACCGCCCGCGCCGGCCGCCCCACAAGTGACCGCGGTTCCCACCCCCGCCGAGTCGGCGGAGGAAGCCCCGGTAGCACGCGAGCCCGCCTGGAGGATCTCCTCCGCGCCGCCGCTTGCTCCTGCACCCCCTGTCGAGCGTACTCCGCCGCTGGCTGCAGCGCCTCCGCTCGCCCCCGCACAGCCCGTCGTTTCCGTGCCTGAGAGGGCGCCAGAGCCGGTTTCTCCCTCGGCATCGCATCCATCAGAGGTCATAATCACGCGCGAGTTCCTGGAAGAGCCCGTTCCGGGCTCCGGTTGGACATCCAAAGCGACTCCGGCCGCGTATGAGGATGGTCTTGAAGATGTGGTGCCGCTGGTCTCCGACCTTGTTCTCCCCTACGCCGGACCGGAGGTAGAAAGCCCCGTGACGGAAGTCAGAGCGGGCCTGCCGACGGTCGTATGGCCTGAACCCGTGGGCGAGGCGGCCGTGGAGGATCTGCCGCCGCTGGCCGAGCCGGTCATGGAGGAGGTCATGGAACCGGCCGTAGAGTTGCTCGAAGAGCCGGTCGTAGAGTCGCCTGAGGACCTGATGATCATAGGGTTCCCCACGAAGGTAGAAGTCGTCGAAGTCGAAGACGAAGTCGTCGAACCCAAAGAGCTGGTGGCGGAGATCAAGGGACCTGGAACGGAGGAGATCGAGTCCGTCGTCGAGAGTGCTCAGTTCCCACGGCCTGCGGTGGAAGAACCGGCGGATGAGGAATCGGCTGGCGAAGGGCGGCTCCTTCCGCCTGAGGAGCCGCAGATGGTCGTCGTCTCTGACGAGGACGATGCACGCCCGAGAAGGATGGAAGCGCTGGTTGAGACGGCCTCTGTGGAGCCGCTTGTCGCCAAGTCGCCATTGGTCGAAGACGTGGTCGAACTCCCGGTGGAAGAACTCTCGGTCGAGGAGATGCAGATTACCGAGGTGCCGGTGGAGGCACCCGTTGAGGCTGAGATGGCGGTTGAGGCCGATACCGCAGAGGCCGGGCCGGCTGTCATCGACGAGGCGCCTGCCGATGTCGCTCGGGTGGACGATCTGAAATCCCGCATCGAGGAGACTCGTAGGCGCATCCGCCGCGAGCTCGAGCAGCCCTTCGACACCGAAACGGAGACACCGGAAGCTGAGCCCGACTGGACGGTGTTGCCGGTTGTACCGGCAAGTGGCGCCCCTGTCGAGGTGGCCGCTGTTGACATGGCCCCCGCCGACGTAGCCCCTGCTTTTGTCGAGGCGGAGGCTCCGGTCGTCGAGCCAGAACCGCGGGAGGTCGAGGTCATCTATCCGGGCGAGCCTGAGGAGCCCATTGACTACGAGTCGATGAAGCGCCGCATCGAGCAGACCCGAAGCCGGCTGAAGGCGAAGGCGTTCGACGCGATGATGACGGGCGAATCGGCCCTGCTGGGACGCGACGCGGAGGGTTCCGACCGCAACCGGGGCGCGCTACCTTCCGTAGACACCGAGATTGACGACACCATCGAGACGAGCCTGCGCGAGGAAGAAGACTAAGAGGCTGCCGAACAACGAAGCTACGGCCGCCAAGATACGTTTGCCGGCGTGATAGCGTGTTTCTCGGTCGCGCCGCTATTTGCGCTTCCTGTGTCCTTCTCTCGCTCGCAGCGATCGTGTCCTGACGACGCGGGGTCGCGGTTCAGCAGACCGCTAGTGGCTGCCTGGACCGGGCTCGTCTTCGCCTGGGGGAAGGAAATCTTCTTCCTGGTGCACTGCGCGAGGCACGTGCAATGGCCTGCGAAACAGATTGCGCAGGTCGGTCCACCCGGCGTCGCGTGAGCCTTCCACGATCTCAAGAAAACCCTTGACCTTAGCGTCGAGATTGTCCACGTGGTGAAGGATCAGGGCCTCGATGGTCTTGGGTCGCTTGGGCGAGCCCCACTCCAACTCTCCGTGGTGGCTTACGATGCAATGGAGCAGGAGTTGCAGCTTAGTCTCGGGAAACGACGGCAGATCCCTAGCCTTGTCGGACACCATGGTAACTCCTTGGATGACGTGCCCCAAGAACCGGCCCGCATCAGTGAAGTCGATGGTGGTCTCGAAAGCCAACTCCCGGGTCTTGCCGACATCGTGCAGAAGCGCGGCGGTCAGCAGGAGATCCCGATTGATGCGGCCGTACTGCTGACCCACGAATTCGCACATGTCGGCTACGGCGACAGTGTGTTCCATCAGGCCTCCCAGGTAGGCGTGGTGGTACAGCTTGGCCGCCGGAGCGGTGGTGAAGAGCCGGAACAACTCGGCGTCGCCGAAGATGGCCCGGAGCATGGCCGCGTAGTCCCGGTCGCGCACGGAGTCGATGTGGAATTGCAGAAAGCCCTTCAGCTCCTCGACGTCCCGGTAAGTGCAGGGCATGAAGTCGCGGGCCTCCGCCGACCCAGCGGGGGCGGTCGCGACGCTAGTCGCTTCCAGTTGCGGTTTGCCCTGGTAGTCGGTCACCCGGGCACTCACTGCCACCAAGTCGCCCGTCTTTAGGGCGGCATCCATAGCCTGGACTTCCCAGACGGTGCAGTCCACAGTGCCCGAGCGGTCGCTCACCTTCAGCTTGAAGAAGGGCTTGCCCGCCTTGGTGTTGCGGGTCTCCTTGCTCGCCAGTAGGTAGACACCTTCGACTGTGGTGCCGGCCTTGAGGTCGCACACCGACACTCGCCCCGGCCGCTCCGAGCTGGGGGCGCCGCCGCCCGGGGCGGCCGGGGCGAAGTCGAAAGAGCCTCCTAGATCGAGCTGATTGTCACTCACGCGGTGGTCGTCCTTCCAGTTCTCTCTAGTACCATTCTAGCCGAGGTCTCGGACATCTCAGAACCGGCCGAAGCGATGGGTCAGTGGGGAAAGAACAAAGGTGCGCCCTTGGCTCGATGCTTGTACAAGAAGAGAGCGGGTATGATAGCCAAGGCGGCGACCACGGCCGCGATGAGGAACAACTCTTGAAAGACATGGTGGAGTGAATCCTCCGTTATGGCCTTGGTGAGCGCTATTTGGAAGTCAGTCTCGGTCATGCCGGGCGCGCGAGGGACGGTGATGGTCGATGCCTCGGCCAACGCGTTGAAGCGACGCACGCCCCAAGCGCTCAGAGCGGAGAGTCCGACCGCCATGCCGATCATCCGCGACACAGTCACCAAGGCTGAGCCTGTGGCCATCCATCTGGGACCGACTGCAGTGGTCACACTTGCGCCGATCGGCCCTATCACCATTCCGAACCCGAAGCCGCTGATGGAGAGATCGACCAGTCTGGTCCAGAAGGCGGGATCAAGCGACCAACGCGAGATCAGGAAATAGCCTGCGGCAGCGATCAGGAAGCCCAGCATGCCCGTGATCCTCAGGCCGATACGGTCGCCCACCCAGCCCCCTACCACCGCACCGATCGCCAGCGGGATCGTCAGCTGTATGAGGAGCAACCCCGCCTGAAACTCGGTGAGATCGAAAAGAGTGTAAGCGTAGAGGGGGACCTCCACCATGCCGATTATGAGGGCGGCGCCCAGAAGGAAGTTGGCTGTATTGGCCGCCGCGAAGGCCGGTCTTTTGAAGAAGTCGAGCCTGATGAGAGGGTGCGGGTGTTTGCGTTCGTAGAGGATGAAGATCGTCAGCGCCACAGCGCACACGATCAACCAAGGCCAGTTCACCGGGCTGCCCTGGTCGGCGGTAGTGGCGTTGGCGGTCTGGGTCCCAGTGCCCAGACCGATTGTGATGCCGGCCAGAGCCGCGGCCATGAGACCGGCGCCCAGGTAGTCCACCTGCCCTCGTTGCCACCAGCGCACCGCGGCCTTGTCGGTGGGGGGGGCCGGAGGGTCGGCAGCGGAGGGCGTCTCATCGTCCCACTCAGAGATCCGGCCGAAGCTCTTGTCGTACCTAAGGAGCCGCCAGCACAGGGCTATCAGCAGCAGGCTCAGGGGGATGTTGACTATGAAGATCAGACGCCAATACCAGAGCGCGTCAAGCCCCACCCCGTACAAGGGGCCCAGAACACCCCCGGCTTCGGCTACTCCGCCCACGATGCCCAGCACCAAGGCCCTGCGGCCCATGGAGAACATGTCGGCGGCGGCCGCCATGGCTATGGGCACCAACGCCCCTCCGCCGGCTGCCTGGATCACGCGGGCAGCCACGAACAGCCCGAGCCGGTCGAATATCACGCACAACCCGCTTCCCACCATGAACAGCACTAGGGCCACCATGGTCATGGAGCGACGTCCCCTGACGTCGGCCAGTCGGCCGAACAGCGGCATGGCAACGGTGTAGCCCAACAGATAAGCGGTGATGATCCACCCAGCATCGCCGATGTGTTCGCTGTCGATACCGAGCGAGAACATGATCTTCTTCATGAGCGTGAGGACCATGGTCTGGTCGAGGGCGGCCACGAAGACGGCAGCGCACAGCGCCACCATGGCAAGGATGGCGCTGCGGGGGATGCGGGTGGTCGCGGCCTCTTTGTCGGCCGTCTGTCCGGGCACGGTTAAAGCGGCGCCTTGATGTCGACGACTTCGTTGAGCTTGGAGAGCATGATGCTGCGCCAAGTACCGTCGACCTCTTTGGAGCCCATGGCCCCTATGAGGTCGACCTCACGGAGAAGGCCGTCGTTGATCCCCACCCAGATGTCGGTCTCGAACAGCTTGGTGGGATCGACCGACCCGGCGATGGCCTGGACTTCGGCGCCCGCCACCATGCCGTGGATGTGGTAGCAGTCCACGCCGTCCTTCTTGTCGGTGCCCTTGTAGGATGTGCTGGTGATCTGGTCGAGGATACGAATAGAAAAGGCGGATAAGTTCAGCTCCCCGATGGGGCTGTCCTCGGGCTTCATCGACTGCCACTTGTTAACCACCGGGTACTTGATGTACTGGATGTCGGACAGGGCCACGAAATCGACGTTGATGAGTAGGCCTCCCGCCACCAACTGCACGGTGGCCTCCATGTTCCCTGCGGCGTTGATGTCCCCCTCCACCTTGACGATCCCCCCGCCCACGTTCGACATGGCCGACTCCGGCGTGTGCACCTGGTAGAGGAAGTGAAATCCCTTCAGCACTTTCATTTTCGTCGAGGCGTCGGCAAGCACGGTCTTTGGGTCGACGTTCTGGGGCGTGCTTCCGCACGCCGCCAGGCCGAGCACCGCGCCGGCGAGAATGAGGACGGACAGCACGACAGACAGGGTGCGCAGACGAAGTTTCATGTGCCTATTATGAATGGTCCCCGATGCCTGCACAAGCAACCCGTGGAGCGTCTGCGGAGGAGTCTGCCGCTTGGTACAATGTGCGTGCGGTACTGACCTCCAGCGACACAGAGGATGTCAATGACGCCTGAAAATCGACATGCGCATCCCAACTACGCCTCGGGCGAAGACTACGTTCTTGAGTTCCGCAGTTTCCGGTACGGATTCAACAGCGTGGATTTTGCTCAACGGGCGGAGATGGCCGCGATCGAGCTGGGGCTCATCGAAGAGGGTGGTCTTCACCAAGACGAGTGTGCCGATCTGGTGCAGCTCGTGTCCGGTGGCACCATCGAGTTCCCGGTCAGCTCTCTGGGAGAGTACCTTCTTCAGCAAGGCGAAGAGGTGCTCACTCTTCACGGTGAGAACCTGGTCTATTGGCTTCGTGAGCTGGTGTTCCGCAGTGCTTGGCTTGATCTCCGCCTCCTTGAAGGTCAGTTGGAAGTCACCTTCGACGCCGAATCCGGTGAGTTCGTCTACTTCCCGGCGGGTCACCGCTCGCGGCGGATAGGTCCGCCCCCCCATCCTTCCTGGCGCGAGGTGGCATACACCCGCTGAAGGACCTCATGTCCTCTTTTCCGTCGCAGTCCCCGCGCTTGGTCTTCAAGCGGACCTTTGCCGCGTACTTCGTGGATCTGCTCTCTCCCGGCATAGCGGATCCCACCGAGGCTTTCGCCACCTGTCGCGAGTACCTCGGCTCGCTATGGGAGCAATTGGGGCCCGGCGAGTTCATGAACCGTCTCGACGACGAGACCACCCGCTTGGCCGGTCTGGTAGAGCAGGACCTGCGGCAGCGGTTCCGTGGGAAGGACCCTCAGCCAGACTACACCGACCTAGAGGACCGTCTGCGGGAGTGCTTTGAATACGGGCTTGCGCAGCTTGACACGCGGCACACGCGAATGCCGGTAGAATAGCCGGTCATGAGCGCCTTCCAGAACTGGCTCCTCCCCTTGCTGAGAGATCACGGCCTGCTCATCGTCTTCTTGACGATGGTGGCAGAAAGCGCCTGTATCCCCATTCCCAGCGAGATCGTGGTCACCTACGGTGGGTTCCTCGCCGCCACGGGGCACACCCAGTTGTGGGCGGTGATCGTGGTAGCTACTGCCGCCAACATGGTGGGGTCGGGCATCGCCTACGGTGTAGGGCGGTACGGGGGTAGGGCGCTCTTTGTCAAATACGGGCGCTACGTGCTCGTTCGTCCGCACCACCTCGACAAGGCCGACCGCTGGTTCGAGAAACGGGGTCAGCTCACGGTCTTCTTCACCCGCATGATGCCGGGCGTCCGCACCTTCATCTCCCTGCCTGCAGGAATAGCCAAGATGCCGGTGGGCAAATTCTTCTTCTATTCTCTCTTGGGCTCGATCCCTTGGAACGCCGCTCTGGCTTACTTGGGCTACGCAGCGGGTAAGGCGGCCGGAGGGCAAGAGGCCGACTGGGACAAGCTGCAGGAGCAGTATGGCCGCTACAGCCACATCTTCTACATCGTGCTGGCGGTCGTGGTGGTAGCCCTCATCGCCTGGGGGTTCTCGCGCTGGTGGCGGCGGCGCAAGCGGGCCGCCGAAGCAGCGGTAGGGACTTCGACTCCTGTCGAGGCCGCGACAGAGACTTCAGCGCCCGCCGAACCGACGGACCAGAAGACGACGGGACGGTCGGAAGAGCTGTAGAGGTGCGGCGGGTCGCCGGCGGCGATGCGTCGCGACTGCCTAGGAAAGCACCTTGGAGAGGAAGAGTTTCGTTCGCTCTTCGCGTGGGTTGACCAAGCACTCGTTCGGCGGTCCTTGCTCGACGATGATCCCGCCATCGATGAGAGCCACAGCGTCCGCAACTTCCTTGGCGAAGCCCATCTCGTGCGTGACAACCACCATAGTCATGCCGTCGCGCGCCAGCTGCTTCATGACGTCCAGCACCTCCCCGACCAACTCCGGGTCGAGCGCGGAGGTGGGCTCGTCGAAGAGCATAAGCTTCGGCTTCATTGCCAGCGCGCGGGCAATAGCGACTCTCTGCTGCTGCCCGCCGGAGAGCTGGCCCGGGTAGACGTCCAACTTCTCCGCCAGACCCACGCGCACCAGTAGCGCTTCGGCCTCGGCTTCCGCCTGCTTGCGGGGAACTCGACCGACCCGGCACGGGGCCTCCATGACGTTCTCGATGGCGGTCATGTGTGGGAACAGGTTGAAGCGCTGAAAGACCATGCCTATCTTGGCGCGCTGGTGAGACACTTCTCGGGGCTTCATCTCGTGCAGCGCGTCTCCCCGTTGCCTGTAGCCCATGAGTTCGCCATCCACCCACAGGCGCCCGGCATCGATCCTCTCAAGGTGATTGATGCAGCGCAGAAGCGTGGACTTGCCTCCCCCGGAAGGGCCCAGCAAGACGAAGGTCTGCCGCGGGTACACTTCGAAGTCGACGCCCTTCAGGACTTCGAGCTTGCCGAACGATTTCCACACTCGTTCGGCCTTCACCATGGGAGTGCCGCTAGAAGACACCTGGATCGACCCCCGTCTTTCTTTCCAGGCGCTTCATGGCGCGCTTCTCGGCTGCGGCCGTCTCCTCGTCGCCGAAGCCTCGCCCGAAATACCCCTCCAAGTAGTGCTGGCCGATGGTGAGCAAGGTCGTGACGAAGATGTACCAGATGCTGGCCACCAGAAGCAGAGGGATCACCTTGAAGTTCTGCGAGTACAGGATCTCGACATTGGTCATGAGTTCGTGGGCGGAGATGACCGATGACCAGGGAAGTCGTCTTGAGCATCGAGATGGTCTCGTTGCCCATGGGCGGGATGATGACGCGCATCGACTGGGGCAAGACGATCCGGCGCATCGTCAGCGCAGGAGACATGCCCAGCGACGCGGCGGCCTCGGTCTGGCCCCTTTCTACTGAGATGATCCCGGCTCTCACCAATTCGGCCGCGTAGGCAGCCTCGTTCAGTCCAAGAGCGAGGACGGCAGCGACGAAGGTCGTGATGACGGCATTCGAGTCAAGAGACCAGAAGAGGTGAGACGTGAAGGGGATGCCAAGGGAGAGTCTCCGGTAGAGGAGGGCGAAGTTGCCCCAGAAGATGATCTGCACCAGAACCGGAGTGCCTCGGAAGAACCAGATGTAGAACCAGGAGACGGTGCGGAGCACGTAGTTCTTCGAAAGCCGCATCACTGCAATGAGAGTACCGCCAACAATACCTATGAGCATCGCGAGGAGTGTCAGCTCCAGAGTGACAAGCAGTCCGCGAAGAATGAACCTATTGAACAGATAGTGGCCGACGACATCCCATTGAAGATTTGGGTTCCTTCCCAGCGAGATCCCGAGAAGGACCACCGCGATCAAGATGACTACCGAAGCGGTCCACCGGCCCCAATGGCGGATGGGGATGGCCTTGATCACGTCGGGTCGGTCCGAGTGCCCGCCTCCCCCACGATTGTTCACTACCGCGGGTGGCGGCTGGATAGTAGGTGGCACCTGGCGAGAGGTTGGCAGCTGCATAGCCGGGGGGGTGTAGTCGGGCACCGAGCGCGGGCCCATGGCCGCGCGCTCGGTGCCCGACGATCCGTAGCTGTTCTTGCGTGCTCTTCTACGCAATCGCACGGGACTGGGATCCGCCTCTAGTTGCCCGGATCGGTGCCCTGGTTGATCTCGGCCTTCGCAACCGGCAAGAGACCGTAGTGTTCGATGATCGTCGTGTACGTGCCATTGTCGATCAAGACCTGCAACGCCTTCTGTATAGCGTCACGCAACTGGGTGTTGTCCTTCAGCACCCCGATGCCATCGATCAGGGGCAAATACCCGTGTGGATTGGCGGGATCGACGATCACTTCGAACAGAGAGCCGCCCTGCGTCGTCGCAGCGATGTATGCGGCGGTCGAGTTGTCGGTGAGGTCGGCGACTGTCTTGCCGCTCTGCAGGGCCGTGAGCGCGTCGGGCTGGGCGTCGTACTGGTTGACGGTCATCTCCTGTTTGCCAGCGTCCTTAAGCTGTTGGTTCGTGCTATCGAGCAACGCGGCCTGGGTCGTTCCTCTCTCGCATCCCACGGTCTTGCCGGCAAGGCTGTCGATTCCGGTGATGCCCTCGGGGTTGCCTTTGAGGACCAGAATCGCCGTGCCGTCCCAAGCGTAGTCGACAAAGTCGACGTCGTTGCGACGCTTCAGATTGTCGTACATGCCCGACATGACGATGTCGTTCTTGCCGGACAGCAGCGATGGGATGGTGTTGTCGAATGTCGTCTGGACGAACTCGACCTTGACTCCAAGAACCGCTCCGAGCGCTTGCCCGAGGTCGTAGTCGAACCCGGTGACTTGGTCGCCGCCCTCGGTGACATAGAATTCCCACGGCGGATAGGGGATGTCACTAGCGACCTTGATCCCTGCGGTCTTGTACTTGTCAGGCACGCCGGCGGCGATAGTGGCGTCGGCCTTGATGCCCGCCATGATCGTGTTGATGTCGTATGCCGCCGCCGCCGTGGTCGTAGTGGCCTCATCGCTCCCTCCGCATGCAGCCGCGAAGGACACCAGAGCCAACATTGTGACCGCCAGCATTGTCAGTAGAACCCACTTCTTCACGTAGCCTCCCTCCTAGTTCTGTGTACCGTGCCCGATGACGCAGATGCGCGGGCGCCACCCGACTCGCATCCACTCGCTATGGCACGTAGATTATAGCCATTGATACCACAGACTAGGCCCGGCGACCCGGACGAGGCTCGCGCTAGTTGGCGGCGATGCCCCACTTGGCACATATCTTCTGGTACACGCCGTCGGCTCGAAGCTCCGTCAGGGCGGCGTTCAGGGCAGTCAGAAGGGCCGTGTCCGCTGGTCTGGTGGCGTAGCCATAGCCGGTATCGGTCGCGATCTTTCCTGTGTTGGCTAGTTTCGCCTTGAAGTCAGGGTCGTTCTCCAGGAGGTAGTTGCTCACGATCTCCTCGGTCACCACTGCCTGAATACGGCCGGCGGCAAGATCGCGAAAGGCCTGCAGGATGGTCGAGTAGGGCTTGATCTCACCTACACCGCTGATGGCCGCGACTCGAGACTGGCCCATCGTGTCGACCTGTACGCCCACGGTCTTGCCGGCCAGACCGGCGGAGTCGGTGACGGGCGCGCTTGTGGGTGCGCTGATGGCCAGGACCACAGGAAGATACGGGCTGGTGAAGCTCACTTCTGCCTGAAGGTCAGGAGTGATGATCATGGCCGACATGATGAAGTCGAACTTGTTGTCCGTAAGGTTGGAGACAATGTGATCCCAGGCGCTGGGGACAATCTCGAGAGTGAGCCCTAGCTTCTTGGCGATGGCCGTGCAGAGGTCGACGTCGAAGCCGAAGTAGCCGCCTTTCGCGGTCCCAAATTCCATCGGCGGGAAGAAGGCATCGGATCCAGCCTGCAGCGCGCCGGCCTTGAGGGTTGCGGGGGCTGTGATCGCGGCCGACTTGGTGACGGCCCCGATCGCGGTATCCGCGGCGGCGGCCGCCGGATCGCTGATCACGGTCGTGCCGGTGCCGGCCGCTGTTGTGCCGGTGCCCGCCGCCGTCGTGTCCGTGTTGCCGGTGAGCGAGCAGGCTGTCAGCGAAAGCATTGAAATCGCTGCCACCATGACGAGCATGGTCAACAGGACACGATTCTTCTTCAACTTCTTCACTTCCTGGATTCGTGCTCGGGTGCTGAACATGGATTGATAGCACGTTTTGACTCATCATGTCCAACCCGACGCTATACTTCTCGCTCGATCATGGGCTCATCTCGAACCACATCACGAAATCTGGTGAACGTACCCGCTGCCGAGACTCTCTTTTGGGAGCCGGCCGGCAGCGGCAAGATTCGCTGCACTCTATGCCCGCATTTCTGCGTCGTGGGCGAGAATGCGGAGGGACTGTGCAAAGCCCGGGGAGTGCGAGACGGGCGCATGGTCAGCCTCACCTATGCTCGTCCGGCCACCATCATCAGCGACGAGATCGAGAAGAAGCCCTTGTTTCACTTCCATCCGGGCACGAGGGCCCTGTCGCTGGGCGGTCTGGGCTGCAATGTGCTCTGCTCTGGCTGCCAGAACTGGCAGATCTCGCACGCGAGCGCTCGCACCGAGACTACCAGGCTACCGGTATTGACCCCCGCGAATGCGGTGGCTATGGCTCGCAGGCACAAGCTGGCCGGTGTCGCCTTCACCTACAACGACCCGGTGGTGTGGATCGAATACGTGCACGATGTCTTTGCCGCCTTCAAAGAAGCCGGTCTCTACACCGCTTTCATCACCGCTGCCTACTTGACCGAGGCCGCTCTGGATTACGTGGCTCCGGTGACCGACGCGTTCAAGTTCGACCTGAAAGCCGGCTCGGCCGAGGCCTGGGCCCGACTGACCAAGGTCAAGGACCCCGAGCCGGCCTTCCTTATGGCGACAAGGGCCAAGACGATGCACGGTTGCCACGTGGAGGTAGTGAGCAACGTGGTGCCGGAGCTTAACGATACCGACGACGAGATCAACGCGATGGCCTGCTGGGTGCGCGACAACCTGGGCCCGGCGACTCCCTGGCATCTGACTCGCTTTCTGCCGGACTTCGAGCTTTCCTATCTCTCTCCCACTCCCGTGGCGACTCTGGAGCGGGGAGTGCGGCTGGGCAAGGCTGCCGGGCTGCGGTACGTCTATGTGGGCAACGTCCCGGATCATGCCTTGCGGAACACCGTCTGTCCGGCCTGCGGGCGGACGGTGATCACCAGGGAGGGGGCCAAGGTCGATCTGTGGGGACTCAGGGAGAGTCTGTGCGCCGCGTGCGGCGAGGATCTCGGGTTGGTGGGGGCGTGAAGACCTGCGCGGAGCGGTCGCCGCTGTTTAGGCCGGTCTGGGCCCGGGTAACTCTAGATGTGACTAGGAACGGAGTATCTTAGGCATGTCTATGGACAGGGCAGCCGAGCAGATAGGGGTGGACATGGGAGCGGGGAAGCAGCCCGTCTCCCTGGTCATACCGTGCAAAGCTGAATTCATCGGGCTGTGCCGTCTGGTGGCAGGAGTGCTCGGGGGCCGCGAATCCTTGGGCGAGGAAGATATCGCCGACCTAAAAGTGGTGGTCACGGAGGCCTGCACCTGTTTTCTCTGGGGCCCGGATGGTCCGCCGTTGGCCGATGACGCGGCCGCGCCGGCAGATTCGCCTTGTAGGCTCCGCATCGATTTCAACGTCTCGCCCCAAGCCTGGGAGATCACCGTCTCCGACGCCGATGGCGGCCATCACCTGCCCCCGTCGGCTCACTGCGACCTCGCGGGTGGAGGGGGACTGGGTATGACCATCATGAGGGCGTTGGTGGAATCCATGGAGCGCACCGATATCGATGGCGAGGGCAGCGTCATCCGGTTGAGGAAACGCCTGCCGGCCACCCGCGCCGGCGCTGACTGACGGTCGGCCCCGCCCCGTCAGACCGGGGGTGAGGCCGTGCTACACTTGGGTGCCATGAGGCGCTGCCATCCCCAATGCCGATTCCTTCCGGGGGTGGCGCTTGTCCTGATCGCCGCGGTCGGTTTGTCCATTTCGCTCCTGCTCTTGATCTCCGGTCCGCCGCCCGCGCTCGCGGCAGCGGAGCCTCTCTCCATCAGCGTGGACCACGCTCTCACCCTCTCGAGCCGACCGGTCACCATCACCGTGTCCGGACAGTTCGCCCACTCGCTCATTGGAGCGACGCTTACGGTCAAGGTGAAAGGTCCGGTCCCCCTGGAGGGCGTCGGGCAGGCGGATGCGCAGGTCCCCGAGACCGCCGTCATCAGCCACGTGCTCGGCAAGGCGGCTTCGCACACGGTGACTACGGTGACCACGGGGACTACTGGGACCACGGGGACCGGCTCCTCCGGCACCGAGGCCACCCCGGCCTCCTCCTCCACCACCACTACGACTATCGCGACATCAGCGCTCCTTCACCAGGGCACGGTGGCAGACCTAGAAGGCGGGAGCCTCGAAGCGGTGATGACCATACCCGCCGGCACTCCCGCAGAACCCGGCGCCTATCTGCTTGAGGTGCAGGTGACGGTGGACGGCGAGGAGCTGGCCAGCGGCGAGGCGTGGGTGGGCAAAGTGGCCGATAGAGAAACTCCTCTCGACGTGGCCTTTGTCCTGCCTGTGTCTCTGGGCATCCACCGGGATCCCGACGGAGTCTTCTTCGACCAGGCTCTGGAGGAGGCGGTGGCGTCGACCGGTGCTGGCGGCGGGCTGGGTGGGCTTCTCACCACCTTCAAGCATTTTCCACAGTGGCACTTCACCTTGGCCGTCGAGCCGGTTCTTCTCACTCAGCTTCGCGACATGGCCGACGGGTATTCCGGCGTGGACTCCTCAGGTGTGCAGGTGCAGGTGGGCAAAGATGATCCTCGGGCGATGGAGGCAGGCGCGACTGTGGCGGTTATCAAGGAACTGGCGGGCCAGGAGCGCGTGCAGATGGTCGTCAGCCCCTACTCCGGCGCGGACCTCAGCATGATCGCCTCAGAAGGTTGGCGGGACGGACTTCAACAGATCCTGATGGGCAAGCAGGAACTCCAGCAGACCCTTGGCCTGGCCGCTCCGCTGATCGGCGCGTACTCGCCCGATCTGAAGCTCACCAGCGATGCCCTGGCCTACTACGCCGGAGCCTCGGTCGATCACGTGGTGGTGAGCGACGAGCTCATCGACTCTCTGGCCGAGCGGATAGGGGCCGGCAGCGTGACCGCCAGGGCGAGCGACCTCGGCAACGACCGGGTCACTCTGGTCTTCGCCAGCGACGTGATGAGCGAGGCCATGAAGGCCCCGTGGGACGAGACCCTCTTCGCCCCGACACTTGCAGCCGAACTGGCTGCGACCCCCCGGGACGCCATTGTGATAGTGCCGGGCGGCGCCTATGCGGTACCACCCGCATCCTATCTCGAAAGTGTGGGAAAGGTCCTGACAGACGCAGACTGGATAAAGACGCAGACCCTGGCGGATCTCGTCCGGTCGCACTCACCGGGCACTCGTCCCGTGCTGCTGCAGACCAACTCCGCCGCGCCTGGGGGCTACATAGAGGAGACCCTGCTCGCCGGCCTGAGGGCGGCTCACGCGGCAGTGACCGACCTGGCCGCGTCGTCCGACGCTACCAGGACCCCCGTCGATACGGCCTACAATCTGCTCGCGATCGCAGAGAGCCGTTGGTGGTGGCGGGACGACATCAGCCCGCGGGAAGCAAGCATCGGCCTGGACTACGTGGCGCGGGCCCAAGCGGTGGCCCAGGGTGTGCTTGAGCTGGTGAGTCTCTCTGGAGTTGGCTCGACCTTCATCACCGGCAACGAAGGGGTATTGGCGGTCAAGGTGCTGAACACGGCCGCTTATCCCTTGACTGTCGATCTGCGGCTGGCTGGAGAGGGGGTGTCTTTCCCCGACGGGGAGAGCATCCGGCTGGAGCTACAGCCGGGAGAGACGGAGCTCCCGGTCAAAGTGGTCCGCGGCGGCGGGGGAGCACACGATCTCACTGTTCAACTTGTCGCCGGCAACGGCGTGCTCGATGAACTCCAAGTGTCACTGCGCTTCTTCAGCTTCACGAGCATGCTGCCCTGGCTGATCGCCGCGGTGGTGGTCATCGCAGCCGGGGCGTTCCTGGTGGCAAGACGGATACTGCGCAAACGTCGCTCGGTCAAACCGTCGCGAGCCGGGCCGTCGCCCGCCTCCGGGCCACCGTCTGCGGCCGAGCAGCCGCCTACCGCCGGCCAGCCGCCCGCCGTCGAATAGGGTCGTACGCGCGGTCGGACGCGAGCCGGTGCGCTAGCAGGCTAGGCTCCGGCTTCGGCTCGGCGCTCGTCCATAGGCTCGTACGGGCGCTCGCGCTCGCCCACGTAGACCTGTCTCGGCCTATACAGGGCAGTGCCGCCGTCGTGCACTTCTTTCCAGTTGGCGATCCAGCCCGGCATGCGGCCCATGGCGAACATGACGGTGAACATGTTCACGGGGATGCCCATGGCCCGCAGGATGACCCCGGAGTAGAAGTCCACATTGGGATACAGGCGCCGCTCGACAAAGTAGGGGTCGCTCAGGGCCACGTCCTCCAGGCGTTTGGCGATCTCCAGTAACGGGTCGACGCCCTTGAGCTTGCTCAGCAGTCTTGTCGGCGCGCTCCTTCATGATGCTTGCCCGAGGGTCGTAGTTCTTGTAGATGCGGTGGCCGAAGCCCATGAGGCGCAGAGGACTGTTCTTGTCTTTGACGTCGGGCGATGTAGTCGCTCAGATCGACATTGTCGTCGTGCAGGGCTTGGAGCATCTCCAAAACCGCGGCGTTGGCTCCGCCGTGCAGCGGTCCCCACAGCGCGCAGACCCCGGCGGCGCAACTGGCGAACATGCTGGCTCCCGAAGAAGCCACCATGCGCACGGTGCTCGACGAGCAGTTCTGCTCGTGATCGGCATGAAGGATGAGGATGAGCTGGAGGGCGGCGACTGTGTCCGGGTCGGGCTCGTAGTCACCGAAGGGGACGGAGAACATCATGTGAAGAAAGTTGGAACAGTAGTCCAGTGCGGCTTGGGGTAGACGATGGGCTGTCCGATAGAGGCCTTGTAGCTGGCGCCGGCTATGGTGCGGATCTTGCTGATGAGGCGGGCGGCGGCCACTTGGAAGGTCGCTGGGTTCTCCATCTCTATCATGTCGGGTTGGTAGCAGCTCATGGCGTTGATCATCGCGGACAAGATGGCCATGGGGTGGCCGGTGGAGGGGAAGCCGTCGAAGTGGTGATAGAGACCCTCGTGGATCATCTCGTGCTTGGTGAAGAGCTCGCTCCAGCCCTTGAGCTGGTCGGGGTGGGAAGCTCCCCGTAGATCAGCAGCCAGCATGTCTCTAGGAAGGTGCTTTGGGCGGCCAACTGCTCGATGGGGATGCCGCGATAGCGGAGGACACCCTTCTCGCCGTCGATGAAGGTTATGGCCGAGCGGCATGATCCGGTGTTGACATAGCCTTCGTCGAGGGTGATGTGGCCGGTGGCTTCCCTGAGGCGCGATATGTCCAGCGCGCGATCGCCTTCGGTGCCCACCGTCACAGGGAGTTCGTGAGTGTGGTCGCCGATGATGAGTCTGGCGGTCTCTTCCATGGTTGCTGCCCTTCCTGCTCTCGTCTCGTCCCACAGTGTACCCGGCGATACCTTGGCTGGCCATACCGCGCTGCGGGGCTACCGGATGCTAAACTCCCAAAGCAATGGAGCAATGGCATAGTCACCTACTTCGCGAGCGGGTGGATCAGAGCAGTCTGCTGATCCAAGGTAACCGTGCCTGCGCCTTGGGCGCGCTGGACGCTGGAGTGCGTTTCTTCGCCGGATACCCCATCTCCCCCAGCTCCGAGATCATGGAAGCAATGGCCGTACGAGTTGCCCGAGTCGAACGGGGTCTTCCTCCAGATGGAAGACGAGATCGCGCTCCATCTGTGCCTGCATCGGTGCGGCCCTGACGGGCGAACTGGCCATGACGGCCACCTCGGGCCCCGGCTTCTCCCTCATGCAGGAGGCCATCGGCTACGCGATCATGGTCGAAGCCCCGCTGGTCATCGTCAACGTCATGCGCGTGGGGCCCTCCACCGGATCGCCCGACCGCTCCGTCCAGGGCGATGTCATGCAGGCTCGTTGGGGCACCCACGGCGATCACCCGGCCATTGTGCTGGCCGCCTCCAACGTGGCCGACATGTATCGTCTGACCATGGCGGCCGTTCGTTTCGCCCAGCGCTTCCGTACCCCGGTGATCCTGCTTGCCGACCAGATCGTCGGCCAGATGCGCGAGAGCTTCTCGCCCGAGTTGGTCGGGCCGCTACCGCCTGACGAGCGGCGACTTCGACTTCACGCCCGGTTACATCACACCCTGAGATGGCGCGCGAGTCCATCGCGCCGCACGTGCTGGGCTCGGGCACCCATCCCACGTCACCGGCCTTTTCCACGACGAGACCGGCTTCCCCACCAACGACCCTGAGAAGAGCAACGATTTCCTGCTGCGAGCTATACAACAAGGTGGCTCACCACCGCGACGAACTGTGCCTGTACGACGTCAAGAACGAGGGCAACGGCCGAGTGTGCATCGTCGCCTATGGCTCGTGCGCCCGCACCGCCCGGGCTGCCTGGAGGCTGGCCGAACCAAGGAGGGCTTCCGGTGGAGGTGCTCCACCTCTACACCCTGTTCCCGACTCCGGTCGAGATCATCCAGCAGGTGGCCAGGCGCGTGGAGTTCATGCTCATCCCCGAGCTGAACCTGGGGCAATACGCCCACGAGTTGCGCAGGATGGCCGATCAGTGGACCACCGTCATCGGCATGGGCAAGATCGACGGCACCCTGTTCACCCCGCGCGAGATCCTTGACCGTATCTCTGAACTTATCGGCAAGTACGAAAGCATATAACCATGCCTCTGCCGATCGAAGAATTCATACATACAGAGCGGCTGCCCCACATCTGGTGTCCGGGCTGCGGCATCGGCACGGTGACCGCGGCCTTCTTGCGGGTCATGATCGATCTGGGCCTCGAGCGGGAGAACACCGTGGTAGTCAGTGGCATCGGGTGCTCCAGCCGGGCGGCCAACTACATCGACCTAGGCACGGTGCACTCCATCCATGGGCGGGCGCTGGCCGTGGCCACCGGCATCAAGATGGCCCGCCCGAACTTCACCGTGGTGGTGTTCATGGGCGACGGCGACGGGGCCGCCATCGGCGGCAACCACCTCATCCACGCCTGCCGGCGCAACATCGACCTTACCTGCATCCTCTTCAACAACCACGTGTACGGCATGACCGGCGGCCAGACTCTCCCCCACCATGGCGTTCGGCGACGGTCGACCACCGCTCGCTACGGCCAGGTCGAGCCGCCCTTCGACCTCTGCCGGTTGGTCGAGGCGGCCGGTGCGAGCTACGTGGCTCGGGGCACGGCCGGCCACATCCGTGGTCTGGAGAAGCTCATCAAGAAGGGCATCGAGCACCAGGGCTTCGCCTTCATCGAGGCCGTGGTCCCCTGCCCCACCGAATACGGCCGGCGCAACGGTCAGGGGAACGTGCTGGACATGCTGGACGACGAGCGGGCCCGCTCCATCTCGAAGACCAAGGCCGCCGGGCTGTCGGCCGCGGAGCTCGCCGGGAAGATCGTCACGGGCATCCTCATGAGGATAACGACGCGCCGGAGTTCCAGCGAGGTACGCACTCGGCCGCGGCCCGCGCCCACGCTGAAGAGGCGGCTCATGCCTTCGCAGAGGAGAAGAAGTGAGCATCGTGGCCGGATCACCCACGGACCAAACGGGAGCCGTCCCGGCGATGGAGGCATCGGCTGCGGCCCCGGCGCGCACCGGGCTTCTAGCCGACCGTGACTTCATCGAGGTCCGGTTCGGCGGCAGCGGCGGGCAAGGCGTGGTGCTCATGGGCATCGTCCTCGCCATCGCGGCCAATCACGACCACCGCTGCGTCGTGCAGACCGAGTCCTATGGGCCCGAGGCAAGCGGGCGGCACGAGCCGGAGCGACGTGATCATCTCCGACTCACCCATCGACTATCCCAAGCTCGACAAGGCCGACCTGCTTGTTGCTCTTTCTCAGGCCGCAGCCGATGGGTTTGTCAAGACTCTTCGCCAGGAAGGTATCCTCATCTACGACAGCGAGAGGGTCGTGACGCTGCCCGGGTTCGGTGGCTTGTCTTCGGCGTGCCGTTCACGCGCCTCGCCAAGGAGGAGACTGGACGCGTCCAGACCGCCAATTGCTCGCCTTGGGGGCGGTGGTGGGCATGACCGGCGTGGTGTCGGTGGAGTCTATTCGCAAGGCCGTTCTCGAGGCGGTGCCGCGCGGCACTACAGAGGTGAACAGCAAGGCCTTGTCCAAGGGGCTCTCGCTCGATCCCGCCGAGTGGCGGGTCTCCGGCCCGCCTGCCACACGCTCCTAGCGGCCTCCTAGCCGGCCGCGGCCCGGAGGCTGCTGGACAACGAAGCCACGGCCTTCAAGGCACGCTGGCCGGAGAGATAGCACGTCCTCGGTCGCGCCAATAGCGCTGCTATTCGCGCTTCCTGCGTCCTTCTCTCGCTCGAGGCGAGCGTGCCCTGACGGCGCAGCGTCGCTGTCCAGCAGCCTGGACGCGCGCCTGTCCGGCGCGCTCACGGTGCTAGACTCTGCTACAGAGATGGAACTCTGGCACAGCCACCTGCTTCGCGAGAAAGTCGATCAGAGTAGCCTGCTGGTCCAGGGCAACCGTGCCTGCGCACTGGGCGCTCTGGATGCCGGTGTCCGCTTCTTCGCCGGCTATCCCATCACTCCCAGCTCCGAGATCATGGAAGCCATGGCCTATGAGCTGCCTCGGGTGCGGCGGCGTGTTCGTGCAGATGGAAGACGAGATCGCCTCCATCTGCGCCTGCATCGGGGCTTCACTCTACGGGCGAGCTGGCGATGACCGCCACCTCCGGTCCCGGCTTCTCCCTCATGCAGGAGGCCATCGGCTACGCCATCATGGTCGAGGCACCGCTTGTGATCGTCGACGTCATGCGCGAAGGACCTTCCACCGGACGGCCCAGAGTCCCTCGCAGGGAGACGTCATGCAGGCTCGCTGGGGCACCCATGGCGACCATCCCGGCCATAGTGCTGGCGGCCTCCAACGTGGCCGACATGTATCGTCTGACAATCGCGGCGGTTCGCTTCGCCCAGCGCTTTCGCACCCCGGTCACCCTGCTGGCCGACGAGGTGGTGGGCCACATGCGCGAGAACTTCTCGCCCGAGCTGGTTGGCGCTACCGGCTCACCAGCGGCGACTTTGATTTCACCCCCGGCTACGTGCACCCTGACTTGGTGCGCGAGGTCCATCCGCCTCACGTGCTCGGTTCGGCGACCACCCCACGTCACCGGGCTGCTACCACGACGAGACCGGGTTTCCCACCAACGACCCCAAGAAGAGCGAGCATTTCCTGCGCGAGCTCTACGACAAGGTCGGCAACCACCGCGACGAGTTCTGTCTGTACGATCTCAAGAACGAGGGCAAGGGCCGGGTCTGCATCGTGGCCTACGGCTCGTGCGCGCGCAGCGCCCGCGCGGCCTTGAAGATGGCCGACCAGGAGGGGCTGCCGGTGGAGGTCCTTCATCTCTACACCTCTGTTCCCGCTGCCGGTGGAGATCATCCAGACCGTGGCCCGGCGCGTGGAGTTCATGCTCGTCCCCGAACTCAACCTGGGGCAATACGCGCGCGAAGTGCGCAAGATGGCCGAGCAGTGGACCACCGTCATCAGCATGGACAAGATCGACGGCACTCTGATCACACCGCAGGAGATTCTCGACCGTATTACCCGACTCGTCGGCAAGTACGAGAGCGTGTAGGCGCATGGCCGCTGAGCCATCGAACAATTCCTGCATACCGGCGGCTACCGCATATGTGGTGCGCCGGTTGCGGCATAGGCATAGTCACCGGGCGCCTTCCTGCGGGTGCCATGGTCGATCTAGGTTTGAAGCGCGGAGAGACCGTGGTGGTGGGCGGCATAGGCTGCTCCAGCCGGGCGCGCGGGCTACCTGGACCTGAACCGTGCACACCATCCACGGGCGGGCGCTGGCCTTCGCCACCGGCATCAAGCTGGCCCGCCCGAGCTTCACCGTGGTGGTCGTTACCGGCGACGGAGACGGCGCGGCCATCGGGGGCAATCACCTCATCCACGCCTGCCGGCGCAACATCGACCTCACCTGCATCTTGATCAACAACCAGGTGTACGGCATGACCGGCGGCCAGCTGTCCCCGCTGATGGACTGGGGCGACAGGGCCACCACGGCTCCGTACGGGCAGGTCGAGCAGCCCTTCGATCTCTGTCGGTTGACGAAGGCAGCCGGAGCCACGTTCGTCGCCCGGGGCATTGCGGCGGACATCCGGGCACTTGAGGGCATGATCAAGCAGGCGGTCGGGCATACGGGCTTCTCGTTTGTGGAGGCAGTGGCGCCCTGTCCCATGGAGTACGGCAAGCGCAACGTCCCCGGGGGAGTCCTGGCCATGCTCGACGAGGAGAAGGCCCGCGCGGTATCTGTCGGCGACGCGGCCGGACTGTCACCCGAGGAACTGGAGGGAAAGATCGTCACGGGAGTCCTGCACCATGAAGTAGGCAGGCCGGAGTTCCAGCACTCCTACCAACGCATCATCGACCGGGCACAAGCCGAAGCGGCGGAAGAGGCCGGGCGGGAGGAAGCAGAGTGAGCGAGACGTCGAGTGGATTCACTCAGCCCACACTGGGCGACGGCCCCCCTCGGCTGCGGAACGGCCTGCTGGCCGAACGGGACTTTTTGGAGGTGCGCTTCGGCGGCACCGGACTCCAGGGTGTGATCTTGATGGGCGTGGTGCTGGCCATGGCCGCCACGAGGGATCATCGCTACGTGGCCCAGACGCAGACCTATGGTCTGGAAGAGCGCGAGGGGTACGGCTACAGCGACGTCATCATCTCGGATCATCCGGTAGACTACCCGCAATTGGATGCCGCCGACCTTCTGGTCACTCTGTCCCAGGATGCTGCCGACGGCTACGCGGGCCTGCTGCGCAAGGACGGCATACTGATCTTCGACTCCACGAACGTCACGGCCCCGCCGCCGTTCCCCGGAGTGTCGCTGGGTATCCCGTTCTCGCGTCTGGCGCTTGAAGCGACGGGGCGGTCGGAGCGGACCACCGACCTGCTTACGCTGGGTGCGGTGGTGGGCATCACCGGGGTGGTTTCGGTGGAGTCGCTGCGCGAGGCGCTGGTGAAAATGGAGACCTCCGATCCCGGAGGGGTGTACGACAAGGCGCTGGTCGCGGGATTGTCCCTCGAGGCGGCGGAATGGCGAAGGAGTGGCGCATGCTCGTAGCGGGGATCGACGCGGGTGCGAAGAACGTCCACGTGGTGCTCATCGAGGACGGGGAGGTGGTCGCGCACGCGGCCGTGCCCTCCGGGTTCGACCATGAAGACTCGGCCGGGCGGGGGCTGGCCATGGCCTGCGGGCTGGCGGGCGTGGAGCCCTCGGCGGTGGCGCGGTTTGCCGCGACAGGCTCGGGTCGCAAGGCCTTGGCGTTCGCCGCCGACCAACCCACCGAGATCGCGGCCGGCGGCCGGGGCGCCGGCGCTCTCTACCCCGGAGCCCGCACCGTCGTCGACGTCGGCGCCGATGAGGCCCGGGCCATCCGCCTGGGGCCGGCCGGCAACGTCGTGGACTTCGCCATCAACGAGAAGTGCGCGGCCGGAGCGGGCGCATTCGTCGAGGCCATGAGTCGGGCCCTGGAGATGCCGCTTGGACGCTTTCGCCAAGGCCTCGCTGGATTCCACCGAGAGTCATCCCCATGAACGCGCAGTGCACGGTGTTCGCCGAATCGGAAGTGGTGAGCCTCATCCACGCCAACACCCCCCCGGCCGACATCGCCCGGGCGGTCCATGACGCCATGGCCAGCAGGGTCTCGGCCATGGTGCGGCGCATCGGGGTGGAAGACCCGGTGGTGCTGGGGGGCGGGGCGGCGCTCAACGTGGGGTTCGTCAAGGCTCTGTCTGACGCTTTGGGTGGGGCCGAGATCCATGTGCTCCCCGATGCGGAGTACCTGGGCGCTCACGGCGCGGCTCTGATCGCTTGGGGTGCCGCTCAGCAGGGGTAGCGGCCGGCCCTCCTTTTTGCGAATATGCGCGGTAATTCACGCTCAGGGTAGTTCCGGTCGATATACTGGATGCTAGCCCGCGACCAGCGGGTGAGACTGATGAGTGGATGCTGGGTGCAAGAGATGAAGCGAGACGATCGCGAAATCTGTCCCAAAATCCCTTGGCAGAGGCCCGAGTTGATTATTCTAGCCCGGACGACGCCGGAGTAATCGGTTCTCAAACGCCTGCAAAGGTTCCGGGGGCGGCGTGTCCTCGCCGGGCTCCAACAATTGCGGAAGCGCCAAGCCGAAGCCCGACTGCTTTCAGATCAGCCACTCCTAGGCACTGCCTTTTCGCCCTCGCGCTACGTTCATCCGGCAGCTATCCTGTTGGTGGATGAACGACCACGAGGACGGCCGAGTGAACGCAGCCTTACCAACCGAACCCGCTTGGACCGCGAAGGACCTGGCTTCTCCGGAGCTCGGAGCCCTCTTCGCCTGCGCGCGGGCCGTGGTCGATCAGCGGTATCTCGTGGACTTCCAGACTGCCCTTGCGGCGTGTCCTTCCCCTGAACGGCTCTGCGATACGGCGCTGGCCCACGGGATGCTCGGCCACCTTCACCGGCTGGTGACGACCTGCGAGGATGGCGTCGATCCAGCTCTTCTGCACGAAATAGCCGAAGTGCAGGGCCGGTTGGCGCGGCGGAACCTTCGTCAGACCGGACGCCTGCTTCTGCTGCTGGATCACCTTCGCGCCGTCGGTGTAGAGGCGATGCCATACAAAGGTCCGGTGTGGGCCGAGTCTCTCTACGGTGATATCGCCTTGCGCACCTGGTCGGATTCGACCTGCTCGTGCGGCACGAGCAGGTACCGTTGGTGCGCGAGGTGCTTCTCTCGCTCGGTTTCGTGGATGGCAATCGCTTCAACGCCAAGCTGCTCGGACGAAGGCGGCGGGGCTGGGGGGAGATAGGCCTAAGTCTGCCCGAGGCCCAGCTACACATCGATCTGCACTGGGAGATAAGCGTCGGGGTGGGAGCGCGCTCACTGGACGGCGAGGAAGTGTTCTCCCGGGCGGCCGCTCTTCACCTGCTCGGTCGGGAGGTCCCAGTGCCCTCTGCGGTCGATCGCCTGCTGATCATATGCGCGAGTGGCACCAGGGACCGCTGGGGTAGCATCGAGAAGTTGCTGGGCTTGGCGCTGCAGGTGCGGGACACATCGTCTGAGGCGTGGCAGCAGGTGCTGGTGGTGGCTCAGGGGGCCGGCTGTGCGCGGAGGGTCGCCATCGGCGTAGCACACGTCTGCCGGGTGTTCGATCTTGCGGCCCCCCCGGCCGTTGCCACAGTCATGGCCGACGACTCGCTCGCCCGCTCGCGTCTGCGGACCCTGCGGCCCGGTTCGCTCCAAGATGGTCCCTCCTGGCAGGACCGCCCCACTCTGGAACACTTGTTCTGGAAGTTCGCCACAGAAGACTCGGCTGTGGCCGGCCTGGGTCACGCGGGCGTACGCTTCTTCCGCTCAGGACCCGAGGACTGGGAGTGGGTGAACTTGCCGAGCTATGCCGAATGGTTGTACCCGGTGCTTCGCCCCGCACGTCTCGCGCTCAAATGGGCCAAGCGTAGTTCAGGCACTGCCCGAGCGCCTGAGTAGCTTCTCGAGGGCTCCGGCCACAGAAGACGCGTCGACTGCGGTCAGCATCCCATACTATCCCGCTGCCTTGGGTTGATACGCTCGTGCCTGTACCTCGTACATCTCCGCGTAGCGGCCGCCCAGAGTCACCAGTTCGTCGTGGGTGCCGCTTTCGACGATGCGGCCCTGGTCGAAGATGTGGATGCGGTCCGCGGTGCGGACTGTGGAGAACCGGTGGCTGACGAGGATCACCGCCCTGCCCTGAGCCAGCTGCTTGATGTGCTGGAACACATCCCACTCGGCCTGCGGGTCGAGGGCACTGGTGGGCTCGTCGCAGACCAAGATCTCGGCATCGCGGACGAAGGCGCGTGCCAAGGCGACTTTCTGCCACTCGCCCACGCTGAGCTCCTCGCCCTCGTCGAACCATTTGCCCAAGATGGTGTCGTAGCCGTGGCGAAGCCCCGTGATGGCCTCATGGGCGCCCGCATCCCTGGCCGCCGCCTCGATGACGGGGTCGGTCTCGTCCAGCTCCACGTTGCCCAGGCGGATGTTCTCCCGCACCGAGAGCTGGTATTGGGCGAAGTCCTGGAAGATGATGCTCATGTGCCGGCGCAGATCGGCGACGTCGAACTTGCGCAGGTCGGTGCCGTCAAGGGTTATGGCCCCCGTGGAGGGGTCGTACAGCCGGCAGAGTAGCTTGACCAGCGTCGTCTTGCCCGAGCCGTTGGGCCCGACAAAGGCGGTGACCTCTCCCGGGCGGATGGTGAGAGAGACGTCCTTGAGGGCGGTGCGCTCGGTGTCGGGATAGCGGAACTCAACGTTCTCGAACCTGATGCCCTCGGCCATGGGACTCGGCACCTTCTCGGGATGGGCCGGAGGCAGGACGCGGGGCCCGAGAGCCATGAACTCGTCGTAGTAGGAGAGAAAGAGGTTGTCCTCATAGAGACGGGCGAAGCCGCCCAGCACCGTCTGCAGCGACGAAAGACTGGTCTGGAAGGCCTGGTAGTACGCCACCATCATGCCTAGTGTGATCAGCCCCTGGATCGCGCGCCAGGCTATGTAGGCGAACGTGCCGAACACCGCGACGACGGCTCCCGCGCCGGCCCCCAACTCAGCCAGGGAGCGCCGACCGGTCAGTCCGATAAGCTCCCAGCGCAGCAAGCGGCGCAACTCGCGATGCCGGCTGCGGAAGTGGTCGCCCAAGCCGAAGAGGCGCATCTCCTTGGCGTGCGAGCTATCCGTGAGCAGCCAGTGAGCGTAGTAGGCCTGCCGCTCGGCCTCGGTCCGCCGCTGCTGCCAAGCGAACAGTTTGCCGGCGTAGCGGAAGCGCACGAATGCCCCCGGGATGGCGGCGGCGAGCACGATCAGACCCACGGCCCAGTGGAGCCTCAGAAGGAGCCCGGCCATGGCCAGCAGCGAAACGAGCGCTTGCCCGGTGTCGGTTAGGTTGTTGACGATGCTAGTAGGCCGGTAGGGCGCTTCTTGCTGGGCTCGATACAGAGTGTCGTAGTAGCGCGAGCTCTCGTAGTACTCCAGGTCGACTTTCACCGACTGGGAGTGGATGAGGTCGGTCACGTGGTCGGTGACGGTCTGGCCCAGGGCCTGGCCGATCATGGTGTTCAGAGAGCGCAATAGCACCGCGGCCAGTCCCACGGCTCCAGCCAGGACGATGAGCATCGCCACATGGCGGAAGGCGGCCCCATGATCGGGTCCTGCGACGCCGTCGGTGACGCCGTCGACAATAAGCTTCATAAGCCAGATGGTGGCCAGCGGCAGGACGCCCGCAAGCACCGTCACGGCGGCGCTGGCAGCCGCCCACCAAGGGGCGACGGACCAGACGAGCTTGAGTGCCCGGCCCAGCCGCAGCACGTCCCGCATCTTGAGTCTGCGTTTCTCCTCGCTCAGCTCGACCCCTTCTGTCGCCCTCGGCCGAAAGGAGGCCTATCCATTGCAGACACTATAGACAAATCAAGCTGCTAACATTGCCCGACGTGACCGGGCGGGGAGCGCGCGGAGTCTCCCGGATGAGCGTCATGACCTTTCGCGTGAGTTTCGCAGAAATGCTGCCCCGGGGTTGCAGAGGTCATCGAGACCTTGGCCATCGTGGCGCCGACTGGTCACGCCGGCACCGTCGGTACTTCAACATCGCAGGGATCACGGTACGACTCGAGACCAGCTTGCACATAGACGAGATCCCGTTCGACGCCAAATACGCCTCGTTTGCGGTCGATGGCCCGGGCGACGACAATGTCATACTTCGCCACACGTTCGAGTTGCCCGACCTGGAGGGCCAAGACCTGGGACTAGAGGTCTACCGAAAGCCGCCCTGGGCGATCTCGCGCAAAGGGGAGACCTGGTTCTACCTGGGGACCGTGCCGAACGGTGGGCCGCCGCAACGGGTCGCGGTCTTCGACCGCGGTCACACGCGCGGGATGATATACAACCAGCCGGCAGACGAGGACCGAGTGAAGAAGGAGGGCTTCGTCTCGTTGTCGCTGTTTCCCACCGATCAGATCTGGCTCGCCCCCGTTCTTGCGGAGCGCCGCGCCTGCATCCTACATGCGGCCGGAGTGATACTGGATGGCAAGGGACTCCTGTTCGTCGGACACTCGGAGGCCGGCAAGTCCACCACGGTGGGGATGCTGAAAGACACGGCGGAGATCCTCTGCGATGACCGGATCATCGTGCGCCGCTGGCAAGACGGGTTCCGGATCAATGGAACCTGGAGCCACGGCGATGTGCCAAACGTGTCGGCCGCCTCTGCGCCCTTGAGCGCCATCTTGTTTCTACAGCAGGCTATCGAGAACGAGATCGTTCCGCTCACCGACCGAAAAGAGGTCTGGAAGCGCCTGCTCGCTGCGCTCATAAGACCGGTGGTGACCGCCGAGTGGTGGCAGAAGGAACTCGATGTGCTGCAGGAGATGGTCCGGGACGTGCCCTGCTACACAATGCGGTTCGACAAGTCTGGAGCCATAGTCGAGCGACTGCGAGTTCTTGCGTGCCACGGCGACGAGGCCTCATGACCGGTGGGGTCTAGTGTCGTGGATGCGGGGAAATACCCGTCACCGGGCCATCTGGACATCCTCCTTACGGACAGGTGCCCTAACGAGTGTGTCCACTGCTGCATCGATCTGCCTGCCGACGACGCCATAGCCCGGGCTCGAGAACTGGACACAGAGGAATGGAAGCGGATCCTCCGCGAGGCTGCGGACTTGGGGACCCTGTCGATCAGACTTAGCGGTGGAAAGCCGTTGCTTCGCGAGGATTTCTCCGAACTGTACCTCTACGCACGCCGGCTAGGACTCAGAGTCGGGCTGTTCACCAACGCCCGTCTCATCACACCGGACCTGGCCGATCTCTTCGCGCGTATCCCGCCTCTGCAGCAGATCGAAGTGACGGTGCACGGCATGCGACGCGAATCCTGCGAAGCCGTGACTTGTGTGCCGGGCTCATTCGATGAGTTTCGTCGTGGCGTCGAGCTCCTGCTCGATAGGCACATCCCGCTCATGGTCAAGGGCGCTTTGCTTCCGGCAAACAAGATCGACGTCCCGGCGCTGGAGGCCTGGGCGGCGACTCTCCCCGGCATGGATAGGCCGGTCGCCTATGCGATGTTCTTCGACCTGCGCACGCGGCGCGATGCAGCGTCGAAGAACCGGCTAATCGCCAAATTACGAGTGCCCCCGGAAGAGGGAGTGACGTTTCTGGCGCGCTCCCAGCTCTACCGCCGCGATACTCTCCGGTACTGCTCGCAGTTCATGGCCGCGAGCGGAGATCGGCTCTTCTCCTGCGGAGCGGGTATGGGCGGGTGTGTGGATCCCTACGGCGCGTTTCACATGTGCATGCAGCTTCGCCATCCAAATTTGGCCTACGACTTGAGAAGCGGGTCACTGCGCGAGGCCGTGGCGGACGTGTTTCCGCCGACTCCGTGCCACGGATCCGGCCTATCTGGAGCGCTGCTCTCGCTGCTTCCTGATGGGCCTATGCGAGCAGTGCCCCGCGAGATCGTGGTCCGAGCACGGCACGTTGGACACTCCGGTGGAGTATCTTTGCCAGGTGGCCCACGCACAGGCCCGGCATCTGGGGTTGCTGACGGAGGGCGAGCGTGCCTGGGAAGTCAGCGATGGCGGTGAGCGCGTGAAGGCGATGGCGAAGGAGGCTGGGGTCGGTGAGTAAGAACCCGGACCCTCCGTGTCGCGTGACCCTGAATAGACAAGGAGTTGGTCGTCCAATCTAACCTCAGATCGGATACGGTGATATTCCCCTCGGAAGACATCGTCGCTCGCGAGATCGAGGGCGACATCGTCATCGTGCCCCTGACCGCGGGGATCGGCGACGTCGACGACGAGCTCTACACGCTCAATGAGACGGGGAGGGCCGTTTGGTTGCAGCTGGACGGCCGGCGGACGCTGGGGGATGTTGTGGCGGCTCTGGCCGTAGATTTCTGCGGCCCCTACACCGCGCTGGAGACCGACGTGTTGGGCTTTGCCGGCGAGCTCGTCCGTCGCGGGATCCTCACGGTCAAAGACTGAGTCACCATGGCCCGATCGCCGCGGCCGGCACAACTCCCCTCTCGCCGCAGCCTGGTAGCAGCCGCCCTTGACGTAGGGCGCGTCCTGGGCTCTCCGGGCCTATCACCGCGCGCGCTTGCTGCTGATCGAGATGGGGCCTCGCACGCGTCTCACGCTTGCCTTTGAGGCCTCGCGCGCGCAGGATTCTAGGCTCTACGGCCGTGTCGCGGCTATGCTGTTCTCTCGTGTGCTGCGGCGGCTACGTTTCGCGGTCTGGGTGCCGTTGAACACCACCCTTGGAGATAGCGTGTTCCGCGAACTCTCGGCTGACGATTTTGATCCTGCGGCTCTCTGGAACGGTCGTTCGGTCAATCGTTGGACGGTCGCGGCACTGGTCGACGGCGCCAAGATGCCGGCCGGCTCTGTCACCGCGACGCGCGGACCGGACGGGGCGTGGCATCTCGAGGAACCGCATACCAGGGTGCGCTACCGCAGCACTGGCCTGGTAGATGCTCTCGTTCAACAGACGGAGTCCATCATCGTCCGACGAGATGGGTACTGCGAGAATCCAAGATCCGATGTCTGATCGTATGGATATCCAGGACTTTCCGCTCTGGGACAAGCTGGCGGCAAGGGGGCTCCGCTCGCCTTCGAGATGGAGATCACGGCGCGCTGCAACAATGACTGTCGCCACTGCTACATCAACCTAACTGCAGGCGACAGGCCGGCCAAAGCAGCGGAACTCAGTGTCGCGGAGATCCTCGACATCGCTCGTCGGGCCGCAGACATGGGAGCCGTGTGGTGTCTTCTTACGGGCGGTGAACCGCTACTGCGGGAGGACTTCCCCCAGATCTATCTAGGGCTCAAACGCCTCGGCCTGTTGGTGAGCGTCTTCACCAACGCGTGTCTGGTAACGGCTGCGCACGTGGAGTTGTTCAAGAAGTACCCGGCCCGCGACATCGAGGTGAGCGTGTACGGAGCCACCCGCGCGACCTACGATTCGGTCACCCGCCGCTCCGGCTCCTTTGCCGTCTTCACTCGCGGCCTCGAGCTTCTGCTTGGCAGCGGCATCAAGGTGCGCCTCAAGGCCATGGCGCTGCGCTCCAACGCCCACGAACTTGAGGAGATCTCCCGCTTCTGTCGTGAGCACACCAAGGACTACTACCGCTTTGACCCTCTATTGCACCTGCGTTTCGATGGTGACCCCGTTCGCAACGAGGAGATCAAGACCGAGCGCCTCTCGCCCGCGGAGATCGTGGCTGTGGAGGCCGCCGATGAGGAGCGGCTGGGGGCCTTGCAGCGCGGCTGCACCAGCGGCGACCTTGTCGATCCTGCCCTGGAGCACTGCGGCTGCGACCACCTCTTCCACTGTAGCGCCGGGAAGGTTAGCTTCACCGTAGGCTATGAGGGGACCTTCCGGCTGTGCGGCTCCCTTTGGGCCTCTGGCACCACCTACGACCTGCGCCGGGGCACTCTGCGCGAAGCGTGGGAAGAGTTCGCGCCGCGCGTACGCGATCTCCGGGGGACGGACCCCGAGTTTCTGCAGAAGTGCCGTCGCTGTGCCTTGGTGAACCTTTGTCTCTGGTGTCCTGCGCATGCAGCTCTGGAGACAGGAGCAATGGATGTCTGGGTGGGCTACTTCTGTGAGGTGGCTCATGCCCGAGCGGCGGCGTTGCAGCCCGACGGACGGACCGCTTGAGCGGCTCTCGCACGCGACCGGGTGGCGCAGACCGTTCTGCGCTCGCTGCTCCCTAAGCTGTCGCCGGGCGCCACCGAAGGACTGTAGTAAACTGCCTCGAAAGTACCGAGTTGAAGCTCACGCTCGACTGAAAGGCGCGCATGGCTGAGACACCCGGCAAGAACAAGGAAGCGGTCAGGCTGGAAGACTATCTGCGGATAGTGAAAGAACGCGCCTGGATCATCATCCTGACAGTGGTGGTGCTGTTCCTAGCGGCCTACTTCACTTCCAGCAGGACCACTCCGCTCTACAGCACGTCCGCGGAGCTTGTCTACGCGAAGAACAGCATGGACACTGCTGTGTTCGGCTATGAGATCGTGGCGTACGACTATGATCGCCCGCGTACCATCGAGACGGCTATAGCCGCCATCAAGAGGAATCCATCGATAGCCGAAGGAGTCAAGACCCAGCTCGGCTCGACCGACGACGCGGGCAGGTTCTCGGGTATGGTGAGCACCTCGGCATCTGCCGACACCGACTTGGTCACAATCTCTGCCACAAGCCCCGATCCCAGTGAGGCGGCCGCCGTGGCGAACGCGTTCGCCGACCAGTTCATCGTCTATCGCAAGAACATGGCCCGTGCTCTCATAGCCGAGGCTCGCGAGCTCGTCAAGAGCAAGCTCGACTCCCTCTCCCCAAGCGAGAGGCAGAACGAAACCGGCCTTCAGCTACAGGACAAGTACGAGTCGCTGCAGATCATGGAGGCCATGCAGAACGGTGACTTCACCGTTATCCGGCAGGCCGTGGCTCCCGGGGCACCCTACACGCCGCAAACGAAGCGCAGCATAATCCTTGCCATCGTAGTAGGTCTGGTGTTGGGCGCGGGCATCGCCTTCTTGGTGGAGTATCTCGACAAGCGCATCAAGGACGAAAAGACTCTAGAGCGGGTTTCGGGCCTGCCCGTGTTGGCGAGCGTCCCCGTGGTCGGGGGAGGCTGGAAGAGTGATAGGAAGGGGCGGCGATCCGCGGAGGCCGTCGGCTTCGAGAGAAGTGGGTCGGGCCTGCTTGAGGCTTTCCGCACTCTGCGCTCGACGCTTCAGTATTTCGACGTCGATGACAATATGCGCACCATAGTCGTCACCAGCGGGCTTCCCCAAGAAGGCAAAACCGTCACTAGTGTCAATCTGGCCATCTCCCTGGCTCTTTCAGGCAAGCGAGTGGTAGTGCTCGAAGCCGACCTGCGCCGCCCCATGATGCACGAGTATCTCAATCTCGACAACGCCGTCGGCCTTTCCAGCATCCTGGCCGGCAAGTCCTCGGTCACCAGCGCGCTGCAGTTGGTGCTGATGGACCCCTTCATCCCCGCAAGCACGCGCAAGGACCAGGACGATCCCGATCCGGTGGTACTACGCAAGAACCTCTACTGCGTCACTTCTGGGCCACTGCCGCCCAACCCCGCTGAGTTGCTGGGCTCGGCTCGGATGGCCCAGACCATCTTGGAGCTGAACCAAATGGCGGACTACGTGCTCATCGACACACCGCCTCTGCTGCCTGTGTCCGACGCCCTCACTCTTTCGAGGCACGCCGACGCGGTCATCCTGACGGCGAGGCTGCGTTCCACCACTCGGGGTGAGATGGAAGAGGTGCGCGAGTTGATCACCAGGGCCGGCATCCGCACCATCGGGGTGGTGGCGGAGGGTGTCAAGACCAAGCGCGGCTACTACTACAAACGCCGGTACGGCTACGGCTACGGGTACGGTTATCACTAGAGACATGGTGGCACCCACAGAGTACTGGCGCTGGAGCGAGAAATCCTGGCAGGCCCCCGACCTTGACTGGCGGGCGGCCGCAGCCGTGACCGTGGGTGTCGACGTGGGGTCGGTGAGTTCTCAGGCCGTCCTGCTCGCCGATGGCAAGTTGCTCTCCTTCTGCTCCACCCGTACAGGTTCTTCGAGTCCCGACAGCGCGCTGAGAGCTTTCAAGGGAGCGAGCGAGCCTTTGGGTCTGACCCTGGACGACATCGCCTACGCTGTGGGAACGGGATACGGCCGGGTGAATGTGCCTTTCGCGCATCGCACTATCACCGAGATCGCGTGCCATGCGCGGGGAGCCAACTTCATGGGCGGGCCCAGCGTGCGTACCATCCTCGACATGGGCGGGCAGGACTGCAAAGTCATCCGCTGTGACGAACGGGGCAAGGTGCTCAACTTCATCATGAACGACAAGTGCGCGGCCGGTACCGGCAGGGGCATGGAAGTCATAGCCGACGTGCTTTCGGTTCCCATTGAGGACATCGGCCGGCGCTCGTTCGAGATCGACGACGAGCCGCCTCCGGTGAGCAACGTGTGCACCGTGTTCGCCAAGTCGGAGGCCACCTCGCTGCTTCGTGCCGGGTGGAGCGTCGAGCGAGTGCTCGCCGCCTACTGCGGGGCTATGGCCCAGCGGGTAGCCGGGCTGATCGAGCGGATGGAAGTGGAGCCGGAATTCTTCATCACCGGGGGCATCGGCAAGAACGTCGGGGTGACCAGGCGGATCGAGCGGCTCATCGGGGTGGAGGCCATCAAGTCACCCGCTGGATCGGTCCTGGACCCGCAGATCGCCGGGGCTCTGGGCGCGGCTCTGTTTGCCCACTCTCTGCACCGCAAGGAGCAGAAGGCGGCTGAGGGCGCCGGGGCCGCGGGTGTCGCGCCCGCCGCTGCGACGACGCCGGCCGGCGGTGCGGAATGATCTCCAACTACGGCTACGAAGACGGCTCGGGCTTCTACTACATCACCATCGATGGCGATGCGTGCGCCAAGTGCGCGACGCACGGGTGCGTCAACGCCTGCCCGCAGTCTGTATACGTGCTAGAAGTGGATGACTACGATGACCTGGTGGCCGTTGTGTCCGAAGCGACTCGGCGCAGGCTGCGCGAGGCCTGTTCCCCCTGCAAAGGCCAGAACGGGGCCGGGGGCATCGAGGAGCGCTCGTTGCCTTGCACGGACGCGTGTCCGGAGGGTGCCCTCCGGCACAGTTGGTGATGGTCGCGCCGGCCGGCTCCAGGGAGCCCGGCGACCCGGTGGGCATCCAGGTAGACGGTGTGGCCGCTTCTGTGGCCGCGGGGGCGACTCTTCTTGAGGCTTGTGACGCGGCGGGCCGCTACGTACCCCGACTCTGTTGGTATCCGGGGCTGGCCTGCCCCAGATGCACGGAGGGGAGCGGGACCGAGTGCGGTCTCTGCGCCGTGCGCCTGGATGACGGGTCCGTCGCGCTCGCCTGCTGCACCACGGCGCTCGATGGCAGCCGAGTGACCACCGACGACCCGGGACTGCGGGCTCTGCGGCTGGAGCGGCTGGGCGCCATCCTGGCCCGGCACCCCCACATCTGCCTCAGTTGCCCCGACCGCGAGGGTTGCAGCCGCAACGAGTGCACGTACGGGCACGCGCCGGACGCCCGCTGTTGCGACCGTTTGGGGGTCTGCGAACTGGGCAGGCTGGTAGAACATGTCGATGCCGACCTCACGCTGCGGCGCCGCGCGGTGGGCGCAATGCGCACCGCGGTCACCGAGGGGCGGATACGGCGCGAGCCTGGGCTTTGTGTGGCCTGCGGTCGGTGCGTCCGCATATGCGCCGGGTCGCCGGAGGCCGGACGAGTGTTGGTGATGGTCGGCGAGGCCGGCGCAGCGGTAGCTCAGGCGAGGCGAGGCACTCTTCGGGAGTCGGGCTGCACTTTCTGCGGGCTCTGCGTCATGGTCTGCCCCACCGGGGCCCTGACCGCGCCTGGCGAGGCGGGGGCTCGCTGGCTGGCTGCCCGTAGGGAGAAGCACGGCCCTGAGATTCCAGTGCTGCCCCCGCGGACTCATGTGCTGGTGCTCCCAGGCGGCTTGGCGGCCGTGCCTGGTGGCCCGGGCTTGTTCAGGCTGCTGGATCAGAGCGAGCGGGTGCTCCGCGTCAGCGGCGTTCCCGACCTTCGCGCGGGAGTGGCCGCGGCCCTCGGCGAACCGGGGGGCGACCAGGCTGCCTTCTTGCAGTTCGAGTCGGAGCCGTTGTACACGCAGCGAGAGACCGAAGCACTGGCTCAGTATGTACGGGAGCACGGCCATCTGCCCCCAAGCAACGACCTGGGCGACGACCTGTTTGAGGACGACTAGTGATCGTCGTCGGGGTGATATCCGACACCCACGGGCAACTTCCCGCCCGGGTGAAGACGCTGCTGCAGGGGAGCGACCACATCGTTCACGCCGGGGACATCGGTTCCGAAACGGTTATGGCGGAGCTGCGGGCCATCGCGCCGGTGACGGCGGTACGCGGCAATTGCGACCTAGAGGGCTGGTCGCGGGACCTCCCCCTGCGGGCTGAGCTGGAGCTAGGCGGCGTTCACATCGTGGTGGGGCACATCGCGGCCGCCCTGCGGGTAGCCGAGGACTCTCAGGTGGTCATCACTGGTCACAGCCACCTGGCGGCGCTGGAGTGGCGGTGCGGGATCTTGCACCTAGACCCCGGGGCTGCGGGACCTCGGCGCTTCGGCCGCCCGCGCACTGTTGCGCGGCTCGTCATCCAACCAGCCGGCGAAGACGAAGCGGGCGCCCCGACGGGCGCCCGCTTCGAAGCCGAGCTAGTGAACGCGGAGGACTAGGGCTACAGGCTGCGGGCCACGTGGGTGGTCAATTCACCGAGCCGGTGGGTGTAGCTGCCCAACTCGTTGTCGTACCAGCCAAACACCTTCACATGCGTGAGAGGTACGCGGTGGACGCCGCCGTCAAGCTTGAGGTCGACGAAACCGGTGCGGGTGTGGGTCTCGACCGCCTCGATGACCACGGCCGCGTCTTCGCCCAGGATGTCTGCCGACACGTTTTGGTCTTCGCTGTACTTCACCAGTGAATGAGCCCCGTCGTCGGCGGCCTCCCTGTAGATGGCGTTGATCTTGTCGCGGTCTACCGAGACGGTGCCGTCGGGCAGCATCTCGGTCTGGAAAGTGACGTTGAGGATGACCAGGCTGACGCTGGCAGTTGGTATGCGCACCGAGTCGGCCATGAAGCCGATGGCGGCGATCTCGGGCATCACGTGCTCCAGCGCCTTGGCGGCGTTGGTGGAGGTGATGACCACGTTATTGGCGCCCGCCCGGCTCTTGCGAAGATCGGTGGCGCCTGCCCCGGGCACGGTGTCAAGTATCGGCTGGCTGGAAGTCACGGCGTGCACCGTGCTCATCCCGGCGGTGATCATGTTATGGGTGAGGTCTCTCACCAGCAGCGGCCTCAGCATGTGGGCGAGGGCCGTGGTGGTGCACGACGCAGCCGAGACCAGCTTGTGCGTGCCGGGGTCGTAGTCGAGGTGGTTGATCCCCTGGATAAGGATGGCCGAGTCGGCGGGCATGGGGACGCCTTCTCGTTTGCTCTTGAACGGAGAACTCTGCACTACCGCCCTTGCCCCGGCTGCCAGATGGCCGCGAAGCGCACCCTTGGGGTCGTCAGCCTCGGCGTGCGGGTCGCGGAACTTGCCGGTGGCGTCGACCACCAGGGTCACGCCGTTGTCCCGCCAGGGGATGTCCTTGGGGTTGCGGGCTTCGCGCAGAAAGACGATCTCCTTGCCGTGGGCACGGATCAGGCCCTTGTTCTCGTCGATCACCTGGATGTCGGGCTTGGCCAGATGGCCGCCCAGGTAGCGATGGAGCGGTCCGTAGGTGCTGTCCTTGCCCAGGTACTCGGCCACCGAGTACAGTGACGTCCCCACCGGCCGTCCCACGTTCACCACGAAATGGTCGAAACTGTCGTGGCCCAGGTGGTACCAGAGAGTCAGCTTGCCGATGCGGCCCAGGCCATTGATCCCTAACGTCCGCGGAGCGCTCATGGTTTTTCCCTTTCTAGTTCATCTCGTTGGCCGAGAATTATCGCCGTGCCCGCATCTCCCACATACTTATGTCCGCTTCCGTAGTGGCAGGCTGCCCAAGAAGGAGTTGCCCGTGCGTCCGTCGATGGAGAGCCAATCTCCGGGCTTCAACTCCGTTCCGGCCAAGCTGGCCGTCCCCTGATGCTCCAGCACCTCCAGCGACCGGCAATCGACAACCGCCGTCTTGCCCAGGCGCTTGGCGGTGACGGCCGCGTGCGAGGTGGCTCCACCCCTGGCCGTCAGGAGGCCGGAGACCCGGGTGATCATGGCGATGTCTTCGGGGACAGTGTCCGGCCGCAGGAGAAGGATGTTGTCGTTCGGCGCCTCGGCCGTCAACCGGTCGATCTGCTCCATGTCGATGGCCACCCGGCCCGAGTACGCCCCGCCGGACACTCCCATCCCCACCGCCAGCGGAGGGCCGAACAGTGGCGACTGGGGGTCGAAGAAGGGGGCGTCGTCCAACTGCTCGTGCACCATGGCCCGCTTCTGTAGGATGTAGAGGTCGTCGCCGGAGGCCGATTCGAAGGTGAACTCTATCTCCTGGGGGTCGTGCTCACGCTTGCCCACCAGGTCGCGGGCCACCGCAAGCAGAGCCTGATAGACCTCGGGATAATCCTTCTCCAAAGAATGCTCAAGTCCCCGATAGGTGGGGCTGCCGAGCCGCTGGGCCTCGGAGATGGGCCAGGGGAACACCAGGCCGCCGACCAGGTCCTCACCCTGGCTGCGCGCGGTGAAGTCTCCGAAGAGTCGCACCTGGCTACTGTACGGCTCGAGGGGGTTGCGGGTGAAGGTGACGCCCGACCCCGATTCGCGGCTGAGGTTACCGAAGACCATGCGCTGCACGACGACGGCCGTGCCCCATTCTTGGGCGATGCCGAGATAGCGGCGGAACAGCTGAGCCTCCGGGGAGTCCCAGGAGGAGAGGACCTTGCGCACGCAGCCGACTATCTGGCGGAAGGGATCGTCCATGAACTTCACGCCCATCTCGCGGGCGCGCGCCTTGTAGGTGAGGGCGAGTTCGCGCATGTGCTCCGGCGGGAAGTCGAGCTTGCGCTCGATGCCGTAGCGGGCCTTGAACTCGGTCATGATATCGTCGAAGAAGTCCCGCTGGATTCCGGAAGACATGGCCCACGACTGCAGGAAGCGCCGATAGGAATCCCACGCCGCCCATTCGAACCCGGGCTTGCGCGAAAGCGCCTCGGTCAAGCGGTCGTTGAGCCCCACGTCGATGAAGGTGGACATGAGCCCCGGCATGGAGATGGCCGCACCCGAGCGGATAGACAGCGTAAGCAGCCGGGCGGGATCGCCGAGATGCAGGCCGGTCTCCTTCTGCAGCCGCGCGAGCGCGACCCGGATGCGCTCGAGGGTGTCGTCAAAGAGTGGCCGGTGGGCCATGGCGGGCATCGCGCTGAACAACTCAGTGGAGAGGATGAAGCCCTGCGGCACCCTGATGCCCGTAGGAGGCCATCTGCTTCAGGCCCAGGCCCTTGAAGCCCAGGGTCATCTGGTCGTCGGTGCCGGGCTTGGCGCTATGGATGGGCGAGATCAGGCGTTCGGGATCGTAGTTCATCATGCGGGTGAGGGCCGGGTTGCTGAGTCTGCCTGTGAGGGTGGAGATCTGGCGCAGCGCGGCCGAAACGAAGCGGTCGAGGGTCTGCATGCCCAGGGCCGATACCAGCACCTCGCGCAGCACCATCTCGGCGACGGCGTCGAGCGACATGCCCCTAGCCTTGCACTGTCGGGGATCGTGCTCGAGCACGGTATGCAGCACCTGGTCGTGGCTGAGGATGGAGGTGCCGTGACAGCTCGGTGACCGAGGCCACGATGAACTGGAAGACGTTGCGGTATTGGTGGAAGGTGAAGTTGTAGCTGCTGAAGCTTGACTTGAGCAGGCGGAGGTTGGCGGCCAGATCGCGAGAGTCGATGCCGTCGGCGGCCAGAGCGCGTTCGAACCGCCGGATGGTGGCGCTCATGTGGCGCAAGGAGTCGCGGGTGACATACTGGTCCACCCCCTCCGAGACCAGGTCCTCCAAGAGGCGCGTCACGAGGTTCTCTGCCCGGAACGACAGCCCCAGTGCGTCGAACTTCGGCTCGGTGTAGGTGCCGTAGATGGAAGGGATGCCGGCCGCTATGTGGCGTTTCTGGTAGATGTTCTCCACGGCCACGGACAGGTCTGGGCCGAGGACGATGGTCTGCAGTTCCTCCAGAAGTGAAAGCGCCACGTCGAGCAGGCGTTCACGGGAGGCAGGGGTGGGCTTCTTTTGCCATGCCGCGAGGGCTTTGCCGAAGTTCGCGCGGGTGGCCGGAGCCAGCTGCAGGTGGCGGCTCACCGCAGGGCCCACGCCGTCGGCCGAGAGCGAGTATTTTTGAGCTAGAAGTTGGTGAGTGCGGATCATCAGGGCCACTCGCCTGTGACATTGCCCTCCAACCAAGTCGCATTCGGGGCTGTCGGCCAGGGCCTCCTCTAGGTCGGCCGCGGACATCTGGATCAGCTGTTCAACGAAGGCGTCGACACCCTCGGGCGACAGAGGCTCCGGCGGTTCCGGCGCCAGCGGCCCCTGGTGCTGTGCCGGCAGGGACTCCCGCAGGGCGAGCAGCATCTCGTGAGGCTGCTTCGCCCAGTCGAGCTCGCGCCGCACGGCAGCCAAGGTGTTGGCCGAGAGATACGGTTCCAACCCTTTCGTATCCAAGGTGAGCCAATAAGTGAAGACCGCCCGGGCGAAGGCCACCAGCCGGTTGGACGATTCTGCATGCGACTGTTTGCGTACGAAGTGCATCAAGGTGTCGCGGCGCCCGCAGATCTCGTCTATCTCGGTGGAGACGGCGCGCAACTCGCCCTCGGCACCCACGTCGTTGAAGTAGACGGGGAAGGAGCGCAGTAACTGCTTGGCCACGAAGTAGATGGGCTTGATGTCGGCGTTGAGAAAGCGGGTGACGTCCCGCTGGAAGAGGTCGGTGTCGGCGATGTAGACGCCGCCCAGGCGCAACTGGACGTTGAGAGCCGCGGCCAACCGTTCGTACAGGGCGGGATTGGACTCGATGATGTGCATCCAGCAGCGGATCTTGGGCAGGTGATAGGGGTTGACCACCGTCTCCCATTCGTCGGTGGCGCCCTCGTATCTCAGGGTACTGGAACCGCCAGTAGAGTACGTCTTCGATGAGATGGTCGGCGGCGGCGATGTTGCAGGCTTCGCCGATAGCTACCCCTATGGCTTCGTAGCACTGGAAGCGCATCAGAAGGAATTGGTTGTCACGGGCCCGGAAGAACCGGGTCAAGCGGCTGAGGACGCGGTCCACGTCCATGTCCCCCTCGGGCCGCATGAGCTGGCGCACCACGGCCAGGAGGTCCACCATCACCTCGTTCTGACGGTAGCCCAACGTATCGTCCTTGAGGAAGTACAGGCACACGGCAAACCGGTCTTCCAGGTTGTCGATGCGGAACACTTGGTCGATGGCCTCGTCAAGGATGGTGGAGAAGGTGGGGAGCGCGGCGGAGAGCAGCTCGTCGGCGGAGGCCTTCTTGGCCTTGGAGATCAGAGCCTTGATCCGGTCGCGAGCCAGTCCGGTGAAGCCGGACGCTACCGTGCCGCGGTCGGTCAGCTCCGCCTGGTCGGACATGGCCCACTCGGGGATCGGCAACCGTTCGGCCACCCGGCGGTATCCCAGGATCAGCAACGAGCGGTAGAGCTCTGCAAAGGCCGGCCCGATCTTGCTCCGCTTCGCCGCCGCCCGTACTAGGTTGTGCAGCAGGGTGTCACGCTCCAGCGCGGCCAGGGTCTGCAGGGGGATGAAGCGCGACAGGCACGAAGCCACCTCCTTGAGGGGCTTGTCATAGGCGCCGCCGTGGGGACCCGACAAGGCCGCGGCGCACCAGGTGAGAAGCTGCCGAAGAAGAAGCGAAGCCTGGCCGGTAGTGAGGTGCGCGTCGAGGAGATCGAGCACTAGCTTGGCCAGCAGGGAGAACAGCTTGGTGCGGTCATCGGAGCGCTCGAAGTAGCTCCAGTTGCGCAGCAGTATCACCTGGAAGCCGTCGATCAGTAGGTCGGTGTTGCGATATTCGTGAAAGTACTCTTGCAGGGTCTCGGTGAGCGGCGAGTTCACTCCGGGGTAGCGCTCGGTCGCCCGCAGAAGGGGCTGATAGCGTGCGGGGATGACCACGGCCTGGGCGGTCCTTCCAATATTGGCTCGAAGCGCGTCGGAGTCGAGCGGTATCTCGATCGAGTCCATCAGTCCTCTTGGTCGTCGTCTCCGCGCTCTGTGCTCTCAGCGTCCTCCAACTCGGAGACTCTCCCGGCTTCAAGATCAAGGCGGGTGAGGAGCACCCTGCCGATGCGCATGCCGTCTACTTCGAGCACTCTGGCGTGGAAGTTGCCCACCCGGACTTCGTCGTCCACCCGGGGACGCCGCTGCAACTGCTCGAAGACGCGTCCTCCCAAAGTGGGGAAGCCCTCCTCGGGCACCTGCAGGCCCAGAGTCTCCTCCAGGTAGTCGACGCGGGCGGCGCCATCGACCGAGTAGGCGCCGTCACCACGTTCCTCCACCGGGGGAGCCTCTTGGTCGAACTCATCCTGGACTTCACCGATGAGTTCCTCAACCACGTCCTGGATGGTGACTATGCCGGCCGTGCCGCCGTGCTCATCCACGACGATGGCCAGAGGGGTGCGGGTGCTTTGGAAGCGTTGGAGCGCAACTTCGATGTTGGAGGTCTCGGCGATGAAGCCAATGGGGCGCAGCAGGCGTCGCAGAGTGCCATCCTGCGGGGCCTTGTAGAGATCCTTCACGTGCACGTACCCTACGACGTTGTCCACGTCGTCTTCATAGGCAGGGTAACGGGTGTGGTTTGTCTCCTCGATCTCCTTGATGGCCTGAGACACGGTGAACGCGGTGGGCAGCGCCACCATCTCCGTGCGGGGCACCATGATGTCGGTGACCCTCTGGTCGCCAAAGGTGAGGGCTCGACGCATGAGCGTCTGCTCGACAGCGTCGATGTGCCCCACTTCCTGGCTGGCCTCCAGGATCATGCGCAGCTCCTCCTCGGAGTGGGCAAGATCGCGCTCGGAGGCCGGCTTGATGTGAAACAGCTTGAGGAGGCCCGCGGCCGAGATGTACATGAGCCAGGTCACGGGTCGCGTTGTCACGTAGAACCAGCGGAGCGGCAGAGCGATGAGCAAGGTGGATCGCTCAGCTTTGCGGATGGATACCGACTTGGGCACCAACTCGCCGAAGATGATGGTGACGAAGGTGACGAAGACAAAGGCCACGATGGCGGCAGCGGTGCGATTGATCGCCATGTCGAAGATCCGAGTGAACGCCGAGGCGCCCAGCCAGCCAAGGCCTAGGCTGGCCACGGTCACCCCCAGCTGGGTGGCCGAGAGATACGCATCCAGATGGTTGACGATGTGGTAAGCGACCCGCGCCCTGCGCCGGCCGTTGGCCGCCAGCTCGGCTATCCGGGTGTCGCGCACCTTGACGATGGCAAACTCGGCCACGACGAAGAAGGCGTTGACAATGACCAGCAGAGCGACGCCGATGATCTCAAGAGCTGTGGTGTTCATAGTCGGCCCGTGCGGGAGACGGGCATAAGCCGCTAGGCGGTGACTGCGGGGATCGTCGAGCGTATCCATTTCGCTATCCAAGAATAACATACGGCACCGGGCCGCCCGGACGTCTGCTGAGCGTCGCCGAGGCGCGCAAGGTGGTCGCGCCTGCTGCGACGGCTCAGGTGTGCTTGCAGGTGGCGGAAAGCACGGGCTCCAGCTGCTGCCAAGCCTCCTCCGCCGTCTCGACGAAAGAGAAGATCTCCAAATCGTCGGGATCGATCACACCCTCGTCCACCAGTCCGGCGAAGTCGACCACTCGTTCCCAATACTCCCGCCCGAAGAGCAGCACTGGTATGGGCTTGATCTTGCCCGTCTGTATGAGGCACAAGACCTCGAACAGTTCATCGAAAGTGCCGAAGCCTCCGGGAAAGGCCACCAAGGCCTTTGCCCGCATCATGAAGTGCATCTTCCGCAAGGCGAAGTAGTGGAAGTTGAAGCAAAGGTGTGGCGAGATGTACTCGTTGGGCTTCTGCTCGAAGGGGAGGACGATGTTGAGGCCGATGCTGTCGGCGCCAGCGTCGTGCGCACCGCGATTGGCCGCTTCCATGATGCCCGGACCACCGCCGGTCACCACGACCACCTTGTATGGATTCCGCGGGAGCTCGCAGGCGTCCACGTCCTTGCGGTCGCCTCGCATGCCCGAGATCAGCTGTCCCAGCCGGCGGGCTTCGTCATAGAACCTGCTCTTTTGGGCGAGGGCCCGGGCGGTGCGCTCCTTGTGGGCGGCGTGGGGATCGTCGGGGTTCTCGGCGACAGCTCGAGTCGCCTCCTCGACAATAGAGGCCGCCTGCTCCGGGCTGGGAATGCGGGCACTGCCGAACACCACCACCGTGGAGGTGATACCGCGGTCGCGCTGAAGGATCTCGGGTTTCAGATACTCCAGCTCGAGCCGTGCGGGGCGAAGCTCGTCGCGTAGCAGGAAGTCCGGGTCGGCAAAGCCCAATTTGTAGGCCGGCGATCTGGTCTGCGGCGTCTCGGGATCGAGCTGGGTATGGAGGCTATCCTCCTTGGCGGAAGGGAAATGTCTTCCTCCCTCTACGGCCTCAAGGATCGCCTGCCGGGCGGACTCGCGTCGTTCCATCGATTCCTGCTCCTTGTCCGTTGCCGGCCGGCTACGCGCCTCCGGCGTCTTCCTTGCGCAGGTCGACCACCCTCTGGGCCTTGCCTTCGCTACGCTCGATGGATCCTGGCTCTTTGAAGGTGATCTTGGTGTTGATGCCGATGATGTCCTTGATGTTCTTCTGGATGTCGCCCTTGAGGGCCACCAGGGCCTCGTGCTCTGTGAACACCGTCACGTCACTCATGGACAGCATGGCGTCCAAAACCTCTTTGTGGAGGCTGGGCTTGATCTCCACCTGCACCTCCATGTTGTCCATGGGGCCTTTGCGGGTGACGATCAGCTTGTAGTGCGGCTCCACCTGCGGCGACATCAGCAGCACCGATTCCACCTGGCTGGGGAAGACGTTCACTCCGCGGATGATGAGCATGTCGTCGGTGCGGCCCGAGACGCGGGCCATGCGCACGTTGGTGCGTCCACAGATGCACGGCTCGGGGTCGACACTGGTAATGTCGCCCGTCCGGTAGCGGAGTAGCGGGAAGGCTTCCTTGGTGAGGGTGGTGAACACCAGCTCGCCCTGTTGCCCGTAGGGAAGGGTCTCGCCGGTATCGGGGTCGATGATCTCCGGGAGGAAGTGGTCCTCGTTGATGTGCAGACCCGACTGGGCCTCCACGCACTCACACGAGACCCCGGGACCCACGATCTCGCTCAGACCGTAGATATCGCAGGCTTTGATGTCCCACTTGGCTTCGATGTCCCGGCGCATGGCTTCCGACCAGGGTTCGGCGCCGAACACACCCACCTTAAGCGGCAGCTTGGTGACGTCTATGCCCAACTGTTGGGCCACGTCCCACAGGTAGATGGCGAAGCTGGGAGTGCAGCAGATCACGGTGGTGCCGAAGTCCTGCATAAGCATGAGTTGCCGCTGGGTGTTGCTGCCCGAGATGGGTATTACCGCCGCGCCCAAGGTCTCCGAGCCATAGTGCATGCCGAGGCCGCCAGTGAAGAGACCGTAGCCGTAGGCCACCTGGACAACGTCTTCGTCGGAGGCGCCGACGCCGGCCAGAGTGCGGGCCGCGACATGGGCCCACATGTCGATGTCGTTTTGGGTGTAGCCGACGGTGGTCGGCTTGCCCGTGGTGCCGGACGAGGCGTGGATGCGCACCACGTCTCTGAGCGGGGTGGCGAACATCTTGAAGGGGTAGTTGTCGCGCAGGTTGTACTTGCGGGTGAACGGAAGACGGGTGAGATCGTCGAGCCCACGGATGCCATCGGGCGCGACGCCGGCCTGGTCGAGAAGGTCTCGATAGAACGGCACTTTGGCGTAGACCCTCTTCACCAGGGCGCTTAGACGCTCGCCCTGCAGCTTCCGCATGTCGTCCCGGCTCATGCACTCGTGTTCACGGTCGAAGATCACGGTTGACTCCCTCTAGATCGCCACCCCTACCGGGCGATGGTAGCACGGGACCGGAGTCTCACTCACTGTTACTACCGGCTCAGACCGGTGCCTGCCGACTCGGCACTTGCCGGGATTGCCATTCGCTTCCGCTCGGGCGGCGAAAGCCTCCCTGGCAGACACCGGCCTGCGCCGGCACCCACCGGCCAGCCTGACCAGTCCCGCGCGTTCCGCGCGGTAGCTGTCTTCGGTTGGGGGCTGCTTCAGGGACCTAGGCTGTCTCGGGCACCGCGCGGGTCTCCTGGTTCGCACCGCACCGTCGACAATAGGCATCGCCCTCGGTGAAGGCGCCGCAGTGGTAGCAGAAACGTACGTGGACCACCGGCGGGCCAAGCCCGAACTGCCCCAGCGACCGCAACCGCCAGGCCGATTTGTAGGTCGCTATCCAGTAGATGATCGACAGTACGAAACTGAGCATAAGCAAGTAACCAGCGGCCTCGAACAGGCTTGCATAGGCATAGCCGGAGGCGTTCAGGGTTCCCGCAGGACTGCCCAGGTGTGCCCTGCCGGCGATGAAGGCCCCGATCGCGCAGGTCAGTACCACTGCATCGACGATGGCCTTGGTCAGTCCCAGGTTGTCACCGGCGTCTCTGCGGCGCGGCACCGCTCTTGAGGCGTATTCGTTAGCCAGAGAAGTACCCGATCGCACGGACCACAAAGAACTGCCACACGGTGCCAAAGAAGGGCACGACCTGCAGCCGGACCAATGAAGGGCTCATCGTCCGGTTCTCAGGCGCGCAGGTCCGTAGCACCCACTGCAGGGTCCAGATATAGACTATGAATCCGCGAAAGCATGCGAACATCAAGAGGCCGCCCAAAGCTTCCAAACTGGTCTCCTGACGCTGTGAGCAACGACAGTCCCCAGAGTATCTGACGCCGCCGGTCGAGGCAAAGGCGCATCGGACCCACTTTTTCGCCCCCTGTTCGCCGATTTGCAGGGACGCGGGCCCGCGGCAAGTAGTAGTACAATGCCGCACCAGAGTAGATTGGCTGACAGGACCCGCTGGTAGCTCACGCGGGCAGCAAGCCGGATTGGACGGGACAATGACCGGCTACAGAGTGAACGAACAGAAACACGGCCGGCGCGCCGTCGCGCTCGTCTTAATGGTGACGCTACTGACGCTTGGCGCCTCTGGTTTCGCCTATGGGTCGACCCCGGCGATCGACCAGGCCGCGGCCGACGCCCAGGCTCTCAGCAATCTCGTCGATCAGCTCAGCGGTGAGATGGAGGCGGCCGCTGAGGACTACGACTACGCCAACCAGCAACTCAAGGACACCCAGGCGGCTGTGAAGAAGACGACGGCCGAGATGACGCAAGCGGAGAGCGACCTGGCGGCCGCGCAAGATCAGTTCGATCAGCGCTTGGTCGCCGTGTACGAAGGCGGGGATCTCAGCTTCTTGAGCGTTATTTTGGATGCGAACAGCTTCTCCGACCTGATCAACGGCGTCGATCAGCTTACCCGGATGAGCGAACAGGATGCTCAACTGGTCAAGCAGATACAGGCCTACAAGGCCCAAAAAGCGGATCGGAAGTCTGCGTTGGATTCCCAGTTGCGGCAGCAGGAGGCCCTGAAGGCCCAGACCGCCGCTGCGAAGCAGAAGGTCCTCGATCAACTCGCGAAGCAGAGCAAGGCCCTCAAGGGCAAAGAGGCGCAACTCGCGCAACTGAAGAAAGCCGAGGCCGCGCGACAGGCCAAGCTGGTGGCCGAGGCGAAGGCGCGAGCGGCCTTTCTAGCCTCGAGACCGGGGGAAGGTGATCTCACTGGCCATGCAGTACGTGGGGGTGCCCTATGTGTGGGGAGGGTCTAGCCCCAGCGGGTTCGACTGTTCCGGCCTGGTGCAGTACGTGTATGCCAAGGTGGGTGTCTCGCTGCCGCACTCAAGTCAGATGCAGTACGGTTGCGGCACTCCGGTCCCCCAAAGTCAGCTCAAGGCGGGAGACCTCGTCTTCTTCGGCAACCCGACCATCCATCACGTGGGCATCTACATAGGCAACGGGCAGATGATCAACGCCACCGGCACGCACGTGCAGATCAGCACGATTTGGCGAAGCGGCTACCACGGAGCTTGCCGGGTCCTGTAGCGCCCTTGGGCCCAGCGAGTGTCCGGCGCTAAGGGTCCGTCGAGGGCTCGACCGCGAGCGACTTCAACTTCCGCATGTCCGGAAATACGCGAGTTACCACAAGCACAACGAGGATGGTGCCGATACCGCCACCCCAGACCGCGATCACCGGCCCGACCAGCGACGCGAGGAAGCCGGACTCGAACGTGCCCAATTCATTCGACATGCCGATGAAGATGCTGTTCACCGAGGAGATGCGCCCCCGCATCTCATCGGGAACACGCGTGAGCATGAGCGTGCTGCGGATGACCACGCTGATGTTGTCCAGCGCGCCCAGAAGGGCGAGCATGAGGACCGAAAGGAAGATGTTCCTAGACAGTCCGAAGACTATGGTGGCGACGCCAAAACCGGTCACCGCCCACAACAGGGTCTTCCCGGCCTTCTTAAGGGGCGGCAGGTGTGCCAGTGAGAAGGCCATGATCAACGCGCCCGCCGAGGGCGCGGCACGCATGATGCCCAGCCCGGTCGGACCGACCTTGAGGATGTCGGTGGCGAAGATAGGGAGAAGGGCGACTGCCCCTCCGAAGAGGACGGCGAACATGTCGAGCGTTATAGCGGCGAGGATGACCTTGGCGCCCCTCATGAACCGCAGGCCCTCTTTGAGCGAATCCAGAGTGGCGGCTTTGCGCGCAAGGGCGATGTGGCGGCCTCGGATCATGCTGAGCAGCACTACGTACGCGGAGGCGGCACCCGCGTTGAACACGTAGAGCCAGGTCACGTTGCCGGACGCCGCCACCCAGATCCCGGCAATTGCCGGTCCGCCGATAGACGCCAACTGCCACGCGGAACTGCCCCAGGTGGCCGCGTTGGCGAAAAGCTCCGGCGGAACAGTCTCGGGTATGAGCGTGGAGGAGGCCGGGTCAGTGAACGCGCGCGCGACGCCGATGACCAAGAGGACGGCGTAGATGAGCAGGATGGGGCCCTCGGTCCATGACAGTAGCGCTAGGGCGACTGAGCAGAACACCAAGCCGGTCTGAGCTCCCACCAAGATGCGTCGTCGGTTGTATTGGTCGGCGAAGTGGCCGGCCGGGAGCGAAAGCAGGATCACCGGAGCGACTTGCACCAGCCCCACCATCCCGAGGGCGAAGGCGGAATGCGTGCGCAGCCAGAGCTCCCAGGCGATGGCGAAGCCGAGCATCTCTCCACCGAGACTGCTGAGAAGACGCCCGACTATGAGCAGGCGAAAATCGCGGACGCGCAGAACGGCATACGGGTCGTGCCGCGGAGTCGGGGGTCGGTCGCTGATCTGCGGTCGCCTCACACCTTGAACGCCGACGGGCAGATGTCCGCCAGCAGGCACTCACCGCAGCGGGGCCGTCTGGCCATGCAGACCGCTCGCCCATGTTCTATCAGTAGGTAGGTCAGGCGGAACCAGTCTTCTCTCGGCACGATCTCCATCAGTTCGCGCTCGATCTTCTCGGAGTCACTCGAAGCGGCTAGGCCTAGTCTTTGACTCAGGCGGTTGACGTGGGTGTCCACCGCTATGCCCGCGTTCGGGTCCACTGCGTACGCCTCGGGATGGGCGTTGCCCAGCACTACGTTGGCCGTCTTGCGCGCCACTCCCGGCAGGGTGAGCAGGCCGGCCATGCTCGCTGGGACCTCGCCGTGGTAGTCCGCCAGGATCATCTGGGCGGCGCCGATGATGTGCTTGGTCTTGTTGCGGAAGAAGCCTGTGGGCCTGATGTCGCTCTCGAACTCCACCGGGTCGGCGGAGGCGTAGTCTGCTACCTCGCCGTACTTCTTGAAAAGTCTGGCCGTTACCTGGTTGACCATCTTATCGGTGCACTGGGCCGACAAGATGACTGCCACGAGTAGTTCCCAGTCGTTGCCATAGTCAAGAACTATGCCTGCGCCGGGGTACTCGGCCTTGAGGCGTGAGACGACCTCTCTCGCATGAGCGGCTGCCGCGACACTATCTGGTTTCTTGGTCATGGCGTCTCGAAATACTCCTCATCTATCTCCCGCATCATACGATATCCTTGCATATATGGACTTCTACACTGGCAAGGTGCTAAGGGTCGATCTCAGTGCCGGCACGTCCGCCATCGAACCCCTGCGCATGGACTGGGCGGAGCGGTATCTGGGTGGCAAAGGCCTGCTCCTGAGGTACATGTGGGAATACGTTCCACCCCGCGTCGATCCCTGGGCGCCCGAGAACCCGGTCTTCCTGGTGACAGGGCCGTTCGCCGGCACCAACGTGAGCACCGCCTCGCGCCTGGTGGTGGGAGCGAAGAGCCCTACCACCGGCATCCTGGACGACAGCTACGTGGGCGGTTCGTTCGCCCCCGAGATGAAGTTCGCCGGTTACGACCTCATCATCATCACCGGCAAGGCTCCGCAGCCCACGGTGGTCTGGATCAAGGACGGCAAGGTCGAGTTCCTCCCCGCCGAGGGCAAGTACTGGGGGCTCAAGACCTCCGCGATCGAAGCTGCCCTTCGTGCCGATCTGGACCCGCAAGTCAAGGTGCTCTCCATCGGGCCCGGCAGGCGAGAATCTCATCCCCTGGGCCTGCCTCAGCACCGACCAGTTCCACAAGGCCGGGCGGGGCGGTCACGGCGCGCTCTTCGGCTCCAAGAATCTAAAGGCCGTCGCCATCCGGGGCACCGGCTCGGTGAATGTGGGCGACGCACGGCACGTTTCTTGCCGACATCGCCCGGATCCACAAGGAGTACGTGCTCACCGACTCCAACCTGTGGGCCAACGAGGAGGGCACTCCCATCCTGGTCGACCCTGTCAACGGCGCCGGGGCCACTCCCACCCGCAACTTTTCGGCGGGCAGTTTCGAAGACGCCGCGAGCATCAACTCCGAGGCCTTCCAGAAGGTCAAGGTGGCCAATAGGGCCTGCTACCAGTGCGCTCTGGGCTGCCGCCAGGTGCACGAGGCCGGCGGCGTGAAGGGCGAAGGTCCGGAATACGAGACCATCGCTCTGTGCGGATCCAACTGCGGGGTCGGCGATCTGGCGGCCCTGATGCGCTTCAATCACGAGTGCGACGAGTGGGGTCTCGACACCATCTCGAGCGGCTCGGTGGTCGGGCTGGCCATGGACATGACCGAGAGCGGGCATGGTCGATCTGGGCGTTGCGTTTTGGCGAGCCCGAAGGCTATGTCGCCGCCCCGGCCCTATGGCGGACGCGGAAGGGCGCCGGTGCGGAGCTCGCGCTCGGAGCGCGGGCCTGGCTGCCAAGTATGGGGTCCCCGAGTTGGCGATGGAAGTGAAGAACCTGGAGATCCCCGGCTACGATCCGCGAGGGGCGTTCGGCATGAGCCTTGCGTACGCCACGTCCGACCGGGGTGGATGCCACATGCGCGCCTATCCCATCGGTGACGAGGTGCTGGAGGCACCAGGCCCGCGGACAGCTTGGAGGGCAAGGCCGCTCAGGTCATCGGCGGCAACGTCGACAACGGCTTCATCGGGCAGCACTTCAGCTCGGTCAAGTACAGCGGCATCTGGTGCGACTTCTGGTCGGTCAATCCCGACAGCTGTCGCAGATGCTCAAACATGTGTGGAAGAGGGAGTTCACCGACGACGAGATCATGCTCTTCGGAGAGCGCATCTGGAACCTTGGGCGGCTCTTGAACCTGCGCGAAGGGGTGGAGCCGGATACTATGCCTCGCAAGTTCTACGCCCCGAGTCCGCCTTCACCGAAGGGCCTTCCGCCGGGAAGAGCATCGGCGAGCAGGCGTTCGGGGAGGCTCTCGCAGGAGTACTACCGGTGCGGGGCTGGGAGCGAGACCGGCGTCCCGACCGAGGCCAAGTTGGCCGAGATCGGCGTGGACGTGCGGCTGTGACCGTCGGGTCTTGAAGAGAGGACATCGATGCCCCACGTCATGATAGCGAGCAAGAAGTGCACCGGCTGCCATATGTGCGAGCTGGCCTGTTCCGCATGGCATGAGGGCGCGTATCGCCCGTCGGTGGCGCGGCTGCGCGTAGAAGTCGATACCACGAGCACCGCGGTCAAAGGGAACACCTGCCTGCAGACCGCCTGTGCCAAGTGCGAGGAGGCCTGCCCCGCCGGGGCGATCGTGCGCCATCCCATTCTAGTGCACGCCGAGGGGCTCGCACCGGTGGAGGGGTTCGTCCTCAAGGTGGACGAAGACCTTTGCACGAACTGCGGCACCTGTTACGACGTCTGCCCTCACGGGGTCATCCACGAGCATCCCGATCGGGCGGTGGCTTTCAAATGCGACCTGTGTGACGGCACTCCCCAGTGTGTGGCCTTCTGTCAGAATCCCCACGTTCTGGCCGTGGACGTGCGGCAGAGCAAGGTGGAGAAGAGTTCGGCGCCTGCCTAGGCTTGGTGGGCGGCTAGGCGGCTGGGAGGAGATCATCTCGTGGCCAAGGCTTTGATGAGATTGCCGGTAGGGCTTGCGGATGGCGCGGGGGCGGCGGGTCTGGAATGTGAGGGGCACACCGTGGCAGAGGCTCTGGCCGATTGCGTCGCCCGTGACCCGCGCCTCAAGTCCAGGATATTCCGCGCCGACGGTGACATCTGGGTGGGAGTCTTTGTCAACGGGCGCAACGTCCGGCAGGGACAGGGTTTGGACACGCCTCTTGCCGAAGGGGACGAGATCCGACTGCTGCCGCCCATCGGAGGAGGGTAGAATCGTCGCTGTGAGTGAGGCAGGGATAGCACAAGGGGCGACAGGGGCGGCCCGGGCTGAGTCGCCTGGGGTCCGCCGTCTGGTGGTGGGGATCACCGGGGCGTCCGGTACCATATTCGGTATCCGGCTGCTCGAGGTGCTCCGTGACACGCCCATCGAGACCCACCTGGTTCTGAGCGAGGCCGCCAGGCGGGTGATGGTGCTCGAGACGGAGCATACTTCGGAGCAGGTGGAGGCCCTGGCAGACTACCACTATGAGCCCACGGACATCGATGCCGCCATCGCCTCGGGGTCGTTTCGGACCATGGGGATGGTCGTGGCCCCCTGCTCCATCAAGAGCCTCGCGGCCGTCGCCGGCTGCCATGCGGACACGCTTCTGGCGCGGGCCGCGGATGTCACGCTCAAGGAGCGGCGGAAGCTGGTGCTGGTGGTGCGGGAGACTCCGCTGCACCTTGGCCACCTGCGGCTGATGTCGGCGGTGACGGAGTACGGCGCTGTGGTGCTCCCTCCGGTCCCCGCGTTCTATCACAGGCCTCGCACCATCGGAGACCTGGTGGATCAGACGGTGGGCAAAATACTCGATCAGTTCGGGGTGGACAAAGGGCTGTTCGAGCGCTGGCGGGGTGTGGATGCGGTCCCTGGATAACGCTGAACTGCGTGTCCAAGTGGCGGACTACCTGCGCGACCACCACACTATGACCATCGCGACTGCTGGGGAAGGGGGGAACAGTCCCCATGCGGCCAGCGTCTTTTACGCCGTGGATGACGAGCTTCGCTTGGTGTTCTTAGCAAGACCGACAGCGTGCACGGGTCGCACATAGGAGCCGCCGCGCCCGTGGCGGTCACCGTGACAGAGCAGTACGACGACTGGGAGAGCATTCAAGGCGTGCAACTGTGGGGCCAAGCCCGTCTACTGACAGGGATGGCTAGGGCAGGGGCCTTCATGGTCTACCTGCGGCGCTTTCCCTTCGTGCGCGATCTGACGCGGCTTCCGCGGCACGCTGAGACTCTGCGAGACATCGGGGTGTACCGGGTCGAGCCGGAGCGGGCGGCGTTCACGGACAACTCGGCCGGCGTGTTCGGTCGTAAGATGCTCGAACTGATGGGAGAATAGCGTCCGTGGCCGAATGGCGGTACGACAACAGACGAAGCACGCAGCAGCGGCGGCGCGAACGGCGCCGTCGGGTCATTATGCGATGGCTCGTACTCTTGGCGGCCATCATCGTCGTTGCGCTCATCATCTTGATCGCGACGCGCGGCGGGGGGTGCGGCTCGGGCGGTGAAGCGGGCACCACCTCCACCGAACCCACCACCACCACCCTACCCACCGTTAACATGACGGTCGCCCCCGCCGCCGACACCACCCCCGCCGCTCTTAAGCTTTCCACCGGCACCTACGTGAACGGCCAGAAGGTGGCCTCCTTTACGAGAGCCGACCCCATCGACTTCGGACCGGGCGACGCCTACACGGCTCTGGAGGGCATCATCACCTTCCGCGGCAACAACTACCGCGACAGCCCCACCTACGGCACCGCTGAGGTGACGCTTAGTAAGCTCACCCTGGAGTGGAGCGTCCCCTCCGGCAGCGTGCCCAAGCCCGGCGGGGAAGGTTCCTGGACCGGCTCGGGTTGGACCGGACAGCCCCTCATCGTCAAATGGCCTGAGGCCACCAAACAGATAATGAACTTAAAAGACGTAAAGAAGGCCGACCCTGACCTCATCGAGGTCATCTACCCTTGTCTAGACGGCCGCATCTACTTTCTTGATCTCTCCGACGGCAGCGCCACCCGCCCGGTCATAAACACCGGAGGCGGCCCCTTTAAAGGCACGGGCAGCCTCTATCCCGACGGCACCCCCCTGCTTTTTGTAGGCCACGGCGACGATGCCGCCGGCGGACAGGCGGTACGGGCCCGGCTCTACAGCCTGATCGACCAAAAACAGCTCTACACCTTTGGCACCAAGCCCGACCCGCTCTCCTTCAGGGCCTGGCATGCTTATGACTCCAGCGCTCTTTTTGACGCAAAAGCCGACACCATAATCGAGCCGGGCGAGAACGGCATCCTTTACACCATCCGCCTAAACACCGCCTACGATCCCGTCGCCGGCACCCTCACGGTGGACCCGGATGAACCGGTGAAGCTGCGCTACACCGCCCCCGACTACAGTGTGAGCGGAGACAACTCCCCCAACCACCGCTGGTGGGGCATGGAAGACTCCGGCGTCATCTACAAGCATTACCTCTACATCGCCGATAACGGCGGCAAGCTCATGTGCTATGACTTAAACACCATGCAGATGATCTGGGCGCAGGACGTGCTTGACGACACCAACACCACGCCTGTCTTCGAAGAAGACCCCGCTTCCGGCACCTGTTACATCTACATCTCCACTTCTCTGCATATCACCGCCACCGGCAGCGGCACCACCCGCAAGGGCGGCATCCCGGTATGGAAGATAAACGCCGCCACCGGCGAGATCGTGTGGAAGACCCCGGATTATCCCTGCTACACCATAAGCGGGGTCTCCGGAGGGGTGCAGGCTACTCCTGTCTTAGGTAAGAAAGACATCGCGGATCTGGTCATCTACCCCATCGCCCGCACGCCGGGAGCAAACTCCGGGATCCTGGTCGCTTTAGATAAGAAGACCGGCGAGGAAGTCTGGAAACTAGACATGACCAACTACTGCTGGAGCTCGCCTATCGCCATCTACACCCCGGCCGGCAAGAGCTACATCGTGCAGTGTGACTCGGTGGGCACCATGTTCCTGATCGAAGGCACCACCGGCAAGGTGCTTTCCACCCTGGATCTGGGCACCAACATCGAGGCTTCCCCCGCCGCCTACGGCAACATGATCGTGGTGGGGACCCGGGGACAGAAGATCTGCGGGGTCAAGATAGAGTAGGGGCGCCGACTCCGTTTGCGCCGCTCATGAGGTGGCCCTCTCCGGCCGATAATCCAAGCGTCGGGTTCGCGCCTCTGAGCGCGAGATAGTCCTTCGTACAGGCGGCTCATGGCTACTCCCCATACTTGGAAATGCCCTGGTTGCGGCGCAGACGTCCGCTTGCCGGAATACTGCTTAGCTGGTGACCGCTCGTACTCGGCCGAACGCCTCGGCCAGGTGGCTCGGGCCGCTTGCGGTTGCTGGATCGAGAAGCTGCCCGAGTGTGGTTTCTATCGCCTCTTGGGCGCGGTTGCGGCTGGGGCCAACAACTACTGTCATCCCAAGAACCGAGCCGGCGGGTCGGTCCTCTAGAGCGATCCCCAGGGCCGGCTGTTGGCCACTTCGCTCGCGGTCAGCCAGCCGCGCCGGGCCTCCTGCACTCCGTAGCGAAGATTGTCGAAGTCGGCCGGGCTGTGCGCGTCGCTGCTTATGACCAGTCTCACGCCCAAGGCGGCCGCGCGGCGCGCCGCCTGCGCCGTCAGATCGAGCCGGTCGGGCGATCCGTTGATCTCGAGATAGGTGCCGGTTTCGGCGGCCACTTGGGCCAACATCTCCATGTCGACCTCATAGGAGTCACGCCGTCCGAGGAGGCGGCCGGTGGGATGGCCGATAGAACGCACATGCGGGTTGCGCATGGCGCTGGTAAGCCGTGCCATGATCTTGGGCTGAGGCTGGCCGAACCCGGAGTGGATGCTGGCGGTGACAAAGTCCAAACAGGCGAGGCTGTCATCGGGCAGGTCAAGCCGCCCGTCGGCGAGGATATCCACCTCGATGCCGGCCAGAAGCCGGATGCCTTCCAAGCGAGCGTCCAGGTCTCTGATGGCCTCTATCTGCGCCAGCAGGCGCTCGGGGCTCAGGCCTCCGGTCATGCCCAGCGCCTGGGAGTGGTCACAAAAGCAGAGATAGTCCAGACCCCTGGCCCGCGCGGCGAGAGCCATCTCTTCCAAGGTGGCGCGGCCGTCGGTCCAATCGGAGTGGACATGCAGGTCTCCGCGCAGATCGGGGAGCGACACCAAGTCAGGGAGCGATCCTCCCTCGGCCGCCTTGATCTCCCCCTGGTCTTCCCGCAGCTCCGGAGGGATGTAGAGCAGACCCACCAGTCCGTACACCTCCTCTTCAGTCGCGCAGGCGATCTGCCGGCCGGTCTCGAGGTGCTCGACGTGGTACTCGCTGATCTTGTAGCCGCGCCGTTGGGCGTACGCGCGCAGAGCCACGTTGTGGGCGGCACTGCCGGTGAAGTGTTGCAACAGGTCTCCGTACGACTCGGGAGGGACTATGCGGAGGTCCACCCCCAGGCCGGTGTGGGTCTTGGCCACCAGCTTGGTGTCGCCGCGCTCGTCGACCCGGGCCACTTCCGGCAGGGAGGCGAAGAAGTCCATGACGGCCACCGGAGAAGACGACGCGGCCACCAAGTCGATGTCCCCGATCGTGGACCGCAGGCGACGGAGGCTTCCGGCGTAGTCGGCGGACGAGACTTCGGGATGTTCGCGTAGCGCCTGTACCAGATGGGCCGCTTGGGGCTCGACTGCGGAGCGTAGGCGGCGGACCTCTTTTCCGCCGGCAGCTGCCAGCCCGTGGGCCTCCAGGGCGCGGAGCAGCTTGGCCTCAGTCCGGTCGCCCATGCCGGGGATATCGCGGACTCGGCCTTCGCGGCAGGCCCGCTCCAGACTGCGCAGATCGACGATGCCGGCCGCCTCCCAGAGCAGGCGCGCCCTCTTGGCTCCCATCCCGGGCAGGCCCATGACGTCGAGCAACCCCTCGGGATAGCGCTCCCGGAGTCCCTCCAAGAAAGCGATCTCGCCGGTGGCGATGTACTCCAAGACCTTTGGCCTCGATGGCCTCACCTACGCCCGGCAATGCGCGAAGCTCGCCCTTGCCGGCCATCTCGGCGATGGACAGCGGGTGGTCGGCGAAGAGGGTGGCGGCCTTCTCGTAGGCGATGACACGGTAGATGGACTCGTCCTCCAGGGCCAAGTAGCCGGCTATCTGGCCAAAGAGCGCGGCCAACTCGCCATTGCCCGGCATGCGAGGGGGATCAGCGGCCATGGATGAGGTAGCACTTGTGGATACGGGGATTGCGCGCGAAGTCCGGCGGGATAGTCTGTGCGCTGATGTCGGCGACCGCGAATTCCTCGGAAAGCTCAAGGTCGAGCTTAAAACGGCGGGAATTGGTGGAGAACAAGAGGACGCCACCCGGGGAAAGCAGGCGCACGGCCGGCCGGATGAGGGCGGGGTGGTCGTCCTGGATGTCCAGAGAGTCGCTCATGCTCTTTGAGTTGGAGAAGGTGGGGGCGTCCAGGAAGATAAGGCCGTAGTCCCCGGTCGCGCGCGCGGTGTTCCGAGCGCCGGCCGTCGCCAGCCACTCCACGCAGTCGGCCCGCGCGTAGCTGTGCTCGGGGCCTGTGAACCCGTTGAGGGCCATGTTGCGCCGGGCCCAGTCCAAATAGGTGGGCGACAGGTCGATGGTGGTGGTGGCGGTCGCCCCTCCGGCCGCGGCGTACACGGAGGCAGAGCCCGTGTAGGCGAACAGATTGAGGAAGCGCCGCCCAGAGGCCATCTCGCGGATGAGGCTCCGGGTGATCCGGTGATCGAGGAACAGGCCCGTGTCGAGGTAGTCGGTCAAGTTCACCAGGAAGCGCAGGCCGCTCTCTTCCACCTCCATCAGGCGCCCTTCGGCGCCCAGCTTCTGGTATTGCTCGGGGCCTCGCTGCGGCCTCCGGATCTTCACCACCACCTGGGAAGCCGGGATCCCCAGTACTCCGGGGACGGCAGCCACCGCCTCCTTCAACCGGCGCCGCGCCCGGACCGGGTCCACAGTAGCTGGAGGCGCGTACTCCTGAACGTGCGCCCGATCCCCGTAGAGATCGACGGCCACAGCGTACTCCGGCAGATCGGCGTCGTAGGCTCGGTAGCACTGGATGTTCTCCCGGGCTACCCACGACCGCAGATGCTTGAGGTTCTTGCGGAGGCGGTTGGCGAACATCAGCGCGCCTTCTGAGAGGGGATCGCCGATTCCCGCCTCTTCAGCGCCGGCGCCGCCGGCCGGCAGTTTGTTTGTCGGCGCTGCGAGGATCACCGATGTGGAAGAGCAGCAGCTTGCACTCCAGCGGCCCGTTGAACAGGACGTTGACCCGGTGGGCCCGCAACCCGAGGTGAGCGCCTAAGTCGGGATTGCCTGTGAAGATCGCGGCTTCCCACCCAGAGAAGTGCTCCTTCAGCTTCTGGCCCAGGGTCTCGTAGGTCTCCACCAACTCCAACGCATCCCCGAGCCGCTTGCCGTAGGGGGGGTTGGTCACGAGGAGGCCCGGGACGCTCACTGGGGCCGGGTGACCCTGGCCGGCCGGCCGGTCCAGGCCGGTGAGTGCGGCCAGCCCGCGTCGTTCCAGCATGATGCGGCCCGCGAGGCCCGCTCTGCGGGCGTTGGCGCGGGCCGTCCCCACGGCCCTGTCGTCGATATCGAACCCCACGATGGGAGGCAGACTCTTCAGCCCATGCGCGCGCCGCTCCTCGGCTTCCCGTATGAGATCGGCCCACTCTGCGGGTTCGAATCCCTTCCACCCCTGGAAGCCGAAGTACTCTCTCAAGAGCCCGGGGGCGATGTCGGCGGCCATGAAGGCGCCTTCCACCAGTAGGGTGCCCGAACCGCACATTGGGTCGACCAGAGCCCCGCCCTTGGAGGCTATGGCCGGCCATCCTGCCCGAAGCAGGACGGCCGCGGCCAGGTTCTCCTTGAGCGGGGCCTCCCCGCCCTCCATACGGTATCCACGCCGGTGTAGGCTGTCCCCAGAGAGGTCGAGGCTGACGACCGCCTCGGCGGGAGCGATGTGAAGGCTGATGCGGATGTCCGGCCGGGCCAGGTCGACACCAGGCCGGCTCCCCGTTTGGGCCCGGAAGCGGTCGACCACCGCGTCTTTGACCCGCTGTTCGACGAAGTGGGTGTTGACCTGAGCGAATGGACCCCGGCTGACGGCCGAGGTCACTTCGACGGCCAGGGTGCCGGTGACCGACATGTGGTCTTCCCAGGGGAGTTCGTGCACCGCGGCGTAGAGGTCGTCCGGGCTCTCGGCGGCAAAGGAGGCGAGGCGGAGGAGCACTCGGCCGGCCACTCGCGACCAGAGGCACACCCGGTAGGCCAGTGAGAGCGCTCCGGTGAAGGCGACGCCACCCCTGGTCTCGGCCGCGTCGGTGGCGCCCAGCGAGCGGAGTTCGTCCAGCAACAGCCCTTCTGTGTTGCGCAGACTGGTGGCAAAGAAGACTTGGTCATGAGAGGAAGCTAGCGGCATGATGCCCTAGAGTATAGACGGAGGGGCGGGGCGTGAACGCCCGCCCCTCCGGCGGCGGTCGATTGCGGAGTGAGTCCGGCGGCGCTAGGCCTTTTCGGCGGCCGGCAGCTCCGATGTGCAGGCCGGGCAACGGGTCGCCGCGATCGCGATGGCCGTGGTGCAGAACGGGCAGTCCTTGGTGGTCGGCGCCTTCGGCTTGGAGACCTTCGAGTACGCCTTGATGACGAAGAACAGCACGATGGCCACGATGAGGAAGGTCATGATGGCGTTGACGAACACCCCGTAGTTGATGGTGACGGCGCCGGCCGTCTGCGCATCGACGAGGGTTGCGTACGCCCCGCCCGGGACACCGTCCTTGATAACAACGAACAGGTTGGAGAAGTCCACGCCTCCCAAGCCGAGTCCCACGGCGGGCATGATGATGTCCTTGACCAGCGACGTGACAACGGCGGCGAACGTGACGCCCATTATGAAGGCCACGGCCAACTGGATCAGGTTGCCCTTGTCGATGAACGCCTTGAAGTCTTTCAGCATGTCCACTCTCCTTGTCGTCTGTCATGCGGTGTCGAGCGCTTTGCACTATCCCCAGGCCCCGGTGAGCGCGCCGGAGGCGTCCTTCCAATAGGGCATCCAGACCAGGCCCAGAGCGTCCACGGTGATGTCGCTCTTGCGAGGCCGCACGATCATCTTCTCCAGAGCTTCGCTCTTGGGATCCAGCCCGGCCTCGAGGGCGGCGATCTCCGCTTGGAGGTCGGTCTCCATGTCGGCCAGCTTCTGTTTGGTGACGTTGAGGTTCTCATCGGCCCGCTTGACGTCGCCGCCCTCGTCGATGCTGCGGCCCACGTCGCGCATGGTCGTGGTGGCCCGGCCTAGGGTGCCGGTACCGAACTTCTTACTTCCCACAAGGACACTGAGGACGGTGGCGCCGAAGGAGATGGCCGTCTGCATCTTGCGTCCGCGGGATTGCTCGGCTTCGCGGGCTTTTTTCTGCTCGGCCCTGAGCACCTGTCCCTCCACCGTGGCCTTCTTGGCCTCGTACTTCTTCTGTAGCGCCTCGGTCGCCGTCTTCTTCTTGTCATCGGCGGCGGCTTGGAGCCGGCCGCGGAAGTCCTCCTCGCTCTCTCCCGGGTTGGAGGTCGCCTTGAAGGTGGCGCTCTTGAACACCTCCATGGTCTGAGTGCGGAAGGCCCAGTCGGAGAAGTCCGTGCCCCACGACCGGTACGAGGCGACCTTGGCCATAGCCGGAGGAACATCGGCGAATGAGGCCCCGGAGTGCGGCTGCCGGTCAAGTTCTTCCAGAGTGGCCTCGAGAGCCGTGGCCTTCTCCCAGTCGATGGCGAGCGCGCTCTCAGGCGCAGCGACGAAGCGCCGGATGCGGTTGGAGGTGCTGACCCCGGTTCCCGTGCTCACGAAACCCACGGTGGCCGCCGCCAAGACGCCAGACTGATAGATCATCTGGCCCCCGGCCTGGAGCTCGCCTCTTACCGGCAGGTAGTACTGAGGTATCTCGGCTGGGATGACAGTGGCGCCGGCTGAGGGTGCGGCGACCGCCGCAGCCGCGACGGCGCTCGGTAGAGGCCCGTCGGGGATGGCGGAGGCGGGCGGCCTGATCTGCGCGGGCGCCGCAGGCGTCGCAGGCTCGGCCGCCGGCGCAGCCTCCTGTTTATCCACGCGCGGCCGGCGCGGGTCCATGAGGGTCTTGATCTGCGTCCGGGTGGCCGGCCCGCCAGGTACGACATGGTCCAGCGGGTCTGGAAGGTCACCGGTGCGTCCTCGTGCACGTTGTACATGAGGAACACCCGTTTGCCGAGACCGGCCAGGATCTCTTCCATCTTGCCGCCGGTCGAACTTCGCCTTCGGTGCCTGCGGCGACGCCCTCCAGCCCCTCGAGCAGGCGGTCCTTGTCGCGCTCGGTCTGCAGCCGGCCGATGAACCAGGTGCCGGCGTTGGCCAGGCCCTTGTAGTCCAGGTCCACCGGGTTCTGAGTAGCCAAGAGGACTCCCACCCCGAAGGCCCTCGCCTGCTTGAGCAGAGTAAGGAGCGGCTTCTTGGAGGGCGGTTCGGCCACCGGCGGGAAGAAGCCGAAGATCTCGTCCATGTAGAGGATGGCCCGCAGGCTGCCCGTGCCCGGCTGCGACCGCACCCAGCCCAGCACCTCGTTCAGCAGCAGCGACACGAAGAACATGCGCTCGGCATCGGAGAGGTGGGCGATGGAGAAGATGGAGACCCGCGGCTTGCCATCGCGGGTGTACAGCATGCGCTCGATGTCGAGCGGCTCGCCTTCCAGCCAGGTCTGGAAGGTCGGGCGCGGCCAGCAGATTGTTGATGAGCATGGCCAGCCCGAATCGGTTCCTTGGACGGATAGAACGATTCCAGGTCGAGCACGCCCACCTTCGCGAACGGCGGAGTCTGGATCTGCTGGATGAGCGCGGCCAGGTCGAGGTCCTGACCGGCCGACCAGGCCGTGTCGAACAGGTTGGAGAGCAGGATGTGCTCCCGGCTCTGGACCGGGTCGGCGTCTATGCCCACCAGGCCCAGGAGGCTCGTGGCCGCGGTGCCGATGCGGTCGCGCAGCGCTTCCTCGTCGTCGCGGATCGCCGTGGCGGGTGCAGCGAACGACTTCAGGATGCTCACCGGCAGGCCGGCGGTCGAGCCCGGGGTGTAGATGGCGAAGTCGGCCGCGTCTTTCAGGCGCTGCGATCCGTTCCGGCGTCCTGTCCCCAGTCGGCCAGCCCCTTCTTCCAAGTCTCGGCCTGCTGCTGGGCGAACTCGTCGGGGGACACGCCCTTCTTGCTGGCCTCATCTTCGCTGACCCAGGGGCGGAAATCCTCGGCGCGCAGTTCGGGAAAGGTGAGCAGCAGTTGGCCAGGTCGCCCTTGGGGTCGATGACGATGGCCGGGATCCCGTCGATTGCGGCCTCTTCCAGCAGACCCATGCAGAGACCTGTCTTGCCGCTGCCGGTCATGCCCACGCACACCGCCGTGGGTGACCAGGTCCTTTGAGTCGTAGAGGAGGGGCCACCGACCTTCTTTGTGGACAGATCGTACTTGCGGCCCAGGTAGAAGGAACCCAGCTTGTCGTAGTCTTCATCAGAGGAAGCTCCTCCCAGCGATTAGGCACTTGTCAGCATCCACAATATGCATAGGCGAGGGAAAACTCAAACTCCCCTCGAGCCGCTGGAGGGGAGTTACATCGCCGCCAACCATGGGTAGTAGACAAGCACACGCCCGGCGACCAAAGGCCGCACCTCCGAAGAACCGAAAGGGGCCAAGATGGCCGACAAGAAGGTCGAACGCTCCGGCAGAGAACGTCCTCGCACGCCCACTCAGAAGATGAAGGCAGCACTCTCGGACCCGGGCACCATGGACATGACCGATGCTACACACGACAAAGGTAAGTCCGCTCTGGTGGACAGGTTCCGCGACCGCGAGCAGCGGTGGCGGACGGAGCAGACGCTGCGCGACCGGGAGGCCGCTCACGGTGTGGAGCATCCTGCCGAGCATGCTGTGGAGGGCACCGCGGAGGTAGGCGACACGGCGGAAGCTGAGGCTCCGCGTGAGGGCGGCGCGTCGTGATAGACAGCGTGGCGGCGGCTGGTGAGAAGCTGAAGATGCTGGCCGGGGCGAAGGCGGCGGGAGGCCTGTTTCTGTCGGTCACTCTTTCTACCAGCCGTCTGGACGACTGGCGGCAGGTCGCTCCGGCCTTCCTCCACGGCGAGTTCAACCGGGTGACCAAGGAGCACGGCATCACCAAGGAGAAGAAGCGCCTGCTTCAGGCCGACCTCGACTACGTCCTCGAAGTGCTTGAGTACGATGTGACCCCGCAGACTCAGGGTCTGGCCGTGTTCGTCGACGGGGAGGGGGATTTTCGTGAGCGCATCGAGTTGCCGTTGCGGCTGGTGAACCGGCTGGTGCTCGAGCCTTCCCCCATGTCCGACCGGTAGCCCACGCTCTCTCATTGCTCGAGCCCTTCCTCATCGCCAAAGTGAGCCGTGATGAGTCCAGCTTGTTAGTCGTGGACGAGTGGGGCGTCGCCAGCGAAGACGACCTTTCCGGTCCCTGGCTGCGGAGCAGCGACCGCGAGACGGGCGAGGTGTCCATCAAGGAGTACTACGCGGCCGCGCGCCAGGACGCCCTGGTGGAACTGCATTTCAAAGAGGTGGCCACGGCGTTCGGCCCGGCTCCTGGAGACCACTGGTGTCCCCCGGGTCGCGCTCTGCGCGCAGCACGATATCGCCAGCGGGTTCCGGCGGGCCTTGCCGGCCGCGGTGGCCGCCAAAGTCGTGGCGGAGATACCCATTGATGCAGCGGCCTCGACCGGTCAGATGGTGGTGAGCGCACGCGCGGCGGTAGAGCGGGCCCGCCATGAGGAGATGGCGGCGCTTGCCGGCCGCATCCGAGAAGGGCTCGGCGGAGGCGGTCGCGGCGTCTCCGGTTTCGACGACGTGATGGCTGCAGTCGGCCGGGGGCAGTTGCAGACGCTGCTAGTCGATCGCAACCGCCGGCTGCCGGGGTGGCGATGTGGGTTGTGCGATCAGGCCGGCCTGATCGCGGTGGCGAGCTGCCCGGTCTGTGGCGGCGAGCCCGTGCCCGTGTCGGACGTGATAGGGGAGATAGTGCGGCTTACCATCCTGCATAACGGCCGGGTGGAGGTTGGCGAGAACATCCCCGTGCTGGACGACTTGGGAGGCGTGGCGGGTCTGCTGCGTTACGCGTAGAATCTGTCGGATGACAGGTAGGGCCGCCAACACGACCTCCGAGGCGTTCTGCCCCCAGTGCGGGGCTCCTGTGCTCCTTCCGGAGTATGCCGATGTTCTAGTGTGCACTTGCTGCGGCTCCACCTTGGCCCGAGAGCAGGTGCTCGAGCCGGGGAGCCGGGGGGAGCGAACTCCGGAGGAGCAGACCCTCCGCTCGGTGCAATGCTCCCAGTGCGCGGGGCCACTCAATGCCCGGCAGGGCAGGCGGATCTTGGTCTGCGGTCACTGCGGCGTGAGAGTCGTGGTCAATGAGACGGGAGGGTTCTCGCGTTGGTACTTCCCCGCCCGAGTCGACCGCCTCGAGGCCGCGGGCGCGGGCGCGGCTTGGCTTCGAGATTTTCCCGGCATTGCGAAACCTTCCCGGGCAGCCCGTTTTGTGGATGCCCGCCTTGTCTACGCCCCCATTTGGGAGCACCGAGCGCTGACAGCGGGCTGGGAGTTCGGCTACAAGCTGCGGACCCAGAACGAACTCGTCCACGATCCGACCGATGAAGCGGGGGGAGACCATCTGGAGCTGCAGGTGGTGAAGGAGCGGGTCAGGGAGCCGCGGCTTCAGGAGCGGCGCTTCTACCAGGCGGCGACCGATTTCGCAGATCTCGGGGCGACGTAGACCTCTGGTCACAGGCCGGGAGCTCCTCGTGCCCCTTTTGGCCGGGGAGCTGGAACCCGGTATCACGGTCCTTGGGGCGGAAGGGAAGGCCGGCGAGGTCGCCGAGAGAGGCAGACGGGCGGCGCTGCAGCCCCTCTCGGGAGCGCTGACTCCCGACGACCACTTGTTCACGTTCCGCGAGTCCTCGTCCCTGCTCTACTACCCGTTGTGGCTGGTGCGATATGAGACGAGCGGCCGTTCCTGCCATATTGTCGTGGACGGCCGGGATGGGACTGTGAACGCGGGGAGGGCCCCGGCCGATCGGAGCGGCCAGATCGCGGTACAGGCGGGCCGGTTGGGCGTCCTCGCACTGGCCGCGGCTGTGCTCGTCTACCTTGCGGTCACCCGAGTCTCCGGGCGAGGGGCATCGGTGGCCGCAGCCGTGATAGTGTCTGCGTTGGCTGTGTACCTGGGCAGGCAATTCCGAGCGGAGAAGGAGGTCGAGTACCACGAACCTTTCTCCGGCTGACCTCGTTCCGTTGCTTTGTACCAACTGCGGTGCGGCTCTTCAGGGAGGCGATGACGCCGCCCTCTTCCTGTGCCCGGCCTGCGGGCTTGCCTATGAGCCGTGCGAAGAAGGTCTCGCCTCGTCATCCCCACTCACCGCCACGGCTACCACGGAGCTGGCAGTAGCCGGGCAGGTGCAGTATCTGGCGACATGGCGTCTTGCCGTGTCCATCTCGGCGTCTCCGGGCAGCGCCTGGGAACGTATCAGCAAGGTCGTCGCCCCGGGGTCCCCCTATCTGTACGTCCCGGCCTTCAGCCTGGTGCGCCCAGTGGTCCAACGGCTGGGGGTAAGGCTGACCGAGACCCAGCCGGACCTCGAGCTGACTGCGGGTCCTCCAGAACACACGGCTCAGCGGCCCGCTCTTGTCGAGGCCGCCGCCCGTCCGGAGGCAGGCGCGGGGGGCGCCCCTGATTTCGGCACCCTCTCTCCGGTGGTGACCGGGAGGAAGGATGCCCGGGTGTTGGCGCACTTCGTCTACCTCGCTGTGGAGTCACACGAGAACCGCGACCTGCGCTCAGTGGACTACGAGTTGCAGACCTTGGGCGAGGAACTGATCCTGATCCCCGCGGTGTGGGATCCAAGGTATATCCATGAATCTAGTTGGAGATTGCTGCTGCGGGAGTTCGACGGTCTGGTAGCGTAGAGCGCGACGCATCCGCAGGGGTGGCGCGGGAAAAAGCGGAAAGGGGAGACCATGGCGGGCATCGACGAGCGGGTGGAAGAGAGCAAGAACTGGTGGGAACGGTTTGCTGAGAAGGTCCCCGGCATCCGCGGATACAAGAAGAAGGAGATCCGCCGCGAGACCGACAAGATCGAACGGGTCTACGTGGCCGAGCGGCTTGACACCTGCCTGGGCAAGCTGGACGACGTCAAGCTCGACCTGGTCAAGGCCGGTAACCTGGACGCGCTCGGCGAGATCGACGTGGTCATGCGCAAGCTGCGCACGGCGGCAGACAGGGTGCAGTTCGCCGACTACGGCTACGCCGGCATGTTCGACCCTGTCAAGGTGGGCGAGCAGAAGCTCGATGAGCTCTACGCGTTCGACAGATCGCTGGAGACCGACGCCGGCAGCATCGTGGAGCTGGCTACCGCGCTTTCCGCGGCCAGCCCCTCTCTTCGAGCCGACATCAACCTGCTGTCCGAGCGTATCGAAGCCTTGGATGCTCGGTTCACCGAGCGAGAACATCTCATCACCGGAGCCGGGAGGTAACCGATGGCCCTTATGAATCTCATCGAGTTCGTTGACGAAGAAGGCGAGGAGATGGTCCACCGCATCCCTGAGCAGGGCTCGGGCGAGTTCAAGATCGGCTCACAGTTGATCGTACGCGAGAGCCAGTGGGCCGTCTTCTTCCGGGATGGCAAAGCCTACGACGTCTTCGGGCCGGGCCGGCACACCCTCACCACGCTCAACATCCCCCTGCTGACCACCTCCTCACGAAACCCTCTGTTCGGCGATTCGCCCTTCAAGTGCCGAGGTCGTATTTCGTCAGCCGGCGGACCTTCACCGACCTCAAGTGGGGCACGACCGAGCCGATCCTCTTCCGCGACACCGAGTTCAAGATGATCCGGCTGCGCTCAAACGGGATCTACACCTTCCAGATCACCGATCCCAAGCTGTTCGTGGTCAAGATCGTGGGCACCCGGGGCATCTTCACCAACAGCCAGATCGAGGACTTTCTCAGCGGGATCATCATAGGCCGTCTGGCCGACATCCTGGGCGAGAGCCTGGAGTCGGTGCTCGACCTTCCGCGCTACTTCGATGAGTTGGGCGCCGGTCTCAAGGCCCGTATCAAGGATGACTTCGCCCAATACGGCTTGGCGATGGTTGACTTCATCATCAACGCCATCTCGCCTCCCGAAGATGTGCAGAAGCGCATCGACGAGCGCTCGGGCATGGAGGCCGTGGGCGGCATGGACCGCTACTTCCAGTACAAGGCCGCACAGGCCATCGGCGATCTGGCCAAAGGCGCCGGCGGAGGCGGCAGCGGAGCCGATGGTACCAACATCGGCACGGCTGCCACTGCCGGGCTGGGCCTGGGCGTCGGGCGCCGGTCTGGGCATGATGATCCCGGGCATGCTGCAGCAGGCCATGGCCGGAGGAGGCAACCCAAGGTCCGCTGCCCCAACTGCAGCAAGCCGACATCCCCTTCGGCAGCACTTTCTGCCCGCAATGCGGCACGCACCTGGCTGCCACCGAGACCTGCCCGAACTGCAAGGCCACTCTGCCCGCCGGTTCGAAGTTCTGCCCCAACTGCGGTCAGCAGATGGGCGCGCCGGCAGCGGCGGCCGCAGCGCCCGCGGCCGCTCCCGCTGAGGCTCCGGCTGAGGCTCCCGCCAAGGCAGATGCCGCGGACGCCGACACCGAGGACCAGAAGAAATGACCGTCGGCAGATACAACGGCCGCCTGTGGGGACTCGCGCTTCTGCTGGTCGCCTGCGCGCTGTTGGTGCTACTCGGTGGGGCCGGCGGCGTCCGCGCAGGCCAAGGACTGGCGGATCAGCAACTTGGACGTCGTTCTGGACGTGCAGCAGAACGGCGACGTCCTGGTGGACGAGACCGTCGACCTTCGACTTTCGAGGGCAACTACCATTTCGTCGCGCGCAACATCCCCACGGCAAACTAGACGGCATCGCCGACATCGACGGTCCAGGACGCGAGCCGGCAGCTGTCCTGCCGGAGAACGACACGACCCAGGCACTTTCAGCACATACAAGGAAGGCGACCAGAGTACATCCAGGTCAACTTCGACCTCACCGACACGTCGGCCACCTGGACTTTCCACTATCGGGCCAAGCAGGCGGTCTATGTTCTGCGACGCGGGCGACGAGCTCGCGGTGGTACGTGTTCGATGCGGAAACGCCCGTGGCCATCGGGGCAGTGAAAGCCACGGTCAAGCTGCCGGGCTCGGTCGCCGCCGGAGGACATTGCCGCGGCGGTCCAGGCGGGCTACGGCGTACAGTGGACCGCGTCCTCACCCGCGCCTCCACCATGGTCTACGAAGCCACGGACATCCCCTCCTTCACCAGCTTCTGGACCGTCACCGGCTTTCCGAAGGGCGTGGTCAAGTATCGTGTGGACTGCGCGGCGCGTTGCTTCAACTACATCACTCCCAAGGTCGGGTTTGCCCTTCCGATCCTGGTCTTTCTGACGATGTTTCTCATCTGGTTCAGGCGCGGACGCGACCAACCGGGGGCGACCTACGCCAAGTATGTGAGCGAGCCGCCCTCCGATCTCTCTCCGGGTCTGGTGGGAGCGCTCATCGACGAGAGAGTGGACACCAAAGAGGTGATCGCCACCATCGTCGACCTGGCCCGGCGCGGCTATATCGAGATTACCGACACGCAGGAAGAAGGACATCCTCAAGAAGCCACTTACCACGTTCACTCGGAAGAAGTCCTTCGACGATCTGGAAGGGTTCGAGAAGAAGACAGCGGAGTCGCTCTTCGACTCGGTTCGGAGCGATGAGGTGACCACCGTTCAGCTCAAGAACCATTTCTACACCAAAGTTGCACCTATCGTGAGCCGAGATCTATACAGCGGTGGCCACGGGGGGCCTGTTCTACAAGAATCCCAACAAGGCGCGCAAGCGCTGGGTGGGGTACGGCTTTCTGGTGGCGCGTCAGTGCTGGGCGTGATGACGTTCGTGCTGAGAGCAGCCAACATCTCCGGTTGGGGCTTCTTCTTCGCAGCGGCGATCATCTCGGCCATCATCGTGTGGGCGTTCGCCAGCCGCATGCCTCAACGCACCGCCAAAGGGGCGCAGGAGCAGAAGAAGTGGGAAGCCTTCCGCAACTATCTGCAGGACCTCACCCGCTTCACCGACATGGAAGCGGCCAAGGAGAAGTTCGAGAAGTACCTGCCGTATGCCATCGCCTTCGGGGTGGAGAAGCACTGGACCCAGCGCTTTGAGGAGCTTACCGTGCCCGCACCCGACTGGTATCACCCGCCCGTGATCGTCTGGGGTTCGCCTGGCACCGGGCCTATCGGCGGCGGCCTGGGAGGCGGTCTTCCCAGCGGGGTCGGGTGGCGGGGGCGGTTTCAGCCTTGACTCTATCTCCAACAGCCTGTTCAGCAGCCTGGGCAACATCTCCAACGTGCTGACCTCGGCTCCTTCGAGCAGTTCGGGCGAGCCATGGCGTCGTTTGGCGGTGGAGGCTTTTCCGGCGGTGGTTTTGGCGGAGGCTTCTCCGGCGGCGGTGGCGGCGGAGGGATCCGCGCCGGCTAGAGAGATCGTTATGCGACGCTGGCGCCGACCCGATTGGCCGGACACCAGCCTTGGACCCGAGAAACCAGGAGGCAACCATGCGCACGCGGATAATGGGGATCGTGATGATCGTCGTCAGTCTAGGCGTCGCCGGCTGGCTGGGCGCCGGTCTGGCTGAGGCCGTGGGTCAGAACGCGCAGCGTCACCGGACATATCCTGGGGTTCGTACTCTTCTCGCTACCGTTCCTTGCCGTGGGCCTCTATCTGCTTCTGACCTCGCGGGGCGAGGTCAAGGCCGAGAGCAAGGCCGACAAGGAGCGAACCATCCTGAACGCTGTCACGACGCGGGGGCGTGTGACCGTGGCCGACCTGGCCATCGAGTGCCAGGTGAACCGCGAACAGGTCAAGGTGCTCATCTACGACATCATCGGCAAGGACCTTTTCCGAGGCTACGTGAACTGGGAGCGCGGAGAGTTGGTGTCGGCGGAGGCCGCTCAGATCAAGGACCACACGTGTCCCAATTGCGGCGGCAAGGTGGAGCTGGCCGGCAAGGGTCTGGTGAAGTGCCCGTACTGTGGCACCGAGACCTACCTTTCGGCGCCCACCGCGTCCGAGAAGCCGCTTGCTCCGCAGCCGGAACCGGCGCCCAGGGCGCCGGACGACGCGGCGCAGCCACCGCCGGCCGGCCAAACGGCTGCCACGCCGTCTCCAGGCCAGGGGGCCGTTCCACCGCCCGACGGCCAGGAGGCCGGCCCGTCAGCTTCCGGCGGCGGAGCCTAGAAACGATGACTCTGGATCTTCGAGCACGGACCACGCCATGCGCTTGATGTACAAATTGTGGCTTGACTCTCGCGGTAGGGCGTTCGGAGACGGCCCTGCCCGACTTCTCAGGGTGTGCAGGAGTGCGGCTCGTTACGCAAGGCCGCCCAGGAACTGGGCATGTCGTACAACAAGGCGTGGCGAATCCTCCACGCGGCCGAAGAGCGTCTGGGTTTTGCTCTGCTCGACCGCAGCGTCGGCGGCAGTCTGGGCGGGGGCTCCCACCTGACCCCCGAGGCCCAAGACCTGATGTCGCGCTATCGGGCGGTGGCGGCCGAAGCGGAGGAGGCTCTGGAAGCGGTCTTCCAGCGGCACTTTGCCGACTGGAAGGATCCTGAGCCCACCAAGGCCCCGGCGTCTCCTCCCCCGGAGAGCTAGCACCCAGCTGGGCAGTCCGGCCTGACGCGCGGTCACTGCGGCGGGCGGTTTCGCGTTATACTCTGCTCCCTATAACGGGCAGAGGAGCACGCAGAAGGTATGGCCGGGCGGCGGACAGAGGTCACGAAAGAAGAGGCGCTGGAGGTCGAAACGGCTGGGGTCTCCTCCAAAACGCGCGCCTCCACTCTGCGGTCCGCCCTGGTTCGGCTGAGGGTGCCCTTCCTGATCGTCTTGCCCGTCGCGGCCTTTCTTCTATCGCTGACCTTGGGCCGCTACCACGTTTCGGTGGGCGAGATCCTCACGCTGTTCGGCTCGAAGCTGGGGCTTACCCACGCGACGGTCCCGGAGAACGTCAGCACAGTCATCCTGAATGTGCGCCTGCCCCGTATCTTCGGCTGCGCTGATGATCGGAGCTGGGCTGTCGCTGTCGGGAGCGGCCTATCAGGGCATGTTCCGCAACCCCTGGTGTCGCCGGACATCCTGGGCGCCTCCGCCGGGGCGGGCTTCGGCGCCGCTCTCGGCATCATGCTGTCGAAGAGCATTCTCGTGACTCAGTTCCTGGCGCTGGGTTTTGGGTTGGGCGCGGTCCTCGTCACCTACATGCTGGCCGGCCGGCTGCGCCGGGGGGACCCCACCCTGTTCCTGGTGCTCACGGGCATCCTGGTGGGCACCGTCTTCACCTCGCTCATCTCGATTCTCAAGGTGCTGGCCGACCCGTACGACAAGCTGCCGGCCATCACCTTCTGGCTGATGGGCAGTCTGGCGGCCATCAACACTCAGGACCTTCTCATCCTGCTCGGCCCCATGGTCGTGGGCGGCGGAGCCCTCCTAGCTGTGCGCTGGCATCTCAATCCCCTCTCGTTCGGAGAGGAAGAGGCCCGGGCCATGGGCGCCGAGACGGGCAAACTGCGGGTGATCATCATCGGAGCCTGCACGCTTCTCACCGCCTCCGCGGTCAGCGTGGCCGGCATCGTCGGCTGGGTGGGACTGATCATCCCTCATCTGGCGCGCGGGCTGGTGGGGCCCGACTACGGCAAGCTTCTGCCGGTTTCGGCCGTCATCGGCGGCGTGTACCTGCTCTTGGTCGACGATCTCGCGCGACTGGCCGGCCCCCTGGAGATGCCCCTTGGCATCCTCACCGCCCTCATCGGGGCGCCGTTCTTCATCCTTCTGATGGCCCGCACCAGGAGGGCCTGGACATGATCCTTGAACTGCGGGGACTGTCCTGCGGATATGGCCGGCGCAAGGTGCTCAGCCGACGTGGACCTCACCGTGGCCGACGGAGACAACCTCTGCCTGCTCGGCCCGAACGGCGTGGGCAAGACCACCCTGTTCCGCACCATCCTCGGGGCCATCGAGCCCATGGGCGGGGAGGTGCTCGTCGACGGCAAGAGCCTCGGGCCGCAGTCGCGTCGGGAGCGGGCCCGGTTGATGGCCTACGTGCCCCAGGCTCACACGGCGCCGTTCCCCTTTCATGTGATCGATGTGGTACTGACCGGGCGAACGGCCCACATCCCCCTGACGTCCGCGCCCTTCCCGCCACGACGAGGAGGTGGCCCACGCGGCGCTGGAGCGCATGGACATCGCCGACCTGGCAGAGCGGACCCTACACCGAGTTGAGCGGAGGCGAGCGCCAGTTGGTCCTCATCGCCCGGGCGCTGGCCCAGGAGCCGCGGGTGCTCATCATGGACGAGCCCTCGTCGCATCTGGATTTCGGCAACCAAGCGCGCCTGCTGGCGTTGATCAAGAGCCTGGTGCAAGAGGGTGACCTGGCTGTGCTCATGTCCTCGCACTTCCCCAACCATGCGTTCGCCTGCGCCACGAAGGTGGGACTGGTCAAGGACGGGCCGCCTGGTCGCGTCTGGGCTCCCCCGACGACGTGCTCACCGAGGCGAGTCTGGAGGACATCTACGGCATCCCCGTGCGCATACTGGAGGGTCGACCCCGACGACCGATCCGACGCTGAAGGTCTGCGCCGCCAGGACTCTTTAGAGTCGCTGGGCTATTGCAGCGATGCGCCCGCGACCGTTATACTCTGTAGCGGATTACGAACAGCGCCGACCAGAGAACCGACCAAGAAAGGCGGGCATGAGCACTAGTTGGGACATCTACGACCGTCTGATCGAAGGCATCGCGCCTGAGGCGATGGCCAGGCCTGCTTGGTCGAGCACATGGACCGTCGTGGACTCTGACGGCATGGGCATGGCTCTCACCTACCGGGGCGGCGCTCACGACGAGTAGCCCTCTCTCCTCCCTCGCCGGACGGTCGCTACGGGAGCTGGCCTCCTACGTCAAGAGCTGGGATCTGCGCCAGGCCTCGCTCGGCATGGCAGCCATCAACGCCTACTACAACGCGCCGCGAGCGGGTGCAGGCCTGGTTGGCGCGACCGCTGGATGACCTGCGATCCGCCGGCGCCTTCACGTCCACGCTTGACCAGATAGCGGGCAAGAAGGTGGCCGTCATCGGTCATTTCCCGGGGCTGGAGAAGGCGCGGGACTGCTGTGACCTCACCATCCTTGAGCGAGAACCAGAGGCAGGCGACCTGCCCGACTTTGCCGCCGAGTACGTGCTGCCACAACAGGACTGTGTCTTCATCACCGGCAGCACGCTCACCAACAAGACCCTGCCTCGTCTTCTAGAACTCTCCGCCGGCGCGACCGTGGCGCTGGTAGGGCCCAGCGTCCCGCTCGTCCCGTGGTGGTTCGATTCCGGAGTGGACTTGCTGGCCGGCACGGTGGTGACGAACAAGGCGGGCGTATGGGAGCGCTGCTTGGAAGGCGCGCACAAGGGTATCTTTTCGTGCCGGCGCCTGATGGTCGACATCCGCCGGGATGAAATGAGAAATCGAGCCGCAAGGACCAGGGCACCGGTCCGGAGGAGGGGCGACGTGAGGGTCAAGGGCTTTTGGGAGGGTGCGGTCTTGCGGACCTACTGTGTCGTGGTCGCCGCGTTTGTGGTGCTGACACTGACTCTGGGAGTCGCCGCCTGCGGCTCCGACAGCGCCGGCTCCACGGACACTCGGAGTCGGGCACCATCATCACCGACCAGGCCGGTCGTCAGCTGACCATCCCCGCCTCTATCAAGACCGTGTACTGCACAAGCCCGATGGGCACCAACCTCATGTACACGCTGGCTCCAGAGATGCTGGTGGGCTGGAACATCACTCCCACCGCTCTGGAGAAGGAATACATCCCCGAGCAATACCGGTCTGCGGTCGGCCTGGGCGGTTGGTTCGGCAAGAACACCACCGGCAACGTCGAGGAGATCATCAAGCGCGCTCCGGATGTCATTCTCTCCATCGGCTATCTGGATGAGGCCGCCATCTCCGACGCCGACCGCGTTCAGGGATTGCTCAACATACCCGTGGTCATGATCGACGGGCACCTGGTCAATAGCGGGGAGACCTACCGCTACGTCGGTGAGTTGCTGGGAGTGCAAGAACGAGCGGGAGAATTGGCCGCCTACTGCGACGAGGTCATCGAGGAGGCGCAGACCAACTCGGCCACGCTCTCCGACGACCAACGGGTGAAGGTGTATTACGCTGAAGGCACCAAGGGGCTCAACACCGACCCGGCGGGCTCTGAGCACACCGAGGTGCTGGAACTGGTCGGGGGAGCGAACGTCGCCAACGTCGACGCGCAGTCGGAATATGGGATGGCGCCCGTGTCCCTGGAGCAGGTTCTGGTGTGGAACCCGGCGGTCATCCTGGTGGCCAGCGATCCCAAAGAGGAGAGCGTGGCCTATGCCGAGATCACCACAGGCTCACAGTGGGCCACCATGGCCGCCGTGAAGGACGGACAGGTCTACCAGATACCGCGGGGCCCGTTCGACTGGTTCGACCGTCCTCCTTGCGTGGCGCGCATCTTGGGAGTCCGGTGGCTCGGCAACCTGCTCTATCCGGACCTCTACCAGTACGACATGAAGGCGGAAGTCCGGGATTTCTATGGCCTCTTCTTCCACATCGAACTCACCGATGTGCAACTGGAGACCCTCATGGCACGAGCCGTCAGGAGCAAATGAGCCCATGCATTCCCTAGAAGAAGATCTGGCCGCCGCCCAAGCCTTCCACGGCCACCTTTGTCACGGCATGGTGATGGGAGTGCGGCTTGCCCGCTACGCCTGCCGGGAACTGGGCATCGACGATCCCCACTCGTACCGGGATCTGGTGGTCTACGTAGAGATGGACCGCTGCGCCAGCGACGCGGTCAGCGTGACCGCGGGCGTCACTATGGGCAAGCGGCGCCTGAAATGGGTGGACTACGGCAAGATGGCCGCCACCTTCGTCGATCTGGCCTCGGGTCGGGCACTGCGTGTCGCGCCGCGGCCTGAAGTGCCGCACGCGGGCCGGGACACCGACCCGCTGGAACTCTGGAAGGACTGGACCGACGAGCAGCTGTTCAGTTGTACTCCGGTCAAGTTGACCGTCCCCGAGGAAGACAGGCCGGGCCACTCGGTGCCGAGTGTCGTGTGCGCGGAATGCGGCGAGAAGGTGAGCGACGCGCGCGGGGTGGTGCAAGAGGGCCGGACCTTGTGCAGGGCCTGCGCCTACGGGCCCTACTACCAGGTTTGACCCCGCCGCCGGATGCGTCCGCCTGAAGGCAGGCAATCATGGAGCCGCACGGACTCATCTACGTGATCACAGGAGAGCGGGGCTCGGGCAAGAGCACGGTCTGCGCCCAAGTTGCCCGCGAAGCCGCCGGTCGGCGGATGACCGTGGCCGGGATCCTCACCGAACGCTCCTCGCCCGAGCCCGGCGCGCCCACAAGAGTGGTCGACCTGCGCTCCGGCGAAGACAGACCCTTCGGTACCCAGTCGCCGCGTGGAGCGGACTCGGGGCGATCCGATCCGCTCACGCCCAGTTGGGAGTTCGACTCGGGTGTGTTTGCCTGGGCCAACGAGGTCTTCGCCCATTTCGCTCCGTGTGACCTCCTCATCGTCGACGAAGTGGGCCCGCTGGAGCTGCTGGGCGGTCGTGGCTGGGCTACGGCGCTCGCGGCGTTGCGCTCGCGCGACTTCGCGGCGGCCCTGGTGGTGTGTCGCCCCGGCCTGCTGGCGCAACTGGAAACCAGTCTCGAGGCGCCGCCTAGTCGGGTGTTCGTAGTCGACACTGAAGGCAGGGACGGCCTACCCGCGAGGATCATTGAGGCACTGCTGCTCAGAAGAGGCGGCCACCAAGACGACAGAAAGAAGTAGGGCTCCCGCCTTTCCAGGCGGGAGCCCCGAGAACTCTCCTGCGAGGGTACTGTTCGAAGGTCCTACGGTACCGTGGTGACCACCGGCGGTATCGTGGTGACCGGCGGCGGCACCGTGGTGACCGGCGGCGGACCCGAAGTGGTCGGCGGACCCGAAGTGGTCACCGTGGTCGTGGGGACAGTCGAGGCGGAGCCGACTATGGTCTTCCGCGGGATCATCGGCCAGTAGCTGGCAAACTTCTGATCGGTCTTTTTGCCGTCGGCCCAGGTGATAGTGCGCGTGACCGAGCACTGCTTGCCCGACTGACCCCCGGTCTCCACGTCGGACCAACCCACTGGTTTGGTCGGGTCCTTCACGGTGATCTCAGTGCGACCGACTTGGCCGAAGAAGCCGGAGAACGTGTAGCTGACCTTGCGGCTATCGCTGGTGCCGTAGATATAAAACGTGGTCACTGCGCCGGTGGATTCACCAACGACCCAGATGGAGTTCTTCATGTCGTTGCGGAATATCAGGTTCTTGCCGTCGGCGGTGACAGTGGCGTCTCTGCCCTGGGGGTAGTGGTCGATGTAGATGGAGTGGTTGTACCGTTTCACCACTTCGAGCCCAGAGAAGAACACCGCATTGAAGAGGGTGGTCGAGACCTGGCAGATGCCACCTCCGTACACGTCCTCCAGCTTGCCCGGGCCGACGATGCCGGGAGCAGTCAAGAAACCGCGGGCTGCAGTGCGGGGGCCGATCTGCTTGTCGACGTCGAAGGTATCCCCAGGAGCCATGAGGATATTGCTGCAGTACTGGGTGGCCATGCGGACGTTCTGCCGGCGGTTGGAGGTGCCCCGAGTATTCTGTGCTGTACTTTCCCAGGAGGTCTGTGATGCCCATCGCCTCGGCCTCAGCCGTGGTGAGGTCTGGCTCGGCGGCTGTCACGACCACCGCGGCCGTACGGCCGCTGGCCTCTAAGGATGCGGCGGATATCGCCTCGGCCGTCTTTGCCGCGTCCAGCTTCTCTCCGTCAACGCCGGGGACGACCGAAGCCTTGGTGCCGTTGTGAGTGAAGTGGGCATTCACAGGCTTCGTGGCCACCAATGGCTCGATGAGGGCAAAAAAGTCGCCCATCTTGTCGCCGGAGAGGAACGGTACAGAATTAGTGGTGCCGTTCTTGTCTTCCTGCCGCACGTCCAAGTAGGTGGTCAACTGCTCCGGCGTCAAGGTCCAAGACTGATCTCCACGGGTGACCTGCACCGGGGAGCCCACCATGGACTGCGCCTGTTGCATGACCGGCTGCAGGTCGGAGGCCTGCAGGGAAGGTGTGGTGACGCCTACCGGAACGGAGACCTTGGCCGTCTTGAACGCGAACACTAGGTCCTTCAACTGCTGGCTGAGTGCCTGCCTGTCGACGGCGCGGCCTTCTTGGGCGTCCACCACTTCCATCTGCCCGCCGTTGATCTTCAGGACAGCATCGACAGCGGGTTGATCGAGTTCCTGTGCTATCCCGGCTACCACCGCGTCCACCTTCGTGCTGTCGACGGTGCCCGTCAGCGGGAAGTCCTGATGGTTGAAGAGCAGCTTCCATCGCCGCCCCAGATCGACAAAACCGTTGCTCTGCCGGGTGAGGTCGTATGCGGAGGCTACGGCGGCTCGGATGTCGGTCTGGGCACCCAGGTCGGACGGCAGGATACTCCAGGTCTTGTCACCGCTGGACACCGTGATCGGCTTGCTTTGTATCTGGCTCAGGTACTTGTTGACGGCGGCGACCGCTTCGTCCCGGGTGAGCCCGCCCACGTCCTGCCCGGCGATGCTGACGCCGGAATGGATCTTGTTGTGAGAGACGCCGGCTTCGATGAGAAGGGCCAGTCCGAAGACCAGCACCACTGCGCCGACAGCTATGAGAACGCGTGTCCAGACAGGGCCCAAGCGAAACATGCGACCGCGAGACCGCGAGGACCCTGACTCGGGCCGGCCGGTTTCATAAATGTTCAAAAGCGATCACACTCCTGAAGTCGAGGATGGTACAAGGTACCAGATGTAACTAACTTCAAAAAGGTTTCCCCAGTCGTGCCGCCCGTCCTGCATGCGCATTTGCCGGGTGTCAGGGAGCCGACGTAGTGGTGGCCGGCACCGACGTGGCGGTGGTGGTTGTCGAGGGTAGGGTGGTGGACGTCGTGGTGGTCGCCGTGCCCACCGCGATCTGTTTGTCGATGGGCAGCCAGGTGCTGTAGAACTTGTCCACCTTCTTCTTGCCGTCGGGCCAAGTGATGGTGCGGGTGACCAGGAGTTGCTTGCCGTCCTGGCCCTCCGTCTTGATCAAGGTGGTCCCGGTGCCCAGAGTCGGGTCTTTGGTGGTGACGGAACCGCGCGTGACGAGGTTGTAGAACTCGCCCGTCTGGAGGTCGACGGTGCGTCCGTCGGAGGTGCCGTAGATACTGAAGACGGTGACCACCCCATCTGAGGAGCCCCGGATGAGGATGTAGCCCCCGGTGTCGTTCACGAAACGGAGGTTGGGGCTCACGTCACTCACCGTGGCATCTCTGCCCTTGGGGTAGTGGTCGATGTAGATGGAGTGGTTTCGGCGCTCGGTTATCTTGAGCCCCGCTTTGAGGGCCGCGTTGAAGAGTGTGGTGGAGACCTGACAGATACCGCCGCCATAGACGTCCTCCAACTTGCCCGGCCCGACGATGCCGGGTGCGGTCAAAAACCCCCGCTCGGCGGTTCGGGGGCCGATCGTGTCGATGAAGTTGAACTCCTCACCGGGGGCCAGAAGCTCGTCACTGACATACTTGGTGGCCATGCGGACGTTCTGCTGCCGGTTGGTGGTGCCGCCGTAGGTGGTCTCGAATCCGCCCAGCTTGTCCTTGATGCCCATGGCTTTGGCTTCTTCGGTGGTGCGGTCGGGGTCGGTGGTCTTGAGCACCGCTTCCGCCGTGCGCTCGCCGGCCCCCAACGCAGCGACCGTGAGGGCTTCGGCTGTCTTCTCGGCGTCGAGTCCCTTGCCCTGCACTCCGTCGACGACCCAGGCTTGAGTGCCGTCGCTCTTCCAAGTGGCGTTGACTGGCTTGGTCACCACGACGCCGGAGACCTCTTTGAAAAACGCGGCCATCTTCTCAGACGACAGGTACGGGCACCAGAGTGGAGACCCCGCTCTGGTCTTCGGCCCGGAAATCCAGGTAGGTGGCGATCTTGTCAGGGGACAACGTCCACGTGTGCTCGCCGCTCGTCAGTTGGAGAGACGACGAATACATCATCTGCGCCTGACCCTTGGCCGCCTCGTTGTCTTCGGCTACCACGGTCGGCTTCTTGATGATCATAGGCACGTCTAGGTCGCCGGAGCGGAGCGTGAACAGAAGTTCCTTCAACTGCTCCCGCAGGGCGTCCTGATCGACCACCATGCCGTTCGCGGCATCGACTACCTGGAGTTCGCCGTCCACCACCTTCAGTCCGGCGTTGACAGCCGGATGGTCAAGCTCGGCGGCGACTATCGCCAGCGCAGCATCCATCTTCTCGCTGTCGACGGTGCCTTGGAGAGGGATGTCGGTGCCTCCGAAATACAACTTCAGCCGTCTGGCCACATCGGCAAAGAAGTTGCTGTCGCGCGTGTAGCCCATGGCGGACGACACAGCCCCCGCGACGTCGATCTCGGTGCCCACGTCCGCAGGCAAGACCTCCCAGGTCTTGTCGCCGCTGGTGAGGGTGATGGGCTTTTTCCCAGCCTCTTTGACGAACCGCTCGAGAAGGGCGGTGGCCTCGTCACGGGTGAGACCTCCCACGCTTTGCTGAGATACCTTCACCCCGGAGTGGATCTTGTTGTAGTAGACTCCGGCGTCGATTAGGATGGCCAGCAGCACGATGGCGATGAGTATCCCGGTGATGATCAGTGCGCGAAGTCTTGCCAAGCTCGCTTTCGGTCGCCGTGTGCGGCGCTTCGCTGGGCCGCGCTTACGCTGATCGTAGTCGCGCTGATTTGTCAAGAATGATCTACTCCTGGATCAAGGATGCTACAAGATAACAGATGCAGTGACCAGCAGGTAGGGTTCCCGCGGCGGCGGGCGCGGTAAGCCGGCGGTGCGCTTCAGTCTGCCCGAGCGGCCGGGTGCGGCCGGCTTCCCCTGGTCTCTGGGACCTGGCGAGACCCGGCGTTTGGCCTTGCTGGAGCGGTTGTTGCCCACGCTGGCCCACGAGGGTGCGGAGGCTTTCGAAGCCCCGGTCTCCGGGGAGTCGCTGGGCAAGGCCCTTGGACTGTCTCGGGCCGCCGTGCACAAACATGTGGAGCATCTGCGCGCGGGGGGGTTTGCAGTGGAATCCGCCGCCGGCGCCGGCTATAGGTTGACGCGCCCGTTCACCGATCTAGTCGCGCCCGAGGCTGTGCTGCCCTATCTTCTCGAGCGCATACAACCTGAATGGACCTGGGTGGCGGGTCTTCCCTACCACTATCAAAAACGCTGTCTGTCGACCAATCTAGTCTTGAAGCAAGAGGCGGCCTCGTCTCCTTCGGGGACTGTGCTGGTAGCCGACGAGCAGACCGGGGGGCGCGGCAGACTGGGCCGCGCGTGGGTGAGCGAGGCGGGCAAGGATCTGACCTTCTCGGTCTTGGTGACGCCGTCGCTCGCGCCTGCGCAGGTGCACCTGCTCTCCTTGGCGGCGGCTCTGGCAGTGGCCGACACCATCGATGAACTGCTGGAGGCCGAAAGCAGGGAAGGGCTCGTACAGGTGAAGTGGCCCAACGACGTGCTGCTGGACGGGAAGAAGGTATGCGGCGTCCTTCTCGAAGGTTCTCTGGATTCCGACCGGGTTCTCTGGGCGATCGCCGGCATCGGTCTCAACGTCAACAGCGCCCCGGAGGTCATGATCCGCGGGCTGGCGCCGGAGCAAAGACAGGACTGGCATGGCAGGCCGCAGCCGCTCTCTCTAAGTGAGCACCTAGGCTACCAAGTGCCGCGGGCCCCTCTGCTGGCAGGGCTGCTGTGCCATCTGACCCGGCGCTGGACCGAAGCAGGTTCTCCGGTCACGTTGGCCGACCTTCGCGGGCGAGACGCCCTGATCGGCCGGCGGATAGCGCTCTTCGCGGGACCACCCGGAAACGAGCCGGGGGTTGCGGGCGAGGCCGCCGGGATCGGGCCCGAGGGGCAATTGCTGGTGCTTGATCCAGGCGGGAGGACGGTGCCCGTCTTCGCAGGAGAGGTGACAGTGCGGGGGCCGGTAAACCGGACAGCGGAAAGCGGTTGACAGGTCCGGCCGGGCCCGGGTAGACTGCGGGCGGCCGGCTCACAGGTGCCGGTAGGCGACGGGAGGAGAGGCGGCATGAAGCGGGATCGGCAGACTACGACGGTGGAGCGCTCGGGAGCACTGGTCCTCGACGCGCCTGGGCATGGGCGCGCTGCCGGCCAAAACTTGATCATGAGCGCGCTCTTGGTGGTGGCCGGCATAGGGGTGTTGGCGGCGAGCGCGTGGGTGTCCGTGCCCTTCTATCCTGTGCCTCTGACCATGCAGACTCTATCCGTCCTGCTGGTGGGCGGTCTCTTGGGCCCCAGGCGAGGCCTGGCCACTGTGGCGGGCTATCTGGCCTTGGGTCTGGCGGGGGCGCCGGTGTTCCACGGCGGCCTGGGCGGGCCGGCCGTGCTGGCCGGACCGACCGGCGGCTACCTGGTGGGCTTCTTGCCCGCGGTCTTGCTCATGGGTCTGGCAGCTGACTGGGCGTTGAGAGGGGCGCGGCAGGTCCGCCCGCTTGGGCAGTTCGTGGTCCTTGCGGCCGGCGCCCTGGCGGCCGAGGTACTCATCTACTGCCTGGGTGTGCCTTGGCTCGCGCTCGTCGGTGGGCTTGGTATTCGTCAAGCCTCCGCTGTGGGTCTCGTGCCGTTTCTGCTGGGCGATCTCCTGAAGGCCGCGGTCGCCGTGGGGGCCGTTCGTGGTGGCCGGAGTGCGCTTGCCCGCTGGGGGTCGCTACCCTTCTAGATGATATTCTGCCGGGCGAAGTGTGCGGCTAGGGAAAGGAACGGGCCAGACTTTGACCGTCCTTGATGCTTTGATCCTGGGAATAACGCAGGGGCTGACCGAGTTCCTCCCTGTTTCCAGCTCCGCTCATCTGGTGTTGGTGCCCGAGCTCTTCAACATGACGCCCCCGACGCTGGGATTCGACATCCTCGTGCATGTAGCCACTCTCGTGGCGGTGCTCGGCTACTTCAGCAGAGACGTGGGCAAGATCGTGGTCGCACTGGTCGCTCCCGGCCGCATGAGCAAGCAGGCGGTCCGATTCTGGCGGCGCCTCTTCGTGTGGCTGGTGGTCGGATCGATCCCTGCCGCGATAGCCGGCTTCGCCTTCGGCAGCTACTTCGAAGACCTGTTCTCGAGCACCCTGGCTGTGGGGGTGTTTCTCTTGGTGACCAGTCTGCTGCTCTGGGGTGCGGATTCTCGTCACGGCGCGAATGAAGCGCCAGCCGGTGCCGCTCGACAGGATGCGGGCGGGCGACGCGATCCTGATCGGATGCTTCCAGGCCCTGGCCATCGCCCCCGGACTCAGCCGCTCGGGCTCCACCATGGCCGCCGGGATGTTCTTGGGATTCGACCGGCCGACTGCGGCGCGCTTTTCGTTTCTGCTCAGCATCCCCACCATCTTTGGCGCCTTCCTCGCGAACGTGGGGGACATCAGCGGCGGGTTTGCCGGCGCCAGTAGGACGGCCTATGTCGTGGGTGTGATCGCGGCGGCCATCACCGGCTTCCTGGCCATCTACTTTCTTATGCGCTGGATCAAGGAGCACCGTTTGCGCGCCTTCGGCATCTACGCCGCCGCGCTGGGCATCCTGACTATCGTGCTGTCGATGGCTTAGAGACGCTGGGGGGCGCTTCGGCCAAGCGGGCGGGGATAGTGACCGTGACACAGAGCCCGCCCGACTCGGGGGCTGTGAGCTCGACCGAGCCACCGTGAGCGGTCGCGACCGACCTCACGATGGAGAGACCCAGACCGAAGCCGCCGGTCTTGCGGCTTCGCGACTTGTCTGGGCGGTAGAAGCGATCGAACAGCCGGTGGACCTCAGTGGGAGCGACCACCGCCCCGCCGTTGGCCACCTCCAGCACGGCTGTGCTTCCGGCGACCCAAGTCTTGACTGAGAACCAGCCGTCGACAGCGTTGTGTCTGATGGCGTTCTGGAGAAGGTTGGCTACCATCCGGCCCAGAAGGGAGCGTTCGCCCTGCACCGGGGCAGGCTGAAGATCGATCTCCAGCCGGAGCCTCAGGACGTCGGCCTCGTCAGAGGCAAGGGCAACTTCATCGCCGGCGATGTCGGCCAGATCGAGGTCGGTCATGGTGGGAGTGCTCTCAGCGGTGGCAAGGACCAGCAGGCCGTCGATGAGGTTCTCACTCCGCTGTACGGCGTCGGTCACTGCCGCACCCATCTCCCGCAACTCGTCCGCCGAGATCTCAGGGTCGCCCAAGGCCACGTCGATCTCGGTGCGGATGATGGTGAGAGGGGTGCGGAGCTCGTGGGAGGCGTTGGCGACGAACTCCCTCTGTGCGCTGAAGGCCTTGTCGAGCCGGCCGAGCATGCCGTCGAAGGTATCGGCCAACTCTTTCAACTCGTCACGCGGTCCGGTGAGGGCGATGCGTTCGTGCAGGGTGGACTCGGAGAGCCGGCGGGCGGTCGCGGTGATCGCGTGCAGAGGTCGCAGCATACGGCCGGCCAGTAGCCAGGCCGAGCCGAAGGTGATCACCGTCATGATAGCCAAAGCCAACAGCGATCTGGTCCACAATTGGCGCAGGGCCTCGTCCTTCAACTCGCGTTGGGCCTCGCGGATGAGTTGCGACGCCGGGACGGCCGTGTTCCCGTGCACTATCCATGGTTCGCCGCCAAAGCCCGGCATATGGAAGTCGGGGTTTGGTTCCAGGGCGGCAGGGTCCAAGCCGAAGCGCTCGGCCACCGCCGCTCGGGCCTTCTCAGGGGCGACCGCTAGGCTATCGCGCACCATGTAGTAGTTGACGGCGATCAGCAGGACTCCGGCCAGCAGGAAGAGCGTGCCGTACCACAGCGTGAGCTTCAGCCGGATGGTCAGCCCTCGTCTCTTCATATCTTGTACCCCACGCCCGGGACGGTCTCGATGAGTGGCGGGTCCCCTATTTTGCGCCGGAGCGTCATTATCGTGACTCTGACCACGTTGGTGAAGGGGTCGGCGTTCTCGTCCCAGACCTTCTCCAACAACTCTTCCGCGCTGGCTACTCGACCCTCGGCCGACAGGAGAGCCTCGAGCACTCCGAACTCCTTCTTCGTGAGGCAAAGGTCTCGACCTGCACGCTCGGCTAGATGGCGGGCGGGATCGAGCGAGAGGTCCCCGACGGAGAGCACCGGGGGCACCGGCGGGGCCGCCCGGCGGCCAAGAGCCCGGATGCGGGCGACGAGCTCCTTGAGGGCAAAGGGCTTGGGTAGATAGTCATCGGCGCCGAGGTCAAGTCCGCAGACTCGGTCGTGGATGGACCCAGCCGCGGTGAGCATCAGGATCCGGCTCAGCGACTGCCTGGCTACCAGTTCTCTGCAGACGTCGTCGCCGTGGACTTCGGGGAGGTTGCGGTCGAGTACCACCACGTCGTAGCTGTTGACGGTGGTCTTCGTCAGGGCCGACCGCCCGTCCAAGACAACGTCCACAGCCATTCCCTCGCGCCGCAGTCCACGCGCGATGGTCTCAGCCAGGCGCTCTTCGTCTTCGACCAGGAGGACTCGCATGTCCTCAGTCTACACGCGCTTCGGTAAGGTTGCTGTAAACCCTGGATGGGCGGGTAGTTCGCTCTGGCGGTCGTCCGGGTACAATGCAGGCACAGACGAAGGTCTTCTTGGGGAAGGAAGCGGACATGGCATATGTGTGCGGAGGAGCTCACCGTCACCGCGATGCGCGCGCACGACGGATGTGGCGGGCCCTTGTCGTGGGTTTCGCAGTCGTTGCCTTGCTGATGACCACCGGCCTTGTCGCGGTGGGCTGTAGCAATGAATGGGGAGGGAAGTCGGGGACGACCGTCACCTCGACGGTAGGCACGGGGTCGGACGACTCCACGGCTTCCACCAGCACGACCCCCCCCTCGGTGAGCATGGTGCCCCGCGGCGACGGCCTGGCCAGTCCGGCCAAGTTAGTCGCGAGCGTCTTGGGACCCAGCGTGGTCAATATCGCGTCCAGTGGCACCGAGAGTGGGCCGGGTGGTTCCGGCCGGCAGTACGACTATGCATACGAGGGCTCCGGAGTGATCTACTCGACCGACGGAATGATCATCACCAATAACCACGTGGTCACGGACGACAATGGCGATCTGTCCGACAATCTGGAAGTGACTCTGGCCACGGGCGAGAGACTTCCGGCGACCATCGTGGGGACCGATCCGATGACCGACTTGGCCGTGGTCAAGGTGGACGCGGGCATCGGGCTCCCGGCTGCGATCTTTGTCACCGCAACACCGGATGTGGGTGAGTACGCCATCGCCATCGGAAGTCCCCTGGGATATCAGAACTCCGTGAGCCTAGGGATCGTGTCGGGGGTGGGGCGTAACATCGAAGAGGCTCAGGGAACCGACGGAGTGGCTCTCAACAACCTTATCCAGACCGATGCCCCTATCAGCCCGGGCAACTCGGGGGGCGCACTGGCGAACGCCGGCGGCCAGGTGATCGGGATCAACGTGGCCTACGAATCGCCCGCGAGCGGCGCGGTGAGCATCGGGTTCGCCATCCCGTCCGTGGTGGTGGCCCAGATCGCCGACCAGATCATCAGCACCGGCAAGGCGACGCACGCATTCATGGGAGTGAGCACCCGGACGGTCACTCCAGACCTGCAGAAGCAGTTCGACCTCTCTCGTTCTACGGGGATCCTGGTAGCAGAAGTGACGGCCGGAGGGCCGGCGGCGAAGGCCGGCATCCTCCAGGGTGACATCATCGTCAGTCTCGACGGCGAAGCAATGGTGGAATCCGCCGACGTGCTCGTCGCCATCCGCGACAGAAGGCCCGGGGAGACGGTGCAGGTGGAACTCGACCGCAATGGCACGACGATGGTCATCAGCGTGGTTCTCGAGGAGCGTCCGCCCGGCTTCTAGGGCTGCTCGGTCATTGCGCGTAACCCTGCTCACCTATGAGGGGCACGAAAGTGCATCTAAGCACACTGGACTCTCGGAAGCTTCCAGATGGGCCGGCGGGCAGTCTCTCGACGAGCAGTAGGTCCTCGGAATCGCCGGCCGTCACTGGTATTACCATCCGACCACCAATGGCCAACTGGGCGCGCAGCTCCTGAGGCATGCGCGGCGCGCCGGCGGTGACCAGGATGGCTTGGAAGGGAGCGCTCTCAGGGAAGCCGAGGGTGCCGTCGCCGGTGATGAACCTGACGTTGGCATAGCCAAGGCGGCGGACGAGGTCCTCGGCCTGCGCGGCCAGTTCGGGCAGACGCTCGATGCTGATCACACTTCCGGCCAACTCAGCAAGCACGGCAGTCTGGTAGCCGGAACCCGTGCCGATCTCGAGCACCTGCGAATCTGCTGTGAGGCGGAGCAGCTCAGTCATCAAGGCCACCATGTATGGCTGGGAGATCGTCTGGCCCATGGCGATCGGGAGCGGTCCGTCGTCGTAGGCCGCGAGACGCCCCGCCTCGGGCACGAAGAGATGGCGGGGGATCTTCTCCATGGCTACGAGGACCCGCTCGTCGACTATGCCCCGCCTGCGCAGCTGGTCTTCCACCATGCGGTGCCGGAGGCGGGAGTATTCGACCTCGTCCGGTTCTGCTCTCATCGCCGGCCTGGTCGACCTAGCCCCTGAGGATGCGCAGGCCCTTGTGTTTGCGCTTGCTCCTCAGGCGCACGCGGTAGACGAGCAGCACGAGGAAAGAGGCGACCAGCGCCCCGATAAGAGGCAGCAGAACGAAGAGCAAGGTGCCTATGAGCACGGCCACATCCTCGTAGACGCTGATGAGGACGAGGGCCGTCTTGTTGGTGCTCATGCCCGCCCGGCTTTGGCGGCGGACATGGTCGGCCAGACCGGCGATGACCAGACCCAGGACCCCGGCGACGGTCATGGCGATCCACCCCTCGAGGGCCATGGCGGCGGCGAAGACCATGCCTCCCAGCACGATGCGGATGGGTCGCATGATGTGGTCGCGCGTGATCGAAACGACGAAGATCTTGTCAAGAATGACCTCGATCACGGCGAGGCTCAGGAGGACCGCTATGACCCATGTCTCGTCGAGAAAAGCGAGCACCGTTCCATCGAACACGGGCGCGCTGGCGAACTCCAAGCGCGAGTAGAGGGCCAAGAAGGCTACCGGGAGGAAGGCGCGGACTCCGGTGAGAACGGCCAGCCCCGCGCCCATGCAGGCGCGGGCATAGATGCTGTTGAAGATGACATGCATGGTGTTGTGCTGTGGCCGCGACCCCGCTAGATGACTATCTCTTCGACAGGATAGCGGAGCTTGGGTGTCGGCTCATCGGCCGCGTATCCCACGGATACCAGGGCTGTCGGCACCACCGTGGCCGGCAGTTCGAGGATGCGGGCGAACTCTACCGGGTCGAAGGCGGTCATGGGGCAGGCGCCCAGTCCCAGGGCGTGGGCCCCGTTGACGGCGTTGCCCAGGGCTATGAATACCTGGTTCTGCGACCAGTGGAGTCTCTGCTCGGGGGTCATGCTGTCGGTGAGCCCGGCGGCCATGCCGAATAGGCGCTCGCGTATCTCGTCGGGAACGCCGGCGGACTTCTGTGCTTCGTCACTGTGGGCGATGATGGCGGGATAGTCGGTGTCGGCGCACAACACGAGCAGGTGTGAGCAATCCCGGACGTAAGGCATGCCAAAGGCGGCGGGCAGCAGCTTCTCCCGGGTCTCGCGATCGGCCACGATCTTGATCTTCCAAGGCTGGAGGTTGATCGCCGACACAGAGAACCTGATCATCTCCAGGAGTTGCTGGAGGGTTTCGTCTGGGACGACTTGGTCGCTGTATTGTCGGACCGAGCGCCTGGTCCTGACGATTTCGGCGAACTCCATGGGACCTCGCTTCTCATAGTGAATCCGATTGAAAATCAGTATACACAAGGGCCGGACTTGGGCGGGGTGCCCGGGACCGCCCTCGGCCGGGCCGCCCGCAGGTTTCGGGTGGCGGCTGACCGGACCTCCGTGCGGCGACCGACACCCGTCGGAGCCGCGGGGCGCCGACGGGCGCCATCGGGCGACCGGCAGCGGCGAGGATGCTAGAATCTCCGCTTCGGACGCGGCGCCCCGAGCGGAAGCCCATCCAAGTGAGCCCAGGCCCGAAGGTGATGCGCCCCCGTAGCTCAGGGGATAGAGCAGAGGTTTCCTAAACCTTGTGCGGAGGTTCGAGTCCTCCCGGGGGCATCAGGCAGATTGTATGTGGCCTCGACGATTCCTCGGCAGGCCTTGCTCCCGGGAGCGCCGATCGTCAGACACTCGGGCGAAGATACCGGGCCCTCGGCCCCATGCTCAGCACTGCTGTAAGTATTCAACCCAAGGCGGGCCTGTGTACTTCGAGGCTGTCGCCTTCATGCCGTGAACCTATGGCCGGTTTTCCAAAATCTCTCCGACGGTATCCACAAAAGACAGCACCTGCACCGCCGATCACCCGTGGCTGGGTTTTCGCTCCAGTGCCTGAGGTGCTGGGCGAGGAAGAGATCGCGAGTACAGACGAGAGGCGAGGTGATGAGAAGTGGCCACACTCGGAGACATGATGGCCTGCGGCGTGTTGCGTGCAGAGGATTTCGAGCGAGCCAAGACCTTCTACACGGAAGTACTTGGACTGACCCTCACGCATGAGGCTGTCGGTCCCCCCAGGGAGGGGATCTTCTCCTCCGGGCACGGCACGATGATCTGCATCTACGAGAGGCCGGCGCTACCCGCGCCCCAGAACACCGCTTTGGCGTTCCGTGTCCCTCGGGACGAGTTTGAGGCATTCGTCAAACAGACCAGGAACCGAGGTGTGGCGTTCGAGGACTACGACCTGCCCAAGATCGGGCTCAAGACCATCGACGGCATCACCGAGGTCAACGGCCGCAAGAGAGCCTGGTTCAAAGATCCGGAGAACAACATTATTGGTCTGGTATCCGTGTGACTGTCGCGACGTAAGGATCCGACGGGGTTTGACGTCCTCGAGGATGCCGGAAGACGTGCGGTTGGAGAAAGGCCTCTAGGGGTACGGGCACATCATGGACGACTCGAATGGAGTTTGGGGCACAGACGACGCTCTGACTATCGCGACCGGTCCGGGCCCTCTGTACATCAGCGGCGCGCCGGAGCTGGTCGACGGCGAGTTGAACTACACCCATCTCCCAGGAGAACGCATCGCGGTCACGGGCCACGTCTACAGCGGCCCAAACGATGAGATACCTCTCCAAGGGGCGACGGTGGAGATATGGCAGGCCGACGCGTCCGGCGCCTACCACCCGTCCACGAGCGGGGAAGCGAGCCAAGTGGGGCTTTGGCGGCTCGGACTTCGCGGGTTCGTATTGACCGACGACACGGGCTCCTACCGATTTACCAGTATCTACCCGGGATCCTATCCCGGACGCACCAGGCATATCCATGTCCGGGCTTCGGCCGAGGGTCACTCCGCGGTGGTCACGCAGATACTCGTTCCGTGGCGGCCCGGCGACTTCACGCGCCCGAGCGAAGACCGGGTTGTCCGCTCACTACCCCGTGACTACCTATTGAACTTCGTGGACGAGGATGGCCTTCCGACGGCTCGGTTCGATTTCCACCTTGGTCGCTCTTAGGTGGCCAGACCCCTGGCTCGCATGGCAACGAACTCCACTCATCTACCCAGCGCTGCCAAGAGATCCCTTCTATGCTCCTCTTCTACGATGAGAATGTCTTCGAGCGCTCGCCTCAGCCCGTACTCCTGCATCTCCTCGGCTTGTCGAATGCGCTGTTTGTAGCGCTTGACAGCGTTCTCCTCACCACTCAGGTCCTGCTCTAGCATGGTCGTTACAATGTCAGACGTTTCCCGCTTCTCAACCTCCACGGATGGGAAGCCCCCCAGGTTGCTGATCCAGTCAGCAAGGGAGACCGCGTGCAGATGCTCCTCATCCGCGTGAATGAGCAGTTCCTTCCGGATGTCTCCATAGGCCGCCCCCGTGATAACGGCCGCATGCTGGATATACTGAATCAGGGCTTGGTACTCCCGCTCAAGGTCCTTGTTGAGCAGAGCGATCATCTCGTCCAAGGAAAGCGCCATTTCTCTTCTCCTTCTCTTGTTCCCAGGTCGTCGGGCACTGGGAGGGTGAGCAATCCTGTGCACCGCGCGGCGCGGAGGTACGCGCGCGAGCGGTTCAGCAATATATGGCTAACGATGCCCTCCAGTCCGTCACCGCAAACCTCGGAGTCAGCCCGGCGCCCGCATAGGAAGGGCCCTTTCCGGGGACCATGCTTGACCATGAGGGATTCTCGTCTCAGGATGGCTTTGACCGGGCTGGCGAGCGGAGCCTTGCTCTCCGCACCCCTCGTCGGGCTGTTTGTCCTGGGTGCTCGAGCCGGCCTTGTGGCGGTTCCTTTCACCGTCTTCGACTGGTTCAGTCGGGTCCTACCGGGTCGACTCGTGCTCTTCGGGCTCGACCTGGCCCTGCGGGTGCTGCGTGGTCTCGGGTTCACCCTAGCTGAACCCGCGAAGACCGCCGAGCAGTTCTTGGCCGTGACGTCGCTCTTTGTGGCGGGCCTCGTGGTCGGCCTGCTCTTCTTCATTCTGGTGAAGAACCGAGACCGAGGACGCGTGCGCCTCTATGGGCTCATCGTCGGCGCCGTCGGAGGACTGTTCGCGTTGGTGGTCACCTTCGTTGAGGGCGCGGGGGCCGATACGGCAGAGAACGTCCTGAACGCCATCTGGATCGTGGGCCTCTTCGTTCTGTGGGGCGCAGGGCTCGCCCGCTTGCACCGGGCGGTCTACCCGCCTGAGAGATCGAGACCTCAAGAGGCGCCCGCGCCTGTGGGAAAGGAAGGGATCCACCGGCCGGACACTACTCGCGTAGAAGTGCGCGAGCGGACGGCCCCGGTGGGTCAAGCCCGAGTCTTGACCCGGCGCCGCTTCATCGTCGAGATGGGAGGGCTGGTCGCCACCATCGTCGTTGTTGGAGCCGGTCTGGGCGAGGTGCTTCGCTCACGGACGGTACCAGCGCTCGAGGCCGTCAAGGCTCCCATCCCGTTCCCGAATGCCGGCTCGCCCGTCAAGCCCGTGCCGGGGACCCGCCCGGAATACACGGCGGTCTCCGATCACTATCGTGTGGATATCAACCTCGAGCCTCCGTCGCTGAACGGAGCTACCTGGCGGCTACCGGTCGACGGTCAAGTCTCGAACCCTCTCTCGCTCACGCTCGACCAGATCCGGTCCGGCTACAGGTCTCAGGACTTGTTCGCCACGCTTTCGTGCGTCTCCAACCCGCTGGGGGGCTCGCTCGTCGGGACGACCCTCTGGACCGGCGTCCCGTTCCGCGACATCCTCGCTCAAGCCCAGCCCCTGCCGAGTGCTCACTATGCTCATATCACGGCGGCGGACGGCTTCGACGAAGTGGTGGAGATCGCGACGGCCGAGGCCGACCCCCGCATCATGCTGGTCTACGAGTGGAACGGAGAACCTATCCCGGAGAAACATGGCTACCCACTCCGGATGTTCATCCCGGACCTCTATGGCATGAAGCAGCCCAAGTGGATAACGGGCATCAACCTGGTCCCCGACTTCATCAACGGCTACTGGGTGGTGCGCGGCTGGGATAGGACGGCGAGCATGAAGACCACCTCGGTGATCGACACGGTCGCCACGGACTCGATCGATATCCGCGGCGGGCGGACGTACGTGCCCATTGGGGGAATAGCCCACGCGGGGGAACGGGGCATCTCGAAGGTGGAGGTGCAGGTGGACGGCGGAGCGTGGGAGGAGGCTGAGTTGCGGCAGCCGCTGTCGCAGTTGACCTGGGTGATCTGGCGGTATGACTGGCCGTTCGCGGAAGGGAATCACCGCTTCGCCGTGCGGGCCACCGACGGTCAGGGACAGCTGCAGGAAACCGAGAGCCAGCCGGCCTTTCCCTCGGGGGCCACCGGCATCTACGAGAAGACGGCCGAGATCTTGCCGAAGCAGCTGCGACTGAGTCCGCATCCAAGAGCGAGGACGAGCACGCGATGAAGAAGCTGCTGCTGTCAGCTCTCACCGTGGTCGCCTTTGTCGCGTACGCCGTCTTTCAGCGAGAGACGGGCGGAGCGACCGGCACGCCGACGGGCCACGAGCACGACCGCCGTCGGAGGGGTAGGCGGTGCCGGCTACGCAGAACGGCAAGTACCTCGGGGACATCGCCAACACGAGTTGGGGCGACGTGCAGGTGCAGGTCGTGATCGACAACAACCGTATCGCTTCGGTCTCTGCCGTTCAGTATCCGCAGGATAGGCCGCTCTCCGCCAAGATAAACCAGGTCGCGATCCCGATGCTGGAGCAGGAGGCCGTCCACGTGCAGAGCGCGGAAGTGGACACTCGTGACAGGAGCCACGGTCACCGCCGAGGGGTTCATCGAATCGCTGAAGAACGCGCTGAGTCAAGCGGGGGGCTGAGAGACGAAGCAGACCAGAGTGCTGATGGGGATGCCGATCACCGTCGAGGTGGTGGACCGGGGAGTGCGTCCCCGCCACTTTGAGTCGGTCTTCCGCTTGTTCCGCCAGATCGACGAGCGCTTCAGCCCGTTCAAAGAGACGAGTGAGACTACGTTGTGGGATCGAGGCCTGCTCAAGAGCTCACAGATCAGCCCACAGATGAGGGCGGTCATGCAGTTGGCCGAAGAGACGACGCAGGCGAGCGGCGGCTACTTCAACGTCTATCGGGAGGGCAGGTTCAACCCGGTGGGAATCGTCAAGGGCTGGGCCATCCACAAAGCGGCGCGCCTGCTGCATCTGGCCGGATTCGCCGATTTCTACGTGGAGGCGGGAGGCGACGCGCAGGTCTGCGGTCGCAGTCCCGAGGGCAAACCGTGGCTGGTCGGTATTCGGAACCCGTTCGATGTCTCTCAGATAATCAAAGTGCTGCGGATCAGCGATCGGGGAGTGGCGACGTCGGGCACGTACTTTCGGGGCCATCACATCTACGACCCGCTGGATCCGGCCGGCCGCATCGCCGTCGAGCCCGTCAGCTTGACGGTCATCGCCGCCGACGTCCTCGACGCCGATCGTTTCGCGACGGCGGCGTTCGCGATGGGACAAGCGGGCATTGCCTTCATCGAAGGAATGGACGGCTGTGAAGGGTACCTGGTGGACGGCCGAGGCACGGCGACCTACACGACCGGGTTCGCGAGCTACGTGGCGGTGGACGACCGATGAACACCTTGCTCCGCCTCGTCGACGGGATCCTCAACACGACCACCATGTACCGGCTGATGCTCTACGTTCTGATAGTCCTGGTGCTCGTGGCGGCGCTGTTCGGGGGCATCGGACTGCTCCCGTTCAACGCCTTGTACATCCTCGCGTCGGCTGCTTTCCTGGTCGCCCTGTCGGTACTCGCCAACTGGTCGTTCGCCCGGATCTTCCGCGCCCCTACGAACGTGGAATCGACATACATCACCGCTCTCATCCTCGCCCTGATCATCAATCCCGATCCGCCCGCTTCGAATCTCGTGACCCTGGCCGTGGCGGCGATAGCGGCCACCGCTTCCAAGTACGTGCTGGCCTTTCGCCGGAGACACGTCTTCAACCCGGCCGCCATAGCCGTCGTGATAACGTCGTACGCCCTGGGCCGTCCGCCCACGTGGTGGGTGGGCGCCCCCGCACTGCTGCCCTTCGTGCTCATCGGCGGCGTGCTCATCGTCCGGAAGATCAGGCGTCTCGATATGGAAGGAACCTTCTTCCTCACGTATTTCGTGGCGCTTCTCGTGTTCGCGATAGCCGAGCGAGTGCACCTGGCGACCGAGGTGAGGCAGACGCTCCTCCGGACACCTCTCCTGTTCTTGGCCTTCGTCATGCTCACCGAGCCGCTCACCATGCCGCCGACCCGCCGGCTGCGAATGGTCTACGGTGGCTTGGTGGGCTTCCTCATCGTGCCCCAGGTGCACGTCGGGGGTCTCTACTTCGCTCCGGAAGTGGCGCTGGTGGTGGGGAACGTGTTCGCCTGGCTGGTGAGCGCAAAGGCCAACCAGATGCTGTGGTTGAAGGAACGCCGCCCTATCTCCGGGCAGACCGAGGAGTTCGTGTTCCGGCAGGAGCATCCTGTCCGGTTCCGGCCCGGCCAGTACCTCGAGTGGACCCTCCCGCACGACCACCCGGACGATCGGGGCGACCGGCGCTTCTTCACCATCTCCTCGCCCCCAGGCGACGACGCTCTCGCCATCGGAGTGGAATTCAAAGACCCGGTCGAGCAGCTTCAAGAAGCGCCTCAAAGCCATGGAGCCCGGGGAACGCATCGCCGCGGGCCATCTGGCCGGGGATTTCGTCATGCCGCGCGATCCGGAACAGAAGCTGGCGTTCGTGGCCGGCGGGATCGGGGTCACGCCCTTTGTCAGCATGATCCGCGATCTGCTCCAGCGCGGAGAGAAGAGAGACATCGTGGTCCTCGTCACAAACAGGTACGAGACGGGTGCTGCGTACCGGGACGTCTTCGAGCAGGCGCGGGGCGAGCTCGGCGTCCGCACGGTCTTCACACTGACCGGCCCTGCCGAGACCCTTCCCGCCGGTTGGACGGGAAGGACGGGCCGCATCGACGAGATGTTCCTCCGAGAGGAGATCCCCGACTACCAGGAGAGAGTCTTCTACATCTGCGGCTCCCAGCGCCTGGTCGGCGGGATCAAGGAAGTGCTGGCCCGCCTCGGCGTAGAGCGTGGCAGTGTACGAAGCGACTACTTCCCTGGCCTGGCGTAGCGGCCCACCGGCCTTTTGCCGGCATGTACACGGTGCTTGCGTTCTGGAGTCCTCTGGGATCTGCTGCACCGTGACCTCCGAGGGACCTCTCGCTTCTCGTGCGCAATCGCATGTATACACTGCGGCACATGCGGGAATAAGCGTATCCGGCGGGACTTGCCCGTCTGGTGTTGGTGAAACAAAGGGTGGGAGGAGCGGACATGCCCAGAGGCGTACCTCACAGACTAGATGTTTGTTCTCGTAGCATGCGGCGCGGTGTGATCGTGATCGGCGCGGCCGCCATAACTCTCGCGCTCGCTTTGTCGGCATGCGGCTCAAGCACATCCGGATCCACCATGGTCGGAGGTGAGACGACCGTCGTGGCCGCTGGCTACGCCGGCGCTGGTCCGGTTTCGGGAGATCCCTATGCCAGTGTCATCTCGGTCGCCCTTGGCAAGTTGAGCCAAACGTCGCTCACCATCCCCGCCGACTCCAGGGTGATGTTCGTGAACGCCGAGGACGACACCAAGACGCAGCACCGCTTGGTCGCTGATGATGGCAGCTTCGACACCATGACTCTCGACCCGGGCGGCGAGTACAACGTCGTCTTCTCTGGCGTGGGCACGGTCAAGTACCATGACGCATTGAATCCCGACATCAAAGGCGAGATAGTGGTCACCGCCGCGGGATCGTCCAATACGGGCGTCCTGCCGCTGACTGGGCCGTGGATCGCCGTCGGCAAGAATGGGCTCAGCACGACGAAGATCGAGGCCACCGTTGGGGACCCCGTCACCTTCTACAACAGCGAGGACGATAACACCGTGAATCATCACATGGTCGCGGACGATGGCAGCTTCGACACGGGCGTCCTGAAGCCGGGAGACTCTTACTCGGTGACCTTCGAGGCTCCGGGCACCTACTCGTTCCACGACGTGCTGGGCTCAAGCATCAAGGGGACGATCACCGTCAAGTAGGCCTCGCGTCTATGCCCGGCGGCGCATCGCTGCCCTTCGTCGGCCGTCCCCACAGGCTCCGAGGTTCGAGTCCTCCCGGGGCATCTGATGGTCTCGGCCTGCACAAGGCTCATCAACGCGAGGCCGCCAAGCGAGGAGCCTCCGGGTTCAAGACACTCGCGGCGGACAGGCCAAGGCGCCGGGAGGCCGCGCGCACGCCCTCCGGGCGGCCCAGGTAGTACCCCTGCCCGTAGTCACAGCCATATGCGCGAAGAAGCCTTAGGGCGGCTTCGTTCTCGATACCCTCCCCGACCACCGAAAGGCCCAGCTCGTGGGCCAGGCCGATGGTGGAACGGACGATGGCCGCATCCTGCTTGTCCACTGTCATGGTAAGCACATAGGACTTGTCGATCTTCACCTCGTCGGCAGGGAGCTTCTTGAGATAGGGAAGCGCCGAGTGACCCGCGCCGAAATCATCGATGGAAACCCTGACTCCCAGATCTCTGATGGCACCCAGCACTTCCATGCTTCGCTCGGGGTCGATCATGATGCTTCCCTCGGTTAGCTCGACGATCAGCCAGTCGGCCGCGCATTTGTGGTGCGCAAGGAGGCCGCCTACCAACTCTGGGGAGATCGGGGTCGTCCAGATTGCGGGCCGAAAGGTTGACGGAGACCCGCGTGTCCAGGCCACGTGTCCTCCACCGAGCGCACTGGGCCAGGGCTCTTCCCAGCCCCCATCTGGCCAGACGGTCGGCCAGTCCGTACTGCTCCAGGAGATCGAGGAACTCGCCTGGGAGGGACAAGGCCGCGGCGGGGATGGTTCCATCTGACCAGGGCCTCCATCGAGGCTACCCCTCCCCGCCGAAGGTCGATAAGCGGCTGGTAGTAGAGGATGAGCTCCCCCTTGTCAAAGGCAGCATGAAGGTCGGTCTGAAGTGTGAGTCGGTCCGGGGAATGGTGGTCACTATCCAGCTCGTAGACGGCGTGGCGGGCTCCACCGGCGTGCTTGGCCGCGTACATGGCGATATCGGCAAACCGGAGAAGGCTGTCAACGGTGGAGCCGTGCGTCGGGAAGAGCGCGACGCCCATGCTTGCCGAGAGGGCGATCTCGCATCCGTCCACATCAAAGGGGTTCTTGAAGACCTCAAGGACCCGGTGGGCGACCCGACGGGCATCTTCAATGTCAGCGACGGCCAGGACAAGAGCGAACTCGTCCCCGCCCAACCGGGCGATGATATCGACTCCACGAATAGTCCTTCCCAGCCGGCGGGCGACCAGCTCAAGAAGGGTGTCTCCCGCTAGGTGACCAAGATTGTCGTTCACGTCCTTGAACTGGTCGAGGTCGAGGATGCAAAGGGCAAAGGACTCGAATCCGGGCTGGGGAGAACTGATGAGCTCCGCCACTCGTTCGTGGAAATGCATACGGTTCGGCAGGTTGGTTACGCCGTCGTGCAGGGCCTGGAACTTAAGGGCCTCCTCCCATTGCCGCGCCTCGGTCACGTCTCGTGCGATGCATTCGTATCCGGACAGTACCCCGTCGCTGTAGACACCCCGCACGCTCGCCTCCAGCGTCAGCTCCCTCTCATCCTTGCTCTTTAGGCGCACCTCCTGTCTATCACCTTGCCCGCCAAGGAAAGGCAGCTCTCGCGGGCCCGTCAGGTTCGAATCGCCGACGAGATCGGACACGCTCCGATCAAGAAGCTCGCTCTTCGAGTAGCCGGTCAACCTCTCCACCGCCCCGTTGACACTCATGAAGCGACCGTCTTTGTCCAAGGTGAGAATGAGGTCATGGGCGCTCTCGACCAAGGTGCGATAGCGACGCTCGCTCTCAAGAGCCGCCTGTTCGGCCTGCCTTCTCTCGGTGATATCTCGAAGAACGACGAGTCTTCCCGGCTTTTCTAGCCCCGCTTCGCCTAGGGGCGAAGCGAGCAGGTCGAGGATACGCTCGCCCTGTCCTTCCCCCACTCGGATCTCGCAATGCACTTCCCGTGACTCGGATCCCTTTTCGCCCACACCGGCTTTCCGCAGCACCTCTTCCATGCGTTCCTTGAAGGCCTCTGGAGCGGCGTTTCCCAAGATCTGGAACGAGGCTGGGTTGAAGTCGATTATCCTGCCTTCGGGGTCGAGGACGATCACCCCGTCGCGCATCGTCTCGACGAGCGCGCTTCTGGCTCGGGACCCAAGACCAAGAAAGAGGTCGAGCAGCCGGTAGCGGAAGAGCGCGAGAGCAAGGATCCCCCCGGTCACCGCGAAAGCGAACGGGGTGGGATCGAAATTGTCACCGGGGGCGAGACCGACCGCGTAGAGTAGGTTAGCGATCCATGGCACGGCCACCGCGATCATCATGAGGATCGCTTGTCCGCGATAGTGGCGGGGGTAGCGAAGGGCGGAACGAACTAGGATCACCGCTCCGGCCAGGATGAGAGCATATGAATAGGCAAGGTACACCCAGAAGAACGGCCCATGGCTTATGACGAGCGCGGGGAAGGAACCCGAACTCTGCAGGCGGGCCGAACTCCACATAAGGCCTTGGAGCTGGTTGGTGGAGACAAGAAGTAGAGTGACTGCCGGGACCACGAAGAGGAGAACGATCCGGCGTCTGCTAAGGGCACTGTCCAGTCCGGTATAGCGCACGGCAAACAAGAGCCACAAGACTGGGACCGACCCGATGCCCAGGTACTCAGCCTTGGCCACCGCGGTCTTCGCGGTGATGCCGGGCAAAGCCGCTTCCAGCGCGTATAGCAAGCACCAGAACCCGATGGCGAGGAGCAGGAGGGAGAAGCACTTTCGTCCAGGAGTGTCGCGCCGGCGCCAAGCGATGATGGAAAGGGCTCCCGAAAGGACCGCGGCCCCTACCAGAGGACCGACAAAGCGCAGAAGAGATGCAGAACTGCCGTCCATCAACCGGTGCCCTTGGCTTGCGACCTTCACTTTCGTCTCAGTTTCATTATCGGAAGCTAGAGACAAAGCCTCAAGCGCGGGCGTGCGTCAAGAAGTGAGACCTCCTCTCCCCACTCATGCAGTCTGTTCGCGCTAGGCGGTCTCGCGCCGCTGCCTCGCCTCGGCGAGCGCCTTGTATACCTCGAACCACAGGGTACCGACGACTCCTGCGCCGAGGGCTATCAGCCCGTCCGTCCATGTGATGCGGCCGAAGTGGAACGCATCGCGCAGGCCGGGGACAGCGAAGAGCACGACGAGCAGCGCCGCGGCGAAACCGAGGATCCAGTAGAGCGTCCGATTTACCCGCTCTCTGAACGATCGCCATACAGAGAGACGCCACGACCGATTCACGAGTATGAGGGCCACATTGCTCACGACGAGAGTCACGAATGTGAGCGAGCGCACCACATTGTCGGAGTGCCCGGTCAGGATGCCCCACAGGTATACGCCGAAGACCATGGCGAGGACGGACGTGCCCTGCAGGAATGCGATGGTGAGAACCCGCCGCCCGAACATCGGTTCTTTGATCCCTCTCGGCGGCCGGTCCATGACCTTCGGGTCGGCCGGCTCAGCCTCAAAGACGATGGAGCACGCGGGGTCGATGATCAGCTCCAGGAAGGCGATCTGCACCGGCAGCAGCACGAGCGGCCAGTGGGCCACAAACACGGGGATCAGGGACATCCCGGCGATGGGCACGTGAACCGCGATGACGTAGGACATGGCCTTGCGCAGGTTGTCGAAGATGCCGCGGCCCCTGCGTATGCCGCCGACAATGGATGAGAAGTCGTCGTCGGTGATGACGAGCGCGGCCGATTCCCGCGCCACGTCGGTGCCCCGCCCACCCATCGCGATGCCGATGTCGGCCGCTCGCAGCGCCGGCGCGTCGTTCACGCCGTCGCCGGTCATGGCCACCACCTCGCCGTTCGCTTTGAGCGCGCGGATGAGCTGGAGCTTCTGCTCGGGCACCATGCGGGCGAAGACGCTGACCGAACCGATGCGTCCCGCCAACTCCTCGTCAGACATGCTCTCGAGTTCGAGGCCGGTGATGCACCGTTCGGTGTGGTCAAGCCCGATCTCGCGCGCGATGGCGAGCGCGGTCCCGGGGTAGTCGCCGGTGATCATAACGGTGCGGATGCCGGCGAGCCTGCACTCGTTGACCGCCTCGGCCGCGCCGGGCCGGATCGGGTCGTGCAACCCGGCCAGTCCCAGGTACTCGAAGTCAAAGTCGTGCTGATCACCGGGCAGACCATCAACCAAACTGAAGTGCGCCTTCGCCACGCCAAGCACCCGCTGCCCGTTGGCGGTGGCCGTCTCCACCTCGGCTGTGAGCCCGGTCAGCTTCTCCGGACCCAGGTGGCACAGGCCCCCGATGGCCTCTGGCGCTCCCTTGGCGGCGATCACGAACTGGTCTCCTTCGGGAGAGCGCCACACGTGGGAAAGAGCCAGCAGATGCTCCGAAAGCGGATATTCACGCACCAGGGTCCAATCGGCGTGCAGGTGTTCGGTCTCGGCCAGGTATTGCTCGCCGAGCACCTTGAAAGCGGTGTCCATTGGGTCGAAGGGGTCGACCGGCGAGGCCAGCACGGACATCTCCGCGATCTCGTGGAAACGTTCGGGCAGCGGGCCGGCGCCGATCGTGTAGGGCTCCCCGTTCACCACGAGTTCCCGCACGGTCATCTGGTTCATGGTCATGGTACCGGTCTTGTCGACACAGATGACGGTCGCCGAGCCAAGCGTCTCGAGCACCGGCGTCCGTCGCGTGAGCACATGCTTCCGAGAGAGCCGCCATGCGCCGAGCGCGAGGAAGACGGTCATGATCACCGGGAACTCCTCGGGAAGCATGGCCATCGTCGTGCCGATACCCGCTACCAGTCCCTCGAGCCAACGGCCACGGGTGAGGCCGTAGACGATGACGACGACCGCGGCTGCCGCGAGGCCGAGCAGAGCGATGGTGCGCACGAGGCGATCGATCTCGCGTTGGAGGCGGGTCCGCTCGGGCTCGATGGTACGGAGGGCCGTGCCGATTCGGCCGAGTTCCGTGCGAAGCCCTGTTGCCTTGACTAGAGCGACGCCCTGGCCCTTGACCACGAGCGTCCCGGAGAACAGCCAGGGCGTCGCGTCGCCGCCCGGAGCGCCCATCTCCTGGGAAAGGGCGGTGGGGTCACAGGCGGCTTTGCGTACTGGAACTGACTCGCCGGTGAGCGTCGACTCATCCACGGACAGATTCATGCACTCGAGCAGCACCGAGTCGGCAGGTACCCTGTCGCCCTCCGAAAGCAAGAGATAGTCGTCCCGGACCACCTCCCGGCCGGGGATGCGCACCCGCTCGCCGTCGCGCACCGCGAGCGCTCGGGGCGAAGAGAGGTCGCGGAGGGCGGCAAGCGCGCTCTCGGTCTTGTGCTCCTGGTAAATCTCGATGCCGATGACGACCAACACGAACGCCATGAGGATGGCGCCGTCCAGCGGCTCAGCGAGGAGGAAGTTCGCGGCGCCGGCGCCAAGGAGGAGCAGTAGCATCGGTTCGCGGATGACGTCCCACGCCTGCTGGAGCAGGTTGCGCTTCTTCGCGGCCGGCAACTCGTTCGGGCCGTCCTCACGCAGCCGCGCCGCCGCCTCGGCGGAGGTCAGTCCAACAATCCCGATGTCCTTCAGTTGGGCCAGCGCCCACCCCTCAATGGTGATCGCCCCGGTCAACTGGGCAGAGCCACACGCGGAACACCCCGGCTACGCACGTGTGCCCCCGGCATGTTGTGATACTCCGAACGGCGGCTTCCCAAACCTCGGGCATAGGTTCGAGTCCTACTGGGGGCACTTTGAGTGACAATTGATTTCCGGCGCATAATGTCATCGGGGTGAACCCCGGCCGCAGGCAGTATTCGCTTTGCGGTGAACCGGATTCCTGACAAGGTGAGCGAATGACAGCACAGCCTCCGTATAAGATGGTCCTCGAAGCGGCCCGAGAGATACCAGTCGCCAGAGAGGTGGATGTCGTCGTGGTCGGCGGTGGGCCCGGCGGTTTCGCTTCGGCCATGTCCGCGGCCAGATGCGGGGCCAAGACGGTCCTCATCGAGCGATACGGTCACCTTGGCGGAATGGCCACCGGTGGCCTGGTGAACATCTTTCCGAATCTCAGCGACATAAGCGGGAAGCAGCACATCTTCGGCCTCAACCAGGAGATCATCGACCGGATGAAGGCCAAGAACGCCGCCTTCTGCCCCAACGAAGCGGACTTCGGAACCACCGACGGCAAGGTGCTCGAGCACTACCTTGAAGCAAACCTGGGCTGGTTCTACGTGCGCAGGGATCCCAACCTCGGCGGGCGGGAAAGGTTGCTCTATACCGCGGTCTTGGATCCCGAAGTGCTCAAGGCGGAGCTCAATGACATGGTTGTGGAAGCCGGAGTCGACCTGCTGTTCCATTCGTGGGGGACCCGTCCGATCATGGAAGGGAACGCGGTCAAGGGAGTCTTCTTCGAAAGCAAGTCGGGACGCCAGGCGATACTCGCCAAGGTGGTCATCGACTCGACGGGTGACGGCGACATCTTCGTTGGAGCCGGCGCGGAATTCGATGACGAACTGCAGAGCAACTTCCGGACTGCGCTCGCCTTCACCTACTGGATAACAAACGTCGACACAAGCAGGCTGGAAGACTTCCGGAGGTCGCATCCGGACAAGTTCGCCCTCCTGATGCAGGAACTGACGGAAAAGGGCGGCCATTCCTTCTACTTCAAGGGCCTTCTGCCAAACCAGGAGGGTGTGCTCTGGTTCCATCCGATGTGGGTCAAGCCGGTCGCTTCCGACGCCATGGATGTCGAGGAATTGACGCGCTGGAGCCTGCTGGGCCGCAAAGGAGCGCAGATCACCTACGAGTTCCTGCGCCGGAACGTGCCCGGCTGCGAGAAGTGCTTCATCATGCAGACAGCGCCCCAACTGGGTACCCAAGGCGGCCGGCGTGTTATCGGCGAGTACATCCTCACCGACGGCGACATGGAATCGGATGAAGTGTTCGACGATACGATCGTGGTATTGGCCAACAACGACAACGGCGAGATATCGGCAAGACACCCCAGCATCTGCATCCCGTACCGGTGCCTTGTGCCGCTCAAGACGGACGGCCTGTTGGTCGCGTGCCGCGCCTTCTCCTCGAAGGCGAGCGTCAACCAGTGGTTCAACATCATCCCGCACTGCATCGCGTACGGTCAGGCCGCGGGCACGGCCGCGGCGCTGGCAGTCAAGGCAGGCATCCAACCGCGCAGAGTGGACTACAAGGAACTCCAGGCAAACCTGAAAGAGCAAGGAGTGAAGCTGCCGGAGTGACCGAGCGCGCTGCCCACCGACGCAGTGCAGAATCACACAGGAGGTCTCCAACCCATGGACGCTGACAAGAAGAAGGACGATACCGGAGCGGACCGGCGCGTGATCAGGGGCACCGGTCTCATCGGTCCGAGGGATTCAGGCGCTCCCACTCTTGTCGACGTGACGGAGGGGCGGATCACGCGCATCCGCCCGCTTCACTACGAGATGAGCTACGACAGGAAGGACTTCAACGCCTGGAAGATCGACGCCAGGGGCAAGACGTTCGAGCCTCCCATGAAGGCGTCGGTCGGCCCTATCGGCTTGGCGTACAAGAAGCGCGTTTACTCAAAGAACCGGGTGCGGTACCCCCTGAAGCGCGTCGACTGGGACCCGAACGGCGCCCCGGGCTCGACGGGCCCGGGCGGGCGCAACACCCAGAACCGCGGTACGAGCAAGTACGTGCGCGTCTCCTGGGACGAGGCGGCAACGCTGGTGGCCGGCGAGCTTAGGCGCATGAAGGAGACCTACGGACCCGAGGCCGTGCTTTCCCAGGCCGACATGCACGGCGAGAGCAAACACCTCAGCCCCAGCCACGGCTGCGCCAACCGGCTGCTCTCGCTTCTGGGCGGCTACACCATCCAGATGCGCAACCTGGATAGCTGGGAAGGCTGGAACTGGGGGGCCAAGCACGTCTGGGGGTGCGAGCCGGTGGGCGAGATGATGCCGGCCGCCAACCTCTACCCCGACATCGCCGAGAACGGTGAGCTACTGCTCTTCTGGGGTTGCGACCCGGAGACCACGGGACATCCCATCCAGGGCATGATGGCCAGCAATCTTTGTTACTGGCTGACTGAGATCGGCCTCAAATCGGTGTACATCTGCCCCGACCTCAACTACGGCGCGGCGGTGCACGCCGACAAGTGGATACCCATCCTGCCCAACACCGACGCGGCTCTGCACCTGGCTATCGCCTACCTGTGGATCACAGAAGGCACCTACGACAAGGACTACATCGCCTCTCACTCCTACGGGTTCGACAAGTTCGAGGACTACGTGTTGGGCAAAGAGGACGGCGTACCCAAGACTCCGGAGTGGGCCTCGGAGAAGTGTGGCGTCCCCGAGTGGACCATCAAAGCCCTCGCCCGAGACTGGGCGAACAGGGCGACCAGCCTCATCCACGGCAACGGTGGCCCGGGCATCAGGGGACCGTACGCAAGCGAGCCCGGCCGGCTGGAACCCATGCTGCTTGGGATGCAGGGCCTGGGCAAGCCCGGCCGTCATCAGGCGAAGATGATCGAGTGGCATATATGGCGAGAGTGGTCGCCGCTGCCGTACCAGGGTGTTCGCAAGCCTGCCCTACCCATGTTCTGCGAACAGGTGCGTCCGCCGGGGGCGATGGGCGTGGCCGACGGCATGATGGCGTTCTACTCCGGGAACGATCCCGTGATCATGGAGCTCACCAAGCCGGCTGCCAATCCCCCGATCCAAGCCATCCCCAAGTGCCTGGTGCACGACGCCATCCTCAGCCCACCCATCAGTTGGTGGGGCCTGCACGGATTCTGCGAACCGGTGGGCAACCAGTTCACCGAGCACACCTACCCAGCGCCGGGGTGCTCCGAGATCCACATGATCTGGACCGATTCCCCGTGCTGGATAACCTGCTGGAACGACTCCAACACCTTCATCAAGGCGCTGCAGCATCCCTCGATTGAGACGATAGTCGCTCAGCACCCCTGGTTGGAGAACGACTGCCTCATGGCCGACGTCATCCTGCCGGCCGCGACCAGGTTCGAGATGATCGACATCGGCAACGATCTGGGGAGCGGGGTGTTCACCTCCCTGTACCTCGAGCAGCCGTGCATCGAGCCGGTGGGCGAATCGCTGTGCGACTTCGACATCGTGGCCAGGATCGCCCAGAAGCTCGGCCTTCACGAGGAGTACACCCAGGGCAAGACGCACGAGGAGAAGCAGAAGCTGGCCTTCGATGGCTCGGGCATGGACGAGCTCGTCAGCTGGGACGAACTGAACGAGAAGCAGTACTTTGTCATCCCCTGCGACGACCGGATCAAGGACCAGCCTGCCGGCCTCAGCCGGTTCGCCGACGATCCCACGAACAACCCGCTGACCACGCCGACCGGCCTGCTGGAATTCTCGTCTACCGCGCTGGAGAAGCACTTCCCCGACGATCGCCGAGCGACCTCCCGTGCCCCACTGGATCGAGAAGAGCGACAGTCATGACGAGCGGGTGAGCAGCGGACGGGCCACACAGTATCCGCTTCTTTGCCAGTCCAACCACCCGCGCTGGCGTATGCACGCCCAGGGTGACGACATCACCTGGATGCGCGAGATCCCGACGATGAAGATAACGGGGCGCGACGGCTACCAATACGAGCCTGTCTGGCTCAACCCAGCCGAAGCCGAGGCTCGGGGTATCAAGCAGGGCGATATTGTCAAAGTCCTCAACGAGCGCGGCATCGTACTCGGCGGCGCTTTCGTGACGGAGCGTTTGCGGCCTGGGGTGGCCTACATGGACCACGGCGCGAGGTGGGATCCCATCATCCCCGGAGAACTGGACAGGGGCGGCGCTATCAACACCATCACGCCGCACAATATGACATCCAAGAAGGCGACGGGCATGGTGGTGAGCGGGTTCCTGGTGGATGTGGCCAAGGTCACCGACGAGGAGATGGCGGGCTGGCGCCGCGACTATCCTGAGGCCTTCGAGCGGGACTACGACGACGCGACGGGTGTGTCGTTGTCCGGTTGGCTGTGTGAGCCGTGCGATCTCGAAGGAGCGTCATCTTGAGCGATCCCCCCGGCGGTCCCCCCATCGGATTTGTAGGACTGGGCGTCATGGGCCTGCCGATGGCCGCGAACCTGTCGCGGGCGGGCTACTCCCTGACCGTATACGACAGAGACCCGGCCGCAACCGAGAAAGCAACTGAGGCGATCGCCGGAGTCAAGTTGGCGGCATCGCCGGCGGAAGTGGCCCGGGGGTCGGCCATCGTGGTGACCATGCTCCCTTCCGGCAAACCTGTGCAGGAGGTGGCGCTGGGCGAAGACGGGTTGATCCGTGGTTTCGCCGAAGGGGCGTTGCTGCTGGACACGTCCTCCTCCCAGCCCTGGCTGACTCTCGAGACCGCGGAAGCACTCGCCCGCTCCGGCGTCGCGATGGTGGACGCGCCCGTCTCCGGCGCCGAGATCGGCGCCCAGACCGGGCAACTGGTCTTCATGGCCGGTGGAGAACCTGGTGCACTGGCTCGGGTCATGCCGCTGTTGGAGACCATGGGTAAACAGGTCTTCCATCTGGGCGGCATCGGGGCCGGGCATACCATGAAATGCCTCAACAACCTGATCACAGCTATGACCTTCATGGCCACTGCCGAGGGGTTGGCTATCGGCAAGAAGCTGGGGTTGGACCCCGAGGCGATGACGGATGTACTCAACGTCTCCACCGGGATGTCCTGGATAAGCCAGACCCACATCCGCCAGCGGATCCTCAGCCGCACTTTCGATGACGCGTTCAAGTTGGAGCTGATGGTCAAAGACATCGGCATCGCCATGGGCCTGGCGGATGACCATTCCATTCCCGTTCCGCTGTGCGGTGTGGGTCAGCAGCTGTGGCGGGCGGCAGCCCAGAGCGCGGAGGAGGGCAGCAGCATCAGTGAGATGGTGCGGTGGGTGGAGGACATGACGGGCGTCACGATCACCGCGGGGTCAGTGCCGCCCAGCGGCTGACCGCTCGTTGGCCCGCCGCTAGCCTCCGCGCTCTTTCAGGCCTCTGAAGAAGATCATGCCGACAAGGGCCGCCACCCCAAAGGCCGCGAGTATCAGATACCCGGCCAGATACGAGTTGCGCGATTGGCTGCCGGCGTCGAGGAACAGGCCGAAGATCCAGGGAGCGATGAGCGACCCGGCAAAGCCCATGACCGTGTTGATGCCGGTGGCGGGTCCCACCTGCTCGGGCTTGGCCACTACTTCGGGCAGGTAGCCAAGCATGGGCGGGAAGAAGAACATGCTGAAGAACCCGGCCAGAAGGACCATGACGAACGCCAGCGGCACGCCGGGTAGGATGCCCACTATGGCGGTCACCACCACCATGACAGCCAACGAGCCCACGATGACCCAGAACTTGCCCCAGCGCGCCGCCGCCATGGCCCCCAGGGGATTGCCTAGGAGCTGAGCCGCTCCCAGGCCGGCCACTAGGTATACCGAGATAGCCTCGCCCGAACTATGCACGTCTTGCAGGAAGCTGGGGGTCCAGGCCAGTATCCCCACGCCGATGGCCAGAGCAGCTGTGTTGGTGAGCCCCAGGAGCAGCACCTTGCGGTTGGTGATCACCGCTCCCAGGGAGACAGCCAGGCCACGGAGGGTGGTGACCCCCTCAGGATGCTGAGGCCTGGCGCGCACCGGCTTCTGCGCCAGGACCGCCGCCCCGGCCACTAGTCCCAGGCCGGCCGTGGCGAGAAACACCGCCCGATAGCCGCCGGCGCTCTGTATGCTCGGCATGATGAGCAAGGCCGCCATGCTCCCCAGCCCCCAGCCGGAGCCCAAGAATCCCCCAGGCACGCCCCAGGCGCTCGCGGGGCAGGGCGTGGGCCATGACGGGACTGCAGGTGGCGATGACCATGCCTCCGCCGATCCCTTGGATGGCCCGGCCGACTAGGAAGCCGGCCATGTCCGAACTGAGCGCGAAGATCAGCGACCCGACTGCTAAGCAGCCGCAACTCACGCCGAGGAGCCGCCCGCCCCAGCGGGCGGCGGCGATGCCCGACGAGATGCCCGCCACTCCATAGAAGCCCATGAACACCGAGGTGAGCAGACCGATCTGAGCATCGGTCAGCCCGACGCTGTTGCGCAGTTCGTTGCGCACCACCGGCATGAGCGAGATCGCCACTGCGCTGGTGACGAAGACCAACATCAGCGAAGAGGCTAGCAGATCGGCTCCCCGCTGGGTTGTGACCATCACCCGGCCCGAGCCGGCTATGGTCTCTAGTCCCCTATTCTCGGCCATCCTGGTCCCCGATCGAGCGCGATATTTCTCCCATAGTATCGAAGGGCGTCCAAGCAAGTGCGCGTCAGTGGTAGCATTCCCGACCTTTTGGTGGCATGGTGGGCAGTCATGAGCACCGACATGAGCGCCAACACCGCCGCTATCCCCGCCACCCCCCGCAGCGCCGACGCCAACCCCGGCCTCGGGCACCGGTTTCCGCTCTATCCCTGCCAGTTCCTCTGCGCGATGGCGATCGTCTCGCTGGGGCCGTTGCTGAATCCCATGATGACCGACCTCGGTGTCTCTCTCAGCCGGGGAGGGCTCATCAGCGCCGGGCTCTTTCTCGGCAACATCACCGGGATCGTGGTCCTCAACACGCGGATGGCCCGGGTCCCGGTGAAATGGGCGCTGGCCGGTGGGACCGCTCTGCAAGGGGCCGGGCTCGTGACCGCGGGACTGGCCGCGCGGAATCTCTGGTCGCTCTTGGTCATCTACCTGTTCATCGGGTTTGCCGGCGCGCTCATGAACGCCACCTGTTGGATATGGATCTCGGCGCACATGAAGAGGAACCGGGCCGCGGCGGCGCTGCAGATGATCCTGTTCTTTGCGCTGGCGATGCTTAGCGTTCCCCTGATCCTCGGATTGGCCATGGACAGGGGGGTCACGTGGCGGTGGTTGCTCGTGGCCGAAGGCGGGCTCGCCCTGTTGGTCGCCCTGATGCTCGTGTTCGTGCCTCTTCTGGAAGTCACCGGGCGTATGAACGTCCGCCGGCCGGATCTCAAGAAAGTGGTGAAGTACGATCCCAGGCTGCTGCTGGGGGTGATGTGCGCGGGCTTCACATACGTGGGAGCAGAGATGACATTCAACATCTGGCTGCCGAAGTTCCAGATCGACGTGTTCGCGGCCACCGACACTTGGGCAAGCCTCTCCGTGACCCTCTTCTGGGTGGGCCTGATCGCGGGCCGGCTGATCGTCATGCCCCTGACCCGGCGGTTCTCTCCATCGCGGTTGCTTCTGGTGTGCGCCTGCACCATGGCGGTCTTCGTCGTCGCGGTGGCTTTCGCGCCTTCGCAGGCTGCGTGTCTAGCGCTCTGCGTGGGTGCCGGCTTGGGGGCGTCGGCCTCCTACGGGCTTATCGGCAGCTACGCGGGGCGCTACCCCGAGTGGCAGTCGGCCGTGGCCTCCTCGCTGTTCATCCTCTCGGGCGGAGTCGGGAGCATTGCTTTCCCCTACATCATGGGCCCCCTGGCCAGCGCGGCCGGGTTCAGGGTCGCTCTGGCCATGGTCGCCGTCCCGGCCGTCATCTACGCCCTGCTCTCGCTGCTCATCCACGCCCATTCGGGCGAAGGGCAGGGATGGCGGCTGTAGACGCGGGATTCTGCGTGCTACGCTGGCCCCGTGAGGTCACACAACGGAGGTGGGCATGGCTGCCGAGACGGTCTTCAGCATGGATGCGTCAAGCATCAAGTTCGGCGCGGGGGCGACGCGTGAGGTCGGGTCCGACATGAAGGATCTGGGAGCCCGGCGGGTCATGGTGGTGACCGATCCCAGGCTCACGGCTTCTGAACCCGTGTCCATAACCCTGGAAGCCCTCAAGAAGGAGGGCATCGACGCGGTCTTGTTCGACCAGGTGCGTGTGGAACCCAACGACAAGTCGTTCAAGGCGGCCATCGCCTTCGCCACCGAGGGGCAGTTCGACGGATACGTAGCCGTCGGCGGCGGTTCCACCATAGATACGGCAAAAGTGGCCGATCTGTACGCCACCCACCCGGCCGACTTCCTGGACTACGTCAACGCTCCCGTCGGCAAGGCCAAGCCGGTGCCGGGCGATCTGAAGCCTCTCATTGCCATCCCCACCACGGCCGGTACCGGCAGTGAGACCACTGGGGTCGCTATCTTCGACTACTCGGAGCTGCACGCCAAGACCGGCATCGCCCACCGCGCTCTTCGGCCCAGGCTGGGCATCGTCGACCCCGAAAACACCCGCACGCTGCCGAAGATGGCGGTCGCCTGCACTGCCTTGGACGTTTTCTCCCACGCGTTGGAGTCGTTCACCGCGATGCCCTTCTACCGGCGCGAGGCGCCCGAGACCCCGCGGATGAGGCCCTCCTACCAAGGGGCCAACCCTATCAGCAGCATCTGGGCCGCCAAGGCCGCCGAGATAGGCGCCGAGTACATGTTGCGCGCCATGGAGGATCCCAGCGATGACGAGGCGCGGACTCAGATGATCCTGGCTTCGACTATCGCCGGAGTGGGCTTCGGCTCCGCGGGCGTCACCCTGCCGCACGGCATGTCATACCCTATCTCCGGCTTGGTGCGCGAGTACCGGCCCGAGGGCTATCCGCAGGACCACGCGCTCGTTCCCCACGGCATGGCCGTGATCCTGGGGGCGCCGGCGGCGTTCCGCTTCATGGCCCCGGGGAATCCCGATATGTTCCTGAAGGCGGCCGAGTTGATCGGAGTCGACACCTACGGTGTGGACCCGGACGATGCCGGCGAGATCCTCGCGCAGGCGGTCATCGAGGTCATGAAGAAGGCGGGCATGCCGAACGGCCTGCGGGCGGTGGGCTACACGCCCGACGATGTGGATGCGCTGGTGGAAGGGGTGCTGCCGCAGCACCGAGTCACCAAGCTCTCCCCGCGACCCGCCGCCGCCGCCGACTTCAAGCAGATGTTCCTGGATTCGATGACTATCTGGTGACGGCCGGACTCTCTCCTGGGGGCACGGCTGCCTCAACCCGGGTCTCCGTCACGCGAGGCCTACTTCCGCTCGTATAGGTTCCAGAGTTCTGATTGGTCGACCTTTTCGAAAAGCTTGGAAAGCTCTGGTCCTAGATAGTCCTTCTTGAATTCGTAGGTCAGAGGAGCAATCGCTCGCTTGGGCTCCATCACAAAAGTGGCATCTCCCAGAACCACTTGAGCAGCTGGGCGGTGGTTGGCGTTCTGGAGCAACCCGACGGCCCAGCAGAGGGCGTCACCGCGAGGGCTGGGAAGACCGAGTGCGAACGGGAAAGGGTTCATCCAGTCAAGCGAAAGCACGCGCGAGGAATCCGTGACATGGCGCCTGAGAAGCGCCAGCCCATCGTTGACCCAGGCGGCGTATTGCTGTGAGCTGAAGTTGAGTTCGTCTGCGGGATGACGGAGCATACTGGCGACAAGCCATTCTTGGCTATGGTCCTCCCGGCCATTCGAGGGCGGGAAGATAAGGTCCTTCATGGCGTCGGATTGGATGTGGCTGCTGGCCGGCGCCGTCCTCGCGTAGCGCGCCTTCCACCCCGTGGAATAGGCCACACTTCCGACGTCGGCAAGGAAGATGCTTCCCACCAAGAAGACGGTGATCAGTGAAGCCACCACCCATGTCCAGGTGCGCCAGTTGCCGGGATGGCGCACGGACGATGCGGGGTCATCCGGTAGGCCGTCGTCAGGGCGAGCCTGCCGGGACCGGCGCACCATCTCAAGAGGGATGAGCGCCGCCACGCCGAGCAGAGGCACGGCGCCCTGCTGAGTGTTCGCGCTACAAGTGAATAGCCCCACAAGGGCAACGGCTATTCCGCCGATCAAAGGTGACCAAGTCTGGAGTTGGCGGTGGCCGGGTGCGGGCCGAGGCTCAGATCCCCGGCTCGCCGCCCGTCGGGCGACGAGCGTGACGGTGAGGATGAGCGCCAGTCCGAGCAGCAGCAGCGGCACAAGGTTTGGAGAAAAGACGCGCCTGAGGGCCTCCATCCGCATAGCGAGAGACTGAGCGCCGCTAAGCATGCGCATATCCCTAACGAAAGACACTACATCAAACCGTAGATAGCTGAGCATGGCAAGAACGACGGCCGCAAACCCCAGGCCCAAGCCGTAGGAGCCTGGCTTGACCAACGGACCGCCGGTGCCTAATGTGGCGACTCTCCGGCCGGGCAACAGCGCCTCTGGGTCGGCCGGCCCCGGTTGTGGACACCGACGCCGAGCGCGCAGCAACGCCGCCACCACGAGCAGAGCGATGCCCGCAACGAAGTAGGTGATCTTGGTGAACAGGAGTAGGCCGAGAAGGGCACCAGCCGAGACGCCTTCGAGAAGGCTTGAAGATGAGAAGGCGACGGGGGCGACCGGCATCGGCCTCCCTGTTGTTCTGGTAGCGCCCGTTTAGAGGTGCAAGGAACACTTGAAGTGCGACCATGGTGAGCAGTGCCCACCCCATCCGGTTGTACTGCATCGCATAGGTCGTGTCTCGATAGGACGAACCGAGGCGATAGGTCCCGATGGTGAGCAGACCGACCATGCCGGAGCAAAGAAAAGCGTTTACAGCGCTCAGACGCCGCCGCGAGATCCACCAAGCCCACAAAGTGACAAACGGGAAGATGATCGCGTATCCGATCGAAAGCGCCGCAGCCGACCCCCGCGTGACCGCCAGACCGAGAGCGACGATCAGAAGCGGAACGGCGCCGAACGGCGAGTAGAAATCAGTGTGCGGTCGCTGGCCGTTTAGCAGACGCCAGCCGCCGTTGAGAAGGAACGCGGAGTCCCACGCGTTCACGCGCTGATGGGTCGCGCGCAAATAGACCAAGCCGCCGATCATCAGCACGACGAGGACCCCAAGAGCGATGAGAGCGTTCCGATACGCCCTTGGTGAGCAGGCAGAGAGGAAACGGGCGAGCAGCCGGCCGAAGCGGTCGAGCGACGTGGTCAAACCGCGGAGGCCGGTGCCGAACATGCGGACCAGAGTGGTCTGGAGCGATCCCTTATGCAGTGTCAAGCCCCTCTCCGCTGCACGACTCGACGAAGGGCGCGACCCTTTGCATGGATAGTGGTGATCGCCGCCCGCCCGGCAGAGGCTAATGTTAGTGCATGGTCTGGCATTTTCACAGGAGACCTTCCCACGCGGCCAGTGGCGGCTGGGCTGAATCTCCTAGCTCGCTACCCGCCCCTGCCGCGAGTCACCCTACGTTATTGCCATTCCCATCCACTGAGGGCTATGCTTGAAGCCCTACGAGACCAACGATGGCTGCTAGTGTGAATACTTCTTCCCATTCCATTCTGGCACTTGCCAACCAACTATACGGTGACACGGTTGGCGGGATGCTGCAGCGCCTGAGGCCTCTCATATGTCCCTTTGAGGCTCTCCTAGCCGCGGTGCCAGAGGATTCGAGCGTGCTGGACGTGGGCTGTGGAAGTGGGTTGTTTCTTGGACTCTTGGCGGCATCCGGGAAGATTCGCACTGGAGTTGGTTTTGACTCCAGTCGAGCGGCCATCGGTCGCGCAAATACCATGCGCGAAAGGCTAGCCAAGCCGGATGTGCTGGAGTTTCAGTTGCGCGACGCAGCAGTCGGTTGGCCGGAAGGTGTCTTCGATGTAGTCTTGATGATCGATGTGCTGCACCATGTGCCCGCGAAGCACCAGAGGTCGCTCATCCAGAGTGCGGCGTTGCGGCTTCGCCCAGGTGGAGTGCTCTTGTACAAGGACATGGTCCGGCGGCCACTGTGGCGCGCGTGGATGAATCGACTTCATGACCTCGTGCTTGCCCGGCAGTGGATTCACTACGCGTCGATCGAAGACGTGCAGGACTGGATGGTGGAAGCCGGATTCATGCGGGCACAGGTGCAGAAGTTCGCAACGTACTGGTATGGACACGAGATGGTGTTTGCGACAAGGCTGTGAGTAGCATCGGAGCTCTCACCGTGTGGGGGCAGCGTTCCTCACGGAACCAGGCCCGCCAGCAGGAACAACACGACCAAGCAGACCCCCACCAACCAACTCACCCGGTCTTTCAGCGCGAAGACGATGGGGTCGTCGTGCATCTGCCCGCGGTGGGAGATGATCCAGGCGCGAGATATCCAGAAGAGCAGTAGCGGACAAGCCAGCCAAATGAACCGAGGCGAACGGTAGAGCCCCGAGGTGTCGGCCTCTTGTATGTAGAGGGCGATACCAGCACCGCGATTAGCCGGAACTAGTGCCCAGACCCTGTACGACTTCCAGATCCTTGTGGTAGTAGCCGCGACCGCGGGTGCTGTGCCCGCCATCTTCGTCGCAGGACTTCAGCTCGCTGTATCGCTTGATCAACGCAAGACTGAAGAAGAAAAACAGCGAAAACGCCAGGAGCCAAAACGACAGGGGGACATCGATGGCGAACGCGCCGGCGGCAACACGAAGGGTATACAGCCCCGCCAGGACAAGCACGTCGACTATGACGACCCGTTTGAGGCGCAGGGAATACGAGACGGTGAGGACGAAGTAGCCGGCCAGCGCGCCGACCAGGGGGAGTGGAAGAAGGCACCCGGCTAGTGCGAATGCGGCACCTAGCAGTACGGGCCAGGCCACCCAGCCATACACCAGGCTCAGATCTCCAGCCGCGAAGGGCCGTCGCCTTTTTTCTCGGTGGTGGCGATCGTGATCGACGTCGGCCAGATCGTTCAGCAAGTAGGCGCTGCTTGCGACCAGGCAGAAGACGACAGTGGCCAGCAACGCCTGGGTGACACTGGCCACGTCTCCATACCGGTGAGCGGCGAGCAGGGGTATCCAGACCAACAGATTCTTCACCCACTGGTAGGGGCGCAGGCTTCTCAGAAGCGACTTGAAGGCCGGCCCGTGTCCGCTGTCCATCACATGGACCACGTTGCTCAGCGAACGGGCCCTAGCTATCAACCTGGGCGAGGAACTCACCACATGGGCGCACCGGGCCGACGACCAGACAGCCAGGTCTGCGGTGCCATTGCCCACGTAGTCGAAGCCGTGGTCACCATAGCGGCTGACCAGTTCATCTCGCTTGCACTCGGACTTGAGATTCGAATCGGCGTCGCTGGCCACGACTTCTTCAAAGAGGTCAAGGTGATCGGCCACCCTCTGGGCCAGCACCACGTTGCTCGCGGTAGCCAGAACAAGATGGCGGCCCTGTGCCTTCTGATCGCGTAGCCAGGCGAGTAGAGGCTCGTTGAGCGGCAACACTCGCGGGTCCATCTCGCCCTGCTCGGCTAGGCGCGCCTTCAGAGTGCTTCTGCCGGACAGCAGCCAACGCACAAGGCGGTAGGATCGGAAAGGATGTCGCGTGAGGAACTGGCTGGCCGTCTCAGCCAGCAGGTCGGTCTTGAGCAGAGTGCCATCGAGGTCGACTACGAGCGGTCGTTCGCCAAAGGGATCCGACCCCAACGACACCCACCTCCGAGTGCATCGGAAACTCACACACCTTGATGCATCATCGTAGCATGGCGCCCTCCCCTCACCGCCGTGCGCTTGGGCATATACTGACGCTGCGGGCTGGACGAGCGACCCTTGAGGTGACTTTGGTGAATGGAGAATCGAGACCCGACGCCCTTGTCTTCGACCTGGACGGGACTCTTTGGGACGCCGCCGCAGCTTCCGCTGAGGGGTGGAACATCGCTCTGTCTGCGATGGGGGCGGAACACCGGGTAAACGAGGCGGGGGTGCGGTCGGTCTCGGGCACTCCTTTCGAGCAATGCGTGCGGACGCTTCTTCCCGCATTGTGCCCCCCCTCGGATGACCTGCTCGCGGCCCTCGAAGCGGGCGAACGCAAGATGATAGAGGCGGGATGCGGGACGCTATATCCCGGCGTGGTAGAAGGACTTCGCCGCCTGTCCGGGGTCTACCGGCTGTTCGTGGTGAGCAACTGCCCCGACTGGTACCTGGAGGTCTTTTTGCAGACGACGGGGCTGCGTGGGTGCTTCACCGCTTGGGACTGCCACGGCTCGTCGGGGGAGCCCAAGTCGGAGATGTTGAGTGGCATGCGCCAGAAGCATGGCCTGCAGCGCGCGGTGTATGTGGGCGACACCCAAGGCGACCGGCAGTCAACGGAAGCCGCCGGCATGCAGTTCGTCTTTGTCCGATACGGTTTCGGCCACACGGAGGCACCGGCGCTTGCGTTCGACGACTTCGGCGCACTGGTGGACTACTTCGCGCCAGACTGAGGCTCCGTGCCCAGGGCTTCGATCTGGCCGCCCAGCACCGGCATGCTGCCCCTTGCCAGCGATATCACCACCGAAAGCGCGCACAGCCCCGTGAAGAGGGCGAACCCGACACGCACGGCGGTGAGCAGAGCAGGGTAGTCCGCCGGCTTGATCTCGTGGTTGCCCACGATGACGGACATGATAAGAGTAGCCAGGGCTATGCTTATAGCCTGCCCTACTGTCCGCACCGTGCTGATGCTCGCCGAGGCGAGCCCTACGTAGCGACGCTCCACGCTCCCCATGATGGAACTCTGGTTGGGCCCGGAGAAGAAGCCGTAGCCGAGACCCAAGAAGCAGAGAGCGAGGACGATGTACCAAATGGGCGTGGTCGTCTGCAGGAAGCTGAACTGAAGAAGTCCGATGACGCAGAACAGCATGCCTCCTGAGGCTACCCAGCGCGGCTCGATGCGATCGGCGAGCCGCCCGGAGAACGGCGAGATGAGACACTGCAGTACCAACCCGGAGACGAGCACCAGCCCGGCTTTCTGCGGGCTCCATCCTCTGATCAACTGTAGGTACAGGGGCATCAGGAAGGTCATGGCCGAGACAGACGCGTAGCTTATGAGTCCCGTCAGGTTCGAGAAGGCGAAGACCCGGTTATGACGGAAGAGGTGCACGGCCAGAATGGGCACTCGGGCTCGCGCTTCCCACCAGACGAAGAAAGTCATACCCACGACACCCGCCACGAGGAGGATCACCCCGCTCAAGGCCGGCACCCAGGACAGCCCGAGAAGCAAAGCTGAGAGGGCGAGTGCGTAGACCCCCGACCCGGTCCAGTCGAAGCCGGAAACGCCCTCCTCTTTCCACTCCGCCCTCCGCAGCAGCCACACGTCGAGTGCCAGATTGACTAGAGCGAAGCACGCGGTGGCCAGGAACAGGTTGCGCCAGCCCACGTACTGAATGACCAACCCGCCGAGTGCCGGTCCCGCCATCTGTCCCAGATATGCGGCCGCCACGCTGATGCCGATGGCCCACCCCCGCTTTTCAGGAGGATAGGCCAGGGTGACCATCGCCATCGAGGTGGCGAAAACCATCGACCCCGCGACGCCCTGCGCCACCCGCAGGGTGATCAGCATGAGGTAGGAGTCCGCGAACACCAGGGCGACCGTGCTCACCAAGAAGACGACGAGCCCGCCGATGAACACTGCCCTCCGGCCGAACCTGTCGCCCACCTTGCCGAACGGGAGTAGGAACACAGCTGAGGCCAGGATGTACACCAGGGGTAGCCACCCCAAGGCCACCGCGCCCAGCTTGAACTCCTTCTGTATAGAGGGCAGGGCGACATTGATGGAGGTGGTGGTGAAGGCGAAAATGACCGTGGCCAGGAAGGTGACGAGCAGTACGTGGCGGCCCTTCACGGAAGCGGCCGCGGAGGGCTCGAGCAGGCGCACGAGTCTAGGTCCGACCGGGTGCCCGGTCGAGCACCTCGCGGACCATGGCGACCAAGGCCGTGGGCGGGAACGGCTTCTCTAGGAAGTCGACACCATGGTCGAGCCGCCCGGCATGGACGATGCCGTTGCGGGTGTAGCCCGACATGTAGATGACAGGAAGGCTCGGCCGCGCCGCGAGGAGCTGGTCGGCAAGATCCTTGCCCTGCAGTTCTCCGGGAAGGATCAGGTCGGTGACGAGGATGTCTACCTCCCCGGCAAAATCCTGCAACATCTGCAGGGCTTCCGCAGCCGTGCCGGCGCTGAGCACATCGTATCCGTGGTCGGTGAGCACGCGCACCGCGAGATCTTCCAAAGCCGCTTCGTCTTCGACTACCATCACCGTCTCGTCGCCTCGGTATGTGGCGGCCGTCCCGACCGTGGCCTGTCTCAGCGTTTCGAAGGGCACGGCGGCGAGGGGTAGGTAGATCTTAAAGCATGTCCCTCTTCCCGGTTCGCTGTAGACCGAGATGCTTCCGGAGCTCTGCTTCACCGTTCCGTAGACCGTGGCCAAGCCCAGCCCCGTCCCTTGACCGGCCCCTTTGGTGGTGAAGAAGGGCTCGAAGATGCGCGACAAGGTGTCCTCGCCCATCCCTAGTCCTGTGTCGGTTACGGCCAGCATCACGTATTTGCCGGGATCCACTTCGGGGTGGATATGGCTGTACCGTGCGTCCAGTTCGGCGTTTGCGGTCTCCAGGATCAGCCGGCCCCCTTGGGGCATGGCGTCCCGCGCGTTCAGGGCCAGGTTCATGAGCACCTGCTCGAACTGGTGGACGTCCACTTCGACGCCGCCCAGATTCGGATCGGGCATGCTGACAAGGTCGATGTCCTCTCCCAAGGTGCGACGAAGGAGGGGCTCCATGTTCGCTAGGACCTCATTGAGCGAGACCACCTTGGGTCGCAGGGTCTGGCGGCGAGAGAAGGCTAGGATCTGCCGGGTGAGGCCCGCGGCCCTCTCAGCCGCGTGCTTGATCTGCTCCATGTCTTCACGGGCGGGCCCGGTCAGCTCGTCCCCCGCCAGCAAGAGGTCGCCGTAGCCGAGGATGGCTGTGAGCAAGTTATTGAAGTCGTGAGCGATGCCGCCGGCCAGCTGGCCTACGGCTTCCATCTTCTGTGACTGCCGCAGCTGCTCGTCGCGCTCCCGTAGGGCCTCCTCCGCCAGCTTGCGCTCGGTGATGTCCCGCGCGAACGCGCAGCTGTACTCCTGGCCGTCGAAGTTGACGTGGGTGTCATGGATCTCGACAGGGAAGGTCTCTCCGCTCTTGGTGCGGTGGATGCTTTCCACCAGGTTGGTCTCACCTTTCCTGAGCTTGGGCCAGTAGATCTTGAACAGCTCCGGAGAGACGGTCGGGTCGATGTCGAAGATGGTCATCTTCAGGAGTTCTTCGTGAGTGTAGCCGAGCCTGCGGCAGGTTGATTCGCTCACAAACAGTATTCGCCCCTCCGCGTCGATCCAGACTACTGAGTCGGTGCCGTGGTCGATCGAGTACTGCATCAGGCGCCTCGCGGTATCCTCCGCCTGCGTTCGGTGAGATCGCGAATGATCGCCTGCAGATAGGGCTTGGCCTCGGCAACGACCGTCCGCGCGCTGATCTCCACTGGGAAGACCGAACCATCCTTGCGCTGGTGAGCAGCTTCGAGGATGTACGAGTCTGCATGCTCTAGCAAGCACATGCGCTCCTCGAACGCTGGGAGCCCATCGGCGGGGATCAATTCGGCCACCGGCATGCCGATCATCTCCTCCCGAGTGTACCCGTAGGTTTCCAGGGCCCGTTCGTTCACTTCGACCAAGCGGGCATGCTCGTCACTGAGCAGGATGATGTCGTTCGCCTGTTGGACGATGTGCTCGTAGCGCGCCGCCATCGTCGCGCGAGAGATCTCGGAGTCATACGCTTGTTGGTAGCGTCTCTTGACGACTTGCTGCCATAGTAGTGCCGTGGTTCCGCCCATGGCCACCAGAAGAAGCGCGACGACTACGACGATCAAGGTCACCCGGGTGCGAGCCTGCGCGAAAGCCTCCGCAGTATCGATCTTGGCCACGATGAACCACGGGCTATCGGGAACGGCCCGCAAGGCCGCCACGACCTCAGCGCCGCGATAATCGTGCCCGCGCACGATGTCCCGTGACCCCAGGACCGCCATCACGGCGGGTAAATCGGTCTGTGTGAGCGGGAACTCAAGGGTCAAGGCGGTGCCTTGTTGGAACCGCAGTTCGTTTAGGAAGACGACCCCGCCATCCACGCGCTCGACGAGGAGAGTTTCGGCCGAGGCACTGACGATGGGCCAGGTCTGGATAAGTGGGAACAGGAAGTCCTTCGCGTCGGCCGTGAGGACCACCGCCGCCAAGGGGTGCCCATCGCCCCCGGCCGAGTCGAAGAGTGGCGCTATGGAGTCCAGATGGATGACCCCGCCGCCGGTCTCCGCGTGGAGGTCGGTGAGCACGGCCTCCCGCTCGCTGAACGCGGTCCGAAGCGCATCGGCTGCGGCAGGGGCGAGCGGGTCACCCGCGCCGAGGGAGAGGAGCACGGCGCCCTGCGGGTCTACCAACCGCACGTCGGCGTAGCCGTACTGATGCTGAAGCGCGGCGAACCATGCCAGGATCACCGCTCGGTCGGCAGCAGTCCCAGACGTCAGCCAGTGCTGCACGAGGTTCGCGGCGGAAGGTCCCTCGGCGATTACCCCAGCGTCGCCCAACCTTTCGGCGCGCCAGCCAGCGATCTGTTCGGCCTTTAGCTGGCCGATGGCCAGTAGGTCGTTCTCGATGCTCTCTTTCGCGTGCTGATCCTGGCTGACGGCCAGCCATGCGCCGCTCACTACAAGCGCTACGCCCACCAAGACGACAATGGCACCCAGCCACCAAGGGAACCTCGGCTTCTTTATGGGTTCCCGCACGAGCCGCTCCCGACACTTCTTCGGTTGTTTGTTGGCCTTCAACAGTCTGAGCCGTCATAAGGAAAGCGTAAACACCTTCAAGACGTCTTGTACCGCCAGCGGCGCTCAAGGTAACATATGGACGAACAGTGTTCGCTCAGTCGTGCAGTGTTCTTCGCGATGACGTATGTTCGACAATCAGGGAGACTGCCGTGGAAGTCGATTCCTGTTTATCCCGGCGAGACCGCCGGCGCAAGGACACGCGGGAGGAGATCCTGGCCGCAGCGCGCGAACTGATGCTCGAGGTTGGACCCGAGGCGCTCAGTCTGCGGCAGGTGGCCAGGCGCGCCGATTTCAGTCCGGCTGCCCTCTATACCTACTTCTCCAGCCGAGACGAGTTGGTGGCCTCGCTTTTTGCCGAGTCGTTCGCGCGCCTGGACGACTATCTTGGGCGTGTTCCCACCGATCTGCCCTGGGAGAAGCGGGTGGTGGAGTTGGGGATGGCCTACATGGACTTCGGTAGGGAAAACCCCATGGATCTGCGCTGCATCCTTGCGGCGACCTCGCTGGAGGGCCCCTATTTGGCGAGCGTCACGGCCATGGGCCTGGGCGCGATACGGCTGATCGGAGAGACTTTCAGGGAAGGCATGGAGAAGGGGCTCTTCACCACGGTGCAGGGACTCACCGCGCCCGAACTGGCCTTTGGGACTTGGGCTCTTGTTCACGGGATGGTCTCCGTGGGCGGCATAGATCTGAGCGGCGTGGCGAATGACGTCTTCGCCGATCCCCGGCGGGTGCTTGAGGCGTTTGTGGCTACGCTCACCTCGCCCGGCACGGAGTAGCGGATATGTTCGAGGCTCTGGGAAGGTTCTCCTATAGATTCAGGTGGGCGGTGATCGCCTTCTGGGTCGTGGTCTTTGGCGTGAGCGTAGCCGCCACTCCTCTGCTCCAGAACGTGCTCACCGGCGGGTTTTCCGATCCCAAGGCGCCGGCGGAGTTGGCCGGCAAACTCATCGAAGAGAAGTTCGCACAGGGCGCGACAACGCTGGCGGTAGTCTTCAAGAGCGACACGCTGGAGGCCACTGGGCAGGAGTTCCAGGCGGCCGAAAAAGCGGCGGCAGACGCTTTGACAGCGGCAGGTATCCCCTTCCTCGACAGCGTTCAGACCTACGCCTCCACGGGGAGCGAGCTGATGGTGTCCAAGGACGGGCATAGCTCGGTGGCCGTTCTTTACTTCTCGGCTCCGCTGCAGACTGTTCAGGGTGAGGTGGGGCAGATTCGGCAGGTGCTCAAGGGCGAGCAGCTGAAGACGTATGTGACGGGTGAGCCCGCGATCTATGAAGACATCACCTCTCATTCCTTCAGTGACCTGCGCAAGGTAGAAGTCTACGGCCTTCCGGTGGCGCTCATCGCGCTCATCTTCGTCTTCGGCAGTCTGGTGGCGGCGACGTTGCCGGTCATCACCGGAGGACTGGCGGTGACCGTCACCCTGGGCGCCATGTATCTCATCGGCCGAGCGACCAGCATGTCCATTTTCGCGATGAACGTGGCGACGCTGCTTGGGCTGGCGGTAGCCATCGACTACGCCCTGTTCATCGTCTGGCGCTTCCGGGAGGAACTGCACCGAGGGGCCTCCGTTCGCGAGGCCGTGGTAGTCACCACGGCCCGCGCCGGGCGCTCTGTCTTCTACAGCGGAGCCGCGGTCATGGTCGGCGTCATCGGTCTAGTGTTCTTCCCGTCGCCGGGGCTGCGTTCGCTCGGCATCGGGGGCGCGTTGGTGGTCTTCTTCTCGGTAGCTGCTTCGGTGACGTTCATGCCCGCTATCCTCGGGATCCTGGGCCACCGGGTGAACTCCATCCCGGTGGTGCGGTTGCACGGGGCCCACGAGAGCAAACGGTGGAAGTGGTGGGCCAGCGTGGTGCTCCGCAGGCCGTGGCTCTCCATAGTCATCTCTCTGGTGCTTATATTGCTGCTGGCCTCCCCAGCCGTGACGATGAAGACTCAGATGACCAACGCCTCAGCGCTGCCCGCATCGGCAGAGGCTCGGCAGGGCCTGGATATTCTGGAGGCGGAGTTTGACAAGGAAGCGCTCTCGCCCACTCTGGTGCTGCTGACTTGGAATGATGGTCAGACCATTGACATGAACAGAGCGGCCTCCCTCTTCATGTTTGGTACTCAACTCTCGTCGGTGGACGGGGTGGCGTCGGTGTTGAGTCCCTTTACCGTCACTGGGATGAGCGATCCCACGGCATTGGTGGCTCTTTGGGATCAGTTCCAGCAGCTGCTGAATGACCCCGACGGTTTCGTGGTGCCCGAGGGAGGGATCACTCTCGCCTCGGGCCAGACCATCACTGCCGAAGAACTCCAGCAGTTCAAGCAGCTCATCAAGAGCTCGGTCGCGCCCGGAGCGGTTCTCTATCGGGTAGTGGCCGACAAGGGTTTGACCAACGCGCAGTCGAACACGCTGGTCGAGGGGCTCATGGATGCCAGCCCACCGGCGGGGTACCAAGTGCATGTCGCGGGGGAATCGGCCTTCAGCCACGATTTCCTGAAGTCGCTGGACTTCTGGCTCCCCTGGGTCATCGCGTGGATAGTGTTCAGCAGCCTGGTCGTGTTCCTGCTCTTGCTGCGCAGTCTGGTGCTGCCTGTACTGGCGGTGGTTGTGAACCTCCTCACCATCGCCATGAGCTATGGGTGGCTGGTCATCCTGTTCCAGACTTCGATCTTCGAGAAGGTCTTGCGTTTCACTTCCACCGGTTCGGTCGACGCGATCAACCGGGTGCTGATGATGTGCATCCTGTTCGGCATAACCATGGACTACGCGGTGTTCATGCTCACCCGCATGCACGAGCGCTGGCACCGCACCCGGGACACCCGGGAGAGCGTCACCGTGGGTCTGGTGAGATCGGGGCGCATCATCGTGAGCGCCGCGCTGCTGGTGGTCATCGTCACCGGGGCGTTCGCCTTCACCAGCATCGGGACCACCAAGATGCTGGGCATCGGGATCGCGCTGTCGATCGTCGTCGACACCGTACTGGTCAGGCTGGTCCTGCTGCCGGCCGTGATGGTCTACCTGGGCAAGGCCAGTTGGTGGTGGCCGGGTGGAAAGAGGCGCAGGCGGGCTGCGCGCCAGCAGCCTCCTAGGCTGCTGAAGAGCGACTTTTCGCCGCCAGAGCACGATGGGCACGCGCAAGACGAGGACGCAAGGAGCGCCAATAGCAGCGCTATTGGCGCGACTGAGGACGAAGTATTGCGCCGCCCAGTGCGCTCTGACGGCCGGGACTTCGCTTTTCGGCAGCCTCTTAGGCAGGAAGAAGCACCGAAAACGTAGAGCCCATGCCCTCTTCGCTGGTGACTTCCAGCCGCCCTCCGGCGCGCTCGGTCAGACGCTTGACTATCGTCAAGCCCAGGCCGCTTCCCTCGAGGTTCCGGGTCTCGGGCCGCTTCTCCCGGAAGAACTCGCCTAGCACCAGGTCGAGGTTCTCCTTGGCGATGCCGATGCCCGTGTCTTCCACGTCGATCCGCACCCATTCACCGTCGTGCTGGGCCCGCAATGCAACGCGCCCGCCGTCCCGGTTGTACTTCACGGCGTTGCTCACCAGGTTGGTCAGGATCACGGCCAGGTCGTCCGAGGGGATCAAGACGGGCGGCAGACCGGGTTCGATCTCCACCAGGGCACTGACGCCACGGGACGCCAGGCGCTCGGCCTCCAGCCCAAAGACCTCGTCCGCCGCTGGTCCTATTTCCAACAGCTCGGGCTGGGCTTGGGGCTGGGCCTGTTCGCTGCGGGACAGCGAGAGCAGGTCGCTGATGAGCTGGACCATGTTGTCGATGCGGTCCTCGGCCCGGCGCAGCATGGGCAGGTAGCTCTCGAGATCGTCCCCTAGGCTCTTGTCGGTGGCCACCTCGACGATCCCGCGGATGGCTCCCAGCGGGGACTTGAGCTCATGCACCATGGTGCGGATGAAGCGCGCCTTCTCCATGGCCACCCGCCGCATCTCCGAGATGTCCGACAGTGTGAGGATACGGCCCAGGGCCGTGCCGTCTTCGGCTCTAAACGTGACGATGCTGGTCATGAAGGCCCGCTCCCCGATGCTGAGCTGGCCGATGGTCCGGTCCTTGAGTGGGGCGACCAGGGGCTCGCAGAGCGGGGCGAGCGGGCCGTCCTGCAGCAGCGCCGCCGCCGGGCGGCGCAGAATGTCCTCCTCAGATGCGTCCAGTAGGGCGATCATGGCCCGGTTGGCGAGCATCACATCGCCATCCCGGTTGACCACCAGCACCGCGTCGCGGAGTGACGACACCAGAGAGTGGGTCTGGGTCTTCTCCTCCGCAAGCGCGAGCAGGCTCGCTTCGTGCTCTTTGCGCAACTGTTCGGCCTCGGTGCGCGCCCGCTTGTGTCTGACCAGCGTCTCGATCACTCCCAGAAGGTCGTCGGGCAGGAAGGGCTTTGGCAGGAAGAAGTCGACCCCCTGGCGGGTAGCAGCGATGGCTGTGTCGATGTTCGCGTATGCGGTGATCATGCAGGTCATCAACTGCAGACCTTCACGCTTGATGGTCTGCAGGATGGTAAGGCCGTCGGTATCGGGCAGCCGGTAGTCGAGCAGGCCCACGTCGAACGGGGCGCTCCGCAGAAGGGCGAGAGCCTCTTCGCCGGTGGCCGCCTCCTCGACTTCGTAGCCCTCAAGCTCGAGGATCTGGCGGATGCCGGAACGCACCCCGTACTCGTCATCGACCACCAGGATGCGTGGGGCGGTCATGACTGGTCTGTCTCCCCATGGGAGCCGGCCTTGTCACCCAGGTATTCCTCTGCGATGCCCAGCAGTTGCTTGCCCGTAGCCGGCTTGTCGACGAAGCGGTCCAGGCGTGACCACGAGAGGAGGCCCTGACCCTCTTGGTCGAAGCGCTCGCCGGTCTCCCTTGCGACGCCGCTCAGCATGACTATGGGTACCTTTGCCAGACGCTCACGCTTGCGGATCTCGTAGGCGATGCGGAAGCCGCTGTCGTAGCGCTCCATCATAAGGTCGAGAAAGATGATGTCAGGGGTGTCGGTCTCCAAAAAGTCCAGGGCCTCCTGGCCGCTCTCCACGGTGTGGACCTTGTGGCCACGACTTCCGAAGTAGGCGGCTTGGGCGTCGAGGAAGTCCCGGTCGTCGTCTACGAACAGGATGTTCCAGGAACTCATCTAAGGCTCCTTTCGCCGCTTGCGCGGGTCATGGGGATTTCCACGTGGAAGGTAGTGCCGGCGCCCGGCTCCGAGTCGAACCAGATGTTGCCGTTGTGCATCTTTACGATGCCGTACGAGATCGGAAGGCCTAGGCCTGTGCCTTTGCCGATGCTCTTGGTGGTGAAGAAGGGTTGAAACACTTTGTCTTTGGCCCCTGCACCGATGCCGGTGCCCTGGTCGGCGACACTGAAGCGGATGCGGTCACCCGCGGATAGCTCGTGTGCGCTTACCCGCACCTCCCCGGACCGGTCTTCCATGGCCTCAACGCTGTTCTTGATCAGGTTGACGAGCACCTGGGTCATCTGGTCGCGGTCGAGATCGGCGCGCAGACCGGGAGTCACGTCCACCACGATCTGCACGTCCCGGTCGGGACCGGGCGGAAGGTTGCAGGCAGCGCCGTCGGCGGCTGAAGCGACAAGCTCCTCTACCGATACCGTCTCTATGCGCACCCGGCTCTGACGCGCGAAGTCGAGCAGGTTGCCGATGATCTTCTTGCAACGTTCGGACTCCTCGGCCATGAGCTTGAGGTCGTGGTCGAGATCATCCCGGCCATCGAGCTTGCGCTGGATGATGTGTGAGTACAGCAGGATCGTGCTCAGGGGGTTGTTGAGCTCGTGAGCTACACCGGCCGCCATCTGCCCCATCGAGGCCAGCTTCTCGCTGTTGATGAGATGGCGGTGGACGTCGCGCAGGTTGTTCCAGGGCACATGCAGTTCGCTGCAGACTCGCTCCGACTGGTCGATGATGAAGGGCAGACACATGGCCTCTTCGGCCATACCTTCGTACACCGCCTTGGCTTTGGCCCGGCAGGTAGGGTAGCCGCAGGCGCCGCAGTTGAGCTCGTCCTTGGGGAAGAACTTGTTGGTGTGGGCGAGGATCTCGCGGACCTCCTCTTCGGTGGGACCTTCGGACCTCTGGTCGTTGGGCTCGAAACACCGGGTGAGGTCCACCGGCGCCGTGCCCGGATCGTAGGCGGGCAGGGTGCCCTGGTCCTGGCGGCGGAGGCTGCCGGCGGCGAACTCGGCCACTCGCCGCCGCCTGGTCATCCCGGGCTCGGTGCTCTCTATCCCCGGTCCTGCGTAGCAGCCTTTGCACATGAGGGCTTCCACCAACAGCGTGGCCCCGATGCCGTTCTGGGAGAGCCCGTCCAGTGTCTCCGACGGTCTCGTCCTTGCCGCTGACCACAACAAGCCGGGAATCGAGGATCCCATCCCCGATACCCGCGCTCTCCAGCATCCCCCCAGGCACGGGATAGATGCGGGCCTTGCCTGCGTGGGGCGGGTCGAAATCGCTTGCCGGCGGCCAGGGCAGGGTCCACTCCTCTCGCCAACAGCAGGCGCTCCATCTCGACCAGGGTGAGCACCTCGTCAACGACTCCCACGATCTCAGGGTCGATGATCTCCGCCTTCTTCGCGACGCAGGGGCCGACGAAGACGCAGCGGACGTGCTGTCCGTAGCGCCGCTTGACTTCGAGGGCCGTGGCGACCATTGGGGAGACGATGGGCATGATGCGGTCGGTCAGTTCTGGGTGGTACTTGCGGACGTACTCCACCACAGCCGGGCAGGCGCTGGCGATGTGGAGACCGGTAGGGTGCTCCTTCAGAAAGTCGTGGCAGGCTTGGTTGACCTGATCGGCGCCGTGCGCCACCTCGACGACGTAGGCGAACCCGGCTTTGCGCAGAGCGCCGATGACTTGGCCGGGGGGCAACGAGAAGCCAGCGGGAAACGATGGAGCGAGAAGAGCGGCGGCAGTGCCGCGCTCAAGGAGGGCGAAGGTGCCCTCAAGGCCGCTGGCGTAGGCCTTGGCACCCTGCGAGCAGACCATGGTGCAGTTGCCGCAGCTGATGCACCGTTCGGCCACCACTGAGGCCTGGCCGTCTTCGATGCGGATGGCTTTGGCCGGACAGTCGCGTACACAGGTGTAGCACCGGCGGCAGTTCTGCTTGATGGTGTTGATTATCCCTTGCATCGCTTCGCGGTCAGTGGGTGGCGCTTGCGCGGACTGCGTTCCGGGTGCCGGGATCGTCATCGGCGAGCGCTGCGGGGCTTCGGTCGGTGTAGGTGCGGTGCAGCAGCCGGTGCGACACTTCGCTCAGCGGCCGGCCCAGGAATTCTTCATAGAGCGCGGCGACGCCCTTGTTCTCGTGCGAGACTCGGACCTCGGCCTCGGAGTCGGCGGCGTAGAGACGGTCGATGCGCTTGCGGACGTCCTTCATCTCGCCCTGGTAGGGCTGGCCTCCACCTCCGGCGCAACCGCCCGGGCAAGACATGACCTCGACGAAGTGCATGCCTGCTAGGGCCTCTTCCAGCCCCGGCCGGAGACGGCCCAGCCCGTTGATCACCCCGAGCCTTAGGGTAGTCCCGGCCAGGTCAAGGGTGAAGCTCTTGACCCGTCGAGCCCCCGAGCCTCGGTGAGTGGTCCTGCCGGGGTCTCCGCGCCCACCAGCGTGGCCGCCGTGCGCACGGCGGCCTCCATCACGCCGCCGGTGCCTCCGAACAGCCGGGCTGCTCCGGTGGCTTCCACGAAGGGTGGATCGAGCGGCGCGCGCTCCTCGAAGGTGTCGAAGTCTATGCCGAAGCGACGCCAGAGAGCGCCGAGCTCCCTTGTAGTGAGCACGTAGTCAACGTCGCCCAGATCCTGCGCCTCGTACTTCTTGGCCGTGCAGGGCATCAGCGATACCAGCACTAGGCGTTTGTCGCCAAGGGCAGCGAACTTGGGGTAGATCTCCTTGATGAGCGCTCCGGCCATCTGTTGCGGCGACTTGCACGTGGACATGTTGGGGATGAGGTCGGGACGGTGGAACTCGACGTAGTTCACCCAAGCTGGGGAGCAGCTGGTGAACATCGGTAGCGGCCCGCCCCCTTGGAGGCGCTTCACGAGTTCGGTGGCCTCCTCCATGATCGTGAGGTCGGCGGCGAAGCATGTATCGAACACGGCGGCGACCCCGATGCGTTTGAGAGCGGCGGCTAGGTGCTCCAGCATGGCCGGCACCGTGTGGTGCTTGCTACGGTCGGTCGCCAGAGTGGCCGGCACCGCGGGGGCGATCTGAGCCACTACCACTGTGTCCGGATCGCCGAGCGCGGCCGCCACCGCGTCCACGTGGCTACGCTCCATGAGTGCCGCCGGTGGGGCAGACTCGTACGCATTGGCCGCAATACGTGCAGCCCGAAACGTTGATGCCGGCGGAGAAGCCAGGACCCACTTGGGTGCGGAAACCCCGGTCTATGAAGTCGATGGCCCCTACGCCTTGGATCTGATGACACATCGTTACGCAGCGCCCGCAAAGGATGCACTTGTTGGGATCGCGCCAGATGGCCGGCGACGAGATATCCAGGAGCTGGTTCTTCTTCATGCCCACATACTGCTTCGGCCTGGCGCCAAGCTCTTGGGCTAGGTCCGCCAGTTCGCACGTTCCCGAACGGTGGCAGACCAGGCAGTCCTGCGGATGGTTGGCCACCATCAGCTCTACGATGGCCCGCCGGACTTTGAGTAGCCGAGGCGTGTGAGTATGCACCGCCAACCCGTCTGTCGCCAGCAGAGTGCAGCTCGTCTGGAGCTTGGAAGACCCTTCGACCTCCACCACGCAGAGCCGGCACGAGGCTGATGGGGATGGCGCCCAATCCAAGGAACAAAGGTGGGGGATGTCGATGCCGGCCTTGCGGGCGACCTGGAGCACGGTGTCCCCCGGGTTGAATTCAAGCACTATCCCGTTGATGGTGATGCTCACGGTTACCTCTTTTCTCTAGGCGACTAGGGAGATGGACTCTTTAGGGCAGGCGTCCATGCAGGCGCCGCAGCCCAGGCAACGATCGACGATGATGTAGTGGGCGCTCTTGCGCTCACCGACGATGGCTCCTGACGGGCACTGTTTCTTGCAGGCTTGGCAGCCTGTGCAGGTGGCGTTGTCGACGGCATAAATGCGTAGGCCCTGGCAAACCCCGGCCGGACAGCGGTCTTCCATGATGTGCGCTTCGTACTCGTCGCGGAAGAATCGGAGAGTGGAAAGCACGGGGTTGGCTGCCGACTGACCCAGCCCGCACAGGGAGGTGTCCTTGATGGTCTGAGCCAGTTCCTCCAGATGGAGCAGGCCGCGGAAGCGCTCGAGGCGACCGATCTCATCGCCTACCGATCTCTCCGTCAGAGCCGTCAGGATCTCGAACATACGGGTGGTGCCTTCCCGGCAGGGGGTGCACTTGCCGCACGACTCGTTGCGGATGAACTCCATGAAGTATTTTGCTACATCGACCATGCAACTGCGTTCGTCCATGACCACCATGCCACCCGAGCCCATCATGGCGCCCAGCTCCTGCAGCTTGCCGTAGTCGGTCGGGACGTCAAGATACGCCTCGGGGATACAGCCCCCGCTGGGGCCGCCGAGCTGTACCGCCTTGATCTGATGTCCTTCCGGAGCGCCGCCTCCGATGACACACACCACCTCGCGCAACGGGATACCTACCGGTACCTCGACCAACCCGGTGTTACGCACCCGCCCGCTGAGGGCGAAGATCTTGGTGCCTGCCGCTTCGCCCATGCCCAGATTGCGGAACCACTCCGGCCCATTGCGCAGGATGCCGGGAATGTTGGCGAGGGTCTCCACATTGTTGAGCACGGTGGGCATGCCGTGCAGGCCGGCGACCGCCGGATACGGCGGTCGCGGCCGGGGCATCCCTCGTCCGCCCTCGATGCTGGCTAGGATGGCCGTCTCTTCTCCGCAGACGAAGGCGCCGGCACCCTGCTTGATGACAATGTCGAGATCGGTGAGACTGCCCAGGATGTTGTGGCCGAGCAGCCCTGCCGCCCGGCACTGAGCGAGTGCACCTTGCAGGCGTTGGATGGCCAGGGGGTATTCGGCCCGGCAGTAGATGTAGGCCTTGCCAGCCCCGATGGCGTACGCGGCTATGAGCATGCCCTCGATCACCCGGAAGGGATCGCCTTCCAGCACGGCGCGGTCCATGAAGGCCCCGGGATCGCCCTCGTCGGCGTTGCAGATGAGGTACTTCTTGGCCGCGGGCGTACCGAGCGCGATCTTCCACTTCTGCCCCGTGGGGAAGCCGGCTCCACCCCGTCCGCGGAGCCCCGACTCCGCGACCAGGTCGCAGACCTCGGCGCGGGTCATGGTGGTGAGTGCCCGGGCCGCAGCGGCGAAGCCGCCGGCGGCCAGGGCAGAGTCGAGGGAGGCAGGGTCGATGAGGCCGCAGTTGTCGAGCACCACTCGGGTCTGACGGCTGAAGAAGGGCGTGTCGGCTACCAGAGGCACATCCTCGAGTCCGGGGGCGTCACCGTAGCGGCCGTAGAGGAAGCGGTTGCGCCGCTCGCCCTTTTCGAAGACCATCTCGAGGAACTCTTCGATGTTGTCTGGATCGAGGTCGCAGTAGGAGAGACGGGGGCCATCGCCTTCAAGCAGGTCGATGAAGACCTCTCTCTGGCAGTAGCCTCCACAGCCGACCTCCACCATGGTGACCGGCAAGGAGCGCGCTTCTAAGTAGGACTTGGCCTTGGCGATGAGGTGCAGTGCCCCGTTCGCGCGGCCGCAGGTACCCGCACCCACGAACAGCAGGGTCCCCTCACCACCGCGCCGGGCCTGTTCCAGCCGGCCCGCGCGCCGGTCGCGGCAAGCGTCGTCGGTGTGGCATGTCGGGCCGCCGGCGATGCAGGCCAACAGGTCGGCACAGGCATGCTCGGGGGAATGGGTGCACTGTGGGCAGCAGGGCTCGACCAAAATGCTCGTGCTCATGACAGACTCACCTCGGTGGGGGAGGCAGTGGCGCTTGCGCCGATGGCTCCGTCGGTGGCCGGCTCCAGCTCATCAAGAAGGCCCTCCAGCTTCTCGACGGTGAGGTGACCGTGGAACTCGCCGTCAAGCTTGAGGACGGGTGCTATCGAGCAGGCGCCCAGACAAGCCACGCTGAGCACAGAGAAGCGCCCGTCGGCGGAATTGCCGTCTGGGCGCAGCTTGAGCCGGCGCTGGAGATACTGGGCGAGCGACAGGCTCTGCTTGACGTGACACGCCGTGCCCCTGCATATCTCGATGACGTGTTCCCCAAGAGGGGCGAAGCGGAACTGATTGTAGAAGGTGGCCACGCCGTAGACGCCGGCGACGGGAGTATCCAGCGCCTCGGCCACCCCCATCATGGCCGCCTGGGACAGAAAGCCCTCCCGGGCCTGCAGTTCTTGGAGAATGGGTATGAGTTGCTCCCGAGACAGGTCTGTCCGGTCCGCCAGTAGTGTCTGAACGCTGTTCACAGTTGCTCACGCCCTCCAGACCAAGGGTCATGCTTTGTACCGCCGCGGGCCAGCAGAGTCTCCACCCGCTCGGCAAGGACTGCCAGTCTCACGGGTTTTTCGAGGAAGGTCTCCACCGGTAGATCTTGGCCCATCAGCGAGGCGAGCACCTTGTCACGCACGTCGGCCTGGACATTGAACCCGGAGAGCATGAGTATGGGGATGTCGCGGGTGGGACCGTCGGTCTTGAGCGCGCTGGCCAGGACCATCCCCTCCTCGTCGTAGTCCATCATCACGTCCAAGATGATCAGATCGGGGCGGTCTCCGACGATGCGGGCATAGGCCTCCTTGCCGTTGGCCGCCGTCTTCACCTCGAATCCGCGGGCCGTGAGGAAGGCGTCTATCGACGCCACCAGATCACGGTCGTCGTCAACGACTAGGATCCTCTTCTTTTCCATGGCTTCTCCCTCGCAGTTTCGGCTGGGCACGGTCTCTGTATTGGTCATTTCTGCTCTTCGCTCCGCCGGCTCAAGAAGGTGACCTTCTCCAGCATGGCCGAGATGTCTAGCGGCTCGATGAAGCATCCGGGGGGCGCGGTCAGCGTCGTCGGGACGAAGTTGAGGAATCCGCGGACGCCGGCGGCGGCCGCTCTGTCGACCACGGCCTGCAGACCCTCGTCTCGCGCGGCAAGGATGAGTACGCGGAGACCAGCGTCGCCGATGACTTTCTCGAGATCGTCCAGGTGATAGCACCGGCAACCAGCAAGGACCTTCCCCACCTTGTCCGGGTCGATATCGAAGGCCGCCGCGATGCGGAAGCCGCGCTCTTCGAACCCGCGGTACGAAAGGAGGGCTCTGCCCAGATAGCCGACGCCGACCAGGGCGATGCTCTGGACCTCATCCGTGCCGATGATCTCGCTGATAGTGCGTGACAACTGCCGCACGTCATAGCCGCGGGCGATGTTGCCGAAGGTGCCAAAACTGGACAAGTCGCGCCGCAGTTGGGCCGGCGTCACGCCGACCAAAGCGGCCAGCCGGTGGGAGTAGATGAATTCCACACCATCATGGTTGAGCGCCTCCAAGGCACGGAGGTAGGTGCTCAGACGCCCCACTGTGTGGAGGGAGACCTTGCGTTCTCTATGTGCCGGGTCTTGCACCATGGCTGCACACATCCCTGTGGTGTTCGCAGTTTCACAGTGAATATAATCACAGCACTGGGCCTGTTGTCAACAAGGCGCTCACACGATGCCTACGGCCGGCCGAGCACGCTTGATACGATGGCTCCGTGAACCTGAGCGAAAGCATCTTGGTCATCGTTCCAGCTCACAATGAGGGCCCGCGGATCGGGGCCGTGGTGCGGGCCGTGGTGGGGCGAGGCCTGCCCGTGCTTGTGGTGGACGACGGCTCCGGCGACGACACCGCCGGTGAGGCGCGCGCCGCAGGCGCGCGCGTCCTTGCTCTGCAGCCCAACCGGGGGAAGGGAGGGGCGCTGAAGGCGGGCTTCGCCGAGGCGCTGGCCGAGGCCCCTGAGGGGAAACGCTGGACCGCTCTTCTCACTCTGGACGGGGACGGGCAGCACGATCCGGCCGAGCTTCCGGCCCTTCTGGAGGCTTGGAAGACCGGCGGCGCCGATCTGGTGATCGGCGCCCGTGACTACAAAGAGATGCCCCCCATAAGGTGGTTCACCAATACGGTCAGCCGAAAGCTATTCTCATGGGCGGTGGGAGAGGACATTCCCGACAACCAATCCGGCTACCGGCTGCGCTCGCGCCGGCTGGCCGAGGCGGCACTGGCCAGCAGTGAACAGGGTTTTGCTTTCGAGGTCGAGGAGATCGCCATCTGCGTGGGGCGCCGGTATGGGCTCGTCTGGGTGCCGATCAAGACTATCTACGGCTCGGAGGTCAGCGACATCCGCCCGTGGTCGCATTTCTTGGGGTTCATGCGAGTGGTGCTCCGGGCGCGCAAGCGGGTGCGGCGCGAGCGGGCGGCGGTCGCTACTTGATCGGGCCCCGTATGGCGTCTACTGGATGGCTTGCGTTGCTGATGTTGACATAGGCTTTGCCTTCCTCGATGAGGGCGACCAGGTCGGCGACGGTGCCTCCTCCCTCAAGCGGACCGGTGAGGTCGTCCTTCACGATGGTGCCCTCTGCCAAGATCCCCGAGAAGTTGCCTTCTTTTGCCGGTCCCTTGAACAGCGTGCAGATCGCGTCGCCGTGCTCGCCCGGTAGCCCCTCGTAGATCGTGGCCAACTGAGGATTCGAAATCTGATGGGTGACTTCCAAGGTGAACGCTATCTCTTTGGCGACGGAGTCGTACTCGAGCGTGAGGACTGCGGTGGCCTGCGTTTCTACGGCTGGCACCGAGAGGGCCCCAGTGAGCTCGGCGGAGTAGCTGGACGAAGCCGATCCGGTGCCCGTGGGCTTGGTGGTGGAGCTGCTGGGGGTGCCATCGTTTCCGCACGACCGAGCGGCCAGCGCCACTATCACGACTATCACGACCACGACAACGGCGAGAAGGACCAGCCGGCGCCGTTGCACCTGCGCCGCGCGTTGGCGGCGCCCCCTGTTTCTGATAGCTCGCTCTCGGTCGTCAACAGGATGCATCAGGGACTCTCCATCATCAGACATGGCGTCCGCACTCGACATCAACCAGTTTACCCGAAGACGGGAAGCTTCTGAGGCTACCGCCCGCCTAGCCTTGGGCTGGCCGTGCCATCAGGTGGCCACCCAATCCAGTGGCCCACAACAGTATCGGGTAGGCGATCCAGCGCTCCACCCCGCCGATACCTAGGCCCCCGAAGGAAACGGAACCCCCCGACGCCCGGTAGACGATCGGCGTCACCACCAGTGTCGCCAGTGTCACCATCCCCAACAGTGCCGAGAAGTAGCGGAACGGTCCTCTGACGATCGTCCAAGAGAGCAGGGCAGCGATCCCTCCGGCGACGAAGATGAGCAGAGCAAACAGCACGTGGACCAGTCCCCAGTTCGCGGGAAAGACTCCTACTCCCAGTCCCCCCAGGCCATAGAGGGCAATAAGCACCGGCGCCGCCCAACGGCGGAACCCCCGCTGCAGGCAGTACGAGGCCGCCAAGGCCAGCACGCCGCACACCATCATGGTGACGTCGAAGATGGTGGCCGACGGCTGCGTGATGACGCTGTCGGGAGGTATCGTCGCGCCCAGATCGCTGATCGCGTTGAGCGAAGTGCTGTAGCCAGGCGGATACAAGGCTTCAGCCGTGATGATGCCCATGAAGGCGATGACGCCGGCGGCAAACAGCAGGGCGCCCGCGATGACCGGGTAGTGCCTGCGAAGCGATCCGGTGAGGGAGCTAGTCCGCATAGACCAGGCGACCCTCGATCTTGCGGTCGACGTTCTGGTGCGCGATGAGCCACTCCTTGAGCACCGTCTGGGCGGAAGTGGCCGCCACCCGGCTCGGTGCCGCCGCGGTGAGTTCCTCACTGGTGAGGTCGAGGTAGGGCTTGGAGTTCTTGGCGTGATAGCCCTGGAGGATCAGGGAGTAGGTGGCGTCATCGGCGACCGGAGCGCCGTTGACCTCGAGGAAGACAAGACTACGGGTGGCACTGGAATACCTAGCCCGCACCGCCCCATTGACCTGGTAGCACTCGCCTTCGCCATCCCGGTTCTCCGGACGCATCCAGTGGGCGAAGGCCCTCTTGAGCATCGCCCCACTGACGGTGAAGCGGTTGAGGGAGTCGTCGTAAGGGAAGCACGACATGAAGTCCATGAGGGTCACCGCCGGTCCCATCTCCTTGACCCGCACCGAGCCGGCCCCCAACAGCACCACGTCGCTCTGAGTACCTTCAGCCAGAGCATCGGCCAGAAGGTCGCCCAGAGTGGTCTCCTCTTCCCGCAGGGGGTGGGTGAGCGTCTGGGCGAACTTGGTGATGACCACTCCGTACTTGCGGTCGACCACCGATTTGAACGACTCGATGAACTCCGCCATGCGCAGGTCGGGCTCGGCGATGTGCTCGTCGATGGGGATGAGCTTCCACTCCCACTCGACTATGGAGTTGGTGTCGTCGTCTACCACGATGTCGAAGCGGCCGACCTGGTTGGTGCCGGTGCCGGCCTGCACGATGAGGATGCCGTTGACTTCCTCGGGTTTGGTGAGCAGGGTGTGGCTGTGCCCCCCGATGATGAGGTCTACGCCCCATTCCGGCCGCAGGATGGCGGCCAGCTCCTTGTCGGATTCGAAGCCGATATGAGTCAGGATGATGGTCAGGTCGATGTCGTCGGTCTTGAAGGCGTCGCAGATCTTGCCTACCTCCGCACTGGCTTCTTCCAGAGTCACGAAGGTGCCGATGAGCTCGTCCATCTTGAGGGAGTCCATGACCTTCTCGGTGAGGATGCCGGTGAAGAGGATGTCGAAGCCGGCCTTCTTGATGATGTGATAGGGCCGCATCATGCGCTTCTCGAAGGGCTTGATATAGAGGTTCGCATTGACGATGGGGAAGTTGGCGATCTTCTCCAGGAACAGAAGGTGAGGCAGCCCGTAGTCCACCTCGTGGTTGCCGAGGGCCACGACGTCGGGGGCCAGGTAGTTCATGATCTGCATCGTGGACGTGCCCTTGAAGTCGGAGTCGATGATGGAGCCCTGCACCATGTCGCCCGAGATCACGTAGAGGACGTTCTCTTCTTCGGAGCGCACCTTGTTGATGTAGCCCGAGAGGAGCGGCAGACCTCCGATGAGCTCTCCACTCCCCGCCGCCTGCTCGGCGAGGAAGTCTCCGTGCATGTCGTTGGAGTGGAGGATCGTGAACCTGCGTGTGACGCCCATGTCTGCCCCTATCCGCTAGTCGCGGCGTCGGTCTACGCCCGGCATGAAGTCCGGGTGACCAGCGACATCGTAGCACCGCGCCGCGGGTCTCGGTCGTGTGAGATCGCCCGGTATTCGTTACGTCGGGGGCGAATCCTCCAGGCAGTGCAATGGTGTTGCCGTCGGTTAACACAGCGGTAACACCGGATCGCGCCATGCCTTTTAGACTGAACCCAGAGAAGCACCCGGACTGGGGAGGTAGTAGTGAACGACAGCTTGAAGACTCTGCCCTCGCGAGCGGCCGTCAGTCTGGCCGAACTGTTGATCACCATTGGCCCGGGCTCTCAGTGCTTCTGTTGCGGCTCGACCCTTCACCTCTCCGACGCCGGGGTAGCCTCCGGGGCTGCGGCGGCGCTTGAGGGGTGCGTGCTCGAGTGTCTGCACTGCGGCGCGGAGGTGTCGGCTTCGTGCGCTCTCCGAGCCGAGCCCGTCCTGCACAGGGACAGGCCGCCCAGACTGCAAGTCCTAGTTGCCGCCTGTCCGTGGTGACCACCCGCTTGACTCGCGCCGAGCGGCTGGTCACGCATGGGTTCATCTTCGCCGTCGGATGCTGGAACCTCGTGCTCATAGACTATGCGCACGACCACGGACGATGGTGGTGCTGGCTGCCCATCGCGGCGTGGTCCACGGTCTTGCTCGCGCATGGAGCATGGGTGCTTCTGATGCGGTGGTCTACCCGCCGCTCATCATCTGCCAGGCCGTTCTCGCACGAGGCGGCGGTGCCGGCACGTGCGATCGAAGTTCTCAATGCGCCCGTCAGGCCCCAGCAGCGACAACCATTCACCATTCTGGTCTCTCGCGACGGCAGAGCAGGCCAAGGCTGCGGAAGTGGCATGGCCGACGGTGCCGTCGACTGACCTGCGCCGCTCGCTGAGCCCCGTCAATCCGCCGGTAGGCGCACTGTGAAAGTGGAGCCCACCCCAACGGTGCTCTTCAGTTCCACCCGGCCACCATGGCGCTCGGCGACGTGCCTGACGATACTCAGTCCCAGTCCGGTGCCCCCAGTATCACGTGAACGCGCCTTGTCGACGCGGTAAAAGCGCTCGAAGACTCGCTGCTGATCGGCAAGCGGGATGCCGACGCCGTCGTCGGACACACTGAGCACCGCCCACTGCCGGCCGTCTCCATCCTGTTCGCGAGCTAGGCGAAGTGCAATATGGCCGCCTGGCTCGGTGTACCGCACGGCGTTCTCGAGTAGGTTGCGCACCAGGGTGCGCAGCGCGATGTCGTCTCCCCGAAGCCCGAGGTGATCTGGGGTCTCGACGGTCAGCTGGTGGCGCTTGGTATCGGCCAAGGGCCGGACCTCTGCGGCCACCTCCGTGGCGGCTAGGGCAAGGTCGACAGGATCGAGTGCGGCTTCGGTCGCGGTCTCGGACTCCTCAAGCCGCGACAATGTGAGAAGGTCGTTGGTCAGCTCCGTGAGCCGGCCGATCTCCTTGGAAAGCCGGGCCACGAACTCCCCGGCCTGGTTTGGGTCTTCCCTGACAGTATCGTGAAGGGTCTGGGCAAGGAGCGACAGTCCGGCCAGAGGCGTCTTGAGCTCGTGCGACACGTTGGTGGCGAAATCCCGGCGCATCCGGTCGGTGTTCCGCCGCGCAGTCTCGTCGCGGATGACGAAGAGCATCGGAACACCGGCCGCGCGCGCGGGCTGGGCTGCGCCGCCCGGCGCACCGGGCGGAGTGAGCGGCACCGCCTCTACGGTCAGCGACCGCCCCCCGGCAAGCTCCACGACTTCGCTGAGGGGGCGTCCGAGCCCGCGAGTCTTCTCGGTGAGGGACTGGGAGGGGAAGGCCCGGGCCGCCACAGCCAGCGGAGCTCCTTCCGCCTGTGACAGATCGACTTCCAGGATCCTGGACGCGGCCGGGTTGCTTCGGACCAGACGGCCGTCGGCATCCGCCACCAGGACTCCCTCGGTCATGGCCGCCAGCACTTGGCTGGAGCGCTCCATCTCGGCTCGCAATAGGTCGTCCCGTGTGTCTAGCTGAGCGGCCATGCTATTGAGCGAGTCCGCGAGTTCGCCCAGTTCGTCCTTTCGGTGCACGCTCGTGCGGTGGGCGAAGTCGCCGGAGGCCACCTGAGCCGTCATATGGCGCAGGCGCTCCAGGGGTTTCACTATGGAGCGGGTGAGCAGATAGGCGGCCAGCAGCATGGGCAGCAGCAGCACGGCCCAAACGATCAAGGGTATGCGCCAGGAAGCGGCAACCATCGCATCCACACGTCCGGCCGGCTGGGCGACGCGGACCACTCCCTTCGACCACGCCGCACCGCTCGCTGGTAGCGGGACGGCTACGTAGACCTCCTCCTGCCCCAGGGTGGCGGAGTACCGACGCTCCCTAGCTTCTTGGCCGGCGAGAGCCCGCGCCACCTCCGGGCGGCTGCGGTGGTTGTCCAGCGTGGCCGGGTCGGCCTGCGAGTCGGCCAGCACCACACCTTCGTGGTCGATCACGGTGAACCGGGCGTCCGCCGCGGTGCCGACTCGGTTGGTGAGGCTTTGAAGAGCGGTCGAGGCCGACGTCTGCGCCGGCGGGGTCACTCGAGTCTCCGAACGCCACAAGGGTGGCCGCATACTGGTGGGCCTGCCGCAACATCTCGTCCTCAAGCCGGTCAAGGAAGACCCCGCGCAATGCCAGGGCGGCCACAAGCGCCACTATCCCGGCGAAGACCAGGGTGGCGAGCGCGAAGGCCAGCGGGAGTCGCCACCGGATGCGCATCAGCTGCCACCTCTGCGCGGTCGCCAGGCGGTACCCGACGCCGCGGACCGTCTGCAAGGTCGCTTCTGCGCCGATCTGCTCCAGCTTGGCGCGCAGCCGGCGGACGTGCACGTCCAGGGTGCGCGAGGCGGCCAGATATCGATGGTGCCAGACCCGCTCGACTATCTCTTCGCGAGGGAACAGATGGCCGGGCCGGGAGAGAAGCAGTTCCAGCAGGTCGTACTCCTTGGGGTTGAGGGCGACCTCCCCCTGGGAGGCGCGCACGGCATGAGCGTCGCGGTCGAGCACCAGGTCCCCGGTCGCCAGGGCGGCGGTCTCGGCCTGCCCTGCCGTTAGGGCGATGCCGGTGGGGGCGCGCCGCAGGCGCGCCTGGATGCGGGCCAGCAGCACGTCGAGGTCGAAGGGCTTGGTGATGTAGTCGTCGGCCCCTGACTCGAAGCCCTCGAGCATGGTCTCGCGCTCGCTTCGCGCGGTGAGCATGATGATGGGCAGGCCGGGCTTGCGCCGCGACGATCTCCTTGCTCGCGGCAAGGCCGTCCAGGCCGGGGAGCATCAGGTCCATGAGCACCAGGTCGACGTCGCTCGCGAGCGCGGTCTCGAGACCGGTGCGGCCGTTGTGCTCCTGCAGCACCTCGTAGCCCGCCCGCCTCAGGTTGTAGGCCACCAGATCGGAGATGGTGGCATCGTCTTCCACCAGCAGGATGCGCTTCTGTTCCGGTCTCGGCCATCCGTCCTCCGAGCAGCACTCGCGCGGCTCGATCGGGGTGGTCCGCACAATTAACCCGGCTGTAACAGAATGTTAACACCGGTTGTCTCTAGTCGCGGTTAGCCTACCAGACGTACGCAAAGGACATACGACGAAGCAAAGAGGAAAGTGAAGAAGACAGGGATGATCGTGAGCAGCAAGACGCGCAAGAGCCTGGTCGCCGTCCTGGCTGTGGCGCTCGTCTTGGTGGCCACCGTGCGGCCTTCTTGGCCGCGGGTTGCGGCAGCGGCGACAAGGCGACTACCACACGGCCGCCGCAACTCAGACCACAGTTGCTTCGACGGCACCTCGACGGCCGGGACCACTACCACCGCGGCCGCTCTCAAGGCCGACCTCAACGGCGCCGGCGCCACCTTCCCGCAGCCGGTATACGTCGAGTGGATCGGCGCGTTCCAGCAGATGCCAGCCCGGTGTCAAGATCAACTACCAAGGCGTCGGCTCCGGCGCGGGCATCCAGCAGTTCACCGCGCAGACGGTCGATTTCGGCGCTTCTGACGCCTTCATGAAGGCTGAGGAAATCACCGCCGCCGAGGCCGCCCGGGCCGGCGCCAAAGTCATCCACATCCCCACGGTGTTCGGCGCCATCGTGCTGGCCTACAACCTGCCCGGTGTCGACGAGCTCAAGCTCGACTCCGACACGCTGGCCAACATCTTCCTGGGCAAGATCACCAAGTGGGACGACCCGCGATCAAGGCTCTCAACCCGGATGCCACGCTTCCCAGCGACGCCATCCAGACCGTCCACCGTTCCGACTCCTCCGGCACCACCAACGCTTTCACCAGCTACCTGGCAGCGGTCAACGCCGACTGGGCAGCCGGTCCGGGCAAGGGCAAGGAGATCAAGTGGATCGGCGGCGTGGGCGGCAAAGGTAACGACGGTGTGGCCGCTGTCGTCAAGCAGACCGAAGGCGCCATCGGCTACGTCGAGCTCGCCTACGCGACGCAGAACAACATGACCATGGCCGACATGAAGAACCAAGTCCGGCAACTTCATCACCCCCAGCCTGGAGAGCACCTCCGCCGCGGCCGACGGCATCCAGATCCCTGACGACATGAACCTCCTGCCACTGGTGAGCAACAGCGCGAACCCGCAGGCCTACCCGATCGTCACCAGCACCTACATCCTGGCCTACGACAAGATGCCGGACGCCGCCAAGGCCGCGGCTCTCAAGGCCTTCCTGATCTGGGCTCTCGGTGACGACGGCACCGCCATCGCCACAGAGCTGGGCTATGCTCCCCTGCCCAGCGCGCTCAAGGACGCGGCCCTTCAGAAGATAGCCCTGATCGGCTCCTAGACCCCATCCCCCTGGACTCTGTCCGCGGGTACCTGGAAGAAGAAGGGAGTCGGCCGCAAGGCCGACTCCCTCTTCGCCATGCTTGCCGGCCGGTTGCGGCATCTTGGTGCTGCTTGGCGCTCGCGTACATGGTCATCTCGACCACGCGCACGGCGCTTCCCGGTCTTCCGCGCGGAGGGCATCTCGTTTGTCACCGGCAGCGACTGGGATCCCGGGGACGGCTCCTACCAGATCCTGCCGTTCATCTACGGAACGGTGGTCACCTCGATCATCGCGCTGATCATCGCGGTGCCGATGAGCATCGGGGTGGCGTTGTTTCTGACGCGAGTACGCGCCCAAGTGGCTCCGCACTCCCATCGAGTACGCTGTCGACCTGCTCGCCGCCGTTCCCAGCGTCATCTACGGGCTCTGGGGTGTGTGGGTGGTCCTGCCCTATGTCCTGCGGCCCGTGAGCGACTTCCTGTCCAAGTACCTGGGCTTCATTCCCATCTTCTGGCGGCCCGTCGACCGGACTCTCGTACTTTGCCGCGGGCATCATCCTGTCCATCATGATCACGCCCATCATCACCTCGCTGTGCCGGGAGGTCTTTCGGTCGGTGCCTTCCGCCGACCGTCACGCGGCGTATGCTCTGGGCGCCACTCGCTGGGAGATGATCAAGGAGGCGGTCCTGCCGCGCAGCCGGGGCGGCATCATCGGCGCCACGATGCTCGGTCTGGGGCGGGCCCTCGGAGAGACCATCGTGGTGGCCATGCTGATCGGAACAGTCCGGTGATCAACGCTTCGATCTTCAAGCCGGGGGGCTCGATCGCCGGGGCCATCGCCAACGGCTGGGGCGAGGCCACCGGGCTCGCAGATCAGCGCCTTGGTCGGAGCCGGAGTCGTCCTGTTCGTCATCACGATCATCGTGAACATGATCGCGCGGGCCATCGTGTGGCGGTTCAACCGGGCATGAACGGCGAGCCTTCCGTGGCTGAGCGGCCCTCAGCTCGACGAACTCGTACCGATAGGTGGGGCGGAGCGCGCGCTGCCTCGGCGACGGCGCTCGTGGGAAGCGCGGCCGGCGCGCACGGAGGCTGTGGCGCGACCGATCCACCACCTTCCTCATCGTCGCCTCGGTGGTGCTCACCCTGATCCCGGTCGTGTGGATCCTGGTGCAGATCGTGCTCAAGGGCGGCTCGGCTATGAGCTGGACCTTCCTGACCCAGTCGTCCCCCTTCAGCATGATGAAACAAGGCGGGGGCTTTCTCAACGGTCTGATCGGCACCGCCATCATGGTCGGGCTGGCCAGCGTCGTCTCCATCCCGCTTGGCATCCTTGCCGCCGTCTACCTCGTCGAGTACGGCAAGAAGAACTGGCTGGCGAAACTCATCCGCTTCTTCTCGGACGTCATGACCGGCGTGCCTTCGATCTTCGTCGGCGTGTTCGTCTACACGGCCCTGGTCGTCAAGTTCGAGTACGGGGCGATCATGGGAGCCGCCGCGCTGGCCCTGATCATGATGCCCATCATCGTGCGCTCGAGCGAGGAGATGCTGAAGCTGGTGCCGCCGAAGCTGAAGGACGCCAGCTACGCGCTGGGCGCGCCGAAATGGCAGACGATCACCAAGGTCGTCCTGCCGTCGGCAGCTCCGGGGCTCACCACCGGGTGCATGCTTGCCGTCGCGCGGGCGGCGGGCGAGACCGCGCCTCTGATCATGACGGCCCTTGGTCGCTGCAGCTGGTCACGAAGCTTGCCGGCACGCCCATCTCGTCTCTGACCCTTCTCATCTACGAGCGGCGCGGGGCAGCCGTTCGACGCCGCTCAGGCCCGGGCCTGGGCCGGCGCGCTGGAACTACTCGTCATCGTCCTGGTGTTCACCGTCGTGGCCCGAGTGTTCGCCTCAAGGAGTCGCATGACAAGATGACCTACGAGATTGATACGAAACGTGCCAGCGAAAGTCGGATCCCTCACTGGCCGGGTGGCCGTAAGGCAGGACCGGAGCTCTTGCGGGCCGGCCGAGAAGCGGTATTCACAGTCCGCGACCTGAACGTGCACTACGGCAAGCAGCCTCGCTCTCAAAGGTGTCACCATGGAGATCCGCCCCCGACGCATCACCGCCATCATCGGTCCCTCGGGGTGCGGCAAGAGCACGCTCATCCGCTGCTTCAACCGCATGAACGAGCTGATCCCGGGAGCCAGGGTCCGGGGCGAGGTGCTCTATCACGGCGAGAACATCTACGCGCCGGGGTGGATCCGGTCATCGGTGCGGCGGCGCATCGGCATGGTGTTCCAGCGCCCCAACCCTTTCCCCAAGTCCATCTACGACAATGTGGCCTTCGGAGCCAAGATCAACGGCTACAAGGGCGACATGGACGAGTTGGTGGAGCGGTCCCTGCGCCGCGCCGCTCTTTGGGACGAGGTCAAGAACACGCTCAAGAAGAGCGCTCTTGGACCTCTCCGGCGGCCAGCAGCAACGGCTGTGCATCGCCCGGGCGATCGCGGTGGAGCCGGACGTGATCCTCATGGACGAGCCGGCCTCCGCCCTCGACCCGATCGCCACCACCCGCATCGAGGACCTCATGCAGGAGCTGAAGCAGGACTACTCCATCATCATCGTCACTCACAACATGCAGCAGGCGGCTCGCGTCTCCGACGAGACCGCCTTCCTCTACACTGAGGTGGACGAGGAGACCTCGGCTCGCTGGGGAATACTGGTGGAGTTCGGCGATACCAGCCAGATCTTCACCAAGCCCCGCGACAAACGCACAGAAGACTACGTTTCGGGCCGTTTCGGATGAGTCGGTCCGGAAGGAACGGGGAGAAGACATGCGGGAATCGTTCCACAAAGAACTGAAGAACCTCGACCAAGAGATCGTGCGGATGGGCGCCCTGGTCGAACGGAGCACGCAGATGGCCACCACCGCCCTTGTCGAGAGCGACAAGGAGTTGGCGCAGAAGGTCCGCGACGGCGACGACGAGATCGACGCTCTCTACCTGGACATCGAGAAGCGCTCCCTCGCCCTGCTGGCCCAGCAGGCGCCCGTGGCCGGCGATCTGCGCCTGATCGTGGCCATCCTGCGGGTGCTCAACGACTTGGAGCGGTCGGGAGACCTGGCCTACAACATCGCCAAGCTGGCGCAGTTGGAGGACTTCCGCGGGCCGGACCTCAAGGCCGTGCGGGCGCTGGTGGCCGAACTCGGGCGGGCGGCGGCCAAGCTGACCGGAGCGGCCATCGATGCCTGGGCGACCAAGGACGAAGCCTTGGCGGCCGATATCGCGCGGCAAGACGACGCTCTGGACGAGATGCACGCCCGGCTGATCGAGCAGTTGGTCGAGCTCAAGGGCGAGGACAGCCTGGCCCCGGCCATACGCCTGGCCATGATAGGCCGCTATTTTGAGCGCATCGGCGACCATGCCGTCAATCTGGGCGAACGCGTACGCTACTTCGTCACCGGAGACGAGCAGCACCTGGGCTAGAGCGCCCGCCGGTGTGCGGGCCGAGAGTGGCCGGCGCCGCCGGACCTTCTACGACAGGATGTCTTTGCGCCGGAAGAGCAGCCAGGCGAGCCCGGTGGTGGCGCCTATCCACACTGCGAAGTTGATGAGGGCGTCGCGGATGGGACCCCAGATCGATGGGATCGCGGAACAGGTTGGCCCACGCCGCGAAGTGGTGGTGAAGAGATAGGGCTTCAAGAAGTCGAACACGCTCAGACCGCCTAGGATCAGCATGATTATCACTAGGACCATGGCTGCGGCCACGGCAGTGAGGCCCGAGTTGGTAAGCGTCGAAAACAGGCACGGCCAGCGAGACGACTGTCGCCATCGCCACGAGGACGAAGACGTACGCTGAGACGAGCAGCCCGATGCCGTGTCCCACTCCGACGGTCTGGCCGCTCAACAGAAGCATAGGCTTGAAGCCGAAGATGGCGCCTCCCGCGATGAACGAGCCGGCGCAGCATGACCACCAGGCCGAGGGCGACGTACAGGTTGGCCGCGGACCATTTGGCCGCAAGCAGAGAACCGCGCCGCACCGGCTGCATGAGGACGGAGCGCAGAGTGCCGCTCTCCGCTTCGCCCGCGATGGTCTGGCTGCCGGCCATAGCCGCCAGCAAGGGGAGCAAGAACATAGACAGGGCGAACAGTGTGCCCAGAGCGACGTACAGCCCGTTGCTCGCGATCTTGTTGAAGAAGAAGTCGGCGGACATCTTGGCTGCCGCCCGGTCCTCCGGAAGGACCATGCGAGAAGCGGATGGCGATGCTGACGATGAACGGCACCAAGAACAGACCGGCTCAGGCCGAAGTAGGTGCGCTTCTGGAAGCGGATCTTGACGAATTCGCGGGTGAGGCTGCTCATGGCTCCTGCTCCGCGCGCTCGGGAGAGGTGAGTTCGAGGAACATGTCCTCCAGGCTCTGCTCACGGGCCGGGACCACGGCCATGACGTCGACGTGATCGGCCACCAGCCTCCGCACCATCTCGGGGACCAGGTCCTCGGCGGCTTCGACCACGAGGTAGCCGTCGTCCTCGTCAATCGCAGCGGGGGCCACCATACGGCGCAGGACCTCCAGGGCGCGACCCTGGTCTCCGGTGAGGAACTTCGACGGCGCCGCCGGCGGGGCGCAGCTCCGAGACCGGTCCCTGGACCACAAGCCGTCCCTTCTGGAGGATGGCGGCCTGGTCGCAGACAAGTTCGATCTCGTGGAGCAGGTGCGAGGAAAGGAACACGGTGGTGCCCTGGCGGCCCAGATCGCGGATCAACTCGCGCACATCCTTCATGCCTTGGGGATCGAGCCCGCTGGTGGGCTCGTCGAGGATGATCAAGTCGGGGCTGTGGATCAGGGCCAAGGCGATGCCCAGCCGCTGCCGCATGCCGTGCGAGTAGCTGCCCACCTTCGACTTGCCCCGCTCGGACAAGCCCCACCATCTCCAACACCTCGGTGATGCGCTCCTCGGTGACCTCGCCGTTCATGCGGCCCAAGCAGGCCCAAGTTGCGCCGGGCGCTCATGTTGCCGTAGAAAGTCGGGTCGTCGACGAAGCCGCCCATGTGCCGGAGGGCGCGCTGCCTGTCGTCAGGGACTCGGTACCCCAGCACCTGGACGAAGCCGTCTGTGGGGTAGATGAGACCGAATATCAGGCGGATGGTCGTAGTCTTGCCCGCTCCGTTGGGTCCCAAGAACCCGAAGATGTCGCCGCGTCTCACCGAGATGTCGAGTCTGTCGACCGCGCGCAGCTTCTTGAAGTCCTTGGTGAGACCGTGGGTAGAGAGCACGACCGGACGGTCGTGGGCCTCTGGCACTGGAGGGGGTAGGGTCGCGTGGTGATCTAGCTGTTGCACGGGTGCACTTTAGCACGCGCATGCGTTCAGGATTAGTTCAGGAAAGTGGTGCGATTATACGGCCATGGAGTCACTCAGCATCGCTCAACCCCCCTCCTGAGCTGTGGCCCCAACCCTGTCCGGTGGATGTCGGACCCAGCCGGGGCCAGACACCACCAACGCCCACACGGCGGAGACGGCGTAAGCGGCGTTCGGCACAGCCGAACGCCGCGGCCGCCGTGTGAATCCTAGAATCCCCGCCCCTTTTCCCCATCCGTCTCTTGCCCCAGGCTCATCGAGCGGCGATACTACGTTCACCATGCTGGAGCCTCGCATCTTCGTTCTCGAAGACGATCCTCAGATGCGCTCCTTGCTCGTTCGCGGCTTGCGCGAGGAGGGTTATGAGGTGCAAGGCTTCGCCACGGGCTCGGAACTTCTGCGCAAGGTGGGCGAAGTCGCCCCCGATCTCTTTGTCATCGACATCGGGCTGCCCGACACCGACGGCCGCGATGTCTGTCAGGCCATCAGAGCGCAGGGGCTGACAGCCCCAGTGCTGTTCTTGACCGCCCGCGACTCCCTGTCCGACCGGCTTTCCGGATTCAACGTGGGGGGAGATGACTATCTCACCAAGCCCTTCGCCTTCGCCGAGTTGCTGGCTAGGCTTGAGGCTCTCAGCCGGCGGAGCGGCACCGAACGGAGCGTCGAAGCCGCGGGGCTGAGCCTCGACCCGGCCAAGCACGCGGTCACCTGCGGCAAGGTGACGGTACCTCTCACTCCCACCGAGTTCCGGGTGCTGGCCAAGTTGGCCTCGGCTCCCGGGGAGGCGATCCGCCGCAAGGTCTTGGTCGAGACCGGTTGGTCGCACGGGGCGGTGGTCTACGACAACAGCCTGGACGCCTACATCGCGCGGCTGCGCCGCAAGGTCTGCTCTCTTCCCGGCGCCCCCCAAATAGTGACCGTGCGCGGTGTGGGGTACACCCTGAAATGATCAGGCGCCTGTTCTCCCGGCTGGGAGTGCGCGCCCGCCTTCTGCTGGCCATCCTCGGTACCGTGGCAGTAGCCCTAGTCACGATGACGGTGGCCTTCAATATCCTGCTGAGTGCCCTGCTCACTTCAGATGTGGACGATCGTCTGACGACCACGGCCTTCGATGCCAGCGGCACGATCAGTATAGTGGGCGGCTCGGTGAGCCTTCCCCGGCCATCAGGGGACATCAAGGAACTGGGCTCCCAGGTCTGGGTGTTCGTGGGCGGGAAGACCTTCAGCTCTCCGGACGTCAACCAGGTCATCGGCGATGCGGTGCGAGCTCTCCGCGACACTGTGCCGGACGAGGGCGGCCGGTTCGTCAACATTGCCGACCAAGAGGTGCGTCTGTTCGGTGTCGCTCTTTGGAACAACGAAAGGACAGCACGCATCGGCACCATCGTCACGGGCATGGACATGGCCCCTTACGGCCGGACCCAGAGGATGGCCCTGGTAGGCACCATAGCATTCACCGCTCTGCTTCTGATCGTGGTGGGCTTCGTCGGACGTTGGGCCCTCAACGCCGCTTTCCGTCCGGTCTCAAAGATGACCACCGAGGCCGAGGCTTGGAGTACCACCGACCTCGATCAACGCTTCGAGCTGGGTGACCCTCACGACGAGGTGACCCATCTGGCTCGCACACTCGACGGCATGCTGGACCGGCTCGCGGCCAGCCTGCGCCGAGAGCGGCGCTTCTCCGCCGAGGTCTCTCATCAACTGCGCACTCCCGTGGCCAAGATCAAGGCGGAGGCGGAGCTGGCTCTTCGCCGGGACCGCGGGCCCTCCTACTACCAGGAGGCACTGACCTCGGTGCTGCACAGCGCCGACCAGATGGCCCGCACGGTCGAGACCCTGCTGGCCGCGGCTCAGGAGGAGGGGACTTTGGCGAAGGGGCGGGCCGACGCGGGCAAGGTGATAGAAGACGTGGTGAAAGGTGTGGCAGTCCTTGCCGCGGAGAGACGGGTGCAAGTGCAGTCCGAGCGGCCCACGCGCGAGCTCTACGTGGGGGTGGGGGGCGACATCGCCGCTCAGATCATCCAGCCCGTGGTGGAGAACGCCTGCCGGTTCGCCGAGAGCGAGGTCATCTTGAGCGCCTTCAAGAAGGGCAAGGAGATCCAGTTTGTCGTAGAGGATGACGGTCCGGGCGTGGGCGAAGACGAGAAGGACAGGATCTTTGAGCCCGGGGTGCGCGGTTCGGCTGCGCTCCGCAGGTCCGACGGCCCTCGCGGGGCGGGATTGGGGCTATCACTGGCCCGCAGGCTGGCCCGGGCAGCCGCGGGAGACGTGGTGGTGGAACCCGCCCGTAGCGGCGCGAGGTTCGTGATCCACATGCCCAGCGGCTAGCAGCCTTCTAGGACCGCCGCTCGGGGAGGCGCCGCCGCCGGGCGCTAGCGATACCAGAGGATGTGACTCTCCTCCAGAGGGACCCGGGCGTAGGCGTGCTCCGGCACCACCCGCGGAGTGTAGTCGGTTGCCGGGCGAGTGGCCGGCACCATGGCCCGGTAGATGCGGGTGTCGGAGGAGCCGGTCTTCCTAGTGGGTTTCGGAGGATCGGCGGCAAAGGGGTGCCTTTCGGGGCCGACGGCCGTCCAGCGCCTCGGCATAGAGTTCCACACGCACCGCGTCGGGCGGCATGCCCCCCAGGGAGAGCTCGAGCTCAAAGGAGTGCACCGTTCCCGCGGTGCCGGTGCCGGCTTCGACAGTGAGTCCTCCTAGGTCCATGTCCGCCCAGTGCTGGTCCAAAACAGCGCGCCAGGCCTCGATGCCGGCAGCACCCGCGGGCCCACCCGCGGTTTCCGCCGCCGTTCGCTCCCGGTAGGCCGCTGCCCCGGGTAGGTAGTAGCGTTCTAGGTAGTCGCTCATCATCCGGTTGGTCGAGAACTGCGGGGCCAGACGGGCCATGCTCTCACGCACCCGGGCCAGCCAGCGGCGGGGATACCCTCGTCGTCCCGGTCGTAGAACTCAGGGATGATCTCGTTCTCGAGCAGATCGTAGAGCCGTGCGGCTTCAGCGGCGTCCCAGGCCGGATCTTCCCCGTGCTCAAGGCCGTCACCAAGGGCCCAACCCACGTCGGGGGCGTAGGCCTCGGCCCACCACCCGTCAAGTTCCGACAGATTCAGGCCGCCGTTGACCAGGACCTTCATTCCGCTTGTGCCGCTCGCCTCCCATGGCCGCCTCGGGGTGTTGATCCACACGTCGACTCCATGCACAAGGTGTTCGGCGATGTCCATGTCGTAGTCGACCAAGAACATGATGTGAGGCCGGACGTCACATTGGCCGATGAACTCCGTCCAGCGGCGGATCATTGCTTTGCCGGCTGTGTCGGCGGGATGAGCCTTGCCGGCCAGCACCAACTGCACCTTGCTGTTCTCGCCGCAGAGAAGGCGGCGCAGCCGGTCGGGATCGTGAAGGAGCAGGTCGGGTCTCTTGTAGGTGGCGAAGCGCCGGGCGAACCCCAAGGTCAGAACACCCGGGTCGCAAAGGCAGGTGACATCTGAGCTGAGGCTCTCCAGGCTGCCGGCGATGGCCCCCTGCCTCTTGACGTGCTCGCGCGCGGCCGCGATAAGCTTCCGGCGGTTGGCGTCACGGAAGGCCCAGAGATCCTCATCCCCGATCTGCCGGATGGGATCGCTCAGACGCTCGAGGCTACCCAACCAGCGTTCCTTGCCACAGGCCCTGGTCCAGAGCGCGTCGGCTTCCTCAGAGTCCCAGGAAGGTACGTGGACCCCATTGGTCACATGTCCGACGGGCACCTCGGCGTGTGGCCATCTAGGGAACAGGCGCTGGAAGAGGCCCCGGCTCACCTCGCCGTGCAGGCGACTGACCCCATTGACCGCTCCGCTGCCCCTGATCGCCAGATAGGCCATGTTGAGCGCTCCACCGGAATCCGGTCCAGGGAGCCTGCCGAGAGCCAGCAGCCCATCCAGCCCGATCCCCGAGGCCTCCGCGTAGCCGCCTAGATACTCGGCGACGAGCTCCGGATCGAAACTGTCGAACCCGGCTTCCACAGGTGTGTGAGTGGTGAAGAGGTTGCCGGGCCTGGTGGCGGTGAGAGCTACGGCAAAGCCGACTCCCTTGTCTTCCATGTGACAGCGCGCTCGTTCCAGCACGGCAAGGGCGGCGTGACCCTCGTTCAGATGGCAGATCTCGGGGGCGATCCCCAGAGTGCGAAGCAGCCGCCAACCGCCGATGCCCAGGATCATCTCCTGCTGCAGGCGGGTCTCGCTGCCACCCCCGTACAGCTCGCTGGTGATGCCCCGGTCGGCGGGGTTGTTCATCAGGTGGTTGGCGTCGAGCAGGTAGAGGCTCACCCGGCCGGCACGGACCTCCCATACCCGCAGATGGACGTCCCTGCGAGGGAAGGGGACCGTCACCTCCACCCATTCACCGTCGGCGTCGCGGAGCGGGGCGATGGGCAGTTGGCCGGGATCGTTGAAGGGGAAGAACTCGACCTGCTCGCCCGCAGTGTTCAAGGCCTGGCGAAAGTATCCCCGCTGCCAGAACAGGCCGACGCCTACTAGGGGCACGCCTAGGTCACTGGCCGCCTTGAGAAAGTCGCCCGCCAGGATGCCCAAGCCGCCGCTGTAGATGGGCAAGGCCTCGCTCAGACCGAATTCCATGCTGAAGTAGGCGATGGTGCCAAGGGATGTTTCCGTGTACTTCTCTTCGAACCACGTCCGAGCCTTGAGAGCCTCGTGTCTCGCGGAGACATGACGTTCCACCAGAGCCAGGAAGGCGGGGTCGGCCGCCGCTTCCTCCAGCCGGGTATGCGAGATGGTCTGCAGGATGTGCCAGGGATTGCTGGTGACTTCCCAGAGATCGGGGGCCAGCTTCTTCCATAGCACGTCCGCGGAATGGCTCCACGACCAGCGCAGGTCGAGGGCGAGATCGACGAGTCCGGCCAGCGGAGCAGGTATGGCAGCCAAGGAGTAGCGGGGTCGGGCGGTCATCGGGTACCTCCACAGTGGGGCGTTCGTGGGAGATGGTTCCCCGCAGACGGCCGTCTCATGCGCGCTCCCGTGAGCTAGACTCAAGATCGATGGCAACTCACAACAAGCGCCCACGTCCTTCTCAAGGGCTCCTGACGGAGCTGGCCACGCTGTGGGGCGTGCAGACCGGCTATCGCGACTCGCGCTCGCGGTGGCGGGAATCACCCGAAGAGGTTGTGCTGCAGGTGCTGGAGGCCCTGGGAGCGGGCTATGGCGAGCGACTGGTGGAGGGCCCGGTCGTCGGGCCAGGTGGCGGGAAGGCCGAACGCAGTCTGCGGCACGCGCTGGCGCTGAGACAGGCGGAGCTGGCCGGGCGGCTGGTCGAGCCGGTAGTGGTGGCGTGGGAAGGGATGCTGCCGCCCGTCGCCGGATCCGGCAGGGCGCCAAGGACGGCACGCTCCGGGAGCGGACGGCCCCGGAGGCTGACCCTCCTGTTCGAGGAGGGTGGGGAAGAGTGTTGGGAGGTCGGCCGTCAGGGGTCCCGGGCCCCAGGGGACGGAGTCGGCGGCGGGAGAGCCCGCCGAGGTCCGTTGCCCTTCGGCTACCACCGGCTGCGAGTGGAGACCGGGGGCGCTGCAGCCGAGTCCACCGTGATCGCGGCTCCGCGGCGGTGCTGGGCGTCCCCGCCGCCGCCCGAGGGTGTGACCGGCTGCACGTCCCCCAGAGCGTGGGGCGCTTTTGCTCCGCTCTACGCTCTGCGAAGTGAGCGTGACTGGGGAGCCGGTGACCTAGCCGATCTGGAGCGACTGCGTGACATGGTGGGCGCCGCGGGGGGCGCCGCCGTAGCTACCCTACCGTTGCTGGCCACCTACCTTGACCGTCCCTTCGAACCATGTCCCTACAGCCCGGTGAGCCGGATGTTCTGGAATGAGTTCTACCTCGCCGTGGACCGCATCCCCGAATGGGCCGAATGCCCGCCAGCGCGGCTTCTAGGGCGCGGGGATGGCGCCGAAAGTCCGGTAGCGCCGCTCCGTGCCGAGCTCATGGTGAAGTATCGGGAGGTCATGGCGCTGAAGCGGCGGGCTCTAGAGGAATTGTGCCGCCACTTCTTCGCTCACGCCGGTCCGCAGCGGCGGGAGGCCTTGAGTGCGTACCTGCGGTCCCGGCCGGAGGTGCTCGAATACTCGGCCTTCCGAGCGCGGGTGGAGTCGGAAGGTGGAGACTGGCGTAGCTGGCCTGAGGGCGGGACGGACGCGTTGACCGGCTCGAGGCTGCTCTCCGCCCTGTCGGAGGCCGAGCGCTATCACCTGTTCTGCCAGTGGCAGATGGACGAGCAACTGGCCCACCTCGCCGGGCGCGCGGACGCCCACCGCGGCGGAGATGCGAACAGCGCGGCGGGCGGGCGGCCCGGCCTGGTGCTCGACCTTCCCGTGGGAGTGCATCCGGGCGGTTTCGACGCTTGGAAGTGGAGGGATCTGTTCGTCGACTCGATGTCGATCGGGGCACCGCCTGATGCGTTCTTTGCGCGGGGACAAGACTGGGCCTCACCGCCCCTGCATCCCCAGCGGATCCGGGAACAGGGCCATCGCTACTACGCGCACTGCCTTCGGGAGCACATGCGGCACGCCGGCTACCTGCGCATCGATCACGTGATGTCGCTGCAACGGCTGTTCTGGGTGCCTGCCGGCCGGGAGCCTGCGGACGGTGCCTACGTGAGCTATCCGGCGGAGGAGTCGTACGCGGCGCTCTGCCTTGAATCTTGGCGCCATCGCTCGGTTGTGGTGGGAGAGGACCTCGGCACCGTCCCGGTCGGCGTGCGGGCCGCGATGCGCCGGCACCAAGTGCTGGGCACTTGGGTATTCCAGAGTTCGCTCAAACCCCAGGCGGCCTTCCCCGTCGACCCAGTGCCGCGCCACGTGGTGGCCGCCCTGGGCACGCACGACATGTTCCCGTTCGCCGGCTTCGTACGGGGAGATGACATCAGTTCCCGGGCGGACACCGGCCAACTGGACGAGGCCGGGGTACGCCGCGACTTGGAGGCCCGGCGGAGGCTGATGGTGAGACTGGCCCGTTCGTTGCCCGAGCGAGATGCGCCCCGGCGCGGCTCCATGCCCGCGGCGCCCGAGCCCACGAGTGCCGGCGCGCTGCTGCGGAATGCCCTCACCTACCTATGGGACAGCCCGGCTGCGCTGGTGCTGGTGAACATCGAGGATCTGCTTCTCGAGACCTGTCCGCAGAACCTACCGGGAACAGACTCCTCCCAGGGCAACTGGAGACGCAAGATGGCCACGACCATGGCCGGCCTGGAACTCGTGGTCTCTTCTTTGTCGGAGCCCTATCGCCCCGCCGGCCTGCTTTGCCGGCCCGGACGGTGTTTGTAGGTCTCACGTGACGAAGTCCTGTCGCCGCAGATGACGATGCCAAGAGCGGTTATCTCGGCGCGAGCGAGGAGCTGCCTCACCTGCACGGCTTCGGCCGCGGTCTCCTTGCCCAACGCGCTCGCCAGCACCACGGCGTCGACCGACTGGGCCAGTATCAGCGAGTCTGACGCCACCAGCATGGGCGGTCCGTCAACGATCACGTAGTCTGATATGCCCTGCAGGTCGGCCAGCAGGTCTCCCATCGCACTAGACTCGAGGATCTCGGTAGGGCTGCCGGGCAGGGTGCCACTGGTGAGACACAAGAACTTCGATACTGGGGTTTCCCGCTCGCCGGACTTCCGGCCTAGGCCTAGACGCGGGCTGACGAAGGGAGCGAGATCGACAGCCTGGATCTTGGTCGACCAGGAGACCACGTGCTCCATCAAGACGTCCCCCAGGCCTTCGTTGTTGGGGATGCCGAGGTACCGGTCGATCGAGGGGTTCCGCAGATCCCCGTCGACCAGGATCACACGATCGCCGGACAGGGCCATGGTCAGGGCGAGATTGACGGCTAGAGTACTCTTGCCCTCTCCCGGAGCCGCGCTCGTGACCAGGATGCTCCTCTTCGTCTCCCCGAAACCCAGAACCTTCAGGTTGGATCTCAGCATGCGCATGGCCTCGAGCAGGCCCTCCTCGCCTTCAGGGAAGCCGACAGTAGGCTGGGCCGGCCCGGAACTGATCCCCCGGCTGCGGGGGTAGGCCGGCATAGTGCCCAACACCGGGAGCCCTACGACCCGCTCCAGCGTGGCGCGGTCCTTGATCCGCCGGTCGAAGTAGCTCAGGAGCAGAGCAACGATCAAACCTAAGATCAGACCTCCGGCCAGCCCTAGGATCAGGTTGAAGATCGGTCTGGGAGAGTAGGCCGAGGTGGGGACGATGGCCTTCTGGATGACTTCGTAGTCGCGTGATCTGTTTATCGACGAACACACCCAGATCGGTCAACTGCTGCTGGAGGGCCAGAGCCCGGTCTGAGCCAGCTTCCTGAGAGGTCAGGACCGCGATGCGGGCCTCCAGCAGGTCCTGTGCCTCCGTAAGTGCTTCTTCGATGGTGCGCTTGCGCTCGACGACAAACTGAGCCGCAAACGCGTCCGCGATCTCGGCTGAGCTGCCTGGATCGGCACTGACCGCAGTGACGCGGATCACTTGCGCCACCGAGTCGGCCGCGACCTTGATCGCAGACCGGAGGTGCGCGGCGTCGATGCCACTTCCCATGGCTTGGCTCACCCGCGCGGCAAAATCAGAGGTCTGCAGCGCTAGGGCGTCGTTGGAAATGTTGTGGTCGAGCGCGGCGGTCCCTGCGGAGACGAGGGCCTGGGACGCCATATCCGCGTTTCGGGCTTCGTAGCGAAGTTGGGTCGTCGCCTTGTACTGGGGATCGAGAAGAAGGGAAACGCCAAACACGAGGCCACCGACGACGATCATAGTGAACACCACGGCCCACCAACGCTCGCGGGCGTTCGTGACAAACCGGGCGAAACGGCTGTCTCTTGCGTCGCTGTCAGCGAGCGTGCTCATCGTCCCCGGAGGTCTCCCTGTTTCTGCGCATGGTACTCATTATCGGACTTCCCGTGCATCTCTAAAGCGCGGTGTGAGGAGGGGCCAGCGGATCTGTCCGAAAAGACAATGTGTGGTTTTCTCCAAATCGGTCGATACTCTGTCTGACTGAACTCCCGGTACGAGGCCGAAAGTGGGGGCATAATACTCCGGGCCAGCAAGGAGAAGAAGTGGAAAAAGAGGAACGCCGATCTATAGCTACCGTGCTGTGGCGGCGAAGGTGGATCATCATCGCCGCCGCCGTCATAGCACTTGGGACCGCGATGGCCGTGTCCCTGATGCGGACTCCGCAGTATCGAGCCGAGGGTATGCTCGTGCGCGATCAGAGTTCCATCGGTGTCAGCCTCTTCGGCTTGTCATCCTATCAATCCCAGGACGTTCAGAGAGAGCTGGTCACCACAGCAGGCCTACTGACCTCGGCGCGAGTCGCGACCCTGGTGCGGCAGGAAACTGGGAGCGCTCTCTCCGCAGGCGCGCTGCTCTCCATGGTGGCGGCCAAGCCTTCCACGGAGTCAAGCACCATCAAGGTCGAGGTGGTGGGGCCCGACCCGAAGGAGACTGCCCGCCTGGTCGATTCGTTCGCCAAACAGACTATCCTCCTCGCCCAGGAATCCAACCGGGCAGCGCTGGCTGCCGCACGGCAGGCCCTGGAGGCTTCGATAGCCCTGATGACGCCGGCCGACCTGGCCTCGGCGCAGGGCCAGGAACTGCAGGCCAGGGTCGCGCAACTCAAGATCCTGGAACAAGTGCAGACGGGGGGTTACTCGCTGTGGCAGCACGCAGAAGTCCCTACCTCGGCTATCTCTCCCAAGCCCGTCAGGGACGCTATCGCGGGATTGGCTGTGGGCCTGGTCTTGGGGCTTATCTTGGCGGTAGTCCTCGACCGCGTCGACCGCCGGCTCAAGGAACAGGAGGATTTCGAGCGAGAGTTCAACCTGCCCATCCTGGCCTCAGTCCCCCAGGTGACCAAGAGATGGAAACGCGGAGCGGAGACCAACGGTTTCGTGGGTTTTGCCGACTCCAGCGCCCCCACGCTTGAAGCCTTTCGTCTGCTGCGCTCCAATCTGCAGTACTTCGAAGTGGAAAAGGGCCTCCGCAGCATTCTCGTGACGAGCGGGCTCCCGCAAGAAGCGAAGACTGTGACCACGATCAATCTGGCCTTCAGCCTCGCGTTGTCGGGGGAGAGAGTCGTGCTGGTCGACAGCGATCTCCGCAACCCCTGGATGCACAAGTACCTGCACCTGGATAACAGCGTGGGTCTATCGACGGTATTGGCGGGTGGCCTGCAGGTGGAGAAGGCCATCAAAGTCGTCAAGATCGCCTCATTCTTGCCGCGTCCCGACAACCAGCCGGCCAACGGAGAGGTCTCTGGCAAGGCCCTGGACAAGGACCTCCTGTGTCTCACGTCCGGTCCGCTCCCGCCGAACCCGGCCGAGCTCCTCGCCTTGCCGCGCATGGGGGAGATCATCAAGAGCCTTACGGCAGTGGCCGATCACGTGCTCGTCGATTCGGCACCCCTGCTCCCCGTGGTGGATGCGGTGAGCCTTGCTCCTAGAGTCGATGGGGTGATCATCGTGGCCCGGGCGGGCAAGACGACAATCGACCAAGCTCGTGAGGTCAAAAACGTCCTCGAGCGGGTCGGCGCCAGAACGGTGGGGCTGGTCATCTCTGGCGTCAAAGCCGGCGGTCGCGGCTATGAGCGGGGCTACTACCAGAAAGACAGCTAGGCCGGCGGGAGATGGGTAGCCCTGGCCTCCCAGCGCCCCTAGCCCGGCTGCGCGACCCTCAGGTTTGGCTGTGGACGCTTGCCGCATTGGGCGCCATCGTCGGGGGAGTAGCCTCGACTCGCCTTTCCACGGGGTTGGTTGCCGGGTTCTTCTTGGTGGCGCTGGTGATCGCCATGTTTCTGTGGCGGTCCCAGGATCCCCTGGTGCCGTTCCTCTTCCTGGTAGCCGCCCTGCAGGGGGGGATCCTTTTACAGATACCGCTGGGTGAAGCCCCCGTCTCTACCTTGATGCCCTTTCTGGGCGGATGGACAGTGCTGGCTGTCCTGGTGTATGGGAGGGGCGATCCGGCGGTCGGGACGCACTCGTCGTCGGGACGTCTGCTTGCTCGGTCCTTGGTGGCGCTGGCCGTCATCGTGACGCTCACAGCGATAGCCCAATACTGGAGACCCAACGGCCGTCTACTTTCGCTGACCGAGATCCTTACCATCGTCCAACTGGCGGTCCTCGTGCTCCTGGCCGGCCATCTTCTCTCCAGTCCCCGGAGGGTGATGTTGATGGCCTATGTGACTATCGGCGCCGGTGTGCTAGTTGCGCTGGTAGCGCTGGCCGACCAGGCCGGGCTGATCAGCATAGGGACGGAGATGAGCTACGGGGGGCAATACACCCGGGTCTCAGGGCTTGTGGACGACCCGAACTTCTTCTCGTTCCAGTTGCTCATCGCGTTGTCTTTCGCCGTTCACGTGGCTTCGGCGGCAAAGTCGACGGTGGGACGGGTGCTTACTTGGCTTGCCTTCGGGATCATTGCGGCCGGCATTGTGAGCAGCTACTCTGCAGGGGCGCTGGTCGGGGTCGGGGCGCTTGTCGGAACCGCGATCGTTCTGCAGTTCAAGATCTCGGCCAACCAAGCGACGGCCGCATTCGTAGTCATGGTGATCGTGGCTGCCGCAGTGGCCTTCACGGCTCCGGCCCAGTACGGAGAGGCTGTCAAGGAGAAGTTCGGCAGCATCGGCCAGACCTCCTTCGAACAATTGGGCACCAAACGGGGGGCGGCCTGGGAAGCGGGAGTTCGGGAGGTTCTGCACAATCCCGTCCTGGGCACCGGTTTCAGCTCGGAGAGCGAAGTAGTCGCCATCGCCGACTACTACAGCCTCTACTCTACCGACCGGAAGGCCGCCCACAACATGTACATAGGCATGGCCGTCACCACCGGAGTCCTCGGTCTCCTGGCGTTCTTGCTGGCACTGGGCTCGTCCTTCCGGGTACTGTGGAGCGCCCACACGCGGGCGGCCGAGGCGGGAGACTCCGAGGCGGTGCTGGCCGCTGCTTGCGTCTTCACCGCTCTGGTGGTGGTGGCGATCCAGGGCGTACAGCTGGACACGCAATTCATCAAGTACACCTGGCTTGTGATAGGTGCATGCGTGGGCATACAACGGTGGGTCCACAAGGCACCGGCCGGACAGTAGGGCGGATCGTATGCGCGTGGCCATAGTCGATCTCCTATGCAACACCCCGTTTTACGACGCGCCACTTGTCCGCGCGCTACGGAATCACGGGGTCGAAGCTGAACTGGCCTCTCCGCGTTTCTATCTCGAGCCGGACTACCTTGACCCATATCCACGTCCGCGATGGATCACCGATCTCACGGTGCACCTCAGCCACCCGCGGGCTATCAGGTTGGCGAGCAGGGCAGTGGAATTCTCCGTCAACCTCCTGCGCCTCCGTCACGCCATCCGCGAGGGGGAATACCAGGTGGTCCACGTCGAGTGGATTCCTCTGGAGGCCAGGCAAACGGTCATCATGCGTGTGCTCCGTGCGGCCTGCGATCACGCAGGGATACCCCTGGTTCTGACTGTCCACAATGTTCTACCGCACGATACCCCCGCAGCGAAGCGAGAGGTCATCCGGGGGAATCTCGATCTCGCCGATCTGCTCGTGGTACACACGCACCACGTCGTCCGCGAGCTCGAGAGCCTGCTAGGAGTCAAGAAGGCTACGGCGGTAGTGCCTCACGGGGTGATGTTCGCCGATGCCGAACTACCGCAGAAGTCGGAGGCTAGGGCGGCGCTTGGCCTGGAGGGTGATCCTATCGTCTTGTTCGCCGGAGTAGTCAGGCCTTACAAGGGCGCAGACCTGCTCGTCGAGGCGTGGCCAGCGGTTCGGGCGGCCTTCCCCGAAGCCCTTCTCCTGGTCGTCGGACACGCTCTAGGCGACGAAGCTCGATCCCAGCTAAGCGAACTCGAAAAGCTTCCTGGGGTCCGGGTCACCGGCGGCTACGTGGCGGTGGAGACCATGGTCCGCTATCACGCGGCCTGTGACTTGGTGGTCTTTCCCTACAAGTCCATCTGGCAGTCGGGTGCGCTTATGTCGGCGGTCGGTCTGGGTAGGCCCAGCGTGGTGACCCCCATCCCTGGGTTCGTGGATCAGACCGCCGGTCTTGGATCGGTGATTTTCGCCGATGCGGCGACCGGGCCTGCCATCGCGAAGGCGACTATCGCAGCGCTGGAGGCAAGGTCCGCCCACCTAGCCGCCGCCACTGAGGACCGGCGCCGTGTAGCTACATCGACCCTGGGCTGGCCCAGTGTCGGGCAAGCGACAGCACGGGCTTACGAAGGGGCGATTGCCGGCCTCAGGCAGGTTTAAGCTCCCACAAAGCAGCCCCGCAGGGCCTTCGAGGCCCAGCTCAGCTCCTCCCCGTATTGGCCTTTAGGCCTACTCCCCGTGAGCCCCGAAAGCTCAAGTCCAAGTTAGATTCTGTCGAAATTATTCTGTGTGAGTAGAAACTGGCCGCAGAGAAGAAGGGCTTTCGACCTAGTCGGTTGGCGGGTCTTTCTCAATGCGGTCTGCGGTAGCGGAGGTTAGACCGTGAGCAATCGGCCAAACACCAAGGGAAGACGGATAGCGTTCGGGGGGGCGACAGCGATCACGCTGCTCATCCTTTCGCTCGCCGTTGCTCTCACCATGACAAGCGCCCCCTCCGCCGAAGGCGCATCGGCCGCCAGCCCGCAGTATGTGGGATGGAGTTCATGGTGGACTCCATCGGCCAGTACGCTTAGCCTGGCTCTCGCAGGGGCGACTTGCTACCAGGATGACAACCGTAATCTCGTGTTCAACGGATCATGGCGGACCGTACGCGCCATAGCCCGCTCAGGGGGAACCGCGAGGTTCGCCCTCAGCGCGGGGGCCTCGGTCGCGCTGACGTTTGACGGGACGGGCCTGACTTGGATCGCAACAACAGGTCCGCGCTCCGGCAAAGCTCGGGTCTCGCTGGACGGGGGCCCCGCGGTGATGGTAGACCTGTTCAGCTCAAGGGCCCGCAACCAACGGGCTGTGTACAGCACAGGGACCTTGGTGCGCGGCACCCACACACTCCAGGTTGTCTGGACGGGCCAGAGGAACCGGCTTGCCAAAGGGAACTCTGTGGAGATCGACGCCCTGTATGTGAGGGGGACCCTGACGAGGACCTTGCCGAGTGCAGCGCGGAGGACCAAGCCCATCACTGTCCGGCCGACGACGACGGCCGTGACCACTCCTACGACCATCTCGACTCCTACGAGCACAACCGTGACCGTCACCGCGACTACTACTACTACCACCACCACCGCACCCGCCACGACTACCACCACCGTGCGGCCGACCACCACGACGGTACGACCGACCACCACCACCGTGCGGCCGACCACCACGACGGTGCGCGACCACACGACGGTGCCCATGACTACCACCACGACGGTACGACCGACCACCACGACGGTGCCCATGACTACCACCACGTCGGCTCCGGCCACAACGTCCACGACGAGCGCGCCCATGCCGCCGGCGCAGCCTTTCAACCTCCAAGCGGCCATCGACGCGGCCGCCTCGGGTGCGACCATCACCATCCCCAACGGCACTTACGCCGGTCCCTTCCGTATCGCAGGCAAGAGCAACCTCACCCTGGTAGGCACGGCCCAGGCAGTTCTCACCGTGAGGGGCGATGACTTGCTCACCATCTCCGACTCGGCCGGCATCGTACTGCAGGGTTTCACCATGGTCGGTGACTACTCTCTGCTGGGCGGGAAGGTCGTGATGGTGTCGGGCCTGAGGGGCGGCGCCTTCCGCGATCTCACTATCCGGGACGCGGGCAACTCCGGTCTGTACTCGAACGGGGTCTTCACCAATATCGTCATCTCCGGGTGCAACATCACCCACTGCGGCGATTTCGGGGTCTCCTTCAATGCCGGTGGGGACGATGTCCTCATCGAGAAATGCGTGTTCTCCGACTTTGCCTCGTTGCAGTATCCCGGTCACGGGGTCTACGCCCGGTCGTCCAATAACGTGATCGTGAGGGACTGCCAGGCCTCCGGGGTCAAGACACTGTCCGGTTACGGGGACGGCGGCTTCCAGATCGCCCAGTGCACCAACGCCCAGGTCATCGACTGCGTCTCCACTGGCAACCAGAGGTACGGCTTTATCGTCGATGGTGGCGTGGCTACCTTCATCCGCTGCCGCGGTCAGAACAACGGAGTCACCGACTACTACGAATGTGGCACCACGACCCGGTCGCTCTACACTGATTGCGTGGGGAGCTTCAGCAAGTATCCGAGCTGACACTCCGCCAGGCACACCTCTGGCCTCCAATCTCAGGGCCGGCGCGCACTCCATGGAGGAGAGGCGCGCCGGCCCTGACGCTTGTGCTCCGGCGTTATTCACCTAGAATGGGTCATGTTGGTCCAGAGCGGACCCGTTGCGGGGCTCTGTCGTAAGGAGGGAGATGCACAGTCCGGCGTATACCCGATGGGCGCTTGGGGGAATGACCCTTTTCTTCGTCATTCTGGGGCTGTGCTTCTCCGGATGCTGGTCGTACAACCTCCAAGCGGCCATCGACGCGGCCGCCTCGGGTGCGACCATCACCATCCCCAACGGCACTTACGCCGGTCCCTTCCGTATCGCAGGCAAGAGCAACCTCACCCTGGTAGGCACGGCCCAGGCAGTTCTCACCGTGAGGGGCGATGACTTGCTCACCATCTCCGACTCGGCCGGCATCGTACTGCAGGGTTTCACCATGGTCGGTGACTACTCTCTGCTGGGCGGGAAGGTCGTGATGGTGTCGGGCCTGAGGGGCGGCGCCTTCCGCGATCTCACTATCCGGGACGCGGGCAACTCCGGTCTGTACTCGAACGGGGTCTTCACCAATATCGTCATCTCCGGGTGCAACATCACCCACTGCGGCGATTTCGGGGTCTCCTTCAATGCCGGTGGGGACGATGTCCTCATCGAGAAATGCGTGTTCTCCGACTTTGCCTCGTTGCAGTATCCCGGTCACGGGGTCTACGCCCGGTCGTCCAATAACGTGATCGTGAGGGACTGCCAGGCCTCCGGGGTCAAGACACTGTCCGGTTACGGGGACGGCGGCTTCCAGATCGCCCAGTGCACCAACGCCCAGGTCATCGACTGCGTCTCCACTGGCAACCAGAGGTACGGCTTTATCGTCGATGGTGGCGTGGCTACCTTCATCCGCTGCCGCGGTCAGAACAACGGAGTCACCGACTACTACGAATGTGGCGCCACGACCCGGTCGCTCTACGTGGATTGCGTAGGGAGCTTCTCGAGCTGTTCTTCTCCGCAAACCGGCGACCGAGTGTCGCAGCAATGAGAATAGCTCTGGTTACGGAGAACCTCGCCTTTGGTGGCATCAACCGCTACTGCATCGCCCTTGCCCTGGGATTCAGGCAATACCCTGGGGTGGACTTGGACCTTCTGGCTCTACCAAGCCCGGGCGACGATTGGCTGCTTCGAGAGGCGGACGAGCTGGGGGTCGAAGTGAGGGTGCTCGGGACGAATCCCGTGCGATCGTTGCGCAGGCTGGCCTCGGCGGAAGGCGTCGGCGTAATCCATTCACAAGGATATCGCTCCAACCTCATTGCCCGGGCGGCGCTGCTTCGTGGAGGTCCGCCGGTCAAGAGCATCTGCACAGTACATGGAGCCTATCTCTTCAGCTCGGCCACGTGGCGCTCGAAGGCCTACTACGCGCTCGACTACCTGACCATGTTTCGGTCGAGCCGCGTAGTCGCGGTGTCGGCGGCGACGGCCGCCAGGATCTCCCGCTGGACCCGGGGCGACCGCGTCGTGGTGATCCACAACGGAACCAGCGTGGCGGTTCTGCCCGGGGAGGCCGAGAAGGCCGCGGCTAGGAGGGCCTTGGGGATCCCGGCCCAGGCAAAGGTAGTCTGTTTCGTAGGTAGGTACGATCCCCAGAAGGGGATAGATGCTCTGTGCCGGGTCATGAAGACGAGTGCTGACCGACTCGCAGGACGTACGCTTCCTCCTAGTGGGCGATGGCGGGATGAGGGCGGATGTGGAAATCTGCGCGCGGGGCTTCGGAACCCGGGCGCTGATGATCGAGCCGACAAAGGAATGTGGGTCCTCACTATGTCGCGTCAGACATGCTGCTCCTGCCTTCGCGCACCGAGGGTCTTCCCATGGTGCTTCTCGAGGCGTTCGCCCTTGGTCTGCCGGCGGTGGCAAGCAACGTGGGAGGCGTTCCGGAAGTGCTTGTCGAAGGATACAGCGGCTTTCTGTGCGACCGCGACGACCCTGATACGATGGCCTGGCGTATTCTGCAGTTGGCCGGTGACGACGCTCTTCGGGCTACGATGGGGGCCAACGCCCGGGAGACGATACTCGCCGGGTTCACTGTGCCGGCGATGGTAGAGGCCACCTATCAAGCGTACCTTGCGCTGGGGGAGGCGAACGAGTGACGACTGACCGCCCGCTCGGGACGAGATTGAGGTACAGCAAGGCGGCGCACTTCTTCCTCTGCCTGTACCTGGGGTTCTACAACCGGTTTATGACGTATTGCCCCTCGTTCACTGTGCGCCATTTCTTCTTGCGCCGCATGTACCGGGTACGCATCGGACGCCACACGAACGTCCACATGGGCGTGCGGGTGTTCGCTCCCCGGAGGATCACCATAGGTGACAACTCGGTGGTGCACTTCGACTGCATCCTGGATGGAAGGTCGGGGCTGGCCATCGGCGACTGCGTCGATGTGAGCTACCAGGTGAACATCTTCACGTTGCAGCACGACATGGACGACCCCGACTACGGGACTAAGGGCGGCCAGGTCACGGTGAATGACTACGCCGTCCTGTCCGGCCGGTCGACCATCTTACCCGGGGTGAACATCGGTCGAGGCGCCGTCGTCGCCTCAGGGGCAGTCGTCACAGACGATGTGCCTCCCTTCACTGTCGTGGGTGGAGTGCCGGCAAAGCCCATCCGCGAGCGCAGCCACGATCTGCGCTACAAGCTCTCCTACCGGCGCTACTTCCACTAAATCAGACAGAGGAGAAGTGGCCCGGCGAAACTGGACAGTCGGATAGGTGATACTGCTCCAAGGCACAAGACCGAGGAGGGTATTGGAGATGCCGAGAAGACCAAGACGCAACCACTCACCGGCGTTCAAGGCCAAGGTGGCTCTGGAGGCCATCAAGGGCGAGGAGCCCCTCATCACCATCGCTGAGCGCTTCGACGTACACCCCAACCAGATCACCAAGTGGAAGCGGCAGCTCTTGGACGGTGCCGCCGCCGTGTTCGGGGAGGACGAGAAGGCTGCGGAGGGAGGGCCAAGCATCGCCGAGTTGCATGCCAAGATCGGCGAGCTGACCATGGAGAACGATTTTTTGTCCGGTGCGCTCGGTCGCATGAGCGGCACGAGCGCAAAGCGATGATCGACAAGAGGCGTCCCTTGCCGATCACCAGGCAGGCCCAGCTTCTCGCTCTCTCCCGTGCAAGCGTCTACTACGAGCCGGTCGGAACCGGCGAGGGCGATCTGGCCCTCATGGCCGCCATGGACGACATCCACATGCAGCTCCCGTTCTACGGGAGTCAGAAGGATCACGGAACGAGCTCCTCGACCGGGGCTTCACGGTGGGCAGAGGGCACGTGACCACCCTCATGCGCACCATGGGGATGGAGGCGCTCTCCCCCAAGCGTCGGCTCTCCAAGCCTGCATCCCGGCCACAAGGTCTACCCCTACCTCTTGCGGGGAATGGACATCACCCGCGCCGGGCAGGTGTGGTGCGCGGACGTGACGTACCTGCCCATGGCACGTGGCTTCTGCTACCTGGTGGCAGTCATGGACTGGGCCAGCAGACGCGTGCTCTCCTGGAGGCTCTCCAACACACTGGACGCCTCCTTCTGCATCGAGGCGCTCCAAGAGGCGCTCGACCGCCACGAGCCGCCGGAGATCTTCAACACCGACCAGGGCTCCCAGTTCACCTCCGAGGGCTTCACCGGCCTGCTTGCGTCCCACGGCGTCCGGATCAGCATGGACGGACGAGGCCGCTGGATGGACAATGTCTTCATCGAGCGGCTCTGGAGGAGTGTCAAATACGAGGAGGTCTACCTGAAGGCATACGAGACCATTCCGGAGGCCCGCCGGGAACTGCGGGCCTACTTCGACTTCTACAACCTGCGGCGCCGGCACCAAGGGCTCGAAAGACCGGACCCCTGATGAGGTCTACTGGTCTACACTACAGACGGAAGAACAGCAGCATGACGAGCGGGTCATCACCTAAGAACCCGATGAAGCTGTCCAAGGGAACCCGGCCACCTCTCATCGTCCCCAAGCCCGTGAACGTCTGCTCAGGTTGCTGGTGCTCCGAACTCGCTTTCCAGAAACCGAATCAGGCTCTCGCGCCAATGAGGCATTGGCGGGAAACCGAGCGCCTTCATCTGGCCGTTCTCCAACACAGAGTACGAAGGGCGTCCGAACGGTGACGGGAATTCCTGCGAAGTGCAGGGAAGCAGCGGGGTCCCCAGTCGCAGCGTGGCGAAGATCTCCTCGGCAAATTCATACCATGAACATTCCCCCTCACTCGCCACGTGAAAGAGGCCGGTAGCCCCGCTTTCCACCAAGTCCAGGCTGGCCCGAGCTATGTCGGTGGTAGAGGTCGGTGAGAGAATCTCGTCATTCACCACTCTGACTTCGGGCTTCTCTCGGGCGGCTTTCGCCATAGTGGTGATGAAGTTGCCGCCCTTTGCTCGGCAGGGAACTCGTCCGTAGATGCCGGAGATCCGGATGACAAGGCCACGAGAGCCATGGTTCAGAGAGTAGTACTCCCCCGACAACTTGGTGTTCCCATACACGTTGAGGGGATTCGGCCGATCGGTTTCGACGTATGGAGAGCTCTTCAGGCCGTCGAACACATAGTCAGTGCTGAAGTAGGAGTTGATCGCGCCTATCTCCCGTGCGGTGCGAGCCACGTTCAGTGAACCTATCGCATTGACCTGATAGGCGCGGTTGGGATTGCTCTCGCAGCGTGGTACATTGTGGAAGGCAGCCGTATTGAAGATGACCGCTGGCCTGGTCTCCCCGAGGATGCTGCGTACCGAATCTGCATCCTCAACCTGGATTTCCCCGTGAGCCATCGAAAGGACCTCCCAGCCTCGTCGTTGGCACTCGAGTACCAAGTCGCTGCCGAGTTGGCCGTTCCCGCCGATAACCATGGCCCTCATAGATCGGCTCCGGCTTGCGCCGTCTTCTCCAAAGCCTCGAACACCCGGATGTTGTAGTAGGTGGGGTTGTCAAAGTCCTCGAACTTCTGCTTGTTCTTGACAAGATCCTCTGTGATCGAAGCCACCGTATGCAGAGGTTTGAAGCTCAGCACATTCATCGCCTTCTCCGTGTTCACCTTGTAGTTGCGGAAGTCCTGTATGTGCTTGATGGAAAGTCTGATGGTGCCGCCGAGCTGCTTCTCGACCGAGTCTTTGACGATATCCGCCGTTTCCCCAACCGTGTAGTTTCCAGAGGCTATGTTGAAAATCCCGATATCTCGTCGCTAGATTCCACCGCGCGGACGTAAGCGCTGACGGCGTCACGAATGCTTAGGATCGGACGCCAAATTGAGGGATTGCTGACCGTGATCTCCCCGGTTTGCATCGCGGTACGGAACATAGTGTTGACTATTAGATCCAGACGCATGCGCGGGCTATAGCCGCTGACGGTCCCCTGTCTGAAGCAGATAACCGAGAAGCCCTCTGCGCATAGCTGCATAGCGGCCTGCTCACCCTGAAGTTTCGAGATGCCATATGGGTGCTTTGACACCGCGGGGGAGGCTTCGTCATACAGCTCGTTCACTGTGTATCCATATACTGAACAAGATCCGGCGTATATGAAGCGTCTGACCCCGGCTCGTTTGGCGATGTAGGCCAAGTACGCGGGCGCGGCGGCATTAAACACGAAGTTCTTGCTGGGCGAGTACTCGGCCATGGGATCATTGGACAAGCCGGCGAGGAAAACGACTTGGTCGAAGCTGGCCAGGTCCCTCTCGGTCAAGTCGAAAACGTCTTTCTTGATGATGGGGATACCTGCTGGCAGGTGGTTGCCGAACCACATCAGGTCGACTACAGATACAGCGTACCCGCGCTCCGAAAGGGCGGGCGTCAGCGCAGATCCTATGTAGCCAGCCCCGCCAACGAGAAGGAGGTTCAGTGACATCAGTGCTCCCTTCTAGGTCGAACAGTAGTCGAAGTGATGGGCCTCCGGTCTGTCGAGCCATTCAACAAGGGACTGCGCTTTCGCGTCCTTCTCGGAGATCGTCGGAGCATTGATTGGCCAATCGACATCCAAGGCTGGGTCGTTCCAGGAGATCCCTGACTCTCCGCTGCCGTTGTAGAGGGCAGTGCACTTGTACTGCAGTTCCGCGACTTCGGAAAGTACGCAGAATCCCCGGGCAAACCCCGCGGGGGCCCAGATCTGTCTCCTGTTTTCGGCCGATACCTCGGCGCCGAACCATTTGCCGAGGGTGGGAGAGCCAGGCCTGATATCCACCGCTACCAGGTATGCGCGACCCACCGTCACCCGCATGAGCTTTCCCATCGGAGGATCCCACTGGAAATGGAGTCCACGTAGTACGCCCTCGGATGACCGGGAATGGTTCTCTTGAACGAATACTCCTGGAAGACCTAATTCTTCGAACTGGTCTTGGCGATACACCTCCGAAAAGAAGCCCCTTTCATCTTCGAAGATCCCCGGAACCAGCACGACGATCCCGTTGAAATGACGTGATTCAATAGTGGTTATCATGTACGCTCCTTGTGCGTTGCCCCGCCCGGGGCCATTTGCTGTGATATAAGCCGCCAGCTCCACCCTGAGCGCTACACAATGCAGTCATCCTCCAGGGTGACCAGCATCTGTCCCACGCGGATCTTCATGGTGTGCTCCTTCAGCACTCGCTTTCTCCCGGCTGCGGCAATCCTCCTCGCGGCGGAGTCGTTTCGCAAGTAGTACTCGATCTTCTCTGCTCCCTCCTCGGCAGTCGCGAAGATCTCTATCTCACTCCCAATGGCGAAATACCGGCTGACGGCACCGTTGGATTGACAAAGTTGGAAGCTCGCTGCTGCAAATCTCAAACGTACGCGGATTCACGCTGTCGATAGATTGCGGTGGAAGACGTTCAGGCATATCCTGCTCTGGTTGTAGAGTCGATTGACGCTGTCATGTGCCCAGTTTTCTCCGTGATCGAGATGCCTGGCGGTCAAGGGATACTGCGCCAGTAGCCGTCTCGTCCTTGAGGGATGGAGATAGGATCGGTACGAGCCCACGATACGACCTCGGTGTCTTGCATCCGGGGGAAGGGCCATCAGGATGGACTCTAATGTAGTCAGCCTGGTTGGGTAGAGTGCACCCACTAAGGAAAAGTCCCACGATCGCTTCGTCATCTCAATCGGATGGTACAAGTCGGGGTCGGCTGCAAGTGCGACCAGGTGGTGCGGAGGGGAAAGGTCGGTGAGGGCCAGAGAAGTCTGCCCCGTCGAAGGAGAAGACGATATCGGCCATGCTCGCCCTGCGCAGCCCATCACGCACTCCATGAACGCTATCCATTAGCCACAACGCCTTGGGGCACCTAACATCGTCGAGGAGTTCGGCGTATTGGGCCAAGGGAATCTGGTCCCCCTTGATGATGATCAGCAAGCTTGCAGTCCTACAGGCCTCCCGAACGCGCCCCAATATTTGGATCATGTGCACCTTGCGCGGGGCGGATAGGCCCATAACCGGCAGGTATCCCCGACGTCAGGCGTTCCAGTGGTTTCAATGGCGGTTCCGGGTAGGAGAAGACAAGGGCCTCAACGTCGTTCTGGCGGAAACCCTTGGCGACGATTTCCGGAAACCGGCCAAAAGACGGCCCCAGTATGACCACAAGATTTGGGTCTCATCTAGCGGCTTCCTTGTATGACATAGGAATCTTCCTTAGGTATTTGACGTTGTCCCAGGCATTCTCGGCCTGCTCGCTGCTCCAGGCGCGAAGTCTGTATCTCAAGACATCTCCCTGCTCTAGGAAGTTCATCAGGCATTGTCCTATGGGGTCAATCACCGCCCCAAGATTTAGGGCATCAAACGTCGGCAAAGCCAGGCCTGCCATCTCTGGCAGCGCCTGCATCTTGAATGTCTTTGCCGACAACGGAACAACGGGTGCTCCTCCGCGCAAGGCGAATATCCCCCCGTGCCACCGTCCTCCTATGTACGCGTCGGCGTTCCCCAGATGTCGACCGTCGTTGAATCGGAGTCGCCAACCCGATGAGGGGCAGACCCAGAAAGTCGGCAACTGCTCTGAGTATGGCCTCATCGACTAGGTCTGAGACAGTGAGGATAATCGACCGAATATAGGGAAACAACTGTATTCTCCTAACAGCGATATGTAGGTGGCGATGACGCGCGCGCTGTCTCTGACGCAACTGGTCTCTCCAGAAGAGCGAGGAACCGACCTACGCATATGTAAGGTTCAGACGGATCGAATCTTTGCAGCACGGCGAGACATCGAAAGGTAGGACGTTGGGCAACGGATATCCACATGTCGCGCGACGCGGGTTCGAACAGGAATGCTGTGTCGGGCGCGTATCTGCCATTGCACATATCTTTTGCAGCGCTCCGCCGAAATCGGATCGCGGAAGACCACATCGTCGAATAGCGGATACACCTCACACGCCATCTTGCGCAAGTCGGGATGGTCTAAATCCGCGGTGTGATTGACCATGATGACTGGTTTTTCGTAGTACTTCTTAACCAAGTAGGTGAGAAACAGCATTGTGCGCGGGATGATGCCATTGCCGACCATCGCACCGTCTCCGTGAATGACCATTAGGTCCGATTCGTCTATCGCCTGGGTGAGTCTAGGCCACGGGTTCCTTTTTCCGACTGCTCGCGCGGCTTCAGCAAAATCCTCCCAGTTCCGGGGGATCAGTCGACCGGTACGTGAGTTGTCAACACCGGGCACCAATCTGCACCCCATCCGGATTAGGACGGGGGGGACAAACTGCTTGACCACATCGCTCGTACGATAAGGGCTTAAGCTCGTCACCACGGGAGGGCCTTCACCGAGCAGCGTATGAGCGAGTGCCTCCTCGGTCAAGGCAAATGCTATCCCACCGCCTACCGAAAAGATCATGCTCTGCAGGGAGATCGCTGCTGCTCGGTCCCCCCAGTTCGGATTGCTGGCGGAATCATTTATGAAAAGAACATTCATAGCGGGCTCAAGCCTCCACAAGCAAACCATACTCCACAAGCCGGGCGGCCAGGGGATACAGCGCTTTCAGCGGGGACCCCGATGAGGTCGCTGATGCCAATCAGATCGT
>CAWASM010000004.1:0-256537 GCA_963784835.1 uncultured Actinomycetes bacterium | reverse complement strand
CGAAGTGTGAAGCCGTCGCCCTCGCCTCCCCTGGCGATACAATCGCGGTGCCAACGACGAATTGAGAGTCCGCGATTCGCGTTAACCCAGGCGCGAGGAGGTAGCTCAGCATGGCCCGGCGTGGTCTTCTCGCGGAACTTAACCACCAAATGCAAGTCGCGGCCCGCGAACAGGAGCGACGCGGGAAGCCGAGCGACAGCAAGCTGCCACGCTCCGGCCTGAGCAGGCACGAAAGGCGGAGGAGCGCGCCGCTGCCCAGCTCGCTCGCGCCAGTGCAGCCGACCAGAAGCGGCTTGCCAAGGAAGCTCACGACGCACACGTTGCCGCGATGGAGGCCGAGGTCAGAAAGCGCAACCTCGAGCTGTCTCAGTTGTATGACGAGATCGACTCGTTACTTTCCGCGACACTTGCAGTCGACGACTACGTGGACTTGGCCGCACTGCGCACGCGTTGCGAGCACCCGCCGTTCGACCGGGCCGACCTCGAGACCCCGGTCCCGCCCCGAGCCCATTCCTGATCCCCCGAGCCGATCTTCACGCCGCCCGTTCCGCCTCAAGGCCTTAAAGGGCTGCTTGGTGGCAAGAAGCACGAGAAGGCAGTCGCCGACGCGTGCCGCCGCGCATGAGGTCGCGGTTGCTCAATGGAAGTCTGCATTGGTTGAGGCCGAGTCAGCCCGCAAGGCCAGAGCGCGCTGGCATGCTGATCAGGAAGCGAAACGTGTTGCTGCGCTCGAGGTGGAGCGGGCCCGATATGCGAAGGAATGCGCGCACGCGAAACGGCGGTGGCGGAGCAGTAACAAGCCATCGACACGCTCATTGCAGACCTCGGCTACGGCGCGGTTCATGCCGTCCACGAGTATGTGGCGATCGTGCTATCCAACTCGGTCTACCCAGCTCATTTTCCGGTCGAGCACGATTTTGAGTTTGACCCCGCCACCGCTGAGCTACGGTTGAAAGTGCGTGGTGCCCGGCCCCGACAAGCTGCCCACCACGGTGCACACAAGTACACGAAGTCGACCGACGAAATTACGACGACAACCCTCTCGCAGAAAGCGTGCAAGGACCGATACACGAATGCCGTGCTTCAGGTCGCGCTCCGGTCGATACACGAAGTATTCGAGGCCGACCGCCGTGGGCTCATCAAGACGATATCGTTACAGGTCGGGACGGAAACAATCGACCCCGCGACTGGTCGGGAGCCTACATTCCCTTTGTGGCGGTCGGTGCCGAACGCGATTCGTTCCTTGAGTTGAATCTCGCGAATGTTGTTCCTGCCGCCACTCTCAGTCACCTTGGCGCGGTTGTTTCCAAAAGCCCGTATGACCTCGTCGCCGTGGATCCTTCCGGAATCCGCCGGTCATGACCGACGACCAGCTCGTCTTCAATCCGCCGCCCGGATGGCCCAAGCCTCCCGACGGCTGGGTGCCACCAAAAGGGTGGTCGCCCGATCCCGCATGGCCTGACCCGCCTGAGGGCTGGCAACTCTGGTTGTCGGCCGCTTCACCAACGATGAGGCGAGCGACGCCTCGCGAGATGGCCAAGCGCCCCTGACGTCTACTGACAACGGTGCCGAACACCGTTTCCGACGATCGGGTCAGCAGGTTGCGGTTCTCGAGGCAGAGAATCGCCGCCCTGCGGGCTCAGCTTGAAGCGTTGGCTCCTGCGACGACGTCGTTGTCCTTGACGACGAAAAGGTTCTTCAGGAAGTCGGGATCTATCGCTACCACCATCCGCTTGAGAATGCAGCTGCGTACAAGGACCGTCTGGACGAGCTGAGCGGTCGCATCGCAGATCTCGTCAAGACCGACCGCGCGATTGAAATGTCGAACATGTTCACCTTCGACAACTCGCTGGCCAAAGGTCGCAAGATGGCCAACGACCTGGGCACGCTGATGCTGAGGGCCTACAACGCGGAAGTGGACAACAGCCTGCGTTCCCTGCGTGCGGGCAACGTCGTGACCGCCAAGAGGAGGATTGACGCGTCGCGGGACGCCATCAGGAAGCTCGGCGCAATGATGCAGATGCATATTAGCGACGCGTTTCATGCATTGCGTGTCGAAGAGATCGAGCTGACGGCTGACTACCTAATGAAGAAGCAGGAGGAGCGCGAAGCGGCCATCGAGGAACGTGCGCGTCTCCGCGAAGAGCGGAGGGTTGAGGCCGAACTCGCAGAGGAAAGAGCAAGGCTCGACAAGGAGCGGAGCCATCTGCTGAACGCTTTGGAAGCGCTGAAGAGCAGCGGGTCAACAGACCCCGAGTTGGAGCGAAGGCTCGCCGAGCTCGACGAGGCGATTGCGCAGAACGATTACCGTGCCGCGAATATCCGAGCGGGCTACGTTTATGTGATTTCCAACAGGGGCGCTTTCGGCGAGAACGTGGTCAAGATCGGCCTGACTCGTCGCCTGGAGCCACTCGACAGAGTCAATGAACTAGGTGGCGCGTCTGTTCCTTTCCGCTTCGATGTCCACGCTCTGTTCTTCTCGGAAGACGCCGTCACCATCGAAACCGAGCTGCATCAGCACTTTGCGGCCCGACGCCTCAATCATGCGAACCTGCGCAAAGAGTTCTTCTTCGCCAGCCCGGGCGAGGTGCGCGATGCGCTCATGTCAAAGGTCGGTAATCTCTTGGAGTTCGTGGAGCACCCCGAATCGATTGAGTACCTGCAAAGCCTACGCTATTGGCCGGATGGACAGGAGGGCAGCCACGTGGCAACGGCCAACCAGCAGCCCTAGGATGATACCCTCCCGGTTCGAAGAGCGTCCAGTATCGCCCGGGCGTAGCTAACCTAGATCACGTGTGGACCGGCCCGACTCTCCCGAATGCTTCTGGATTCTCCCGAGCCGTGCGCCGGCGGAGATCCTTCAACGTCGCCTGCACCCTGGACCAGTACAAGATGAATAGAAACAGGCTTGCGACTATCAGGGGGAAGCTAGCCTCCAAGGAGTATACGAACAGCGAATGGAAGGGGTCACCGGTAGGAGGCGCTCCTTTGATTAAGAGCACAGCGGAAATCAGCACGTCCGGCAGCGTTACGGCGTCTAGGACGGCCTTGGCCGTCCCGGGAGATTTCACACGAACCCGGTTCACGGGGAACCCTCGCGAGCGGTACTCGCCCTCCAGCGAAATGTCTAGCGCCCGAACAACGAAGAACTGCCAGATCAGGCCAAAGAAGGGGATCCCCAGCTCGCCAGACCAAGCCTGGCCTCGTCACTGGTTCTGGGGGGAGCACGTGCCCAATGCGGACTGGAGAAGACAGACGTAGACTATGAAGGCGCCCAACACGCAAGGGCCGGCGATCATAGCCAGAACCAGCGGGAAACCTCAGCCAAAGACCTAACGAATCCATCACGGCTCCTTGCTTCGGCCCGGGCGAACAGGTCATCCGTCAGCAGCTAAAGCCCACGAGAACCCTATCATTGCCGGTTGTGTCTGTCAAGTTGTGCAAAAGCAGATCACGGTATGACGACGTCTTCCCTGGCGTTGTCTTCTTAGGCCGCGTCCTCCAGTTGCCGCAGTAGTTCGCGTTTGTGTTCGACGAGGAGATCCATGTTGAGATAGCGATGCTCCTCGAGCCAGCCTTCGTGGGTCTCGACGGCAAGAGCCCGGATCAGCCGAAGACAGCTGTCTGAGTTGGGGAAGATCCTCACGACCGGGTCCGGCGTTTGATCTCCTCGTTCAGTCTCTCCAGCATGTTGGTGCTCTTGAGGTGCTTGTGATGGCCGATCGGTAGCCGATAGAAGGTCAGCGTCTCGGCGATGTTCTCCTCCACCCAGTCGCACAGAGCGGGGATAGGTCTTCTGCCATCTGGTGAGCCAGGCGGCCAGATCCTTCTGAGCTTCGGCCAAGTTCCGGCGGTCATAGAGCCACCGGAGTTCCTGCAGGCAGTCGTCGCTTGCTTTGCGGGGCATGTGGTCGAGGGCGTTCCTGAGGAAGTGCACATAGCAGCGCTGCCAGGCGGCTTCCGGCAGGATCTCCATGATGCTCCGCCGCAGGCCCTGGTGGTCGTCGGAGACCACGAACTCGACGCCGTGCAGGCCGCGCTCCCGAAGGGCCACCAGGAAGTCCCGCCAGCTGGTCTGGCTCTCCCGGCCGGCGAGATCGACGCCCAGGATCTGCCGGTATCCATCGGTGTTGATGCCGATGGCCACGAGCACCGCTTGGCGAGCGGATCACCCCGCCTTCGCGGACCCGTTCATAGCGGGCGTCCAGGATGAGATAGGGATAGGGCTCTCCAAGTGCCGGTGGGCGAACTCGGACAGGCCGGCGTCGAGGCCCTTGTTGATCTGGCTTATGGCCGAGGCGGAAAAGCTGTGACCGCAGAGCTCCTCGGTGATGGCTTTGACCTTGCGGGTGGAGACTCCTTGGACATACATCTCGGCCAGCGCCGAGACCAGGGCCTTCTCCGAGCGCTGATAGCGCTCGAAGAGCTCGGTGGAGAACCGGCCGTCGCGATCGCGGGGCACGCGCAGTTCCAGTTTGCCCACGCGGGTGACAAGCGTGCGGGGGTAATGGCCGGCACGATAGCCCAGACGGCTTTCGGTCCGTTCACCGGGTTCTGCGCCCAGAGCGTCGGTCATCTCCGCTTCCAGGATCTCCTGCATCACCTCGCGGACGAGATCGCGGACGAAGTCCTGATCCTCGGCCATGAGGGCTTTAAGGTTGGCGCGTGCCGGCAGTACTCTTCTCGTGGGTCATGGTGTGCTCCCTTTCTGAGGGGTGATTCGGCATCACGTGCATACCATGACCTTTTCTCTTGTCCTTCTCCCAAGAGCTTTTGCACACAAGTCAGCACACTACCTCATTGCGTTCGAAGTCCGTACAGTATCCCCCTGTGACCCGCGAGCGCTGTTGAGCTTGCCCCCTAATTACTGCCAAAGTCTCCCGAAGCACCCGGATGGATGGATTCGCACTCCCTTTGACTCGTTCCGCTATTGGCCTAGACTGAGAGCATCGGGAGCAAACCTCCCACAATCCTGGAAGCCGAGGGAGCTAGGGAATGAAAGTACTCATCATCTACTATTCGCAAACAGGCAACACAGGGCGGATCGCCCGCGCCATTCAAAGCGGGATGAAGCCTCTGGTGGACCAATGCGATCTGGTCCCCGTCAAGAAGGCGGCCTTGAAAGACCTCGGAGCCTACGATCTTATCGGTCTTGGCACCCCGGTATGGATGGGCGGGTTCACGCCTAATGTGCGCATCTTTGTTGAGAGCCTGCCCCAGCAGATCAACAAGCAGATCTTCTCCTTCAACACCCACGGGGTCATGCCCGAACTGTATTTCCCCAGTGTCATCCGCAAGCTGCAGATGAAAGGCTTCACGCCTATCGGCTGGCAGGACTGGTACGGAAGCGTCCATTTTCAGGTTGCGCCGAAACCATATTTCACCGACGGCCATCCCGACGAGATCGACCTGCAGGAAGCAGCGGCCTTCGGCGAGAGAATGGTGGACGTGAGCAGACGCATACGAGCTGGAGAAGTCGCGCTGATTCCTCCTGCACCCGATTTCGTACTGACGCCCCAACTCCTCGCGCTCCTAGAGTTCTACCAGTCCGGCCACAACCCCCACGGTCGGCTCTTCTTTGACAAGGAGAAGTGTCTGTATCCGAAATGTCGTATCTGCGAAGCCAACTGCACTATGGGCTATATCGATCTGTCGGCCGACCCGCCTCGCTATGGCTCAGAGGGCAATGCCTGCGACATGTGGATGGGATGCACGTTCTGCGAATTGATCTGTCCAACGGGCGCCATCCACTGCGACTGGGACAGGGCGCTCCAGGAGAACATGGGTCTGGCCGAGTTCTTCGGCGCCAATCCGTTGGAGGAGGCCTGCGAGCAGGCCGTGAAGTCCGGTCGCCTCAGGAAACTGACGCCCGACGAGATCCAAGGCCCGTACTACAAGGTCTACGAAGAGCGTCCGCGCTTCAAGCTGTCCCAGAGGTACCCGTGAACATGGGAGGCCGGGGCTGATCGTGCAAGGACGGGCCGCCGTCCCAAGCTCGTCTGCTTCGACCTCGACGGCACGGTCGTGCTCCGTCCGAACTCTTTACAGTATCTACTTCGGCTCAACCATGCACCCGAGCAGATCATGGCCGACATCGATCGGCGCGAAGCCGGCAAGGAGGTCCACTGGATAGCGGCCGACTACGAACGGGCGCCGTTCATCGCGGGCCTTCCTGTGGCTGCCATTGAGGAGAACCTCGACGCGCAACTGCTGACCATCGAGAACCTGGGCCTGGTCCTCGACACGCTCCGAGACTTCGGCGTCGTGACGGTGCTCATCACCTCGGGGCCTGCAGAGGTCGCTCAGGCCGTAGCGAGGCGCTTCACCTTCGACCATTGTTTCGGCAGCGACTTCGAGACCTCCGGCGGCAGCGATCCGGTCTACACCGGCCGCATCACCAGACATCTTGGCTCTGCCGGCAAGCTCGACTGCCTGCGGGAGCTGTGTGACGCGCTTGGGTTCGCCCTGGAGGATTGCGCGGCCGTCGGCGACGGTGAATCGGACGTCGACTTGTTCCGGGCGGTGGGTACGTCCATCGGGATCGAAAGCACCTGCGATCTCACCGGGTTGGTGCGGCATCAAGTCAGCGGGCGGGACCTCGCGGCGATCCTGCCGCTCGTCCTCTGACCGTCTCCCGGCATGCAGACCGCCTCACCCGCGACCTGCACGGGTCGCGGGTGAGGCGGTGGCCGTCTATTCAGACAGGGAGAACGGCGGGTACTCGTCGGTGATCAACAGGATGGCGTACGCATCCACACGCAGCATCCAGCGGTTCACTCCGACAACGTAGTCGAACAGGCCACGGGGGTAGCGGCCCGTGAAGAGGATGGCGAACCAGGCGATCACGACGCTCACGACCGCTCCGATCCACAGGAAGAACAGCACGATCCAGTGAGGGATGGCCAAGAACCACTTGATGAGAGGTAGCCCCTGGCTGAGCTGCTGCACGTCGGGATAGGGGAAGTCCAAGTGGACGGCCTGTTCCTCATCGGTGGACGGGTATTCGTCCCGCAGCAACTGCCCATAGACCGTGACCCGCATGAGAAAGCGCGTCAGGTTGAGATTCCAGTCGAACCACCAGCGCGGGTATTTCCGGCGGAAGAGCAGCATGAGCAGCACGGGGGCGAACAGCAGGCCGCCTACGCCCCAAGCCCACAGATACTCGTGGCCGTGCCCGGTGATGGTGCCCGATGCGACCAGGCCCGCGATGATGCCGATGGGGATGATCCAGAGGCAGCGGAAGAAGCTGGACAGGCGATTCAGCGGCCTGTCGGGGTAGTCCACCGTGAAGGTGAGCGGGAACGCGGGGTAGGTGGAACTAGGCGGGCTCGGTGGGACTTGCGCGCTCTGCGGATCCTGTGGACCCTGCGCCGCCGTTACCTGCACGGGCTGGTTCGGCAATGATGTCGCCATCAGCGCCGGCCCCGCCGGAGGCTCGGTCCGGCGCCGCCGCGCACCTAGGACGATGAGCAAGATGCCCACAGCCAGCAGGATCACGCCGCCTGCGGTGATGCCTATCGCGATGTAGACAAGCGCTCCAAACCGGGCTCCCAAGGTCACGTCGGCGGTCACATGAGCGCTCCCGTCGGCGTTCATCAGCACCGCGGTCCATTTGCCGCTCTCCACCGGCCAGTCGAGCGTCTGGCTACCTGAGCCTTGCGCCTCGGCTACCCAGAAGTCTTGCTGACTAGGCCCAGAGCTAGGCGCTCCCCCATCGGTGTGGCGATAGTCGACGGATGCATGCCAGGGGGCGAAGCCGCTCACTTCCACCTCGTCATGAGCGACGCCCGCCAGGTACTCCACCACCCGGTCGGTGGGGCCTATGCCGATGAAGAGCGCAGCATCTCCGGTGGATTCAGCCTGGATGCGGACCGCAGCGGCATCCCCCTTCGGGAGCCACGCCCAAGTCCAGTCGGAGCCCAAGTCCACGTCCGGCGTGGTGAGAGCGTAGGCGCTGGTGGTCAGCACCCGGTTGGGGGTCGTGTAGAAGCCGTCGGAGTCGCGTTGGGTGCCGTGTAGCCACAGCAGGAATCCGCCTGGAAGGAGGAGAGCCAGGCCGATAAGCACAAGCAGAACGCCTCCCACGATCGCCGCTATCTTTGCTGGCCGCATATCAAGTCTCCTTCGCGTCGATGGTTCACTGCTTTCCAGTATCGCGCACCGCAAGCCGGGGCGAATCGGGCAGCCGGAGAGTCTTGCGCTGGCTGGGTGGCCGGTCTTTCACCTGGCCACCCGGAGAGGCGGCGGCCCCGACGTTCCGGTGAGCGAGCCTGGAATACGTGCTTCAAGAATATACGAACTCAGTCGGGAGAGGCGAGGCCTTCTGGCTGACAGACTGGCGGCGACCATGCCGCCTGACACCCCGCGACGCCCGCGGGTAGTTCGGATCCATCCAAGGGCTTATTCCGCACCCGACTCCGTCTGGCTACCATGCTGCGGCGAAGCCCAAATGGGGGTTGCGGTGCTCCAGATTTCGACTATAATCGACTCACGTCTTAGTGGCATTATGCCACTATGCGTGCGGGCCTACCTTCTCCGACTGTGGCGGCGCGTGCCAACCCACTGGTGCGTCCAACCGTGATCACCGACCGGGGGAGACCGACCTACCGGTTGGAGGAGCTATGGCAGGCGCTAGCCGAAGGCGCGTATGTGTTCCATAGGCCGGCCCGCGAAGGGTTCACTCAGATGGGATGGACCGAGGAGGACGCCCTTGACTGTCTGCGGCGACTGTCAGCGGCGAGCTTCCAGAAATCGATGCTGGGCCGAAGGATCAAGGGATGGCATGACGTCTACACGGTCCAACGGGGTGTCGAAAACGTCTACGTCCATTTCTGCCGGACTGACGAGGGGCTCTTCGTCATCGCGGCCTTGAAGCGTGACACGAACCTAGACTGAAACCGGCCGGAGAGGAGGGCAAGTGTCGACAGCCAAGACAGCCGACAGGGTGTCGCAGTTCGCCTGCCCTGTCTGCGCGGCGGGAAGCGTGCGACGTGCACGCATCCCTCACGATGTAGCGTTTCGCGGCCGTACCTACCTTGTCCCGAGCGCAGAAGTGATGCGTTGCGACTCGTGCGCCGAGGTGTTCTTCGCTCCCGGCCAGAGCGACGCCTTGCAGCGAATAGGCTCGGATATCGCCCGAGCGGAAATGGGCCTTGTTCCGGGTGCGGAGATCGTCCAGTTCCGCAAGGCTCTGGGACTGACGCAGGCGGAGCTGGAAGCAGCTATGGGCGTGCCGGCCAAGACAGTCGCTCGCTGGGAGATCGGCAGCGTGCTCCAGTCTCGAGCGGCGGACCGGTTCCTCGAGATGCTTATGTCCCACCCAGGGCTGGTGGAGGAGCTGTTGGAACGGGAGAGGACAGCCGCGGAGGCCGCTCGGCTGAAGATCGGATGAACGGGCGACGCGAGGTGTGAGCTCTACTCAGCCCTGACCTGTGCACCGCGATGGCTGAGGATCATAGCCCGTCGCTGTAGCTCAGCCCGAACCCGAATGGATAGGCAGCCGGGACTCCCAGGTGGTCCAGCAGGGCTTGACCGTGGAGCGGCCCGTATTCGATGACGGTGGCCTCCGGGTCGAAGAAGGGCAGGTGCTCCGGGCTGGTGGGGATGGCGAAAGGGAGACGTCCCGTCGGCGAGCGGCGACCGAGCACGATGTCGGCCAGGGCGTGACCTCCCTCCATGCCTGGATACCAAAGGATGAGGATGGCCGGCACTTTCTGACGCCACCGCTCCATGAGCACGGCCGAGCCGCACATGAGCACGGCCACCGTCCTGGGATTGGCTGCCGCCACGGCCAAGAGAAGATCCTCGTCGGTCCGGTGGAGGGTGAGGCATTTGCGGTCGCCGCCGCCGGCCAGGCCGCCTCTGCCGAGGAGCCTGGCGGCCACCATGACCCACGTGGCTTTGGCTGCCTTCGCCAACACTCCAGGTAGACTTGAGAGTGGGGGCCGGGGGAGAATACGCAAGAAGCCGTCGGGCAGGGGAGCGGCTATCAGCTCGCCTTCGTCGCGGTAGTCGTAGCCGACGACCACCAAAGCCGCATCGGCCTCGGCGGCCGATCGCGCGGCCCGCGCCGGATCGTCGCCCGAGTCGTGGACGACCTCTACGCCGAGGGGCTCCAGTGCCGCACGCAGTCCTTCGAGCGGGGTGACTATATAGGGAGCAACGACGTGGCTGGAACCGTGATCACCTGTGTTGGGTACGGCGGCCAACCTGCCTATGACCGCTACGCGCCGCAGCTTCGCGGCGGCGGTGCCCTCTGCGGCGCCCGTGTCTCCCGGCGGCGCTCGCGTCTCCGGCGGCGCTCGCGACGGCGCCCTCGCTGCCGGAGGCGCCCACCGGGGCGCCCATCTCAGCGCCGCTGCCCGCCGCGCCCATGCGCAGCGGCAGCACCGGCCTCGCCGGTTCCCCGGGCCGCGCCGCCACCGGCTCGTTGCGCAGCAGCACGATAGCCCTGGTGGCTACCTCGCGAGCGAGAGCCCGGTGTGCGGCACAGCCGATCACCTCGGGGCCGTAGATGGGGCTGGGGGCTGGTGTCAGCGGCGCCGCTCGGCGGGCGCGCCCTCCGGTCGCCCGGCGCGCCTGCGGGCGCCGCCGCCGGCGCGAAGCGCAACTGCTGCATGTAGCAGCCGCAGCACCGCGTCGTCGATGCGCTCCCAGGGCACCAAGCCCTGCTCGACTGCGCGTCCAGGTGTTTGCCCAGAAAGAGGGGGGACGGCATCTCCAGGTCTAGGCCGGCGTTCACGGCTTTGGGCCCATCGTGGATGGCGAAGACGAAGTCGCTCATCACGAATCCATCGAATCCCCAACGCTCCTTGAGCACCTCGGTGAGCAGATAGTGGTTCTCCGAGCACCACTCCCCGTTGACGGAGTTGTAGGCCGACATCACCGAGGCCACGCCCTCCCGCACCACCCGTTCGAAGTGGGGCAGGTAGACGGTGTCGAGCACCTCCGGGTCCACGCGCACATCCAGACGGAAACGGGTGTTCTCGATGCTGTTGCAGGCGAAGTGCTTGACGCAGGCCATCACGTGCTTCTGCAGGCCACGCATCAGTGCGGCGCCCATCTCGCCGACGTGGGTCACGTCGTCGCCGTAGGTCTCCTGGGCCCGTCCCCAGCCGGGATGACGGAGCAGGTTGATGCACGGAGCCGCCACGATGTTCACCCCGTGGGCCCGCGCCTCTCGACCCATGGCTTCGCCCACTTGCTCCTCGAGCGCATAGTCGAAAGTCGCCGCTCGGGCCATGGGCACCGGGAAGCAGGTGGACACTCCCACCGCGATGCCCCGCGGTCCGTCGGAGAAGCTGAGGCCGCTCAGTCCCAGCCGCTCCACCCCCGCCGCCAGGGTAGGACGGCGACCAGCCTCGGCTCCTGCCTCCGACGCCGTCCTCGGTGCCGGGCATGCCGACCATGACCGGTAGAAGTCCACGCTGCCCGAGAGCATCCCCAACTTCTCGGCGGGGGTGAGCCGGTCGCGCAGGGCGCGCGGCCTGGGCTTCGATCTCTGGGGTCACGGTGGTCATGGCGGCTTGACGGTAGCCGGGAGGGGGTCGCGAGTCAAGCGTGCGCGTCGTTCCGGTTGACAATCGGGGGGTGCACGGACTACTATGGAGGAGGCCGGCTGTTGCACCTCGCCAGCCTTGGCAAACGCGACCTCGGAAGGGGACCGATGGGAGTGGTTTGGGGGGGGCCGATCTCGGCTCACAAGAATGCGTCTCGTTCTCGGGCTGGTGTTTCTGGGCGCTTGTGTTCGCTGTCGCCGCGTGTGCTGACGACATGACCACGCCTACTGACTGCAGCGCCGCCGACGGGGCCATGTAGGCGGCGGGGCCTAGCCCAGCGCGGAAGCGCTTGGCGGGCCGTCTCCGGCGCTCCTTGTCTTCGCGAGTCGTCTCGCGCCCGTCCCTGTCCCGCCGCCGCCCGTCGCTCCTGCTAAACTCCACGGGCGTGGTCACGAGCGGGAAACGTGCAGACCAGACTTTGGAGACTCATCTGTGAGCAACGGCAATCAAGCCAGGGCAGCGCTACAGAAGTTCTTTCCCCAGCGCTTCACCGACCTGCAGTGGGACATGTTGGCGGCTCAGGGCTACGAGCAGGCCATCCTCTCTCGAGAGCGCACCGCCGAGTCGGTGGCGGCGGAACTCCAGGCCTTCATGGCGACCGTGCGCGCGGAATCGGCCGGGAGCGAACCGGTTGGGCCGGAATCATATCCCCTCGAGCCGCGCACCTGGGAAGACATGGAGAAGTGGGTGCTGGCCCGGGCCCTCATCGCGGGTGGCTCAGGCAGAGCGACCCCGGCGCCCGGCGCCGGAGCCGCCGGCGGGGCCGTCGGAGTCGCACCGGTCCGTAGCGCGGAGGTCACCGGAATGACCGCCCACTTCAACAACGGCTCCGAACCGCCGCGCCGGCGCTGGTGGCTGTGGGCTGTGGCCGGGGTCTTGGTCGTCGCGGCGATCGTCGTCCTCTTGTTCGTGTTCGTGTTGGGCGGCAAGACTGCTCCCACCGCCACCACGTCACCCTCTTCGGTGGCGGGTCTGGCCGCGGTGGACACCACGTCTTCGGCCGTCACCACATCCACCGAGCTGCCGGCCAGCACCACTTCGTCCACCACGACTTCCACCACCATTCTCACCACCACCACCGCGCTGGATGTCACGCCTACCTATGTCGCTCGGCTCTCGGGCGCCGAGTCCGTCCCCGCCGTCACCAGCGACGCCACCGGCACTCTGACTTTCACCGTGGCCGCGGATGGCCTCTCTGTGGACTACGTCTTTGAGGTCAGCAGCCTGACCGACCTCACCATCGCCCGCCTGCGCGTGGGCGCGCAGGGAGCGATCGGCGACGGGATCCTGACCCTCTACCCAGGGCCCACCATCGCGGGCGCGTTCAGCGGAGTGGTAGCCGAGGGGTCCTTCACCGCGGCTCAGCTGCTGGGCCCCCTTCAAGGGCAGCCATCGCCGACTTGCAGGCCCTCATCGGGGAGGGCACGGTGTATCTGAACGTGGGCACAGTCACCAACACCCGCGGGGAGATACGCGGGCAACTGGAGTAGCGGCCGCGGGCCCTACACACCAAGGGGACGCGCCATGAAGAAGTCGCACGTCGTCGTTGTGTTGATCGCGGTGCTCACCTGCGCTCTCCTCGTCTTTGGCATAGTCAGCGCCACTCATCCCGGCACCAGCGATACGCCGCTCTCGGTCGCCGGGGCTCCGCCCGCCGGGGCCGCGCCCGCCGTCATCACCACGGCCGCGTCGGTGACCACCACGACCGCGCCGTGACTACCACCGCGCCGCCGACTACCACCGCGCCGACCACCACCGTCGCCCCCACCACTACCACCGTCCCCACGGTCACGTTTTCGGGTGGCCTTGTAGTGCAGCCTTCCTACCAGGTGGCGAGCGCCAACGGCACGGTGCGCGCGCTGGCTTCGCCCGGTGGCGCCGTCGTGCAGACGCTCGACCACTACAATGCCATCAAGCAAGTAACCACCCTGCTCGTCGTCGGGCCGGCGGTCTCCCTGGGGGGAGCCACCTGGTACGAGGTGCGGCTGGCGCGGCGGCCCAACGGGAGCAACGGCTGGGTCTCGAGCGACCAGGTGACCGTAAGCGTTCTCACCAAAGCGATAGTCATCGAGCGGGCCGCCCATCGGCTGACTCTCTGCGACCAGGGCGTGACAGTAGCCTCCTACCCGGTGTGCATAGGCACCAGCACCAATCCCACTCCCATCGGCACCTTCTTCGCTCTGGGGACCATCAGGCCCAATCCGAAAGGTCCCTACGGTCCCTTCGCCATCCCCACCAGTGCGTATTCCGAGACCCTCACCGACTGGCCGGGCGGGGGAGTGGTGGGCATCCACGGCACCAACAATCCGAGCAGCGTCGGCAAGAGCGTCAGCCACGGCTGTGTGCGCATGTACAACAAGGACATCACCGAGTTGGCGCAGCAGGTCGTTCCCGGGACACCTATCTTCATCGTGCCCTGAGGAGCGGCGCCTGAGCGGCCGGCGACCGCTGTTGCCCGGATGCGTTCAAGCAGGGGAGAGCCTGGACCGGACTCGCGGGGCCCGAGGGCGTCAGAAAGCACCGGTCGGCCGCCACGCAGGCAGGCGTCCCTCGACCAGTTCGACTCGAGCCCCAGACCCGTCGACGGGGGCCACGGCGATCTTCCCTCCGACCCAACTTTGGCTCTGCTCATCCCACTCCGCCTGCGCGAATGCGAGCGACTTGCCGCTCGGGGACCACGACGGCTGATTCGCTCTCTCGTTCTCGGTCGACCGAAGCAACTCCCGGGCGTCCGCTCCCGTAGAGGCACTTACCACAAGGAAATCGGGGCTACCGGTCTGCGTCTGGTAGTCGTACCCTCCCCAGAGCGACGCGATCTGAGAGCCGTCGGCCGAGAGCGCGAAAGCGAAGGGGCGCAGGAAGAAGTCCGCGTACTCTTTTCCCGCCCAGCTGGAATCGATGCTCGGCCCCGCCGCAAGCGCGCCGGTGGAGGGGTCGATAGCGTTCAGCCAACCCGCGTCCTCCGAATTCGCAAGCACAAGGATGGTGGAGCCGTCGGGAGTGAAGGAGACATCACCCCAGGCGAGATCCTCCGTGCTGCCGTTAAGGAATCTGGCCTTGCCGGAGGCGACGTCAAGGACAACAAGAGCAAGGGAGTCGCCGTAGGATGAGGCATCGTCCGGATAGGAGACAGTGAGCGCCAGCTCACTGCCGTCAGGCGACCAGTCGCAGGCGTTGAACGATCCCCCGGACAGTCCCTGGGGCTTGGCGGGCATGGTCACCTTCACTTGACGCAGGTCGGAGCCGTCCGCGCTCATGACCCACAAGGAGTCGCTCGGGGCCCAGTTGTCAGCCGTCGGGGCGCCGCTGAGAATGGCAAGACGTCCTCCATCCTTCGACCAGACGATCTGGCCGACAGACCCCGTCTTGTCTGTCAGAAGCCGGGCGTCGGTGCCGTCGGCGTTCACCAACCAGATGCCATCGCCTTGGGAGCCACCCTCCTTCACGAACGCGATCTGATCTGGAGTCTTCGCTTCCGTGGTGGTCGAGGTGGGCTCTGGGACGCTCGTTGTGGGCGCCCCCGGAGTATCGCCCGAGGTAGGCGTCACAGAGGGCGCATGTGCGGTCGTCGTGGTCGCAAGTAGGGCGCCGCCGCTGCAGGCTCCCAGTGCCACCGGCGCGGAGACAGCCAACAGGACTGCTGCCAGACATGTCAGGAATCGTCTCATGCTCTGGTTCCCCCCTTTGGGGCGTGGGTTCTATTGCCGCCTCGCTTGCCATCGGGGCTGCCCCAAACTGTGTCAGCCACGATCGGGGGTGTCAAGCTGCTTTCCGGAGTGGTGACCGGCCATCCTGGGTACTGTGATAGCCTAGGGCCACCGGAAACGCTCGAGAGAGGCCCCGGCGCCCCGGCACCTGAGTGTCTCAGGTTCTTGCAATCCACCACTTCGCAAGGAGAGCGGCATGGCATTCTGCAGCAAATGTGGCAATCCTCTCGCTGAGGGTCAGACGTTCTGCGGCAACTGCGGGCAGCAGAACGCTGAGGCGGCGGCTCCTCAGGCCGCAGCCCAGGCACCAGCCCCGGCCGCGGCAGCGCCTTACGCGCCGCCGCCACCGCCACCGCCTCCAGGCTACGCTCCACCGCCGCCGCCCTACACTCAGGCGCCCTACGTGCCCAACGCCCACCCGGTTGACCTGCGCATCGAGCGCCCGGAGAAGAGCTCGCGCATGTGGGCGCTGTTCACCATAATCATCCCTATCAAGTTCATAACGCTGTTTGTGCAGTTCTTCCTCTTGTACTTCTACGAGATCGGTTTCTCGGTGCTCTTCGCGCTCGGCCAGCTTGCCGTGCTCTTTACCGGTAAGTTCCCGCGGGGATGGCACGCGTTCATGGTGAGAGTGATGTACTGGCAGGCACGCATCAGCGCCTTCGCAATGGGCCTGCGCGACGAGTTTCCGCCCTTCTCGGCCGACAACGACCCCTCGGCGGTGACTCTGGTGGTGCCCTATCCGGAGAAGAGCTCCCGCGGTTGGGCCATCATGACCATCCTGTGGCTCAAGTACTTTGCCCTTATCCCGGTGGCTTTCGTGGGCTACTTCAGGATGATCGGCGCCGCCTGCGTTTGGTATGTGAGCCAATGGGCGGTCCTGTTCACCGGCAAGTTCCCACCGCGCATGCACAGCTATCTGGTGCGCGTGAACCGCTGGAACATGCGCGTCAGCGCCTTCACCTACGGCCTGCGCGACGAGTACCCGCCCTTCGGCGTGGACTGACGCCTCCGGCACATGGGTAGGTAGTAGCGGCCGCCGCATGGTGGCGAAGGCGCGGACCCGGTCGCGCGAGTCGCCCCCGGCGGCCGCTGCCGTTCGCGCCGCCTTCCAGGCGCCGCTCGGCCCCGCGCCGCGCTTGCGCTCCAACTCCCGGTAGGACTACAGTTACCTCAGCAATACCGTGCGCCCCCGTCCAGGGGTGCACCATCTGCGGAGGGAGGACTCATGACCAGATGGAAAGTGGCGATCCTCGCGGGTGCGGTGCTGATGCTCAGTCTGCTGGCGTGGCCGGGGGGCGCGCAGGCCATGATGATAGAGCGGGTGAGCGTGGCGACCGACGGCACCCAGGGAAACCAAGGAAGCGGATATCCCTCCATCAGCGCCGACGGTCGCTACGTGGCTTTTGAGTCCGGCGCGAGTACTCTCGTGCCCGGAGATGGCAACAACCGCTCCGACATCTTTGTCTACGACCGGCAGACCGGGACCATCGTGCTGGCCAGCGTGTCCTCGGCTGAGGCCGCTGGGAACGATGGCAGCTGGCGTCCCTCCCTCAGCGCCGACGGCCACTACGTGGCCTTCGTGTCCTACGCGACCAACCTGGTGGGCTCGGACACGAACGGGGTTGGAGACATCTTCGTGCGCGACCTGGTGGGCGGGACCACTCAGCGGGTGAGTGTGGCTACCAACGGCACTCAGGCAGATGCCGCCTCCGACTATCCTTCCATCAGCGCCGACGGCCACTTCGTGGCCTTCCAGTCCGATGCCACCACTCTTGTGGTCGGGGATACGAACGCAAAGACGGACATCTTCCTCCGCGACGTGACGGACGCGATCACTCAGCGTGTGAGCGTGGCCACCGGCGGGACGCAGGCGACCAATGGGAGCGCCCTTCCTTCGATCAGTGGGGACGGCAGGTACGTGGCTTTCCAGTCCAATGCGACCAATCTGATAGTCGGAGACACGAACGCGTGCGAGGACATCTTCATGCGCGACCGCACGGGCGCGACGACTCGGCGGGTGAGCGTGGCCGACGATGGGTCTCAAGCAGATGGCCCGAGCCTCGTCTGCTCCGTGAGCGCCGACGGCACTCACGTTGCCTTCGAGTCGTACGCCACCAATCTGGTCACGCCGGCGGGTGTCGTCAATGGCCGAGACGTCTACGTCCGCGACATCGGGGGCCCGACCACAGTGCGGGCTAGTGCGGCCGCCGGCGGGGCGCAACCGAACGATACCAGCCGCCATCCCTCCATCAGCGGCGACGGCGGCCGCGTGGCCTTCTATAGCTACGCGAGCAACCTGGTGGCGGGCGATACCAACGGCATGCCGGATGTCTTCCTCCGCGACCTGGCGACGACAACGATCTCGCGGGCGAGCGTGGCCGCGAATGGGACGCAGGCAGACGGCGACAGCAACTACTCCTCCATAAGCGCCGACGGCCGCTACTTGGCCTTTGAGTCCGACGCCACCAATCTCGTTCCGGGCGACACCAACCACACCAGGGACGTGTTCGTGGTCGCCGATGCCGGCGCCCTCACCTACGACTCCTACCGCGGCTCCGACCGCTACGACACCGCCATCAAGCTTTCCCAAGCCTTGTATCCTGCTCCTCTGCCCGCCGACTCCGGCCTGGTCCTAGCCCCAGGTGAGACCTTCCCCGAAGCCCTCTGCGGCGCTCCCTTGGCCGCCGCTTATGGCGGCCCCGTCCTTCTTACCTATAAGACCGCTCTGGCCAACAACGTGAAAGCCGAGATCGTAAGGCTGAATCCCAAGTACGTGTTCTGCATAGGGCTAAGCACCGCCACGGTGAGTGCCGTCAGAGCCGCTCTACCGATCACCGCCACCGTGACCGCCCTAAACGGCGCCGGCACCTCCGCCAACATCATCTACGACATGAGCCGCAAGGTGGCCGATGCTCTAAAGACCAAGGTGGGCGACATGAGCGCAGCCGTAGGCATCGTCACCCGAGGCGATGTGTTCCCCGATGCCATCGGAGTATCGCCCTTGGCCTGCGCTAAGCTCTGGCCCATCATCCTGACTAACAGCGGGGGGACCACCCTGCACTCTAGCGCCGCTGCCACCATAGCTGCTCTGGGCCTCACCCAGACCATCAAGGTGGGCACTTATGCCGCCATGCCGGCCGGGGTCACAGGAGTTGCCAACCTCTCCGGCACCGACCGCTACGTCACTAACGCCAACGTGGCCAACTGGGCTAAGGCCCATGCCGGCCTTGCCTTCACCCACATAGGCCTCGCGACCGGGGATAAGTTCCCCGACGCTCTAGCTTCGGGGCCGTTTCTCGCGGCCGACCACGGCATCCTGCTGCTCAGCCCGCTCCTCGGCCCGGTGCCGGCGCCCATAGCGACGGTGCTCACCACCAACAAGGCCGCCGTGCAGCATGTGACCTTCATCGCCTGCATCGAGCCGGTGATAGGGCAGGTGAAGGCGCTGGTGGTCCCGCCACCTCCCAGCTAGGCTCGAGCCACAGCGTTCAGCCTCGGCAGAGCAGGGGACCGCCTGGACCGGGCCCGCGTACCCCTGCCACTCTTCTCGCCCGTGGCACCGCGCCGCGCTATAGTGAACCCAGGGGGGTTCGCGACAAAGGAGAGTACGCAACGTGATCCTGGACCGATGGACCACAGCGCTGGTGGTCGACTCCACCGCCGACCTGCCGGACAACCTGGTCCACGACCCCAACCTCACCATCGTCCCGCTGACAGTCCATTTTGGCGACGAAAGCTATCGCCGACTGGGCGGAACTGAAGCCCGAGCAGTTCTACCAGAAGCTGGCCGTGGCGCCCCGCGCCGCCCACGACGTCGCAGCCGGCTCCGGCCCTGTGGCCCGAACTCTACGCCAGACTGCGGCAGCGCTACCGGAGGGTCTACTCCGTCCACCTGAGCGCGGAGTTCAGCGGCACCTTCGAGACGGCCAGGATGGCGGCCGAGGGCATCCCCGGGGTCAGGGTGGTCGACTCGCGCCTGGCTACGGGAGGCTTCGCCCTCCTGGTCGACCGCATGATGGAGCGCATCGACAAAGGCATCCCCGAGGAGGAGTTCGAGGCCTATCTGGAGCACTTCCGCCTGCACAACACCTTCCTGTTCCTGCCGACCACGCTGGACTATCTCTACAAGGGGGGCCGCATCGGGCGGGCGTCGCACCTGGTGGGCACGCTGCTCAACATCAAGCCGGTGCTGATGATCGACGACGGCGTGACCGATGTGTTCAAGAAGGTCCGGGGCATGCGGCAGGCCCTCGAGATCATGCGTGACTGCCTGCTGGAACGCACCCGACCCGACTCCGACGTGTACGCCAACCTGTCGCACGGACTTAATCTGCCGCTGATGGAGCAGTTGCGCCACCTCCTCGCGACCATCACCGACCGGCGCATCCACCTGAGGCCGCCCAGCATCGTGGGCTCGGTCATAGGCACCTATGCCGGCCCGGGGGCGGTAGGGGTGGGGTTCATCCAGGAGTAGCGGCACCCATCGCGGCGACCCCGGCCTGGAGCCCCCCGATTCGTTCAAGCAGGGTCCGTCTGGACCGGGCTCGCGGAGCCCCCGGCGGCTAGTCCTTAGCGCCGGCCGTCAGTCGCCGCCGGCTAGGGTCAGGTTTGAGCGTGAGCCAGCCCCTTGTCGGTGATGCGGATCCACAGGTTGGTGAGCAGCGGGTCCCACTCCACCAGCCCCTGCCGCGCCAGTTGGGCCACGCACTCCCTCACCGTAGCGGCGTCGAGCCCCAGCTCGTGCTGCAGCTCGGGGCCGGAGACCTCCGCCTCCGGGTTGAGCCGGTGGGCGGCGGCTAGGTAGGTGAGTATGGTGGGTGTGTTCACAGAAGTATTATCGTACCCCCCGAAACATCGGCACGCCCGCGAAGATAACTCATGTAAGGGCCGATATTTCACTTCAGACTCATGCCGGCTTGTGTCGCGCACGGTTTGAAGACTATGCTGAAGGAAACGATCACTATGTTTGCATGGTAACGGGTATCATCCCCCCGGACTCGCGCATGCAGTCTCGAGGGCATGACACCCTGATGGGGAGTCGATCGACCCGAGGCACTCTGGCCGTAGAACTGTCTCGTCAAGGAGCTTGAGCAGTTCGTCAGATTCCAGCCGGTGCCCCGTCTGTCTCCACAGCTCTTTGCGGATCACGCTCAGCACGGATTCAGACCTGAGCACCTTGCCCAGGCTCTCAGGCAGGCTGCCCGGCCAACCCAGGCCCGCTCGATCGACGCTCTCGGAAGGACTCTCGAGTCAAGTAGAAGAGCGGCTTGGCTTTGGAGGCGACCGCACCATCGCCCAGAAGGTTCACAGAGAATGCCAGCTCGACAACGACCGCGGCAACCCTCCGTGGTGAGGTGATGCTTGCCACTCTGCGCCGTTCGTCAAGATCATCCACTCCACGCCCTCGTTTACCGCGTACATCTGGACTTGGCGAAGGTGTTTGGTGTTCAGTTTGGTGCCGATCCGCTTGACTTCTATGAAGGCGACGAGCTCCTTGTCGATGCGGATGCCGTAGTCGGCGAAGTCGCCCTTGACCCCATATTCGGTCGTCAGATCGGACTCGTCATAGCCCAAACCTTCGGATAGGAAGTCAGTAACAACCAACCGCGTGTCGCCCTCATTGGCATCTCGCGCCAGCATTCGACAAGCGGCTTGCTGAACTTCTTGACGGCGTTCCTTACCCTCTCTTGGGCGGCAATCTCCCATTTGGGTTGGGACTTAGCCGCGCCAGTGCGGGCGGCGCTTGTCCGGCTTCGGGCTGCAAAACACCCGCTCGTCGCCCTTGGCAGGAGTGGACTTGTCGCTCATGCAAACAACCCCCTTCGTCGTTCATGCTGCGCACGCGACCCGCCCTTGCTCCCACCGTACCACTGCACAGCAACTAGCAGCAAAAGGAAGACTTGCGTCCAGGCGGGCGAGCGCTCGCTGGAGTCGGCGGAAATGCAGTTCATCGACGAAGCGCCCAGCGACCCATCCTGGCGAAGCCCGAGTGCTGCGTCCTATCTCCTTGCTTCATCCGTCATTCATGCCCACAACTAGGACAGGCTCTGCATGGTCGCGCTTGCTGAGCTCGTCCGAGAAGCCTGAGGCAAGTATGCCGGCAGGCAGGGCGAGAGTCTGATTCCCGAGTAGCGCGATTATCGCTCCGATGACTTGCGATCTTGGTGGCGCAGACATAGTAGCCGCGGCGGCGGGAATCGACGCCCCACCACTCCCCGAACGCGGGCTGGCGAGGTGAGTGGGCGGTTCAACGAAGTACATGAGGCTCTGACAGCACGACGAGGAGCATCACCACGACAAGGAGCGTGATCAGGAGCTGCTCCTTCTTGGTCCGCAAAACTCGCCCCATGATTTGGAGGGACTCGGAGAAGCCGGTGGGCGTGAAGAGCATTAGTCTGGAGCCGAACGCGCGGATGGCGAACTGTCGGCTGTCCTGATGCCGAGAAAGGCCAAAGGGTAGAAGGGAAAAGTGGCCACAAGGTCGACCAGGGCTAGCGGGGTGACCGCATAACGCAACCCGCCCAGGATGGGCCGAGCGTACCTCTCCTCGATCGTGCATGACCAGAGTCTGTGGTAGCACTCCACGGAGAAGTGGCCACTGAGGCCATCTCGATGGAGAAGGTCCGCTTTGTAGCGTTCGTTGAGCGACTTGGCGGTCTGAAAGTATCACCGCGACGACGTTGAGGACGATCCAGGGCGATGATGAAGAAGCCGAAGGCCCGAGCAACCCGGTCGCGCGGATAGGTGATGAAGAGAATCTCGTGAGCGCGCCTCTTCGCGGACTGGTAACGCGACTGAGAACTTCTGTCCGTGGTGTTGGACTCAGGCATGTCGCACTCCATCCGTCAAGGACAGTATGAGCGCTCAGACAAGACGCTGTCGGCTCATTCCGGCGGCTTGCAGACCTTGCATGGCTCGTACCCTCGAGCCTTTGCATCGGCCAGGCTGATCGCTTGTCGGCTCTTGTCAAGATAGCGACAGTCGCCGCGGTCGTATTTCTCCCCGTGGTCGGTGATGTACACGGTGTCTCCGCCGCCGGACTGGGGCGCTGTCGTTGTGGTTACTTTGCTTGTCGTGGTGGGCGCTTGGGTAGTGGGCACGGCGGCCGTCGTCGTTGTCACTTGTCGTGTCGTCGTTGTTGAGGCGACCGTGGTGGTCGTGGACGTAGACGATGCGGGTGATGCCAGCGTCGTGCTTGCGGTGCTCGATACGGCGTTGGTTCCCAGTAAGCCAACCGTGGGCTCTGTCGACGATTTCCCTGCCTGGCAGCCCGCCGCACCCCCGATCGCGGCCAGGAATACGATGCCGACGACACCGTACAGGACTTTGCGTCGCTTGGTCATACCGCCCCTCCTCAGCTAGCTGCTTTCTGGCCTCAGCCCGCCTGCTTCAGTAGTCGTAGCTCTCGACGATCTGGTCTTGCGGGTCCAACACCTTCACCGTATCACCATCGTTGTTCCAAATGGCCGCGCCGAAGGCCCCCCAATAGAGATCGGTCTGAGTGTCTGCCCCCTCTCCACTATGGAGCTTGACCAGACCCCCCTTCTTGAAGACACGATCAGGAAAGCGATATCGGTGGCCTGTCTGGTCTTCCACGGAATACCCGAGAAGCGTTCCCGAAACGAGGACCTCGAAGGTGACGTACTCCTCGTTGAGACTCAAGCTGTCATCACCTGGCGCATCGTACTCAATGTTGACTATCCTGACGGGGCTCTCGGTGGGTTCTCCCCATACCCCCATCTGGGCCGTTTGGGCTTCGTCCTGAGCAACTCGCATGGTCTCCGAGTACTTCACATTGGGGGGCACCGTGTAGATGGTCGCCAGCCCTCGCCTAAGAAGCTCCGCGTTGGCCATTGTCTGCCCAACCCAGACGTACGCGAGCAGGCGGTCATACTGGTCGCGTGTTTCCGCATCCGTCTCAAGGCGCACGGTCATGCCGCTCAGCAGCCTGGTTAGCTCCTCCGTCGCCTGCTCCGAGAAAGCCTCACCAGTCTCTGGCGTGTCGATTCCAATGAGCCGAACTTCCTCTTCGACCCCGTCAGAGGAGGCGACAACAATCGTGTCACCATCTGTCACCGAAACCACGCGGATCTCGCCAGCCTCAGCAGTGTCGTTTGTCATGACCGGGGCGGCGGCGGTGGTCGAGGGGAGACTAGCCTGCGTCGAGACAGTCGAAGGGGGCCTCGTTGTAACGGACGCAGTAGGAGAGACCGCAACAAAGGGAAGCGTGGAGCCGGGTACGTTAGAAGTCGAGCCCCGCTTTTCTTCAGTGGGCGGGGCCGCAATAGCCACAATTAGCACGGCCACGGCTCCAACCACCAGAAGTGACTTCTGTAGCGGTGTGCGCCGCTTCCACCAGATGACTATGCCCTTCACGGTTGGAGTAAGTCATTTGCCATTTCCGAATTGCCCCGATCTGGCGGTGTGCCCCGACTCCAAACACAGCTTACTACCGTCCACCGGCTGGCACCGGGCGTAGGAGAGAGCACTCGAAAACCGTTGTGCACCGAGGTGGACATGTGGGTGGGGAGACCCCTATTGTTGGCCGGTGCCACTAGAAGGGCAAGTGAGTCGCTGTCCCCCGCAGAAATCGGGGCGTTTCGTGGGTGCCGGCCAGGGGGGCAGGGGGCAACGGGCCATCAGAGTGTATGAGCATAAGGCACTATTCAGCGATAGTGTTCGTTTCCTTCCGGAAAGTCAAGCCCGATCCGCAAGGGACTAGGCACGGTTTGCATGCATGCCGGCTATCGTCTTCACGGTGCCCAGTGCCCGGCTCCCAAGACTAGAAACGGGTCTAGCGGGTATCAACACTTCTATGGGGTCTGCCCGAGACAACACGCGTCGCTTCCTTACCTTCAGAACCGTCGTGGCACCTGCCGTGGATGTAGGTTCTATCAAGGTCAGCCCGGTGGCCAGGACAATGGTACTGAGGTGCGGCAAGGGACGCTTGGTCCGAAGTTGGCCTTCTGCGGTACTCGTTGCGGGGGAGGGACGATCGGCGCACGTCCCCATCGTTAATATCACTCGGTTGGCCCAAGCCGCCGTCGTGGTGGCCGCCATGCTCTGCGGGTGCGGGCTGGTGGCCCGAGCAACCAGGCGAAAGGAGAGATCGTTATGAACGAAGCCGTCAGCGAGTTTCTGCAGAACGTTGCCAAGGAGTCTGAAGGAAGATTGCAGGCGATGGATCGTCTGCTGTCCTCAGCCGATTCCTCCAAGGTATTCAGCCCACCGGTCACGTCCGGCCAATACACGGTGATAACCGCGTCCGAAGTCGCGAGCGGCGGGGGATTTGGTTCCGGCATGGGGTTCGGGCGGCCTCGCGCGCCCCGAAGTGACGCCCCGGAGGAACCAGGTACATCCACAGGGACCGCTCCCGAAGGGGCCGGCGGAGGAGGGGGAGGCGGCGGCGGATCCATAGGGCGACCGGTAGCCGCTATCATCCTCACTGCCGACGGCGTCCAGGTGAAGCCGGTGCTGGACGTCACCAAAGTAGCCCTGGCGGCTCTCACGGCCTTCGGGGCGATGGGGGTCTTGGCGCTCAAGATGCTCAAGAAACGCTGACCCCCCGTCCTCAAACGGGGGGTCGGTTGCCGCGCCGCGGCGTGGATGAGGTGGTCGTGACCGACCAAACACGAGCAACAGCTGTTGATCGTTTCCCTCGATGAAGTTTCGGCCGGCATTCGCCCTCATAGAAAGTGGACTAAACTCAAAGAGTAGAAACGGAGGCTCTGTCAGGGTAAGGAAGCAAGCGTGATAATTACACAAACGGGCCCACCGAGAGTGTGTCTGTCCTCGAACGTCGATCGCCCCGGAATCCCCCAAACGACTGGATTCGTGGCGATCAATGTTCTTCTGAGGGTGCAGGAGAGGGGTGAAGATGGACCGATGCTCGCTCTTCTCTCCTGCGGGCAAGGCGAGCATATTCAGGGGAAAGTCATTAACCAGAACAAGCTATTGGATAGTTGGCTTCTCTTCAGGATTCCTCGCAAGCTATGTCCAGAGGGCGGCCTTCTGACCCTCTCCGCGGTGGTGGACGATTCTGTGCTTTGGCAAAGAGCCTATCGCGTTGTGTGGTTTGGCCGCTTTCCGAGGCTCGAACCAGTCTGCTGAACTGGCGTCACGATTGCCCGATGTGTGATCGTTCCGACTGAGAAACTGACGGTGCAGCGTGCCATATGCGTTCGCTCACGGCAGCACCGCATTCGCCGTCGAGGGGCGCGATGATATCCTCGGTGGAAGCGTAGGAAAGGATGGATCATGGCCAAGAAGAAGGAGCCCAAGGCGCCGGCGGTCAACCCCACGACCGGGAAGGCCAAGCCAACCAAGAAGAAGTCCCGGGGCAAGTGAGATTAGCAACCTAGCCATCCTTGCATTCAACCGGGGGACGTTGAAATGGAAGAGCGCCTTTCCCTGAGGGAACTCACCCATCTCTACGAGCGGCTCTCGCCCGAGAGCGTGACGAGCTTCTCCAATGCCTGCTCATCGCCGCGCCGCGCGGGGGAGAGGCGATGCTCAAGGTGCTGGAGGACACGCTGCTGTGCCACGCTACTGAGGAACTGCTCGGAGGATTGCTCGAAGGCGACCAAGCTTAACCACTGACCACGAGATGCGGCGCGATCTAGTGTGTACCCGGTGCCGCAGCGACGTTTCTGCCGCCCGAGACCGGCACCGTCCAGAGGTACGTGTCGAGACTCTTTACTGTCGCTGCGACCCCGGAGCGGATAGACGCGTCATAGAGCCGAAAGAAACGCACGCAGTTCTCCCAGTATTCCCGGTCGCCGTGAGGCGGTAGGGGGAAGGGTGCATAGGACCTCTCCCATCGAACCAAACGGGTGATCGCCTGTCGAACGTACTGGTCGTAGATAGGGACCACCGGGCGGTGGAAGTGCAAGTATTTGGAAGCAAATGAGCGAGGAGCCTTGCCATCGGTCGCCGCCTTCTGGAACAGCTGGGTTAGGCGTCCGTGTTGTTCCACGATCGAGGCCATGGTTGTTGAATCAAGTGGCTCATCCACCGAGTCCAAAGCCTGAATGATCTCGTCGAACTGGCCCCCGTGTTCGAGGACATAGTCGGAGATGACCACGATCGCTTGCTGCCCGGGGGGTGGTGTGACGCGGCGCTCCAGGCCGGCGGCGTACACGCGGCCGACCAGAGCAAGCTTCGCGGTCACAGCTCGCCGCTCAGCGTGATCAGGGTACTCCCGGCAAGCCTGGTAGAGCACCTGATCGACAAGCCCCCAGTCCGAATCGAACTGAGCGAGGGCCGCCGTCAGGTCGCCTCGCGATGGTGGCGTCAGGGAGTAGTTGGAACTGGTGGCCATGACCTTGCTTCTGTCACAGGAGCGAGGGGCGGGGGGTGACCCCCTTGGCTTCCTAGCCATTCGCGGGGGGCATAGCACCTCGGAATCGGTACCGGTTACAAGGTTTCTTTTCCGCGAGCGAATGGCGACGAATGCCCATTCGGGGGCGAAAATCTGCCGTTGCACGCCATGCGAAAGTGGCTGGAACATGTGCCGCATCAGTCACCATCCGTTCTTCGTATTGCCCCCAGGGCGGATTCTCGAGAAATTGCGTCATGCGCCCTCTTCGCTTGCAGCCGGGCGGGAGGAGCACTGGGCAGCGGAAAGAGAAGCAATCTTCTGCCCTTGACACGTCGCAGCGAAGGGGCTGGTCTCAGGGCAATTCAGGCTCCAGCGAACCCAGTGCGGTTCAGTGCCCTCCCGTCCGTTGTTGGCGACCGCCTCGGTGAAGCCCCAAGAAGCGCAAGCTCGCTTCGGCCCTTGGCTTTCTGCCCGGGCTCCTCTACTCTTCGGTCATGGACGGTACCAAGGGGCTCGCCGAGATTGTCGAACAGGTGGCCCAGGCGCGCACTTTCGAGGAGGCGCGCCGGGGCTCTGACGGACTGGGCCCGGGAGTTCACCGGGTGTGACGCGGCCATGCTCAGGGTGGTCGAGCGGGAAGGAGGAGCCGATGGATGGATTCCCGCTGTGGTGCACCGGGGCCTGAGCGCCCGTTTCCTCCAAGACGAGGCCCTCATCGGCGCCGAAGAGTGTATGTGCGGGCGGGTCTGCTCCTGTCTCGGCGACCCGGCGCTTCCCTTCTTCACGGTCGGCGGCTCCTTCGTCTGGGGCAGGGTGCAATCCATCGCCGATGAGTTCACTCCTCAAGCCTTAGGAAACGTGCGGGGCCGCTGCATCCTGGAAGGCTACGACTCCATCGCCATCCTCCCGCTTGCCGGTCAGAACGGTCCCATAGGCTCACTCCACCTGGCTGATTTTGCCCCCGAGAAGTTCTCCGGGAGCATAGATATCCTGGAGGCGGCGTGCTGGGCGTGCGGGCCCCTCCTGGCTCGCCATGAAAAGAAGGAGCGCCAGCGCGCCTTGCTCGAGGCGGCGGAGGCGGCCCTTCTTCCCCGGGAACTGCCCCAGATTCCCGGTCTAGAGCTGGCCGTGGCTTTCACTTCAGCAACCGAGATGGCGCAGGTGGGCGGCGACTTCTACGACGCCGTTGCGCTCCCGTCCGGAGAGGTCTCTATCTTCGTGGGGGACTATTGCGGCCATGGCATCGAGGCGGCGGGCATGGCCGCTCGTGCTCGCCATGGGATCTCCGACCTCGTCCGTACCTGCCCCGATCCCGATCCGGCCGAACTGCTGGCGCGTGCGAACGAGTTCCTGACCGAGGTCGTTCCCGCCGGGCGGTTTGTGACCCTGGTCTTCTGCCACCACTCCGGAGAGGGGGAACTGGGGGCAGCCGTGGCCGGTCACCCTCGCCCTCTCCGGCTAGTGCAGGGAGGAGCGCCCGAGGAGATCGTCCTTCCCCCCAACATGCCCTTGGGCCTCGATTCGAATGCGACCTTCGCAAGCGAGACCATTCGCTTTTCCCGGGTCCGATACTGCTGCTCTACACTGACGGCATCACCGACTCTCGCCGCGATGGCGAGTTCTTCGGGCTTGGGGGAATCGCCGACGTCTGGAGGGAAGCCCAGAGCGGCCCGCTTCCCGATCTGCCTGGGACTCTGTGTCGGGAAAGCGAACGCTTCCATGGGGACCGACAAACACAGGACGACCGCCTGGTTTTGGTCGCGCAGTTCATGGGTTGAGAGTTCCGAGGGTGTGCCTGGGGTCTGCTAGGTCGGCTCTCCTTTGAAAGCACCACGTGCTCATAGTGTTCGTTTCCAAACGGTAACAAACCCAACAAGACGGTGTCTGAGATTCTTCCTGGGCCAGAACACGGGTGGCCCCGCTCCTGGAACGTTCCAACCAAGGTTGCATTGAATCCGGAGCTGACTCTGTCAAACTCGGACCCGCCCGGTGAATGGGAGGATGCCCTCGAAGGGGAGGAACAACATGCCCAGCCAACTTGATATGGGTGACCTAGAGAAGCTCTATTCGGTACTGACGACCACCGAGCGCGAAGAACTACTCCAGGCTCTCATGATTGCCGCATCGAGGGGAGGCCATGAAGTGACTCGCATGCTTGAGGCCTACTGTGTTGCTCGGGCGGGCACTGAGCTCATCAATGACTTCACAATGTCGAGTGCTGCACCCAATCCGTTCGAGATCCAGTCAAGGCATTGCCCAGACAAGGACTGAAGCACTTTTGCCTTAGAGACCAAGATTGTGCTCTGCAGGCCTATGAGTTTCTACACTTCCCGTCCATATTGACTTTGCCCCGATTATTCCTTCTGTTTGGGCAGGCATTTCATTGACAATCTCACCCGAATGGCCTTACGATTCGGTCACAACCGTGGCTACCAGGCCCGCTTGTGTCTTGAACTGAAGCCCGAATGGGGGGCTGAAGTCAGAGGCGCGGACTCCAAAGGTGAATGGGACCGGCCGAGATTCCGAGCGCGAAGACGGGCCGTGGAGGTCGCGGCAACCCTGGTGGTGGGCTGTGCGCGTGACGAGCCCTTCGCTCGAGAGGAGAGGGAGAGATGTACCTTCGCTGTTGGTAGCCCCTTGACGGGCTAACGTTCTCTGGCCATCTGGTCGATACTGGGAATGTTCCGGAAGCGAATGCTCTGGAGTGCGCCCAGATCGGCACAGATGGCACGAGGACAAGCAGATAGAGTCAGAAGCCCGGCCGCTCCGCAGCGGGGCGCGACGGATGGTGGCAAGGCTGGCCTATACATAAAGGGGCTGGTTCTTGTCAGTTTGTGCGTGGCCTGCGTTCTGGTCTATGCCCATGTTGCCCAACCTTCACTTCGTCCAACTGGCCCCTTTCCCTGGGCAAGCTTTGTCTTCTTGGTGGTACTGACGTGCTTCGCTGAGGCCTGCACTGTTAGCCTGGGTTCAGGACTGGAAGTTTCCGCCAGCTTCCTGGCCTTCTTCCTGAGTGGCGCGATCGCCGGCCCACTCGCCGCTTTTGCGGTTGCCGTGGTCAGCCAGGTGTACCTGCTCAGGAGGGGCGACTGGGAACGGCACCGTATGCTTCGTCGCCAGCACCGGCCTCGTCTCCGGCGGCGCATCTCTGCTCTACTGGGCCCTTCTGGCCTGGGCCGGCGGCTTCGAGTCCGCCACCATCTGGGAGATCACCCTCATCGGGCTGGCTGCCGGCATCTTCTATCCCCTGCTCAACTTTGCCGTGGTGGCTCCTGTCGCCTATTTGCGGCGCGGCATCGGGGTCAGGACGCTCTGGCGCGAAGGGGAGAAGCCCTTTTTGCCTTTCCACATGTTCTTCCTGGCCATCAGCCTGGGGCTCATCGCCATCTACCACACCTATCTGCCCGATACCAGTGGCGCCAACAGCCTCAATGCCACCCTGCTGGTGATGCTGTGTCTGCTGCCGGTGATAGGGCTCATCTACTCCTTCCGCGCCTACTCCCGCCAACACGACATGGCCAAGCGCAACGCCCGCCTGGCCGTGCGCAACGAACGCCTGGCCCTGCAGGCCGTGGTGAGCCTCATCTACGCCTTGGACCTCAAGGACAACTACACCGCTCAGCACTCGGCGGCGGTGGCGCAGTGGGCCGGGGATATCGCCGAGGCCCTGGGGCTTGACGAATATCAGGTGAACCTCACCCACATGGCCAGCCTGCTGCACGACGTGGGCAAGATAGGGGTGCCGGAGGCGCTGCTGCGGTCGCCCGAGAAGTTGAGCGCTGAGAACTGGACTGAGGTGGAAGGTCACTGCCAGCACGGATACAAGATCTTGAGACAGATCGATCAGTTCGACGAGCCGGCCGCCGTGGTGCTGCACCATCACGAGCGCTACGACGGCCACGGCTATCCCTTTGGGCTGTCGGAAGAGCGCATACCCCTGGCCAGCCGCATCGTCTCGGTGGCCGATGCCTATTCGGCCATGATCAGCGACCGGCCCTATGGACCTCCGTTGCCCGCGGAGATCGCCCAGGGCGAGTTGGAGTTCCGCAAGGGCACGCAGTTCGATCCCAGAGTGGTGGATTGTTTCCTGGACCTGCTGGGGCGCAGCAGCCGGGCGTACGTGCTGGGCGAGGAAGCCGACTTCCGGCTGGAGGTGCAGGCCGTGAAGTTCTTGCGCGACCTGCCGGCTGAAGCCGAAGACGACCTGGGCGAGGAGCGTCCGCAGCCCGCGCCGGTGGTGGCGCGCCAGCGGCGGCGGCGGACCGACCGGGAGGCGGCGAGTGTGGAGGCTGCGGCGCGGCAGGCGGAGGCGCCACAGGTCGGTGCGGGGATGGCGGTGACGGTGCGCGAGACGGCGGGGGCGGTGGCGGTGCGCGACACGCGGGCCTCCAGGCGGCACAACGGGGGAGACGGGGGAGAGGACTGACCCGGCGGCCTCCCGGTGCCGGCTTGGGCTTGACCCGGCCTGGCCCGCGCTTGGTAGGATAGCGGGGACTCACCCTGCGTTCGGTGTTGGGGGGACCATGCGACTGCAAGTTCTATGGCGGCTGTTGGGGGCTCAGGCCCTTTCCAGCTTCGGCACCTCGGTGTCTACGGTGGCGCTGGGCATCATGGTCTACCAGCTCACCGGCTCCATGCTGCATATGGGCGGGGTCATGGCCGTGTCGGCCTTTCCGCTCATCGTGACCAGTTGGATAGGCGGCGCCCTGCTCGACCGCTTCAGCGCCAAGTGGATCATGGTGGCGTCCGACGCCGCCCGGGCGGTGCTGATCCTCGTACTGCCCTTCGTGGCCCAGGCGGCTACCGGGCTCATCTACCTCATCGCCGCTTTGGTGGGCATCTTCTCGGCCTGCTTCAATCCGGGCCAGATGAAGCTCATCGCCGAGATGGTGCCGCGGGAGCAGTTGGTCAAGGCGAATTCCTTCTTAAGCATATCCAGGGACTCCACCGAATGGATAGGCTACGTGGCCGGCGGCGCCCTGGTGCTTGCTCTGGGCTACAAGGCCGCCTTCGCCATCGACTCTGCCAGCTACGTGGCTTCGGCCCTGCTGCTGCTGGGACTGCCCCGGGCCGCGCGCCGGGTGGAGCCGCCGGCCTCGGTGAAGACGCTCATCGTCGAGTCGCCCGCGGTGTTTCTGCGCATGTGGCGGCATCCCGCCCTGCGCACCAACATGCTGCTGGTGGTGCTGCCGGCTATGGCCATCATGATGGGCATGCCCAATTCGTACGGGCTGGTGCTGAACGTGTTCGACGCCGGCGCGTTGGCCATGGGAGCGCTGGAGGCGGTGGTGGCCGTGGGGTCCATAGTGGGAGCGCTGCTTATCAGCCGCATGTCTTTGAAGGGTGATAAGAATTCCTACGTCCTTTTGTCCCTGGTGGTAGTCGCCGCCTGCCTGGTGGGGGTGCGGTTCACCGACGCTCTGGGTGTGGCGATAGCCCTGATGGGTATAGCCGGACTCATGAACGTGGGCATGGTGATACCCTCCATCACCATGTTCCAGGAGATCCCGGCGGAAGCGGACAAGGGACGGCTGCTCGCGGTGCGGGGCGGCTTTGGTCAGATAGGAGCCACGGTGGGCTTTTTGGTGGGCGGAGTGCTGGGCCAGGTAGTGGGCATCCGCCAGACCTTCCTCATAGCGGGCTTGGCGGCGATGCTGATGGGCGTGGCCGTGTACCTGCCCTATAGGGTGGCCTCCAGCCGGCGGGGACACGCCGCCTGGGAAGCGGCCCTGGCCTCGGGTACCACCCGCGCCGCGGCGCGCAAGGCGGCGAGAACGGCGGCCTTGGGCGATTCGGTGGAGGCGTGGGCGATAGCGGCCGAGGAGGCCGAGATGGAGGACCTGAAGTGAGCAGTGACAAGTACGATCCCGCCGCCGACCCGGAGCTGCGCATGGGCGGCATCGCCCTGAAGAACGGTCTGGTGCTGGTGTCGGAGCGCAACTGGGCCGCGGCCATCCGCGAAGGCGACGGGACCATCAGCGTGGCCTCGGGGCCGAAGCCCCACGTGCCCGGCAGCGGAGGGCCTGCGCGCGAGGCGCGGGCGGCGCGCCGCGCCCCGGACGGGGGCGCGTACGTGGTGGTGGGCGGCGCCGCGGGCGCGACGGGCGCGGGTGCCGCCCCAGACGCAGACACCGCTGTGAGCGCCACGGGCGGCGCCGACATGGCCGCCCGTGCGGCGGCCCGGGCCGCCACCGCGGGCTCCCGGCGCGGAGCCAGCGCAGGCGTGCCGCTGCTGCGCGGCCTCGGCCGGTTCGGAGAGAGCCTCATGGTGCTGGGCATAGTGAAGTCAAAGCTGCCCGGCGCCAAGTTGCCCCTGGAAGGCGGGCGGGTGTTGGCGGCGCTGGCGGCCTCCGCGGCCGCGACCTCCGCGGTCCGCGCCGCGGCTCCCAAGTCGGCCTTCGCGCAGGAGACCGGGACGGCCCTCGCCGCCTTCGTGCCCGCGATGCTGGCGTTGAAGAATTCCGCTATCTCGGGATATCACGGCGCCGAGCACAAGGTGATCGGCGGTCGCGAAGAGGCCCTGCGGGCGGCGGTGCGGGACGAGGCGGATGGCGCCCGCGGCCGCGAAGCGGCGCCGGGCGCGCCCACTCAGGCCGACGCGCCCAATCAGGCCGGCGCCGCCGCCGCTGGCGCGGCCGGCGCGTCCCTCATCGGCGACTCGGCAGCCGCGGCCAAAGAGCACGACCGCTGCGGCTCCAACCTGGTGGGACCCTATCTGCTCGCCACCGTGGCCACCAACATGTTGGCGCGAGGTCGTTCGGGGCAGAAGACCCCCGTCGGTTCGGCCCTGGCCGGCGCGGCCAGCCTTGGCCTGGCTCTGGAAGCCCTGCGCTGGGCGAGCAAACACGGTGATTCGGTCCTGTCCCGCTTGATGCTCCTGCCGGGAAGGGCTATACAGAAAAGCCTGACCACCACCGAGCCCACGACGGAGCAGCTGGAGGTCGGGCAAAGAGCGTTACAGGAACTACTGCGATTGGAGGTCGCCGGATGATCACGTTGTCACTGAAGGATAGCGGTGAGGTGCTGGGAGAGATCGACGAGTCTGAACTTCAGTTCCTCATCGACCAGCTGGAAGAGGAAAACGAGGAAGACACCGACTACTACATCACGCCCGCGACCATCGACATGATGGAGGAGGCGGGCGCGGCCACCGAGCTCATAGATATGCTCCGCGAAGCTGTGGGCGACTCCGATGGCGTGGACATAGAGTGGTGGGAATCCTGAGTGCGGCCCGGGGGGGTTGCGGCCTCGCGGCGGGCGCTCGCACGGCGTAGAATCGAAGTGCTGACCGCCCAAGACACGTGAGGCGCTGTCGAGCGACAGGAGGGGATCATGCATCGTACTAGGACCAGCTAACTCCCTCATCAGGGCCATCGATGCCATGAGTTCTTCAGGAATGGCGGCCACGGGGGCGCCTTTCCTTGCCGCGGCAAACCTGCAGGGGTCGGCTTATACGGCCGCAAAGGCGAGCCACTACGCGGCGTATCCCCCCCATTGAGGCCGTAGACTCGCGAGCCTGGTAGTCGAAGGGGGCTGATCCATGGGGGAGGGCATGGTGCTCGAGTTCCGGAGGCCCAGAGGCCCTGGCAGGGCCCCGCTGATCATGGCTGCGTTTGCCGTGCTTTTCGGTGTTGGTCAGCTCATAGATGGGCAATCAGTCTGGCTGTACGCGCCCTACCTGGTCCTAGCTGTGATCATAGTGGCGATGGCCATTCCTTTCCGTCAGCCATATGCCTGCGTGTCTGAGGAGAGCCTCACGCTGGCCTCCCTGCTGCGCTTCACCCAGCTGCGGAAGGTGGTGCCTTGGTCCACCGTCAGCGCTGCCTGGCGCAAGGAAGCGGGTCTGGTGGTGCTGAGCCTCACGGACGGCAAGAGGGTTACGATCCACCTACGCTGCGTCGCGCGGGAGCAGCAACTCGCCTTTCTAGAGTCGCTGTGGGAGAAGCTTGGGCCGTTGCCCATCGCCGATCCGGATGCACAAGGTCATCCCTTGGACACGCGTTCAGACCGCCAGACGTGAGGGTGGGAACAGGGTGGTGCTGACCCTCGATGACGGCAAGCGGGTCAAGCTCCGTCTAAGCGATGTCACGGGAGCGAGGCGCATGACGTACCCGGCGGCCTTGCAGGAGCGGCTGGGGGGGCAGTTGGAGCAAGCGCTCAGCGCGAGGCGCTGCTGGATCGACCGGGTCTTGGGGCAGCAGGTGCTCTACTCGGCGAGCGGCGAGCGCATCCACCTCCACCGTTGGGCTTTCGACCCCTCAGATGTGCGCCGTATCCTCGAGGTGCTGGGAATCGAGCGGAGGAATCTAGCCTGATGCCGTGGCTTGCGTTTGGTATTACCATGCGCCATACTGTTGGCATATGGTAAGACGCAGTCACTGGATCCAGAGTGTGGAGACGGCCTGGGAGCGTCGCTCCGTTGTCTGGCTGCACGGCGTGCGCAGGATCGGCAAGACGACTCTGTGCAAGAGTCTGGACGACGTGAACTACTTCGATTGCGAGCTGCCCAGCGTCCGGCGGCAGCTTGAGGCGCCCGAGTTGTTCTTTGCCGATCTTCGCGGCTCCCGGGTGGTCCTTGATGAGATCCACCGGCTGCAGCACCCCTCGGAGGTGCTGAAGGTAGCAGCCGATCATTTTCCCGATATCCGAGTCATTGCCACGGGCTCCTCTACCTTGGCCGCCAAGGCCAAGTTCGCCGACACGCTCACCGGCCGAAAGACCTCGGTCTGGCTGACGCCCCTCATGTCTCAAGATCTGAAGGATTTCCAAGAGGAAGACCTGCGGGCAAGACTTTGGAATGGGGGTTTGCCCCCGTTCTTTCTGGCCGGTGAGAACGCGCCGGCTGAGGACTACGAGGAATGGCTGGATTCGTTCTGGGCACGAGATGTGCAGGAGCTTTTCCGTTTGGAACGGCGCACCTCGTTCCTGCGTTTTGTGGAGTTGCTCATGGTCAACAGCGGCGGGGTTTTTGAAGCGACCGCGTACGCCGGACCCTGTGAAGTCAGCCGCACCACCATCTCCAACTATCTTGGGGTCTTGCAGGAGACACGGATGGCCCATGTGCTGCGGCCCTACTCCACTCGGCGGGCGACGGAGATCGTCAGCGCCCCGAAGGTGTACGCGTTCGACACAGGTTTCGTGAGGCACGCGCGCGGCCTGGCGACGCCTCGCCCCGAAGACTACGGTCTATCTTCCGGGGAGCACTACGTTCTGGAACGAGGTCCAGGCCGCCCTCGTGGCTGGAACCGCTTCACTGGCGAACCAAACAAGGCCAGGAAGTAGATTTCGTCTTTGACCTCGGCCCCCAGGGTCTGGTCGCAGCCGAGTGCAAGTGGTCGGAGGCGTCGGCGAGGGAGCTGCGCGGGCTGCGCGCCTTCAAGCAGGCGTACCCGGCGGGGACCGCGTTGGTGGTCGGTGCCGCGACTCGACCGCGAGTACACCATCGGGCTGGGGGGGAGCCACCAGGGCCGGGTGACCGACCTGGAGGGTTTGCTGGCACGGCTGGTCGGCGGGCAGGTGCAGGGTGCGCCGGCAACAGTGGACGGCCGGTCGTGAAGTACTACAAGTCCAAGTATCTGTCACCGCCGATCATCTATGTGCAAGAAGAAGGCGCTTGGCTGAGTGTGCGGCCCGATGGAGCCATGCTGGGACAGGGAACAGGCTCCATTCCAGAGGAGATCCTCAGCCTGATCGAGGAGATCGACAAGGTGCAGGTCGACCAGCTGGTTCCCGGGGGCCTACCGGAAAGGCCACCTCCGGAGAGCAAAGAACTGGCCGACGACGAACCCGACGACCAAGCAGAGGACCACGCTGGGGATGTGGGCGTGGAGTTCAATCCTCGTCTTTGGCGCTACATGGCAGTGAAGGCGATGCGAGTGGCGACTGCTCTCACCGTGGCGGCGCTACTCGCTTGGGGAGTACCTGCCGAGCAGCTACGAGTCCCATCCCCACCTTCCCGCTCAGGCCCCTCTACGTCGCCTTCTTCGGGTGCACAGCCACTAGCTTGCTCATCAGGGCCTACTTCGACTATCGCGGGTCGCCCGAGCGTTTCGTTGTCCGCGTGAGCGACAGCGCGATCAGCGGGCAGCAGCACTGGTGGTGGGGCCAAGGCTCCGGTGATTATCGCCAGACCATCCTGCTGAGCAACCTGGACCGGGCACGCAGCAGGAAGCGTGGGCCCATCGATCGGATCTTGGGGAGGCAGTACCTGTACTCCAAGAGTGGTGACCGGATCTACTTGCAACGCTGGGGCTTTTCCCGGGCCGATCTTCGTGGGCTGCTGGATCTTGTGCGAGTCGACCCGGTGAGACAGTCCTAGGCTGTCTCGGGGTCAACTTGGCCACCAGGCCAACCTCCAGCCCCCGTCCGCGCTCCGATAGCACGAAATAGCTGCCAGAGGCGGCCGAGCTCGCCTCCGGTTACTCCTTTTGTCTAAACAAGTTCCGTCTCCCTCTTGTTGTCGGGCGAATGCCGCACCGCCTTCCAGTCCGTAGCATTGACCGGGAGCATTGCCTAGACAGAAGGAGGAACCATGAGAGAGGCACGACCACCTTGGGCCTGGTCGCCGCTGGCGAAAAGGCTCGCCATCATCATCGCGCTGGCCGGGCTGACCCTGGTGTTGGTCACGGGGCTGGCGCTGGCCAACGACCCCAGCGGCGCGTCCACCGGCACCGCTGCCGACGTCTCGGCTGCGACCGCCGGCAGCCCCACCTTGGGCGAGTTCGCCACCGAGCTGGGTCACACCAAGATCTCGCTCAACATCTTCTTCCTCATCATGGGCGGCGCGCTGGTGTTCTTCATGCAGATGGGGTTCGCCATGGTCGAGACCGGGTTCTCCCGTTCGAAGAACGCGGTGCACGTGATCATGACCAACTTCGTCATCTTCGCCATCGGCTGCGTGGTCTACTGGGCCGTCGGCTTCGCCTTCCAGTTCGGAGGCGCCGGCACCTTTGCCACGCTGGGTGGCACCCAGGCCTTGGATGGCCTTGCCGGGGCGGGGTCCTGGGGACTCATAGGCACCAAAGGCTTCTTCCTTTCGGGCCACAGCTACGACGTAGCCATCCTGGCGATGTTCTTTTTCCAGCTGGTATTCATGGACACCACCGCCACCATCCCCACCGGGGCCATGGCCGAACGGTGGAAGTTCTCCGCTTTCGCGGTGTACGGAGTGTTCATCTCGGCCATCTTGTATCCCATCTACGGCAACTGGGTGTGGGGCGGCGGCTGGCTGTCGGCGCTGGGCCGTAATGTGGGCATCGGACACGGAGTCGTGGACTTCGCCGGATCGAGCGTGGTGCACGCCGTCGGTGGGTTTGCGGCGCTGGCTGGAGCCATCGTCTTGGGTCCGCGGTTGGGCAAGTTCGGCAAGGACGGAAAACCACGGGCCATTCTTGGACATAACATGCCTATGGCCATCTTGGGAGTCATCGTGCTGGTGTTCGGCTGGATAGGGTTCAACGGGGCCTCGACTCTGGCTGCCACCGACCTCCGCTTCCCTGTGGCCATCGTCAACACGTTCATCGCCTGCTCCACCGGTTCGCTCGCGGCCATGTTCCTGGTGTGGAAGCTGTGGGGCAAGCCCGACCCGTCCATGACCGCCAACGGCATGCTGGCCGGATTGGTGGCCATCACCGCACCGTGCGCGTTCGTGTGCCGGTGGGCGCGGCGATCATCGGCATCGTCGCCGGCGTGCTCGTGGTCGGATCCATCGTCTTCGTGGAGCGCGTGCTGAAGGTGGACGACCCGGTGGGCGCGGTCTCGGTGCACGGCGTCAACGGCCTCTGGGGCATGCTGGCGGTGGGACTCTTCGCCGACGGCAGCTACGGAGGCGGTTGGAACGGAGTGGAAGGCACGGTGCGCGGCCTCTTCTATGGAGGCGGCGGCGGACAGTTGGCCGCTCAGGTCATCGGCTGCGCTGTAGTGGTGGTGTGGGCGTTCGGACTCAGCTACATTTTCTTCCGCATCCAGAAGAAGGTGCAAGGTATCCGGGTGACCCGCGACGAAGAGATGATAGGGCTCGACATACCCGAGATGGGCGTCCCGGCCTACCCGGCTTCGCCGCACCTGTAACTGAGCGTTTGAACGTAGGAGGCTTAAGACGTGAAATACATAATCGCCATCATCCAGCCCGACCGCTTGGACGAAGTGGTGGAAGCGCTGACGGAGGCCGAGATCAACCTGATGACGGTTTCGGACGTGATGGGCCGGGGCCGGCAGAAGGGCGTGGCCGAGGTCTACCGGAGCCACATCGAACCGGGCGGCCTGCTGCGCAAGGTGAAGCTGGAGATCGCCGTGAACGACGAGTTCCTGCCACTGGCGATGGAGGCCATCATCAAGGGCGCCCGCACCGGCAACATAGGCGACGGCAAGATCTTCATCATGGATCTGCAGGAGTGCGTGCGCATCAGCACCGGCGAGACCGGACACGTGGCTATCGGGTAGACGGGCGGCGGCGCGGTCGCGGCGCCTCTGATGGTGCTTGGTGCCGGCAACCGTGCCACATGGCACAGCCCCCCCTCCATTCCGGCCGGTCCGCGCTAAGCGCGGACCGGCCGGAATCGTCTACGGCGACTGACGAGGCTCGCGCGGAAGGCGGTAGTCGTTCTCGTCGATGCACGAATCGTATTCTGACCGGCTGAGGGGGATCGGATTGTTCCCGAGGGGTGCCGGTGTAGAAGCGCACTTGTTCGAGACGGCAGCCCTCGCGTTCGCACATCACCCGACCGAATGACTGCACGTCATAGTTGGGGAACGTGTAGCCCCAGGTCTTCTTCCCGCTCAAGGCCTTGCGGCAGTCGAGCGGGGAGGAAGTGACGTAAGTACAGCGACGGGGGAGCAAAGAGACGACGGTCTCCAGTCGTCTGGCGCCGACTCTACGCCAATCTCCGGGGCCCATGAATCCACCGAAAGTCTGATCCAGGCGCGCGACCCGCCTCTAGCTGGTGCCGGTCACCGGGCCCAGGGCCGCGGCCCAGTCGATGACCACCGACTCCTTGATCCCGTGAGGATCGAACTTCGCCGGTACCCTCGACCCGGGGAAGAGCAGCGCCACGGCCTCGGGCGGCACCGGGTTGCCAACCATGATCTGATAGGGGGCTGTACCTTCGGCAAAGATCGTGAGTTTGAAGGCATACATGTCGACGCCGGAAGGGTTCTTCAAGCCCAGGGGCTGCGACTCGACGATCACGGCCTCGCACGGCGTACCGGTCGCCAAGAGCTCCGCCGCGGATCCTTGGCCAGAGCCGGCCGCCATCCGCACCTCGGGAGGGTCAACGGTGAGGTCGATGCCGACACGAGAGTGATCCTGCGGATCGACGCGCACGGCGACCACCGTCTGGCCGGGGACAAACTGACTGATGGCGTACACTGGGACGCGCTTCTTCGCCTGGGCCGCAAATTGCGGGGTGTCGTCGATATACACCAGCAGGTCGAACTCGCACAGCTGTTCGGGCGGCAGAGCGCCGTGCTGGATGGACATCCCCTTGACCGCGACATTCTGTACGACCGCCCGGCCCAGTTTCCCATTGGCCATCAGGTCGGGGTCGTCACCTCCGGCGGCCTCTCTCATCTTGCTGAATAGCCCCATGGCTCCCCCCTTCTGAAGGTTGAGCGCGAAAGCATCCAGCGAAGCACATAGATCATTCTATCCCTGCCGGACTGCCTTCGCGCAGGCGGTGTTTGAAGGCCCGCTCTTCATCTGCCTACCCCACCGCCCAGGCCCGGTTCTCGAGAGGTCCGGTATAATGGCGACGTGGGCCAGCCCCGCAGGCGATGGCGTTCGCCTCAACCGCAGTCTGTCAACGCTGATGACGCCTACCTCGATTTGATTCGGCCGGTTCACGTCGGCCGCGTGAAAGGAGTAGGCGTATGCCACAACCAATGGTGAGCATCCTGGCGGTCGCGGGGGGCGGGGGAGTCGGGGCGACTCTTCGCTATCTGACAATTCTTGCCGGCGCCCGTCTCTTCGGCACCAGGTTCCCAGTCGGCACCGTTGCCGTCAATCTGGCCGGCTGCTTCCTGGCCGGACTGCTGGTCGGTCTGCTGGAGCGGAGTCTGGTGCTGTCGCCGACGTTTGAGTTGCTCCTCTTCACCGGCTTTCTCGGGGGATTCACGACCCTCTCCACTTTTTCGCTGGAAACCATGAATCTTCTCCGCGACGGGAGCTGGGGACTGGCGGCGACGAACATCGTGCTCAACGCGGGACTTGGCGTCGTGATGGTGGTAGTCGGGATGCTCGCCGCCCGCGCCCTTCAGGGGTGACGAGGGGCACGCGTGCTGGAGAAGGGTCCCACTTTTGGACTGCATTGTCACTGCCTCGGGTACATACGCTGGTAGCCTCGAGGGAGCGGCTGTCGTCCATGAGGGAGGCAGCACTGAAGGTCAGATCCCTCTGAGTACGTCGAAGGGAGCGGATAGTGACAAGCAAGAGTGAAGAGATGGAACTCGAGCTGAAAGTCGAGGGCATGAGCTGCCAGCACTGCGTAGCAGCAGTGACCGGCGCCGTCAGCGCGGTCCCGGGAGTGGAAGATGTGACGGTAGACTTGAACAGCGGCCTGGTCAAGGTCCGCGGGCAGGCCGGTACCGTACAGAGGGAGCCGTTGGTAGAGGCCATCCGTTCCGCCGGATACACGGTGTCCTGACGTGGACGACCGTAGTCGCGGACATGCTTGGCTCTCAAGACATTCTGTTCAGGCAAGAACCGGAGGTGATTTGTGATGTGGTGGTGGGGTGGTGACCATATGGGCGCAGGAGGTTGGATCGGCATGGGTTTCATGATCCTGTTCTGGATCGCAGTGGTGATCGGCATCGTCTATCTGGTGCGATACCTGGCCGGACGCTCGGCATCGGACAGATGGCAGGACAGACCGCCGTATTGGCAGGGGCCCGGTCCGCAGGCGCCGGAAAAAGGAAGATCCGAGGCCGTGCGGATATTGGAGGAACGCTACGCTCGGGGCGATATCGACCAGGAAGAGTTCCTGAAGCGTAAGGCGGATCTCACGGCCTAGCGCAGATGGGCGACTCAGAGCAGGGCAGCCATAGCCGCCCCGCCGATCAGGGCTCCAGCCACCACGAGATGGGCGACCACGGCCCTGGCCACCACGACATGGCAGCCGGGGGGCCGAGCCATCACCAGATGATGGTGGCGGACTTCAGACGTCGCTTCTGGGTCTCGCTGGTCCTCACCGTCCCCATCCTCCTGCTCTCCCCGAAGATCCAGGACCTCCTTCATCTAGGAGCCCTGGCGTTTCCGGGCGACCAGTACGTGCTGTTGGCCCTGAGCGCGTTCGTGTACGGCTGGGGCGGTCTCCCCTTCCTCCGGGGCGCCGTCCAGGAGCTGCGGGAGCGACAACCGGCCATGATGACCCTCGTCGCCGTCGCCATATCGGCGGCCTTTCTCTACAGCGTCGCCGTGGTGCTCGGGGCAAGGCGAGATCTTCTTCTGGGAACTGGCCACCCTGGTCGACATCATGCTCCTGGGGCACTGGCTGGAGATGCGCTCGGTGATGGGCGCCTCGCGGGCGCTCGAGGAACTCGCCCGGCTGATGCCGGACGAGGCCCATGTGCTGGACGACGACGGCAACGTTCGCGACGTGCCTCTGGCACGACCTTCAGCCCGGCGATCGGGTGCTGGTCAGGCCGGGGGAGAAGGTCCCCATCGACGGGCAGGTGGTCAAGGGGGCCAGCTCCCTGAACGAAGCCATGCTCACCGGAGAATCGACACCAGTGGACAAGCGGGAAGGCGACACGGTCATCGGCGGTTCCATAAACGGGGAGGGCTCGCTGGAGGTCTCGCGTGGAAAAGACGGGAGCCGACACCTATCTGGCCCAGGTGATCGACCTCGTCAAGCAGGCACAGGAGAGCAAGTCTCACAGTCAGAACCTGGCCGATCGGGCGGCGTTCGTGCTCACTCTGGTCGCTCTTTCCGCGGGTGCAGCGACGCTTGTCGTCTGGCTGATCCTGGGAAGGAGCTTCGAGTTCTCTCTGGGACGGAGCATCACCGTCATGGTGATCACCTGCCCCCACGCCTTGGGCTGGCCATACCCCTGGTGGTGGCCGTGTCCACTTCGCTGGCGGCCAAGCGTGGCCTTCTCATCAGGGACCGCACCGCCTTCGAGCGCTCGCGGAGCGTGAACGCGGTGGTGTTCGACAAGACCGGCACCCTGACGGAAGGTCGGTTCGGGGTGAGCCAAGTGTGGACCTTCGGTGATCAAGGGGAGGACGAGGTCCTGGCTCTGGCCGCTTCGCTGGAGAGCCGCTCGGAGCACCCCATCGCCCAGGGGATCGTCCGCTCGGCCCAGGAACGAAGGCTGACATTGCTCTCGATAGACGACTTCTCATCGATCCCGGGCAAAGGGGTGGAGGCTACGATCGAAGGCAGGCAGCTGAGCGTGGTGAGCCCGGGATACCTCGCCGAGCAGCGACATCGCGGTCCCGTCCATCGACAAAGGAGGCGAGCCTTTCACGGTGGTCTATCTGCTGGAGGGTGAGCGGCCTCTCGCCGCGCTTGGGACTGGCCGACGTGATCCGGCCCGAGTCCAAGGAGGCGGTACAGGGGCTCCAAGCATTGGGCATCAAGGCCATCATGCTCACCGGAGACAACGAAGACGTGGCCGCGCTGGGTGGCGCGGGAACTCGGCCTGGACGAGTACTACGCCGGGGTACTTCCTGGCACAAGGCGCAGCGCGTGAAGGAACTGCAGCAGAAGGGACTTCTGGTCGGCATGGTGGGGGACGGAGTGAACGACGCTCCCGCCTTGGCCCAAGCCGACGTCGGGATCGCCATCGGGGCCGGCACCGACGTGGCCATCGAGTCGGCCGATATCGTGCTCGTCAAGAACGATCCGCGCAACGTGCTCGACCTGTTCTCCCTCGCTCGCTCCACCTGGCGCAAGATGGTACAGAACCTTGGTCTGGGCCACCGGTTACAACGTGGTGGCCATCCCCCTCGCCGCCGGGGTGGCGGCGGGGGCGGGAATCGTACTCAGCCCGGCGGTAGGGGCTGCGCTCATGTCGGTGAGCACCATCATTGTCGCCATCAATGCCCGGCTGCTGGGGACGAAGAAGCGAAGTTCACAGGGTCCTGCTGCGCAGCCGTCAAGGGTGCCGGCCGGGTAGGCAGGCCACTGCTAGACAGACTGCCCCTCATGTGCGCCCAGGCCGCTCGCCGCGTCGCCCGCGCTGTGCCGTGCGATGGTATCCTCCATCCAGCAGGCTGCCTCTTCCATCATGTTGCCTAGCTCTTCCTTCGGAAAGGCCCCATTCGCGACCCAGGGGCGGGGGATAGATGGGTTCACCGAACACCTGCCTCATCCGCGGGCGATGCGTGTGCTCGGAGCCGTTCCTGCGGTAGCGTTTGGTGATCACGTAGACCATCGGGAGGATAGGTGCCTGGTGGAGGCAGGACATGTAGAACGCGCCTGGCTTGAGGCGGTAGATCTCCTGGCTCAGGTAGACAAGATCGCCCTCGGGCAGGAAGAGCACGTGATGTCCGCGGCGCAGCGCCTCGTCCACCGGAGCGGCTATCATCTTGAAACCCAACGCTCTCGCCGGAATGGGGAACGCCCGGACGATGCGGAGTATGCGGCGGACCACGGGCACCTCGAAGTTCCTTTGTGCCACGGATATGTAGAGTCGCCTTGGAAATACCGCCTTGCCTGCGAACACCGTATCGAAGTAGTGACAGTGATTGGAGATGACGATACACCCTTGCTTCCGTAGAACACGCTTGTTGCCGCGCCCACTCACCCGCAGACCGAAGTAGAGCCCGGCAAGCCCCGCGATGGGGTAGAGGAGTAGCATGACCGGGAACGTGAGGAGCGTGAACCACCAGTCGAAGTAGATGTATTTGTACGGCTTGCTGAAATCAAGCTTCCTGGTGTTGCGCTTGACCACGAACAGCTTTTCTTTCGGGATGGTGTTCCGCTCTCTCTTTTCCATGCGATCGACTACGGAGTCGTCACCGGTGGACGTTCGCCGAGATCATGCCATCTCGGGTTCGAAGACCGGCACGCCGCTGAAGATATCGCGTTCGAATTCCCCGTAGATGTCTTCCATGAGGTCGAGGCATCTTTCGAAGCGATACTGCTCGGCCATTGCCAGCACCTTTGCGCGGGATGCGCGAAGCTCGCCCTTGTGCTCATACCAGTAGTCGATCTTCTTCGCGAGGTTGTCCGCGTCGTCCTTGCGGAACTGAACCGGTCGTCCAAGGCAAACTGCGGCGCGGCGCTATAAGAGGAATCGCCGATGAGGCACGGGAGCCCACAGCCGATGGCCTCTAGGCAGGACAGGCTCTCCAGTTCGACGATGGAGCCGTGCACATACATGTGCGCGGTGTTCAGGTACTGCAACTTCTCTTCGTGGGTGACGTAGCGGATGACCGGCGTATTTGGCAGATCGTTGCCGAGTCGGACAAGCTCGTCTGTCATCTCGCCTTTGCCGCAGAGCATGAGAGTTATCTTCTCCGCGTACTTCGAACGCCTGACGCCCTCGATGAGGAGCGACTGTCGCTTCTCAAGCGCGTGACGGCCGACATTCAGCAGCACGAGGTTGTCGCCGTAGAAATCCGGGCGATCATGCTTGTCGGCGACGTACTCCTCAGGAATCCCGTTCGAAACCACGCGCAGGGCGCTGTCGCAGCCGTTCCTCCACAGCATGTCGGCGGCGAACTGCGAGGGGCATTGGACGAGCGGCACGCGATTGAACAGCAAGAAGTTGAAGAGCTTGTGCATCATGGATTCCATGAACCTGCTCTCCTTGCCCATGGCCGACAGGATGTTCTGCGGCTGGACGTGGAACGCGCCCATGACCTTCTTGTCCATCTGCTTAGCGATCTTGGCCGCGCCGTACCCGAGATAGAAGGGGAATTGGATCTGCACCAGGTCGACGTCGGCGAACGCCTTGCGCAGCACGTCCTTCTCCGGGACCCCGAACATGAAGTCCATCTTGGTCTGCGACTCCTCGGTGCCCGGCAGAAAGAACCCTTTCACCTTGTGGAACCGCTCTTCTTCAACGGACTTCGTGGCGACGATTGTGAACTCATGCCCACGCTTCTTGAGACCTTCCACCAAGCGCATCGTGGCGATGGTGCCGCCGTTAGCCTTGTTGAACGTGTCTACGACGATCGCGATTTTCATACTGGCGCCTGCACTCCCCTCTCTGCTACTCTGGGTCGGTCGCCGCCATTGAAAGCGCCGACATCCGGCGGATACCGAACACTTAGTGTTCGCTTCTGGTCATGCTAGCAGACGTGGGGCTACCTGTCGAACGGCGTAGCTGAAGAGCGCAAGAAGGGCAGCAAGGCCGCGGATCACAGCGCGGAGAGCGCGACCTAGTCTCCGAAGATCAAAATCAGCGCGGCCAACAACCACACCAGCAACAAGAGGCATGCCAGTAACAGCATCAGCAAGCCGCGCATGCCGGCGAGCCTCCGGCGCCGGTAGTCCGTGACTGACAGCAGGCTGAAGAATAGCCATGCTCCCAACAGGGGCCATCGCCACACGTCGCCGGAGAAGTCCCGCACCCAGATGGTCGCGGCCACACACAGAAGGCCCAGCGCCATGAGAGCCAGCTCGTTCCGCCGGCTCCATTTCGCGGCCTTGCCGGCCAGACTGCGCCTCTGGCTCGACCCACCGTCCCGGGCAGCGCTCGGTGCGGCGAGTTCGGTCGCCGGAGCTGTCTTTGCAGTGAGACCAAGTCTCGTGGTTCCCAGCTCGGCAGGAACGACCTCCATTCCTCGCAGTGCGAGGTCCGAGCAGACGCCCCGGGCGAATGCCTCGGCCGCCCTCTTCATCTCTGGGATCAAGGCATACTCGAAGAAGGAACCATACCAGTCCCACCGCGCGACGAAGCGTACCGCGTCGCTGTCTCCCTCGGCGACATGTAGACTTCCGCCACCGCCCCTTGATAGACCACCCAGCTCGCGGGGTGAAGACGTCCGTACATGCGAAAGGTCAGAGGGTCTTCCTTCTTCTTCACGCGGTGCCAACGATGGTCACGAGCCCACGTCAGACAGGCCTCCTTCACCGAGTCTGGGTCGGTTGAGATCTCCGCCGAGCAGGAGCACAGCGGCGGCTCTCGGCTCTCGATGACGGCCAGAGAGAAGCCCTCCGCCGGCTCTCCTCTGCAGAGCCGTTTGACCTGGCGGGCGTACCGAATGCGTTGCCAGAGGATGTGGCCGGAGATCAACACGAGCACGCCGCCTCCCAGGGCATCGTACGTTGAGGATGCGTCAAGTAGTGTGGGACGTTCAGCGATGGCCACCAGGACCAGCGGCACGGCCAGCAGACGCATCTCAGCCGCGAGTTCGAGGTAGGCGTGCGGTCGCGTCTCGTCACCGTCGGAATCCTTCTGCTTGGGGAACGCCTTTCGGGCCACCCTGACGTTGCGAAACTGCCAGACGAGACTGAACAAGGGCATCAGTTCAAGCCAGACCGTCCTCGACTTGGGCAACCCCTCGGCCCGCGACAGTCGCATTGCCTTGACGATGGCGCGCAGATAGAAGATCGAGGGCAAGAAGAAGACCGCCTCGAAGATCAGCCAGGCCAGGAGCCAGTCCTGCAGAGTGGTGGAAGGGGTCGCCATGCCTATCGCCGACGGTCTCGACCTACGAGCCGCGCCCGGCTCTCAAGTTTGGTGTAGGAACGCATCGCCCCCCAAGGAACATACTGCTTGGACAGATCGCGTCCGGTGGGAGAACCCCTCCTCACACGCAGCCGCGGACGCGCTTGGGCTGCGAGCCCCAGGCCACACCAGGGCGACGACTCGAACAACGAGAAGAGTCGGGCTGAGTGACTCCCGCTCAGCACGAGGGGGATACTGGACGGTCTTCGAACGGCTTGAAAGGCGCCGCGCGCCGGGGCCCCTTCACCAAACGGCGTTGTTGACCTGGGCAAAGACCTTCACGGCCATCCCGGAAACCTCCAGCAGGTCCTTGTCGGTCAGGGCGTCGAACGCGAGTGTGTCTTGAGGGTCGCTGATGCCGACGAATCGGTCGCGTCTCTCGCGAAGGTCGTTCCATCTCTCCGGGAAGTCGGCCTCGTCCAACAGCAGTGCGATCTGCTGAAGATGGACGCCGCCGACCTTCTTGAGGAGATCTAACCGTTGATTTATCGATAGACCGAAGTCACGGGCGCTCTCGGAAAGGCTTATGGTGCGTGGGTTCTCGGCAGCTCGGGCGTTGACGGCGGCCCGGAGGACCCAAGCGAAGACCATGTCTATCATCTCCGTGACCAGGTAGGCTTGGAGCGCGAACTCCTCCTGATCGACCGCTTGGCGGTGAAACACCTGGCGTAGTAGCAGGCGAGCGGGTGGTGGCGGCCAATCGATGCCCGTGTCGGAGAAACCGCAGCTTGGGCAAGGGGCCGGCGGGGAAGCCACTGGGTCCCAGCCCTCGTTGACCATCATGCAGCGTTGGCAGAAGCCCCAATCGAACAGTTGCTGCGGTGAGACTATGTCCACGACGTCTGCCTCCGGATCGTCATCGCGCCCAGCCATCATTGCAAAGGCCGGAGGCTCAATGCAAGCGCCGGCGCTTCCGGGTGTGACTGGGGGGATACTGTACGGACTTCGAACGGCGGGCAATTGTATTGCCGATCGCAGCCTCTAGTCAGCAAGCGCAGGCCACAACATCCAGAGTGCCCATTGCTAGTAGTTCCGGTATTGCACTCTGGTCTTGCCGCACTTCGTACAGCGGGACTTGTACATCTGAAGAGTCCGAGGGGGGGCAAGCTCCCTGTATCGCATGTCCTGACTCCTAGGCTGCGGGCGAGGGGCCTCTCGATTGTCGACGAGAACCCAGTCATGCCAGCAGAAGACGCGGCGGAAGAAATCTGTACGCCAACTCATGGTCACAAGCCTCCCAGGGAAGGTCCCGTGGCAGTGTCCTGGTGCCAATGTAGCATCGCGAGTTGGTCGACAGGCAGGAGGATACTGGACGGTCTTCGAACAATGTGACGTGCGCATCGGGAGCCGGTTTGCCTAGGATCGCTCCTTGTCCTCGCACCCAAGGGTTTCCCAGTACGGGACTTCGTGGTGCCCTACCTCGACGGTCAAACCCAACTTCTCGGCGAATGCCAGCGCAGGCAACAAGTGGTTGAGCACCTGCTCAGCCGTCATCCGAAACACCCGGCCTCCAGAGCTTACTTTCAGCCAGCCAATCGTGTCGCGGTAGTAGCGTTCAGCGGTTCTCTTCCCCTGAAGCACGACGCAGTAGGTGTCATTCGTCATCTTCATCGGAACCTCCCGTCAGTGAGGTGAGATGTCTGGGCGGTGCAGTGATGCTAGCCCAAGCGGACGGGGTCTGGTGGAGGATACTGGACGTTCTTCGAACGGCCAATGCTTCCGGCTCGGTGCTGGCGCGCTTGGGTAGACCTAGCCGATGGTCGTGGTGGTCGCATCCGTGGTGGACGGCCACTTGCTGGGGTCAGGGTCTGGGGGCTCGTACCAAGGCTCTGGGGCCGAGGGCGACGAGCTGGTGGTCGTGGTCCGGTCGCTCGGCCACCAGATGGTGATGCTCGTCTTGCTGTGGCTGGCCGTCGACGTCTCAGTCGCTGCGCTCGTAGCTGTCGCCGTCGTAGTCGCTACCGTCGTCGTGGTCGTCTCCGTGCTCGTGGCCGTGGCCACCATGCTGGTGGTGGGCTCTCCCGTGGTGACGGACGTGATCGTTGCCGTTGGTCGGTACTCCAAGACGCTCGGCGCCTCCGAGGTGCTTGGGGCTTGCGATGCCGGGCCAGCGCAACCGGGAGCGATGACAGCGCAGCTGCAAAGCAGTACCGCCCCAGCAATGAAGGGTCTCCATCTGACCATGAATCCCCCTGTCATGCGTGACCATGAACCGTCTTCCATTTCAGTATAGGGGACGCCGGGCGGCGTGTGAATAGTTCCCAGGGGCCAGGCGTGGTGGGTATCTTGAGGCGGCGGGAGAGTCTGGGACCGAATCCGAGCGACACAGGAACGTCGACAGCCCGGGGGGATACTGGACGGTCTTCGAACGCGGCGGTAGCATTCTAGTGCATTGTGGGCCGCGCAACCGCGGGAGCAAGGGGCGCCACTTCCTAGGTACCTTCTACGGCTTCAGTCGTGGATTGTCCTCCACATATCCGCCCGGGTGACTCCGGTCACGCCTAGGCTTGAGCGGCTTGTAGGCACTGGTCCGAAAACCTGTCAACCAACTGAGGATGAAGTGACGGGAACCTCTTGGAGGTAGGCCATGAAGAAGACGGGAACACTGATCGGCATCGACGAGGCATTGGGCCAATCTACGGCAGAGCTGGTCGATAATCACAAGCTCTACGGTAACTCGGGGTTGACGTCCCTGTTGTCGCTCCTTGGTATGGACAGGAAGTTCGTCAGGGCCGAGGGGAACTACGTTTGGGACGAAGCGGGCAACCGCTACGTAGACTTTCTCGCCGGATATGGCTCTGTCAGCCTTGGCCATAACCATCCGCGTGTCGCCGAGGCTATCAAGAAAGTGGAGAGCCTTCCGAATATCTTTCAAGTATCTCTTCCAGCGATGTCTGGGACGCTGGCGAAGAACCTCGCCATGATCACGCCGGGTGATTTGCAGAGGACGTTCTTCGGCAGCAGCGGAGCCGAGGCAGTCGAGGGGGCACTGAAGCTGGCCCGTGCTGCGACAGGCAAAACAGGACTCGTCTACACCGAGGGCTCCTTCCACGGCAAGACTTTTGGGGCTCTGTCCGTTACCGGGCGCGAGAAATACCAGAAGCCATTCATGCCGCTTGTTCCGGGGGCGAAGCCTGTCCCCTTCGGGGATGCTCTGGCCCTGGAGAAAGCTCTACAAACCAAGAACGTGGCCGCCTTCATAGTGGAGCCGATACAGGGGGAGGGTGGAGTCAACATACCTCCAGATGGCTATCTTGCCGAGGCAAGAAGGCTCTGCTCCCGGTACGGTGCCCTATTGATAGTGGATGAGATCCAGACAGGGCTTGGCCGGACTGGCAAGATGTTCGCCTGTGAATACGACAACATAGAGCCGGATGTGATGTGCTTGGCCAAGTCCCTGGGTGGCGGTGCGATGCCGATCGGTGCCTTCATCACAACCGACGACATCTGGCAGAAGGCATTCGGGGGGCCCCACAAGTGCACCCTACACACCTCGACCTTCGGCGGCAACACCCGTGCTTGTGCCGCGGGAATCGCCGCGTTGCAGGTCATGGTAGAAGAGAGACTGGCCGAAGCCGCCATCGAAAAGGGCGGCTACCTAATGGATCGGCTCGCCACTCTCAGGCAGAAGCACGATGTCATCAAAGACGTCCGCGGGCGGGGACTTCTCGTGGGAGTCGAGTTTAAGGAGCCGACGAGCGGGGTCGTCAAGGCCATCTCTCTTGGGGTCGTCAACGCCCTTTCGAAGGAGTACTTCGGTGCGATGGTCACCGGAGAGCTAGCTGGCAAACACCATGTGATCAGCGCCTACACCCTCAACAACCCAAGTGTCATTAGATTCGAACCGCCGTTGACTATCGAGAAGGACGATATCGACTACGCGGTCGCAGCTCTTGACGAGGTGCTCGGCAGGTTCAAGAGCATTGCGAGCGCGACGCTGGCGCAGGTCGGAAGCATGGCAGGCTCCCTGTTCGGCGGCAAGAAGGAGTAGTCACAGGTGCTCGAGATAGGCGTATCCCGGCCACCTCTGAACCCTTGCTGTAGTAGGTTCCGTGAACGTAATGAATTGACTTATGACTTAATACTGTCAAGTCCCGCGCCGGATGTACTGGCGCCGCGCCCAGGATATGTGTGAACGCGTTGCCGGCCAATCCAACGAAAGTCCGATTCGCCCGTCGCGGTGCGCTGTTACACTGAGATACATCAGCGCGTGGAGGTGATGTCTCGTGCAACTGGAATTCACTGCGGTCTTCGAGAGGGTTCCTGAAGGTTACATCGGGTACGTCGAGGAACTGCCCGGCGCGAACACTCAGGGCGACACTCTGGAGGAAGCCCGCACCAATCTGGAAGAGGCTGTCGAACTCGTTCTCGAGGCCAACCGGATACTCGCGGAAGAGCGACTCGGAGGTAGGAAGGTCATTCGCGAACCGTTTCGCATCACTGTGTGAAGCGGACCGACCTGATCGGCCACCTTCGCTCGCACGGCTGCGAGTTGCTGCGGGAAGGTGGCAGCCATTCCGTGTATGTCAACCGTTCCGCTGGTAGGGCCACGACTGTGCCTCGCCATCGCGAGATCAACGACCTCATGGCGCGCAAGATCTGTCGCGACCTTGAGGTCGCCGAGCCCTAGTCCGGGCCGCGGGGGCTTTCGCGAGAGCGGTTCGTTCCAGACGAATCTGCCAGAGGCCGCGCCGTGGCTCGCATCGCCCACCGCTTGACTCACCGACCACCCGTGTATAGAGTCACTGCGCAGACAACCGGAGAGGGAGGGGTCTCAGGTGCAACCCGGCACAGCGCGGCCGACTCGTGACACTTTGATCGGCTGCGCCGCGATTGCGGCGGTCAGTTCAGCCGCCGAGTCCCTCCAGTATCTCCCACCGTGAGTACGCCTCAGCGAGGTCCAGCTCCAGCGCCTCCAGCCTGGCATTGGTAGCCGCCACCTGGCCCGAGTCGTTCGCGGCGTAGAATTCCGACGAACTCAGGGCGGCGATGATCTCGGTCCGCTCCTCTTCCAGGGCGTCGATCCTCTGGGGCAGCGCCTCCAGCTCCTTGGTCTCTTTGAAGGAGAGCTCCTGCGCTTCGGCTGCGGGCGCCGCTCCGGCGCGGGCTGCGCTCCCGGAGCGGGCTCCTGTCCGGGCTGAGCCGCCGCGGTCCGTTCCGCCTTCTTGGCGCCGCCAGCGGCCGCCGGGCGCCGGGCGCTTCCTTCGCTGACGAAGCCAGTCGTCGTATCCGCCCACATACTCCCTCAGCCGCCCGTCGCCCTCGAAGACGAGGGTGGAGGTGACGACGTTGTTCAGGAAGGCCCGGTCGTGGCTGACCAGCAGGATCGTGCCGCTGTAGGTCAGAAGCCGTTCTTCCAGGAGTGAGAGGGTCTCCGTGTCGAGGTCGTTGGTGGGTTCGTCGAGGACCAGGACGTTCGACGGGACGCTGAAGAGCTTGGCCAGGAGGAGGCGGTTGCGCTCGCCGCCGGAGAGCAAGCGGACGGGCGCCTGGATCTGGTCCGGGGAGAAGAGGAAGTCCTGGAGATACCCGACGACATGCCGTGACGTTCCCTCCACCGAAGACGGTGTCGCCGCCGTCGGCGATGCTGTCCCTGAGTGTCCGGTCTTCGTCGAGTTGCGCCCGGAGCTGGTCGAAGTAGGCGATCTTCAGCCCGGCCCCCAGGCGGACCCGGCCCTTCTGGGGTTTCAGTTCTCCCAGGAGGATCTTGAGCAGAGTCGTCTTGCCCGATCCGTTGGGGCCGAGGATGCCGACCTTGTCCCCGCGGATGATCGTGGTGGAGAAGTCCTCGACGATCTTCTTGCCGTCGAAGGAGAATGAGATCTTCTCGGCATCGGCCACCAGCCGCCCGCTGCGGTCTGGCCTCCATGATCGCGATCCGGGCGTTGCCCATCCGTTCCCGCCGGAGTTCGCGTTCGAGCCGAAGCTGCTCCAGGGCCCGCACCCTGCCTTCGTTTCGCGTGCGGCGGGCCTTGATCCCCTGCCGGATCCAGACCTCCTCCTTGGCCAGCTTCTTGTCGAAATCCTGCCAGGCCTTCTCTTCGGCATCCAGCATGGCCTGCCGGCGCTCGAGGTAGGTGTCGTAGTCGCAGTCGAAGGACAGGAGGCGGCCCCGGTCGATCTCCACGATCCGGGTCGCCATCCGCTGCAGGAAGGCGCGGTCGTGGGTCACGAAGACGAGGGTCTTGTTGAACCTGAGCAGGAACTCCTCCAGCCAGAGGATGGCGTTGATGTCCAGGTGGTTGGTGGGCTCGTCCAGCAGGAGAAGATCGGGCTCGTTGGCGAGGGCCCTGGCCAGCAAGACCCGGCGCTTCAAGCCCGCGGAGAGCAGCCGGAACTCCGCATCCTCATCGAGACCGGTCCAGCGCGATCACCGTTTCGACCCGCTGGTGAAAATGCCAGGCGCCGGATGTCTCCAGCCGGTGCTGGACCCGCTCGAGCTCTCTTGAGGAGATCCGCGTCGCCTCCGTGGGCCAGCTGTACGGTCAGCTCGTGGTATTGCCGCAGCAACTCCAGATGTTCCTGCCCGCCGGAAGCGACGATGTCATAGACCGTCCCGGGCAGAGCGTCGGGGACGTCCTGGGGGAGGAGGGACACGCGTGTCTCGGCGCTCTTGACGATCTCGCCCGAATCCGGGGGGATATCGCCGTTGAGCATCTTCAGGAGGGTGGACTTGCCGGCCCCGTTCCGGCCCAGAAGACCGATCCGTTCACCCGCTTCGATCGGGAGCGTCGCTCCGTCCAGCAGAAGCGGTCCGCCGAGACTCACGGAGACATCATGGATCCATATCTGTGCCATCAGAAGAGGGAGTATAGGGCCAGGGGCGGATCCTGGTGCTGTCGGGACGGCCGCTAGCCCTTCCGGTAGCGCCAATACGCCGCTGCTCCGACGACGACGCCTGCGGCCACGTAGATCGTGCCGTCGGATTTCCCGTGAGCTAGTTGGACGGCGCCTACCACGACGATGACGCAGGCGACGAGAGCCATCGTGAAGAGGCGCTTCCTTGAGGACGCGTCCGTCTGTTTGCGCGGCGTTCCCCGCCCGACCGGCTCGGGCGCTACCCGCCCGCCCGCTATGGACTTGGCTGTCGGAGCCGCCTGCGCCCCGCGCGTGGACCAGGCCTTGGCCAGCCGGCTCCACGTGAGTGCGCGCGACGAGAGAAGATTCTCGGCACGGAACATCCTCCCGGCTAGCAGCACGAATAGGAAGGCGAACACCCCCAGTGCCAGCAATCCTGCCAGCGACTGCCACCAGAGGACGAGCGTCGCTCCCATCCTCGCCACCATGGCTATGGGCGACAGTCAGGGGGAAGAGACTAAGGGTGTCGGCGAGGGCGCCATTGGGGTGCGTCGAAAAGCACCGCTTAATAGCAGGGGCACGACCAACGGGATGATCGCGAGAAACACGAACTGATTGGCGTCGCGGGCGGTGGGTGTAAGCACCCCGAGCACGGCATAGATTGAGGCGTACATAAGATAACCGAGCAGGAAGTAGGCGAGCGTCCACGGGATCGCCCGGACTGCGATTGGCCGCCGATGTTCAGGTCGACGCCGGCGAGCTTCCCCTTCCGACGAGCAGGGCGAAGATGACCGCCAACCAGATCATCACCTGGAATAATCCCACCGCCGACAGACCGGCGATCTTTCCAAGCATCAAGTCCCGTGGTCTCACGCTCACCAGGAGTATCTCGGCCGTGCGGTTCTCCTTCTCCCTGGAAACGCTTTGAAGCATGAAGCCGCTGGTCATCGCCAACGCGAGGTAGAGGACGAACATCAGCAGGTAAGGGAGGAAGTAGCTCGCTGCAAGGTTGTTCGGAGCTCTCGCACTGCCGGGAGCCAGGGCCGACGACTCCAAGCTGGGAGTCGGGTCCAGGAGCAACCTGGCCAACTTCTCGTCACCGGTGACACCGGTGTTGATGACGTAGGTGATCAGCTCGGTGCCATTGAGGGCCTGCAACGGCTGGTACTGGGCCTGGATCACGGTCAGCCTGCCCGATGCAAGGTAGTCCGGCGGGATGAGGTAGTAGCGGTCTATCTCGCCGCGCACCAGGGCCTCTCTTGCTTGGAGCTCGTCCTGGTAGCTCCGCACGAGGCCAGGCGGAAGGTCGGTCGGCGAGGTGAGGAACAGACCAGCTTGATCGACGTATCCGATCGGCCGCGTGCCCGCATCGACACCAGGGATCGCCGCCCCGGTCCCCTGGCCACCGGGTGACACTATCTGAGTGATGAGCACCAGAAGCAAGACTATGGCCGGGAGCAGGAAGGTGGTGAGCCAGAACGACCTCCGCCCCAGCGTGGTGCGCAACTCGAATTTGGCCGTCAGCCACACCTGCCGCATGGAGCGCTCACCCCCGCGTCCGTAGGGCGTCGAAGATGCTCCCAGAGTCATGCGCCGTCCGTATCGCAGCATGCCCCGGCGGAATACCCGGGGCGCGGCCCAGAGACCAAAGCCCGCACACCCAGCCAGGATCACCCAGCCCGAGAATGAGTTGCCAAAGGGGCACGATCGTGGCGCCCCAGCGGATGGCGATTGTCAGCAGCGAGGTGGTCGGAAACAGGGTGAGCGCGACCATCAACGGTCCGTCAGGATTGCTGCCGAGCAGAGGAGAGAAAAACAGGGGAAGCAGGAAGAGGAAGCTGATTACCGCCGCCATCTGCTGGCCCTGGCGGGTGTCCGTCACCGCCACCCCGAGAGTGACAACCATCGCAGCCGCCAGAGTGAACAAAGGCACGAAGTAGACCGCAAGTACCGCGACCAGACCCCACGAGATGTTCGGCCCGCGAAGGGAGTCCGCGAAATTGGAGGCCACCGCGAGGCCGCCCAACACCACCAACGCCCATAGGAAGACCTGGGTGAGAGCCACACCTACCAGGCCCACGGCCTTGCCCGCGATGAGTTGTTCGGGCGACACCGAGGTGGTCACGATCTCGAGGTGCGGCTCTCCTTCTCATCGCTGATGGCTCGTAAGAGGTAGCTGGCGGCGCTCATGAGGGCGAAGGAGATAAAGAGGCCGAAGCCGAAGGGGAGGATGATGCTGACAATGCCGCTACCTTGCATCTCCTGACTCCCGTCAGCGGAGCGGACCATGAAGTCGCTGGGTCCGCTAAGCACCCGGTTGGCGACGTCTGGCGCAAGCCCGCTGACCAGGTTGGCCTTGAGAAACGAGTCGAAGCGGTCTTGCAGTCGGATGGCGGGCTGGCGGTCCCAGTAGAAGAGCTGCGCCTTGCCGGAAGCTCGGTAGTCGGAGGAGATCACGTAGAAACCGCCTATCTGCCCGGCTGCCAGGGCGGCTCTCGCGGCCTCGCTCGTGGAGAAAGAACGAAAACCCGGGTTCTCTCGGGCGGCCGCGAGTACTCCGCTCTGATCCACGTAGCCCAGGGTGGCCGCGTCATTTCCGCCGCTCTCACTGGCGAAGATACTTAGGCCCATCATGGCAAGGATGAGCAGGGGCACACCAAAGGTGGCCAGCAGGAAACTACGCCGGTGGACGTTGTTGAGGTACTCGCGGCGGGCTATGAGCCAGAACTTACGCACTGTCGCTCACCCGCATACCCGTTTACTCCGGGGTCACCGGGCTCGTCCCGCCGGTTACCACCGTGATGAAGATGTCATCCAACGAAGGCTCGGCGAGCTCGAAGTGCTCTACCCTGACTCCCGGGCGGGCGGTCAGTGCCTTCAACACTTCCTGCGGGTCCGCTCCCCCCTCCAAGGAGAGACGCCACCCACCGTCCTCCTGCCGGGCCTCCAGTACCCGCGGCAGCCCGGAGAGATCGCCCTCGACCCTGGAATAGGATGGCGTTTGCCGCAAAGTCTCGCTTGATCTCATCCACCCGTCCGTAGAGTACGGTGCGCCCATGATCGATGAGGACGATGCGATCGCAGAGCGCCTCGACCTGGTACATCTGATGGGTGGACATGATGACCGTTCGTCCGGCCTCCGCCTGCTCCTGCGATGATCTCTTTGACCAAGCGGGTGTTGACCGGGTCGAGCCCTGCGAAGGGCTCGTCCACGACGATAAGGTCGGGTTCGTGCAGCAGCGCGGCGATGAGTTGGGCCTTCTGCTGCATCCCCTTGCTCAGCTCCTGCACCTTCTTGCGCCGGTGCTCGTAGAGGTCCATGCGCTCGAGCCACGGCACCAGGCGGCTCTTGGCCTCGCTGTCGCTCAAACCCTTGAGCGTGCCAAGATAGACCAGTACCTGGCTCGAGGGCGACGTCCTTGTATAGGCCACGCTCCTCGGGAAGATAGCCGATCCGGTCCTTGCAGGCCTCTGTCCGGGGCGCCGCCCAGTATCTCTACTCGCCCCGAATCGGGCTTGAAGATGTCCAGCATGATGCGGATGGTGGTGGTCTTGCCGGCGCCGTTCGGGCCGAGAAGGCCGAAGACCTGGCCGGGCTCACCTCGAACGACACGTCCTCCACGGCCCGCGTGTCACCGAAGGACTTGCTCAGATGCTCGACTACCACTGACGGCGGCATCATGGCCGTGGCTCCTTCTGGGTGCGGACTGCCGGGACCGTCACATTATAGGCGGCCGTCAGCCCCGGAGCGCCGTGGCTCCCGCGTGCCTGCCATGCAGCACGTAGTAGAGCACCAGAGAGACGTCGCCGCGACGACGGCCATGACCCCGTACATGCCCCTGTAGCCGATCCAGGGGATGAGGAGGCCGCACACCAGCGGACCGAGGCCCAGCCCCGTGTCTCCGAAGATGTAGAAGGTGGAGGTGGCCTGTCCCATCCGGTGCAGGGGAGTGACTTTCACCGTGAGAGCGCGGCCGCAGGCCTGTATGCGCTCCGAAGCCCAGGCCCATGATGGCCGCCGCCAGCAGGAGCACCGACCGCGTGGTTCGCCACGGCAAGGACGGCCAGACTCGAGCGCGAACACGAGGATGGCCGCGTACACGACGGAGTTCTCGCCTTTCGCGTCGAACCGTCCGCCCGATCAGCGGTCTGGTGAAGAAGATCACGACCGCGTAGACGAGGAAGAACGCCCCGGCCGCGGTGGTCAGCTGGATCTCCTCGGAGTACAGCGCGAGGAACGAGGAGACGCTCGAATAGCAGAGGAAGAGCAGCATCAGGGTCAGGCCGATGGGCACCGCCTTCGGCTCGATGTAGTTGCTGAGCTTGAATCCCTTGGTCTCGGCCACTTGCTCGGCGGTCAACTTCACGTCTTTCACGCGCAAGAGAGGCAGGAGTACCAGCGCGATGCGCCGAGCGACGGAGCAGGTGATGATGATGGAGTTCGAAGCCACCGTGCCGGATCAGCAGCAGACCGATGGCGGGGCCGATGGCCGTGGACAGTGTCTGGCCCAGCGTGAAGTAGCCGAGGCCCTCACCGTAGCGCTCCCTGGGTACGACGCCGGCGACGATCGTTCCCGTGGCCAGGGCGGCCGTACCGTAAGCGGCGCCGTGGAGAAAGCGGACGAGGAGAAGCAGTGCCGTTGCTGTTCACCGCGAAATAGGCCAGGGTCAGGGCCACGCTCAGAATCGATCCGATGTACAGAGTCCTGGTCTGGCCGATGTGGTGGATGCGCTTGCCAAGAAGCGGCCGGATGACGAACGCGCCGATGACGAAGATGCTCGCCGAGAGACCGGCCACGGCGGGGGAGGCACCAAAGCGGTCGGTGGCGACCTTCGACATGACGATCATGAGCAGGAGAAAGACGACGGCGTTGAGGAAGTTCACCAACCATATGATCACGAAGCTTCGGGTCACCAAGGTCTGCTTGGCGGCGATCTGCACGCCATCGCCGCTGTTCGCCCGGTTCTCGTCGCCCGGGCTGTTGTTGTCACTCACGTTGTAGGTCCCCAGTCATGCCGCTTGCTTTGGAGCCGGCCAGCCCCGGGGGCATTCTACACCTCGGCGAAGGTCTCGCTGGGGAGACGGCGGAACCCGAAACAGAGCCATCCCGCTCCATGCTCGGCCCGTCACGGTGCCGCGCGTCCCTCCGGCCCGGTGTTGGCTCCGGGCGAGACCTTCAGGGGGCAGAGGAATCGTATCCTGCTGCCCAGGTGTCCCCAGTCAGACGATGCGCGTCCGCCCATGACCCCCGCCTAACGCTCACCTTACGCGTAGTGGCTAACACTGAGGGCGAGAAGGCCACAATCGGCAGTGAGTATGGAGGTGTCATGGCAAAGACCAAACGCTTCAGGTCGAGACGCAGCCGCGTGACTTTGGCGGTCGTGGCGATCGCGGTACTCGCGCTGGCGGCTTGGCTGATCTACCGAGGAGTGTCCGGCGACGCTGAGGCGACGGTCACCTACACCACAGGGACCGTGCAGAAGACCACACTCGTCTCCTCCATAGACGGCACCGGAAACATCGCACTGTCCGACACGGCCTCCGTGAGTCCCACGATCTCCGGAGAGGTCACTGGCCTCGAAGTACAGGTGGGGGACGCGGTGACCAAGGGGCAGGTGCTCTTCACGCTGGTCAACCCCCAACTTGATGTAGCGGTGGCCGAGGCGCAGAACGCCTACGACAAGGCGGTGCTCGCCGTCGACTCGGCCAGACTCGCCCTCACTTCCGCGCAGACCAGCCTGGCCAGCTCCTACAACTCCGGCTCCACTGCGCTGGTCATCAAGCAATCGAAGGCGACCGTCACGGGCGCCGAACTCGCCATAACGGCTGCGAAGACCTCGGTGACTTCGGCCCAGATAGCGCTCGACCAGGCTAAGGACGACGCGGCCGCGCGCTCTGTGATCGCTCCCCTGGCCGGCGTGATCACGGCTCTCTCGGTCGAGAACGGCAGCACGGCCGGCGGGGCCGGCAGCAGCGTCGCCGTGACCATCACCGACCCGGCTGTCTACCAGGCCAGCATCACTCTGGCCGAGTCGGACATCAGCACTGTAGAGGTCGGCCAGAAGGCCATCCTGACGTTCGACGCGCTCCCCGACCTCAGCTTGAGCGGACAGGTGAAGAGCGTCGACACCACCGGGACCAACGCATCGGGAGTCGTCTCGTACGGTGTGGTGATCACGCCCGACGTGATGGACAAGTCGGTCAAGGGCGGCATGACGGTCTCGGTGAGCATCATCACGGCTACCGCGAGGAATGTACTTGCTGTGCCCAGTGCGGCGGTGAAGTCTGCCGGCCCCGGTAAGTATGTCCAGATCCTGCAGGACGGCCAACCGGTCAACGTCACCGTCGAGGTGGGCATGTCCAGTGACGTCTATACCGAGATCACCAGTGGGCTGACCGAAGGGCAGGAGATCATAGTAGCCACCACCACCAGCGGCAGCACAGCTACTACACAGTCCCAGGGCAACGGGCTGCGACCGGGCGGCTTCAACATCGACGGCAATGGTCCGCCCTCCGGCGGCTTCCCTTCAGGCGGTGGGTCCTTCCCCATTCCTTCTGGGCAATGACGGGCGAATCCGACATGAGCGGTCACATGATCGAGTGCCGCGACCTGACCAAGATGTACGTCTCGGGCAGTGCCGAGACACCGGCTCTCAGGGGCGTGAGCCTCACGATCGATCCCGGGGAGTACCTCGCTATCATGGGTCCTTCGGGTTCCGGCAAGTCGACGCTCATGCACATACTTGGTGCGCTCGATACGCCTACCAGCGGCGAGTACTTCTTCGAGGGCCAGGAAGTCTCGGAGTTGAGCGACGACGAGCTGGCCGCCATGCGGCGGACGCGGATAGGCTTCGTGTTCCAGTCGTTCAACCTCCTGCCCCGGGCGACGGTCATCCGCAACGCCGTGCTCCCCCTGGTCTACGCGGGCGTCCCTCGCGCAGAGCGCGAAGAGCGGGCGGAAGCGGCGTTGCGCAAGGCGGGCCTGGAGGAGTCGCACTGGGACCCATCTCTCCAACGAGCTGTCCGGCGGCCAGATCCAGCGGGTGGCCATCGCCCGAGCACTCATCAACGATCCGGCGCTCATCCTTGCCGACGAGCCCACCGGGAACCTCGACACCCAGACAGGCGACATCATCCTGGATACGTTCGACGAGCTCAACGCGCGTGGTCACACCATCGTCCTCATCACCCACGAGCCGGCCATCGCCGAAAGGGCGAAGCGGGCCATCAGGATCCAGGATGGACTGATAGTGAGCGACAAGCAGAACGAGGGGGATGGTCGCATGAAGATAGTGGATGTTCTGGAAGAGTCGGTCATCGCCATCTCCACCAACAAGATCCGCTCCGGCCTGACGGTGCTGGGCATCGTCATCGGCATCGCGTCGGTGATCGCTCTGACCGCCGTCGGCCAGGGTAGCCAAGCCTCCATAACCAACAGTATCCAAGCCGCGGGAGCGAACCTTCTGACGGTGTCGCCCGGCGCGTCGACGGGTTCCGGTATGGTGCGAGGTGCGTTCGGCGATGCGAAGACGCTCAAAGTCACCGACGCCGACGCCATAGCCCAGTTGCCGTTGGCCAAAGCCTCGGCCCAGCAGGTGACCGGTCGCTACCAGGCGGTGACCTCAACGGGCAACAGCAACGTGCAAGTCATCGCCACGACCACTCAATACCAACAGGTGCGCAACGTCCATATCGCGAGCGGCACCTTCTTCTCCGACCAACAGGCGGCCGGTGCCTCCAAGGTGGCGGTCCTTGGGTCTCAGGTGGCCACCGACCTCTTTGGTGACCCCGCCGCCGGCGGCACCGATCCCATCGGCGCGACCGTCCGCATAAAGAGCTCGAAGTTCACGGTGATCGGGGTGACGGCCTCCAAAGGGGGCATAGGCTTCGACAACCCCGACAACGCCATCTACATCCCGCTCGCCGCGGGCCAGAAGCTACTGGCGGGTCAGACCAAGTATCTCTCGCAGTTGAGCGTAGAGGCGGTCGACGCGAAAAGCATGACTCAGTTGCAGACGGATATCACCAACCTGCTGCTCCAACTGCACGGCATCAGCGACTCCAACTCGGCCGACTTCTCTGTGATCAACCAAGCCGACCTGACCTCGACCATGACCTCCACGTCCCGCACTCTCACGCTGCTCTTGGCAGCCATCGCCGGGATCTCCCTTGTCGTCGGCGGCATCGGCATCATGAACATGATGCTCAGCACCGTCACCGAGCGGACCCGGGAGATCGGCCTGCGCAAGGCTATAGGAGCCAACCGTCGGGACGTGAGCAGCCAGTTCTTGGTGGAGGCCGTGATCCTGACCTTCATCAGCGGCATCATCGGCGTGGTGCTGGGCTGGTTGGTATCGCTGGGCATCAGGCACTGGGGCGGTCTTGACACCGTGATAACCGTGCGGTGGGTGGTCATCGCCTTCGGGTTGTCGGCGTTGATCGGCATCGTCTTCGGTTTCTACCCGGCGCGCACGGGCGGCCGGTCTCAATCCCATCGAAGCCCTCAGATATGAATAGCCAACGGAGGACAAGGTAATGGCGAAAGGTGAAAAGCAGACAGTCACGCTCCGGCGTGAGACACCGGACGGTCTTCAGCAGCCTCTCAGGTCGTGCTCGCCAAGAAGGAGGAGGCCCGGCTGGGAGCTGCCGGGCGTCACCCTGCTCCTCGTAGCGATCATCGCCGCCTCCCTCGCGGCCTGCGGCTCGGACACGGGGACCGCCTCCGGAACCAGCTACGACTGCCGTGGCCGGCCAGACGGGACCCAGGGGGCAGTTTCCCGGCGGCCCGGGGTCGCTGGCGCAAGGTGGCCCCGGAGGGTCCACGGACGTCACCACCAGCACCACGCTCGCCCAGACCACTACCAGCGCACCGGCGGCCACGACCACGACAATACTGGCGGAAGGCAGCTACTCCGACGGCACCTATCTGGTGGGCACCGACATCGCGTCGGGCCTGTACAAGGGGACGATCAACGGGGGCGCCGCCCACTGGGAGATCTCCACCGACGTCAACGGAGACAGATTCGTCGCGAGTGGCGACCCGGTGGGCCAGTTCTATGTGAAGGCCACGAGCGGCTACTACCTGCGGCTGAACGGAGTCACCATCGCGAAGGCTGGTACCGCAGCCGCCGATCCGCTCCTTACCAGCAACATCGGCGACGGCACCTATCGCGTGGGCTACGACATCGCAGCCGGTTGGTATCAGGGCACAGTGACCGCCTCCATGGGCTACTGGGAGGTCTCCAGCGACGCAAACGCCAAGACTTTGGTGGCCAACGACTACGCGCTGGCTCCGTTCACGGTGAAGGTCAACAGTGGGCAGTACATCACCCTGCGGGGGGTGAGCATCAGCCAGTAGCCAAGCTTGAGCGACCTTGTTTGGGCTAGTGTCGTCAGCGGCGGCGCGAATGCCGTTGGTGTTGGGACCGTTCACGAGGGAACGCCCGAGCCACGGCCAACCGATTCCAGCGCCGGCGTCGATTCCGTGGTATCAATGGAAATAGGTGGGAGGGCTTCTGTCCGCCGAGAGGCAGAGCCGACTCCCGAAGTCTTCATGCAGTCATCTCTCGAAAAGGAGGCGACGTGGCCCAGAAACTCTACCCTCATCTCGTCAAGCCGGCACTCGTCCGGAAGGGTCCGGCCGGACTCTATCCGAAGCCGCTCATTTGGATGGAAGCCAAGGACATGGAGGGCTTCAACGGCCATTTGGCCTACGGTTTCATCACCGAGCCGGGCACGTTGCATCCGGTGGAGGGGATGGTGGTCCACCCCTATGACGAGGTGCTGGTCTTTGCCGGCTACCAGGATGGCGACGTGCTCCGCATAGAGGCCGAGATCTCCATCGTGCTCGGCGAGGAGTGCGAAGTCCACACCTTCCACAAACCCACCTACGTGGTCATACCCAGAGGGCTGCCGCACGGCCCGGTCACCACGCACTGGGTCGATCGGCCGCTCGCCCACTACATCATCGGCCTATCCCCGGAGTACAAGGCGGAGGCGTTGCCAGCCGGCACCCCGACTACCGGCTCCAAGTACTCGCACCTGGTAAAGGAGCTCCGCTGCGAGCTTCCCGCCAGCCAAACGACCATGAGTGGCGAGGAGAAGCGCGGACCGACCTACGCCGACATCATGGACGAGCACGGCATCCTTCACCCGGCCGCCATGGGCGTGGGGCCGGGCAACGGCGACGACATCGTCTGGCTGTTCGGTGAGAACCTGGAGGGCTTCGACGTCAACTTCACGTGGGGCTACTACACGCAAGCCGGCAAGTGGCACCGGGGCGGCGAGGTGCATACCCACCCGGAGGCCGAGATCCTCTGCTACCTGGGGCTCGACCCGGACGATCTCGACTACCTGGGGGCCGAACTCGAGCTCGGCATGGGCAAGGAGCGGGAACGGCACATCTTCAACACGCCCACCGTCGCTATCTGCCCCGAAGGCTTCCCCCATCTGCCGCTCATAACCAGGTGGGTGGACAAGCCGTACGCCTTCATCGTCGATGTGCCTGAGCGGCTCCCATGACTCCCCGTGGGTCGAGGTGCCGGAGGACTAGTCTCGACTGCGCAGAACACCGGGCATGGGAGGCAGGCGCCTCCCATGTCCTTGCGCACTCGGGGACGAATACAATGAAATACCGCCGGTTTGGACGACTTGGGTGGGAATCCTCGGCCCTCGGCATCGGGGCGATGCGCCTTCCCCGGACGGCGGAGGGCGGTCCGGGGACCATTGACGAGCCCGAAGCGATCCGCATAGTCAGGCGCGGCATCGACGCCGGCATCAACTACGTCGACCTGGGCTTCCCCTGGGACATCGCGGCTCATGAACCGATCGTCCGCATCTTAGGCAGAGCCCTCGGCGACGGATACCGGCAACAGGTCAAGGTCGCGCTCACGATTCCCGCGCGGTCGCATCGGGTCCCCCGAGGATTTCAAGAGTCTTCTCGAGACCCAGTTGACGTGGTTGGGCTCGGAGAACGTGGACTTCTGCCTTCTTGGATGGCTGACGCGAGACAACTGGCCTCTGTTGTCGGCAATGGGTATTCTCGACTGCCTCGAGAGAGCGCAGGCCGAGGGTCTCATCGGCCACGCGGGCTTCTCGTTTCACGATCACTACCAGGTTCTCAAGAGCATCGTGCAGGCCTATGACCGTTGGGCGCTCTGCAGCGTCGATTACAGCTTCATGGATGTGAACCACGATCCCGGCGCGAGCGGCATCACCTACGCTGCCGAGCAAGGCCTGGCCGTGGTCGCGACGCGGCCGTTCAAGGGCGGAAGGTTGACGAAAGAGCCTCCCGAGGATGTGCGGCAGGTTTGGGCTCGATCTCCGCGCGAGTGGTCCTATGCCGAGTGGGCCCTGCGCTTCGTCCTCAACCATCCGGGTATTTCTGTCGCCGTCTCTGATATGAGCACCACCGAGCAGCTCCTGGACAATCTCCGCGTGGTGGACGCCGCCGAGGACAGCGCTCTCACCATTGCCGACGAGGTCACGATCGGCAACGTCAGAGACGCCTTCCGCAGGCGGCAACAGGTGCCCTGTCCTTCTTGCCGGCCGTGCATGCCCTGCCCGGCCGGCATCGACGTGCCGCGTTTCTTCGAGATCTACAATGACGCGGCCATGTACGACGATGTGGAGACGGCGAGGACTCTTTGCGTCCAGGAGCAGATCCGCCCTGAGGACTGCACAGAGTGCGGGGTATGCGAGTCCCGCTGCGCCAAGAGACTGCCCATCGTAGATTGGCTGAGGCGGGGCAGCGACTTCCTGGGACTGGAAGGCTGAAGAGCGAAGCCACGGCCGCCAGGACACTCTGGCCGGTGCGATACTACGTCTGAGCGACGGGCGCGTGCCCGCGCGGTGGTATTCTGTTTGGCGGGAGTCGGCCGTCTCGTGGCCGGCGCCACAGCGGTCCGGTAGATAGCGCGGGAGCTGGGCAGACGCGTGGGAACGACTCAGAAGAAGTACTCCGACCTCATCTACGACTACGATGGCCGTGATGGCTTCACGTTCACCGAGGGCATTCCTTTCCGGATTGTCACGCGCATCCACAGCGGCATCAGTCCGGGCAGCAACTTCTACTTCGTCCATTGGGTGCTGACCCACGACGAACCGTTTTTGCGTATCGGGCACCCGCCGCACATCCACAAGAACGCCGAACTGCTCTTCCATATCGGTTCCGACCCCGAGCACCCGGAGGACCTTGGAGCCGAAGTGGAGATGTACATGGGACCGGAGTTGGAGATGCACGTCATCACCAGGAGCTGCGTGGTGTACGTGCCGCCTAACTTCGTGCATTGCCCGCACCGGTTCGTCAGAACGTGGCGGCCGTGGCTGTTCATCATGGCCGATCAGGGGCCGGTACACACGGAAAAGGGCTATCACCAGGTACTTCCGCGCGACCTAGTGGAGCGCGAGAAAGAGTCTTTGAGTCGCTTCGTGGACGAGGGGTTCTAGGGAAGAGCATGTCCGAGACTGCCGCCGCGTCGACGCGAATGGTCGGCGCGCTGCCGAAGTGTTTGACAGCCGCGTGGGGCGGTGGTAGGTTGGCGTGGTAGTAGGATAACTACCAGCGACTCCTGCCGGGAGGCTGAGCTGTGGTGGAACCAGGCGCGGATGTTTCGCAGCGCGTTTTGCGGGCGGCCAAGCGACTCTTCTTCGCAAACGGCTTCGCGAACACCTCTTTGCGTGAGGTGGCCGGCGAGGCCGGCACCAGCGAGAGCGGCCTCCTTCGCTATTACAGATCCAAGAACGGGCTTCTCCGAGCCGTGTACGCTTCGTGCTACGCGGAGATCAATGATCATGTCGACGCGGCGATCGCCGCGGCCGCCAATGATGACCCCGATCCGCGCAACTTGCTGCTTGCCGTCGCGCGCGCGGTGCTCGATGGATATCAGGCGGAGCCGGAGAAGACCAGCTTCTTGCTGAGCCATTTCGGTTACCGCGACAATCGTGGTGCCAGCAGGGAAGCGCCGGTGGATCCCGCCATCGAGGCGGCGATGCAATACGAGTATCACCGCTATCTCGATCGCATCCGCGATCTCTGCCAGGACGTGATGACCAGCCAGCCGCAGTTGGCTGCGGGGGGCGTCAGCCGGATAGCCCTTGCCGAGATCTTCACCTCGATCAGTCCACGGCATCCAGATCAGTTGGTACATGGCCGACGGGGAAGCTGATCCTGCGCAGCCACGGGTCTCCATAGAAGAGTCACTAGCTACCTTGAGGTTCTTCATGTACCGGGACGGTTGCGACAAGTAGCAGATCCTGGGAGGAGAATCGATGCCCAGCAAGATCGACGAGAGTAGATGCCTCAAGTGCGGGCTGTGCATCAAGGGCTGCCCGCACGACGCCATAGAGGGCAGTAACCCGAGCAAAGTCAGCACCTCGGATGTCTACGAACGCGTGTGGATAGACCCCGACCTCTGTCAGGATTGCGGCACCTGCACGTCCATGGACTACTGGTGCCCAGCCGAGGCCATCTCGGCTGAGGGTGCGCCGACTCGCGTCGAGGTCGGTGAAGGCGAGAAGAAGTACTCCAAGTTCATCTACGACTACGACGGCAGTTTCGACAGCCACTTCACCGGAAGCATCCCTTTCAAGATGATCACCAAGATCGACAAGGATGTACTGCCGGGCAGCGATTTCTACATGGTCCACTGGGTGATGCCCCACGACAAGCCGTTCCTGGAGATCGGCCATCCGCCGCACATCCACAAGGACACGGAGTTGCTGTTCCACATCGGCTCCGATCCCAACAACCCTCAGGACCTCGGTTCCGAGATCGAGTTCTACCTGGGGCCTGAGATGGAGAAGCACGTCATCACCAAGTCATGCGTCATATTGATCCCCCCGAACTTCATCCATTCTCCCTGGAGGCCTCTCAGGACCTGGCGGCCGTGGATCTTCATCGAGGTGAACCAGGGACCGAAGCACACAGAGAAGGGCTACCACCAGCTGCTCACCGCGGAGGCTATCGCGGGCGAACCGCATCTTGCACATTTTGTGGACGAGGGCTACTAGGTGAAAGCGCGCCGGGCGCCTCGCGCGAGGTGACCGGCGCCCGACTTGGTGGAGGCGAGGCACAAGCAATGTCTACTTGGCTGCAATACATCCTTACCGGTATCACGATGGGGTCCATCTACTCCCTCATCGGGCTGGGCTACGTCACGATATACCGGACCTCCCACGTCGTGAACATGGCGCAAGGTAGCTTCGTGATGATGGGTGGGTTCTTCGGCTATTCGCTCTTGAAGGAGTTCGGCCTCCCTTACTGGGCCTCGATGATCCTTAGTGTGATCGCCGTGGTGGTCGTGGCGCTCGGCATGTACTTGCTGGTGCTCAAGCGGATCATGAAGTCGTCGCTCGTCAACATGATCCTGGCCACGGTCGGGCTGAGCATTCTCATCGAGAGTCTCGTGCTCCTCAAATGGGGCGGCTACAGCAAGCCGACGCCGCCCTTCACCGGGGACAAGCTTCTGCGGCTGGGCGGCGTTCACGTCAAGGTCCAAAGCCTCTGGGTGGTCGGGCTGATGATCGTCATCTTCATCGTCCTGTATTTCTTTGGCCAACGCACCCGCGTGGGCAAGCAGATGACGGCGACGGCGACCAATCCCAACGCTGCCCGCATTTCGGGCATCCCCACGCAAAGGATGATCATTCTCGCCTTTGCCATCTCCTCCGCCATCGGAGCCATCGGCGGTCTGGCCATCAACTCCGTGATCCCCCTCACCTACACGTCGGGAGCGCTCTGGGGCCTGACCGGTTTCGTCGCCGCCATCCTTGGAGGGTGGGGCTCGAGTGGGGGCGCGGTACTTGGTGGTCTCGTACTGGGGATCATCCAGTCGATCTTCGCCGGTGTCCTTCCCGCAGGGTGGCAGGACGCCATCGCCTTCGTGATCCTGATCCTGCTCCTGTACTTCCGTCCGCAAGGACTTCTTGGGACGACCATGACGGAAGGTGAGATGTGACCCCGCCGAAGGGACGAAACGCGCTGAGGCAGTCGCTGTGGACGCGGCGCACACCCAGGCGGGGATCAGCGGACGCCTGCGCGGCCTCTACAGGACGCCGAGTCCCGCCACCGTGGCTAAGTTGGTGTTCGTGATCGCCCTGATCGTGTGGCCCCTCGCGTACAAGAACCTCTACGCGATGAGCGTCATGCTGAACGCGGGGTTGTTCGCCATGCTCACCTTGGCAGTCGCCCTGGTACTTGGCCAGGCCGGTCAGCTGTCATTCGGACACTCGGCTTTCTACGGGTTGGGCGCGTATGCGGCGGCGCTGCTCTCGTACAAGCTGCATTGGCCGACACTGGCGGCTCTGGTCGTCGCTGCCATCGTCCCGGGGATCGTCGCTCTCATCATCGGGCGCCCGGTCCTCAAGTTGCGCTACTTCTATCTGGCTTTGGCGACTATCGGGCTCGGCCAGATCTTCATAGTGGTCCTGATCCAGTTGCCAAGTGTCACCAGGGGCATCAATGGTCTGAACGGCATTCCCACGCTTAGCATCTTCGGGTTCAGCGTCGGGAGCTTGCTCCGCCAGTACTACGTTATCTGGGCGCCGACGTTGGTCATCCTGCTGCTGCTACAGCGGGGGCTCAAGTACCGGCTCGGGCGATCCTTGCGCGCCCTGGCAACCAGCGAGATCGCCTCGTCCACCCTGGGGATAAGGACGGCCAACTGGAAGTTGTTGGCCTTTGTGGCTAACGCGATCATCTGTGGCTTGGCGGGTGGGCTGTTCGCCTTCGTCACGGGCTCGATCTCTCCCGGCTCGTTCAGCTTCAATATCGCCGTACTGCCCATCGTCATGGCTTTGGTGGGCGGCGCCGGGACCATCTGGGGAGGCGTGTTGGGGGCCATCATCATGTGGTGGGCCATCAACTACTTCAGCAGCCTCCAGAAGTACAGCGGCGTCGCATACTCGCTGATCATGATCCTGTTGCTGCTGTTCCTGCCGGTCGGCATCCTCGGAATCCGACCGTCCTCGAGGTCCTGGTTCAAACGCCTGTTCAAGGGGGAGTTGCTCCGCCCGAGGGCCGAGATGGCGCTGGAGCCGAATGGGCCGGGCATCGCCGTAGCCGAGGACGTCGACCTGGCGCCGGCGCCGTCGACCGCTGCCGCCCAGTCGACCACGGCCACCGCCGCGTCGATCGGCTCCGGGGCTCTGCGGGAGGACCTCGCCCGCGCGAGGAGCGACGATCGCAGGGAGGGCCCGCTCCTCTCCATCGAGAATGCCTCCATCGCGTTCGGGGGGCTGAAGGCGGTCAACGAGGTATCGTTCGACGTCCAAGAGGGCACGATCACGGCTCTCATCGGCCCCAACGGAGCCGGCAAGACCACGCTGTTCAACGCGATCAGCAGGCTGCAGGGGCTGACGGGCGGCCGGATCACCTTCGAAGGCACCGAACTGACCAAGCTCAGCCCGGCCAACGCCGCGCGACTGGGCATGGCCCGCACCTTCCAAGGCTTGCGCATCTTCGTGAACATGAGCGTTCTCGAGAACGTGTTGGTGGGTTGCCACCGGCACGAGCGCTCGGGTTTCTGGTCATGCTGCCTGGGGCTCCCAAGCCAGCGGACAGAGGAGCGCCGGTCTCGCGAGCGAGCCATGGACGCACTGGCGCTCGTCGGCCTTTCGGACGTGGCGTCCAAACCCGCAGCCAGCCTGCCGTACGGTCAGCAGCGCCTGGTAGAGGTAGCCAGGGCTCTGGCCTCGGAGCCCCGCCTCCTCATGCTCGACGAGCCGGCGGCGGGTATGAACGCGTCGGAGCGAGCGGATCTGGTGCGAAAGATCGCGACTATCCGCGATGCAGGTGTCACCGTGCTGCTCGTGGAGCACGACATAGGGCTGGTCATGGGGATATCGGATTCGGTCAACGTCCTCGACTACGGCAAGCTCATCGCCTCCGGGCCACCCGAGGCGGTCAAGCAGGATGAGACGGTGATCCAAGCGTATCTGGGGACGGGCCATGGGGCCGGGGCGGAAGTATGCGCCGGCGAGGAAGGTGGCGAGGCGGCGCCGTGCGCCGAGCCTGAGGTGGCGCTGGCGGTTCAGGACATCGTCGCGGCGTACGGCTCTATCCAGGCCCTCCACGGCGTATCGATATCGGTCGCAAAGGGCGAAGTGGTGGCCGTCCTGGGCGCAAACGGCGCCGGCAAGACCACCCTGCTCAACACGATATCGGGGCTCGTGCGTGCCACCGCCGGCACCGTCACCTATCTGGGCGAGAACATCACCGCCGTGCCGGCTGAGAAGATCAACTCGCGCGGCATCTGCCAGATCCCCGAGGGGCGCCAGCTCTTCCCCACCCTGACGGTGGAAGACAACCTCTTGATGGGTGCCTCCGGCAAGCGTGAATGGCAGAAGGGCTTCGCTGACGACGTGGCCTACGTGTACGAGCTCTTCCCGATACTGGGCGAGCGGAGGAAGCAGATGGCCAAGACTCTGTCGGGAGGTGAGCAGCAGATGCTGGCGATCGGCCGCGGACTCATGGCGCAGCCGACCCTGCTGCTCCTGGACGAGCCCTCCATGGGCCTGGCGCCGCTTACCGTGGAGCGCATCTTCGAGGCGCTCAAGCGGCTCAATTCCCAGGGCATAACGATGCTGATGGTCGAGCAGAACGCCGAGATGGCGCTCTCGCTCGCGAGCCGGGTGGCTGTGATCCAGACCGGCTCGGTTGTGCTGACCGGGGAGTCCCGGCAGTTGCGGATGGACGATCGCCTACGCGCCGCCTACCTTGGGGGAGGATAGGCGCGCGGGGCTGTGCGATTCGTCGGAAAAGAACAGGGCGGTCACGCAGAGAAAGGGGAACGGCTTATGTCACGCAGAGTCACAATCACGGGGTTGATCACCATGCTGCTGGTGGCGATGGTGTTCGTCGTCGCATGCGGCGGCACGACCACCACCACCGCTGGGCCGGTTACGACCGTCGCAGGCGGGCCGGTTACGACCGCCGCAGGCGGGCCGGCCACCGGCGAACCGATCAAGATCGGGGTGCTTGCCTCACTTACCGGTGCTGCAGCGCCGGCCTTCCCGGCCGTCCAAAAGGGTTACCAGTTGGAGGTCGACGCCTTCAATGCTGCCGGCGGCGTCAACGGTAGGCCCATCCAGCTCATCGAGGTCGACGACAAGTCGGATGCCGCGACTGCGGTGTCGGCGGCGACCAAGCTCATCACCCAGGACAAGGTCGTTGCCCTGATCGGAGGGCTGAACACGCCGGCGGCCCTAGCGGTGGAGCCGCTCGCCGGCAAGTACGAGATCCCGTTCATCAGGTGGGACACCCCGACACTGGACTCCCCGGCCACAAACGCCAAATGGGGATTCATCGCCAGTGTGGGCCCGATGGATGTGGCCGACGCTCTCGAGAAGCAGATCGCGGCCGCGGGCTGGAAGAAGATAGTTGCTGCCGCAGACATCCTGCCTCCGAACTTCCAGGCGCTCCAGATCCTGGAGACGGATGCGCCGTCCAAGGGCTTTACCATCAACTACCTGAAAGATACCTGGCAGCTGGATGCCACCGACCTCTCACCGCAGATCAACAAGATCTACGCCGCGTATCAGGCCGACAAGCCGGACGTCCTGTTTGTGATGTCGGCCATCGTGCAGACCCCGGTGCTCACCAAGGGTCTCACGGACCTGGGCGTGACGGTTCCCCAGCAGTCAGGTCCGGTCTCGGGCCATCCGGGAATCTTCGCCAACGGCCCTGAAGCGGTAGAAGGCCTGTACGTCATCGGCGCGGGAGTACTCAATCCTTCGCAGCTGCCCGATGACTATCCGAACAAAGCGGTCATGCTCGACTTCGCCACCCGGTACACAGCCAAGTACAACGAGCCCGCCAGCCTGTTTGCCGGACTCGGGTACGACTCGGCGCATATTCTCTTCGAGGGTCTGAAGGCCGGCGTCGACAACCCGGCGAAGATCCGTGACGGCATCGAGGCCATCAAGGATCTGCCGATCTCGCAGGGCACGTGCACGTACTCTCCGACCGACCATGTGCTGCATGGTGGTTATAACGAGTGGCAGGCCAAGGGCGGCCAGTTCGTCTTTGTGAGGAAGCTCAACTAGCGGCTACAGCACTGTGCGGTTGGCCCGTGCCCGGCTTTGCCGGGCACGGGCCACGCACGTAGACAGAAGGGTAAGCGATCAAGGAGATAGCGGGGACTCATGAATATGACGCGTGAACAGATCTCAACCTGGCTCGACGAGTACTTCGAGGCCGCCAACAGGCTGCAGGGTCCGGTGGAGTCAGTGGCCGGGCTCAGCAGGTATTTCGCCCCCGACATGCAGTTCATCATGTACACGCCGCCGCCGTTCATGACGCCGCCGCTCAGTCGCGAAGAGCTGCTGATGACGTTCGTCCATCCGGGCATCCACGAGCAGCTCACCCCGAAGTACTACGTCATCGACACGGAGTCCATGCTTGCGGTGGTGCAGTTCGAGCTGCAGTTCCATCACGCTGAGTCCGGAAAGACCTGGCGTCCGCTGCTGGCCAGCGCTCACTACCACCTGAGGCAGGACGCCGACGGCGAGATCGTGATAGGCAAGATCCTGTATTGGACCCAGTCCCACCCGGGGGATTCGGATTTTGAGTCGCTGTTCGCCCTCTGGACCAGTGACAAGGAGCAGGCTCTGGTGCAGTTTGGCATGAAGCACTTCAAGGCCGGCTCGGGAGATTGAGGGACTGTCACCTGCGGCTGATCCGGCCGTAGCCGGCAACCTCGCGGGGAAGCGGTAGCCAAGCATCGCGTCAGATCATGCTACTCCAGCATCAGCCCGGCCCGGATCGCGTCGACTGCTTCCCGGCCGTGCGCGTCGAGCGGCACCAAGTCCACGGCTGATGCCGTCGCGGCTCCCAGCCCCAGCTCCGCCGCCCTGCGAATCTGGTCCAGCTCGAAGACCGGCTTCTTCATCAGGCTCGACGCCCCGAACTCTCGGAGGAGCGCCACTCCCGCGGCATCGAGGGCCACTCTGTCCTTGGCGGCAAGCAGCAGGCCGGGCTCGACCTCTGTTCCTTTGTCGGGTCCGCCGTCGATAAACGCCTTCGCCGCGTCCATGACCACGAAGTCCACGGGGTAGCGCGCGTTGATCTCGGCGACCATGAGCCGCTGGGCCGGAGAGCCGTGCAGTTCGTGCATGTAGTCGTAGTCATCTCCCGGCATCGTCCTGGCCACCAAGCCGACCGAGTTCTTCAGCGACATGGTGAAATGGCCCCCATACCCGTGTGTCTTGAGGCAGCAGGTCTGGATGACGACGTCCGCCTCGAGCACCACCTTCGACAGGTGGAAGCCCCTCAGCCAATGGGTGTCGCCCCGCTCGATGTGAACCCAGCGCTCTTCGGGCTCCTCGTTCAGGACGACCACCTTGAAGCCTGACTCCTCGGCGAGGGCGAAGATGCCCAGTCTCTCCAGGTTGTCGCGCGTATCTCCCATGCCGCTTCTTTCGGCCAGTGTGATCTCGCGCGCTCCGGCTTCCTTCAGCAGCGTGACGATGGCCCGCAGAGTGTCCGGATGAGTCGAGGCCGGAAAGGCATCGGCGCTGTTGAAATTGGCCTTGAGGGCCACGGTCTTCCCGGAGAGGCCGGTCAAGCCGGCATTCTCGAACAGGCTTCTGACGGCTGCGTCTCGGTCCGAGGAGTCGATCAGATAGACCTGGGAAGTGCCTTCGAGACTCATGGGGACCACGCTCCTTGAAACGAGTAGACAGTGGGGCGCCGACGGCCAAAGCTCATCCTGCGAATGGTGGTACCCGATACCGTGTCCGGGTAGTCACCGTGGCGAAACGCACATCGGCCGTCGCGCGGCTGGGGTGCCGATCGCGCGGCGCCGGCCGCCGGTCCGACCAGGGAAATCCCTGTGGCTGCTAGAATTCTATCTAGTATGAAGTCCGTTGTGACCGCGGCTGTCGCCGCTGATGATGCTCTTTTGCGCCGGTCGCCGCTCTTGGCGGGGGCTGCTGTGGTGCTGGCGGCTGCGGTCTTGCTTGTTGCTCTTTGTGCTCCGGCCCTTGCCGCGCCTGCTCCCGGTGACATCACGCCGGGTGCGACAGCGACGCGCGCCGAGACGGTCACCATCGCCGTCGACCTGGCGCAGACCGTCAACCTTGCCCGGCCGGCTTCTCACGTAGCCGTCTACTGGCGGGGCAGCGGGGATGCTCACGTCACCCTGGCCTTCTCCTCTAACGGAACCGATTTCAGTGACCCCATCGACGCGGGCCGCGACGACCTAGGAGAGTCGCTCGAGAACGGCCTGACCTACGGCGCGGTGACGATCGCCCACGACGCCAGGCTGGTGCGCATCACCAGCGATCGCCCGCTCACAGAGCTGACGGTATTGGGCATGTCCGACGGTACTGCTATCGCGCAGACGTCGGTGTCGGCCGCGGCCGCCGTCCCCAGCAACGGCCAACCGGTGGTGATAACACGCGCCGAGTGGGGCGCCTCCCCGGCGTACCTGACCTGGGATCCAGAGTTCCATCAGACGCGAAAGATGATCGTGCACCACACTGCGACGTCCAACGACTATGTCAACAAGGCGGGCGCTGAGAGCCAGATCCGCTCCATCTACTACTACCACGCGGTCACGATGGGATGGGGCGATATCGCCTACAACTTCCTCATCGACAAGTTCGGCAACGTATACGAGGGGCGCTATTCCCGCGACTACGGCGGCGCAAGCCCGACGAGTGACGGTGCCGTCAGCCCCTGGTCGGTGCCTGCCAGTGCGAGTTTCCCCGCAGGTGTCACCGGCGACTTCGGCGGTGTCACCGGTGGCCACACCTACGGCTGGAACTCGGGGACCATGGGTGTGGCGATGCTGGGCACGTTCAGCACCTCCGACATCACCCCGCAGGCCCGAGCTGCGCTCGTGGCCCTCCTGGCCTGGGAGGCCGAGCGCAACGGCATCGAGCCGCTCCAGACCGAGCTGTTCACCAACCCGGTGGATGGCAGCACCATCATCACCCCCAACATCGGCGGACACCGACTCTACCGGGCGACCGACTGTCCCGGCGACCAGCTCAACAGCGACCTGCAGAGCATCCGCGAAGACGTTTCGGTGCTCGTAACCCCCGTGCCGCCCACCGTCACGGCCCTGAGTCCGGCCTCCGGCCCGGCGGCCGGAGGCACCGTGGTCACCATCACCGGCACCGAATTCGCCGGCATCGGTGGGCCCGCGCTCGACCCGGGCGCCGTCACCTTCGGCGGGGTGGACGCCATCAACTACACGGTGGACTCCGCCACGCAGATCACCGCTATCGCCCCGGCGCACGCGGCCGGCACGGTGCAGGTGCAGGTAACGGCCGCCGGAGGCGCGAGCGTCAACACCGCTGCCGATGACTACCGCTACTACCTCACCTATTCCTCCCTCCTGGGAGATCACCGCTATCACACGGCTCAGCTGATCAGCCAGGCCCTGTTCCCCGAGGGCCTCCCGGCCGGAGCCGGTGTTGTGTTGGCCCCAGGGGAGACCTTCCAGGAGGCGTTGTGCGGCGCGCCTCTGGCCGCCGCCTATGGAGGTCCGGTGCTGCTCACCTACAAGACCGCCCTGGACAACGGCACCAGGGCTGAACTGCAACGACTGGCGCCCGCCTCCGTCTTTTGCATCGGCGTGTCTCCGGCAGTGGTGAGCGCGGTGAAGGTTGCTCTTCCCACCGCCACTGTGACCGCCGTCAACGGCGCCGCCGATGACGTCTACGACATGAGCTACCGGGTGGCCAAGGCTCTGGAAGCCAAAGTAGGAAACCTAAGCGCCGCCACCGCCATAGTCACGGTGGGCGGCAACTTCCCCGATGCCATCGGGGTCTCCCCACTGGCCTGCTACAGCAAGTGGCCCATCCTGCTCACCGAGGCGCCCACCCCGGCGGTGCCCGACCCGCCTCTCAACGCCAAAGCCGCCCAGGCGCTGGCCGAACTCAATATCGGCCGCGCTCTCAAGGTGGGCACCTACGCGCCTCTGCCGGCCTCGGTGCTCGGCGTGGGCAACTGCTCAGGCGCCGACCGCTACTCGACCAACGCTAACGTGGCCGCCTGGGCCAAAGGCTACACCGGCCTCACCTTCGCCCACACCACCATTGCCACCGGAGACAACTTCCCCGATGCGCTGGCGGCCGGACCGTACGTGGCCCAGCACCAAGGCATCATCTTGCTCAGCCCGCTTTTCGGCCCGGTGCCCCCGCCGGTCTCGGCTACACTGACCGCAGACAAGACTGCCGTGCGGCACGTCACCTTCATCGCCTGCATCAGCACGGTGATCGTGCAGGTGAAGGGGCTGCTGCAGTAGGGGGTAACGCGGCCCGGCGACTCTCCCCGCCCCTACCTCCGCCGCCTCACCAGCAGCGCCGTCACTACCAGTCCGAATACGCACCACGCGCCCGACCACCGCGAAGGCCCGGCCCAGATCCACCGGCAGGTCGGTCAGGGTGCCGCGGGAGAGATCGGCCATGTACATCACCGGGAACACGCGATGCACCGCCGCCATCCAGCCGGGCAACTGGCTCACCGGATACATCACCGGCGAGAACAGCATGATCAGAAAGACGATTACCTGCGTGGCCAACGCCGCCATCTCTGGTTTCGGCGCCGAATGCGCGATCAGGTAGCCCATGAACACCCCGGTCACCGCTATCAGCAGCACGGCCGGGAGCACCAGCCAACTGATCGCCAGGCTGAAATGGAAGTAGTAGACCCCCAGCACCAGCGACACGATCACCCCGGGCAGCGACACCAGCACCCAGATGGTCGCGTCGGCCGCCACGTAGACCAGGCGGGGCACCGGCAGCGACCAGATGTAGTCGAAGCTGCCCTCCTTCCGCTGCATGGCCACTATCTGGGGCACCATCACCAGTCCGACCATGAGCAGGGTGATGGTGGGAGCCCCGGTGGTGAGGTACTTGGCGGTCTCGGAGGTCATCTCCGGATAGAAGAAGCCGATGCCGATGATGAATCCCGCCGCGATCATGAGCTGCACCACGAGGTTGAGGGGCAAGGATGGCCCTGCTGCTGAGGGCCTGCCACTTGAGCATCAGCAGGTAGCTGCGCCAGACGCGTTTGGCGCCGCCGGGCGCCTCCGCGGCGCTCCAGCCACCCCGGCCACCCCGGCCGCGCCCGGCGCCCGCGCTCCGCCGAGCCCGCTCACTTCGCCACCTCCTCTCCGTCAAGAGCCTCGCGTCCCGACGGCGGCGAGGTAGACGTCCTCCAGAGTGATGGGGCCCACCGCGTACTCCTCCACCACGCTCTGCTCCCGCAGGCCTGCGGCCCACTGGACCGCTGTGCGCCACATCCGCCTCCGTGAGCCGGCCCATGACCCTGCGCCCGGTGACCACCGGCTTGTCCAGCAAGCCGGGCAGATCCGGGACCTCCGCCCGGGGCTCCAACACCAGCTCCAGTCGCATGCCTTCCCGCCGGTCTCCCTTGAGCGACGCGGGGGTGCCCGTTCCCACCACCTGGCCCTTGTTGATGATGGCCAGGCGGTCCACCGCCCGCTCCGCTTCGAGCACGTTGTGGGTGACCAGGAGCACCGCGGAGCCCATGTCGACCAGCCCGCGCACCTGGTCCCAGAGCAGCCGGCGCCGCGCGGGATCGATGTCGTTGGTGGGCTCGTCCAGGATCACGATGCTGCCCGGCACCACGGCGGCCATGCAGAAGGCCACCAAGCGGCGCATGCCGCCCGAGAAGGTGTCGCCCAGTTTGCCGGCCCACTCCTCCATCTCCAGCTCGGCCAGGAGCTCCCGAGTCCGGGCGCGCACCTGCTTCGCGCTGCCTCCGCGCACCCTGCCGACCAGTTCGATGGCCTGCCTGGAGGTGAGGCCGCTGATGGGCACCTGGCTCTGGGCCTGGAACGAACAGGCCTGCCGGGCGTAGTCGGGGTGGGCGATGGTATCGATGCCGGCGATGGTGATAGAGCCGGAGTCGGGCCTGGCCAGACCGATGATCTGGTTGACCAGTGTGGTCTTGCCCGCGCCGTTGGGCCCGAGGAGCCCGAAGATCTCGCCCGCCTGCAGGCTGAGGGAGATATGGTCGTTGACCCGCGGGTTCTTGGGATACGACTTGCAGAGCTCGCTCACCTGGAGGGCGGCGGGGGCGCCGGACGCGCCGCGCGCGGCGTGGCCGCTGGGGGCGGCCGGGTGCCGCCTGGGTCGGCTGGGGCGTGACGCTCATTGTGGACCTTTCACGTGCTGGGGCGCGGTGGATAGAAGCATGCTGTGACTCCCGCCATGGTGAACGGAGGGGGGCGGGAGGTCAAGTGGTGATGGGGGCCGCGGGTCACGCCGCAACCCGCGGGGGTCGCTTACGCTCACCTTATGCCGAGTAACTAGCCCGCGGTTCGGTTTCGACGGCTGGCAGAGGCGCCGGCTGGGTGGCCGGCAGAGTCCTGCGCATCCGCATTCCGAACAGGAGGCGGAGCACGTTCACCCGCCTCACGATCTCATAGAGCGCGAAGGTGCCCACGACCGAGCCCACCAGCAGCGAGGGGGGGCCGGAGCAGTCAGCCAGGGCCCCTAGGACTCCGGATGGGCATGAGTCCGGCGCCTCGAACTAGACCGGCGGGGCGTCCAGCAAGGCGACCAACTCAGCCGGCGCCAGCGCGGGCACGGGGCCGCGTGAGAAGTCGGCCAGGTTGCGGGTGGCCACGTAGTCGGCCGCTGCCCCGGTCGCGGCGGCCATCTGCACCCCGTCCTCGAAGTCGGCAAAACCGCCCGTGAGCGCCCTGCGGATCACGTCCTCATCGACCGGCGCCACCGCGACTATCCGCAAGAGGTCGGCCACTCGCTCACGGGCGTACGCCGTATCATGGTACTTCGTCAGCAGGTACCACAACGTCGTCACCGTGTGGGCCGCCACCATGCCATCGCACCGGCCCGTCTCGCAGGCGGCGAGCACGGCGGCCGAATCCTGGAAGAATGGCTCGCGTCTGGTGAATACGTCGAGGATCATGTCGACGTCCAAGAGCACCCGGAGTCGAGGGGTGCCGCTCTCAGCCATGCCTCTGTTCAAGATACTCCCGGTACTCGGAGCGGTCGGCGGTAGGAGGCAGCGAGCCGGCCAGACCGCGCGTCAGCGGAGCAGAGTCGAGCCCGTCACCGGTCGTGCCCAGGCGCTCCAGATACGAAGTGACCAGCCTAGTGAGTGTGGTGCCGTGTTCGCGCGCGTAGCGCTTTGCCCCGTCGAGGACGTCTTGCGAGATCCGGATGGTCAACTTCTGCTCCTTCATGCCGTACATTATACGCGGGCCGCGTACGGCTCGCCTCGCCCTCACCAGGAGACGGGGGCAAATCCTGGTGCTTCTGGGACGGGGTCCGAGACGCCGCCGGGCGTGAGTTTTGGCGCCCTCAGCAGCCGACTGCCGGCATCTGCTCTCGGACGAAGTCAGCGTGCTCAGACAGGGTTGCGTGAACGGTCGCGCCCAGAGTCGCCAGCACCACCTGGACTCCTTCTCGACGCGCCAGTTTCATGGCGGGAACGAAGTCGCGGTCGCCGGTGCAGAGGACGATGCGGTCGACGATGCGTTTGATGGAAAGCCAGGCTACGTCTAGGCCGATCTCCATGTCGATGCCCTTCTGGTTGAGGTTCATCTCGACATCTTCGTCTCGCAGAGTCCGCGGGCCGTTTTGAATGAGGTCACGCGTGGCGTTGGGGGTCAGCCGCCAGCCTCGGAAGGCCAACTCTCCCCGACGCAGGGCCATCTGCTCCGTTTTGCACAGCGCTTGCTGAAAAGCGTAGTTATCCCGGAAGGCCCGCGTGCTTCTCAAGTTGAGCGGCTTACCGGAGATTGGGTGGGTGGTCGAGTCCTCGCATGGAGCACAATCGTAGAAGTACACCCTGAAGAGTTCTTCGCTCTGTGAATCCAGTAGCCCCTCGGCCAGCGGACGTGCCTCTGAGGCCGTGATAGCCCTCTTGGTCACCTGGCGAAGGCGCTTGCGGACGAAACCTCCTTCGAGGAGAACGGCTGTCGTCTTGGCGGGTCGGAGCCCAGGAAAACAAAGTGCCTCTTCCCCTGTATGTAGGTTCGGGGAAGAGGCTGGTATGTGCTTGGAGTGTAGCTCTGGGTTCATCCACCTTCAAGGTTCGTGGTCGTGTGCTCGCAGCATATGGTCCCGCGCTTCGCTCGCCCCTCAACCGTTGGTTGCAGCGTGGCGCCGCGTCGATCTCTGCGCGCCCCATCGGCAGGCATGTTCGCGATTCACGCTACTCCCGCTCGAGCCCCGGCCGTATCCAGCCGGCCGCCTCCCGCCCCCGCGCGTCCAGCGGCACCAGTTCCACCGCCGCTGCCGACGCGGCGCCCAGCCCCAGTTCAGCCGCCCTGCGTATCTGGTCCAGCTCGAAGACCGGCTTCTTCATCAGGCTCGACGCCCCGAACTCCCGGAGGAGCGCCACTCCCGCGGCATCCAGGGCCACCCGGTCGGCGCTCGCGAGCATAAGGCCCGGCTCGACCTCCGTTCCCTTGTCCGGTCCGCCGTCGACGAACGCCTTGGCCGCGTCCATGATCACGAGGTCCACGGGGTAGGAGGCGTTGATCTCGGCGATCATGAGCCGCTGGAACGGAGAGCCATGCAGCTCATACATGTAGTCGTAGAGACCGCCGGGCATCTTCTTGGCCACCAAGCCCACCGAGTTCTTGAGCGACATGGCGAAATGCCCCCCGAACCTGTGAGTGGTAGTACCCGGTGCGGTGGCCGGGTATTACTGTCAACGGCACCGGCCTGTGCAATGAAGTCCTCGGATAATGTTCACAAAGTCCGAGGAATTCATTACACTGTGGTTCATGAGAGTGCCCTCTGAAATAGCCATGCGTTCGGCGTCAGAGATCTTCCGGGTCCGGGGCGGTATCCTCCGCACTCGCGACGCTGTGGCCGCGGGCATCCAGTACTCGACCCTCTACTGGATGCGCGACAACGGACTTCTGGAAACACTCGGCCGCGGTCTCTATCGCCTGGCCGACCTGCCCGCGCTCAGCGACCAGGACCTTGTCACCGTTTCCGCTCGTGTCCCCGAAGGAGTCGTCTGCCTCATCAGTGCTCTGGCGTTTCACCAGGTCGGCACACAGATTCCCCATGCGGTCAGCATAGCCTTGCCGCCCAAGGCCTGGGCGCCGCAGATCGAACATCCGCCTTTGCAGGTCTATCGTATGTCCGGCGCCGCCTTCTTCCAGGGCGTGGAAGAGCACGTGATCGATGCGCAACCGGTCATGATCTTCGGCGTGGCCAAGACCGTGGCCGATTGCTTCAAGTTTCGCAACAAGATAGGGCTGGATGTCGCCGTGGAAGCTTTGCAGGAGGCGCTGCGCTCAAGAAAGACGACGCCCGCGGAGATCATGGAATGCGCTCAAGTGGACAGGGTCGCCAGGGTCATCCGTCCGTATCTCGAGGCGCTTCATTGAGTGGTGATGGCTCGGCCAAGGCCTTGCAGATCCGGAGGCAGCTGGAGCGACTGGCGCGCACCGCTCTCCCTTCGTGTCGCTCACAGATCCTCAGGGCGCAGGCCGCTGTGCTTGGCGATGCGGGCGAGCATCCGAGGGCCAATCTCTTCGCGGTCATGGAAGGCGAACACCAAGTGGGGCCAGCCCGGTCTGGCGAGCACCCGGTGCGAGCCCGACTGCCTTTCGACGCGCCAGCCGATGCGGATGAGTACGGCCAACAAGGCCGGCGCGCGCGTGGTGGGCCAGTCGCTCATGCAGCGGCAAAGGTGATGTTCAGGAACTCGCGCCCGACCTCGTCGCTCTCCAGCCGGTCGGCAATCACGCGCAGCGCGAGGGCTTCCACGCGGGCGATGGCTTCGTCCTGAGTCGCACCGTAGGCGAGCACTCCCGGAAGCTCGGCCACTTCCGCGATCCACCGCCCATCGGTCTCACGCTCAAGCTCGATCCTGAAGACCACCGACACCCTCGCCTCCTAGAACATCACTCGATGAGGATACTACTCCGCCGAAAACACTGCTGCGCACGGCGAAGTCTGTGCCTGCTTGCGCCTCGCGGGACTAAGCCCCTGGGTGTATCTTGGCACCCGCCCCGCTGCGCGAATCAAGGTCCGCCTCACTCCGCCATCAGCCCCGCCCGGATCCAGCCGGCCGCCTCCCGCCCCCGCTCGTCGCAGCGGCACCAACTCCACCGCCGCTGCCGACGCGGCGCCCACCCCCAGTTCAGCCGCCCGGCGTATCTGGTCCAGCTCGAAGACCGGCTTCTTCATCAGGCTCGACGCCCCGAACTCCCGGAGGATCGCCACTCCCGCGGCATCCAGGGCCACTCTGTCCTTGCTGGCAAGCATGAGGCCCGGCTCGACCTCCGTCCCCTTGTCCGGTCCCCCGTCGACGAACGCCTTGGCCGCGTCCACGATCACGAGGTCCACGGGGTAGGAGGCGTTGATCTCGGCGATCATGAGCCGCTGGTACGGAGAGCCATGCAGCTCATACATGTAGTCGTAGAGATCGCCGGGCATCTTCTTGGCCACCAAGCCGACCGAGTTCTTCAGCGACATGGTGAAATGCCCGCCGAACCGGTGCGTCTTGAGGCAGCAGGTCTGGATGACGACGTCCGCCTCGAGCACCACCTTCGACAGGTAGAAGCCCCTCAGCCAATGGGTGCCGCTCCGCTCGATGTGGACCCACCGCTCCTTGGGCTCCTCGTCCAGCACGACCACCTTGAAGCCCAGCTCCCCGGCGAGGGCGAAGATGCCCAGTTTCTCCAGGACTTCGCGCGTATCGCCCATGCCGCTTCTCTCGGCCAGGGTGATCTCGCGCGCCCCGGCCTCCTTGAGCAGCTTGACGATGGCCCGGAGAGTGTCCGGGTGAGTGGAGGCCGGAAAGGCATCGGCGCTGTTGAAGTTGGCCTTGAGGGCCACGGTCTTGCCGGAGAGATCGCCCAAGCCGGCGTTCTCGAACAGGCTCCTGACGGCCGCGTCTCTGTCCGAGGAGTCGATCAGAAAGACCGGGGAAGTGTCTTCGGGACTCATGGGATCTCGCTCCCTTCAAGCGACGTGCGGCGCCGACAGCCAGAGGCCGTTCTGTGAATGGTGGTACCCGGGTGGTGGCTGGGTAGTCACCGCGGGGAGGCGGGCGGTGGCCTCGCACGAGGGACAGAGGCCCCGGGCAAATCCTGGTGCTGTTGGGACGGGGGGTGAGGGCGCGCCGGGGTGAGTCTTGGCGCGGGGTGGGCGGGACACCTAGGTCCACGGCCCTCCAGGGACCCATGTTCTTGAGAAGTCCTCAGGCGCAGGTGCGCCCTCGAGAGCCGGCCATAGGAACGCCCTGATCGAGCGCACGACTTCCCCCAGTTCACGATGAGCGAGTCCGGATCGTCTGAGAAATCCCTCCCACTGTGCTCGCTTGGTCGCGTCCTCGGCAAAGGCGTCGGCCAGCCCTCCGGGAACCTCCGCGGGGAGCGCCGTCTGTCTCCGAACGAACGTGGCTCTGAGCGCCTCCGTCAGAAGTCCACCCTGGAACGCGAACGAACGTGCCATTTCGTCCAAGTCGTAGTAGTCCTTCATCCGACTGTTGACCATCGCCAGCTTGACGATGGTCTGGACCTTCTCGGCAACGGCCGTTTCTTTGGGATAGCCGAGCAGGCGGGCTGGTTTCAGCCCAAGATCGGGGAGGAGCGCCGGGTATTCGATCAGTCCAGCCGCCGGCGTGACCACGTCCCCTACCCCGATGTCTATCTGCACTCGTAGCCGGGCTTTGGTGAGGCTTCCAGAGAGCCTTACCCTGACGCCACCGTACTCGGAGTCTTCTCGAATCTCTCGGCCGATACTGAGTCGGGATCGAAGACGATGCCGTCCTCTTCATCATCCAGGGCGCAGACCGCTCTGAAGATGTCCGAGGCCGCCTGCACGTCCATGGGTCCAAAGCCCAACAGATCGATGTCCTTGGTCGGCCGGTGGGGTTCCTCGGTCCAAACGTGGAACAGCGAGGCCCCCTTGAGAACGAAACGGGCTTGGTGTTCGGTCCGGGACAGCCGGGACAGAAGACGCTCCCGGGCATAGCGCTGGAAGACCGCCTCAGGGGTCTCGCCTCGTCCGCGCGCGATCCCGGTGAGCATCTGCCTGACCGATGCAGCCCGCTTCGGGGTCGTGGCTACCACCAAGGGCCTACTGGAGGGACTCGAGGTAGGGGCGCATGATGTTCTGAACGCGGCAGACACCGGCGAAGTGCCATAGTTCGTCCATGGAGCACTTCTTCTGCCGCCAGCAGTCTCGCAGGGCCTCAAGGGCGACATCGAGGCCGAGCTTGTTGCGATACTTGAAGCAGTCGGCCACAGTCTTGGCGGGCGAGTAGATGCGTACGGTCACTCCGTCGATGACGTGCTCCTGGACGCCCTCCGCGTAGGCCGCTCCCGAGAAGCGGACCACCTTGAGTGGCAGCCTTCCCTCCGTCGTGAGCCAGTCGGTCGGTTGGAGGGCGATCCATACGAGGTGGGGGATCTGGGTGGTGAGCTCGTGGTACTGCAGCGCTGAGAGCAGGCAGATCACACCCCGGGGTACCAGGGTGGCTGCCTCGGCGAGACTGGCGTGCTCCGACCGGGAAAGGTCGCTTCGGATGTAGAGGCCGCGAGCCGGCTGCTCCAGTAGGCCGGCGTCGCGTAGACGCGGAAGCTCGCGTCGCGAAAGGCCCAGCGCTTCCACATCGCGCGGCCTCAGGACGCCTCTCTTGGTGGCCAGTTCCAGGATACTGTCGACGACCTGTTGTTTCACGTCGCTCCTCAGCGAAAGGTGACTCGTACCAGTTCGTTGTATTCTGCTCATTTCCTATGTACTTGTCAATATGTATCGAGGAATGGGGCAAGTACGCTCTCACAGTGGTGAGTTGGGGCTTGCGTCCGTGCCACTAACTTGTCAAAGACCCCGCAGTTCGCTTCGACCGCACGACGAAGCCTACGCCGCCAGGCTCGGTAGTGAGGTGCGACTTTGGGTGGAGCTTGGCGCGCTGGGGTCAGTTTGAGCAACCGCCCGAGAGGGTGCCGCTCCGCTCGATGTGAGTCCACCGCTCCTCGGGCTCCTCATCCAGGACAACCACCTTGAAGTCCAGCTCCCCGGCGAGGGCGAAGATGCCCAGCCTCTCCAGCACTTCGCGCGTATCGCCCATGCCGCTCCGTCCGGCCAGAGTGATCTCGCGCGCTCCGGCTTCCTTGAAAAGCTGGACGATGGCCCGCAGAGTGTCCGGGTGAGTGGAGGCCGGGAAGGCATCGGCGCTGTTGAAGTTGGCCTTGAGGGCCACGGTCTTGCCGGGCAGGTCGCCCAAGCCGGCATTCTCGAACAGGCTCCTGACGGCCGCGTCTCTGTCGGAGGAGTCGATCAAAAAGACCTGGGAAGTGCCTTCGGGACTCATGGGACCACGCTCCCTTCCTGCGACCGTGCGACGCCGGCGGCTAGAGGCCGTTCTGTGTTCTGTGAAGGGTGGTATCCGGTGCGGTGGGCGGGTAGTCACCCCCGGCGAGACGGGCAGCGGCTGTCACTGTAAGTCCAGGGCCCCGGGCAAATACCGGTGCTGTTTGGACCTGGTGGGAGGGGGCGCCGGGGGTGAGTCTTGGCGCGGGGGACGCGGACTCAGGGCTTGATCAATCTCGGCCTTGTTGACATGATAGAGGCCTGCGTGCGCCAAAGAACCACTCCAGCAGACGCCCAGTGATCGATTCAATTCAGCGGGAGGATTATCGAATGGCTGAGTTTGATCCCGGTCTCGAACAAGGCGAAGTCGTCAGCGCCGACGAGTTGCAGCGTATCTTCAGGTGCAGTGGACAGGGAGGCATGCGCCGCTCGCACCGCACCAACTCGTTGGTTCTCATCACAAGGGGACCTGGGGGCACATACTTCGATCGCTGGGAGGGCAAGGTACTTCACTACACAGGGATGGGGCTGATCGGCGACCAGACCCTCGACCGCACCCAAAACAAGACACTCGCGGAGGCTGACACCAACGGTGTGGCAGTGTTTCACTTCGATAACCCGGCTCCGAACCAGTACATCTTCACTGGGAGGGTGAATCTCTCCGGTTCGCCGTATCCGGAGACCCAACCCGACAAGGACGGCAACCGTCGGCGGGTGTGGGTGTTTCCGCTGACCAGATAGAGCCGAACGCAACAGGCAACAGCCATTTGCGCTAGCCGCGAGACCTTATCCCGCGGTAGTTGTCGAATTCCTTCGGAGAGGCGGGCCCGTGATCTTGAGGTCCTTCGTCGGCGCCGGCTTAATCACGATGCGGCCAGCGGTGCGTTCGGCGCCACCTATCCGAAGACGCCACACCTGTGCCTGCTCGACCCGCATCTTCCTCACACGGATGCGCAGGCTCGCTCCGCGTTGTCATCTGATGGAACAAGATCGCTATACTCAATCGACAGCGGAGCGCGACGCCAGGGGGCAAGGTGATATCGGACGACGAACTAGTTGCCAGCGGGGAACGGATGCTCACAGGGAATCCCTCCGGTGAACCGGCAGAGGAATCATGTGAGATTGTTGATCTGTCTGAGGATGTAGCGCTCGAGCCTTCGGGTAGCGCGGATAACCCAACCGAGGTTGCCCGGAATATCGACCCGATAGTTCTTGGACTCTATGACGTCTTCAGCTACCGGCATGCTGCCGCCCTCCTGAGGACCTCGTTCTTGGAACAACTCTCCGATCTCGAGCTATCACTCCGCTCATTCAACATGACTCTGGCTGACATCGCCGCACCCGGAGGGAACGAATCGGCAATCCCAAAGCGCTTCGCCACTCAACTTCGCCCGAAGGACTGGTTCGAAACGAGTATCCGGGAGATTTTGTGTTGCGGGTGCACCAACACACGGAAGTGATGTCGCCCGATGGCAAGATCAAGAAGACTACTCTTCCAGAGAAAGACCCCATAACCGTGCCCAGTTTTGTGGAGGGCTACAAGATTGACTACGTCAAGGGCAAGGTTGCGTTGGATGTGGAATGGAATAGCAAAGACCAGACCTATGACAGGGACCTATACGCGTTCCGAACCTTTCACGAGTGCGGCCTTGTAGACGTTGCTGTACTGATAACCCGAAGCGCGAAGCTCAACCCTGTCTTCGACATTACGCCGCTGCTCGACAAGGCTGGACAGCCGTGTCAGAACGCCGATGGGACATACAGGCTGTGCAAGCAGAAGTACGGAGCTAGTACGACCTGGATGGGAAAGCTCCTCTATCGACTCAACGCGGGCCGGCAGGGTGGATGTCCGGTGCTTGTGTTTGGGATTAGACCGGATGTGATCGTTGACTGGCAGACGAAGTAGCACCAATGAACGCTCATGACGATCTACTTCAAGCGGTCGCAGGAAGGAAGTTTGCGACCATCCTCGCTGATCCTCCCTGGCAGTTTCAGAATCGCACTGGGAAGATGGCCCCTGAGCACAAGCGCCTTTCTCGGTACTCCACGATGTCCTTGTCTGAGATCACGAGCTTGCCGGTTCAAGCCATCACGGAGGAGACTGCCCACCTCTATCTATGGATTCCGAACGCTCTCTTGGCCGAGGGGATGCAGGTCATGGCGGGCTGGGGGTTCACCTACAAGACCAATCTGATCTGGTACAAAATAAGGAAAGACGGCGGGCCCGACAGGCGCGGTGTGGGGTTCTACTTTCGCAACGTGACTGAGATGATTCTGTTCGGCGTGAGGGGCCCGGACGCCCGTACGCTTCAACCAGGCCGGACCCAAGAGAACATCATTTGCACCCGTAAGCGAGAGCACAGCCGAAAGCCTGATGAGCAGTACGAAATCATCGAAGCGTGTAGTCGTGGTCCACGAATAGAATTGTTCGCCCGCGGGACGCGGACCGGATGGTTTGCTTGGGGCAATCAGGCGGATGACTACTCACCAGACTGGGCAACCTACTCAAATCACTCGTAGGCCAGACCACGCCCACCCTTGGTGGCGCGTCGCCGCCCGCGCCCAGACAAGCTCCCCGCGCCCCCGCACAGCCGGTCAGAACAGCACCAGATCTTGCCCCCCGCTCCTAGAGCCCCTGCCCCTTGGTCCACCTGACGCTGGGATCACCCGCTCCTCGGACCGCCTGACCGTCCGCGGCACCGCCGGTTAGTCCGCCCCCACAACGCGGTATCTAACAGCTGTCACTGAAAGGTGTCACAGTAGCTCGCCGCCTCACGGAGGTCGCATGCAGACACGCACGTTGGGCAGCGCCGGACCGCGGGTATCCGTGGTCGGGCTGGGGTGTAACAACTTCGGCGCCAAACTGGACCAGCGTCAGACCACCGAGGTGGTGCACGCCGCCCTCGATGCCGGCATCACCCACTTCGACACCGCCGAGAGCTACGGGGGCGGGCAGTCGGAGGTGTTCCTGGGCAAGGCGCTGGGTGGCAGGCGGGAGTCGGTGGTGGTGGCCACCAAGTTCCAGGACCGACCGAAGGGCGAGCCCTACCGGCCGGGCATGCTGCGCAGGCGCATCGTCGAGGGATGCGACCTCAGTCTCGGCCGGCTGGGCACCGACCACATCGACCTCTACTACCAGCATCATCCCGATCCGGAGGCGCCCGTGGAGGAGGCCCTGGAGGCGCTCATGCAGCTGCAGGAGTCGGGCAAGGTGGTGCAGGGGCGGCGCCAATCTCCATCTTTGGTCCGATGACCATGTGGTGCCGGGCTGCGATGATCGTGGCGTCCGGCAGGTGCGGTACCCTTGCCCCAGGTCGTCGTGGGCAGACCAGTGGACCTGGGGGACGCCGAAGGAGAAGGAGAAGGAGCGGTGGGCGAACAGGCGATGAGGGGCAAGTTGGCCAACGGAGGCCCTGGCACGGCGGCGTCGGTTCGCCCCCAGACTGACTCGACTCCCGACCGCGGCGGCGAAGTTGTTCTCTACAACGCCCCAGACGGGACCGTCACCCTCGAAGTGCAGCTGGAGCAAGGCAACATCTGGCTGAGCCTGAATCAAATGGCTGCCCTGTTCGAGCGGGACAAGTCGGTCGTCTCGCGGCACCTCAGGAATGTCTTCGCGAGCGATGAGCTCAGGCGGGAGGCAACTGTTGCACTTTTTGCAACAGTTCAGGATGAAGCCGGCCGCCGGGTCGAAAGGCAGGTCGAGTACTACAATCTTGATGCCATCATCTCCGTCGGCTACCGGGTGAATTCAAAGCGGGGCACGCAGTTTCGCATATGGGCCACGGGCGTGCTGCGCGACCATCTTGTACAGGGCTACACGGTCAACCAGAACAGGCTGCGCGAGCTGGACCAGACAGTGCGCTTGATCACTGCTACCGCCGCCCGCGTCACCTTGGACGGAGACGAGGCCCAGGCTCTCCTAGCGATCGTCGGCGAGTACAACCGCGCTCTCGGCCTCCTGGACGACTACGATCATCAGTGCGTCACCAAGCCCACCGCTTTCCGCCGGGTCCGCTATGTTCTCACCCATAGTGATGTTCTACAGGTCGTGGGCCGGCTGCGCTCCCGATTCGGGGGTTCGGGGTTGTTCGGCGTCGAGAGAGAGGAAGCGCTTCGGGGTGCCCTGAACGCGGTCGTTCAGACCTTTGGTGGTCAAGACCTGTACCCGAGCCTCGAAGAGAAGGCTGCAAACCTGCTCTACTTCCTTGTCAAGGATCATCCCTTCGTCGACGGGAACAAGCGGATAGCCGCCGCCCTCTTCTTGTGGTTCCTGGAGCGCAACGGCGCCTTGGCCGGACCAGACGCTGTCCCACGCGTGTCAGATGGCGCGTTGGTCGCTCTGACCCTCATGATGGCTGAGAGCCGGCCCGAGGAGAAGGAGGTCTTGGTCCACATCGTGATGCACTTGCTCATCGGTACTGAGGGCGATCACTGGGCGAGGTGACGAGGTCGCCATGCAGACACGCACACTGGGCAGCGCCGGACCGCGGGTATCCGTGGTCGGGCTGGGGTGCAACAACTTCGGCGCCAAACTGGACCAGCGTCAGACCACCGCGGTGGTGCACGCCGCCCTCGATGCCGGCATCACCCACTTCGACACCGCCGAGAGCTACGGGGGCGGGCAGTCGGAGGTGTTCCTGGGCAAGGCGCTGGGTGGCAGGCGGGAGTCGGTGGTGGTGGCCACCAAGTTCCAGGATCGACCGAAGGGCGAGCCCTACCGGCCGGGCATGCTGCGCAGGCGCTCATGCAGGGCGACGGAGCGGGCAGACATACCAGGCGCAGGTGAGGCTGCGGCCCTCCAGCCCGAGGATATCTCTCAACGGGTGCCTGCCAGCGAAGTGGTAATCTACGCCGCGCCCGATGGGACGATCACCTTGGACGTTCGTCTGGAGCGCGAGAACATCTGGCTGACGCAGAAGCAGATGTCCGAGTTCGACGGAACCCCGAAGCGCAGCGTGACATGTGGCCGATAATCATGTAATCTGATTATATGAGGCTACGCAAGGAGTTGTCAGATGCCCGACGTCACCGTGACCAAAGTCGCACGTAACTTCGCCGAGTATGTCAATCGTGTTGCCTACCGGCGAGAGTCGTTCACGCTCGTGCGCGGGAACAAGCCGCTTGCCGAGTTGCGTCCGCTGCCGGCTGGGATCTGTCTTTCTGAGCTGCCTGGCTTGTTTGCCTCGCTGCCTCGGCTGTCTGTGACCGAAGCCGATCTATTCGCTGTCGACCTTGAGACCGCTCGTGGCGAACTCGGCGAGGCGGGCGATGCATGGGAGTCCTGATCGACGCCAGCATCCTCATAGAGGCTGAGCGTGGACGCCTCGATCTTGAGCCTCACGTCGCTCGCCGCGGAGATGAGGACGCTTTCCTCTCTGTGGTCACTGCGAGCGAACTGCTTCACGGCGTGCATCGGGCGACCGACCCTGATATCCGAGCCAGACGGGCCGCCTTTGTCGAGGCGGTGCTTGAACGTTTCCAGTTGCTCTCGGTCGATCTGGCCTGCGCCCGCGCCCATGCCCGGCTGTGGGCCGAGATGCGTCAGACCGGTGCGCTCATTGGCCCGCATGACTTGTGGCTGGCCGCGAGCTGCTTAGCTCACGGACTGACAATGGTCACGGGCAACGTACGCGAATTCGCGCGCGTGTCGGGGCTCGATCTTGAGGTATGGGCAGACTGAGGTGTGGGTCTCGTCGAACTTGCTCATCGGTACTGAGGCTGATCACTAGGCCATGCAGACACGCACACTGGGCAGCGCCGGACCGCAGGTATCCGTGGTCGGGCTGGGGTGCAACAACTTCGGCATGAAGTTGGACCAGCGTCAGACCACTGCGGTGGTGCACGCCGCTCTCGATGCCGGCATCACCCACTTCGACACCGCCGAGTCGTACGGGCACGGGCAGTCGGAGGTGTTCTTGGGCAAGGCCCTGGGCGGTAGGCGGGAGTCGGTGGTGGTGGCCACCAAGTTCCAGGATCGACCGGAGGGCGAGCCCTATCGGCCGGGGATACTGCGCAAGCGCATCCTCGAGGGGTGCGACCTCAGCCTCAGCCGGCTGGGTACCGACTACATCGACCTCTACTACCAGCATCATCCCGATCCGGAGGCCCCCGTGGAGGAGGCTCTGGAGGCGCTAATGCAACTACAGGAGTCCGGTAAGGTGAGGCAAGTCGCCTGCTCCCAGTTCGACTCGACGCTCGTGGAGGAGGCGGTCACGGTCGCCAGCAGGTTGGAATTCCCCGGGTTCGTGGCCGATCAGATCCATTGGAACCTCCTTGCCCGCGAGGTGGAGGTCGAGACGGTGCCGGCGCTGCGCAAGCACGGCCTGGGCATCGTGCCCTTCTTCCCTCTGGAGGCGGGTCTGCTCACGGGCAAGTACGTGCAGGGGGAGGAGTGGCCCGAGGGCTCCCGGCTGGTCGCGCTGCCTGGTTTCGCCAGGTTCGCCACCAAGGAGAACTTCGCCCTCATCCAGAAGCTGGACGCTTTCGCCGGCGGGGAGGGTCACAGCCTGCTCGAACTGGCCTTCGGCTGGCTGCTCTCGCAGGAAGGCGTGGCCTCGGTCATCGCCGGTGCCACCACTCCCGAGCAGGTGCTGGCCAACGTGCAGGCGGGGAGTGCCTGGCGGCTCTCGGAGGAGGAGATGGCGGCGGTGCCGGCGAGGTAGGCCTTAACGCGCCTGTGCAACGCGGAGCGCATCCGCGGCTAGCGCTTGATCGACTGCCTGCCCGACGCGGCCATGGTCTGCATCCAAAGGCAACGGTATTGACCCGACGTATACACTCAGTGTATAGTGCGCGCATGAGTGTCTCCTACGCATTGTTAGGCTTGCTTGACCAGCCGCCCCATCGGGGGAGTCACGGGTACGAGCTGAAGCGGCAGTACGACCAGTTCTTTGGTCTTGGCAAGGCCCTGCCCTACGGACAGGTCTACAGCACTCTGGCCAGGCTGGTGCGCGACGGACGCATCTTGGAGCTGGGCAGCGCCCCCGGGGAGGGGCCGGAACGTCGGCTCTACGCTATCAGCGAGCAGGGCGAGCGGGACTTCGCTTCGTGGCTCGCGGCGCCGGTGGTACCCGAAGCCGATCTGCAGAGCTTGCTGGCCATGAAGATGACCCTCGCCCTGCTACTCAACCGCCCGGCCGACGCCTATCTGGATGCACAGCGGCATGCGCATCTCGAGCGTATGCGCGAACTCACCGCCATGCGTCGGGAGGCGCCGTCTCGTGGACCAACTGCTTATGGACCACGCGCTCTTTCATCTAGAAGCCGACCTGCGCTGGATAGACCTGACCACGGGTCGCCTGGACAACCTTGCCAAGGAGTTGAAACGATGAGCCACGCTGCCATCCTGTCGTGTGATGACGTCTATCGGTCGTTCGGCGCGACGCCGGCGCTGCGCGGCGTCGATTTCTGGGCCGAGGCCGGCGAGATAGTCGCCATCATGGGGCCTTCTGGCTCAGGCAAGTCGACGCTTCTGCATTGTCTGGCCGGCATCCTGGTGCCCGACAAAGGTGAGGTGCATTTCGCGGGTGGTCGGATAGACAACCTGTCGGAGACGGCGCGCAGCAAGCTCCGTCGGGAGAAGTTCGGCTTCGTGTTCCAGTTCGGGCAGCTGGTGCCCGAGCTGACTGCCGAGGAGAACATCGCCCTGCCCCTTCTTCTAGCCGACCGGTCTCGGGCCGACGCGTTCTCGGCGGCCGCGCCGTGGTTTGAGCGTCTGGGGCTGGAAGGTCTGCAAGGACGGCTGTCGAGCGAGTTATCCGGAGGGGAGGCGCAGCGCGTGGCCTTGGCGCGGGCGCTCACAGCGCGGCCCCAGGTGCTGTTTGCCGACGAGCCTACCGGCTCGCTGGATTCTCTTACAGGCGAGCAGGTCATGGACCTCTTGGTCGCAGCGGCCAGAGAGCAAGGCACCACCGTGGTCATTGTCACCCACGAACCGCGGGTGGCTGCCTATGCAGATAGGGAGGTCGTGGTACGGGATGGGCGGGCGACGGGCCTTGGTCACGTTGCCGCGGCCCCGGGCGACGGCGTCGCCGGCGCGCTGCAGTTCTGCGGAGACCCGGCGTGATAAGACTGGGTCTGCGCCTCTCGCTGCGGGGGGCGCGAGAGGGCAAGATCAGACTGCTGCTTACGGCACTGGGCGTCGCGCTGGCGGTAGCCCTTCTGCTGCTCACCATGAGTGGTTTCAACGCACTGAAAGCGCGAGACATGCGCGGTGGTTGGCAATACACAAGCGAGAACAATCGCGCGCCCAGCGTGGACGAGAGCCAGTCAGACCCGCTGTTGTGGCGCATGTCGACCGATCAGTACGACGGCCGGCCGATAACCCGCGTGGAGGTAGCCGCGACCGGGCCCGCTTCGCCGCTACTGCCAGGACTAGACCGCCTGCCGGCGCCGGGCGAGTACTACGTGTCGCCGGCCCTTGCCGAGTTGCTAGATACAACGCCGACCGAACTCCTGGGGGCGCGCTTTGCGGGTGCGCGGGTCGGGACCTTGGGCGAAGGGATGATGGTATCGCCGGATTCTCTGATAGTGGTTCTGGGGCGTTCACAGGCCCAGATGGATAGCGGTTGGTACTACGAATCGGTGCGGAGCATAGAGACTTCTCCGGTGCAGCACGATTGGACCTTCATCATGCGTATTGTGCTTGGCGTCGGGGGCATCGGGCTGATGTTGCCAGTGCTTGTGTTCGTTACCACTTCCACGCGGCTCGCGGCTGCACGGCGCGAGGAGCGGTTGGCCGCGCTTCGGCTGGTGGGGGCCACTCCCGGGCAGGTCAACGTGTTCGCCGCGGTAGAAGCGATGTTGGCGGCAGTGGCAGGGACGGCTCTGGGGTTTGCGCTCTTCTACGCGTTCCGTCCTCTGGTAGCTCTCGTCCCTTTCACAGGGGAGCGCTTCTTTACCGATGATCTCTCGCTGGGCCCCTTGGGCATCGTGGCTGCGGCGGTGGGAGTACCGGTGGCTGCGGTGGCCGCCGGTCTGTTGACCTTGCGACGCGTACAGGTGTCGCCGTTGGGCGTGACCCGCAAGGCTCCGGCGCGCAGGCCGAGCGCGTTCAGGATGCTGGGGCTTGTCGCGGGGCTACTGCTGCTTCTGCTGCCCAACTGGCTTCAGAGCTCTGGCACGCGCTTCTATCTGGTGGTAGTGGTGTTCGCGGGTATCGGGTTGGGCATCGCCGTGGCGGGACCTTGGCTGACCTACGTGGGCGGGAGACTCTTGGGGGCCCTTGCGCGCAAGGACTCCACCCTCATAGCCGCCCGCAGGCTGTCAAGCGATCCGCGCCGGGCCTTCAGGGCTATCAGCGGACTGGTTCTGGCCGTGTTCGTGGGCACCGTGTTTGTGACCATCGTGGCCACCGCCCTTGGAGACTCGAGGGGGGTGCTCGAGCCACGGGAGATACCCGCCGCCACCCTGGTCGTGCAGCCCGTGGAAGACCAGGAAGGCACGCTGTTGTCGGGACGGGCCGCGGTTGACTTCGTGGCCGGGGTAGGGAGTCTGGAAGGGGTAGAGGAGACCGTCCCGGTCTTCTTAACGGATGCCGATGGTGGGGGCGCGTCTTTGCCCGGCCAGGAGACGCTGTCGCTTGTGTCCGAGTCGGACTGGACCCGGCTGGGCGGTGCGTCGCAGGATCTAAACGGCAGCGGGTATGTCGCTATCTCCATCAGCGAGCTCATGGGGGGCCGCCTTAGGACTTTGGGCGGCCCCATCCCGACACAGCCCATGGGGGAGCAGGAGGCGATGACCGCGGGCATGATGTCGCAGCTGCTGGTCATCACCGACGGCGAACAGACAAGCATAGAGAGAGCCAGGACGTTCGTAGAGACGCACTCCCCGTTCGGCATGGATCCCTACACCATGGGCGAGATGAGCGCCGAGCAGGGGGCCATTGTCAACCTCCTGGGGCGGCTGGTATACGTGGGAGTGATCATAAGTCTGTTGATCGCCGGGTGCAGCCTGGCGGTGTCGGTGGCGGGAGGTCTGGTGGAGCGCAAGCGGGCCTTCGCCCTGTTGCGGCTCGCGGGCATGCCTCGCCGCCGTCTGTACAGGTCGGTGCTGCTGGAGGCGGCGGTGCCTCTGGTGCTGGCCGCCGTGATCTCGTCCGGGGTCGGCTTCCTGGTGGCCGCGATGATCATATGGAACACGGGTACCGACCTGCCGGTGGCTCTGCCTGGACTCGGCTACGTGGTCGTGGTCGTGGGTGGGCTGGCGGCCGCCCTAGGAGTAGTGGTCGCTACGCTGCCCCTGGTGGGGCGGATGACCGCGCCCGGGGCCGTGCGCATGGAGTAGGGAGGCTCGCTCCGGGCGAAAGGCCCGCGCCGCTACCCGCTCAGTAGTTCAGGACACTGGTGAGCGCTAGACCGGCTTTCCGCACTTGGCGCAGAATTTCATACCCGGCACGAGCGGGCTGCCACACGCAGCGCAGAAGGCCCGGGTGGCGTTGCTATGCGGCCCCGCCGGCCCACTCCCCCTGCCCTTCTTGCCGAGCATGTACAACATCGTGCCCAAGCTGCCCAGAGCGACCACGGCCAAGACCGCTATCAGCGCTATCCAGCCGCCCCCAAGCCCGTCACCACCGTCAGCGTCGGTCGCTGGGGCTTCGGTGGTCGTAGGCGCCGCCGTTGTAGTGGGCATCACGGTGGTCGTGGTCGCCCCCGTGGTCGTCGGAGCCAGTGTGGTGGTGGTCTGCGTCGCTGTGGTAACCGAAGCAGTGGCCGTCGTGGAAACACCAGCGGTGGTGGTGGTGAGGAGTGGAGCGAAGATGCTCGGATCGGTGAACAAGCCCGGGTCTATCGTTAACATTGGTCCGACAGGTACGGCCGTACCGATGTCTATCGACATCGACGGCGGCGGCAATATGCCCATGCTGACACCCGGCCTTAGCGCCAGGATAAGGACCGCGAAGGCAAGAGTGCAGAGCAGAATAGTGACGATCCTACGGCCGTACTCGGTCTTCAAGATAGTACCCTTTCCTCTCTCCTACCTAGTCTAGCGCTCCGCTCGCGCCATGTACATCATGCAAAGGCCCATGCTGGTCGAGGGTCTAGGGCCTCAGAAGCCCGCCCCCAAGCGCCCCCCGCATCCTCTCCAGCGCCTCCGCGAGCAGCGACCGGCTGCATCCAAAATTCAGCCGCACATAGCCTGGGGCATCGAAAGCCGCCCCGTCCGAGAGCCCTACCCCTGCCGCCTCGAAGAAGGCGACGGGGTCGGTGAGCCGGGCCTCCCGGGCGTCGATCCAGGCCAGGTAGGTCGCCTCGACATGGGTCATGGTCAGGCCCGGCATGGCCGCGATGCTCCGCTCGACCAGGTCGCGGTTGCCTCGCAGATAGGCGAGCAAAGCCTGGAGCCACTCCGCCCCCTCCTCATACGCCGCTTGGGCGGCCGCGTAGCCCATGATGTTCACGTGCGGGACGATGCCCTCCATGGCTTGGGCGAATGCGGCCCGCAGCTTTGCATCGGCGATGACCGCGAACGAACAGCCCAGCCCCGGCGTGTTGAAGGTCTTGCTGGGCGCCATCAGCGTCACCGTGCGAGCGGCCATCTCGGGTCCTAACGTGGCCATCGGGATGTGGGCCTTGTCCTCGTCCAACACCAAGCCCGCGTGGATCTCGTCGGAGCCGATCACCAGGTCGTGCCGCACCGCGACCTCGGCCAGCGCGGTCAGCTCGCCGGCCGACCAGACCCTCCCCACCGGGTTGTGTGGCGAGCACAGTAACAGCAGTCGGCTCCTTGAAGTGAGCGACCGCTCCAAAGCCTCCAGATCCATCTCCCAGCGCGAGGCGTTCAAGCGCAGCGGCACTTTGACCACGGCGCGCTCGGCGTACTGGGGCGCGGTCAAGAACGGGGGATAGATGGGAGTGAACGTCACCACCTCGTCGCCGCGGGCCCCGACCGCCCGGCACAGCACGTTGAGGCCGGAGACGATCCCAGGAAGCCAGACTATCCACTCGGGAGCTACCTCCCAGCCGTAGTCCGCCAGGAGCGAGGCCCGGACGGCCTCTTCCAGCCCGCAGGGAGCGTTGGCGTATCCGAAGACCCCGTGGGCGACCCGCTCCTGCAGCGCGGCGATGACCGCGGGCGGCGAGTGGAAGTCCATGTCGGCCACCCAAAGGGGGATGACGTCCGTGCCGTGGTACTTATCCCATTTGTGGCTGCCGGTATCGCAGCGATCGATAACCGTGTCAAAACCGAAGTTGGACGTGTCGGGCATGGTTGACCTCGCTCGTCGTCGCGGAACCGCGACACACCATACACCGCCAGTCAGATGCGGGTTGCCGTGATTGCCAAGTTCCATCCTTGGTCCGATGTGGTCGAGCGTATGAAACGGCTATTGTCCCATCGTCGCCCACAGGTCGCTAACATGGAAGGGGATGATCGGCATGGTCCCTGGGGTCAGGCGCTACAATGCAGTCATGGAGACCAAGCGGTTCATCTACTACGAAGAGGACAGCATACTTGTCGGCTGGCTTGAGGAGTATCCGGACTACCGGACTCAAGGCGAGACCATGGACGAGCTGCGCGAAAACCTGCTCGATCTCTACAAGGAGCTTACCTCCGGTCAGATCCCCCGCGTCCACAAGGTAGGTGAACTGAGCATCGCGTGAAGCGCTCTGCTCTCGTCCGCCTGCTCGAGTCGCAGGGATGTGTGCTCATCCGCCACGGAAGCAAGCACGACTGGTACCAGAACCCTTTCACCAAGATGAGTCAGCCCGTTCCTCGGCACAGAGAGATCGCCGACACGCTGGCCAAGCACATCCTCAAGATGCTGAGCTGAGTAGACCATTCGCCGCTCATTACTCCTTCCGCCAATCTCCATCAGGGGTCTAGTCATTCAAGATCAGCATCATGAACTGGATATGTGAAGCCGATCCCCAGGGCGTAGAGCATCGCCGTGAATATGCTTAGCAGCGGGTTGGTCACGAGGTTCATCGACCTGACCGCATTCTGCACCCGCCCGTCCCAGCTGTAGTCGAAGCATGCAACCACCGCTGTCTCGATCACGATGGTGACAGCGAGTGCGATCGAGGGAGGGACTAACCCGCACGGGGCTGAGCCGCAAAGAAGATGGTGGTCCCCGCAACTAACAGCGCGCCGGCAATGATCAGTCGCGTGCGATTCACAGCTTCCCTCTTGGAGTCAGCTAGGCGAGGCCTGCTGCAATGCAGTCTGCAAGGCACTCACGGCGCGAAGATCGTCAATAGGAATGTGCCCAGAGTATATGCCCACGCTACTCCGGGCCGGGATGGAGCAGCGTAGATCCTTGGGCGGAGCTTGGCCGCGCCTCGCGCGGATCCGACATCCCTGCCCGGGTGCTATGGTGGACACACCTGCAATGCCTATAGGGGGGAGCATACATGCCCGCGACGGCGGCAATCGGGCGACCCGGATGGTCGATAGCCGCCCGCTGCATCGTGGGTTCAGTAGTCTTTGTAGGCCTCTACCTCACCAGCCGCTACAGCTACGATCTGTTCCATGGGCTGGCCGAGCTCTTCAGTGTGGTGGTCGCGGCGGCGGTGTTCGTGATCGCCTGGAACGCTCGTCGTTACTTCGTCAACAACTATGTGCTCTTGTCTCGGCATCGCCCTGCTCTTTGTGGCCGGGACGGAATGTGCTCCACACGCTCGCCTATCAGGGACTGAACGTCTTCCCCGGCTACACGAGCAATCTCGCCACGCAACTCTGGATCGTCGCCCGCTCGCTGCAGACGCTCGCCTTGATCGTGGCGCCGCTGCTGATGCGCCATCCGTCTTCGCTTGGGTTGGTATCTCGCCGCTTTCGCGTTGTTCTGGGGGATACTCTGTCTCTGGTCTTCGCTCGCATCTTTCCCGATGCGTTCTTGCCCGGGAGCGGGCTCACGACTTTCAAGATCGTGAGCGAGTACGTCATATGCGGGTTCCTGCTGGGGGCGTTGGGCCTGCTCGTGTGGCGAAGGCGGGCCTTCGAGACCACGGTCTTCGGCGGGATCGCTGCTGCCATTCTGGTTACGATCGTTTCCGAACTCCTCTTCACTCTCTACACCTCGCCGTTCGGCCTCGCCAATATGGGCGGCCATTTGCTCAAGATCGTGGCGTTCTATCTCATCTACCGGGCGGTGGTCGAGACGGCGCTGGTGCGTCCTTACAGCCTGCTCTTTCGTGAGATCAAGCAGAGCGAGGAGGCCATGAAGACAACAGGAGGAAGAGCAGAGGCAGATCGCGGACGTCCTACAGGAGGCCCTGCTCACCATGCCCAGGAGTCTGCCGGGGATCACGTTCGGGCACCTCTACCGGCCGGCCACTATCGCGGCCCGGGTGGGCGGCGATTTCCGCGATCTCTTCGTACTTCCCCGCCAGACGGTCGGACTGCTGATAGGCGACGTTTCCGGGCACGGTCTGGAAGCCGCCGCGCTCATGGCCGTAGCCAAGAACACCATCGAGGCCTTCGCCTTCGACAATCAGAGCCCGGCGGCCGCCCTGCAAAAAGCCAACCTGGTGACTATGCATAGCGCCTCGGCGCAGGGCGGGCGACTCCGTGACCTTCGTTACGGCATTCTATGGGGTTCTTGGACACCGACAGCGGCCGCCTGCGATTCTCGAGTGCGGGGCATCCTCCCGGGATGATCAGGCGGGCCTCGGGGGAGACCTGCTTGCTGACGGGGAGCTCCCCCGTGCTAGGAGTGTTTGCCGACGCCCGCTACAGCGAATCGGAGGACAGGCTGTCGCCGGGCGACCTGTTGCTGCTCTACACCGACGGTCTCACCGACCTGCGATGGGATTCGCAAGTGCTGGGCGAAGACCGACTGCTGGCCCTGTTCGCTTCCCTCGGCGACGTCGAGGCTCCGGAGCTTCCCACGGCCCTTTTCGCGCGAGTCATGGAATTCGCGGGGGAGGGGCTTTCGGACGATCTGGCCATCCTGGCTGTGTCCCTGGGGTAGTCCCGCGGTCGAAAGTGGGTGCGCAGGTAGAAGTCCTCGAAGCCAACGTGCTTCAGGACGAGCGCATGTGGTCGGAGTCCTCGGGTGGCTGGGGGAGCAAGTGGGCCGCCTCATCATTGCAAGAGGGCATCTTCACTGCTCTGACACAAGACGCTCCACGCCGAGGCTACTGAGATTCCTCGCACCTCGACGACCGAAATGACTTATAGCAATCAGAGGGTGTTGCTTTCTATTGTTCTATAGCATTACAATCCCTGTGCAGCCGGCGTCGGGATCGAGGGCGCAACGATGCGGGCAATGGGGCGGCCGCTTTCGCAAGACATCCCCCGGTGATGTCTTCGTCTCGTGCAATGCCGTCAGCGCAACTGGGCGGGAGGTGTGATGGAAGACAATGATTGAATCGATGCCGTGCGCGTGTATTGGACAGTCCGAAAGAGGAAGCCGTTGGCGCTCCGCCACGGTCAGGAGGGATCAATGAGAAGTCGCGCTCTATGGAAGCAGTTGGGAATCATTACAATGGTGTTGCTAACCGTCGCCGCGCTTATCGCAGGCTGCGGCGGGACGACCGGCACCACTCAGACTCCGGCAACGACGGTCACGACCACACCGGCGGGCAGCGAGACAACCGCTCCTCCGACCACGGAGATGACCGCCACAACAGTGGCCGCCGGCGGATACGACGGCATCGACAAGGAATTCATCGGTAAGTTGCCCGAACCCACGGTTGAAGCCGGCAAGCAGTTCACCGTCGGCTTCCTGCTTAACAACGGTGCTGTTGGCACCCTGGTGGCGATAGAGACAGCAGCACAGGCCCGCGTCGAGGCGATGGGTGGCAAGTTCATCGGCTACGACGCGGCTACTGACGCCCAGAAGCAGGTCAGCCAGATGGATCAGCTGATCAGCCAGAAGGTCGACGCCATCCTCGCCTACTCGATCACCGACGCCACACTCACGCAGGGCATCAAGAACGCTGCCGCAGCCGGCATACCGGTCATACAGCTTGAGGTGCCGACCAACCCCGCCACTCCCCTCAACCCGGGCGCTGTGTCTCTAGTGACGATCGCGCACGACGAGGGCTGCTATGAGACCATGAAATACATCTCCGAAACGACTCCTGGAGCCAAGATATCTTTCATGGGCTACGGTCTTCCGAACGAAGCCATCGTCCATATCCTCGACCGGGGACATTTTTGGGCGCAGGAGTTTGGGCTGACCATCCTGCCCGATGAGGTTTCGGCCGTCAACCCGAGTCCGCCCGCGGCGAGCGATGCCGCGCAGTCGATCTTGGCCAAGCATCCGGATGTCGACTACATCATCACCTTCAACGATGTCTCGGCCAACGCCACCGTGAAGGTGCTCGAGGCCGCGGGTAACACGAAGATCAAGGTGGCGACCCCGAACGGCGGAGACGCCATCAGCATACCGACCCTCAAGGACGGCTCAGTTCTCTGCGCTTGGTCCGGCCCGTACGCCGAACTTGGCGACCAAGCGGCGATCGCTGCGTACATGGCCATCACCAAGCAAGGCACTCTCCCGGAGCGGCTCATGGTCGCCGGGGAATTGGCCACGATGGACAACGTCGATTCGGTCACATTCGTCCAGTAGTCGCCGAACGGCTTTTTACCCCAGACTGGTGCTCGTGCCCTCCCGGACTCTCCGTCCGGGAGGGCACCCGAAAGGAAGCGGGAGATTGGGTACTGCAGACGTAGCTGAGTGCGCGCCCCTCTTGCGTATGGCCAACCTTGAGAAGTGGTTCGGCGGGGTACACGCCCTCGCCGACGCACGCATGATCATTCGCAAGCCGGGGGTGGCCCATGCCCTTCTGGGACAAAACGGCTCGGGCAAATCGACGATGCTCAACGTCCTCTCCGGCCAATTGCGCCCCCGACGCCGGTACGATCCAGCTGGACGGCCGCGAGGTGGTCTTTCATAGTCCGCCAGATGCTCTGGCGCGGGGTATTTCCATGGTCTCTCAGGAGACTGCGCTGGCGGAGCATCTCTCCATAGCCGAGAACATCTTGTTGGGGCGGAGACTTGTGCGCGGACCGACAGGCATCGACTGGGAGGCGAGCGGCGCGCGGGCTCGAGATATCCTCGCTCGTTTAGGAGTCGACTACGATCCGTCGTGGGAAGTCTCCTCGCTCCGTCCCGACCAGAAACAGATGGTGGAGATCGCGAGAGCACTGTCGACCGACGTCAAGATCCTCGTGCTGGATGAACCCACGAGTTCGCTCACCGACGAAGACGTGCGTTGGTTGTTCACCGCCATCCGCCGGCTGAAGGAGCGGGGCGTGTGCGTGCTGTACGTGTCTCATCGTCTGCCCGAGATCTTCGAGATCTGTGACGAGTTGACCGTGCTGCGAGACGGAGCCACAGTCGCGGAAGGGCCTATCTCCGACTTCACTCCGGGCTCGGTGGTGGAGGCGATGGTAGGGTCGGCGAGAGCTCGTGGTGTCCGTACGGGTAGCGCAGCCGTTGCCGGCGGCACCCCTCTGCTGGAGATAGAGAATCTGAGCGTGGAGGGGAGTCTGAGTGACGTCTGTCTGGCGGTGCGACCGGGCGAGATCGTTGGTCTCGCCGGCCTCGAGGGCTCGGGCCGGCGTGAGCTGATAGAGGTGGTCTTCGGCCTGCGCGTACGCAGTTCGGGGTCCATCACCCTGGACGGAGCCCCATACAACTCGACCAAACCGCGGGACGCCATCAAACGGGGGATAGGCTTTGTCCCTCCCGACCGAAAGGTCGAAGGGGTGATCCTCCCCATGACCGTCCAGGACAACCTCGGGCTGCCTGCGACCAGCGAGGTTTTCCGCCTGCTCGACCCCGCGCGGGGAGCGGTTCGCTCGGAAAGTGCCGCAGTCGCAAAGCAGTTCAGCATAAAGGCGGCCCTGGATGCGCCCGCCCGTACTTTGAGCGGTGGGAATCAGCAAAAGGTCGTGCTGGGCAAGTGGATGGTGCGGCCGCCCAGGCTGCTGCTGCTCGACGAACCCACCAGGGGGGTCGACGTGGCGGCGAAAGCGGAGATTCATCGCCAGCTGAGGGAGGCCGCGACTCAGGGGATAGGGATGCTCGCGAGCTCGTCCGAATATGACGAGCTTCTGGAATTGTGCGACCGGATCCTCGTGCTCTTCCGGGGCCGCATCGTGGCCGACCTACTGCCGGAGGAAGCCTCGGAGACCCGGGTTGCCGCGCTTGCCGGAGGTGCCAACGAACAGATGATATCCAGTGACGCTGAGGTGGGTTCATGAACAGGCTCTCGAAGATCTGGAGGGGGACGCGCGCGTATCGCCCCGTCCTCGTGGTGGTCGTCGTGCTTTTCGCTCTCTTCGCGATCTGGCTGCCCGCCTTTCGCACTTCGCTCAACATCCAGAACATCCTGACCTCTATTTCGGTTCTCTGGCTGGCCGCCATGGGCATGACCTTCGTGCTGATCAGCGGCGGTTTCGATCTCTCGCTGGGGGCGATCGCAACGTTCTGCGGCATCTTTCTCGGTACTCTGCTGAAATCGACGGCGGTTCCCGGGTGGCTGGCAGTGGTTCTCACGGTTATTCTGGGCGCAGTCGTGGGTGGGGTTCTGAACGGCATCTTCGTGGGCATCTTCCGGCTCTCGGTGTTCGTGGTGACGCTGGCCTCGATGACCATCTTGACCGGGTTAGTCCTTGTATGGACGAAATCCGCGTCCATCTACGTGGACGATCCCATCGCCAGCCACCTGGCCGTGTCCAGGCTCTTCGGTGTCCAGACGCCTATCTACATCATGGCGGTGTCGTTCATCATCTTCCTGTTCGTGCAGAAGCGCACGTACTTCGGCCGCGACATCTACGCGACCGGTGGCAGCTACACTGCCGCCCGGCTGTCGGGCATCAGGACCGAACGCACGCTGATCATGGTCTATGCCGTGGCGGGGGCGTGCGCCGGTCTGGGCGGAGTGATCGCGCTGGGTAGGGTGGGTGCCGCAACGCCCGTTGTCGACTCGGGGCTTGCCCTTCAGGCCGTGGCTGCCGTCCTCATCGGAGGCACGCTTCTTACCGGCGGCGCCGGAAGCGTCGTGGGCTCGGCGTTTGGGTGTCTGTTCATAGGCATCCTTCAAAATGGACTCAACCTCGCCGGCGTGGGTAGCGACTGGCAGTATGTCGTCACCGGCGTCATCCTGCTCATGTCCGTCCTGGCCGGGGGCCTCAGTGCCTCTCGCGCTGGTCGCCTCGGGCAACTGAGACAGATGCTGGGGGCTCATCCCGCGGCGGTTGCCCCGGCCTGCAGCGCGGAGCCTGGTTCTGAAGCAACCACCACCCGGAGTGACGAGACTCCCTCGTGAGCGCGCGGCCGACAGCCCAATTGGGGGGCGACACGGAGAAGGCCTCGAAAACAGAGGCCGCCTACCTGCGTATCGCGCGGGTCCTCAGTGAGCGGATCCTCAACGGCGAGCACGTACCCGGCGGGCAGCTGCCCACGGAGCGGCAACTCGCCAAGGAGTTCGGTGTCAGCCTGATGACCCTGAGACGAGCCATGCAGGTTCTCGAGGAACGGGGTCTCACCTCCTCGCAGCAAGGACGGGGGACGTTCGTTCGCTTGCTCGGGCTGGGCCAGGCGGTGTTCGGACTGCACCAGTGGAGCGAACAGTGGACTCGCGAAGAGACTCAGGTCAAGCTTCTCGAGGCTTCCAGTCGACCGGCGAGCGAACCGGTGGCGCGCATGCTGGGCTGCAACCCGGGAGAGAGGACGCTGTTTCTCCGGCGCCTCCTCGTTCGCGACGGTGAGCCGATCACCTACAACTGGGAATACCTGGTGTTCGATCCCCGGCGGCCTCTCGTCGAGACGCAGTTGCGGGTCACTTCGCTTGGAGGGCCTGCTCCAGTCGGCTGCTGGGCCTGCGATGTCCGCGGGCCGCCTCAAGATATCAGCCTACAGCTTGACGCCGGAGGAAGCGCGGCTGCTCGACCAGCCCGACGGAGCGGCTGCACTGCGTCTGGAGCATCTCTTCACCGACGCCAGCGGTTCTCCTGTGAGCTGGGGCTGCTTTCTCTGCAAAGCCGACGTCTTCTGGCTCGAGACCGCGGTTGGCAGCTGCGAGCAAACACGGGGGTGAGTGGTGGATCGTGTTGAGGCTCTGACTACCGCGATCGTCGAGATGGACGAGGTGGCAGCTCTTGGTCTCGTCGACGAGCTTCTCAATTTAGGCGCCAGCCGCGCGGCAATCGTCCAGGCCGCGACAGCGGCGCTGGGGATTGTGGGGGAGCGGTATGAACGCAAGGAATACTTCCTGTCGGCGCTCATTGTCGGCGGAGACATATTCAGGAGGGTAGTCGAAGTGATGGGGCCCCGGGCGCAGAGCAACAAGTCGGAGTCCGTCTTGGGGAGAGTCCTGCTGGGAACCGTCGAGGGCGACCTGCATGACATCGGCAAGAACATGGCGGCCACCGTGCTCACCGGACTCGGCTTCGACGTTCGCGACCTGGGCGTCGACATCCCGAGCGCGCAGTTCGTCGAGCAAGTGCGGGAGTATGAGCCCGATATCCTGGGGCTGTCAGGCATCCTTATCCCAACGGCGGCCACAGCCATGCGAAAGACGGTGGAAGCCGTGAGGGCCGATCGCGCCGAAGCGGGAAGAATGCCGTTTGTGATCATCGGCGGGCGCGTGGATCAGGCGATAGCGGACCATGTGCGGTCCGACTCGTGGACGACCGACGCGATGGAAGGCGGCAGGATCTGCCAGGGCTTCATGGAGTCGAAGAAGACATACGGAGTGAAGAGTCCATGACGGCAGCCTCCTGGCAGGAAATGAGCGCCGGGCAACGTCTGGCCAAACGGCTGGAAGACTGGCGAAACGCCCAGTTGGCTTTCGACTCGCCCGAAGCCGAAGCGGAGTACCGGGCACGCGTTGAAAGACTGATTGCTGCCTCCACCCTGGATCGCCCCGATCGGGTCCCTGTGGTTCTCAGCGTGGGTTTCTGGCCTACGCAGCTTGCCGGCCTGACGCCCTATCAATCGATGACCGAGTTCGGCCGCGCCGCTCGGGCATGGCTTGATTTTGCCAAGGAGTTCCAACCTGATTCCATGTCCGGTGCCCGGGCCTACATCATGCCGGCAGCGGTGTTCGAGAAGCTCGACTACCGGTTGTTCTCGTGGCCCGGCCATGGGGTGCGCGAGGAAGCGGGCTTCCAGTACAACGAAAAGGAGTGGATGCCGGCTGAGGACTACGACGAACTGATCGGCGATCCCACCGGCTATCTGCTGCGTAAGTACCTGCCTCGCACCGTCGGGGCGTTCTCCGGGTTCTCGAAGCTCTCCAGCTTCCTCGATTTGACCGCCCTGGCCAACGTCACCAGCCATATGGCGGGGTGGGCGTCGCCGGAGATGATCGAGAGCCTCAAGGCGATAGGGGATGCGGCCCGTGAGGTGGAGCAGTGGGCGCGCGTGGTGAACCCCGCAATGAAGAGGATCCAGGCCGCCGGTTTTCCCCCGTTCCGTGGCGGGATGACGGTGGCGCCGTTTGACATCCTGGGCGATACCCTGAGAGGCATGAGGGGGCTGGCGACGGACATGTTCCGCCGCCCCGACAAAGTCCTGGCCGCCTGTGAGCGGCTGGTGCCTCTCGCGATAGACTGGGCCACAAGAGCGCCGGCGCCCATGGCGGCCCCGATCATCTTCATCCCTCTCCACAAAGGCGCCGACGGCTTCATGAGCGAGGAGCACTTCAAGACCATCTACTGGCCCACGCTTCGGGAAGTGCTTATGGGACTGATAGATGAGGGCCTCATCCCGCTGCTCTTTGCCGAAGGAAGGTACGACTCGCGCCTGGAGATCATCCAAGACGTGCCCAAGGGCACAACGATTTGGCGGTTCGACCAGACCGATCTTGCTCTGGCCAAGAGTACCATCGGGCAAGTGGCCTGCATCTCAGGGAACATGCCTGTCTCGCTGCTTCACGCCGCTTCCTCGGCAGAGGTCGCGGACTACACGAGAAGGATGATAGATGTCGCGGGCGAGGGAGGAGGCTACATCCTCGATCTCGGTGCCTCCTTGGATGACGGACGGGTCGAGAATCTCCATGCCATGGTGGACACAGCCAGGGAGTACGGCGTCTATTGAACGCGCAGTGACGCCTGCGCCAGTCACCTTTGCGACACTATTCCTTGGTTGCCGAGGTTCCACCGGCGCAACGGACCCGCGCGGCTGGACGGGGAAGACATGATGCCCGCAGTCGCGAGACGCGGTTGTTGGACCTGGGGCCAACTCCGAAACGAGTTCCTAGGCCGACTCCCTCAGGGCTTCCATCTCCAGCGCCAGCTTGATCTGCTCGAGGGCCTTCGCCTCTATCTGGCGGATGCGCTCTCGACTTACGTTGAACCGGGCGCTGACCTCGGCCAGGGTGCGCGGATGCTCGCCCTTGAAACCGAAGCGGAGCTCAACCACCTTGCGATCGCGCTCCTCCATTCCCTGGAGGACTCTAGCCAGGCTCTCTCTAGCGATGATGCCCGAGACAACGTCTGCCGGATCGGGAGCGGTATGGTTCTGGAGCAGGTCGCCCAGTTCGGCGTCCCCGTCGTCGCCGATGGGCGTATCGAGAGAGGTGGTGCGCCGGGCGATTATGCGTATGTCCTGCACTTCGTGGGGCTCGATGCCCAGTTCGGCGGCCAGCTCGTCGTCAGTCGGTTCCTTGCCGTTGTCCTGCAGCAGCTTGCGCTCGGTGCGTACCATCTTGTTGATCTTCTCGATCATGTGCACCGGGATACGGATGTTGCGGTCCTGGTTGGCGATGGAGCGCGTGATCGCCTGCCTTATCCACCAAGTGGCGTACGTGGAGAACTTGAAGCCCTTGCTGTGGTCGAACTTCTCCACGGCGCGGATAAGGCCGGTGTTGCCCTCCTGGATGAGGTCGAGAAAATCCATGTCTTGGGTGTAGTAGTTCTTGGCGATGGAGATGACCAGGCGCAAGTTGGAGCGGATCAGGCGATCCTTGGCGCTCTTGTCGCCCACCTCGATGCGCTTGGCGAGGTGGATCTCTTCGTTCCTGGTAAGGAGAGGGATCGTCCCGGCTTCCTTCATGTACAGTCGAAGAGGGTCCTGAGTCACCGTCTGGATCGAGAGATCGAGGGTGGGTTCGATGTTGTCGAGGCCGCCCTGGGTGACAGGACTTTGCTCGTAGATCTCTGTGGACTGATCGAAGAGCTGCGAGTACAGGTCTTCGATGTCTTCCACTGCCATGTCGTTCTCTTCCACCAGTGCCATGATCTCTTCACTGGTGACGTAGCCCCGCTCCTGGCCGAGCTGCAAAAGTTCCTGGACGTCCGCGAGGGGGCGAACGTCATGCTGGAGGTCAAGTACGGTCATCTCATCTTCCCTTGATCATTGCCATAGGTCGCAGCGGGGCCGGGGACGCAGAAACGCCGGCCCGGAGACCGGCGTTTCTGAACTCTCAGTCAGAGACGACTCTTACCAGCGGTTCCCGCCGCCGCCGCCGTAGCCGCCGCCTCCGCCGTAGCCGCCCGAACGGGGCTCACGGGGCGCTTGTTCCTTGGCCACGTCCACCTTGAGGGCACGGCCGTCCATCTGGGTGCCGTCGAGGGCGCCTTTGGCCGTCTGAGCTTCCTCAGGCGAGCCCATCTCCACGAAACCGAAGCCCTTGGGGCGACCGGAATCGCGGTCGGTGATGAGGTTGACCGAGGACACTGCGCCGTGAGCCTCGAAAGCCGTGCGGATGCTGGCCTCCGAAGTGTCATAGCTGAGATTGCCTACGTACAGTTTTGCTGAATTCACTACAGCCTCCATAAACGGAGTTACATTGCGACAGACGAGAGGGCAAGACTGGAGACTGGGCGGGGAGGTTGAGAAGCTCGGCGCTTGGCCTAAAGAGTATTCCTGACGAATGCTTGACCGTAGTGTAGCACAGTGCGGCGCTTCCTCTCGATCAACGGTAACTCTTTCGAAGCAAGTTACGCGAAATCCAGCTCCGTGCGTCTGATCACGTCGTTCTGCAGACCCTTGTGCAGTTCGACGAAGTACGCGCTGAAACCGGCGATGCGGACCACCAGGTCTCTGTGGGCTTCGGGGTGGGTCTGCGCATCGAGCAACATCTCGGTGCTCGCGATGTTGAACTGCAACTCCATGCCGTCGAGGTCGAAGTAGGTCTTCATCAAGGCGATGAGCTTGTCCTTGCCTCCGCCCTCGAGCGCCTTCGGGTGGAACTTCATGTTGAGGAGCGTCCCGTTGCCGCTGTGCCGGTGGTCGATGCGCAGTGCCGACTTGAGCGTCGCGGCCGGCCCACTCGTGTCCATGCATTGGATGGGAGAGATGCCGTCGGAAAGCGGCTCACCTGTTCTGCGGCCATCGGGGGTGGCCCAGGTGAGCTTGCCCCAGACCACGTGGGTGGCCACGGGATAGAGCCCCGCCGACCAGTGATTGCCCCGCGGCCCGACGCACGAGCGCACTTTCTCGGTGATGACCTTCGAGAGCCATTCGGCTATCTCGTCGGGATAGTCGAGGTCGTTGCCGTAGTGCGGTATCTCCTTCATGATGCGCTGCCGCAGGGTCTCGTGCCCTTCCCAGCCGGCCATGACCGCGTCGTAGAACTCGCGGGCGGTGCAGAGCTTCTTGTCGAAGACCATGTACTTGATGGCCACCAGGCTGTCGGTTGTGGTGCCGATGCCCACGCCGGCGAACCCGGTGCCGTTGTACTTGGCACCTCCGCACATAACATCCTTGCCGCTCTCCATGCAGCCGTCCATGGTCGCGCTGACGATGGGCAGAGGCATGTAGTGCCGCGCCACGAGCTCGCGGACGCTGCAGAAGGCGACGTGCCAGTCGATGAAGTGCTCGATCTGCCGCTTGGTGGCGGCGAGCACCTCGTCGAAGCTCTTCATGTCGTAGAGGTAGCCGGTGGCGAGACCGGTCTGGCGCTGAGGCAGGCCGTCCGGGCGCGGCATCGGGTTCACCCCGTCGTTGATGGCGAGGAGCAGCGCTCCGGGTATGCGCCAGAACGTCTCCTGACCAGGGCCGCCGTTGGCCGGCCAGTCGTCGCCGCAGCCACCCGGCTCCACGCAGCCGATGAGGCAGTAGTTGCGCGCCGACTCGAGGGAACGCCCGCGGTCCAGCAGGGTGGGGATGATCACCTCGTCGTTCTCGAAGGTGGGCACGCCCCCGCAGGCCTTGGTGGTCTCGATGGCCACATCCCACAACTTGTCGGGCGTCCCTTCGTGGACGCGAAGTGACATGGGGGGGTCGTGCAGAAGCAGGCGGCGTCGCGCATTCGAGGAGCATGTAGGTGACCTCGTTGGTGGCGTCGGTGCCGTCTTTCTTGATGCCTCCGACTGTGATGAGCTGCCCGGAGGTGTAGCCGCCGGCCGCCTCGGTGGCGAAATCGGGCCAGATCTTGTTCATCTCGGCCACTTTGAGGCAGAACAGGTCGAGGATCTCCTGAGCGCGCTCGCGGGTGATCCTGCCGGCGGCGAGGTCGTCCTCATAGAAGCTGCTGAGGTACTGGTCGACGCGGCCGAAGGTGAGGCCGTGCAGGTTGCCGTCGAGAGAGAGGACGATCTGGTAGAGATACAGGCACTGCACCGCCTCTAGGAAGGTGCGGGCCGGGTTCTCCATGATCCAGTCGAGGCCCTCGGCCATCTCGAGCAGCTCGGCGCGGCGGCCGCCGTCGCCGCACTCGGTCGCCTGGCGGCGGCACTCGGCAGCGTAGCGCTTCGAGAGGGTGATGGCGGCATCGCAGACGATGGTCACGGCGCGGTAGAACTGCTCGCGCTCGGCATCGTCGCCGTAGAGCCTGCCCCTCATCCCGGCCCTCTTCTCGATAGCCTCGGCCTTGATGGCCGCGAAGCCCTTGCGGATGGCCTTGTCGTAGTTGGCGCAGAAGTGGCCCACCGGTCCGGCGCCGGTCCCTTTGTCGCCGAAAGTCACGATGCCGTTGCCCACGATGTCGTGGAACTCGGGAGGCAGGGCCTCATCGGTGAAGCGGCTCAGGTTGTTCTGCGCCCAGAAGTCTTCCTGACGCATGAAGTAGTCGATGTCTTCCTGGTCCATGTCATAGGGATCAAGTTTGCGCTCGAAGAACCTGCCGCTCCTGATCTCCTCGAAGAGCCAGTCGACGATGTACTCGGGGAAGAGCGCCGAGCCGCGGTAGAACGAGGTGAGCTCGCCTACGATGACCTCGTCCTCGTTTACCAAGACGGGCATGTTCTCGCAGAGATTGAGAAGGTTTCTCGCCCTCTTGAGCATCGGCGGGACGGTAGGGTTGTCCCGATAGAACTCGGTGACGAGCCTGAACCGCTCTATGCAGACCTTGGGCTTGCTGCCACGGTACCTCTCGCGGATGCGCGCCACCCGCGGCGTGATGGGAGAGAACTCATACATCTCGCGTCGCCCTTCTGAGACCCACTAGTGCACCTGTACCTTCAACCCGTGCTCTTCTAGGATAGCCTTTAGCTCGCCCATCTTCTTGTCGGACGGAGCGGTCGCTTCAAGGATGGGGCCTTCGCGCCTGATCCTATCCCACTTGGGAACACCCAGCGCGTGGTAGGGAAGCAGCTGCACCATGGTCACCGCCTCGCCGAGTTCCTGCAAGAACTCGGCGTACGCCCGCAATTGCTCTCCTGAGTCATTGAAGCGGGGGATCACCGGGATCCTGATCTGCACCTTGCCTCCCGCCGCCGCGATCCCGCGGGCGCTCGCGAGGATGCGCTCGTTGGGCACCCCCACGACGGCATTGTGGGCCTGGCTGTCCATACTCTTCAGATCGAGAAGAAAGAGGTCCACAAGAGGGAGCGACTTCTCGATGACCTCCCAGCGAGCAAAGCCCGTGGTGTCGAGCGCGGTGTGTATGCCCTGCTGTTTGAGCGCCGTGAGGAGGGCCAGCGTGAATTCGGGCTGCGAGAGGGGCTCTCCACCCGAGATGGTGACGCCGCCGCCGGACTTCTCGAAGAACGGGCGGTCGCGGAGCACCCGCGCGACCACTTCGGAGACGGTATAGCGCTTGCCCCACATGGAGAGCGCACCGCTGGGGCATTGCTCGGCGCATTTTCCGCAATCGTCACACTTGTCCCAGTCGACCGTGACCAGCCGGAGGCCGTCACCGGAGGAGGTCCCGGCGTCGCGGCTCGGGGGAGCTCCGCCTCGCCTCGCCGTTGCCCCGGCCGCGGAGTCCTGGACTCGCTGGGGTCGATGGCGCCGCGCGGACAACAGATGAGGCACAACCCGCACGCCTCGGTGCCGATGCATTTTCGCCATTGCCAAGAGAGCTGGATGTCGAAGCGTTGGGACTCAGGACTGTGGCACCACGGGCAGCGCAGGGGACAGCCCTTCAGGAAGACGGTGGTGCGGATGCCCGGGCCATCCTGAACGGAGAAGCCCTGGATGTCGTAGACAATGCCTGCCGGGTCGCCGACGGGATCGCTCGCCGGGGCGGCGGCGCCGCTAGACGACATTCTCTGTGACGTTGAGCGCTCGCTCCGCATCGATCGCGATGACTCTGTCCCGGACGAGCTCCCTCATCTGGGCTATGCGATCGGTCACGGTCCCTGACCCGAGCATGTTCTGCCCCCTGCTTCCTCGGTCCGTTTGGTCCGCAGTCATAATACTAGAGGCGGCGGCCGGCCGGCGGCCGACGGCGGACCACTTATCTTTGTTAACATCGCGCTGGGTTCCGTTGCTTCACGATCGGGGGACGAAAGGAAACGCAGCATGGGATCAAGATACGAACATGTGTTCGCGCCTATCAGGATCAGAGGGATCGACTTCAAGAACCGCCTCGAGTTGGCTCCGCCGTCTCCCAATCTCGCCTCTCGCGAAGGCTGGGTGACGACTGAGTTCGTCGACTTCTTCAGAGTGTTCGCCCAAGGGGAGCGGCCATCCTCACGGTGGGCAACTCCGTGGTGGACATCAAAGAGGCGAGCGACGAAGAGCGTCAGCTGGACATGGGCAGCGACGACTGCCTCCTGCCCCTCAGCCTGTTCGCGGAGATGTGCGAAGGCTACGGCGCGCACGCGTCCCTTGAGATCAACCACAACGGCAAGGACTCCGACCCCGGCAAGACGGGCAAAGCGGCTTACAGCCCTTCGGCCCTCATGCCGTCCCACGAGCTGTGGCGCGCGAAGCTTCAGGGCAGGGAGATGCTGCCCGCCCAGAGATGGACCACGAGAAGATCAGCGCAGACCGTGGAGAAGTATGCCGCCGCCGCCCACCGCTGCAAACGGGTGGGCATGAAGATGACCATGATCCACGGCGGCCACGGCAACCTGATCGCCCAGTTCGCGAGCGCGCTCTACAACAAGCGCACCGACGAGTACGGCGGCTCTCTTGAGAACCGCGCTCGCTTCGCCACCCAAGTGCTGGACAGAGTGCGCGCGCTCTGCGGCGAGGACTTCGTCATCGAATACCGCATCTCCGCCGACGAGATCCATCCCGACGGCATGCATCTGCCGGAGACGCTTCGGTTCATCGAGCTGATCCAGGACAAGGTCGACATCCTTCATGTCTCTGCTGGTCTGCACGGTGAGCTCCCTTACATGCGCAACTGGTGGCAGAACTCCCTGATGGACAGGGAGTACAACGTCCACTACGCCGCCGACATCAAGAAGGCGTTCCCGAACTTGGTGGTATGCACGGTCGGCTCGATCATGGACATCGAGCGCGCCGAGGAGATCATCGCCTCGGGCAAAGCCGACATGGTGGCCATGTGCCGCCCACTGCTGGCCGACCCCGCGATGCCGCGCAAGTATGCCCTTGGCAGAGAGGACGACCGCCGTCCCTGCCTGCGCTGCCAGTATTGCGGGTTCCGTCTCATGATCCCCGCGGTCATCAACTGCGCCGTAAACCCCTATCTGGGCAACGAGACCGAGTTCCCCGAGGCAAAGGTCAAGAAGGCCGACGTGAAGAAGAGGGTCGCGGTCATAGGCGGCGGCCCCGCCGGCATCCAGGCGTTGCTCACGCTGTGCGAGCGCGGACATGACGTCACCCTCTACGAGATGAGCGACCATCTGGGTGGGCACGTCGTCTCCGGGTCCGCGCTCCCTTCAAGCAAGACGTAAGGGATTATCTTGACTACCTCTTGCGGCAGGCGAAGAAGTCCACCGCCTACATACGTCTGAACACCGAGGCGACCAAGGAGTTGCTCGACGCGGAGCGCTACGACGCGCTCATCATCGCCGTCGGGTCGAAGCCCGTCGTGCCGGGACTTCCCGGCATCGACAAACCCCACGTGCACTGGGCGCCGGATGCCGACAGCGGCAAGGTGAAGCCGGGAGCCAAGACGGTGATAGTCGGGGCGGGCTCTGTGGGCGTGGAGTCGGCCATAGGGCTCAAGCGGGCAGGCAAGGACGTCACCATCGTGGAGATGGCGCCCGACCTGGCGAACCTCCGAGCCACTGCCGGCGGCCTCGCCATGGAGCTCCAAGGCCTGATGGAGGAGCTTCAGATCCCCGTGCATCTCAACTGCACGCTGGAGGAAGTCACCGATTCCACGGTGGTCTGCCGCGACACTAGGACCTCTGAGACGATCGCATTTCCCGCGGACACGGTGCTTCTCGCTGTCGGCATGGCCGCACGGCGCGACGTCGCCGACTCTCTGCGCCGGAGCGCGCCGGAGACAGAGGTGTTCGTCGTCGGTGACGCGGCGGAGGTGGGGAGCATCGCCACGGCTGTCCGGTCTGCCTTCAAGGCCGCGGCCTATGTCTAGAAACTCGAGACCGGGCGTCGTCGGGCCGGGTAGAAGAGGTGGCTGAACCGCTCAACCTCTCGAGAACAAGCTGGCTCCAGCTCGGCGTAGTATGTGTATCTGAGTTCGCCCTCTGGACCGGATTCAGCGCCATCCTGCCGTACCTTCCCATCTTCCTCGGGACGAAGGCCACAGCTCGGTGATCATGATCGGTTTCATCGCGTCCGCCTTCTACCTGGGCACGCCTCGTCTTTTCGTCGCTGTTCGGCTGGCTGAGCGACATCGTGGGACGCAAACCTATGATGATCGCAGGCATGGCGCTCATGGCCGTGACCGCCTTTCTTTTCACGCTCTCCATCGACCCCAGGTGGTTCCTGCTCTTTCGGTTGCTGGAAGGCACAAGCGCAGCCGCGGGAGGGGTCATGTTCGCCTTCATAGCCGACGTCAGCGTGCCCGCCCAACGGAGCAGAGCCCTCGGGTATGGTCATGTCTGCTCAGTTCGCCGGCGCCATTCTCGGCCCGGCCATGAGGCGCGGCGCATGTATCAACGCCGGCGGCGGCGGCCGCACCGGCTTCTACGCCATCTTCTACTTCGGGGCGGCGCTATCGGCAGCCACTACCGTCGTCATGGCCTTCTTGTCCACGAGCCCGCCGCCACCGCCGCCGCAAAGCGGCACGGAGCGAGAAGGAGCTGCAGGCCCATCTATCGGGAGGTCCATCAGCCCGCCATCTCGGCTTCTTGGTGGTGGGGTTTGGGTCCACTTCACCTTCGGCGGGTTCGAGGTCATATGGAGCCTCTGGCTCCAACACCTGCGGCGCCTCCATGACCATGATCTCGGTCATGTGGATCATCATGAGTCTGCCCATGCTGCTCTCGTTCGCGGGCGGTGTCCTGGCCGATCGCTACAGCCGGTTCATCCTCATGCTCGCCGGCAACGCCCTCGCAGCCCTCGCGTTCCTGACCATGGGTCTGACGAGAGCCTCTCGGTCTATCTCGCCCTGAGCTTCGTCCTGGGCCTCGGTTTCGCGCTCTCCAGCCCGCGCGAAACAGGGGTTCCTGGTGCAGGCCAGTCCGATACGATGGATCGGCACGGTGCAGGGACTGGATTCGACCTCCATGCAACTCGGCGGGATGCTCGGCACCCTGCTCGTCCCCGTCATGTACGAGGCGCTCTCGGGCTACGTCATAGTCGTGTGTGGTGCGATCGGCCTCGTTTGTCTGGCGCTTGCCGCGCCGATCCTTTGGCGCGCGAGTGCGCGGCTTGAGCGCACGCGCGGTGCCGAGAACGAACCGGCGGTTGGAACCTAGGCGATGCCGTCCCTGCTGTAGTGCTGGGCCGGCATGGTCGACGCCATGATGATCGGCCTGTCGGCCCTCCGGCAGTACAGCGGGCAGTGTTTCACTCCCTTCGGCACAAAGATCATCGCGCTCTCGGTCAGTATGTATTTCTCTCCGCCTATCCATAGTTCCAGCTCGCCACAGAGGTCCCGCGGGTGCTCGGTGTCGGTGCCGAAGAACATGAGGATCTCGTCGGAATCGTCATGGGTGTGCTCCGGCGGTGATCCTTCAGAAGCCTTGAGGTATAGAACATACTCCGCGTAGAACGCTCCTGGGACGGAGTTGGAATCGATGAATATCACAGGGGAGATGACGTCGCCATCCTTGAACTTGCTCGTGTCGGCGAAGTACTCCGTGACGATGTTGTTCTTGTAGGTGTTCCCGTCAGTCACTGCGCAGACTCCTTCCGGTAAAGGCCATGGATCACCGTCAGCATCCCACAGTACACAAGCCCGACGCCGACCGCAAACCGGCTGCGGGGACCCTCCGCCCGTTCGAGACCAAACTGCCAATTGACAGAACGGGCACCCATTTGCTACAAGTGTAGTTGTCCTACTACTGCGCGTTGGGTCTGTGCATCTCGAGAGAGACGTGGCGGTAACTTGGATGCAGATCATGATGGGTCAGTGTGGCTCCGCGCTGCCGCTCAGGGCACATGACGCGACCATGGACGATCGCGCGACCGTGACGCTGACCGGCGACAACAGCACTCCTCAGGGCGGCCTTCCGTCTACTCCGCATAGCCTCACCACTCTCATGTCGTTTCCGCCGCCAACACCCCGTTGCTTGTTGAACGGCGCGCACAGCCTCAGGGTGGACGTGCCAATGCCAGCGTGTCGAACGACGTGGGGGTCGGAAGGATGAGCCCAGGCTAGCGGAACGGGAGGTGGTCGAGTGGGTGCACTGCCGGTGTAGTGCATACAGCAAGAGGGTTGGCACCGAAGGCAAAGGAGGCATCATGTTCGTCAATATTAAAGATGGGCACGCGCCAGTTGTCCGTCGAAACCACCACCATCTACTTGCGGCGCTGATAGTAGCCGTGCTTCTCGTCTTTGTGGCCGGGGTTGCCGGCTGTGGCGGAGGTGACTCATCCGACCAGAGCATCATGATATTCGGGACCGCCTATGCGGCCAACGAGAGCATGGATCCGAACATGGATCAATTTGGGTTCACGACCGACGATAACGTCTACGAGAAGCTGGTCGATTACAACGCCCAGACCGGCAAGTTCTCCCCACAGCTGGCCGAAAGTTGGGACATGTCTCCGGACGGGCTGACCTGGACCTTCCACCTGCGCAAGGACGTCAAGTTCCAGGACGGCACGACGTTCGACTCGGCAGCAGTCAAGTTCTCGTGGGACTTCGGCCTAAAAGGAAGTCAAGGGTACAAATTCGTGGCGGTCGACTCGGCCGATGCGACCGATGCTTCGACCTTCGTGGTCAAGCTTAAGTATGGCTATCCCATTCTCTTCACCCTCGCCTCGTCTCCATACATCGTCTCACCGACGGCGGTCAACAAGCTTGGCGCTGAGGCCTATCAGGTTGGCGGCAACGCGGGGACCGGGCCCTATATGTTGAAGGCAGTGAACACGACCACCGAGAGTACTTTGGTGCGCTTTCCCGACTACTGGGGCGGTTGGCAAGGTGACCGGGCCAAAGCGCCTGATGTAGCCATCATCCGTTCGATCACGGAATCGGCCGTGCGGGTGCAGAACCTGGAACAGAATGTCGTGCAGCTCATCTACCCGACGCCGGACAGTGATGTCAAGAGGATCGAGGCGAGCGGGAAGTTCAAGGTGTACGTAACGAACGCGGCTGACCAGATCGCAGCACTACTGAACTGCAAGCTGGCGCCGACAGACGATGTGAACTTCCGCAAGGCACTCTACTATGCGATGCCCTTCCAGGAGATCTGCGACCTGGCCTGCAGCGGTTATGCCATACCCCAGTCGGGGTTCATCGCGCCACCCCAATATGGTTATGACAAACAAACGTCGCAAATGGGCCTGAACACGCAGGATATGGCCAAGGCGAGAGAGTACCTCGCGAAGTCGAAGTACCCGGACGGTGGTGTGACCGTCAATTGCGTGACGGACAATGCGTACGCGCAGGGCATCAAGGCCATGGAGCTTTACAAGACGGCCCTTGCGGAGCTCAACATCACACTGAATGTCCAACCCTTGGATATCGGGGTGATCTTCCAGGACGCGATGAGCGACAACCCGACGAACAACATCGTGGCCATCAGCGAGCCGGGCCTTGTTGACGGTGTCGGTACGCTGGAGATGTGCCTCGGTTCGGAGAGCGCGTACAACTTCGACGAGTGGACGGATCCGCGGATCGACCAGATTATTTCGGACGCCTATGCCGTGATGTCGCTCGACCAAGACAAGGCCGTCGACCTCCTCATCGAGGCCGACCAGATAGTCATGGATCAAATGCCGCTGATTCTCATATGCAACACCAAGAGTCTGCCCGGAGCCAGCGTCAACCTCAAGGGTTTCCAGGGGTTCACGGACTATACCTTCATGAACCCTCGCTTCTACCAGTACTGGATGGAGAAGTAGCCTCTTCGGAACCGGAGTAGAAGGTGCATAGCCGCATCCCGCGCGCGTCGCTCTGGAGAGGGCGATGCGCGCGGGAGAACGCGCTTGGTGCCTGCGCGAAGCGAGAGAAGTCCTACCGCGGGGCGAGCATCAGAGAAAGGAGGAGATACCAACGTGGGTCATTTTCTTGTCCGCCGGTTCGGGCTGAGCGTATTGGTGCTGTTCGGCGTGCTCGTGATCATGTTCGTGGTCATGCACCTTGCGCCCATCGATCCGGTCAGGCAGTACACGGGAATACGGGCAACGGCGGAGCAGCAGGCGGAAGCTCGGGTGAAGCTCGGTCTCGATAGGTCGCTGCCGGTCCAGATCGGCGTATACATCAAGAACTTCTTCACCGGCGATTGGGGCTCGTCGCTCATGACCAAACGCCCGGTCCTCAAAGACATAGGCATAACCCTTCCCTACACTTTGGAGTTGATTTTCTTCTCGGTGCTGCTGACTCTGCTGATCGGTATACCGTTAGGAGTCATCTCCGCCAACAGGAAGGACCGGCTACCCGACCACGCGAGCCGGATCCTGTCTGTCGGGCTCATCTCCATCCCGACCTTCTGGCTCGCACTTGCCCTGCAGTACATCTTCTCCGGTTCATTGCGCGTCTTGCCGCTGAGCGGGGCCTTCTCGACCTCCGTCAGTCTGCTGCATCCCGTCACTAAGGTCACCGGCTTTCCGGTCATCGATGCGCTGGTCACGGGCAACTTCACGGCCCTCTGGGACCATATCGTCCACCTGGTGCTCCCGGTGCTCGCTATGACAGGCATCTCTTTGGGTGGGACTCAGCGGATCACTCGCGCCGCCATGGTGGAGACTCTTACCGAGGAGTACGTGGTCGCGAAGCGCTCCTACGGGCTCCCCGAACGCAGCGTGCTCTATCGCCACGCTCTCAAAAACTCCGTGGGGCCCGTCATCACCAGTACGGCCGTCTACATTGCGGCGATGATCGTCAGCACGTTTCTCATCGAGGCCATCTTCTCTTGGCCGGGCATGGGCTCCTACGTCGCAACCGGAGTCGGCCAACTCGACTACCCGGTGATCATGGGAGTGACCCTGGTCTCAGCAGTGTCCTTCCTCATCCTGAACACTGTGGCCGACATCCTGCTGGCAGTCGACCCTCGCGTGCGCCTGGGATAGGAGGAGATGCTGATGTCAGTTGTTCCCACCACCCCCCCTGCGGCTTCGCCCGTCTATATCACCGCCGGTCAGGCCCGGTGGCGTCAGTTTCGCCTGCAGTGGCATGTATTGACCCGTAACATCCTGCAGAAGATAGCTCTGGCATATATTGCTCTGCTGATCCTGGTGGCCATCACTGCCCCCTACATCGCTCCGCATCCTGAATCAATTGTCGGCACGCGTCGGCCAAGGAGGTTCTGCAGGCCCCCTTCCTGGTCGCATCTGTTTGGCACCGACGAGTTCGGCCGGGACATGTTCAGCCGTGTGCTCTACGGGGCGCGCATCTCACTGTTGGCAGGGGTGATCACCGTCGTCCTGTCCGTATCGATCGGCTGCGTCTTCGGCGTGCTCGCCGCGGGCATGCGGGGGTTGTCGATGAGCTCATCATGCGCTTCACCGACGTCTTCCTCTCCTTCCCCATGATCCTGGCCATCGTCATCGCCGCCTTCTGGGGAGGCGGCCTGCACAAGGCCGTCATCGCTCTGGCGGTCAGCTGGTGGCCGTTCTACGCGCGAATGGTCCGAGGGTCGGCTGTCTCGGTGCGAGAGCGGCCATACGTGCGGGCCGCCGAGTCCATCGGGGCCTCGAGACGCTCAGCATCTTTCGGCACATTCTGCCGGGCTCGATCGGCCCGTCCTGACTGGCGTCGCCTCGCTCGATATGGGACGTATTCTCCTCTGGCCGCCTTGAGCTTCCTCGGCGTTGGGGCGCAGCCGCCCACACCGGAGTGGGGCCTCATGATCACTCAAAGCCGGACGTACTTCATGAAGGCCTGGTGGTACATGGCCTTTCCGGGAATCGCAATAACGCTGACCGTCCTTGCCTTCAACTTGCTGGGTGACGGGCTGGAGAGGTCCTCAACCCCAAGACAAGGGGCAGAGGCGTGAGACGGCTGCGGATCGACAATTGCGGATCCGGGATCTCAAGGTTGGTTTCGAGGTCTTCGAGGCATCGTGGAGGTCCTGATCATCGGTCGAGCTCGACCTCAGCCGGGGCGAGTCGCTACGGGCTCGTCGGCGAAATCGGGAGCGGGCAAGACGGTGTTCGCGCTCGCGGTGCTCGGCCTGCTTCGGCAACCGCCCGCACGGGTGAGGCCAACGAGTGAGCCTCGAGGGCGAGGACATGCTCTCGAAGAGTCACAAGGAACTGCAGGGATGACGGGGCCGTCGGATCGCAATGATCTTCCAGGACCCGATGTCGCGCTCGATCCAGTCTTCACTGCGGGCACCAGCTGAGTGAGGTCCTCCGCAGCGCGAAGGCCTTGACGAAGCGCCAAGCAGGCACTCGGGCTTTGGAGCTCCTGCGTCTGGTGGAGCTTCCCGACCCGAGATGTTGCAGGGCAAGTATCCGCACCAGCTCTCCGGCGGCCAGCGCAGCGGGTGATCATTGCTCTGGCGCTGGCCTGCGGAGCCCGCCTGCTGATCGCAGACGAGCCCACCCGCAACCTGGATGTAACGGTACAGGCGTCGATGTTCAAGACCATGCATCGCCTGCGCGAGGAGCTCGGCATGAGTCTCCTTCTCATCGCCAACAACCTCGGCCTCGTCTCCGCTATGTGTGACCGTGTGGGGATTCTTCTCCACGGCAGCATCGTGGAGACGGGAGCCGTCCGGGACGTGATAGACGATCCACTTCATCCTTACACCGTCGATCTACTTCAACGCCGTGCCACGCAAGGAGGAGCGTCTGGGTGACACGAACAGTGAGACCCTCGAAGAAGTCGACAGGAGCCGAGTCCAGTTGCTGGCACTATGCGCGCTGCATTACGACCGCTGCAAGGCCAGAGACGGACGCTGCAAGCTTACACTGGTCCCGGCCGAGCTGATCGCTAGTCCTCGGAGTACTTCACTCTGTGGCCTGCTGGCGTCTGCCAACGATCCCCAGCCGCGCCAAGACCGTCCATGCCGCAGAAGGAACCGTCTGAGATGGGCGAGACAGTGCTGGATGTGCGGGACGCAAAGATCTACTTTCCCGTGCGAGAAGGACTGCTCCGCAAGCGGTCGCCCACGTCAAGGCGCTCGATGGGATCTCGCTTGTGTCGAGGCGGGGGATACCCTTGGGCTCGTGGGCGAATCCGGTTCGGGAAGACGACGCTCGTGAACGGCATCACGATGCTCGAACCCTTGACTCGATCCATCACTTTCGAGGGCCGGGAACTGAGCCTTTCCAGAAAGCGCGAGCGCAAGGAGATGCGGCGCTCCATCCAGATCGTCTTCCAGGATCCATTCTGGTCGCTCAATCCCCGCTGGCTTGTCCGCGACATCGTCGGCGAACCGCTCAAGGCGCATCAGAAGTTGCGCGGCGATGCTACCAGGACGCAGTCGCGGAGCGCTGGAGATGGTGGGCCTGGAGTCGGAAGCGACCTCTACAAATATCCGCATGAGTTCTCTGGCGGCATGCGCCAGCGGATCGCCATCGCCCGCGCGTTGATCCTGCAGCCTCAGCTGGTCGCACTTGACGAACCCACATCCGCGATCGACGTGCTCTCCCAGCATCAGATCCTGCTCATGCTGCAGGATCTGAAGGAGCGGCTCGGTCTGACCTTCATCCTGGTTTCGCACGACCTAGCGTGGTGGGGTATCTCGCCACCAGGATCGCGGTGATGTACGGCGGCAAGGTGATGGAGTATGGGGCGACGAGTGATGTCTTCGGAGTCATCTGCACCCGTACACCAAGCGCTGCTGAAATCCGTTCCCGAGCCTGAGGATCGACGGTGTTGCGCTTGCCTCGTTGTCTGGCGAGGTAGCGAGCGCCTCGACCCGCCCTCAGGATGCCGCTTTCACCCGAGCTGCGACAAGGCGATGGACATGTGCAGTCAGCAGGAGCCGCCGCAGGTGGAGGGAGACGGTGGTCACTATGCCTTCTGCTGGTTGCTGAAACCGGAGGGTGACAGGACGTGAAGAGAAGGGGGATCGTGTGATGGCAGAGCCAAATGAGTGGGCGCACCTGGTCAAGCCGTTCGTGGTGAAAGAGGCCACGTCCGGCTTGTATCAACAACCCCGGATCTGGGCCGAAGGCAAGGACTGGGAGGGTTTCAACGCCAACTTCTCTTTCGGCTTCTTCACCGAGCCAGGTGTGTGCCATCCCATCGAAGGGGCCGTAGCTCACCCCTACGACGAGGTCCTCGTGTTCGCCGGCACCGATCTCGCGGATATCCTCGCCTTCGGTGGGAGATGTCGATCGAACTCGGCGAAGAGCGGGAGGAGCACATCTTTGACGCGCCGACTGTGGTCTGCATTCCGAAAGGACTGGTTCACGGCCAGGTCAGGGTCAGGAAGATAGGCACCAAAGCGATTGCTCACTACCATTTCGGACTGGCTGCCGAGTACCAGGGTGAGGTGATCCCGGAGAAGTCACTTCCCCGCAAGACGACCGGGAGGAGCTATGCGCACCTGGTGCATCCTCTGAGGACCAATCGCAGTCCGGAATCCATGGCCGCGACGCACGCCAACGACCCGGGGCTCCTGGCCAGGATAGAAGCGGCGGCGGCCAGATCGCAAGCCGATAGGGAATACGATGACTCAAGAGGCGTGCTCCATCCCAGGATTTCGAGGGTCCGGGAAGCGCCGATTCCATGATCTGCATGTTCGGTGAAGATCTCAACGATTTCCGTTTCAACTTCACCTGGGGGTTCTACAGCGGCACCGGCGGCGCCGGCACAGATAGCTGACGGGTCCGACAGAGGGCATTCCCACCCCGAGGGAGAAGCCTTGATATGGGTAGGGCTCGATCCTCACGACCTCAACTATCTCGGCGCGGAGATAGAGATAGCGCTGGGCCCCGAATTTGAAAGGCACGTGTTCGACAGACCAACGTGCGTCATCGCTCCTGGGGGCTTCGTTCACACGCCGCTGATCACCAGGCGGGTGGATGACCCCTACGTCTTCCTCATCGGCTTGCTGGCCGGGGAGTACGTGGGAACCCCGGGAACGCAGGTCACCGCAGGCTGATAGCGGGGCGTGAGAAGTGCGAGGCTCGAGGAAAGGAAGAAAGTAGATGCCGGAATCCAAATATGCTGGATTGATCACGCACAATTTTGAACCGGGTCCCTCGGCGGCTGCGTCCTTCCCCCCCGGCTATTTCGAGAAGTATCCCGAAGATCCGGCCGACATGATCCAGATGAACTGGATCGAAGGCGACATGATCCCCGGATCTCTCTGGTTCAGTGCCGTCATGGTCCTGAAGGCGACGCCCCCCGACCAGGTGTGTCATCCCGCGCACATCCACGAGGATTGGGATGAGGTGATGGCCTTCTTTGGCACCAACCCAGCCGATCCCGAAGGCCTGGGCGGAGAATTCGACTTCACTGTGGGCGATGAAGTGTTCACCTTCACAAAGGCCGTCTCGATCTTCCTGCCCAGGGGGACCTCGCACGGCCCACTAATCTACAAGAAGGTCACTACGCCCATCTTCATGGTGGGTACCGGGAACCCCGAGAAGGGATACGGCCAGAAGTTCCCTGAGGGCTGGAAGTGGTAGGTCGAGACCCGACCGGTCGTCCCGTGCCCACGATGACCGCGCGCGGTAGAGAACGGACCAAAGCGTATGCAGAGGAGTGAGAACAATGTCAGGCGAAAAGAAATGGGCCAAGTACATCATCGAGAAAACGGAGAGCGACTTTCGTCCTGCCGACCCCAAGGCGGCCGGCGGTACGAACGTGCTGTTCATTGACGCTGAGTTCGATGGCAAGATCCCGGGTGCGACCTATATGGAGATCGCTTTGATCTCGAAGCCGCTGCGCCTGGGCGAATTCCGCCAGCATGTTCATTCGTTCGACGAGTACGTCACATTCATCGGTACCAACATGGACAAGCCCTTTGATCTGGATGGCGTGGTGGAGTGGTGGATGGAAGACGAGAAGTACATCTTGACCAAGAGCTGCGCCATCTTTGTTCCAAAGGTGTCTACCACTACCCGTTCGTGTTTCACGAAGTGAATTCCCCCATCGTCTTCATCGCGTCTGCGCCGGCGACTCACTACGCGGAGCCACCGAAGCCCCTCGATCCGCCGCCGGCAGGTTATGGAGTGCTGTAAGGCTGGTTGCGCGGGAGCGAACCAAGCGGTATGCAATGAAGAGGAGTGAGGGCTTGATGTCAGGCGAAGGCAAGTATGCCAAATACGTCATCCAGAAGACCGTTGACCCGCCGGCGGATCCTCTCCCGGGCGCTCCGAGATCGGTTGGCGGCAGGAACGTGCTTCTGATCAACAATGAGCATCAAGGCGCCGTCCCAAACGCGACCTATCTGAACGCCGAGGTTGTTTCAAAGCCTACCGAGCCGGGGCCTTTTGAGCAGCACGCCCATTCATTTGACGAATACGTCACGTTCATCGGTACCAATATCGAGAAGCCCTATGACCTAGACGGAGTAGTAGAGATCTGGATCGAAGACGAGAAATACATTCTGACCCGGAGTACTGCTGTCTTCGTCCCAACGGGCGTCTACCATGGCCCGATCGTGTTTCACGAAGTGAATACGCCTATCGTCTGGAGCGAGTCGGCAGCGGCGACCCACTACAGCTACGGAATGTACTAGGGAATCGCATGTCGAGGAGTGAGAACAGAATGCCAGGCGAGAAGAAATATGCCCGATGCATCATCGACAAGACCATCAACGGACCCGTGGAACCTCGCCCGGCCGATCCCAAGGCGGCTGGCGGGACGAACGTACTGTGGATCAACGACGAGCTTCAGGGTGCCGTGCCGAATGCCAGCTATCTGAATGTCGCGCTCATCACGAAGCCTTTTGGCTTCTACGAGAGCCATCACCAGGGGCATGTCCATTCGTTCGATGAGTACGTCACCTTCATCGGGACCAATGTCGACAAGCCTGATGATCTGGACGGAGTAGTCGAGATGTGGATAGAAGACGAGAAGTACATTCTGACCAAGAACACCGCTGTCTTCTGTCCAAGAGGTGTCTACCATTGCCCGATAGTGTTTCACGAAGTGAATTCGCCCATCTTGTGGATTGCGTCCGCGCCGACAGTCACCCACTACGTGTACCCTCGTGACCGCGTCGATCCGCCGCCGACGGGCTACGGGATTGTCTAGTGATGGTCGCGTGGAGCAAACGTCCACGCACAGATGAAGGAGGTTCCCGGCTGAGGTGAAGGAGATCGCGATTCTCATGGGGGTCCAACCAAATACCTGCGACGAAAGGCGGACACGATCACAATGTCTGATCTTGACAAATACATCCGCAATCCTCTGACCACCGGCGACAATCCCCACCCGGAAGTCACCGGTGATCGCCTGGCTCTAGTAAGCGGCGAAGATGGCTGGGGCCCGAAGGACAAGAACGTCCGCATGACCTGGTGGCCGATATCCGAGCCCTTCGAGATGATCTCAGACGCTCACGCCCACGATTTTGACCAGTTCATCCTGTTCGTGGGCGGCGACATCACCAACATGATGGATCTCGGGGGCGAAGTCGAGCTTTGGCTGGGCGAAGACGCGGATCACATGGAGAAATTCACGTTCACCAAGGCTACCTTTGTCTCCGTGCCGGCCGGTCTCTACCACTGCCCGCTCAATTTCAAGAAGATCAATGACCCCTCGAAGCCCATCCTCTTCCACGATATGTTCTTCGCCTCGGGATACTCGAGGAAGTGATCAGGGCGCTGGCGTAGACAACAAATCGATTTGTAGATCGGAGTAGCGATGGCTCTGAAGATAGACGAGACCAGATGTGTCCTGTGCGGCCTGTGTATAACGGACTGCCCCGCTCACGCCTTCAGCGGGGAAGGAGAGCACGTGGTCGGACAGTCGAAGGTGTTCGACTCGGTAAAGCTCGACCTGGCCGCCTGCACCGAGTGCGGGGCCTGCACGGCAGGCCAGTTCTGGTGCCCGGCGGAGGCCATCTACGACGCCCCCGCTGAGAAGACCCCGTTTGGCACCCGGGTAGAGGTGGGTAGAGAAGGCGACGGAAAGAAGTACTCGGAGTTCTTCTACCAGTACAAGGAGGGGGACGACCCCTACATCAGCCTGATCCCCGACGACATGCCCTTCGGCCCCATCACGCGGTTCGGCAGCGGCACCTTTCCCATCGCCGGGTCAAACTTCTACTACGTGCATTGGATACTTCCTCACGACGAGCCGTTCCTCGAGATCGGTCATCCGCCGCACATCCACAAGGATCCGGAGCTTCTCTTCCACATCGGCGGCGATCCTTACCATCCCCAGGAGTTGAACTCGGAAGTGGAGTTCTTCATCGGCGTGGAGATGGAGCGACACGTGTTCACCAAATCCACCGTCATCTACATACCGCCCAACGTCGTCCACTCGCCCTGGAGACCTGCCTACACCACCAAGCCGTGGATCTTCGTCGAGGTCAACCAAGGGCCGAGCCACACCGAGAAAGGCTACCACCAGTGCCTGAAGCCCGAGCAATGGGGTTCTCCGGACCTCGTGAGGCGGCACTTCGCGGATGAGAACTACTGAGTCGGGCGGGCGTTCAAAGGAGAAACGACTCGAATGCTGCTGAACACGAAGTACAGAAGGCTCCTGTCGGAAGAGATCATCGAACGGAGCGAATACCCTCAGATCACCGCGCCCATGGTGAGATACAGGGGCGACAGGGGCAAGAGCGATCTCACCTTTGACTGGAGTTGTATCACCAAGCCGTTCGTCATGGGCGACAAACCCCGGAAGAACGGTTTTGACCAGTTCATGTTGTTCGGTGGAAGCAACATCGACGACCTCACGGAGTTTCAAGCTGAGGTAGAGATATCCCTGGGTGAAGAAGGCACGAAGAAGACGATCACGGGGCCCAGACTGATCTACATCCCCAGGGGTCTGACCTTTGGCCCGATTCACTTCAAGACGGTCGATAAGCCCATCTTCCTCATGGATTTCTATCTCACTCCGAAATGCTCAAAACGCTGGGTCCCTTCTGAGTACGACAAGTACATCAAAGAACTGGTCTATATGAGCAACACCTATGAGCTCAACTCAATGTGGAACGGGAAGCACTTCTGCGATTCCACGGCGCGTGATACTCAGATGCTGGCTACGTGCGAAGACATCGGTGTCGACGGAGCCAACTTCTGTTTCTTCTACTACGTCAAGAAGGAAGCCCACCTTCTGGCCGAGCCTACGCATGTCCACGACTATGACATGTGGCTGATCAATCTCAATGCCGACCCCCTTCACGTGGACAGATTCGACGGTGAAATAGAGATGTGGTGGGGCAAAGAGAACGAGAAGCAGGTCATGGATTCCACCTCGGTAGCCCATGTTCCTCCGGGGCTGCTGCACCGTGCCATCGACTACGCCAGGGTGGGCAAGCCCTTCATACAGATACATGCCTACAACCAGCCGACCCTCATCATGGATGAGGTCATCACCAAAGATGGAGGATTCGTATTGGTTCCTGAACGCTGACAACGAATGGACTGAGCACGGACAACAGCGCGAGAGGTGTACGAGATGAGCAAGGGGCTTGAGCAGGGCAAGACGTCACAGGAATTGCTCCGCGAAAGGGAGCAAAGAATCACGGCAGCGATCACTCTCGATGCCCCGGATAGAGTCCCCGTTTGTTGTGATCTTAGCTTCTTCGTAGCCAAGTACACCGGCGTCCCCTGCTCTGCGGCCTACTATGACTGGGATAAATGGATGGAGGCCTATCGAAAGGTGTTGGACGAGTTCAGGCCGGATGTGGCGTGGACCCAGCCCCCGGAGTCAGGCAAGGCGATGGAGTATCTGGATCCGGCGATCTTGCGTTGGCCCGGGTATGGCGTGGACCCAAACCATGGGATGCAGAGCATCGAGATAGAGGGCCTGAAGGACGATGAATACGACTTCTTCCTGACCAACCCGGCCGACTACCTCCTGCGCCGTCATCTGCCGCGGGTCTGGGGGGTCTCGACGTGCTATCCATGCTTCCTGAACTGTCCGATACCACCGGGTGGCTTGAGCCCTATGCCGGCGAGCGCATGGCGATGTGGGTGACCGATCCGGAGGTCGGAGCCGCCTTCGCGAAGCTCCAGCAGGCCGGCCTGGAGTACAGGAAGTGCAAGGCCAAGTTAGTGGAATTCGACCAGATGCTGATGGACTACGGCCTGCCCCAGATGTTCCAGGGCGACCTGATGCCTCCCTTTGATGTCGTCTCCCACAGCTTGCGGGGCATGAAGGGCACGATGCTGGACATGTTCCGTCAGCCCGACAAGCTCCTCGCGACTTGCGAGTTCCTCCTGGAGAAGGCTCTGGAAAGACCGGTCCCTCCGCCCAATGAAAGCGGCCATGTCAGGATCTTCATGACCAACACGAGGGGCTCCGACAACTTCATGTCGACCAAGCAGTTCGAGACCTTCTACTGGCCAACCTTCAAGAAACTGGTCATGTCGCTCATAGAGCGGGGAGCCACTCCCTGTGTGTTCTTCGAGGGCAACTTCGATTCACGCTTGGAATACCTGCTGGATTTCCCGAAGGGTTCGATACTGGTGCGTCTGGACAAGACGGACATCTTCAGGGCCAAGGAGATCCTTGGCGATCACCTTTGCATCGAAGGCAACGTCCCGTCCACACTCCTGCAGATGGGGTCAGAACAGGAGGTGAGAGAGCACTGCAAGAAGCTTATCGACGTGGTGGGCAAGGGCGGCGGCTTCATCTTGGGCCCGAGAAGTTCCACCGACGAGGTGAAGCCGGAGAACCTGAAGACCATGATCGAATTCACGAAGGAGTACGGACGATACTAGCGTTTGAGGTAGACTATCGGCGCGGGTGCCGCGGGAGCGACTAGTGGTCTTCTTGGTCCGATGATCTCTCTTGTGAGTCTGTCACCTGTTGACAGCGGGGTAGGCCCTTGATAGGCTAAGTCCTGTAGTTGTCCTACTACAGACGCAGTGGCAGGAGACCATCCGGGTGGAAGAAAAGTCCGAAGTCGAGCAGAGGGTCCTGCGAGCGGCCAGGAAGCTCTTCGTCGCCCAAGGGGTCGCGAAGACCCCGCTGAGGGCTGTCGCCGCCGAGGCGCGCAGCAGCGAAAGCGGGGTTCTTAGGTTCTTCCGGGACAAGGACGACTTGGCCCGCGCGGTGATGGATTCGTGCTGGGTCGAAGTGAACCACCAAATGTCCGAGGCGCTACGCGTGAAGTCTGAGCGCAGCGACGATCCACGATTCCTGCTGGTCGAAGTGGTGCGGGCTTTGCTGGAGCACGCGCTGGCCGACAGACAGACAGTTTCGTTTCTGATCAGCCATTTTCACTACACGGTATCGGCCGGCTCCGATGAGAAGCTCGCGGCAGACAATTGGTTACGACTCGACGCATACCGCGAGTATCGGCAAAGGATCGACGAGTTGTGCCGGCGCAGCGTGGCCCATGATCCGGGGCTCCTCGAGGCCGGGATCACTCAGTCCGGGCTGTGCCATCTCACGCTCTCCCTCGTCTACGGAGTCATCGGCGGGTGGTACCTGTCCGAGCAGGACCCGGCGGTCCACGGCCATCCTGTGTCTCTCGAGGACGCCCTAGCCGTCCTGCGCAGAGTCGTCTATGTGAATGGGAGCTGATAGGGCCACCTCGGTCCAGCAGCGAGATCACATCGCCGCTAGAGGCGCAGAACCTTAGGCGAAAGTCCTCGAACAGACAGCTCAGAGGAGCAGCGAAGTGGCACAGAAACTCTATCCACATCTCATCAAGCCGACGCTCGTTCAGCCGGGACCTGCTGGACTGTACCCGAAGCCGCGCATATGGATGGAAGCCAAGGACATGGAGGGTTTCAACGCCCACCTGTCCTCGGTTTCATAACGGAGCCAGGCACTTTCATCCGGTCGAAGGCGTGGTGGTCCACCCCTACGACGAGGCTGGTCTTTGCCGGCTATCAGGACGGCGACGTACTTCGCATGGAAGCGGAGATATCCATACAGCTGGGCGCGGAGCGGAGGTGCACACCTTTCACAGACGACATATGTGGTGATCCCGAGGGGCACTCCGCATGGTCCGGTCACGACCCATTGGGTTGACAGACCGCTGGCCCACTACGTTGTTGGCCTGTCCCCTGAATACAGGGCCGATGGCTACCTGTGGGCACTCCGACCACAGGCTCCAAGTACGCTCATCTGGTCAAGAATCTGCGGTGCGAGCTTCCCGAGAAGACAATGTCGGTGAGGAGCAGCGCGGTCCCACATATGCCGACATCATGGACGAAAACGGATACTCCATCCGGTCAAGTTTGGCGTGGGGCCTGGCAACGGCGACGAGATAGTATGGCTGTTCGGCGAGAACCTTGAGGGCTTTGACGTCAACTTCACTTGGGGCTATTACACCCAGGCGGCAGTGGCAAGAGGTCCATACCCACCCCGAGGCTGAGATACTCTGCTACCTGGGGCTCGACCCGGACAACCTCGACTATCTGCGCGGAGCTTGAGTTGGGGATGGGCAAGGAGCGGGAAAGGCACGTGGACCGCGCGCCATCACCGTTTGCCCGGAGGGCTTCCCACACCTGCCTCTTATTACGAGATGGGTCGACAAGCCTACGCTTCATTGTCATCTGTCTGAGCGGCGAAGCATGATCTCCCTGGGTGGAAGTGGAGGAGGGTGAGACCGCCGTGATGTTGGCACTAGTGGCAAGATGTGGGAGGCACCGGCCTCCCACGTCTCCCCTGTTAATCATGTACCGTATCCGCTGCCCATCGGCGTCATGCGTTTTCCGGCCAGCCTAGCGGGTGGTCAAGGCGCTATTGACGAGTCTGAAGCGATCAGGATCATCAGGACATCGACCAGGGTATCAACTACATCGACCTGGGCTTCCCCTGGGATATGGCGAGTCATGAGCCGATCGTTCGCGTCGTCGGCAGGCGCTCCAAGGATACCGGGGAAGGTCAGGCTGGCGCTCAACGTCCCTGCGTTCCTGATTTCTTCACCCGGGGACTTGAATGGCTGCCTGGGCAGCCAACTGGAGTGGCTGGGCCTTGACCGAGTGGACTTCTGCCTTCTCGGCCGGCTGACGCGAGACAACTGGCCTCTGCTGGAGGGGATGGGCATCCTCGACCGTCTTGAAGAGGTGCAAGCCGACGGCCGCGTTGGACACGCGGGCTTCTCCTTTCACGATCACTACCAGGTGCTCAAGAGCATCGTGCAGAGCTATGACCGGTGGATTCTCTGCAGCGTCCAGTACAGCTACATGGACGCCAAGCATGACGCCGGGGCGAACGGAATCCGCTACGCCGCGGAACAGGGCCTGGCTGTCGTCGCGATGGAGCCTTTCAAGGGCGGGAGGCTGACGAAAGAGCCTCCTGAAGAGGTTCGCCGGGTCTGGGCCCAGTCTCCCCGGGAGTGGTCCCGCGCCGAATGGGCGTTGCGCTTCGTTTGGAACCACCCCGATGTCTCCGTTGCGGTCAGCGACATGAGCAGCATGGAGCAGCTCGTCGAGAATCTGAGAGTGGCGGCCACTGCCGAGGCGGGCGGCCTCTCCATCCCCGAGGAAGTAACGATCGGGAACGTGAGGGACGCGTTCTCCGAAGACGCCAGCAGGTGCCATGCCCTTCCTGTCGACCCTGCATGCCCTGTCCGGCCGGTATCGATGTGCCGCGTTTCTTTGAGATCTACAACGACGCGGCCATGTATGAGGATGTAGGGAGATGGCCCGGGAGCTCTGCGCCCAGGAGCGGAGTCTTCGTCCTCAAGACTGCACCGAGTGTGGCGTCTGTGAACTTCGTTGTGCCAAGAGACTGCCGATGATCGATTGGATCGCGAGGGGGAGAGCGTTCCTAGGACTGCCCTGACAGCAGCGATGAGACACACCCTCTCGCCGAGACCTGTGTCGCCGGCGCTAGAGCATGTGGAGCGACCCGCGGACGACGCCTCAAGTCGCGATGGCAGTGGGCGCGCGGATCGTCTTGACAGCCCGCGCACCCGTTGCTAGGCTGAGCGGCAGTAGTTGTGCTACTACATTCGCCGCAATCGTTGAGGCAGCCTCTTGGAGACTGCGGGGGACTCATCGATGTGGTGAAAAGGAGGTAATCCGCCGTGAACCGCAAGCAATTCCTGGAGTACGTCGGCTATTTCAACAGCCACAAGTTTGACAAGGTGGTCAGCTACTTCTGCCCAGATGTCACTCTGGAGTATCCCGACAACTTCATGGGCCCGCAGCTACCTGGCCTGACCGGCAACACGCTTCACGGGCCGAAGGAGTTCATCGCCAACTACGAGGCCCTTGCCGCCAATGTCCGTGAAGTCCTCAACGTCGGCGCGTTTCTTTCTAGGGGCAGGCAGTTCTGCGTAGAGCTTGTTACCGAGTTCCATGTTCTGCGGACTCCTGCGGCCGGCTCCCCGGGCGCCCAATGGAAGAAGGGCGATGTCATAATCATGAATCAGATCGTGCTCTACGATCTAGATGAGAACGGCAAGTTCAAGCGCATACGCATCTTCCACCATCGCTACCTCGACCCCACTATCACCTCAAGACCGTAGGATTCTCTTCGAACTCGGGAACTGTACCAAGCAAGAAGCTCTGGTAGAGTCTGACGTGAAGAACATGAGAGGGAGGTCTTGATAATGGTGCAGAAGCAGATCAGCTCTCTGTGCGAGGTGCTGGACCCTCGGGGCCAGCCAACGAACGTAGTGCAGCCCTTGCCGCTCGCTCCTCGGTTGGACACGCTGGAGGGCAAGACGGTGCACCTCATCGACATCGGGTTCGGCGGCGGGTGGGAGTTCCTGGAAGAGGCGGTGGAGTGGTTCCGTCGCAACATGCCGAGCGTCAAGACGGTGCTGCGGCACAAGACCGGCATCATGTTCGTGGACGAGCCGCAGATGTGGGAAGACGCGAGGCGGGATGCCCACGCCGTGATCTTTGGTGTAGGTGGCTGAGACGGCTGTGCGGCGAGTGTCGCCGCTCACTGCAGGGAACTAGAAGTCAAGTACGGCCTCCCGACGGCGCCGATCTCGAGTGCGCGTTTCGCTGAGTACATAGCCGCGGATGCGCAGAACCACGGCATGAACCTCCGTTTCAGCTTCGCGCCATATCCGCTTGTAGGCCGGCCGCGAGAGGTGCTCCGCAGGTACGTGGAGGGCAACGATCCGGTCACCCACAAACCTCTCATGCCCCAGATCGTCGAAGCGCTCACCCGGCCGCTCAGCGCCGCGGAAAGCGCTCCGGAGGCGAAGGGGCTCGCACCTCGGCCCCGCCTGCTCAAGCCTGACAGGGAGGAGAACCTCCACCGGCTCTTCCTAGAGAACGGGTGGACGGACGGAGCGCCCATCGTGTTGCCCACGGAGGAGCGCGTAGCCCGAATGCTGACGGGCACCGCCGCCGATCCTGCCGAAGTGGTCGGCCGCATGACCGTGACCATCCACCAGGAGAGGTTGGAGTACACCGTCGAGAAGGTAGCGGTGAACGCGGTGATGGCGGGCGCGGGCCCAGAGCATCTGCCGGTGATCCTTGCCCTGGCCGCCACCGAGGAAGCGTCCATGCCGAGTTCCACCACCTCTTTCGCCCGCATGGCGGTGGTGAACGGCCCCATCCGTGAGGAGATAGGCATGAACTCGGGTCTGGGTGCGCTCAGCCCGTTCAACTACGCCAACAGCGTCATAGGCCGGGCCTGGACCCTGATGACCATCAATCTGGCCGATGCCCGGCTGGGCGAGACTTTCATGGGCTCGACCGGTAGCAACCTGAACTACAACAACATGACCTTTGCCGAGAACGAGGAGCGGAGCGCCTTTCAGCCGTTCCACGTCCGCAAGGGCTTCAAGAAGGAAGAAAGCACCATCAGTGTCTTCCAGGGCTGGAGCGCCATCAACAGCATGGGTGCGGCAGGGTGCTGCCGTCCGGCGCAGGAGGAGACTCTCATTCTCATGCAGGCCTTCCCCTGCCTGCGGGCAGCGGTGACGCTGGTCATGGATCCGCTTGTGGCCAACCACTTGAAGGAGCAGGGATTCGACAGTCCGGAGAAGCTTGCCTCCTACCTGTCGGAGAACTTCAAGATGCCGGCCGGCCAGTTCTGGGGCTCGGACGTCGTCTATTCCCTGGTGGAGCCGAACGCCCGCAACGGGATCGAGCCGTTCGCATCTTGGCTGAAACTCCCCAAGGACGAGTTGATCGCGCCGTACACCGATCCCGGGAATATCAACGTGGTGGTGGTCGGTGGCGAGACGCAGGCGCTCTGGCTCACCACCGACTTCTGGTACTCCAAGACCGTGTCCGTAGATAAGTGGCGGCCCAAGGGCGGAGTGTTCAAGGAGGACGAAGAGACCGTGCGCCGGAGGAAGGCCCGTCAGGCCCGGCATGCGGCCACGTTGAGCCGCAGCGGGTACGGCGTCTAGCGCGCGAACGACAGGCGCCGGAGGACGCCGGCGTGCAGCCGGGATTTGCCGCTTGCGCTAATGAATATGATTCGGTAGAGTACCTGGTGTCCGTCGGATTTTCCCGGGCACGAGGTGAGGCGTTGAGCGAACCCTCCAAAAGGCGAGTGCGAAAGACCAAGCCTGTACGGCGGCGCGAGATCGCCGAAGCGGCTCTACGGGTCATGACGGACCACGGCTACTACGGAACCTCTGTAGAGCGGATCGCGAAGGCCGTCGGCATCTCCAACAGCGCGCTGTATCAGCATTTCGACAACCGCGAAGACGTGCTCAGTGCCGCCAGTGATCTGCTGGGCGACCAAGCGCAAGAGTGGATCACCACCCCCTCGGGGTCCACTGCTATGGAGCGATTGGATAACATCGCGGAGAGTCACCAGCAGTGGTCCGTCTCCGCCCTGGAGTCTTTCGTTCGCCCGGTGTTCGCATTTGTAGCCGTGTCGGAGCGGGCACGGCTTGAGCCAAGTACGCCGCATGGCCTGCTGCGGTCTTATGAACTCCTTCTCCCTATAGTCGAAGAGGGTCAGCGTGAGGGCAGCATCCGCTCCGACGTCGAGCCGGGAGATCTCGCCTGGGCCGTTCTCATGTTCGCCTGGGCGGAAGACATGGCGCTCCTTACCAGTGTGGACCCAGTGACTAGCGGCGGCGCCGCACGGCGGAATTTCACGCGCTTGCTGACAGCCTACGCCCCGCCGGAGGCCACAAGCGAAAGCCCGCCTTCGGGCTCTTGACTGGCACCCGCGTCGCGTGATACAGCTATACAGCCTAACTGAATCAGATTCGGGAAGCCGAGTCCTCATGGGAGCGGAATGAGCGCAACGGCAGGTGATTTGTTCCAAGAACGACGCCAACGGTTCGATGACGCCGTCTGCCTGGAGATGCCGGACGCGCGTGAGAGTTCCTTCGGCTACTTCCCTGCCAAATACTGCGGCATCCCCTACGAAGCCTCGTACCACTCCGGGGGACGACGCGCGGCCGGAGAGTCTCAAGGCATTGATCGATCTCACCAAGGAGTATGGTGTAGATGTCTGAGTATTTCACCGTGCGAGCCGACCAGGACTGCTAGCGGCCGAGGAGACTGGAGATGATAGCCTACATAATCCGGCGACTCCTATGGGGTTTCGTGGTCCTCTTTCTGGTGTCGCTTATCGTCTTCTTCTCGCTGCGACTCATTCCCGGCGATCCGGTTCTCATCTACGCGGCCCAACTGTCGTCGGGAGGGAGCAGCATAAGCGAGGAACAACTCGACAAGATGCGGGTGGAATACGGGCTGGACAAGTCTGTCCCGGTCCAGTACGCGAACTGGTTGAAGGGGTTGGTCACGGGGGACCTGGGCAAGTCGATCAGGTATCACCAGGACGTTGGCAAGCTCTTGTTGCAGAAGTTCCCGCCGACTCTCTTTCTGGGTCTCGTGTCGGTGATACTGAGTACCATTCTTGGTGCGTTCTTTGGATTGATCGCAGCCATACGAAGGGGCAAATGGGTAGACTCCCTGGTGACCTTCTTGTCGTACATAGGTCTATGCATTCCCGTCTTCATGCTGGCGATGCTACTCATCTATGTGCTGGGGCTCAAGCTGGGGTGGCTGCCCATTACCGGCTACGTCGCACCATGGAAGGACTTCGGGATGAGCATCAAGTACAGCATCATGCCCATCATATGTCTCGCCATGGTGCCTTTGGCCGTCACCGCCCGCCAGACGAGGTCGAGCGTACTCGAGGTCAATAACATGGACTACGTTCGCACGGCGTGGTCCAAGGGGTTGAGGGAGAGGGTGATCGTCATGAGGCACGTCCTAAAGAACAGCCTTATACCGGTGGTCACCATGCTCGGCATCAGTGTGGGTCTCGTCTTCGGGGGGTCCGTGATCATCGAGACCATGTTCGCCATACCGGGAGTGGGACAACTGCTTGTGAGCAGCATCTTCGCCCGTGACTACGTGGTCATACAGGGTGGTACGCTGGTCATCGCGGCGGTCGTCATCTTCGTAAACTTGGCCGTCGACATCTCCTACGGCTGGTTCGATCCGAGGATACGCTATGAGTGAGATCTCGACTGTTCAGCAGGTGGATTACGTCGTCGCGCCACACGTGAGTGAGTGGCGGCGTATCCGCAGGGTCTTCTTTCAGCGGAAGCTGGTGCTCGCCGGGACCATCGTGCTTTTGCTGCTGGTGCTCGTTGCGATCTTCGCCCCCCTGATCGCGCCTCATGACCCTTATCTCAACGACATGTCCCAGGCGTTGCAGAACCCTAGCAGCAACCACTGGCTGGGGACCGACAAGCTCGGCCGCGACACTTTCAGTCGCTTGGTGTATGGGGCGCGGACCGCTCTGTATGTCGGCTTCGGAACGGTGGCCGTGTCGGCCACCGTGGGGGTCATCCTCGGGCTGCTCGCCGGCTTCCTGGGCGGGCTGGTCAACGGCATCATCATGCGCATCATGGACGCCTTGATGGGCTTCCCCATGCTGATACTGGCCCTGCTGCTCGCGGCGGTGCTTGGGGGCGGTCTGCAGAACGTCATCATCGCGCTCGGCGTCGCTACGCTGCCTGCCTACACGCGGCTCATGTGCAGCGAGACCCTCAGCGTGAAGGAGAACGAGTACATCATGGCGCAGCGGGCCATCGGCTCGAAGAGTCTGCGCACTATGGCGAGGCACGTCCTCCCCAACGCGTTCCAGCCGACCTTGGTGCTCATCACCACGATGCTCGGGAACGTGATCCTGGCCGAGGCGGCCCTCAGCTTCATCGGGATCGGCATCCAGCCGCCTGGAGCCGCATGGGGCAGCATGGCCGCCGACGGCTACCGGTTCCTGGAGTCTCACCCAGTGCTTTCTTTCGCTCCCTCGATAGCCATCATGGTGGTGGTGTTTGCCTTCAACCTGGTGGGAGACGGTCTGCGGGACGCCCTTGACCCGAGGCTGCGGGGCAAGCTGTGAACCTCTGGGGACCCGCATACGATTCTGGTGGGGCGGTCGACCTGCTGCAGGTGAAAGCTCTGGAGACCGAATTCCAAATCGAGGCGGGCATAGTACGCGCGGTGAACGGGGTCTCCTATACGGTCAAGGAGCAGGAGATCGTGGGGATCGTGGGCGAAAGTGGCTGCGGCAAGTCGGTGACCCAGCTCTCTGTTATCCAACTCATCCGCAGACCCGGCCGGATCGTCGGGGGAGAGGTGTGGTTCGAAGGCAGTAACCTTTTGAGCTATCAGCCCAACGGTCCGGAGATGCGCTCCATCCGCGGCGCGAAGATCGGCATGATCTTCCAGGAGCCTATGACCTCGCTGAACCCCGTGCTGACGATCGGCCGCCAGCTGACCGAATCACTCGAGTTGCATCTGGGGATGACGAAGAAACAGTCGCGGAGCCGGGCGGCGGAGTTGCTGACCCTGGTGGGCATCCCGAGTGCCACGAGCCGTATGGATGACTACCCGCACCAGTTCAGCGGCGGGATGAGGCAGCGGGTCATGATCGCCATAGGCGTGGCCTGCCAGCCCAAGATGGTCATCGCCGACGAGCCCACCACGTCGCTGGACTGCACCACCCAGGCTCAGCTGCTTGAGCTTATGCTGTCGGTGATCGAAGGATGCCGCGGCTCGCTCGTGCTCGTGACGCACAACCTGGGCGTGGTCGCCCGCTACGCCCAGCGGATCTACATCATGTACGCGGGCAAGATCGTCGAGGAGGGCCTCTGCCGCGACATCTTCTACCGGCCGGCGCATCCATATACCGTCAGCCTTCTGAACAGCGTCCCCCGCGTGGACGAGCACCAGGGCCGGCGTCTGATCCCCATTGAGGGCACACCGCCCGATCTTATCAACCTACCGTCAACGTGCGCCTTCCTGCCTCGCTGTCGTGAGCGGGGCGAACGCTGCTCAGTCGAACCCTGGCCGGAGTTGAAGCCGGCCGACGGTGAGGGACACATGGTGCGCTGCTACATGCGTGAACAGGGAGCTGCGTAATGACTACTGTCCCTGAAGAAGCACAAGCGCTGGAGAGTGCGCGCGCGAAAGACGTGATCCTTGAGGTCGACTCCCTCAAGATGCATTTTCCCATCACTCGGGGGTTGCTCAAGAGGAGGGTGGGCGAAGTCAAGGCCGTCGACGGCGTGTCGTTCACGCTGAGGAGGGGTGAGACCCTCGGCCTCGTCGGTGAGAGCGGCTGTGGCAAGACGACCGTGGGACGCTGCATCTGCCGGCTGTACGAGCCGACAGCAGGGCATATCCATTTCAAGGACAGAGACATCTCCACGATGTCCGAGAAGGAGTTCAGACCTCTTCGCCGCGACATCTCCGTGATATTCCAGGATCCCTATGGCTCTTTGGATCCCCGGCAGAGCGCCGGGAGCATCGTGGGCGAGCCACTCAAGGTCCACAAGATGATTGAGAGCAAGGCGGACTACACTGAGAGGTTGGAGCACTTGTTCGCCAACGTGGGCTTGGACCCAGGCCTCATGTCACGCTATCCCCACGAGTTCAGCGGGGGTCAGCGGCAGCGGATAGGCATCGCTCGTGCTCTGGCCGGCGATCCCAGTCTGATCATCTGCGACGAGCCGGTCTCGGCGCTGGACGTATCTATCCAGGCCCAGATCATCAACCTCCTTATGGATCTCAAAGAGGGCCTGTCGGGGCTCACCTACATCTTCATCGCGCATGATCTGTCGGTCGTCAGGCACATCAGCGACCGCATCGCGGTGATGTACCTGGGGCACATCCTAGAGATCACCACGCCCCTTGAGCTCTACGCCAATCCCATCCATCCCTATACACAGGCCCTGTTGTCGGCGGTATGCGTTCCAGACCCCGACCTTGAGGCTGGTCGCGAGAGGATCGTTCTGGAGGGCGAGGTTCCAAGTCCGGTCAATCCGCCCACGGGTTGCACCTTCCATACGAGGTGCCCGAACGCCATGCCGTCATGCGGCGAGACCGTGCCCGGGCTCAAAGGGGTCGGGAACGATCACGAGGTCGCCTGCCTCAGGGTCGAGTGACAGGAGGGTAGGTTTGTACATCGTTGAAGAGAGGTTTTCCTCAAGAAGACGGCGGGCCGGAAGTGACCCAAGAACCGGCTGAGTTGGAGGGAGGACTGATTTTGGACAAGCTAGAGGGCTCATCGTACAGGCGGTACTTCAGGATCGGCGAGGAGATCAAGATACCCTCTCACCCTCATGAGGGCGAAGTGCCGAGTCCCGCTATCTTCCTGATAGGCAAGGACGTGCCGAAGGCCCCTGGGTTCAGGCTGGCGACCTTTGCCATCACCGAGCCGTTCGAGATGGTCTCACATACGCACACGCACGACTTCGACCAGTACCTCTCGTTCTTCGGCGGCGACATGCACAACATGTTGGAGCTGGGCGGCGAGGTGGAGTTCACGATGGGCGAGGAAGGGGCAGAGCTGGAGACCTTCGTCTTAACGCAACCCTTCATGGTCCATATACCTCCGGGCATGCGTCACTGCCCGTTGCGTTATACGAAGGTGTACGACCCCGGGAAGCCGATGATCCACCAAGACCTCGTGTTCACGGGCGAGTACATCCGGAAACCGGCCACGTGACGTTGGGAGCTCGGCCGTACCATCGGAGGGTGAAGAAGACACCGGAAGGGGGTGTGCGTCTCAGGAGACTCGGGTGAAGGACAGGATCATGCTGTGTACGCGAGCATCGAAACGGCACAATCAAGTGCAAGTTCGAGAACGGGGGTTCTAAGGTGAACCGAAGACGAGCACTATGGGGCATCAGCGTTTTACTACTAGTCGGGATCGTGATGGTGCTGGCGGCGGCTTGTGGAAGCAGCGCTGAGACCACCACCACGGCCGTGACTACCCCAGCCACAACGGTTCCTGGCACCGACACCACGATGGCGCCTGAGACCTCGACCACTGTGGCGGCGGGGCCGGTCTCCGGCGGCATTCTGAAGATAGTCCACAACTCGCCTCCGCAGGTTGTGGGCATGTGGGCGAAGACGGGTCCCGTCGACGAAGCTGCGCAGTTCCCTGGCGTGGAGAGGATCATGAAGTTCGCGCCCGGACGGACGCTGGTTCCCGAACTCGCTGAAAGCGTGGTAGAGGATCCCGACGCCATGACCATAACGGTCAAGCTGCACCAGGGCGTCATGTTCACCGACGGCACCGAACTGACCGCCGCGGTGGCGAAGTGGAACTACGACATGGGCGCGGCGAGCGGCAAGCTGCAGTTTGCCGACTCGATCAAAGAGTTCGAGATCGTCGACAACTACAACTACGTGCTGCACTTGAACTACTGGCACAACCAGCTGCTCCAGTCTCTCGGCTGGGTGCCCATGTACTCGGAAGACGCCTACATGAAGTCCGGAGCCGATGACGCAGCGCGGGAAGCGTGGGCCACGGAGAACCTCGTGGCCTGCGGGCCGTTCATCCTCAAGGAGTTCAACCGCGACCAGTCCCTGATCTGGGAGAAGAACCCCAACTACTGGCAGGATGGACAGCCCTATCTGGACGGCATCGAGGTGACCTTCCTGACCGACCCGGCGACGGCCCAGCCCGTCTTTGAGTCGGGCCAGGCGGACATCTGGCAGGCGGCCGACGCCGCGGCGCGGTCTTCCCTGCTAGCCAAGGGCTACACGGTGCAGACCGGCTGGGCCGGCTTCCAGTATCACCTCATGCCCAACACCGTTGACCCCGCTTCGCCGATGAACAAGCTGGAAGTGCGCGAAGCTTTGGAGTATGCCCTTGACAAACCCGCGATCTGCAACGCGATTGGCTACGGCTTCTACTTCCCCATCTATGCTGTGGCTCCGGATGGAGAGTGGGGTGCCAACGCGATCACGGTCAAACGCGAGTATGACCCGCAGAAGGCCAAGGACCTGTTGACGGCAGCCGGATATCCGGATGGTTGCCCCATCGACCTGCTGGCAGTGGTCGAAGCGGGCGGTAGCAATACCGCCGCCGAGGCGATCAAGGGCTACCTTGACGCCGCCGGCTTCGTGACCACCATCGACATCGCCGATCCCGGCCGGTTCTACGGTTCGGTCTTCGGCACGGGTTGGAAGGACGTAGCCCTGATGTTCAGCGGCAACGACTACAACTACCTGATGTCCTGCAACGCTTGGTGGGGCCCGCAGCCCAAGACCAACCTGGCGAGCTTCAAGCGTCCTGCCGAGTTCTCCGCGCTTTTCGAGCCGGCCAACATGGCACGTACGGCGGCTGACCAGGAGGCCAAGACAGGCGATATCGTGGCTATGATGAACGCGCAGGCCCTGATGGTCCCGGTCTTCCACTATCCCAACGGCATCGTCATCCAGAAATACGTGCACACGGAGTACCCGATGGAGGGTGGCTTCGTACGGTGGTCCTTCAACACCACCTGGATGGACGCGCACTAAGCAGCCGACTGAAGTACGAGTGCGGCATCTCCGTTGATGCCGCAACATGCCGGCCCGCCCCAGACTCCAGTCTGGGGCGGGCCGGTCCATCAAGTCCTTGTCTCACGCGCACCCATCGCGCCCTGGCGGCGAGACTCTGTCTTTCGGCAGCCTCCTAGGGCTTCTTGGGACCGTCCAGGCCCCACCCCCTGAAGTACTCCTCATAGAAGGGGGGCTGTTTGTAGTCGGGGTGGATCGAGAGACTGAAGCGCCGGAAGCCCATGCCGGACTCCTCAAGGTGATAGACCCCCTCCATCAACTCCTCGAGCCTCCCCGTCGGGACCGTCAATACCATCTCATCTTCCTGAGCGCCGCCACGCTCAAAATCGCCGGGGTCGGGCACAGTGACCTGGCATTCTCCGTAGAGCAGCGAAGGGACGACAGAGTGCACGCAGGAACCGATGGGGTCGAGTGTCGAGGTCACTTGGGTCCCGCGGCGATATCGCAGAGCAAGAAGCAGGTGCCGTAGTTGGGCGCTGTTGCAGTAGATCATCGTGAGATCCGGATCGAAATTCGCCGTCTTCAGTGGCCCCAAGACCATCCCGCCGTATTGCCCGACAGGTAGGCGCGTCATTTCTCGGGCGTGCTTTGCCCCCGCCTCTTTGTCGGCTATGAAGAAGGAACTCGTGAACCCGTCCAGGTAGTTTTGAGGCGTCTCCACAAGCCCGTACGAGATGATCGGCTCAAAGCACCAGTTATCTTCCAGGAACATGGCGATCGTCATTCCCTGGCGGCGCGCAAGCGAGAAAGCCTGGCAGGTGGCATAGTGCTCGCCCCTGTCCTTCTTTGGTCGGATAGCTCCCTCCGGGATCTCGGATTCGTCCTTGAGCATCTTGATCGCGATGGGATACGTCTTCAAGAACACCAGCTTCTCGAGGTCCGCGCCGTACGTGTTGAAAGTAGTCTGTGAAGTCATGTTGTGGTCTCCAGTCCGCAGGATTCCCGCCGGCCGATCTCAGGTATCCGGCCTCATCAGTAGATGCTCACTCAAGATAGAGCATCTGTGCTCCCTGCGCCAATACGGTGTCTGCGCGCACATCCATCTACCCCTGTGCTAACTTGAGAACTGGATGGCAGAGGAGCAACCGACAAAGCAGAAGCACCTGGGCAGGAAGGGACTCGTCATCTTCCTCGCCGCGCTCACCGCGTTCCCGGCACTGTCCACCGACCTCTACCTGCCGGCTCTTCCCGGGATGACTGTCTATTTCCACGCCCCGGAGTATCAGACCAACCTGACGCTCATCCTCTTCTTCGTCGTCTACGCTTTCTCCACCCTGTTGTGGGGCCCGCTCAGCGATCGCTACGGGCGCAAGCCGGTCCTTCTTGTCGGTCTCACAGGCTACGTGGTGGCCGGTGCCCTTTGCGCGCTCGCTTCGGACGTCATTCAACTGATCATCTTCCGTATCTTCCAGGCGCTCGGGGCAGGAGCCGCAACCGTGGTGGCCACGGCCATCGTCAAGGACGTCTATCGCGGTAGGCGGCGCGAAGTAGTCATCGCCGCCATCCAAACCATGACCATCCTTTCCCCGGCGGTTGCTCCGGTCATCGGCGCGCTCATACTCAGGTTCACTTCCTGGCGGGGAGCATTCGTGGCCCAGGCGATCCTGGGCTGCTTGGTGCTGGCCGGCGCGCTCGTGTATCGGGAGACGGTGGCGGTGAAACTGACGGGCAATCCCCTGTCTTCGCTGACGCGCCTAGGCGCCGTGCTCAAGAACAGGGTCTTCGTTCACCTGCTCATCAACTTCTCGCTGATAGGCGCGGCGATGATGGCGTTCATCTCCTCCTCGTCCTACATATACGAGGTGACATTCGGCGAGAGCAGCCAGGTCTATAGCTACTTCTTCGCGCTGTTCGCGGCCGGCGTGGCAGTGGGGGCCCAGATCTACGTATGGCTTTCCAGGCGACTCGAGCGCACCACGGTCATCACCGGCTGCTTCGTCGTGTGCGCGGTGAGCGGCCTGCTTATGCTCCTTCTCGGTGGGCGGGGGCCCTGGCCCTTCATTCTGACGCTACTTCCCATGCCGATAGCCTTCAGCTGTACGCGGCCTCCAGCCGTCTATATGATGCTCGCGCAGCATGAGGGAGACGCGGGATCGGTCGCCGGGCTCATGAGTGCATCGCACACTGTCGTGAGCAGCTTAGGCATGCTTCTCGTCTCCTTCGAGATCTGGGGCCGCGTGGAAATGATCGGCGCCCTCACTCTCGGACTCTCCCTGGGAAGTCTGACCCTGTGGCTGAGCCTGGGGCGACGACTCGTACTCGCCCAGGCGCGGTTGGTAAAGAGCGAAATCTGAGCGCTTGGCCCCCTTCGGTCGCCAGATGCTTGCCGGTGGGCAAGACCGGCGACTGAAGGGGGCTCGCAGCTCTATTTCTTCTCTGTGGGAGGGGGACCCATCTCCGTAGGCTTGACCCAGTCCAGCTCCGGATTTGCTCTCCCAAACCCTGGTTCCACAGGCTTGGTCGGATCCTTCTTAGCCTCCTCCATGGCGCCATACACGAGCGCTTGGAAGATCTCTTTGCGCTTTCTCGCGCCTTCCGGGTCCGCTTCCATGGGAAGCACCGACTCCACTATCTGTTTGAAGTGTTTCTCCAGAGCTTCCCGTTCTTCGGGGTAGGGGATGATGTAGAGTTGCTCGGCCTCGATACCCTTCTTGACCCAGTTGGCGAGGTCCACGGGGTCCATGCCCCCCTCGTAGATGGTCCTGAGCGTCTTGATCGCCTTCTTATCCATGAGATATCCGGTGTTCGCCAGGTGCGCGGGACGCGTGTCGCCGGCATTGTGGATGTTGCTGTTGATGGCCGCCGGGGCGAGTACCGACACCCCTATGCCGTATTTCGCCAGAGAGATGCGATAGCTCTCCATGAGATTGATGACTGCCGCCTTGGCAGCGGAATAGGGAGCCGTCGTGGGACCGCCCCAGAAACCTCCCATGGACGCAGTGGAAACGATGTAGCCGCCCTTGCCTGCTTTGATCATGCGCGGGACAAAGGTGACCATGCCGTTCACTACTCCGTCGAGGCACACTCCCATGACCCAGTCGTAGTCTTCGTAGGTGGAAGCCTCGGGCGGACCGAACGTGTTGACGCCCGCGGTATTGAAGAGCAGCTGGGGCGGACCTCCGAACACCCGCTCGACTTCATCCGCGGCAGCCGCATAGGCCGCGCGGTCGGTGATGTCCAGCTTGATGGCGTGCGCCGGAGCGTTCTTCGCACGAAAGTACTCCATGGCCTCGTCCAGATGATCCTGACGGATGTCGGCGATCACTACTTTGCATCCGGCTTCTGAGAAAACCTTGGCCTGTCCGAAGCCCGCACCCGAGCCGCCTCCGGTGACGAACAGGATCTTGCCCCCGAAATCTTTCATGTATACCTCCGAAGCAGTTCACGGAGCGCTGCCCATGAAGCATACCAGGACCGGGAGCCGGGGAAGGACGCTGTGGCAACGGCTATCGCGGGCAGGGTCGCTTGACTAGGAGGCAACGTCGTGACAGCCTTGATCTTTGCGGTCGCTCGCTCTACTGCGCTCCATGGGAGAGATAGGAGTAACTGGGATGCCTCTTCACTCGCTTGCCCAGGCCTTTGTCAAGGATTGGTTGGCTGCCGGGGCCATTCCCAACTGTTCGATGTCGGTGGAAGAGGCCCGGCGGGTCTCCGTCGAGATGTTCGCCATGGTGCCTCCCGGTGATCCGGTGGCGAGGGCAGAAGACGAATGCATACCCGGCCTCGGCCATGACATCCCCGTGCGCATCTACACGCCCGAAGGAGAGGGCCCTTTTCCCGTCTTGGTGCACTTCCATGGAGGCGGCTGGGTAGTGGGCGACCTGGATTCTCAGGACGCTGACTGCCGGACCATCGTCAACGCCGCGGGATGTGTCGTGGTGGCCGTCGACTACCGTCTCGCTCCCGAGCACAAGTTCCCTGTGCCGGCCGAGGACGCCTATCGCGCCACGTGCTGGGTCGCGGAGAACGGCGCCCGCCTGGCGGGGAACGGCGTGATCGCAGTGGGCGGCTCGAGTGCGGGAGGTAACCTGGCCGCGGTGGTCGCGCTGATGGCCCGCGACCGGGGCGGACCGCCACTCGCCTGCCAGGTGCTGAACGTGCCGGTGACCGACTACCACTTTGGCACCGAGTCGTACCTTCGAATGGCGCGGACTACGTGCTCACCAAGGCCGAGATGCAGTGGTTCTGGGAACACTATTTGAGCACGACCCGAGGAAGGTGCTCATCCCTACGCTTCGCCTCTGCGAGCCGCTGATCTGGCCGGATTGCCGCCGGCCTTGGTGCAAACGGCGGAGTACGACCCCCTGCGCGACGAGGGCCGGGCCTACGCCGACAGGATGAGTGCCGCCGGCGTGGCGGTGACGTACCGCTGTTATGAAGGCGCCATACACATGGTGCTTGGCCCAGAAGCTATGAGCGACCTGACGTCCTATCTGAAGGAGCACTTCCACGTGGAGAAGAACAAGCAGATCGTGCGGGATCTCTATGAGCAGATCTTCCAGAAGCACAACCTGGATCTAGTGGACAGGTTCCTACACGACGACTACGTGCAGCACAATCCTGCCCTGCCGAAGGGCAAGGCCGGATTCATCGAGTTCCACGTTGCCTTCTTCTCCGCGATACCGGACATCCGCCCGACAATCAATGGGATGCTCGCCGAAGGCGACCTTGTGTGGGTGTTCAACACGCTCAGAGGCACCCACACCGGTGAGGGTTTTCTCGGCCTTGCTCCGACAGGCAACAAGATCGAGTACGACGTCGTGGACATGTTCCGTCTTAGAGACGGCAAGCTCTGTGATCACTGGGATGTCGCGGATACGAAGGCCTTCTTCTTGCAGCTCGGCGCTATCGAAGAAGCAGACAGGTAGGCGCCCCACCGGGGAGGTGCGAGACCTGGGGCGAAGCGGCGGGTGCGACGCCAGCCTGGGTCGAGGCGCCTGGCCGCCCGCGCTAGCGCGGGCGGCGCGACCTCGTGCCGGCGCGCGGGTCGCCGCTCTCGTCCGTCCCGTCGGTAAGCAGCTTGACCGTCTCCTTCACCCGCTCCTGGTAGTCGCCCACGATCTGCCCGCGAACGTCGGCCAGCAGTCGGGCGTGGGCCTCGCGCACATACTCAGTCACCTGCGGCCCGGCCGCGGCCATGAACCGGCGCAGATCGGCCTGCATACTCTTGCGCATCTGGCCGGTGGGGTTGACCAGCCGGTCGAGAGCTCCGCCCAGGGCCGCTCCGGCCACCGCGCCCACCACAGGCACGGCGAACCCGCCCGAAGCCGCGCTCCCAAGGAACATCCCTGCCATCCCCAGGGCTCCGGTGGTGCGGCGCCCCTGCTGCAGGGTGGCCTCGGTAGGGAATCGGGCATTCTTATCGATCTCGAAGACCGTGACGCTGAGAGGCTCCACCTTCTCCCGCAACTTGCGGCGCCGCCTGGTAGACCAACGGTAGACCAAGAACGACACCCCGGCGGCCAGGAGGATCATGCCCAGCGACACCCATCGGCGCCACGGCCCTTCCCAGCCGACGGCGCCAGTCAGCGCCCCCGCGATAGCGCCGAGGACCACAAACACCACCCAGAACCGCGGGTGAAAGGCGAAACGGTAGAGCTCTTTGCGGTACAGGCTGTCGAAGAACGCCTGGGTGTTTTCGGTGTACCAGGCTTCGTAGCGCTGCAGCACCTCGTCGCACCGGCTGTTGCACTTGCTGAAGAGCGCGCCGATGAGGGCGTCCCAGGAGGCGCCGAAGGTGGCACTGAACTGCCGCAGTTCGCCGCGCGCGGCCGTCTGGATGTGACTCGCCATGTATTTCTCGAAGCCGGCCAGTTGCGCCAGGGTCTGGGCTTCAGCCCAACGCTGCTGTTCGCGGAAGTCCCTCACGATGCCATCGATGACCTCGCGCAGCCCGGGGGGGACGGGGATATCGTCTTCGGGCAGCCCCGGCTCGAGGAAGGCCGAGAGGATCTCGTAGGCGGCGCGGATGCGGATGAAGTCGGCGGCTTGGCCACCCCGGTCGGGATGAGCCTCGGCCACCAGCCGGCGGTAGGCTGCCTTGACCTGGACGGCCGTGGCGTCACGGGGCAGGCCCAGGATCTGGTATGCCTCGGATAGAGTCACCGGGAGATGATAGCAAGTCACTCGGCCGCAACTGGGGGATACTTTGTGTATGGGACCCGTCATCATAGGTATACACGGCCTTGGTAACAACCGAGTGCCGAACTCATCGCGGGCTTCATCAGATGACCCTGGTCGTTCACTGGGGGTAGCGATGCGGACAGCGCTTGGACAGAAGACCATCATCTCCCATCGCTGCTTGTCGGGCGCTGAACCCGAGAACACCCTGGAAGCCTTCAGGGCCTCTGTGGCTAGGGGAATCGAAGCCATCGAGCTGGATGTTCGCCAGACCGGCGACGGGGTCGTGGTCGTCTCGCACGACTCCGCGGCGGGGGGAGGCGCGATAGCCTGTTCCACCTATGCGGAGCTGGCGACCCAGGCGCCGGGTCTGTGCACCTTTGCCGAGGCCCTGAACACCATCCCCTCCCAGTGTCCGCTTGATGTAGAGATCAAGGTGCCCGGCATCGAAAGCGCAGTCCTGCACGAGCTTGGGCTCAGAAGGGGGACCCGTGAACGGGGAACCGGCGATCTTGTGGTGACTTCCTTTCGCGATGAGACGGTCGCCCGGGTCAAGGCCCTGGATCCGAGGGTCTGTGCCGGCTTGCTTCTGGGCCAAGGCAGGCCGGGAAAGGGGATGCGGGCCAGGCTTTCCGAGTTGTTTCCTGCCAGAAGGCTTCGACGGTGCAGCTCGGATTTCGTCGCCCCGAACTGGAGGCTGCTCAGGTTCGGCTTTCTGTGGCGCATGGCGCGGCTGGGCTACCCGGCCTACGTCTGGACTGTGAACGAGCCGGAGCTGACCAGGCGTCTGCTTCGACATCCAGCAGTTGCTGCCGTCATAACGGACCTGCCGCTCGAGGCGATGGCGTTGCGTGCCGGGCTGCAGTAACCGGACCCTGGTTGGAGAATGACGCCGGTGCCTATATCCTGAGGCAAAGAGTTGCACGAGTCCTGCGTGGGGCCTCCTAGGGTCCGAGTCGCCGAGCGATGGAGGTGAAGAGTGGCCAAGAACTCGTTCCAGAATGACGCTTCGCCGCCAGGACGCGATCGGCGCGAGGGAGCCGAGGACGCAGGGAGCGTTCGTAGCAGCGCTATGGACGCGACTGAGGACGAAGGATCGCTCCGCCCAGCGCGAACTCGGCGGCCGGGGCTTCATTCTAGAACGAGTTCCAGAAGCCGCAGAGAGGTGCTGCTGCGGACCAGCGATCTGAGTCGCCGTTATGGTGAGTTGGTCGCACTGGACGGCCTGGACCTGATCGTGCGCGCAGGTGAGTGCGTCGCGATCATGGGAGCCAACGGCAGCGGCAAGACCACGGCGGCAGAACTCATCTGCGGCCTGCTCCAGCCCTCGGGCGGCAGGGTCGAGATCGGCGGACGTTCCATCCACCACGAGCCGGAGGCTGTCGAAGCGCGGCGCGATCTGGTCTATGTGCCCGATAGCCCCCGTCTCTACGATGACCTTACCGTTGGCAACCATCTGCGCCTGGTGGCCGCGGCTCACGGCATCGCCGAGGAGGTTTCCGCTGCCCTGAGTGAAGAGCTCCTTGCGCGCCTGAATCTGGCCCATCGGGCGGAATTCTTCCCCCGGCAACTCTCTCGCGGGATGCGGCAGAAGACGGGCATGGCGTGTGCCTTCGTCCGGCCATTCCGAGTGATCGTGATGGACGAGCCGACAGTCGGGCTCGATCGAGCCTCCCTTGACACGGTCCGCGAGCTGCTGAGGGAGTCTCTCAAGGCGGGGCGAGCGGCCCTTCTCATGACCCACTCCGAGGAGTTTGCGGGTGCGGTTGCCACCCGGATGCTCCACATCGAAGAGGGAAGACTTCTTGAATCGTAGAAGGATGCCGGGGAGAGGCCGGGGCTCCGTTGTTCAGCAGTCTCCCGGCGACCGACCTCTCGACGCCCGCGCAGTGCTGGCCGTCTCTCGCTCACTCCGCCCCGGCCGGTCGTGGATGGCGATAGCGCAGACCATCTACATGACTGTCATCGCACTTGGACTTGCCATGGGACTGTTCTGGGGGTTCTGGACGTACGCCGCCTCGGTGCTTGTGGACGTGATCGGTCCCTATCGATTCCTCTGGGGTCCGCCCGCGATAGCCCTCGTCTTGCTTGCCGCCCTGCGGTACAACACACTGCAGGGATTCGCCTCGTACTCGGAGGCCGATTGTTTGTACCTGCTGGGCGCTCCCGTCCGCAGGCGGGACCTGGTGATCCTGCGGCTGCGTGTCATTGCCATAGAGATGGGCTTAGCGGGCGCCCTGATCGGCCTGCTTGCCGGCCTGTCTTCGGAAGGGCGGAGCATCGGGGCCGAACGGATGGCGGAGGCGATCGTGGCAGGAGCGGCGTTCGCGGTCATCGTCGTGGCGGCCGGCTGGCAGGTGCAGCGACTCCAGCCTCTCTCCACCTGGGTTGTCCGCCTCACCATCCCGGCTTTCGGCCTGGTGGCCCTTCTCACGATAGCGGGGCGACGAGGTGGGACCGCCGCGACGGCCGCCATGTGGTCCGGCCCCTGGGGGTGGGCTGTGCTGCCGTTCGGCGCCACTCACAGGGCGGGGAGCGTGGCCGGTCCGCTCCTGCTCGTGGGCGTAGCGGCGCTGGGGTGGATCGGTGTCCACCGCACCGCGGGCGAGGTGTCCCTCGAGAGCTTCGAGGTGCGGGCGCGAGTCCGCTCCAATGCGGTGGCGAGTCTCTACGCCCTCGATGCCCGTTCTCTACTCCTGGCCGGTCGGAAACAGTCGGCAGGCAGATGGCGTGCCCGGATCACCCTGCATATGCCTCGCAGGCCGGATCTCGCAGTGTCTTGGCACGGACTGCTTCTGCTTCTGCGGTCGCCCATGCGACTCGGCTGGGCTGTGATCATGGCCGCGGCCGGAGCGGTGGTTCTGGGCCTGCACCCGGGAAGCGCCGGGACTTCATGGGCCGGCGCTCTCCTGTTCTACCTGTCGGCCACCGCTTTGATGGAGCCCATCCGAGTGGAGATGGATTCGCCCGGTACCGCCTCCATCCTGTTGCCCTGGCGGATGGGTAGGGTGCTAGAACTGCACTGCTTGGTGCCGGCGACCATCATGCTGGGAGTGAGCCTTATCGGAGTGGCCGTCGGGTGGGCGGTCGGGCTTGTGGCCGGAGATATCGTACCCGGCCTTGTTATCCTGGTCGTAGTGTCGGTGGCGGTCCAGGTGCTGGCGGCGGCGCTGTCGGCCAAACGGGGCGGGAGAGTGCCGCAGGAACTACTGATGGTCGGCGCCGGGGACGCCACCGGCTTGGCCGGACTCAACATCGTGGGATGGATCCTTGGCTGGGCGTTCTTGGGCATAGCCGCGGTCGGCCTGGCGGCTACCTTGACGCTTGGCAAGCCTCACTATTCCGTTAAGGCCATCGCGGTTGCCGTCGTCCTACTGGTGGCCCTGGCGGGCATCTTTTGGGCCAGGCTGGGGGCGGCCAAGAAGGCAGAAGGGGAAAAGAAGGGGTCTTGGTTGACCCAGTAGGAGCTCGTGTCGGAATGGCGCCGCCCATGGCACGCGATCGACGCGGGCTCAGGCAGGATGCTCATGTTTGGCGGGTATACGGCCCGGCAGCGACTCCGCGCTGCTGCTCAACGACATGTGGGCCTACGGCCTCACGCCCTGACCTCGAACCCTGCCCGCTCGCGCATGAGCCGCCTGGGTAGCATTTCGTGGCCTGTCGAGCGAGCTGTCGGGATCAGCAACAATCAAGAGCTCACGTCTCCCACCGGATGATCTGAGGGTGACCTGCCGCAGGTGAAGACCGTTTGACTTCGCCATTGACGAAGTGCTATATTCATTTCGCGGTGTTGGTAGGAGTCGCTACTACTAGAAACGAGGTGATAGGAGGTAGCAACAGCGGCAGAGCTGCACATGAGCACTTTCGAGGACGAGAGGTACCAGCCGTCAAATGGCAACGTGGCTTCAACTGATTGTCACCGGCATCACGATGGACTCCATCCAGCCCCCGAGCGGGCTCGGCCGCGGAAGAGCCGAGGCCTTGCTCGAGTTCGGAACCAACTACCTCAAGCACTCGCAACCGTAGCCATCACGAGCGCTCGATCCCGAGGAGAAAAGCATGCACATACTGGGCAAGAAGTGGGGCCATCTGATCAAGACGCTGGAAGTGAAGAGCGGACCGGCGGGGCTGTACCCCGAGCCCCGCATCTGGGCGGAAGGCAAGGATTGGGAGGGCTATCAAGGGCAACTTCTCCTTCGGCTTCTTCAAGAAGCCCTGCGTCTGTCATCCCATCGAGGGGGCGGTCATCCATCCCTACGACGAGGCGCTCATCTTCGCCGGCACCGATCTGAGCGACATGCGGAGTTTCGACGGGGGAGAGGTCTCCATCGAGTTGGGTGAAGAGCGGGAAGAGCATGTGTTCACCGAGCCGACGGTCGTCTGCGTCCCCAAGGGGACCCCGCATGGCCCGGTGAAGATCAGGAAGGTGGGCCGGCCTATAGCGCACTACTTGTTCGGTCTCGACCCCGTCTACAGCGCCGAGGCCATTCCAGACAAGCTACGACCGACGAGCACAGTTCCCGGGCAGAAGTACGCGGATCTCGTTCACCCTCTGCGCACCAACGTCAGCGTCGAGACGATCGCCGGTATGGCTGATGCGGAGAACATCATGAAGGATGATCCCGGCTTCCTGGACAGGGCGGCCGCCGCGGCTCTGCATGCCGCCGGTCGGGGACGGCGTGCTTTGTGCCAAGAGGATCATGGGCCCCGGGAATGGCGACGCTATCATCTGGATGTTCGGTGAGGACCTCAACGACTTTAACCTCAACTTCACCTGGGGGTTCTACAGCGGCACCGGAAAATGGCACCGCCCCGGTGAAGGCCACACTCATCCGGAGGAGGAAGCGCTGATCTTCGTCGGTCTGGATCCTGACGACCTCGGATACCTGGGTGCCGAGGTATCGTTCAAGCTTGGCAAGGAGTTCGAGGACCAGATCTTCGACAAGCCCACCGCCGTCCTCTGCCCCGAAGGTTTCGTCCACCTTCCCTGCGTCACGAGATGGTGCGACAAGCCCTATGGTTTTCTAGTCGGCTGCCTCGGTGCCTCGCACGCGGCGCCCTGGGTGCACCCGCGGGACTACGAAGAGAGCGGAACGGCAAGGTGAGGAACGTCTCCCGCGGTCGGCGGTTTGACATGGTCCGCGGGCGAGTGGTACAGTGGGCTGACATGGTAGTAGGAGCTACTACCGCAACATCGAGGTGACTCGAGGTGACTCGAGATGGTGCGCGAGACCAAGTCAGACGTCGCAGAACGCGTGCTTCAGGCGGCGAAAGAGGTCTTCTTCGCAAGAGGATTCCACAACAGCTCACTACGGGCCATAGCCAAGAAGGCCGGTACGAGCGAGAGCGGTGTGCTCAGATTCTACAATGGGAAGCTACACCTATTGCAGTGCGTGTACGCTTCCTGCTGGACGGAGATCAACGCGCGCGTCGATAAGGCCCTGGCCGATGCTGCGAAACAAGACCCCGACCCGCGCAACCTGCTTCTCCAACTCATGCGTGGCCTTCTGGATGACTATCACGCGGCTGAGCCGATGCCGTACTTCCTGCTCACCACCTTCGGTTTTGAGCAGGCCACGGGATGCCCTGTCGACGACAGCGAGGTCGACAACGATGCCGACTCCGAGGCCAGGCGGCAATACCATCGGCTATTTGACCGTCGTCAACGATCTCTGCGACACGGTTGTGGCGGCTCAACCTGTCTTCGCACAGGCGGGCATTAGCGGGGCGGGGCTGGCACACATGTTTCTAGCCACGGTGAACGGAATCCAAGCGGGCTGGTACAGGGTCAGACTGGAGCCCGGGCTGGGTAGGCCCCAACTCACGACTGAGGAAGCGGTGAACGGCATGAGGCTGTTCTTGTATCAGGAAGGCAACGGCGCGTGACAACAGTGTGGAGCCCAGGAGGAGACGCATGATGGATGAGGGAGAGTACCCGGAGAACTGGATCGTGGTCGACCATGTCATTCCACGCGTGACCGTCGAGATGCTGGATTGGTGGTGGGTCAATATGGAGAAGGGCTATGAGCTCTGGTGCCCGGACGAACACAAGGGCTTTCGCTGGGAAGTGAAGCCACCATTGGGCGGCCACATCGGCGCGGTGCAGATCGCCAGCGAGAGCATCGACTACGGTCCCGTGATGGACCTCCGGATCGAATGGGTGGATCCCGATCTTGGCACTCCGGCCCACAAGGACTTCTGGACCTACGAACGTCTTCTCGCCGCGGGCTCATCCGGAGCCGAGCCCGGCGTTCCGACGTGGGTGATGCTCTCTCACCAGTACGAGGCCATCCCCGGCGGCTGCAAGATGCGTTCCTGCATGCATCTGCCTCCTGGGATGCCGACACTACCCGGATCCAGACATGCACGACGCCGGTTCGCTCCCGCCGCACCCAAGTGGCAAGAAGCCTTCCGGTGGCGGCTGGCACGCTCATAACATCGCCGAGGTCAGCACGTTCAAGGACTTCTTGCCTGCGCTGTGGGGGATCTGGCAGGCGGTCTCCGACCCGGCCATCAACCGCCGCTCCTCGTTCAGGATCGGGAAAGAGGGCTCCGCGCATTGTCTACGTCGCCGGAATAGGTTGCGGCGCATGATGGAGAGCACAGCCAAACAATGGGCCAAGGAGATCAAGATCGATCTGGCCGCGTGCACGGGCTGCAAGTCCTGCATGAAGGCCTGCTTCGTCGACGTGATCCGCTGGGACGACAAGGCCAAGAAGCCGGTGGTGGCCTATCCGGAGGACTGCGTCTGGTGCCTGGCATGCGAGTCGCGTCTGCCCGGAGCAGATCATCGAGGTCATCCCGGAGATCCCTGCGCCCCTGCGGTCGTCCTTCTAGTCGCGCAAAACGCTGTCGTCCTAGGCAGAGATGTCACTCAGAAGCGAGCTGTTAGGCAAGAAACGAGGTCTGTCTTGACTATTGGAAGAGCTGGGAGAAGTCGTCGACACTGACGTCCTGATCGTCGGTGGCGGCATAGGTGGGCTGGCCGCGGCCGTCAAGGCGAAGGAGGAGCACCCGGAGCTTGATGTGCTGATAGTCGAGAAACAGACTACCGGCTGGGCGGGCAAGGCCACCAAGATCGGCGGTGTCCTCACGTTTCTCGGGCCCGACGACGACGCGGACAGCTTCATCGATTTCCAAGTCCGCACCGCCGGCTGCTACCTGAACGACCAGCAAGCCTTGTCCAAGTACGTGAGGAGCACCGCCCGGGCGATGGAGGAGTTGGCACAAATGGGGCGCCAAGCTGGGCCGGACTCCCGACGGCAGGCTGGTCACCATCCCGGCCTTCTGGGCTCCCGACTACTACGCTCGCCTTCATCGACCTCGACCTGATGCTGCCGATCCGGGCGAAAGCCCGCAGGCTGAAGACCCGCTTCCTTGACAAGACCCACGTGGGCGACCTGCTGGTGGAGGGTGGCAGGGTCGTGGGAGCGGTGGGCTTCGACATCATCACCGGCCGTTTCTACGTGATCAGGGCCAAGGCTACGATCCTCGCGAACGGTAGTTGCGGCTACAAAGTGAGGCGGTTCTGGGTAGCCGGTACCGGCGACGGCATAGCAGCGGCGTTTCGGGCCGGAGCAGAGATGCGCAATGCCGAATACGGCAACCTCTACGGTCACACCGTGTATCAGGACACGGATAGCGGCATGGTCGGATACGCTCATCTGGTGAACGCCCTGGGTGAGAACCTGGCGGAGAAATACCTGCCCGACAAGGGCCCAGCAGGTGTGTTCCTGCCGGTGCAGTTGGCGCTTGGGATGGAGAAGGAGATCGCCGAGGGCAGAGGGCCGATTCGCTTCGCCCCGCCCCCGGAGGGAGGGGAGTTCCAAATGGACACCGGTCCGCCCAAATTGATGGAGTGGATGCAGCGGACCGCGGCCAAAGAGAGCAGTTGCGGGGTGCCCCCCGAGGCGCAACGGGATATCGGAGTGCCCCTTCACGGCGAGACCTCCTGTATCAAGGTCGACGACGAGATGAGAACCAACCTGGATGGTCTATGGGCCATCGGTGACGCGAGCTATGCCGGTTCGGCTGTGGCCGGAGCCGTGGCCTCGCCCCCGGGGGTAGCGCCCGGTTCGGGCATCATGTACGCGGTGATCAGTGCCGCGTGGGCCGGACCCTCAGCCGCCCGCTACGCCGCCGAGGTTGCCACAGCCGATGTTGCCATCGGCGCCGTGAAGGATCTTAAGGAGAAGGCCTTCGCCCCGACGCGGAGGAGCGACGGTTCCTTGCCCGAGGAGACCATCTCCCTCTTGCAGGATGCGATCGCGCCGATGAAATACAACCTCCGGCGCAGCAAAGAGCGGTTGGAGGAGGCCCTTGGCCTCCTGGAGGCGGTGAAGGAGCGATTGCCGGAGCTGCAGGCGAAAGACCTCCACTATCTGAGCAAGTGCCACGAGGTGGAGAGCATGACTCTGTGCGCCGAGCTGACTCTCAGAGCGGCCTTGATGAGAACAGAGAGCCGAGGGTCCATTTCAGGGAAGACTATCCTCAGCGTCGACAACGAGAACTGGCTCAAATGGATCATCCTCAAGCAGGATGAAGGCCAAGTGGGTCTTTCGACTCAGCCGGTCCCGATAGACGAATACAAGATAAGACCGGATGCATGACGTTTGGCTGGGCCGATGTCGCGGAATGGTTCGAGAGTTGACCGGAAGGAGCTTGTTGGGGCTGCCCCGCTGTTCGTCGCGCTGACCGGCGCCGCTCACAGCGGGGGAGCGGTTCCCTTGGGTCGCTTCCAAGGCTCGGAGTGCACGAAGGTTCCGGTCCTGTCTATCTAGCCCGGTACTTCGTCCAGGTAGACCCAGGCGCCAGACTCGTCTATGAAGCTCTCCGTCAGCCCTCCAAGGATAACGACTCCGCGGTTATGAATCGCCCATGCACGTGGTCGCGGGCGAGCTCCGCCGCCCGCTGGGTGGCGGTTGTCACGCTCTCTCCCTCACCGAGTCTGTGCGCGAGGTAGGCCGCGAAGAAGACATCGCCCGCGCCCGTTGTGTCCAAGTGGTCGCGCGCGTTGACGCCGGCTTGGTACCGGGTCTCTTCTCCGTCCGCGTCGACAACCACCCCTCCGGCCGTTCCTTCAGTGATGACGATCTCGCGGAGGCGCATCTCGCGAAGGATCCCCGGCACGCTGAGACCCAAGTAGGAGGACACGCGGGCGATCTCCTCACGTGAGGCATGGACGTAGGAGGCCGACCGCAGGACAGGCGCGAGCAGAGGAGACACATCCTCGGTCAGCCCTCCGGCCTGGGGACGGCGCAAAAGACCTTGGATATCCACGCTGACGGTCAGATGCGATCCATCCAGTTGCTCGAGAAACCTCTCGTCGATATCGCGCCAGTGCAGGGGGCCAAGATGCAGGTGGGTAACTCGATCGCCGAGCGCGTATCGTATGTCCTCGGCGCGTATCGGCTCAGCAATGGCCGGCGCCGTCTGCAGCCGGATCTCGCCCCGGATGTCGTTGACAAACCGGGTTGTCGACGCGGTCTCACCCACGAACAGGTTGACGCCTTCGGCCTCGAACAGCCTGCACGCCGGCCGGTCACCTTGAGCCACGTTGGATACGGCTTGAGTCCCGATCCCTAGGCGGGCGAAGGTGAACCCCCCGTACGTGACCACCCCTCCGACCTTGTGCATGGTCGTGCTGTCGGTCAGTATCGTGTCCAGGCTCAGTGAGCCGACCACCACGACGGTGCGCATCTCGCGACGGCCCCTCTAGTCGTTCTCGGCCAACGCTACGGCGTCCAGCGGAGGTGCCGCCACGTGGTACGGCAGATCATCGTCGGGCATGACGGCATGCGACTGATGCGGGGTCTCGCTCAAGGCGCCGCAAATGAGGTTGACGAACTGCTCCTGCCGGCGTCCCAAGCCACGATGGAAGTCGACAGCCCTTCGTTCGGCTCGGGCCATCTTCTGGGGTTTTCCCGCGTATCTGCGGAGTGCCCAAGGCGACTGCGGCCGCCCCAGACGGATCGCCGCCACAAAGGCGAACACAGGCACGAAGAGCCCGACCGAGCCCATCCAAGGCTTTCCCTTGAGAAAAGCCACAACGACAAAGGCGAGGTTGAGAAGCATCACACCCAGGGCGCACCATTCGAGGATGACACTCTGCGACGTCGGATCCGAGTACCCGAGAGGGATCATGCCTACCGCCATGAAGGCGGTGAACGAGGTCCCGAGGAATACGGCCACGATGGACTTACGCCCTTCACGCTCCCAGTAGACGTCCTTTAGGTGGAGGATCAGGGCGAACTCATCGAAGACCGCGCTCACGGCCCCGCCGAAGAAGAGGGCCAGCAGCTCGACCCATGGTGAGCCCGGATGAACAGTGAATTCCACGACGCCCGTGAAGAACATGACCGGCAGGCCTATGATCGAATGATGCACGTGGACCTTGCCCCGGTGGATGTTTCCAGGCCACCAGGTGACCCCTTTGCGAATAAGCCGCGTGTTGATCCTCAGGCCGAGGAACGTCACCACTATGCCCGCCAGTAGGGCGAAGGCCGGGAGTTTCTCGCTGTGGAAGAACGAGCCGAGCCAGAATCCGTATGTATCTGCCGTAGACATCAGCGTCTCGCGATCTCCCGATCGACCTCGTCCCAGGCCAGAAGACTCGTGAGCACGTAGTCCGGGTGCGAGGCTTCCAGTTCCTCACGACTATAGTCGCCGCGTCGCGACCGCGATAGGGATCGCTCCAAAACGTCGCGCGCACTCGACGTCCAGAGGAGTGTCACCGACGATGGCAACGTCCCCTGGCAGGATCCGCTTGCCTCGGTAGGCTTCGGCCCTCAGAGTCGCGATGGCCGGAAGCTCGTTCCTGTCGGTGTTGTCGCTTCCGAACGCTCCGAGTCTGAAGCCGGCCGGGGGAAGGCCGGCAGCCTTCAGTTTCGGCGAGACCAAAGCCTCCAGGTTCCCGGTCAGGAGTCCGAGCACGCAATCGGTACGGCCCTCGCCCATTCTCCCGATCAGCTCTCGCGCACCCTCGAGGGCTCGCACTTCGGCACGCTCAAGCTCACACAGGAAGAAGGACGCGTAGTGAGCCAGCGCCTCGTCCATCATTCCGTCGGCACGCTCGTCCGGGACACCGTTCTGGCGCAGAAGTCCTCCCATTATTTGCGGATCCGTCTTGCCTGAAAGCGAGTATTGGCCTAGGGACGCCCCCGGACCACAGTACTGTCGGATGACATACTCAAAAGCGCGTCGGGACAGATTTCCAGCGTCGATAAGCGTTCCGTCGACATCGAAGAGGATGAGGTGAATCACAGTGGGTCTTCCATTGCTCCGCTCACAATGATACACGCCGGGCGAACGTAGCGCGCTTCGACTTGACCAGCAATACCGGCGCTGGCCCTCGTTCGCTTGAACTGGCCCTTGTCTGTACGGTCAATTACCGTACAATTGACGAGAAGATCAAGACAACCGGGGAGTACGCCGTGGCCACGAGAGAGGCACGCTTGGAGATCCGCTTGACACGAGAACAGAAGGGGTTGCTCGTCCGCGCGGCGGCCCTGCGCGGAGCCTCCGTGGCCGACTTCGTTCGCCAGGCCGTGCAGCAAGCGGCCGCGCAGATCGTCACTGAGCACGAGATCGTCCGCCTGTGCGCCCGAGACCAGGAGGCCTTCGCCGCCGCACTCCTTACGCCACGCGATCCCAGCGAGGAGTTCAAGTCCGCCTACGCAGACTACCGGGAGAGGGTGGGGGCATAGCCGATGGGCCATGCCCGGCCCCGGCTACGCTTCGAGGCCCTGGGTCCCGAGCATGACCGGCGCAACTTCTCCTGCGGCGTCCCTGACCTCGACGCCTATCTGCGGGAACGGGCCGGGCAGGACGTCAGGCGACATGTGGCCGTGGTGTTCGTGCTCGTGGAGCACGGCCCCGGCGTCCTGGGCTACTACACCCTTTCTCAGCAGGTGATCAGCCTCGAGGATCTCCCGGCCTCGACCGCCAAGAAGCTGCCGCACTACCCGTTCTTGCCGGCGACCCTCATAGGGCGTCTTGCGGTCAGCAGCGAGCGACAGGGAGAGGGTCTGGGGTCGCTCCTTGTCATGGACGCGCTTCATCGCAGTTGGAGGGCGGCGCAGACGGTCGCCTCATACGCAGTCAGAGTCGACGCGACGGACGAAGAGGCACGGGCTTTCTATCTCCGTCACGACTTCCTGGCATTCCCGACCGAGCGATTGAAGCTGTTTCTTCCGATGGCCGACCTGGACCGCAGGTTTGGGGGTTGAGGCCCCTACCGCTGAGGTGCCGCTCTTCTTGGAGGTCGGCGGGCGCCAAGCTCCACCTGGTGGATTTGGACACCGGGAAAGAGTCCGTGGTGACCGAAGATGAGGGGGCGCTCTCATCAGCGGCGGCGAACGGCAACGGAGTCTTCTACATCAAGACTGACTCGGCCGGGAACGCGAAGCTGTTCGCATGTGACCTTGACACCGGCCAAATGAGCGATCTTGTGCTGGTTCACGGCACGGCGCTGTGCTTCGTCGACGGCACCATGTACGTGGTGGACGCGGCCGGCCCGAAGATCGAGAGAATCCTCGTCGAGGATGGCGAGTGGCGTACGGAATGGGTGGTGGACTAGGACGCGCTTCAGCTCTGGTGTCGCCGGACATCCGGTCTGAGACGGCGCGCCAACCTGCGACCAAAGGTTGAGTCCGGCCGCGAGCACCCAAGGCTAGCCTGGGAGTATGGCACCGAGACCTGATAACCATGATGTTATAATGAGCAAGAAGGACCGGTGGCGGGTCGAGTTCTTCACGACGGCAGCAGGGCGGTGTCCGGTGCAGGAGTACATCGATGAGCTGTCCAGTCAGGAAGCGGATAGGGTCACTCACGTCCTGGAGCTGCTCCGAGAAGCTGGGACCCAGTTGCAGGCGCCGCATGCCCGAAGTCTTGGTGACAAGCTCTGGGAGTTGCGAGTGGTGGGTTGCTTGCAGCATCGTGTCCTCTACTTCGCAGAGCCGGGTCGGCGGCTGATACTCGTGAACGCGTTTGCGAAGAAGACAAGATGGACTCCTCGGAGGGAGATCGAGACAGCCAGAAGGCGGATGGCCGAACTCGAAAGGCGGGCTGATTGATGGACGACTTGGACCGTTACATAGCAGAGCGCGAAGCGCGTGACCCAGAGTTCAAAGCTGCTCGGGAGGAGTCACGGGCGCAGTTCGAGTTCCAGCGGACTCTCGTCATGTATCGGATCGAGGCGGGGATCACTCAGCGTGAGATGGCAAAGCGGCTTGGGGTCAAACAACCCGCCTTGGCTCGCTGGGAGGCAGGGGAGACCATGCCGACACTGGAGACACTGTTCCGAGTGGCGAAGGCGCTGCAGTTGGACTTTGCCGTGACCCCCGAGTCGCCTCTTCTTGTGACGCCGCACCGGGTGCAAAAAGCGGTGGCTACCGGCTAGGCACTCGTGCTAGCCCACCTTTTTTGGAATAGCCCTTGTGCCTGGCGCCCGGAGCGACAACTGCGGGCGTTGCCCCGTGCCCTCCGGTCTTCCTTCTTCCCAGCACCTCCTCCAGATCCAGCACCTCCTCGGCCACGATGGCCAGCCCCCGCTTGTGGTTGTTCTGCAGCCGCCCCCGCACCAGGAAGTAGCTGGCCCGGGCCACCACCGGGGCGATCTTGGCCAGCTTGCTCTCGAAGCACACGCACTCGATAGAGGCCGTAGGCGTCCTCGAGGGTGAGGAACATCGTCCTTTTCCCCGAACGCATCCAGGGGTTCTGGGCCCGCTCGTAGACGCCGGCCACCGTCACCGGCACCTCGTCTCCCATGCCGGGGAGCTCGTAGCTCATGCGCACGCCCATGCGGCGGAGCTCCTCCTCGTAGAGTGAGAGGGGATGGCAGCTCACGGTGAGTCCCAGGAGTTCGAGTTCGGAGCGGACCTTGTCCTCGAGGCTCCACTGGCGCTCCAGGCCCGCGCGGCTGGGCGGGGAGAAGAATGCCCGCAGTTGGCCGCGCCTCTGTCCGGACGACCCGGCCAGCGCCTCCAGGCGATCGTGCAGAAGGGGCAGTCTCCAGAGCAGTTCGGTGCGGTCGGGCTCCAGAGAGTCGAAGGCGCCCACCCGGATGAGGTTCTCGGCCACGGGGTAGTCGATGCGGGTGCGCAGGTAGAAGTCCTCGAAGCTGGTGAAGGGGCCGTGGCGGCGCTCCTCTTCGATGCGGTCGAGGGAGCGGTCGCCCATCTGCTTGAGGTAGCTGAAGCCCACCCGCAGGGCCCGGCCGGCGTCGGGGGCGATGCCGCAACTGGGGGCGAGGCAGGCGCCCGGCTCCACGCCGCCGCGGGCGCGGGGGGCGCGGGGGAGGAGGAGGTCGCCGGGGAGCAGGCGGCGCGTGGTGTGCGGGCTCACCGCCGGGTCTGGCCGTTCGCGCTGCCGCCGCGGTGGGCTGCACCGCCCAGCCCGGGCATGACTCATCGCCTGGTGCCAGACTGGCCGCCGGCGGTGCGGCACCGCCAGGTCGAGACAGGCGCCAGATCTTGCGCTATCGATTCCGTCCCCGGTGATGCGTCGTCGGCGAATGCGCTCTGCTCCAGCGCCGCCCGCAGGGCCTCGGCATAGGCCGCCTCGCCCTCCTGCTCGGCGGCGCAGCTCGGCCAGGTCGGCCTCGGTGAGCCCCCAGTCGTGCTCGGCGGTCCAGGCCTGGGCGAAGGGGTCGTAGGGGGCGCTGCGCCCCAGCTGCGCTGGTAAGGTGCTGCACTCAGCCGGTCCCAGCGGCAGGTCCGGCGCCACCTCATCCTCCACCGTGAACCCCCGCCCCGACAGGTTGATGTCCAGCGGCCGCACCTCCAGCCCGAACCGCCGGGCGTCGTTCAGCACCGTGCGGGGCGTGTAGAAGCCCATGGGATAGTTGTTGAGCACCGAGCATAGGAACTCGGCCGGGTAGTAGGCCTTGAGCCAGGCCGTGGCGTAGCTGATGACGGCGAAGCACACCGAGTGGCTCTTGTTGAACCCGTAGGCGGCGAAGCCCTCCAGCTGGCGGAAGACCTCGCGGGCGGCCTCCTCCGGCACGCCCCGGCGCGACGGCGCGGGCGATGAAGGTCTCGCCGATCTTGGCCATCTCCTCCCGGCTGCGGTCGCGGGTCATGGCGCGGCGGAGGGAGTCGGCGTCGGCCAGGTCGAAGCCGGCCACCGACTGGGCGATGCGGAGCACCTGCTCCTGATAGAGGATGACCCCGTAGGTGTCGGCCACCGCCTCGGCCATGGCGGGGTGGGGGAGGCTGACCGGCTCCAGGCCCCAGCGGCGGTCGATGAAGGGACCGATCATCTCGGCCTCCAGCGGACCGGGACGGTAGAGGGCGATGGCGGCGATGACGTCGTCGAAGTCCCGCTCCTGCAGGCGGCTGGCGAGGTTGCGCTGGCCGGCCGACTCCAGCTGGAACAGGCCGATGGAGCCTCCGTTGCTGATGATCTCGTAGGCGGCGGGATCGTCGGGCGGCAGCTCGTAGGGCCGGATGCGGCGCCCGGTGCGCTGCCGGATGAGGTGGACGCACTCCGAGACGGCCGAGTGGGTGCGGAGGCCGAGGATGTCCATCTTGACCAGGCCCAGGGCGGCGACGTCGTCCTTGTTGAACTGGATCACCACCACTCCTTTGGCCGCCCACTGGAGCGGGGCGTAGTAGGTGATGGGCCGGTCGGCGATGACGAAGCCCCCCAGGTGCGTGCCCAGGTGCATGGGGAAGGAGTCGAGGCGCTCGACCAGGTCGAGGAAGCGCCGTAGCGACCGCGGGGTCGCGGGACCGCCGGCGTGACGCCTTCGGGCGCCGGCGTATCCCGCGCCCGTCCTGCAGCGGCGAGTCGCGTCAGCTCCGGCCAGGCGCCGGCCAGGTACTCGCGGATGCGGGCGGCGTCCCCGTGGTGGGGCACGTGCTTGGCGAGGGCGTTGATCTCGGTGGGGGCGAATCCCAGGGCTTCGGCCACGATGCGGACCGCCGAGCGGGGGCTCATGGTGTTGACGTTGGCCACCACAGCCACGTTTTCGTCTCCGAAAGTCTTGTAGATGTGATCTATCACCTCGTCCCGGCGCGAGGAACAGAAGTCCACGTCGATGTCGGGCATCTCGCGGCGGTTGGGATTGAGGAACCGCTCGAACAGCAGATTGTGGCGGATAGGCTCGACTGGCGGTGATATCGAGCGCGTGACACACGATGGAGTTGCCGGCGCTGCCCCGCCCCGAGCAGGCGACCCCCTTGGCGCGCGCCCACCTGACGATGTCGTGCACCACCAAGAAATAATGGGCGAATCCCATCTGCTGGATCATGCGGAGCTCCTTCTCCAGAAGCTCCACCGCCCGGGGCGGCACCGGCTTGTACTGCCGGGCGATGCCCCGGAAGCAGCGCTTGGCCAGGAGCGAGTAGGCCGTCTCGCCCGGCGGGCAGCGTCAACCTGGGGGAAGTGGTAGGTGCCGAGGTCGAGGTCGACGTTGCAGCGGGCGGCGATGGCCCACGTGGCAGCGAGCGGCGACGCGCCGCGGCGCCGGATGTCGCCAGCCGTCCTCATCCGACCTGTTCTGCAACATGACGTTGCATTGCAATACTCATGCATGCAGCCGTAGTCTGACGGAGCCCAGTCGCAACCAGCGATCTGGCGGCTCCTTCTCGGCGATCAGCTCCAGCAGCGGCGCGGCCAAAGCTCTCCAGCTCAGCCTTAGATCGGAGACAGCGCGAGCCGGGCATCGGGTCCGGATAGCCCGACAGTGGCTGATCGCGGCCGGCGGCGCGGCAGACCAGGTGAAGGGCGCGATCATTTTCTCCTGCATAGTGGGCATTGGTGGTGAGCACGGTGGGAAGGCCGCAGGCCGCGGCCAGGCGGGCGAGGCGCTCGCAGTAGGTGAGGCAGGAGAGGCGCCAGGGCCGGCCGTCGCGGTGGAAACCGACGTCGTAGTCGGCGGGATTGAGGCGCTGGGGCTGGCCCTGGGGCAGGTCGGGGCGGGCTGGGCTGGACCGGCGCCGGGACGGTGCCGGGAGTCACGTGATCGGGCATGGTGCGCCAGGATGCAACCATAGTTGCAGACGCGACAGCACGCAACAGGGCAGAATTGGATGCGGCGACGACCGTAGCGAGGGGCAGCTGGGTCCGGCGCTCGGAGACCTGGGGACCGCAGGCGCGTTGGGGCGGCGGATTGGCTGGGCGTGGTGGTGGCGATGGCCGGAGGCCGGTTGCCGCTCGGCGTGGATCTTCTCGTAGACGGGGGCGCCGTGCTGGCCGGCGTGAGCCTCCTGGTGGGGCTCGTAGCCGAAGTATTGCAACTCGACATAGAGATGATCGGGCTCGAAGATGTCGCGGAGGCGGAGAAGGGCGGCGCGGGCGTCGTCGTCGCGGCCGGCGTCGATGAGGTAGCCCGACCTCGCCGTGGCGGCAGCCGGTGAGGCAGATGAGGCCCCTCGGCATGAGCGGCGAGCGACTCGAGGGTGACGAGTGGGGGGCGCTCGCGCTCGGGGTCGGCCAGGTGAGCGGCGGAGATGAGGCGGCAGAGGTTGGCGTAGCCCTCGCGGGTCTCGGCGAGGAGCACCAGGTGGTGCGGGTCGGCGGGCGGCTCGGCCGGTCCGCGCGACGGCGGTTGTGCGCGCGGGCTGTAGGCGCGGCGGCGCCGCCGCACCGGCGAGGCGACGCTGCGTTGGGCGTCGCGCCGGCGGGTTGCGACTCGCAGCAGCGACTCCACCCGCACCTCGGCCCCGAAGATGGGCTTGATGCCGTGCTTGGCGCAGGCCTTGGCGAAGCGCACCGCGCCGTAGAGGCCGTCGTGGTCGGTGAGAGCCAGGGCCGGCTGCCCCAGCTCGGCCGCCCGGGCGACCAGCTCCTCGATCCGGCTGCCGCCGTCGAGGAACGAGAAGTTGGAGTGCACGTGCAGGTGGACGAAAGGAGCCGCCGCCGCGCGGCCGGCGGCCGGCAGCGCTTCGTCTGCGCCGTCGGCGGCCGCGGGATCCTCCGGGCTGTCTTTTGCACCGGCGCCGTGCTGCCGGATGTAGTCGTGGCTCGGAGGGATCCGCTGCACCGGGAGCCGGTTCAGCGAGTCACCTATGGGCGGGTCGCCTGGTGGAGGTTGGCTTTCTGTCATCGCACGACCTGGCTTGTCGCTGAACATATGTTCGTAGGGACCAGCAGTATAGCGAACAAATGTTCGTAGAATCAAGACAAGAGCCAAACAAAGGGAGTCCGTTGCTTATGACACCGCAGGTGGTACCATACCAATCGGAGGGCGACAAACCATCACGTCGACAAGCCCGATTTGCGCCTGACACTCCAGCCGCTAGGTGGACAGGGCAAGGAGTACCAAGTGCGAGATCTTCTGCAGAAGATCGAGTGTGAACACCTCTGGAGGTGGTGACATGTTCAAATACTCGATGCAGCTGTTCTGGAGTGAGGCGGACGGCGAATACGTAGCGCTGATTCCCGAACTGAAGGACCTGAATGCCCTGGCCAAGACCCCAGAGGAGGCGGCTCACGAGGCGCAGGTGGTGGCCAAGATCTTCCTTGAGGACATGGCGGAATGTGGACAGAAGCCCCCGGAACCCCAGATTCTCTCCAGCTACAGCGGTGAGATGCGGATGCGCATGCCACGCACTCTCCACCAGAAGCTGGCGGGTCGCGCACGCATGGAAAACGTTTCCCTCAACACTCTGATGGTCAGCCTGTTGGCGGAGAGTATCGGAGCAATGGAAGAAGTGCCGCTGGTAGAACGCAGGGCGCGGCGGCCCAAGAGGGGAGCTCTCGGGCCGCCGGAGGGACGTCGGTCGGAACGGTCGGCCGTCGAGTAAGGCGGTCGCCAAGTGGATGCAATGTACGTTGCATGATTACCATAATGCAACACACACCTAGCAGAAGTCAGGTCGCCACTGCTAACCCGGCGCGGCCTACTGGTGCGGCACCTGGTGCTGCCGGGAGGGCTCGCCGGGTCCTGAGCGCACACCGCTCCGCTATGGTTCGTAGGGCGCCAAGGTGGCGCTGCCCGTCCAGTCATCCTTCGCCACGTCGATGGAGATGGGCCCGTCCTGCGTGGGCGGGAAGGCGAGATTCTTGTTGAAGGACGACACGATGAGACTCTCGATCGCATCCTCGAAGCTCGCCACGGCGACTCCCGAATCATCGGGCGGATTCCAGTTCTGGCTGTCTATGGAGAAATTGGCCGGCGCCGGGAAGATGGTCAGCACATCCCCCGAATCGGAGGGATCGAGTTGGCCACTTAGCTCCACCGAGAAGAAGCCGTTTGCCGTCATCTGGCCGATCGGTGTTGAACCCTCATAGTATGGGCCCGCCACGTCCCACTGGCCGGTTCCCTCGCCGCTCAACGATCCGTCGTCGGGATTGAGCGTGACCACTCCCGTCCAATTGACTGTGAAGCGATGCTCGTCTGCGTCGACCATGGCCATGGTGACGTCCAATTGCCACACCGTGACCGCGTGCGTGATGTCTTCGGTGCCCTCGGTCCCGGCCGGCCGGTCGAAGGGATCTCCGGTGTTGATGTCGATGACCACGAAGATGTTGATGATCACCGTGGTGGGCTGCACCACGATGATGGTGGCCGGATCGAAGTCAGGCCACTTGGGCCCCGTGTACTTGGGCGCCTTCTTGACCGGCTTGCGGAGGAGTCAAGGGGTTGCCGCACTCGCAGCGCACCCGAGGTACTCCGTACTGGTCGACCAGCACCATCTGCCCCTTCTGCAGCACCGACTGGCGCGGAGTGGGCTTGCCGTTGCGGTAGCCGTTGTTGGTGACCCGGGTATCGCGGGTGAGCATCATGGGGGTGAGTTCGTCGAAGTACTCGCGCAACTGCGAAGGCTCTATCTGGTCGCCGCCGCTCCACTTGAAAGTGGGATCGGCATTGAGCGCGGCGCAGAAAGCCGCGGCCTTCTCCGGGTTCTTCTCGAAGAAGTCTAGCTGACCCTCTTTGTCGGCCAACTGTTTGTCCTTGGAGCCGCCGTAGAGAGCCGGGGTGTCGCCGGTGACGGAGGCCACCTGAACCGTGCCCGGGGCGGTGGTCGTCACCGGAGGCGGAGCCGTCGTAGTGGCACCAGCCGGCAGCGTGGTCACCGGCGCGAGGGTGGTGGGGATATTCAGCGTCGACGGAGGGCCCGCCGGCACGAAGGTCTCGCCGGCGAACGAGTCGGGCCCCGCGCTGCCCACAGCTTCCAGAAGGATCTCTCCCTCATCCTGCTTGAAGGCCGCCTCGGTGGTGGAGGTGGGGGCGGTGGAGGTCGTGCGGGCAGTGGTAGTGACGTTCACATCGTCCTTGCCGTCTCCGCGCAGGCCGAAATACAGACCTACTCCCAATGCGGCCAGGAGGACGACCACTCCTACCACCACTCCGGCGATCAGCGGCCCGTTGCTCTTCCGGGGAGGCTGCGGGGGCTGCCAGCCGGGGCCGTAGCCCCCCATGGGGACCGGGGGAGGCGGTGCCGGGGCATAGAACGGGGCGGGTGGGGGCGGGGCGAAGACGGGCGGCGGAGTGGCTCCGGGGCCGGGCCCAGCCGTCGTGTTGGCGGCGCCGGACGCATGAGGAGCCGGACTGCCGCAGTTTTTGCAGAATGGCGAGTCGTCAGGGAATGTCTGACCGCATTCAGTGCAAAACATGATCCCTCTCCTCAGGCTGCGTTACGTTGGTGCGCCCAATCGAAAATGGACTCCAACAGCGTAGAGCAGAAGCGGGCGCTAGTCCAGACGCGTGCTACTTCTCGCCCTCGTCGTACTCCCGGTAAGCTTCCATGAAGGTGGGGAAGCCGCAGGTGGGGATCACCAGGAGCAGGGCATGGAGGATCTCCGCCTCGGTGGCTCCGGCCTGCCGGGCCCGCTTGGCGTGCGTGGCGACGCCTGTTCCATGGCGGCCGGCAGCCGATATCCCGAGTTTGACCAGCCAGCGGGTCTTCTCGTCGAGCGGCCCCCCGTTCTCGTGGATGAGGGTGCCCAACTCCTCGTTTTTGGCCAGGATGGCGGGGAACTGGGCTCCGAAGCGGGCGTAGGGCTTGGGAACGTCTCTCAGGGCGCGGGTGTCATCGGGGTCTTTCATGGGATCTCCTCTTTGGGGCGTGTCTGCGACGTTTCTGCGAGGGTCATACCCGTCAGGGCGGAACCGCAACCAAACGCCACCGGTGATATGTTAGGCAGGGCAGGGACATGTGGGCGATGCGGGCGAAGCGGGCGGGATGAGGAGAAGCGCCATGGCGGATCTCGTGAAGCTTGACTTGAAGCGGCAGTTCAAGCATCTATACCAGCCTCCGGCAGGGAAGGTCGCCTTGGTCGACGTGCCGGAATTGCAGTTCGCCCTGATAGACGGTCAGATCGAGCCCCACATGTCGCCCGGGGACTCTCCCCAATTCTCCGTCGCCGTGGGGGCGCTCTTCGGACTGTCGTACACCCTCAAGTCCATGTCCAAGAAGCGGCCGATAGATCCGGTGGACTACTCGGTGATGGTCCTGGAGGGGCTGTGGACCACGCCCCAGGGGGGCTCAGACTACGCCGAGACGAAGGAATGGCTCTGGACGCTCATGATGATGCAACCCGATCACATCACCCTCGAGATGTTCGCGGAAGCTCAGGTGGCGCTGAGGGCCAAGCTGGCCAAGCAGGGCAAAGATGGGGGCGACCCGGCCGTGTTTGAGCGGATGCGCCTGGAGCGTCTCGCCGAGGGTCTGTGTGTCCAGGCCATGCATGTGGGCCCCTACCTGGACGAACCGCGCACCCTTGAGAAGATGAACGTGTTCGCGGCCGCCAACGGCTACGGCTTTCACGGCCGGCACCATGAGATCTACCTGGGAGACCCGCGGGCGGCCAAGCCGGAGAACCTGCGGACAGTGCTGAGGCACCCCGTGACCAAGGTCAAGTGACACACAGGGGGCGGGGCAACCGGCCGGCCGTCGTGGCCACGGTCGTGGGTGTGGCGGCACTGCTCATCGCTTTCGTCGCGATTGCCTGGATGGCCAAGGCAGGGACGGCCGTCGCCGCCTGGGATGGACGGATGAGCCAGGCCTTACTGGGATGGAGGAGCCCAGGTTGGAGCCGGGTCTTCTGGGTCTTCACGCTGCTGGGCGATACCCCGGTGCTGGTGGCGCTTTCGGCCCTGGTAGTGGGGCTGCTGTGGGTGCGGGGCAGGAGAGCCCGGGCGACGGTGGTGGCTTGTGGACTGCTGCTGACGTGGGGGCTGGTCTACCTGGCCAAGGCTGTGGTGGCCCGCGATCGCCCTGGGGGTGGACTGGCCCTCGTCCGGCTGCCGGTGTCGCACAGCATGCCGTCCGGGCACGCGACCGTCACCCTGGTCTTCTGCGGACTTCTGGTGTCTTTGGTCTTCTTGTGGATCGACGAGTGGCGAGGCACTCGGGAGGCCGGCAGGCGCCGCGTGGGCGGAGCAGCCGTGCTCAAGTCGTGTCTGGTGGCGGTTGCGGGCGTGGTGGTGGCGTTCGTGGGGGCCTCCCGGGTCTATCTGGGAGTGCACTGGGCCTCAGACGTGATCGCCGGCTGGTGTCTTGGTGGTGCGGTGCTGGTGGCGATGGTGGCCGGCTCTGTCGCTTGGGAACGCGCCTGCGGCTCCCGCCGGTTCATCTGCGACACGCCACCCTACGACCGGGCGATCCGCCTCGCCGTGGTGGCGGGGTTGCTGCTCGTGCTGGCGGCGGCGGCCGTGCTGACCGGCTTGGCCGACCCCCTGGTGTGAGAGTGGCAGGGCGGATGCTCCAGCCGGCTCTGGCGTTCGAGCAGGCCCCATTCTACAATCGCGTGTGAGAGCCCGGGTGAACTGGCCGGGCAGAGGAACCGCATTGACTCGGAGGGTGGTCACCATGGGCTCAGGGAGATCGAAGAGCGGATGGCGGTCGGCGGCAATATCGTCGGGTCGGTCGCTTGCCGTAGTGGTGGTCACCTCCGCCTTGCTGATGGGGGTGGCACTGATCCTCGCCGGCTGTGGGCCGAGCGTGGGGGCGACCCAGACCGTGGTGCTTGACGTACCGCTGGCCAGCGCCGCCGTCACCGATGTCCAATTGGTCATGGGCGCCGGAAGCCTCAAGGTCGCGCCGGGGGCGACGGGTCTGATCTCGGGTACCATCCGCTGCAATGTGGAGGAGTGGCTGCCCGATATCAAGCGCAGCGACACTCGTGTCCTCGTTCAGCAGAAGAGCCGGGATGCAGTCTCGGAAGCGGTGGGCAGCACCGTGAACGACTGGGATCTGCAATTGGGCAAGTCGCCCATGCGCCTGAGTGTAGTGGCCGGGGCATATGAAGGATCTTTGGATCTGAGCGGTCTGACTCTGCAGGAACTGAGCGTGGAGGATGGCGCCGCCAGCACTCAGATCAGGTTCAGTTCGGCGAACCCCGGCCAGATGGAGCGTTTGCGCTACAAGACGGGGGCCTCCACGGTCTCTCTTCTGGGATTGGCCAACGCCAACTTCAAGTCGATGGAGTTCACGGGCGGGGCCGGCACCTACAGCCTGGACTTCTCCGGGCAGCTGCGCACCAAGGCGACGGCGCGGGTGGTCGTGGGCTCGGGGACCATGCGCATCCAGGTGCCGGCCGACACCGCGGCCGTGGTCAAGGTCAGCGGATCGCAGACGGCCATCGACCTACAGGGCCAGTGGGTGACCAAAGGCACCACCCACAGCACTCCCGCCGTCGAGGGCGCCGAAGACGGCAAGATCCTGACCATCGAATTGAAGATGGGCAGCGGAACGGCCACGCTCGTACTGAGATGACGGCGCGACTGGGGGGTGAGCCGCCCGAGATCGGCGGCGAGGGCGCGGTGCTCCTGAGGGCGGTGGAGATAAGGGGAGATGAGTTCCCCCATCCGGCGGTTTATCCGTTCGACATCCCGGCCCTGCGGCACCGCCAGACGCTAAGTCTCGAGCAGAATGTGAGCTTCTTCGTAGGCGAGAACGGCTCGGGGAAGTCCACGCTCATCGACGCCATCGCGCGCCGGTGCGGTCTGCACCTGTGGACAGACGGCAAGCGTCGCGCCTGGCCGTCACCGAGCGACAGTCCGGCGGCACACGGACAGGCCGGCAGGTTGAGCGACTACGTGAACGTGACCGTGACTCGGGGCCCCGTGCGGGGCGGCATCTTCAGTGCCGAGAGCTTCCGTGAATGGGCCGAATTCCTGGACGACGTCAGTCAGATAGACCCCGGCCAGGCCAAGTATCACGGGGGCAAGGAGTTGACTCTCCGTTCCCACGGGGAGGGCCTCCTGGCTTACTTCCGCGGGCGCTACCGGATCCCGGGGCTGTATTTCTTGGATGAGCCCGAAGCAGCCCTTTCCCCGGCCAGTCAGATCGAACTATTGCGGCTGCTCGCTGGGTTCCGGGAGCAGGGCCACGCCCAGTTCATCCTTGCTACGCACTCGCCTATCTTGATGGCCTTGCCGGGAGCGCAGGTATTCTGTTTCGATGGTGGCGTCATTGAGGAGACCCGCTTCGAGCAGACGGCCCACTACCGTCTCTACCGGGATTTCATGGCCGATCCGGCATCATTTCTGGCGAAGTCGATGCCACAAGAGACGACGCCTGTCGGCGCGTAGGTCCGCGACTATACAGCCCGGGGATGCAGAAAGGGCCGGGATATCCCGGCCCCTTCTGCAGCCCCATTTCGGTTGCGCGCGGCCGGTAGGCCGCCGCACCACCGCGCTATTCGATGGTCAGAGTCACATTGAAGGTCTCGCCCGGAGTGCCCGCGGCATCGAACTGCTGGGCGTAGGTGAGCGCCAGTTCGGCCGTCCCCTTGGCCAAGGCTTTGAACGTCAGGGTGGCGGTGCCTCCCGAGCCGACGATGGGCCCTTCGGTAGAGTCGGTGCTGTATTCCGGCTCGCCCACTTGCTCGAGCAGGGCGGCGTCTTCAGCGCTCAGCTTGGCCGCCCATGAGTAGCCGGTGGTAGCGTTGGCGGTGAGCACCACTTTGATGGTGTCGCCCACCTTGACGGTGAATGTCTTTCCGTTGTCGCCGGCAGCCAGGTTGAGGGAGCCACCCGCGGCGCCGGCGTTATCGCCGCACCCAGCAGCCGCTACCGCGATCAGGGCTGCTACAAGCACCAAGATCGCCGTTCCGATACCGAATTTACGTACATCGCGCCTGTCCATGATCCTACCCCTTTGCCTTGTCTTGGTGTTGCCTTGCGATGTGGCTAGGACGCAAGTGGAGGGTCTGGGGTTTCGGGCTAAGAGGAGGAGTGCTGAGCGCGCGCAGTGGCCTTGAGAAAGGCGCGCCGTCGCCGCCAGACTACAAAGGACAACAAGATGACGATGGCCACGGCGGTCGTGACTATGACCGGGGCAGACATCTTCTGGACGATCATGGCCACGACGTTGGTGATCAAGGTGACTGCCCACAGCAAGAGGGTGGTGCGGGTCTGCGAAAGCCCGCGGTCCATGAGCCGGTGATGGAGATGGTCCTTGCCAGGGGTGCTGAGCGGGTTGTTGCGCTTGAGCAGCCGGCGGACGACCACCTGGGTGGTGTCAAGGAGCGGCAGCAAAAAGGGCAGGAGAAGAAAGACGACGGTGGGCGCCAGGGCGAACACGGTGGTGACCTTGAGGCGCCCCAGGATGGTGGAAGCCGCCAGCACGTAGCCGAAGAAATAGGCGCCGGAGTCGCCCATGATGATGCGGGAGGGCGCGAAATTGTGGCGCAAGAAGCCGAGAGCGGCTCCGCCCATGGCTGCCAGGAGGATGGTGGCGGCGGCCCGGGACTCGAACTGGGCCGACACCGCGAGCAGGCACATGGAAGTGATGAAGCTGACTCCTCCGGCAAGACCGTCCACCCCGTCGATGAGGTTGATGGCGTTTGTGATAGCGACGATCCAGACCACGGTGAGCACCACCGAGATGGTCAGGGCGAAACCGCCCTCCGAATGTCACCGGGATGCGGATGCCGGTGCCGACCAGGAGCAGGGCCGCTATCAGTTGTATCGCCAGGCGGAAGATAGGGGGCAGACCGTACTGGTCGTCGATGAAGCCCGCCAAGATCATGAACGACCCTCCGAGCATGATGGCGAGTATCTGCACCTGCACGTCCACGATGACTATGCGGCGCATCAGAGTGGCGATGACCAGAGCCAAGATGACCGCGGCGAAGATGCCGAGGCCACCCGCGTTGGGGAGAGGCTCCTTGTTCAAGCGCCGGGCGTTCGGCTCGTCCGCCCAGCCCACGCGCAGCGAGTACATGCGCATGCGCGGCATGAACCACCAGGCAGCGAGCGCGGCGATCAAGAAGGTGAGGACTACGGTCACCCAACCCAGACGGCCGGGAGCATAGATGCCAAGGGCCTTGAGAAAGTCGATAATCGGATCGAGCATCGTAGAGGCATCGTATCATCGGCAAAGGATACGAGGCGTTCCGCGTCCAAAGGTCGCTTGCGGTGGCCGGATCACTCGCGCCGGCCGAGTGGGACGCCGAAGGCGGCACGCGGCCGGTCAGTGCTTGCGATGCACCAGCCTAAGTGCCGACCAGTCCTTGTCAAGCGCGGCCACCTTGACGTCTACAAGAGAGTGGGTGAGGCCCAGCCTACGGATGACGTTGTCGTTGAGGTCGTCGAATCGGCCCGCTCCTCGGCCGGATTGCTTGAGCCATGAGACCCAAAGGCTGCCCCCAGGGGCCAGCTTGTCGCGGAGCAGAGTGAACGACTCGATAAGGTCGGCCCGGTCGCGGGCAAAAACGTGGATGTAGTCGAAGCGGCCCTCGTGCGAGGCAAGGCCGGCGGCCTGGTCGAGCACCAGGAAGCCGGCGGGCAGTGGCAGAAGGGGATTGTCGTCGTCCTTGGGCGGAGCGATGATCACCCCAGTATCTTCGGGCCGCAGTCTGAGTTTCTTGTGGAGTGGGTTCTCCTCTGCAGCCGCCGAGGAGGGCGCGGTGGCTGGCGGGGCCACGTTTGCTGGTTGGACGGCCGGTATCTCGACGGGCACAGCTTCGACAGCCACCTTGGCCGGAGCTTTGGCCGGAGCCGGACCGACTTGCCTGCCTTCGCAGCTGTCGTCTGCTGCTTCGTGCCGACGCTGGGCTTCACCGCGGCGGTAGGACGCTTCGTAGCCTTGGGCGTGCCGGCGGCCTTAGGGGCCCCGGCGACCTTGGCGGTTCCGGCGGCGCCGGCAGCCTTGGTGGGCTTCGCGGGGGGCGCGGCCTGTGACTTGTCGGTCTCTGCTTCTGGCATGTCTTCTCCGCGGGCAGTGGTGTGAGGTTGCAGCCCGCCTACTGCGCCATGTTAGCATCTTGCGGCTCTGGACTAATGCCAAGGCCTGTTCTACGCTTGCCGGTATTGGCTGCGGTCCAGTTCCGGTGACTGCCTGTCCCCGAGGAGGGAAACATGTTCTGCATCAAATGCGGTCAAACCCTCGAAGAGGGCAAGGCCTTCTGCGTGAACTGCGGAACTCCCGCGCCGGCCCTGGATGCGACCGCTATCAGGACCGTCGCAAACGGGAGCGCTCCGCCTCCTTCCATCTTCGCGCCCGCGGCCGCGCCCCTTCCTCCGCCGCAGGGTGGGCCGGCCGGCTACGGCGCAGGCTACGGCCCCGGACCCGGCGCCGCCGGTGCTTGGCAGCCTCCCCAGGGACAGCCGCCAGGCGCGCCGTATGGTCCTCCGCCCGGTCCTCCGCCGGGGCGCAATCGCACTGGGATAGTCATCGGGTCCATCGCGGGCGCCGTCATCGTCCTCGCCGGGCTAGGCGTGGGCCTCTGGTTGCTACTGCGGGACGACGGCGGCGGCAACACGGATCCGACCCAGGTTGTCTCCAGCACCACGACTAGAGTCACTACCGGCGGCGAGACTACCTCCAGTTCTGGCGGCGCGGTCACCACCCAGACGATCCCCAGTTTGAACACGACCTCCAGCAGCCCGGGCGGGGTCGGCAGCACCACTACCACCGCGGACCTGCTCACTGCCTGGTACGCGGCCGAAGGGGACCTCGTCTCGGAGTTGGAGTTCGACCATGGGCGCATCCCTGAACTGGCCGCCTCGATCAACTCCACCGCCCCCGACGTGCCCGACTCGGTGTACCAGGAACTGTCGAACATGGCCGACCTCCTGGAGTCGCTGAGCCAGACGATGACCGACGCTCCAGTGCCTCCTGGATTCGCAGACGCACAAAACTGGCTCCTGCAGGCGGCCACCCACATGGGCAAGCGCATCCAAGCCACCATGGACGGCATCTCGGTCATGTGGTCCACTGGTTCCATCAACTCGGCGACGGCGGACTTCAACACCGGCCGGACCGAACGGGACGCCTACACGGCCGCCATGGAGCAGTTCTACAACTACATGCCAGCGGACTAGATTCGCACGCAGAACTGCGCGCGTGTTCCACGCCGTGGGACGCGACCACGGCCGACTTCGCGTGAGCCTCTGAACTCCGCTGGTCTTTCGTGATAGCTTCATTACTGAGCACGGCCCATTTCGCAATACGACCTCCGTGCTCCGGCCCTGTGACTCTGGAGGATATGGTATGAAAGTGCTCGATGAAGGGGTGAACCCCCTCTTCATGGACCCGGACCCGGACAAAGCTCGCGACTTCTTCCATGGCAAGAGTCGGGCTATGGTCGACAAGCGGATGACCGAGAAGGAGGCGGTGGAACGATTCGTCTCCGACGGTTGCTATCTGGCTATCGGCGGTTTTGGGGCGAACCGCATCCCGAACGCCATCTGTCACGAGATCGTCAGGCAGGGGCGCAAGGATCTGGGCTTCCTGGGCCACACCTCCACTCACGACTTCCAGGTGCTGTGCGCCGGCAAGGCCATCAGCCGGCTTGACGCGGCCTATGTCGTCGGCTTGGAGGCTAGAGGGCTGTCCGCGAATGCCAGGCGCTACATGGAATCCGGCGCGGTGCAGGTGACGGAATGGAGCAACTACGCGCTCGCCGCCCGGCTGAGCGCAGCCGCCGCGGGGGTCTCGTTCGCGGTCACACGCTCTATGTTGGGCACCGACACCTTCAAGATGTCCGCGGCCAAGGCGGTGGAGTGCCCCTTCACCGGCAAGACCTTCTCGGCGGTCCCCGCGCTGTGGCCCGATGTGGCCGCCATCCACGTCCACGAAGCCGACATGTACGGCAACTCCGTCATCAAGGGTATCTCGGTGGCAGACAGTGAGCTGGCCCGGGCCGCCAAGCGTCTCATCATCACCACGGAGCGCCTGGTGCACAACTCCGATATCCGGGACGATCCGACTGCCACCGCGATTCCCTTCTACATGGTGGACGCGGTCGTGGAGGTTCCCTTCGGCAGCTATCCCGGCAACATGCCCTATCTGTACTTCTCCGATGAAGAGCACCTGGCGCAATGGCTCAAGGCGGAGAAGGACCCGGAGGAGTTCGAGAAGTTCCTCGACCACTACATCTACGACGTCTCCGACTTCCAGGAGTATCTCGTGCGCTGCGGGGGTCTGAAGAGGATGGAAGCGCTGCAGAAGCTCGAGCACATGATCGAAGACTGACGGACGATTGAGGCTAAGGAGCTAGTCGATAATGGCACCCCAATACAACATGATGGAACTGATGATCTGTGTGGCTTCGCGCTACCTCGAGGACGGCAAGACCGTGGCCGTGGGCACCGGGGCGCCCTGTGCGGCCGCGATGCTGGCGCAGAAGACTTGTTCTCCGGATCTGGTGATCCTGTTCGAGGCCGGTGGAGTGGCGCCCATGCTTCCGCGGATGCCCATCTCGGTCGGTGATTCGCGCACCTTCTACCGAGCCATCATGGCGGCCGGGATGACGGAGATGATGACCACCTGCAGCCGAGGCCAGGTTGACTATGCCTTCCTGGGCGGGGCTCAGATAGACCGGTTCGGCAATATCAACTCCACCTGCATCGGCGACTACTACAAGCCGAAGGTACGCTTCCCCGGGAGCGGAGGCGCCAACGATTTCGCCTCGCTCTGCTGGCAGACCATGATCATGACCGTGCACGACAAGGCGCGGTTTGTGGAGAAGTGCGACTTCGTGACTTCGCCTGGGTTCCTGACCGGCGATGGCGCCCGGCAGGCGGCTGGCCTGCCCGAAGGTGGCCCCTACAAGATCATCACCGACCTTGCGGTCATGGGCTTTGACGAAGCGACCAAGTCGATGAGGGTCGAGTCACTGCACCCGGGCGTCGACATGGACAAGGTGCAGGCCAACACGGGCTTCGAGCTCCTAGTCGTCGAACAGATGGGCCACACGGCACCTCCAACGGAGGAAGAGCTGCTCATACTCCGCGAAGAGGTCGACCCGTCCAGGCTGGTCATCGGACGCTGAGGTCGGGCGCCCTCGGGACAAACTGGCGTGCCTGGGACTCTCCAGCGCGTCGACTAGGCCATGCGTGGAGCGGCGGGTCTGAAAGCCGCCGGGCTACTGGAGCCTTCGCGCGTCCGCCAAAGACGCAAGGGCTTCATCGCTAAGGCCGGCCAGGAAGTCCAGGAGCATCTCCCCAGACTGCCGTACCACCTCGGGCAGGCAATGCTCGTAGGTATCGCCCGCCTTGTGATAGGTGGGGTCGTCCTGCCACTCCAGCCAGGCTACGGGATAGCCGGCCGCCTCGAAGGCCTCGTGATCGCTGAAGCCGGTGGGGCCGGTATCCCGGCTGTAGGCCGAGGGGATGCCGTGCTCGGCCGAGGCGGCCAGTAACATGTCGGTGAGAAGCTGTGGGCCTCGGCCCATGTTGCGTATTGTGAGCTTCTGCCCGTATCCCACCATGTCTACGGAGATCATCCCTGCCAGCGCCGAGCGCTGCTGCTCGGTCATATCCGTGACGTAACGGCGGGAGCCGAAGTGGTGGTGGCTGCGGTCGGAGTCGATGATCTCTTCGGCGCCGAAGAGCACGAACTCCACGGTGGGGGTGATGTCCGCGTCCGCGAGGTCGCGCGCCAGTTCCAGGACGACTGCCACGCCTGACGCGTTGTCGTTTCCTCCCGGCGTGGTCTTCTTGGAGTCTAAATGGCCGCCCAGGGTGAGCACCCAGGAGGAAGAGCCCGGCTTCACGGCCCGCACGTTGTGGGACGTCTTGCCGTTGGGCAAAGGCACCTCGGTGACGGCCACCGCATAGCCCAGACCGGTCAGATAATCGGCCGCGTAGCTGACGGCGGCGTCTTCGGCCGCGCTACCTGAGGGTCGCACTCCTATGTCGGCCGCCAGCGCCTGGATGTGCTCCATCGCCAGACTGGTGTCGAAGGCCAAGGGCGGAGTGGGGGGAGGCGCCGTAGTGGTAGTCGGGAGGCTCGTGGTCGACGGGGCGGGCGCAGAAGTCGACACCGGGTCGGGGCTCACGGTGGTCGTCGTGGCAGGCTCGAGAGCCGTCGTGGTCGTCACCGGCTGGTTGCCGGCGCTTGAGGGGCTGCCATCGGGCCAGAACGCGAACACCGCCAAGCCGGCCGCGACGAGTATGAGGACGAGCGCCCCTACCAGCCAGCGCGTGTCCGTCCGCCGCCTGCGTTTGGTCCTGTGCATCCGGCTACTCGGTGCCCCAGAAGTGCAGCTCCGACACAGAGGTGTCTTCGGCCTTGTTGGGTCCTTCCGCCGCTTCGTACACTCCGGTGATGGTGAGGCGCACCTTGGTGACCGTGTGCGGGGCGTTCAAGGCGATGATCTGCAGCTCTCGCGTGTCCGTCACCGAATAGGACTCGGTGGCGCCATCGGAGAAGCTGAGGTCGAAGGTACGCACCCGCCCGTTGGAAGTCCACCTGTCCCAGCCGCCCGCGATCTTGTCATAGCCGGGTACCATGCGGATCTCTGTCACTGTCACTGGGGCGGCGAAGGCGAACTCGACGAACTCGCCCAGGCCGTATCCGGCGACTCCCTCGGCCCAACAGGTAGCGGGGTCCCCATCGATGAGATTGGCCTTGATATAGGTGGTGGAGCCCGAAGTGGCCAGCGTGGACGACACGTTGATACCGGCTAGGGGCGAGAGGTCGACGGCCGAGACGGGATCGGCGGAGGTGGTCGTGACCTCGCCGGTGGTCGTATCGGTCGGTTCGCCACCGAGGACCGTGGTGGCGGAGCCGGAAGTGGCGGAGCCGGCAGTGTCGGTGGAAACGGTGCTCGCGCTCCCCGAATCGTCGCGGAGCAAGAGATAGGCGGCTATCGCGGCACCGGCGCACACGACCAAGACCAGACCCGCCACGAAGGCCCACATACCGGTGCGTCTGCGCGGCGGCTCAGGTCGCTCCCAAGACTGCGAGGGGTCCCAAGACCCGGAGGGGTCCCAAGCCTGGGAGGGATGAGCGATCTCCCAGCGCTCTGCGCCGCTGGCTGGGGCCGGCGGGGCTACAGGGGGCACCACCGGGACGATCGGCGGGATCCTCCTCGTGACGGCATCCGGGTCGACCACCGGGATCCTCCTCGTGACGGCATCCGGGTCGACCGCCGGGGTCGCCGGTGCGCCGCAGAAGCGGCAGAACTTCGTACCTTCTTCGATCTCATGACCGCATCTGGCGCAGAGCATCACTCACCTCCTCGGTTGCCGGCCGGGATGTCGCTAGAGGGCGACAACCCGGAAGGCCCGCACTCTGATCTGGCCGTTGCCACAATAGATGCCCACGGTGCCGGCCTCAAGCGCCTGGTTGTCAATGGTCCGAACCAGTTCCGCGTCCTCGAAGCGCAGCGTGAGGGTGTCGTCAGAGACCTCAAGCCGGTACTTGTGCCATTCACCATCTAGGGCGAAGTGCGCATCGGCGATGTCGCTCTCCCCGAACCCGATGATCAGGCGCTGGTTCTCTCCGTTGAAACCGGCCCAGTAGCCGAGCCCATTGGTCATGCGGGCCATGAGGTACACGTCGGTGCCTGCGTCGGGAGCCAGGATCTGGACCTCACACTCCACCGCGTAGTTGCGCTGCTCGCCTAGATCCAGCGGGGCTACCGCGAAGGAATCACTGCTGCCGTCGGTCACCAGCATCCCGGCGACCGTCTTCCACTGGCCGGCGGCTCCCCACCCGTTGAGGCCCGTGGACCAGTCGTTGATCTCATAGAGAACGGTCTCCGCGGGCAGCGACGTGGCGGTGGTGGGGGGGAGAGGCACGGTGCCGGTGGGGCCGCCATACTCGGTTGTGGTCGAGGCGTTGTCCGGGGTGGTCGTGGTCGTGGTGGTCCCGAAGAACGTGGTAGTGGTGGTCACTGGGGCTGCTGTAGTACTTGTCGAGCCAACGGTGGTCGTCGAGAAGGCGACTAGGTTGGAGGTCCCGGGCTGTGACGTCTCCGCGGCTTTGCCGCTGTCCAGACTGCAGCCCGCGGCCAGCGGAAGCAGCAGCATCGCCACGGCAAGAACGTATATCGACCAGGCGGACCGTGCCCACCGGCCCCGCTCGAGACTCGCCCCCTCGCGGAAGCTCCGTAGCCTGTTCATCGCAGCCCTCCTTAGGAATGCATGCCGGGAGTCCCGCCACGGGTCAAACGGCGACCGGGCGAGACAAATAGCAAAGTACCACCCCGAGCCCGAAATACTAGGCTCCATGCATGAACACCCGCACCATCCCTCTCCACGTCCACCGCGCTGGCGACAGTGCCGCCCCAGTTTCGGAAGGAAGAAACAGGGTATAGGGTAGAGACTGACTGAGCAGGTGCAGGGCGTCTTCGGAGTCACTCGCGCTCAGACTGAAGGAGGCTCTCCATTGGACAGGAGACCGGGAGAAGGCTTGGAGCACCAAGTCGGTCGGCTGACCCTGGTGCTGGAGAATGCGCCCGTTATAATGTTCGGCTTGGATAAGGGCGGCCGCTTCACCTTCAGTGAGGGCAACGGTCTCGCCGCCATGGGTTTGCGCGAGGGCCAGAGCATCGGCACCTCCATACTCGACCTCTACAATGAGGACCGCGCCGCGGTGGAGGCGATCAAGGGAGCGCTCGCGGGAAGACACACGACCTTCACGTCCTTCTTCAGTGGAGCGCACTTCATCTCCCGGCTCACTCCGGTGTTCGACGGTGCCGGCCTGGTTCGAGAGGTAGTGGGCGTCTCGGTGGACACCGGCGGTCAGGTCAGGGCGGAGGAGGCGCTGAGCGAAAGCGAAGCGCAGCTGAGGCAGTCTCAGAAGATGGAGGCCGTGGGGCAATTGGCCGGCGGCATCGCCCATGACTTCAACAACCTTCTGACTGCGATCCTCGGCTACAGCGACCTGCTTCTGGCCACCCCAGACTGCACGCTCGAGTCGGTGCGCGGTGACGTGCAGGAGATCAGGCGCGCAGCCGAGCGCGCGGCGGGTCTCACTCGCCAGATCTTGGCCTTTTCGCGTCGCCAGGCACTGCAACCGGAGCCGACCTCCTTGAACGACATGCTGGCGGAGATCGAGCCACTTCTCCTCCGCACCCTGGGTGAATCGATAGAACTGGATGTCACGCTCGAGCCGGAGATCGGCTTGATCGAGGTGGATCGAAGCCAGCTGACGCAGGTGGTCATGAACTTGGCCATCAATGCGCGCGACGCCATGCCCGGCGGAGGCAGGCTCAACCCGAAGACGGCCAACCTGGAGCTGGCGGCGGGATCCCGCGAGAAGGGTGCAGGGAGTGAGCCTGGCTCCCACGCGTGCTGGTCGTCTCCGATACCGGCTGCGGTATGGACGAGGAGATGATCTCGCACATCTTCGAGCCGTTCTTCACCACCAAAGGCCCGGGTCTGGGGACCGGCCTGGGACTTTCGACCGTCTACGGCATCGTCAGAGCAGAGCGGGGGCAGCATCTCCGTGGAGAGCCGGCTGGGCGAGGGTACGACCTTCAGGATCATCTTTCCTCGCTTCGAGGTTTCGACAGGGGATGCCCCGCTCATCGTGGATCCGCCGGCTGTGACAGCCTCTCACGAAGTCATACTGCTCGTGGAAGACGAGACGGCGGTGCGGGAGCTTGTCACACGAGTGCTCAACAACGATGGTTACATCGTTCTCGCCGCGCAGGACGGCGTCCAAGCCTTGGCGCTCCTCGGTGATCCGGCGCGACCGATAAATCTGGTCTTGACCGACGTGGTGCTGCCGGGAGGGGTGCAGGGTGACGTCCTGGCGGAGAAGGCGTCGGCCTCGCGCCCCGGACTTCCCGTTCTGCTGATGTCGGGACATCCGCGGCACCTTGTCTCCGGCGAACATGCTCTCGATGCCGGAGTCAACTACCCGCAGAAGCCCTTCGCTCCAAGTCTTCTGCTCACCAAGGTGCGAGAGGTGTTGGACGCCGCTGCCGGACGATGACGCGGTTTCTTCGCGGCTGACCTGCTAGCGGCGCCCTCTCAGGCGCAGCGAGTCGCCCACCACCAGCAGACTGCTCGCAGCCATAGCGCCGGCTGCGATGATGGGACTGATGAGGCCCGCTGCCGCGAGGGGGATAGCTACCGCGTTGTAGGCGAAAGCCCAAGCCAGGTTCTGGCGGATATCCCCCCGAGTGCGTGCGGAGAGCTTGATGAACCAGGGAACAAGCCTAGATCGCCGCGGTTCACGATGACGTCGGCCGCGTCGGCGGTCAGGTCGGCTCCTTCGGCCATGGCGACCGCCAGATCGGCCTGGGCAAGGGCGGGAGCATCATTCACGCCATCTCCCACCACGGCCACCACCTCGCCGTCTCGTTGCCAGCGGCGGATTCCGCTCCACCTTGTCTTCGGGGCCGAGTGCTCCGCAGTGATCGCCCGCCTCGACCTCAAGCGCCACCGAGCTGACCGGTTCGGCGGCGTCACCGGAGAGGATGATGGTCTTGACGTTCTGTTTCGCCAGCGCGGCAAACGCTTCGCGGGCCGTGGGGTTGAGCTCGTCGCGGAGCGTGATGAGGAGCCGAGCAGCCGGTCGCCTCCGGCCACCCACACCGTGGTGCCCGAGGCCGTGGTGCCCGAGGTCGCGGCCGGGCTCTGCCGGGCAGAGGACGCAGCAGGCTCACCCTGGAGTGCGCCGGCGTCGAGGCCGAGGTAGGCCAGTGACCCCACCCGTACACGGACTCCTTCCAGGGAGGGCACGACCGCGCCGCACCCCGGCCTCGCGTGGCCTCGAAACCGGTGGCCGAAGGAAGCGGGCCCTCGCAGGCCGCCACGATAGCCCTGGCCAGTGGGTGTTCGGAAAATTGCTCGACGGCAGCGGCCAGACAAAGCAGGCGCTGCGCGCCGCCGCCGGATGGCCCCGGCGAGTCAGAGCCCAGCAGGGCCGGGTCGAGGACCGTGACGCGGTCGACTGTCAGGCGGCCGAGGGTGACGGTGCCGGTCTTGTCGAAGACGACGCGCCTTACCGTGGCGGCCAGCTCCAGCGCCGCAGGGTTTCGCACCAGCACTCCAGCGCGGGCCGCCACGCTCAGAGAGATGGTGAGGGCAAGCGGAGTGGCCAGACCCAGGGCGCACGGGCAGGCGACCACGAGAACGGTGATCGCCGCTATGAGGGAGCCCGGCACGGGCCGTCCCAGCGCCAGCCGGACGGCGAACGAGACCACAGCAACCACGATGATGCCCACGGCGAAATACGCGGCGGCCCTGTCGGCGAGCCTCTGGCTGCGCGGCTTCGTGGCCAAGGTCTCCTCGATGAGCCGGGAGATCTGAGCAAGCCTGCTGCCGGTCACCGGCCCGGTCGTGCGGGCCACCAGCGACCCGTCAAGCAGCAGTGTGCCGGCCATGGCCTTGTCGCCGGCTTCCTTGTCTACGGGGAACGACTCTCCGGTGAGCAAGGACTCGTCCACGGCTCCGGCGCCTTCGGTGACCGTGCAGTCGGCCGGTATGCGCTCGCCGGCCTTGATGAGGATCTCAGCCTCCGCGGGCAGAGCGGCGGCGTCCACTTGGACCCAGGAATCTTCGCTCCGAGTCCAGGCCTGGGACGGTTGGAGGTCGAGCAAGGCGTTGAGGTCGGTGCGTGCCCTGCTGCCTCCTAGGGATTCCAGATAGCGCCCGACCATCACGAACGTGGTGATCATCGCCGCCGAGTCGAAATACGTGGCTCCCGAGGCGCTGATGGTGACGTAGGCGCTGTAGGCAAAGGCCGAGATTGTTCCCAGAGCCACAAGGGTGTCCATGGTCGCTGTGTGGGCCAACAGGGCGCGCCACGCCCCTCGCAAGAAGGAGAGGCAAACCGATAAAACAACACGGGCAGGGTCAGTCCCATGGCCAGATATTGCAGAGTGCGCACTTCCGAACCCGCGTAGTCTCCCTGGCCGTATCGCGGATATAGAAAAGCGAGATAGATGATCATCACCTGCATCCCGAAAGCGATCGCCACGATCAGCTGAAGGAGGATGCCCTCGAGTCGCCTTTCGACACCGGTCTCAGCGCCGTCGGAATGGACACGGGGCTGATATCCGAGGGACTCCAGCCTAGCGAGGAGGGTACCTGCCGAGGTCTTGTCGGGGTCGTAGCTTATCCGCCCGCGCTCGGAGGCGAAGCTGATGTCGACGTTGCGCACGCCGGGCTGGTGACGCAGAAGTGCTTCGGCCGCCGTCGCGCATCCAGTGCACCACATGCCCTTCAGGGAGAAATAGGCGGTGTCGCCGGTTCCGACCAGGGAGGTCACCGGCCGCCGCCGGTCCGCGGGCTTCGTTAGTATCTGTTCGAGGAGGCCGCTTTCGTCGGCCAGCTCGTAGACGCGAGCGCAGCCTTCCGCAGCAGAAACGCTTCTCCTCAGCCTTGATCTTGCGCGAGACGGGCAGGGGCGCCCGTAGGCCACACAGAGCGCAACTGGAGTGTGGGTCTACCACAGCATGAACCGGCCGATGCTCACGGAGCGCACGACGCCGAGCCCTGCTAGTCCTCTCAGGCAGAGCTGTAACCCGACCAGGAGCACGACGATCCCCGCCGCCCGCATCAGCCAGCGGCGGCGAGGCGAGCCGAGGAAACCGATGCCTGACTGGACGAGGGCCAGCGCCGGGAAGGTGGCGAGCCCGAAGACCAACATCGCCAGGGCGCCGCCCCGGGGCTGCCTGTCCCGGCTCCCACGAGGAGGGCTCCATAGACGAGGCCGCAGGGCAAGATGCCGTTGATGGCGCCGAGCAGCGCGGCTCCCGCGTGCCCCGGGAGTCGCAGGGCCCGCATGGTCGCCCGGTTCCACCAACGCGCTCCACTCGCTCGGGCAACGGCGGGGAGCAGACCGGCGTAGCCGAGGCCCAGCACCAGTACCGCAAGACCGATCACTATGCCGATCACCGCGCCGACCGTGGTCATGTCTCCGGCCAGCCCGAAGAACGAGGCGGCTGCCGACGACGGCGCCCATGGCGACGTACACCGCGATGCGGCAGGCGTGATAGACGACGGTGGCGGCGATGGGCAGGCGGCGCCTGGGGGGAGCAGCAACTTCCCGGCCGGCCTCAGCGGTGGCCATCGTGTTGGCCGTGGCGCCGGCGCCGCACCACGCGCCGGTGGCCTCCAGGCCTGCGCGTCGCTCGGCGAAGCGGATGCCCGTCATAGCCACCAAGGGCCCGCACATCCCCAGGCAGTGCCCCACGCTTCCCAGCAGACCCACGACGAAGAGGGCCGCCAGAGTACTGCCGGCTATCGGCAAGTCGCGCCTCTCACTGTGTCTCTAGGGCGAACGTGACGGAGATCTCCTGGCCTTGAGCGGTCGTCACCGCTACGAGGGCTGCCCATTCGCCGGCCATGGTGAACGCCACCGGCGTGGCGTATTGCCCGGGCCTTTGCTCGGAGGCTTCCGGACGGTTGGGCGGCATGGGCATCGCCGGCATGGTCATATCCAGTCGTACGTGCGCTCCAGTGACCGGCTCGCCGGCCGGATCGGTGATCGTGATAAGGAACTGGGCTTGGCTTCGCGGCTGTGGAGGATAGGGGTCCACCTGAAGTGTGATGACGAGTCCGCCCGCGGTCTGCGGCCCGAATGTTTGGGGGGCGCTCGCAGCGTCTTTTTCGGGAGCCGCATCCCCGGAGCCGGCAGACGCGAGAACCAGAAGGACGGGGCCAGGAAGAGGACCAGGGCTTTGAAGCGACCGCCGGCGCCGGGCTCCCGAGCTGCTTGGAGGTCCAGGGGGCAACTCTAGTCGACCTCACGGAATGTGCGGATCTCCCAGCATCTCGGGGCTGAGATGCGAGTACTCGCGCAAGATCTTCTCTTCGGCCAGTGCGGACTTCCGCGTGCATATGCCGATATCCTCCCAGTGGTCCCAGACGCTTTCTACCACCACCCGAGTCCGATCGGGCATATCCAGAGAGTATATGGCCCGGGCGGTGGTGAAGCCCGGTTCGTTCGGCAAGACAGCGCGCAGGTACCCGAGCACGCGCTCCAAAGAGGACCCGGTCTCCAGCTCGTGCTGCCGCGCGGGGGAGATGTCGAAGCTCACCTGGTAGACGTAGGCCATGGTGACGTCCTTCTTCGTCGGTGGACGAGAATCACGAGTTCCAGTGCAACACCAGGTATACGACCCAGGCGATCACCACCGCGGGCACCGCTATGAAGACCACCCAGGGAAGCCCGCCCCCTGCCTCTTCGATCTCCCGGTTGAAGCTGTCGATGTAGCCGTCGGGCCTGACGTCCTCGTGGCGGCCATCGTCTTCTGCTTCGCGGTGTCCGCTGCTGCCGGGCAGCATCCGTGAGCGGGTGGGCAACGCGAAAGTGAGGGCAAAGACGATGAGCACCACCACTCCGATCACCAGGCCGATGATCTCTGGTCCCACGCGCAGCGCGTTCTGCGTCATTTGTCGCCTCCCTTCTTTCCAGGCCAGGGTTGCGGCTCGATATCCTCGAGCATCTTGTACTTGGCTTCCTCGATGTTACGGAACTGGCCCTTGCGCCAGCCCCACACGATGAAGCCTATACCCACAAGCGCCATGAAGATCATCCACCCGACCAAGAGCCATAGTCCCAGCGGCATCAAGGCGCTCCCTTGGTGGCGGGCGCGGCCGGGACGAGCTCCTGCGTGTACGTGACGACGTTCCAGACATCTTCGTCGCTCAGGAAACGGGCGAACGGCGGCATCACGCTCTCGGGCACCCCGTCCCACACCCGCCAGAACACGTAGTTCAGGGAGAGGCCCGCCGGGAACCGGGCCGGGCCGCCGCTGGGGCTGTTCACGTCGCCGTAGCCTTGGCCATCCCCGCCGGGGCCGTGGCAGGTGGCGCAGTAGGTGGAGAAGACGTCGGCTCCTCGGGACAGCGAGATCACATGGCCTTCACCGGTCCAGTTATCGGGGCTGAGCGTGGCGAAGTCGGCAGCGACCTCCCCATTGCCCGCGACGCTGGCTGTGACAGGCTTGCCCAACCGGAACGCCTCGACGAAGGGTACTTGATGGCGTCCCAGCGCTGGTCCAGTGGGAGGAACTCGCCCCAGCTCAGGCATGGACGTGCCCTTGATGCCGAACGTGACCCGGGCCAACGCTTTGCCCTCGTCACCAGCTGCCAGAGGCACCCCCGCGTCTTCCTGGAGGTCTGCCGGCTGCGGGTTCAGATAGTCGCCGTTCCAACCCCTGCCGTCGCCGGCCAAGCCGTGGCACTGGGCGCAATTCTTCAAGTAGACCGAGCGGCCTCGGACGAACGAGGCCGATTCGGGTATGACCTCGGTCTTGTAGATATCGGGGAAGGTGAAGTCCTCTCCGTCGGGCAGGAGCTCACGGGGCCGCCTCGGTCTGCGTGAAGACGGTGCGGACGTAGTGCACCACAGCCCAGCGATCTTCCTCGGAATAGTGCAGCTTCCACGTCGGCATGGCGCTCCAGGGCAATCCCTCGCTTATGCGCCAGAAGTAGTCCGCGTCTGTGTAGATGGGGCTTGGCCAGGGTGCCGTAAGCTGCCGTCGCCGAAGTCGGGCGGCGACGGCTGAATGCCCGTCGCCGGTAGGGGCCGTTGCCGCGCCCGGCGTCGCCGTGGCAGACCATGCATTCGCGGATGAAGATATGCTTGCCATCATCCAGAGTATCCAGCGTGTTAGCGGCAGCGGGTTGGTCATGCTCGACGTACGTCGCCGGCGGGTCGCCTTCATCCGGGTCGTGCATCGACCGGATGGGTGAAGATCTGCTGGACGTAGCGGATGACGTTCCAGCGCTGCTCCTCGGTCAGGCTGCCTTCCAGGTGGGCATGACCGTGCCCGGCACCCTTCGGAGACGTGCCAGAACCATTGGTCGTCGGGCATGCTCCTGAACGGCTCCTGCTTGTAGTCTGCCGGGGTGACGACCAGGGTGCCGCCATAGGTGCCCAGTCCGTTGCCGGCGCAGCCGTGGCAGGTCTGGCAGCGCTCGACGTACAGCTCCTTGCCCTCCTGCAAGCCCGGCCTGCCTCCACGTGGGCCAGCCCTCGGCGGTCCGCTTGGCCCGGCGTCACGGCCGGGTAGCCGTAGGATCGCGTGGCCTTGGCATAATGCGCGGGCGGCATGATCATGTGCTCTGTGCCGACGTGCGGTCGCCAAGGGTGAAGAGGTAGGCCGCCATGGCATTCGAGTCCTCGTCGGAGAGGAACTCAAAGCTGGGCATGATCGAGAGCGGCGAGAAGTCGCGCGGGCTCCTTCCAGTGGTCGATCTCCCAGGCCTCGCTCCGCTTGCGCCCCACATAGGAGAGGTCGGGCCCGGTGCGCTCGGAGCCGAGGATCATGGGGTTGTCGAAGACGTAGTTGCCACCCTCGGACACCGGTCCCATGGCCGTGTCTTCGGCGCGCACGTACTGCGTATGGCAGTAGTTGCAGCCGTTGGAGTAGAACAGCTACGCGTCCTTGAGCCTGCGAGCGGTGTAGTGCTGAGCGACGAAAGGTCTGCTGCGGATTCCAGACCAGGCCTGGGATGAAGACCACTGCCGGTGACCACCGCCAAGAAGACGATGACGCGCCGAAGACGATGATTCTGAAGGTCATTTTCATGGTGGCACCTCTCAGTCTGCGCGGCCGGCGGGTGGAAGCAGCGCCTCTCCAGGCTCGGCGCGGGATGGGCGGCCATCGGACGCGGCGAGGGCAGTGGCGCATGATGTTGTAAGTGAACAGAGATGAAGCTTGATGACCAGCAGGACGCCGCCGGCGGCGCGCAGTGCCATGTAGGGCCGCAGTCCGGGCAGTACGCTCCAGACCGGCAAGCCCTGGTGCACCCAGGCCGTGCCCTGACCAGGCCGGTGAGCAGGAAACCGCCGAAGAAGAAGGTGAAGCCGATGACATACAGGCTGTACTGCATGTTGCGCCAGACTGCGGCTGTAGAGCTGGCAGTTATAGATCCTGCGGGATGACGTAGTACATGCCGCCCATGATCACCGAGGCCGGCGAAGAAAAGCAGGGCCAGATGGGCGTGGCCGGGGACGTACTGGGTGAAGTGGGTCAGCAGATTGATGCTACGCAGAGCCTGGTGCGAGCCCTGGAACGAAACAAGGATGTAAGCGGCCCAGCCGGTGATCGATGAAGCGCAGCGGGATGCTGGTGAAGAAGCGATTCCAGTTGCCCCGCATGGTGAGGAAGATGTTCATCATAAAGGCAATGACCGGCAAGATCATGCCGATACTTTCGGCGACGGCGATCGTCTTCAGCCACTAGGGGTATGGGCGCCCAGAGCAGGTGATGCGCGCCCAACGCCCGTGTAGAAGAAGGCGATGCCCCAGAAGGCGATGAGCGAGAGGAAGTGGCTGTAGAGGGGCGTGCGCGTCTCGCTTGGGGACGATATAGTAGATGACGGGCAACAGCCCGGTGGTGAACCACAGCCCGAGCACATTGTGGCCGTAGAACCAGTTGAAGATGGTGTCGTTGATGCCGGTCAGCGCGCCGGTCGGCGGATTCCACATGACGTTGCCGATGAAGTAGAGCATGGGCATCCAGATGACGGTGCCGGTGATGTACCACAGCGAGACATACAGCTTCTGCTCAACCCGGTTGGCGATGGTCATGTAGCAGGTTGATGACGTTCAGCAGCAGCACCACCATGACAGCCACGTCGACGCCCCAGACCATCTCGGCGTATTCGCGGCTTTGGGTGTGGGCGGTCAGGATGCCCGACGATGCCGACCAGAAGGGCAACGTTCCAGAGCACCATGGTGATGTTGCCGAGCTTCTCGCTCCACAGCCGCCGGCCGGTCAGCCGGGGCACGATGTAGAGCCACAGCCCCATCATGCCGCCGGATAGCCAAGCGAACATTACGGTATTGACGTGTGCCTGGCGCAGACGGCTGAAGACCAGCCAGGCCGAAGCCGCGGAATCCAATCGGGGAAGACGAACTCGAGGGCGAGGATGAGCCCCATCAACCCGCCGACCACAAGCCAGGCGGCCGCGGTGAGCATGAAGTTCTTGCCTGCGCTGTTCTCCTTGCTGAACACGTCCCACCTCTGCGGCAAGCGGTAACAAGAGCCACGGCACCTCGTTCTGTGCCATCGCCTCGCACCGTGTCAACGGGCAGTGGCCAGCTTCTTGCGAACGGCCCCTTCGGTTCGGTATAGTTGCCGCTCGGGCGGATCGCCGCGGCCCAGGACCGCGGCTCCGCGAATCCAAGCAACTGCAGACTCGGTGTTCGAGCTGCAGGGAGGGAGCAGCATGTCCTTTTCGTTCTTCTCTTCACGTGGGACCTCGCGTTCTTTCGCGTCCGTCCTCAAAGTAGTGGGGATCGCGATCTTGGTGATCGGTGTAGTCCTCGCCTTCGGCGGCTGCGGCGGCAAGGCCTCTATCGTGGGCAAGTGGCACAGCGCGTCCGAGGCCGAGACGATCCAGTTCACCGACGACGGCAAGATGATAGTGACCTCCGATTCGGGCGACGCCCCCGATGAATACACCTACAAGGTGGACGGGAGCAAGCTCACTGTCAGCTTCATGGGGCAGTCGGCGACCACCGACTTCACCCTCGCGGGCGGCAAGCTGACGGTCACCAATCTGGACACGGGCGAGCCTGTGACCTACGATCAAGTGAAGTAGTCAAGCGGCCCCGGCTCGGTCGACCGAGCGAGCGCGACGCGGGCCACTCGACTGTCAAGTGCCCCGTGGTAGAAGAATCTGGTCCGCCCCGGCCGACGCCGGGGCGGACCTTTCTTGTCAGTGGTGGCGGCGGTGGTTCCGAGGGGCCGCATGCGCGAAGTGACACGTACCCGTGAAGCGAGCGAAGCTGCAGACCATACGAAGAGGACCGTCTCCGAGATACAAGACGGGCGCTGATAGGGGTCGATCGCGCGGTGTCGCGACACGTACTCGTGCAGAGAGCGTTTGCCGCGAGGGCGACCCCTATCAGCGCCTACTCTACGAAGCCCTCTATCACGTACGTCCCCCCGGCCTTCTTCTCCCGGTGCAGCGTGATGAGCCGGCCCTTCTCGGCGTCCTGGAGCAGGCTGCTGAAGCTGCGATAGCCGTAGGCCGACTCGGTGAACGAGGGGCGCTTGCGCTGCATAGTGTCTTTGACCATGGAGGCGAAGATGGGGTCCTTGTTCTCGCGGATGAGGGCGGCGATGGACTCCAACAGCAGGTCGAACACTTCCTTCTTCTCCTCGGGGATGTCCTTCGCCTGCGGGCTCGGCGCGGGTGGCGCGGCCGCCTGCTTCTCGAGATCCTCGTAGAAGATGAACTCGTCGCAGTTGTCGACAAGGAGGACGGAGGTCGAATCCCTCATGCCTATGCCGATGACGTGCTTGCCGTTCTCCTTGAGCTTCGACACCAGGGGCGAGAAGTCGGAATCGCCCGACACGACCACGAAGGTATCGATGTGTTCCTTCGACCAGGACAGGTCCATGGCGTCCACAGCCAGCCGGATGTCGGCGGAGTTCTTGCCGGTCATCTGCCGCCGCGGGATCTCGATGAGCTCGATGGCGTTCTCGTGCAGTGGCCGGGTGTATTGCTTGTACTCGTTCCAATCGGCGTAGGCCTTTTTAACGATGACCTTGCCCTTCTCGACGAGGCGTTCGAGGATCTTGTGGATGTCGAACTCGCCGCGCCTATGCTTGAAGCCGATCGCGAGGTTCTCGAAGTCGATGAAGACGGCCAGGGTGCGTTCGTGTTCGGCCATATGGTGTCGGTGCTCCTTCCCCTAAAACAGTGGCACCAGGATTTGTTTCTATGGATAAATTCTTGCACGTTTCTCTGTTTCCTGTAGTTCGGGGACACCTGGCTAGGGAAGCGGCCGACGGTCTGATAACCTGGCCGCAGTCGTAGGGGGGCCCGATGGGGCCCAGGGACAGACTGGGGGGCTAGTGGGCGACCGAGCGATTCCCACCATCAGTCAGCCGAGACGCGGCAGGCGGGTCCAGAACGGGCTCTGGGCTAGTGCGTCAGAACTATTTTCGCTTCTCCTGATCCTGGCGCTCGTCGCTGCGGGAGCGCTTGGCTGCGAAACGTCTACCACGTCGAATCAGGGTGGTGCGGAACCGGCAGCGAGCGAAGTCGAGTGGGTGCAGCTCGACGCGCCCCCCATCTTCGGCGGCCTGGAAGCTGTGCCCGAGGGGGCGGCCATCCGGGTTGAGAACGGGCCGCCCGACGCTGTCATATCACGGGCTCTGATCGTGCCCGAGAACGATAGCCTCCGTCTGGAATGGGCCGCCGCCGGTCATCCGTTGTCCCTATGCGACGTTGTGGTCTCCGGGGTCCACTACTCCTTCGGAACGGTGTTCGGGGGCGGGGTGATCTCGTTCCCGGCAGGCGGTGCGGACCTTGAAGAGGCCTACGCTTCGGTGGGTGGCGGCGGCTTGCCTCCCAGCGCCGTGTGGTTCAGGCGTGGGGACCAGTACAAGGCCACCTTTGTCGTGGAGGCGGACGACGTAGTCGGGGCGATCGGGGCGGTCCACGAGGCCCGCCAGGATCCTCGGACGGGGCTGCTCTCATGGGAGCGGCTATCGCGCGCCGATCCGGGACCCACCGGAGAGGAACCCCGCGTACTGGCGGAGGTCAGTCGGGAACTGGTGCCGCTGTCGGATGTCGAGGAGCCGGCCGTGAGCGATGTCTACGAATTCGCGGAGCGGTACTGGAACGACCAAGTACAGGCTCTAAAGCAGGCTTCCTTCGACTGCTTCGGAGTGGATCTCCCGGGACTTTCCCTGACCGGCGCGAGCATCGGAGAGCTAGACGGGACCGGCGGGCTGATAATGGCTACCCTGACCTACTCGCTCAAATGGGCTGAGTCGCCGAGCCCTGGGATGGATCTAACGGCCCTTGTCATCACGATGTATCCGGACGATCCGAAACGCGACCCGGAACTGTCCGAAGTCCTCCTTGGCTTCGCTCGGGGAAGCGGCGGTGAGTCGACGATCCTCACCAGGGGTGGCACGATCATCGGCATCAACATCACGCCGTTCGCCAATCTCCCAAGTGGCTCCTCGCCCCAGCCGGTGATCTCCCTTGACACGGTGACTCTAGCTCTCGTGCCGGTGACCCGACTCCCAGACGAGCACTTCGCTCTCCCGGCCTCGTATGTTCGTTAAGGGACAATGAGAAGCGAGTAGAGGGGACGCGATCTCGGGTGCTGAGTTCTGGTCACATTGGGCCTGGCCACTGGCGGCCGGCTGTCTGGACGCGGTGTTCACCGGCCTGGTGGCCTGGCAATGGTGGCGCAGGCGGCGGGCGCACCAGGCTGTCTGGGCGGTGGGCATGCTCCTCTACACCGTCGCGGCCTTCATGGAGGCCTGGTCCGAACACGCCGGCGTCTGGAACTCCAGCGTCTATCGGGTCTACATCGTACTCGCGGAATCGCTGGTGGGCTTTCTCGGCTTTGGCACCCTGTACCTTGTGGTCCGCGGGCGGCTGTGGAGCCACCTTAACCTGGCGTTTCTCCTGCTTGTAGGCCGGACGTAGTGAGGTCCCCCGGCAGGCGACTTGGACGGACCGACGACCCCGAGTCCATTGTTGGGCTAGAATCGGCCGAATCCGTCGGGCCAAAGGGGAGTCGCTGATGATGGGGCAAGTAGTGCAACGCCGCTGGACCAAAGTAGCCCTGGTGATAGTGGGGGTGGTTGGTTTCATCTTGCTCACTGTTCTCACTCGGGGATGCAGCGTGGAGCACCTCGGACAATGGACCAAGGAAGCCTCGGCCGGGCCCTCGCCCTCGCCTCGTTCGGGGCAGGCGCTGGTGTATGACGAGTCCGGCGGACGGGTGATCATGTTCGGCGGGGTCTACGTGGCATCGCCAGATGGGGAAGCGGACTATCTTGGCGACACCTGGGCATACGATCCTGCAGTGGGAAGCTGGACCGAACTCCAACCGGCCGGAGCTACCCCGCCGGCCCGCTTTGGCCAGGGCATGGTTTACGACCGCGACACGGAGACCGTCCTCATGTTCGGCGGTTACAACGAAGCCACAGAGACCGGCGACTCCGGCACTGGTCGGAGCGATCTGTGGGAATTCGACCCGGCCGTCGGCAACTGGACCGAGCTGACGCCATCGGGCGAGGGACCTCCTGGATGGGAGCACCAAGCGATGGTCTATGACAGCCGCAGCCATCGGTTGCTCTTGCTGGGAACCAGAAGAGAGCCCGCGACCGGCGGGGAGACGTCGCCCTTCAAGTTCGTCAACGAACTCTGGGCCTACGGCCGGCAGACCAGCGCGTGGACCAGGCTTGAACCGGCCGGAGACCGGCCGCCCGGCCTGGCCGCGGAGTCGCTGGCGTATGATCCCAACACGGGGCTGGTGCTCGTCGTCGGCGGCCACTACACTTCGCTCGAGGGCTCAAAGCCCGACGGCGATTTCGGGCTGATCCTCAACGAGCGGCTTTGGGCCTACGACTCGGCTAACAACGCCTGGGCGGACCTGAAGCCTGATGGAGAGGCCCCTCCGGGTCTGGAGCTGCCGTACTTTCTCTACCAGCCCGTGATGCAGCGCTTCATGCTTGTGGCGCAGGGCTTGACCACCGACTACGCCCGCGTCACGCTGATGTGGTCGTATGAACCGTCGGCCAACCGCTGGACCCGGATCGTGCCGACGGACGAGGTCTATCCGGATGTTCGCTTCGGGGGCTCGGTAGTCTGGTGCCCCGACCAGCAGGGCATCATGCTGTACGCGGGGTATGCCGTCGAAGGGCTTGAGGATGCCGATGCCGCGGTCTTGTCCTATACCTACCCGGATGGCGTGTGGTTCTACTCCGCGCCGGCGGTGACGGGCCAGAAGCCATGAGCACGGAGTTCTGGTCACATTGGGCCTGGCCTCTTGCTGCCGGCTGCCTCGGCGCGGTGTTCACCGGGCTGGTGGCTTGGCAGTGGTGGCGCAGGCGGCGGGCGCACCAGGCTGCCTGGGCGGTGGGCATGCTCCTTTACACCGTCGCGGCGTTCATGGAGGCGTGGTCCGAGCATGCCGGCGCCTGGAACCCCACGGTCTACCGCGTTTACATCGTGCTCGCCGCGTCGCTGGTGGGCTTTCTCGGGCTTGGGCACCTTGTACCTTATCACCAGAAGGCGGCTGTGGGGGCACCTGTACCTAGTGTTCCTGCCTTGCTCTGCATGGCAGCCTTCTTCTATGGGACTTTCACGCGTCACCCTGGTTACCGAGCAAGTTGGTCCCCGGCATCACGGTGGGCGGCCAGGCCTTGGGCGCCAGTCTCTCCTTTCCGCGGGTGATGTCGCTGCCGGTCAACATCACCGGCTCGCTCCTGCTCTTCGGCGGCGCGCTCTACTCCATCTGGCGGTTCCTGCGCAAGCGCGAGTTCGCCTACCGCAGTGTGGGCCAACGTGCTCATCGCTGCCGGCGCCATCCTGCTCGCCTTTCGTGGGATCGCGGGCGAGGCTTGGCAGCACGGCCGGTCTCTATCCGGCGGAGATGGTGGGTGCGGCGCTGATGCTGGCCGGCTTCCTCATGGCCGGGACTCTGGACAAGGGCAGGCGCGCCGCCAGGGCGGGGCGAAAAGCGGGCCCCGCCGGATAGTCGCGACAGGGTCGGGGTGGCGCACACGTCTCACGCGGAGGGTCGGTCTCTTGTACCCTGATACGGGGCCGACGCCCCTTGGACCATGCGGACTCGAGCGCGAGGTGCCTCTCTGGAGACCGTTCTCCTGATAGCCTGTGTTCTCGTCTATCTGGGCTACCTCTCGGTGAGGTTGTCCAGGCGGCTACGGGTGCCGGTGGTCACATCGTTCATGTTGTTGGGCATCCTCGCGGGACCGGAGGGGCTGGACCTTGTCAACTCCTCGGTGATCCACTCCTTGAGGATCATCGAGCCGGTCGCTTTGGGCATGATCACTTTTGCTGCCGGCGAACAGCTCTTCTTTGGCGATCTTCGCGCTCTTTCCCGCCGCAGCTATGTGGTCGTCGGGCTCGAGACAATGCTGCCCGTTCTGCTTGTCGGTGCAGGCGTCTGGCTTGTGACCGGCCGAGCCGAGATAGCCCTGCCCATCGGCGCCATCGCGGGCACCACCGGCCTGGCGACCGTCATCAGCACTCTTCGAGAGACAGGGGCAAAGGGCGACTACGCCAAGCTGGTAGGCTTCACTATCGCAAGCGACAATTTCTTTGCGATCTTGATCTTCTCGCTGGTGCTTCCGTTGGCTGTGAGCCTTGAGACCGGGAGCGCCATCGGGAGCCTCTACGCCGACCGGCTGGTAGCTATGGCTGCTTCTGTAGCCATCGGGTTCGTGGCCGGACTCGTGGTATCACGGCTCGTCCGGCAGGTGCGTTCGTCACAGGAACTCTCCATACTGGTGCTGGCTCATGTGCTGCTGGTCGTCGGCGTGACGGAGTATCTCGGATACTCCGTCCTGCTGGCCGGACTGGCTATGGGGACTACTGCCGCCAACTTGACCAGAGAAGTGCGCGATCGCGATCGGGCATTCGCCGCTCTGGCCTCTATCGAGTTTCCGATCATCGCTATCTTCTTTCTTTGGGCCGGGGCCAGTCTCCATATTCGTGCCCTAGGTAGCATCGGGCTTCTCTTCGCGGTCTACATAGGGGCCCGCGTGGTGGGCAAGCTGGCCGGCCCTCTCTTGACGGCCTGGAGCACACGCGGGGACGCGGAGCAATCCCGCCTCTATCTAGGACTTGGCGTCAGTCTGCTGCCTCAAGCCGGAGCCGCCGTTGGGCTGGGGATCCTGGCCCAGGAGGTGCTTCCGGACAGCGGGGAGACGATCCTTGCGGCCGTGCTCGCATCGGTGGTGGTCTTCGAACTCGTGGGCCCTCTGGGGGTGCATTGGGCCGCCAAGCACGTTGGCGAGGCCAAGACCATTCCCGACGACCAGCCCCTGACCCTTCCTGAGGCCATCAGCGAACTGCAGAATCACAGGGCGCGGGTGTTGACGCTAGTGGGACCTGGGTCGCAGGCGTCGGCCTTGAGGACGCCCCGTCTGCTCGCGGTGCGGCTGGACGCGGACCTTGTCGTTTTGCCGGTGAGCGACGCATCCACTCTGGATAGCTCCGACCCGCCCTGGATCTTCTTCGCGGGAGAGGGCTCCGACGGCCCCCGTCAGAGGGATGAGTCCAAGACGAGAGGGAGCCAGGAGTACGTGCTCGACACTGTCTGGGTGGGACGGCACTCGGCCGACCGATTGATGTCGGTCCTGACCGATCACCTGCCCGACGTCATCATGCTGGTGCCGCAGGACCTGCCGTCCTATGTGCTCGACATGGCCGACGACCTGTCCATCCGCTTCGGCTGCCCTGTGCTCAGCGTCCCAGTTCCAAGAACTGAGGACGACGGGCGCGTCTCACCCCTGAGGCGAGTGGCCCGGGCGGCCGTTTGGTCCGGGGCCTTCAAGCGATCCGGGGCACTCTGGCGCAGGGCGAGGAGTCAAAGAGCGTCGAACTTGCGATAGGCGAAAAGGAAGACCAGATAGGGGATCCCCTGCCGCCGGCTCGACATCAGTGATCGACGGGACTGTGATGTGGGCGGCGTGGCTGCCCGTCGCCGCGCTGGTGCTTTGGCTCGAGGTGAGGCGGCAGGTCGGTCTGTGGCACACGCTGGGCGTGCTCGCCCTCACCACCTACATCTTCTGGATCGCCTCGGTAGCGTTCTTTCCCATGCCCATCGAGGGGCCGCCGGCGCCGGGCAACGGTGGCATCGGGTGGATCATGCTGAACCTGGTGCCGTTTCGGGAGGTTCTGCGCACTTTTCACCATCAGAGTTGGCACCAGATAGTCCGCCTGTTCGGGGGGAACCTCCTTCTCTTGGTGCCTTTCACCCTGCTCGGGCCTGTGCTCTGGCCGCGGCTACGCGCGTGGCGGTGGGCGCTGGCCCTCGGAATAGGGTTGTCGGCGTCGATCGAGCTGCTGCAGATGGCTCTCTGCGCTCTACTCAACAACCCCTATCGCTCGGTGGATATTGACGACGTCATCGTCAACACTGCCGGGGCGTTGCTGGGCTACGCGTTGTTCGTGGGAGGGCGCTGGTGGCAGCGCCGCTCCCGGCCTGGCCGACCGCCGCTCGCCGGACCGGTTCCCTTGGAGCGCCCCCGCCCCTAGGCGAGGGCGCTCCGCAACGCTCTCCAGCCGGTCTAGCCGAGGAACGTGTAAGCCGATTCCTTGTGCTGGGTGAGATCGAGGCCGATCAGCTCGTGGTCGGGCTTGACGCGCAGTCCCATGAACTTGTCCACCAGCTTGAGGAGGACGAAGGAGAGCACGAACGAGAAGGTCGCGGTGATGAGCAGGGTGACGAACTGCACCAGCAACTGGTGGGCTCCGGAGTGGAAGAGTCCGTTGGCCCCGTTCTTGTTCCAGGCCAGGCTGGCGAACAGTCCGGTGCCGAGTATGCCCCACATGCCGGCGATGCCATGGATGCCGAAAGCGTCCAGGGAGTCGTCGTACTGAATCGGGCTTTGATGATCATCACGGCTACGTAGCACAGCCCGCCGGCGACGGCGCCGATGGCCAGGGCCGGCAGCGGCCCCACGAAGCCGGCGGCCGGGGTTATGGCAGCCAGCCCGGCGATGAGACCGGAGAGGACGCCCAGCGTGGTGGGTCGTTTAGCGATCAGCCAGTCGAGCACCACCCAGGCGAGGGCTCCGGCCATGGCACCCAACTGGGTAGTGACGAAGGCCAGGCTGAGATGGCGCCGGAACTGAGCGCGCTGCCCCCGTTGAAGCCGAACCAGCCGAACCACAGAGCGCGGCTCCCAGGACGACGAAGGCCAGGTTGTGGGGCGTGCCCGTCTCCGGGTATCCGCGCCTCTTGCCCACCACCAGCGCGGCGGCGAGGGCCGCCATCCCGGCGCTGATGTGCACGACGGTGCCGCCGGCGAAGTCAAGCGCGCCCCACTCCCGTAGGAAGCCCCCGCGCCCCAGACCCAGTGCGCCAGGGGATCGTAGACGAGGGTGGCCCACAGCACGGCAAAGACGACAGAAGGCGCTGAACTTCATCCTCTCAGCGAAGGCGCCGATGATGAGGGCCGGGGTTATCACGGCGAACATCATCTGGAAGACCATGAAGAGCAGGTGCGGCACGGTAGCCGCGTACACCGCGTTGGGAGCCAGGTCCACGCCTTGCAGGCCGGCCCACGACAACCCGCCGATGACGCCCCCGTGGTCGGGCCCGAAGGCCAGGCTATAACCGAACAGCACCCATTGCAGCCCGATGACGCATACGGCCGCCAGACACTGCATGAATGACCGAAAGGATGTTCTTTCTGCGGACGAGGCCTCCGTAGAAGAAGGCCAGCCCCGGGTGTCATCAGCAGCACCAGGGCAGAGCTGATGAGCATCCATGCGGTGTCGCCACTATCGATCAAGACGTCACTCCTTGCGTCAGTTCCGTTGCGGGATCAAGCTGGGCGTGGATAAATTTAGCAGGAGATGGCCTGAAACCGGAAGGTTTGGCGAGAAGCCGGTGCGGTAGAGTTGCATAGACGCCGGCAGACGTCTGGGCCTAGCCAGAGGGAACGGAGAGGGGTGGACATGACTCTCGGAAGAAGAACAGCCAGCGCGAACGAGCGGCCACTGGGACGCCCGCGCTCGGTGCGGCCGTGGATACTGGTGCCGCTGGTGTTGCTGGCTGTCGCCGTCGTGGTCTTCGCCGTGGCCGGCTGCACGACCTTGGGCGGCTCGGGCAGCACCGGGAGCACGCAGCCCTCCGCCACAGCCACCACGGCCACGACGGTCACCACGGCCACGACGGGCGGCACCGGCGGCGACACCACCACCTCGGCCTCAGTCGAGGCCACGACGACCTCCACTCCGCCCGCGACCACGCCGGGCGGGAACGCAGCCCTGATCAGCCAGATCCTCGCGCTTGCCGCGACCGGGATGGTGCCGGACATACCCTTCGGCGCGGATGTGAACGCCATCGACGACGTCATGGCGGCGTGGGGAGACCCGAGCAGCCAGGAAGGGGCGGGCGCCGGTACCTACGATATCTACCCCGCGCAACACGCGGTCTTTGGCTTCAACAAGGGCAACCAGATCTTCGACGTCCGTTCTTCCAGTGCCTCGATCCAGGCCATCACCTGGTCTCAGGTGCAAGCGGCGCTTGGCGACCCCGGCATAGTGCGGCATACCTCCACCCCCGCCCAGACCATCACTGTCTACGCGGCCGGGGCGGACTTCCAACTGCGCTGGATATTCCCCACGCCCACCGCGGCCCATCCTGACCCGCACGTGGACCACATCTCGGTGATGTACCCCTGGGGCACTGTGAACATGATGGCCCAGAACGTTCCCAATCCTTCGGTGGTGGTCGTGGAGGCTCCGGGCACCTCGGGGCATCGTTTCAAGTTCGCCATCCATGACGCGCCTCCCGGATACACCCTGGCCGAGCTTGAGTGGCGGCCCACCAGCGGGCCGGCGGTGGTCAACACGGGGCCGCAGGTGAGTGCCCACGGGGCCTCTGGAGGCACCCCGCCGTGCTTCCGAGTGAGCGCCGACGGCGACACCTGGACGTTCGTCTACCCCGCTTCCATGGTCGGGGAGGCCGGCGTGGTGACGCTGATCTACCAGAACGGCGACGGGGCGGCCATCATAGGTGACAGTGACTCCATAACGTTGAACTAGGAGTCGGGGCCGCGCTGCCTTCTGTCCGTCGTGCCTGGTACAGTGAAGCAGTTATGGATATTGCTGCCTCTGGTCTAGCCTTTGGAGGGTGGTCTGTTGGGGTGCCCGGCTGAGGTACTACGCTTGGTGGAGCGCTTCGAGCGCGAAGCTCGACGCCTACCGCTCCGGCGCCTACAACGAGACCCAGGTCCGCCGCGAGTTCATCGACCCGCTCTTCAAGGCCCTCGGCTGGGACATGGACAACGAGGCCGGCTACGCCGAGGCCTACAAGGACGTCGTCCACGAGGACGCCATCAAGGTCGGCGGCGCGACCAAAGCGCCCGACTACTGCTTCCGCATCGGCGGCACCCGCAAGTTCTTCGTCGAAGCCAAGAAGCCGTCGGTCAACATCAAGGACGACGTCGCGCCCGCCTTCCAGCTCCGCCGCTACGCCTGGTCGGCCAAGCTGCCCGCTCTCCATCCTCACCGACTTCGAGGAGTTCGCCGTCTACGACTGCCGCGTCAAGCCCGACAAGACCGACAAGGCCGCGACCGCCCGCATCGATGTACCTGCCCTTCACGCGAGTACGCCGACACGCTGGGACGAGATCGCCGGCGATCTTCTCGCACGGAGGCCGTGCTCAAGGGCTCGTTCGACCGCTTCGCCGAGTCCACCAAAGGCAAGAGGGGCACGGCCGAGGTGGACGACGCGTTCCTCGAGGAGATCGAGGAGCTGGCGCGACGACCTGGCCCGCAACATCGCCCTGCGCAACCCGAGCCTCTCCCAGCGCGAACTCAACTTCGCCGTCCAGCGCACCATCGACCGCATCATCTTCCTGCGCATCTGCGAGGACCGCGGCATCGAGCCCTACGGCGAGCTGCAGGCGCTCTGTCAACGGCGGCCAGCATCTACGCCCGCCTGCTGCGAGCTGTTCCAGCAGGCCGACCAGCGCTACAACTCCGGCCTGTTCCACTTCAACGCGGAGAAGGGCCGCGCGCGAAGCGCCCGACGAGCTCACGCTCGAGCCTGGCATCGACGACAAGGCCGCTCAAGGACATCCTCAAGCGCCTCTACTACCCCGACAGCCCCTACGAGTTCTCGCGTGCTGCCGGCCGACATCCTGGGCCAGGTCTACGAGCAGTTCCTGGGCAAGGTGATCCGCCTGACCGCCGGCCACCAGGCCATGGTCGAGGAGAAGCCCGAGGTCAAGAAGGCCGGCGGCGTCTACTACACGCCCACCTACATCGTCGACTACATCGTCAAGCACACCGTGGGCAAGCTGCTCGAAGGCAAGACGCCCGAAGCAGGCGGCCAAGCCTCCGCGATCCTCGACCCGGCCTGCGGCTCGGGCTCGTTCCTGCTCGGCGCCTACCAGTACCTGCTCGACTGGCACCGCGACTGGTACGTGGAGGACGACCCGCAGAAGCACGCCAAGGCAGAGCCCGTCTCTGCAGGCCGCGGCGGCGAATGGCGGCTGACCACCGCCGAGCGCAAGCGCATCCTGCTGAACAACATCTACGGCGTGGACATCGACTCCCAGGCCGTGGAGGTCACCAAGCTCTCGCTGCTGCTCAAGGTGCTGGAAGGCGAGACGCAGGAGACGCTCAACGCCCAGCTGCGCCTTCTTCCACGAGCGCGCCCTGCCCGACCTGGCCGACAACATCAAGTGCGGCAACTCGCTCATCGGCCCGGACTTCTACGAGGGCCGGCAACTGGGGCTGCTTGGACGACGAGGAGCGCTACCGCATCAACGTCTTCGACTGGGAGGCGGAGTTCCCGCAGATAGTCGGGAATGCGCTGCCGGAACGCGACGCGGGTTTGATGCGGTGATCGGGAACCCGCCGTACGTCCGCATCCAGTCCCTGCAGGAGTGGGCGCCCATGGAGGCGGACTTCTACAAGGCTCATTACCACGCTGCTCACCGCGGCAACTTCGACATCTATGTTGTGTTCGTGGAGCGGGGGGCCAGCCTGCTAAACGGGAACGGACGTCTGGGTTCATCTTGCCAAGCAAGTTTCTCTCCACTGACTACGGGGCCGCGCTTCGCGGCCAGATTGCCGAGAGCCGCACGCTTGACCAGATCATCGACTTTGGTCACGATCAGGTGTTCCCCAAGGCCACCACCTACACCTGCCTCCTTTTTCTGCGGCGAAGCGAGCACGAGTCGGCGCGGTATCTACGGGTGAAACCAACGGAGTTGCCCATCGGCAGGCCGAGACCCACTCGGTCCATCTCGACTCGTTGTCTGAGACCTCGTGGACGCTAGCTGGGGGCGAGGCGGACGCGTTCATCGCGAAGCTACTAGCACGCGGAACGCCGCTGCTTGAGCTTCCTGTCGCGATGTCGCGGGGGAGTAGCACTGGCAACGACGACGTGTTTTGCCTCAGGGCAGTCCCGGGTGGGTTCACAACGCGAACAGGGCTGCCAGTTGAAATTGAGCCTGCGATTCTACGCAAGCCGGTTTGGGCGTCGGATTTCACGCGGTTCTGTTTCGGGCCCGCCAACGAACAGATGGTGATCTTCCCGTACGAAATCTCTGACCGAGGTTATCGGCTCCTTTCGGAAGACGAACTCAGGTCGAACTACCCGGCCGGCTTCTGTTACCTGAACTCCAATCGGAAACTTCTGGAGAAGAGGAAGCAGTTTCAGGCTTGGTACGGTTTCAGTGCTCCACGCAACCTCGATACTCACGAGAGGGCGGACTTTCTGGTTCCATTGTTGGCCGACCGCGGCTTGTGCGCTCCGCTCCCGGGTGATGCTAAGGGGCTGTGTCCAATGGCGAGCGGGGGATTCAGTGTGAGCCTGGGATCTGACGTCAAAGTCCATCCCTACTACGTCCTCGGTCTTGTGAATTCTCGACTGCTGTTCTGGCATTTGCGCAAGATCAGCAACAAGTTTCGAGGGGGTTGGATTACTTGTACCAAGCAGTACTTTGGCGTCTTGCCCATAGCTCGAGTTGATTTGGCGGCGAAGGAAGACAGGCACTCGCATGACCAAGTGGTATCTCTCGTAGAGCACGCGGTCGGGTTGAACGAGAGGCTCAAGAGCGTACGCCATTCACATGAAAGAGCTCTCTTGAACCAAGAGCTTCGAGCGAACGAGCATAGGCTGGATCAGACAGTGTTTGAGTTGTACGGACTGAGCGACGAGGAAGTGTCTCTAGTGGAGGCTGATCCAGCCCAGAGTGCCAAGGGTACGGAACTGGCGCAAGTCCCTTCTGAGATGCCCTTTCGACCGCGAGACACCACGTAATTGACACCGGCCAACCGGGTCCCACATGAAGGATAGCACTGCTTGGCATTGATAGTTTTTCTTACATGAACTATTATGTCTCTACAATAGGAGGGACATGATGGAGGGACGAGGGGACTTCGACCAGCGGCTGGGCGAGCAAATAGCTCACGCGCGGGGCGAGTCGGGCATGTCGCAGGAAACGCTGGGCGCGCTGGTCGACCTTTCGCGGGTGGCCATCGGCCAGATCGAGGCCGGCAAGCGCAAGGTCAGCGCAGATGAGCTGCAGAGATTCTCCGCGGCGCTGGAGATTCCCGCCGACCATTTGGTCGACCCTTCAAAGCGGCCCCAAGTCGTTCTCGATCAGAGCGGCGCGCCGCCGGTCAAGGACACTGGGCTCCGCATCAGTGTTCCCCAGCAGAACGTCCGCAAGTTCAAGGAAGTGCTCCTCTACCTCCTGACCCGGGTCGGCGGCAAGCCCAACGTGGGCGAGACCGTTCTCTACAAGTTGCTCTACTTCATCGACTTCGACCACTACGAGAAGTACGAGGAGCAGCTACGTGGGGGCCACCTACGTGAAGCGGGAGTTCGGTCCGCTGCCGGTGGAGTTCCAGGAGATCGCGCGCACGATGATCGCCGCTGACGAGCTGCAGGCCTGCGAAGCCGACTACTTCGGCAAGAGGCAGAAGCGCTACCTGGCTCTGAGGGAGCCGGACTTGTCCGTCCTCGACGGGCGGGAGCTCCAGACCATCGACGAAGTGCTCTGCCGGCTCTCGGACATGAACGCTGCCAAGATCGCGGACTACTCACACAGGGATGTTCCCTGGTTGGCGGCCACCGAGGGCGAAGTCTTGGACTACGAGAGCGTCTTCTATCGATCGCGCGAGTACTCGGCCAGGCCGGAAGTTGCCTGATTCTCCATTTGGGATCGTCGAGCGGCGCGGGGAGTTCGAGCGTGAACTGAAGGCGCTCAGGAAGAAGTATCGCTCGCTGGACGAGGACTTGCAGACTCTCATCAAGAGCGGGCTGCATCCCTTCCATCATCTGGGCCTGGATACCGGGCATATCGAGAAGATGACGGAGGTCCAGACGTCCGAGGCCATGGTGATGTTCAAGGTCGTTCGGATGGCCTGCAAGGCGCTCAAAGGAACGGGGAGTCGAAGCGGCGTGAGGGTGATATACGGTTATGAGGCCTCCCGCGACCGTGTTGTGCTCGTGGAGCTCTACTTCAAGGGCGACAAGGAGAACGAAGACCGCGAGCGGATCCGCGCCTTTCTGAAGCAGGAGAGCGGCTAGTAGCGCGACGCCAGGTCAGCGCTCGGGCCTCCTTCGGCCCAGCAGGTGCCTGACCGCCAGATAGGGGTGCCGCAGGGTCATCCGCGGCCCGGAGTAGCGCATTACCGCGCGGATCTGCTCTCGCATCTCGGGCCGGAAGCAGTGGACGGGGCAGTGGCTACAGCCAGGCTTGTCCTCGCCGAAACGGCATTGTTCCACGCGATCGCGGGAGTACTCGGCCAGGGCTGCGCAGGCCGGGCAGAGGCCGGGGGCGGCGAGCGCAGGCGCGGCGGGTGCCGCGTCCGCGGCGGCGCTCAGCGCCCGGCGCGCGGACGCCGCTCTGGACCGCCCCCGGGTGGCCGGCCCGGCAGTACATGCCGATCATCAGGGCGACTGTCCGCTGCTCGCGGTGCACCCGTTTGGTCATGTCGGTCGTCAATACTCTTCCCGTCTGCTCCCGTTTCGCGACAATCCTGTATCTTATGCTCACTTGTAACAGAGGAGGTATCTCGTCATGGGTTCTATGGGTCCGTGGGAATGGGTGATCATAGCGGTCTTGATCCTGCTCGTGTTCGGCGGCAGGCTTCTGCCTCGGTTGGGCCGGTCTCTCGGCAAGAGCGTTACCGGGCTCAAGCAGGGTGTGAAGGAAGGTACGGAAAGCTTCAAGTCGGCTGTGGCTGAGGACTCCGAAGACGCCAAGGCCGACGCGAGCGCCAAGGCCGACACGACCGCCAAGCCTAAAGAGGGCGACGACTCCAAGTAGCTCGGGCCGCCGCCGGCGGCGCTGCCCGATACCGGAGCGGCTACACCAGCTCCAAGAAGCTCTCCATCGCCTGGCGGGACTTCTCCTGTTGCGGTCCGCCGCGAGCCAGAGCGTCCCCGTCGATGGCCAAGAAGGGGATGCCCGCCTCCACGAAGGCCGCCCTCACCACCGGCACCGAGCCCAGCCCGTGCCGGCAACCCCAGTGGTTGAAATGCACCACTCCATCGACCTTGAGCTGTTTGGCCAGCGCCACGTTGAGACGGGCGCGCCGGGCCGAACTGCCCCACATCACGTTGTCGGTGAGCCGCCTGGCCAGCCCGGTGAAGGGATCGTCGGGGTCGACGGTCCCCAGGTGCATCTGGCCCATCTCCTCAAAGAGCACCGCCGCGCCGCGGTCGCGGATGAGTTGGAAGATCTCGGAGTCGTGGTGGGGGACGGTGTGGAGCCAGAGCAGGCGCTTCCGCTTGCGTCCGTCCTCGCGCGGACGGGATGGCATGATGTCGCAGCGGCCGTGCGGAGTGAGCAGCCGCTCGAAGTCCTTGGCGCCGGCTTCGGTGCCCCATAGGAGCTGTCCCAAGAACACGAGGGAGAAAGTCTCGCGTCCGTCCATCTCCAAGCGACCGGCGATGCGCTCGTCCATGATGTGACCCCAGGCGGCGGAGGCCCTGTTGGACAGCTCTGATAGCCCTGTCGAGGTCGGGCTTGAGGCCGGTCCAGCGGCCGATGTCTTCGTGAAGCTCCCGCATCTGCTGGGCCACATCGGCGACCACGGCGGGCGAGGCCTCGCCCTCGTCGGGCGCGAGCGGCACCCGGATCTCGCGGAAGGGGACGCCGTGGCGGACGGCCAGCATCTCCAGGAGACACTCCTTGCCCAGGCAGAGCGGGGTGGTGCCCAGGCACATGGACGGCACCGGAAGCATGTCGTTTTCGACGGCGGCCAGAGCCAAGCGGTGGTAGCTGCAGACGTCGCGCGCCAGCGGCATGCGCGCGGCGGCGGCTTCCAGAGGCTCGCGGGAGTCGGTGCCGGTGAGGGTGGCGGAGCCCAGCTCGGGGATCATGGGGGTGAGCTTGTATGAGGTACAACAGCTCGGTGGGGAAGAGGTACGACACCCAAGGGACGATAGCGCCAGGCTTGAAAAGATCGAGAGACGCGCTCGCCGCATGCAGGTCCATGTAGCGGCGGGCGGTGCGGGACCGCATCGCCTGTCCAGCGGGTCTGGGCCAGGTAGGCCGTGCGGATCATGACGGCGCTGAGGGAGTCGCCTGTGGCGTCGGCCAGGGCGGGCATGGGCTAGTCCTCCTCCTCGAATAGGTCGTCGTCGGGCTGATCGGCGGTCAGGGCGGAGAGAGGCACGGGTGCGGCGCCGCAGGGTATGCCGGCGGGACAATCGCGGTCGGGCCCACGATCGTCCCGGGAGGAGCGCTCGCCGTCGCCGGCGCAGTAGGTCGTCGTCGAGGAGCTGGGCTTCGAGGAAGGCCTCCACCCGAGTGCGCAGGGGGCCGTTGGCGTCGAAGGGGAAGTCCACCTCGATCTCCAGGTAGGGGAGTCGCCGCTCGTTGGCCAGTTGCGAGACCAGCAGCGCGTCGTACGCGCCCGGGTCGCAGAAGCTCTGCCGGGCGTAGATGATCGACGTGGGCTGGGTCTCGTCGAGGCGGCGGGCCAGATGGTCTCGCCGGTCGGCGGTGGAACGGCGGGGGCACATGCCGGTCTCGAAGCAGGAAATGGGCGAGCAGCGAGGTAGTCGCGTCGGTCGCCGCCCCGAGTGCCGTCGCGGCGGCCGTTGCCAGAGGCCTCCAGCGGTCGGGCGACGTGCAGGACTCGAGTCCCGAGACGTGCAACCCCAGAGTGTCTGATGAGACGCAGCAAGGAGTCGTCGCTGAGGGGTCCGGCCACTAGGAACACTCCTCCCGGACGCGGGGGCGCGGGGTAGTCCACCGAGGGCGGCGCCTGCCGCGGCGGCGGGTGCGTCGGGGCGGGGTCTCAGCCGGGGCGGCCCCATCGGCGGCCGTGCGAGCGCGGTCGCGCCGGCGCGCGAACCACTCGTCCAGGCGGCGCAGGTCGGAGGCCAGTGTCTCGGCGACCGCGGTCCCGGACGAACGGGGCATGGGCAGCACGAACACCCTTCCCGGGTGGGTGGCGGCGAGCAGGTCGCCCATGCGGCGCATGGCATCGCAGCCCCCGGGCACGACCAGGCGGTCGTGTGGAGCGCCGGGCGGCTGCGCCGCCGCCGGCGCCGGCCGCGGTCCTGCCGCCCGTCGCCGCCAGCACTTCTTCGGCCGCGGCGACCAATTTGGTCACGTACGGGCAGGTCATGGGGTGCACGCTCAGGGCGTCACGGCGGGCGGGCGCGCTCTGGCTCGCGCAGATGGCCACCCAGCCAGCGGGGCGAGTATCCAGCCTCCGGACTATGAGGTCCAAGGGCAGAAGATCGCAGGTGTAGTAGCAGTCAGGCATCAAGTTATCCCAGTCAGGTTATGGCCCGGCGGCGGCGATTGCAAGCCGGGCTCCGAGCGCTCGGCTGCCGCATCGACCAGCCGCAGGGTCTCCACCGCGTGCTATAATATGCCGGGGTGTAAACGGTCCCTGGAGGCGACGGACGATGAACAAAGTCTTCCCCAGTGCTGAAGCAGCCATCTTCGACATGGGAGATGGGGCATCGATCTTGAGCGGGGGATTCGGCCTGTGTGGAAACCCTGAGAACCTCATACGGGCGCTTCACAAGAAGGGCATCAAGAACCTCACCATCATCAGTAACAACTGCGGCACCGACGAATACGGGCTCGGTATTCTGCTGCAGTCCAGCCAGGTGAAGAAGATGGTCTCCAGCTACGTGGGCGAGAACAAGAACTTCGAGCAGCAGTTCCTCAGCGGTGAGCTGGAGGTGGAGCTGTGTCCCCAGGGCACCCTGGCCGAGCGGATCCGCTGCGGCGGAGCCGGCATCCCCGGCTTCTACACTCCCACGGGGTCGGCACCATGCTGGCGGAGGGCAAGGAAGTGCGCAAGTTCGAAGGCCGCGAGTATCTCCTGGAACGGGGCATACGGGCCGACTTCGCCATCGTGAACGCCTGGAAAGGCGACCGCCTGGGCAACCTCGTCTACCGCAAGACGGCCCGCAACTTCAACCCCCTGTGCGCGACCGCCGGCCAGATGACCATCGCCGAGGTCGAGCATCTGGTGGAAGTGGGCGACTCGATCCCGAGCTGATCGTACCCCGGGCATCTACGTTGACCGGATGGTGCAGGGCGAGCACTACGAGAAATGGATCGAAAAGCGGACGGTCCGGCCCAGGAGGCTGCTGAAGGACGGCGATGCGCCGCCCGAGGCCGCTGGGCGTGCGTAAGACAAGGACGCAGGGAGTGCTAATAGCAGCGCTATTGCCGCGGCGAGAACGCAGTATCGGGCCGCTCAGTGCACTTCGGCCGGAGCCTCTCTCAGCAGCTAAACAAGCCGCAGGCCTGATCCGGCCGCGCTATCCACTAGGAGACGATCATGGCACTCACTAGTGAACAACGAGGCCAAGAGAGTCGCCGCCGAATTCCAGGACGGCTACTACATCAACCTTGGCATCGGCATGCCGACCATGGTCAGCAACTACCTGCCGAAAGGCAGGGACATCTTCCTTCACTCCGAGAACGGCATCCTTGGCGCCGGCCCCTACCCCTACGAGGGCGAAGAGGACCCCGACCTTATCAACGCCGGAAAAGAGACAGTTACAGAACTGCCCGGCTCGCAGCTACTTCTCCAACGCCGACTCGTTCGCCATGGTCCGCGGCGGCCATCTGGACGCCACCGTGCTCGGGCGCCATGGAGGTCTCCGAGAAGGGCGACCTAGCCAACTGGATGATCCCCGGCAAGATGATCAAGGGCATGGGCGGCGCCGGCGACATCGCCATGGGGGCGAAGCACGTGATCATCATGATGGATCACTGCGCCAAGGACGGCACGCCGAAGATCCGCAAGGAATGCAGCCTTCCCCTCACCGGGATAAGGTGCGTGAACTTCGTCGTGACCGACCTGGCCGTGATCGAAGTCACGCCCGGCCGGCATGGTGCTGAAAGAGGGCGCTCCGGGCCTGACAGCGGAGGATGTGCAGAAGGTCACCGAGCCGCCGCTGATCGTGAGCCCCGACTTCAAGACCATCGAGGTCTCCGGGGAGTATCGACAGAACGGAGCGCCATGCGGGCGGTATTTGATACGCCCATCGTGCCCGGTCGGCGAAGCTCGTTGCCGAGACGGGCCCTGCGCCACTTGATAGTGGTGGTGCTGGTCGCTGTTTGGATCGGAGCAGTCGTCTACCCTGATCCGCGGCCGTTCTTCACCTCCATGGCTCGCCTCAAGAATCCGCCGGTGGATGCCGCGGCCGCGACTGAGGTCGCTGCCAGCTTCCCGACGACTACAAGGCGGTGGAGGATTTCGTCGCCGGCTATGTGCCGTACAAGACGGCGTGGACCGTCTATGGCCTGCCGTGGTATTTCCCGACGGTCCCAGAAGTCATCGCCGACCGGGCGGGAGACTGCCAAGCCCAGGCTGTTCTCATGGCGAGCATCCTCGAGGCCAAGGGCATGCCCTATACGCTGCGGTACTCGTTCGACCACGTCTGGGTGGACTATCCGGGCAAGGGGGCGACCACCCTGGAGGATCCGGCGACGTCGTTCGTGTCCGATGACGGAAAAGGCTGGTTGGCCGGTCTGCCCGACAAGATCCCGCTCTGGACGATCATCAAGGTGCGCATCGGCTACCACTGGACCCCCATGCCCTTCGTGCAGAAGCTCCTGATCCTCCTGGGGGCGACTGATCATCGTCGGCTATGGTGAGCGGCGCTTTTTCGAGCGATTGAGGCGGCGGGTCTGGCGCGACAACCCCGAGTGGAGCCTACATCTGACGTAGCCGCTCCACGATCGCGTCACGATGGGCCGCGACGTACTCGTTGCCTGGTTCGTGGCCGCACTTGCGGCACTTCAGGTCGTACGCCGAGTTCATGGCGTGGCAGGCGGGACAGGAGTAGTGCGTCCTTCGCTTCTGCCAGCCAGGCGTCCGACCCGACCTCCCGTATGCGCGCCAGGCTCTCGTAGAGCTCGATGCGGTGGGGCCTGTCGTGCATGAACTCGTCGAGTTCCTGCACACGGATAGTCCTCGCACTCCTGCAGAATGCGTGGCCGCGCTCGCTCCGCGCAGGCGTAGAGGGTGCAGGCCTCGCAGTAGGGCGTCCGGACTTTGCGACCGGCAGCCGTCGCAGTGCGTCTGCTCCGGGGTCCAGCCCAGCGCGACGCGAAAGTTCCAGACGGGCAGGGTCCTCGTGGCTGCCTATGAAGATGCTGCAGGCGTCGCAGGCAGGCCGCAGACGGCGGCCGTCACAGGAACAGGCGGGCGGGCTGGGTCGCGGCGATGGTTGTCATTGTCGGTCCTCCTTCTGTGGATGCTTGGGTCTAGGCCACTGTCTCGCGGAATACCCGGGCGAAGTTGCGGATAGCAGACCTTCTCCACCTGGGCGGCCGTCAGACCGGCTTCGATGCAGAAGCTCGGCGATGCGGGGGTAGTCGGCCACGCCCTGCAAGCCGGCCGGCAGCCTTCGACTCCGTCGAGGTCGCCACCCAGACCGACGGCGTCTTCGCCGCCGACGTTGATGGCGTGGCGCACGTGCTCGGCGATGCAGATCGAGCGGCGGCCGGGGGATGAGCGCCTCGGCGGCGGCGATGTGCGCCCCGCCTCTTCGAGGGTACCCCCGCGGCCACCGCCCTCCAGAACTGCTCTGGCTAGTGGGCGGTCTCGCGCGTAGTAGTCGGCGGAGAGAAAGGCCGGGACCACGCATGATGCCCACGACGCCTCCGCGCTCGCGAGGCCCGGATCATGTCGTCGGTGAGATTGCGGGGCTGGGACAGAGCGAGCGGCAGTTGCTGTGGCTGGCCACGAAGGGCCGGCTCGCGACCCCGCAGATGTCGGCGAAGGCCTGGTCGGAGGCGTGGGAGACATCCACCAGCACGTGCTTGTCCTCGCAGGCCGCCACCAGATCGGCGCCCTTGGCGGTGAGACCGCCACCTTGGCCGAAGGCCGAGCCGCAGAAGGCGTTGTCGCCCCAAGCCAGGGTAATGAGGCGCACCCCGGCTCGATAGAAGAGTTCCAGGTTGTCCACGTCGCCCAGCAAGGGATCGGCGCCCTCCAGGCTGGCGATGACGGCGGTGCGCGGGCGGCCGCTCGCCGCGCCTGCGCTCGGGGCGCCGCAGCTCGGCTTCGGGCACCTGTCGCGGCTCCGGGCTCTCGGAGCGGCGCAGGCGTCGGCTATCTCCGCGCCGGTGAGCGCCAGGAAGAGGTCCTCAGGGTATTCGGCGCACAGCCGGCGACGGCGTCCACCTTGCCAAGACCCACCTCCATCTCCCGGCCCGTATACTTCGGTGCTCCACACCCAGCTGGCGAAGACTTGGGCCTGCACGCCGGCGGCCCGCAGGTGGGGCAGGTTACGTGAAGATGGGAGTTCGACGCGTCTGTGCCGGCGCCCGGCGAAGCGGCGCCCTGCGGACCGCCGGCGGCGCCGTGCCCGCCGGCCGCTTCATCGCCGTCAGTGATCGCCCCCGTGATGAAGTCGGCCTTGCCCTCCCAGATCTTGCCTATGGTGTCGCAGTGGGCGTCGAAGAAGCGCATGCTATTCGCTAGCCAGGGCGCAGGGCGTCGAGCTTCTTCTCCAGCTCGGCGACCCTGGTGCGCAGACGGGCCACCTCGTCAGCGCCGCTACCTCCTCGTCCTCGCAGGCGTCGGACTCGTCGGTCCAGTCGCTCTGCCCGTACCCGCTCAGGTCGGCCGCCGCGGGACAACCCGCCTCCACCGATTCCATGGACATCAGCGGCTCGTACTGGTTCTCCCTGACCTGCAGCCCCAGGATGTCCCAGCGGCTGTAGAGGCCGGTGATGTTGATGATCCCCCGGGCCATCTCGTTGAGCTTGAGGTCGATGTCGGCGTAGACGATGGTCTCCTGATCGCGCACCGGGCCGGCCACCATCTCGCCGAAGGGGTTGATGATCGCGCTGCCCCCGAAGCTCTGGTAGAAGTCGGTGTTGGGATAGAAGTCCATGGGGCGCTTCTCGGGCGGGATGTAGTTGGCCGCCAGGACGCACCAGCAGGCGCCCGACACCGCCATGGCCGTGGTCATGGCCGGCGTCACCCAGGGCAACTCCTCGGCGCCGCCCAGATAGCCCGGCCAGCAGGAGCAGTTCACCTTTGTCCCCTGGACGATGTAGCACTGCTTGAGCAGGGGCTGGTCGTGCTCGCCGCAGATGAGGCCGCTGATCTTGCCGAAGTCCATGTCGTGGACGCGCAGATTGCGGCCGCCGTCGCCCCGGGTGTGGATCATCAGCTCCTGAACGGTGATGTTGATCTTGCGGTGCACTCCCAGGATCTCGCCCCGGTTGTTGATGAAGACAAGGGAGTTGTACTGCCGGCCGGCGTACTTCCTGTCGCGCTCGTTGATGCCGATGACCACGTTGGCGTTCGCCTGGCGGGCGGCTCTGCAGATGAGGTCGGTCTCCTCGCTGGGCACTTCGATGCCATGGCGCAGGTACTCCGCCCAGATGCTCGTGTACTCAGGGCCCTTGGTCAGGTCGATAGCGAAGTGGCAGTAGCCGGGTATGTGCAACTCGGGGAAGACGATGAGCTTGGCTCCGTTGGAAGCCGCTTCCTTGATCCGGGCGACCACGTTGTTGAGCGTGGCCACCGAATCGAAGTACACAGGCTTGTCGCGGTATTCGGGGGCAGCCTGGACGGCCGCGGCGGTGAACTTGGGATACTCCTTGAGCACGGGTTCCTCCTTGTTCGGCTCCGAGCGGAGCGCTTGCCGGGTCAGGCCCGGCCTCGCGCCCGAGTCTATCACCGGTCCTTCCGCGCCGCGAGCGCCCGAGGCCTCATTCTGAAACGAGCTCCAAGTACCGTTTCCGCTGCCCTCCTGATAAACTCAGATTCATGGAGAGCAGAACAGACTTCCAGGCTTGTGGTGAAGTCGCCGGTGCGCTGCCGGCGGCCGATGCTGCCCGCCATGCTCTCGTTCTCGACCTCCTCCTGCTGCTCCCCGCTAGGGGGAGATACTTGCGAAGCCGGCGCCATCCGGCACGTCAGCAGCCATGATTTCGTAGTAAGAGCCAGGAGGCAGAGACCATGTCCACGAGCAACAATGTAGGCGATCGACAGCCGTGCGCGGCGAGCCTGATCGAGGCCCGTCGTCACCGGACCTGTCGCCGGCGCGCCCCCCGCCGGTTCGCGCCGCAATCTAGGCGTCCCCGTCGTCTTCTTCGACACCACCCTGCGCGACGGGGAGCAGTCGCCCGGCAGCAGCATGAACGCCTCGGAGAAGCTGGAGATCGCCCACCAACTCGTCCGCCTGGGCGTCGACGTGATCGAGGCCGGCTTCCCGGCCAGCAGCCCCGGCGATTTCGCCGCCGTGCAGACCATCGCCCGCGAGGTGAAGGGCGCCGTCATCTGCGGCCTGGCCCGCTGCACCGAGACCGACATCCGCACCGTGCTGGGACGCCATCAAAGACGCCGAGCGCCCGCGCATCCACACCTTCGTATCGACCTCCGACATCCACCTGGAGCACCAGATGCGTATGAGCCGCGCCGAGGTGGTGGAGCTCACCAAGGAGATGGTGGCGCTGTGCGTCTCGCTCTGCCCGGCCGACGTGGAGTTCTCGGCCATGGACGCCACCCGCTCCGACGTGGACTTCCTGGCGCGAAGTGCTGGACGCCGCCGTCAGGCCGGGGCCACCACCATCAACGTGCCCGACACGGTGGGCTACACGCTGCCCACCGAGTACGCGGCGCTCATGGACCAGCTGTACGAGAAGGATCCCCGGCCTGGAGAAGGTGGTGCTGAGCGTCCACTGCCACAACGACCTGGGCGTGGCTATGGCCAACTCCCTGGCCGCGGTGGAGCGAGGGGCCACGCAGGTGGAGGTGGCCATCAACGGCTCGGCGAGCGCGCGGGCAACGCCGCCCTGGAAGAAGTGGCCATGGCTCTGGTCACCCGCCGGGACATCCTGCAGCGACCGTGCAACATCGTGACCACCGAGATCTCCCGGGCCAGCCGCATGGTCTCGAGCTTCACCGGACACTGATCCAGGCGAACAAGGCGATCGTGGGCAAGAATGCCTTCGCCCACGAATCCGGCATCCACCAGGACGGGGTGCTGAAGGAACGCACCACCTACGAGATCATGCATGCCCAGGACATCGGTCTGACCGACAGCGACATCGTCCTGGGCAAGCACTCCGGCCGCCACGCTCTGCGGTCGCACCTGGCCGAACTGGGCATCCATCTGGACGGGCGCCGAGTTGGACGAGGTCTTCCGTCGGTTCAAGGTGACCGCCGACAAGAAGAAGGAGGTCACCACCGCCGACCTCGAGGCCCTGGTGGGCGAAGAGATGCGCGAGCGCGAGGACGTCTACTCTCTGGAGCACGTCTATGTGTCGGCCGGCACGGACATCATCTCGTCCAGCCAGGTGGGCGTGAGCAAGCAGGGCAAGAAGCACGCCGGCAAGGCCTTCTCGGGCGGCTCGGTGGAGTCGATCTTCCTGGCCATCGACGACGCGGTGGGAGTGAAGGGCAAGCTCATCGACTACCAGGTGCGCTCCATCACCTCGGGCAAGGACTCCCTGGGCGAGGTGCGCGTGGTAGTGGAGGTGGACGGCAGGCGCTACGCCGGCCAAGCGGTCTCCATCGACGTGCTGGAAGCTTCGGCCAAGGCCTACGTGCGGGCCCTGAACAATGTGGCCATGGGCCGGGACGCCGGGCGGCGCCCGCGGCGACCGGGTGTACCTGTAGAGAGACGGGCGGCAGACGAGCATCGGATGACTGAGTCGACCGACATGGCTGCGGGAAGCTGAACCCTTTCGGCGCTTGGACGAGTCCTCGACCTGCCGGGCGGCGCCTGCCGCGTGGCCGACCTGGGCGTCTTGGCGGCGGCGACCGGCCGCGATCTGGCCCGGCTGCCCTACTCCATCCGTGTGCTTCTGGAGAACGCCCTGCGCCACTGCGGCCGGGGCGTGGTGCAGGAGAAGGACGTGCTGGCCCTGCTCGGACTGGGACGCCCACGCTGGCCGACCGGCCCGAGCTTCGCCTTCATGCCCGGGCGGGTGTTGCTGCAGGACTTCACCGGCGTGCCCTGCGTGGTCGACCTGGCCGCACTGCGCTCGGCCGTGGCCCGGCGCGGGGGCGACCCGCGGTCATCGACCCCAGCGTGCCGGTCGACCTAGTCATCGACCACTCGCTGCAGGTGGACTACGCCGGGACGGCCGACGCCTGCGAGCGCAACATGGAGCTGGAGATGGAGCGCAACGGCGAGCGCTACGCGCCTGCTGCGCTGGGCGCAGGGCGAGTTCGACAACCTGCGCGTCGTGCCGCCGGGGACGGGCATCTGCCATCAGGTGAACCTTGAGTATCTGGCCGAGGTGGTGCGGCGCGACGCGGCGCTGGGCGCCGGGCGCCGCGCGGCGCCAGAGCGGCGCGGCCGCCGGCGCAGTGACTGGCGCGGCCGCCGGCGAAGCCGCAGCTGCCGCTCCCTGGGCCTACCCCGACACGGTGATCGGCACCGACTCGCACACCACCATGATCAACGGTCTGGGTGTGCTGGGCTGGGGGGTGGGCGGCATCGAGGCCGAGGCTGTCATGCTGGGGCAACCCTATTTCATGCTGGTGCCGCAGGTGGTGGGGGTGCGCCTCGCGGGCCGCCTGGCGGCGCAGGCGACTGCTACCGACCTGGTGCTCACCCTCACCGAACTGTTGCGCGGCGTGGGAGTGGTGGGCCGTTTCGTGGAGTACTTCGGCCCGGGGCCGAGGGCCTCAGCCTCGCCGACCGAGCCACGGTGGCCAACATGGCTCCGGAGTACGGCGCCACCTGCGGGTTCTTCCCGGTGGATGGCCAGACCGTCACCTACCTGCGCCAGACGGGGCGTCCCGAGGAGCTCTGCGCTCGAGTGGAAGCCTACTGCCGCTCACAAGGCCTGTTCCGGGAGCCTGGTTCCCCCGATCCGGAATACTCGCAGGTGGTGGAACTCGATCTGGCCGAGGTGCGGCCCAGCCTGGCCGGTCCGCGGCGGCCCCAAGACGGGTGCCGTTGGAAGACATGTCCAAGAGATTCCACCAGGACCTGCCCACGCTCTCCAAAGGCCGGGAACACGAGGCCAAGGCCAAGGTGGATCTCGAGGGCAGGCAGGAGGTCGTCCGGGACGGCGACGTGGTGATCGCGTCCATCACCAGTTGCACCAACACCTCCAACCCGGCTCTGATGCTGGCGGCAGGGCTGTTGGCGCGCAAGGCGGTGGAGCTGGGACTGGCGCCGAAACCCTGGGTGCGGACCAGCATGGCTCCGGGTTCGCGGGCGGTGACGGGCTACCTGGCCGAGGCGGGCCTGCTCGAACCGCTGGAGGAGCTGGGCTTCGGCAACGTGGGCTACGGATGCGCCACCTGCATCGGCAACAGCGGACCTCTGCCGGCCGACCTGGAGCGGGCCATCAAGGACGAGGGCCTGGTGGTGGCGGCGGTGCTCAGCGGCAACCGCAATTTCGAGGCGCGCATCCATCCGGCGGTGCGGGCCAACTATCTGGCGTCGCCGGCGTTGGTGGTGGCGTACGCGCTGGCGGGGACGGTGGATATGGATCTGAACGCGGAGCCTCTGGGCACGCGGGCCGATGGCCGGCCGGTCTACCTGCGCGACCTGTGGCCTTCGGCGGACGAGGTAGCGGCACTGGCGGCCGAAGCGGTGCGCCCGGAGCTATTCCGGTTGGAGTACGAGCGGGCGTTGGCGGGCACCGAAGCCTGGCAACAGCTGGCGGTGCCGCAAGGAGCGCTCTACCAGTGGGACGAGGCTTCCACCTATGTGCGCGAGCCGCCGTTCTTCGAAGGAGTCGGGCCGCAGCCGGTCGCACCGGCCGACATCAGGGCGGCGCGGATCCTGGCCATCCTGGGCGACTCGGTGACCACCGACCACATCTCGCCGGCGGGATCGATCGGCCCTGACACTCCGGCGGGCCGCTATCTTCTGGACGAAGGCGTGGCCCGGGAGGACTTCAACACCTACGGCGCTCGCCGTGGCAACCACGAGGTGCTCGCCCGGGGGACCTTCGCCAACGTGCGCCTGCGCAACCTCATGGCCGGAGGCCGGGAGGGCGGCTGGACGACCCATCATCCTTCCGGTGAGCTCTTGTCGATCTACGACGCGGCCGTGCGCTACCGGACCGAGTCGGCGCGGCCTGAGGCGGTGCCGCCGGGCGAAGCGCCGGGCGAGTCGGTGCCGTTGGTGGTCTTCGCGGGCAAGGAGTACGGCACCGGCAGCTCGCGTGACTGGGCGGCCAAGGGTCCGGCTCCTGTTGGGCGTGCGGGCAGTGATAGCTGAGAGTTTCGAGCGGATCCACCGCGGCAACCTGGTGGGCATGGGCGTGCTGCCGCTGGAGCTGGAGCCGGGGGTGACGGTGGCGAGCCTCGCGCTTGACGGCTCGGAGACCGTGGACGTGGAAGGGATCGCCGACGGGCTCGCGCCGGGGGCGACAGTGACGGTGGTCGTGCGCCGCGGAGAGACCGGGGCCGGTGGGGGCGAGGCGCGCCTCAGTTGCCGGGCGCGGATCGATTCTACATTGGATGCGGAATACTTCGGGCATGGGGGCGTGCTGCCCCGAGTGCTGCGGCTCAAGCTAGGAGGATCCAGGGATGTCTAAAGGGAGTGCGCTGTCTGGAGCCCGGTACCGGGTGGTGGGCGAACGCGAACGCTTCGACGAGCGGGACAACGTGCAATCGCGGGGCACTCTCGAACCGGGAACGCCTGACTACGAGGACTTCTACCGCCGCCATCCGGAGTGGAAGGACAAGGACGACGGCATCCGCGCCCTGCCGGGCCTGGGCCGAGTCGGCCACGCCGCCGACCTGCCCTTCGTGGGCGTGCAGCACGATCTCCTCGCCCTGCTGGGCATGTCCGACCGGGTGGACGGTCCTGTCGCCCCACAGAGGCTGGAGCTCACCCCCGAGCAGGCGACACGGAAGGTGAAGGGCTTCGCCAAGCACCTGGGCGCCGACCTGGTGCGCGTCGGGCCGCTGGACCCCGCCAACGTCTACACCCACGTCGGCAAGACCTGGCACGACCCGGCCCGTGCGTTCGGCCAGACCATCGAGGTGCCGCACAAGCACGCCATCAGCCTGGCGGTGGCGATCTCGCCAAAGATGCTCAGCACCGGACCGGTGGTCGCCGAAGTGGCCGAGATCATGCGGGTCTATGTGCGGCTGGCCACAATAGCGGTGACTTTGGCCGGATACATCCGCGCGCTCGGGTACCCGGCGCGGGCCAACGTCATGTCCAACTACCAGGTGCTCGCTGTGCCGGTGGCTATCGACGCCGGCATGGGGGAATTGGGTCGCCACGGACTGATGATCACCAAGGAACTGGGAAGTGCGCTGAAGCTGGCTACCGTGACCACCGATCTGCCCTTGGTCTACGATCGTCCCAGGGACATCGGGGTGGAGGAGTTCTGCCGCGACTGCAACATCTGCGCGGAGAGCTGCCCTTCCGGGGCCATCGGCCAAGGCGAGCCCAAGGTGGTGCGCGGGGTGGAGAGGTGGGTCATCAATCCGGAAGCCTGCTTCACCGTGTGGAACGAGACCGGCACCGACTGCGGCGTGTGCGTGGCATCGTGTCCCTGGACCAACCCCCGCACCCGCTTCCATCGGCTGATGGTAGAGATCGCTGCCCGCAAGCGGAAGGCCGGCTGGTGGATGAGCCGGGCGGACAAGCTGTTCTACGGCCGTTTCAAGCCTGCGGCTCCGCCATCCTGGCTAGAACCGGAGTCCGACCCTGTCTGGAAGAAGTACCGGCGGCTGACATAGGGTGGCTGGTTCACCGGGAGCGCACTGAAAGCACATCGCAGGGTTCGCCGGTTTAAATCCAGTATCCCCCGGCCGGCGGCAAGGAGTCCCAGACCCAGTGAGTCGAGGTCACGTCCCGGAGACGCTCGGTTCAAGGCGGCGCGGGTTTCCTTATACAATACGGAAGGTCAGAAACCGCGAGTCTTGTCCCAGAGAGGAAGAGCGTGGAGACATCACAGTACGCCAAGCATGTGATACGAGACCCCTACAGCACTCTTGAACGAGACGGCAGGAAGGTCTTCGAAGGCTTCATATGCACACCGGAACAGCTAGGCACCAGTTGCCAGTGCCTGTATTCCATCGTGACCAGAGCGCACGTCAACGAGCCCACTCCCCACGTCCACGACTTCCCGGTGGTCATGAGCTTCTTCGGCGGCGACTACAAGAACATCAGAGATTTCGACGCCGAGATATGGTTCTATCTGGGTGGGGAGAGGCAGATCATCACAACTCCGGCCACCATCTCCATACCACCCGGCTTGGCGCATTGCCCGCTGATCTTCAAGAGAGTGGGCAAACCCCTGGCATGGATGGAGATCATGTTGACGGATGGATACGAACGAGAAGAAGTGGATATCCCCCTCATCCCAGATCCCGGGGACTTGACACCAGGCTTTGGCCACTGACCGACGGGCATTTTCGGACCGAGGAAGGGAATGCGCTCTGACAAGGGTTCCTGACGGGTTTGCAGTATCATGTAGCTAGACCGGCAAACGGGGTCTGGCCGCCACCAAGGGGGTGCAGCATGAAGCGAAGTCTGCTGCTCGTAAGCGCTATCGCACTGATGGTCCTCGTAGGGGGCTGTTCGGGCGGTACGGACACTTCCACCACGACCTCGACCAGTCTCCCCGACACCTCGACCACCGTGGAGACGACCTCGACTACCGGCACCACCTTGCCTGTTGGTGTCTTGGAGACCATCCGGCACGAGGAGACCGAACGCCGCCTCACGTACGCCGGTGACTGGACGGCTTCTGACAACAATCTGGCCTCCGGAAAGAGCTTCGCCTACGCCGGCTCCGCTGGAGCTTCGCTGACTGTCCGCTTCATCGGCACCCAGCTTTCTTGGATAGCCAAGACAGGGCCCCTCTACGGCCTGGCAGATATCACGGTGGATGGAACCGGCGTCGAGACTGTGGACCTCTACAGTCCGGTCGTGGCCTGGCAGCAAGTCGTGTGGCAGTCGGATACGCTCAGTCTCGGCCCTCACACCGTCACCATCGCGTGGACCGGGGAGAAGGCGGCGAATGCCAAGGCCACCAACATCAATGTCGATGCCCTCGAGGTGCTTGGGGTCCTTACCGGCCGCTACCAGCAGACCAACGCGAAACTCGTCTACGCCGGCACCTGGAAGGCCACCTCTGACGCGTCGGCTTCCGGCGCGAGTTTCATGTTCGCCAACTCTTCAGGAGCTTCGGTGACCATCCGTTTCACCGGCATCGGGCTGTCCTGGTTGGCGAAGAAGAGCCCGGCTTACGGCCAGGCCCAAGTGACCGTCGATGGTGGAAGCCCGGTCACCGTCGATCTCTACAGCGCCGACGTGCTCTGGCGGCAGGAGGTCTGGAACTCAGGCATACTCGGCAGTGGATCCCACGTCGTGATAATCCAGTGGACCGGCAGCAAGAACGCTGCCGCGACCGACACCAATATCAACGTCGACTACTTCGACGTTACCGGGACCCTCGAGTAGGAAACCCTACTGCGACCTGAGGTCCACCAGAGCCTCGGCTGCGTCCGTCAGGCTCGGCATGTCCGCTGGCTTGGCCGACCCTGGCCAGAGCAGGATGCGCACCCCGGTCTCGACATCGCCCCGCTCGTCACTTCCCATTCCAAAATCGAGCTGCTGCGCTGGGTTGGGGGAGTTGGCGAGGGCTTCCTGACGACTGACCAAGAGGTTTGCGGGAAAGTCGGTGCGACTACGCACGTCGATAGTCTCGATACTCGCTCCGGTGCGATCGTCGGCCAGGTAGTACAGCAGCACGGAGCCGCCGCGATCTGAAGTCGATATGGTCAGCCCGCTCAGAACGGGCATACCGGTGGTAGCGGGTAGCCCCCAGACGGGGTAGTCAAGGCTCTTCACCGCCGCCAGCCGCTCGGCCAGTACCTCTGCTTGCTCGGCCTTCAGGGCATCCGGCTTCATCCGCGCCTCGAGCCCCGCACTCCGAGGCAGCAGCCGGCAATCGAACACGTGATACACCCAGGCGTCCCCGGGGGAGCCGAGCAGCCATTCCTCACGGACTCGCAGGCCGGAAGCGCTGTCTACGTATATCAGCCCGAAGTCCGCGGTGCGTTCTTGGCCGGCGGAGATGTGGAGGTCGATGCGGTATACGTCCACGTTCACTCCGTTGAGGAGTTGCCGTCCTAACAGAACGGGTGTCCGTCCGCTCCAGCCTGGGTCCTCGTCTGAGCCCCCGATGGCGCTCACATCCCAGGCGGGTTGAGCGCTCAGCCGTGCCGTGACGGCGTCATAGCTGAGGCCGGCCTCCCCATCGATGACAGACGAGTAGAGAATGGTGGCTGTGGACGGATCGGCCCCGGTCGTAGTCGACCCAAGGCTGCTGATGCCAGCCGGGTCGCCGTACCAGTCCCAGCGGGCGCGGCGCTTCTCAAAGTCCACCCATCGTCGAGAGTGCGGCTCCAGACCCTGAGACTGCGCGATCCACTGAGTGATCTCGAATATCGAGTCCTTGGGCACCCCAGAGGAGAGAGCGGGTATGGTGGCGGGGGCTCCGGCGGCCTTGATGTCGATTGCGCCAGGGTCGAGAGCACAAGTTATGAGCTGGGCCTGAGCACCAAGCCCGCATCCTGCGGCAAAGCCCACCGCTGCAAGCAGCAGTGCTGCAAGGGCGATAGCGGCGGCCGCAACGCGAAGCAATCGACGACGACGATGCGGCGAGGGGAGCCCCCGATCCACGCCAGCGCCTCCGATCCCCGGCTCTGCCCTACTTCCTCACGGGGGTTGTGTTCACGACGGGCGGGGGTACCACCGGTGCTGCGCCCCCGAGTTCGCCGATAACGTTGATCACCTGAGCATCGGCCGGGACGATCACCTTGGCGTTTTTGGAGAGGGCACGCTCCACCGCCTCGAGCTTCCGCAAGACCTGGGCGTTGCCCACGAAGTACTTCTCGGCGGCCTCGTTGACCAGTTTGATCGCCTGAGCCTGACCCTCGGCCTCGAGGATCTGCGCCTGCCTCGCGCCCTCGGCCTTCTTGATGGCGGCTCGGCGCTGACCGTCGGCCTGGGTCTCGGTCGCCGTGGCGAAGTCGAGTGCCGCAACCTTCTCGTTCAACGCCTTCACCACTTTGTTCATGGTTTCCTGTACGTCATCGGGTGGGTCGATCTCCTTCAGCTCGGTGCGCAGGATCTCGATCCCCCAACTCGCCGTTTCCGCCAGAAGCGTCCTGCGTAACTCCGAGTTGATCTTGGCCCGCTCGCTGTTGGCCGATTTCAGGGTGAGCGTGCCGATGATGTTACGAAGCGTGGTACGGGCCAGGTTAGCGACCTGGCTCTCGTAGTTCATGACGTTGTACTGGGAAGCCTTGACGCTGCTCTCGTCGGCTTTCACCTTGAGATACACCTGGGCATCCACCTCGGCGTTGAGGTTATCGTTGGTGATGATCAGCTGGGGCTGGACGTCGACCAGCGTCTCGCGGATGTCGACCCGGAACATGCGGTCGACCAGCGGGATGATGAGATGAAAGCCCGAGCCAGCGTAGTGGTCGTATTTGCCGAAGCGCTCCACCAACCCCCGGTGGGTCGGTCGGACGATCCGTATGCCTGTGGCCAGGAGTATCACGACTACAACGACGGCCACGACGATCCCGGCGATCGCTCCATTGGACATGAGGCCACCCTGCCTTTCAGGAGGTCCGTTCAGCTGGGGCTGTGTTCTCTTCTCAGCGTACACCGAGATGACGTTGCGCGTCACACCGTGTGCCTCTCGCCGGCGATGCACCTTCGCGACGCAACACGACTCAAATGGTCTACGATTCGGGCATCGGCCAGATGATTCCGTTCGGGGGGTTGGGGATGCCCAGATTCAAGGGCCTCAACGACACCCGGGCCTGCGATGACATCCGCGTTCCATCAAGACCAGCGTGGACGTGTACGGTGCCGTCGAGGGTCGATGCGGTCTGCACCACCACGTTCTGCGTCTGGTTTGCCGTTCCAGCCGCTGCCCCAGCATTGCCATCTTGGCCGCGTACCACTGCATGAAGCTTTCGGGTTCTGCCAAGCCGGGGGACAACGAGCCCTTGGTCACTACTTCGAAGAACGAGGTGACCCGGTTCTCGAAATCCATCGAATCGCCGTTGGGCACGTCGATGGTCTGATACGCCGTGAAGCCCGGTACTACCTTCGAGGAGAATGTCGTCAAGTAGATAGTGAAGTCATTGTTGTGCTTACCAGTGGGCTTCGACTGCCCTACCACGCCACCGATGGTCATATCCCAGTCGGCGGAGTCCGGGTAGGCTGCCCACAACGCGGTGACCTCCGCGCTGCGGTCCTTCACGTCGCCGGCGCCCCGCCCCCGTTGGCGCTGCTGCATCCCCCTGTCATTCTCGAAGCAAGCCGGTCCATGTGGCCACGCCCGCTACTTGTGGTTCAGCCGTCCCCCCAGATAGCCCTCGGCGACGGCCCCGGCTATGAGGCCGACGGTGAGCACGAAGAACACGTAGTGCTCCACTCCATCGGCCTCGTTGCCCAGCCGGTAGAGCAGAAGCCTCCAGATGGTCAGGGGGACACTGACTCCCAGCATGGCGAAGGCGGTCGCTATCTTGCGTTGGAAGAGTCGAGCCTTCGCTCCGTGGTAATGCCTCTTCCATGTGATCCATCCGCTGACGATGGCCGGCACGAGGGAGGCCGCTCCGGCGATGATGCAGACCGTGGTGGCGAGCTCAAAGGGCTTCTGGAACATGAACAGATGGAGCACCTGAAAGAGAAACGCGTTGCCGAACAGGGCGATGGGAAAGTGAGTGAGGGCGACATGCCAATGGATGTGGCCCACATGCGTCGGCCGCTCGCCAGCGTCTGCCGCGACGGTGTCTGGCTGTGTCGTGCTCTCGGCTTCGGCCATGACCATCCTCTGAGGCAAGTAGGTCAATAGTCCGCGACTATTATAGCCCGCGTCTTCGCGGTGCCTTCGCGCCGCTAGAACGCCAGGGGATCGGCCACCAAGCCGCTCACCCGCACCGCGCCTCGCACTGAGTTGCCCACCAGGATCTCGTCGGCCCCCAGGAGTTCTTCCAGGGTGAGCGAGCGCTCATCGGGCGCCTTCTCCGCCAGGAACCAAGCTCGCCATATGCCGGGCAAGAGCCCGTCGGTGAGCGGAGGCGTGACCCATTCTTCGCCGAAGCGGGCGAAGATGTTGGTGATGGCTCCCTCGGTGACGTGGTCGAGACGGTTGACGAACAGGGCGTCGAAGTGGCCCTCGTGCAGGGCTCTCCGGTGTTCGCGGTTGTAGAAGCCGCGGACGCTGGTCTTGTGGCGCAAGAACGGGTCGTCGGGATCGGTGCGGAAGGGCGACAGCAGCAGGGTGACGGGGGCGAAGTCGCCGTGTGCCTGGGCGCCGCCGCAAGCGGCGGCGCCGCCCTGGCTGTCGCCGGCGCCGTCACTCCCGGCCGGGGCGGCTTGGCCGCCGCCGGCGCCCACCTGCCCAGGCAAGTCCCGGCAGGACAAACTGAAATTGGCCGCGGCGTCCAGTTCTATGCGGACCACGGTGACATCGGGAGTCACCCGGGCTAGTCCGATGAGGACCCCGCGGGCCGCCTCCACGTCAAACGGCAGCCCCAGGACCGCGGCCGAGGCGGCCATGCGGGCCAGATGCTCATCGGCGAAGAGGTAGCGCGCCAGTATCGCCGCGTCGCTCAGGGCGAGCGACGGGCTCAGACCGGCCAGGCCCCCCGAGTACTCCATCGTCTGGTCGCCCTCACGGCCTTCCAGTAGAAGCGTCTCGAAAAGGTAGGCCCCTTGTCCGGTGGTCACGAGCTTTGCGGCGGAGGGGCGGCCTGCTGGGGCGAACGCCGCCCGCAGCCGCTCCGCCTCATCCGGTCGCCAGCCACCGCCGGCGCCGACGTCTAGCTTGGGGGCCGGGGGGGTGGCGAAGCTCGCCTTGACCAGAGTCTCGTCATACTCGGCGGCGGACTCGGCGTCCCACACTATTCCAGAACCGGTGCCCAGCCGGCAGTGGCCGTCCTGGTGAACGATGGTGCGGATGGCGATGTTGCACGTGAAGTCCCTGCCGGGGCAGAAGCAGCCCCACCGCGCCGGTGTAGACGTCCCGAGGCTCGGTCTCGAGTTCGGCGATGATCTCCATGGTGTGGTGCTTGGGAGCGCCGGTGATGGACGCCCCCGGGAACATGGCTTCCATGATGTCGCCCAGCGTGGCCCGGGGGTTGACATCACCCACCACGGTGCTGGTCATTTGCCAAACGGTGCGGTAGGGCTCCACCGCGTAGAGCGTCGGCACGCGCACGCTCCCGGCCCGGCAGACCCGGCCCAGGTCGTTACGCACCATGTCGACGATCATGAGGTTCTCGGCCCGCTCCTTCTCGGTCTCGGCCAGCTCGTAGGCCAGAGCCACGTCTTCGACGTGGGTGGCTCCTCTGGGTCTGGTGCCCTTCATGGGCCGGCTTTCCAGGCGGCCGCCGTCGCGGCGCAGGAACATCTCGGGGGAGAGGCTGACCACCTGGGCGTCACCCAGGTCGAGATAGGCGGCGTACGGCACCTGCTGGCGTATCACCAGAGCGAGGAAGTAGTCCAGGGGGTCGATGGTGTCGGCGCCCGGCACGCCATGCGGCGCCGCTTCGCCCGGCACGGCCAAGTTCGGCGCCCCCAACGGGAACCGGCCCCGCACCGTGTAGTTCACCTGATAGGTGTCACCGGCCGCGATATAGGCGCGCACTCGGGCGATCGCCTCGGTGTATTCCTCGCGGGAGACGCTGAGCTCGGGCTTGATGCGGGCCAGCGCCTCGGCCACCCGGGAGACTTCCACCTGGTCCAGGTGCGCGCGCCACTCCGCCTCCGGCACCACGGTGAGCGACTCTGGTGTGTAGACCGCCATCCAGGCCGGCGGCAGCGCATCGGGGGCGGGGTCGCGAACGGTCAGCCCGTACACCGCCCCGGCTTCATAGGCCAGGTAGCCGGCCACGTAGCGGCCCCGTTCCTGCTCGGCCTCCACCTCGGCGAGCAACCCGGGCAGGTCGTCGGGTTTGTCGGCCACCAGGATGCGGCAAGGGTCGCTGAACAAGAGGGCCGCGCCGGGCGGGGTGGACTCTAGCGGGCGCCGAGGCAGCCAGGCCCCTCCACCGGCGAAGAGGGCGGTCCCTCGCCCCCGGGCCCAGCGGGCGCTAGGAGGTGTATCCGGCAAAGCTCTCGGTCACTATCTGCGCTTTGGGGATGCCCAGTTCGGCGGTGACCTTGTCCATGGCGACGATCATGGGCGGCGGACCCACCACGTAGTAGGTCCAGTCCTGGGGCTCGGCAAGTTCGGCGCGCACGACGTCGGCGGTGATGAACCCGTGGTAGCCCTTCCAGGTCTTCTTGGGCTGGGTGATCACATGCACCAGGCGCAGCCCCGGCACGGTCCGGGCCAGCTCTTCGAGCTCCTTCTTGTAGAGGATGCCCTCCGTTGTCATGGACCCGTAGAACAGGACAAGCTCTTGTCCCGCTATCCTGCCGGCTCCGTCAGTGTCGCCCAAGTAGCGCAGCATGCTGCGCACAGGTGTGATCCCTACACCGCCGGTCAAGAAGGCTATCTTGGGCGTCTGGAACTGAAAGACAAAGTGGCCGTACGGCCCGGTGATGGTGGCTTCGCCCCCCAAGGTGAGAGCGTCGAGGGCATTCTTGAACGGCGATCCGGTCAAGCGGGTTGTCAGCTCCAGATGATCCTCGGTGGGCGAGTCGGCGTGGCTGAAGCGGTGCTCCAGCGGGCCATCCGGCGACGGCACGGTGATGGCGAAGTGCTGGCCCGGCACGAACTCGTAGCCGGACGGCCGGGAGAACCGGAAGCTGGCGGTGTCGAGGCCGTGAAGGGTCTTTTCGAGGAGTGTGCCGGTGAAGGTCATGGGGGCCATGGCTGTCCGCCTCCTGGCGTAGTCTGCCGAGTCGTCGCTCCTTGCAGTTCTTGGGGATAGAATAGCAGCCTCAAACCACCGGAGGAGCCATGCAAGAGCCCAGCAACACCGGCCACATCGTCTCTCCGCCCGAGCCGGTACGGACCCCCGTCGCGGCCGCGCGCTGCGCAGACTATGAGCTGGAGACCGTGCGGTCGGCGCTGCGGCAAGTGCTCGCGCCTCTAGGCGGAATGGCCGCCTTCGTCAAGCCGGGAGAGCGCATAGCACTCAAGCCCAACCTGCTCATGCCCGCGGCCCCCGAACGGGCCATCGCCACCCACCCCACGGTCGTGGCGGCGGTGGCGCTGGAGGTCATGGAGGCAGGCGGCCACCCGGTGGTGGTCGAGAGTCCCGGCACCAGGACGCTGCATGTGAAGGCGGTCATGGAGCGGGTGTTCCGCAGGACCGGCTATACCGAGATGGCCGAGCGTCACGGCTTCGAGCTCGAGCCTCGACATGGACTACCAGACCGTGTCGGTGCCCGGAGGCCGCCTTCTCGAAGCGCTTGAAGTCATGACCCCCATCCTGCAGGCCGACGGCGTCATCAACCTGGCCAAGCTCAAGACCCACATGTTCATGACCTTCACCGGGGCGACCAAGAACCTTTTCGGGGTGATCCCCGGATTGAACAAGGCTTCCTATCACGCCCGACTCGCCGATCCCGATGCGCTTCGCCAATATGCTTCTGGACTCGCCTACTTCGTGCGGCCCCGGCTGAACATCGTCGATGGGTACTGGCCATCGAGGGAACGGGCCCGGGACCGGCGGCAGCCGCGCCCGCTGGGAGTGTTGGTGGCCGGCGCGACACCGTGACGGTGGATGTGGCCTGCTGCCGGATCGCTGGGATCGACACTGCGAAGGTCCACGTGCTCGTGGCCGCCCACGAGCGCGGCCTGTGGAGCGGCCGGGCGGCCGATGTCGACACGCTGGTCACGTCCCGTGGCCGAGTTACAGGTGAAGGACTTCCTCATGCCCGGCGCTTACAGCGGCATCGGTGTCGGTGTCGGCGGGTTCCTCGACCGGCCGGTGCGAGGGTTCCTCCGCCGTCTCGATCGCCTTCCGCGTCCGAAGGCGGGGCGGTGTACCCTGTGTGCCGCCTGCGAGCGGGCCTGCCCGGCAAGGCCATCAGAATGGACGAGCCGATCCAAAGGTCGCCAAGGTCGACGACTCGCTCTGCATCCGCTGCTATTGCTGTCACGAGGTCTGCCCGTCGGCTGCCATCGACCTGGAGTTCAAGGGCGTAGGCCGGATGATGAACCGGCTGGGGATGACGAAATGAGCGGCCACGCCGCGGGCGACGGGTCGCCGCAAAGCGAAGTCGCCCGGGTCGGGTGCAGGCGCCGCGGGTCGGGGTCCCTGGGGGTGTTGGTCACCCGCGGGTGCTGGCATCCGCCTGGTGGCTCTCGACCTCGACGGGGTTGTGTGGCGCGGCAGCCAGGTCTTGCCCGGGGCGCCGGAGGCCCTTGCTGAAGTCCTGCGACGTGGGCTCGATCTCCGCTACGTCAGCAACAACTCCACCGCCCACCGCGAAACGGTGTCCGAGCGCTTGGAGGGGATGGGGCTGCCCGCCGGGAGTCGAACGAGTGCTCACCTCGGGTTTCATCGCGGGACGATGGCTGCGCGAACGACTGCCCGAGGGGACGCGGGTATTGGTACTGGGGGAAGCAGGATTGCTCCGCGAGTTGCGTGAGGCCGGGCTGGCCCCGCGCCGCGCTCGGGGCGCTGAGTGGGCTGAGTTCGGGGCGCCCGGCGGCACCGAACCTAGGCCGCCGAAAAGCCGCCGCGGAAGGCCTGCTCCGGCGGCAGTCGTGGTGGGCATGGACCGGTCTTTCTACTACGAGCCCTGGCCGCGGCGCAGGCGGCCATCATGAGAGGGGCGCTGTTCGTCGCTACCAATCGGGACGCCACCTTTCCCGACTCCGGATGGCCTCACACCTGGATCCGGTGCCATCGTGGCGGCCGTGGCCACGGCCGCCCAGCAGGAGCCCGTGCTCATGGGCAAGCCCGGGGCCGGCTTTGGCCGTCATCTTGGCCGCGCTCACCGGCGTTTCAGCGGCTCAGACCCTCTTCGTGGGCGACAAGTTGAGCACCGACATAGCCATGGGCAGCGCGGCCGGCATGGTCACGGCGCTGGTCATGACCGGAGTAACAAGCCCCGAAGATTTGGAGGCCGCGCGGGCCGCGGGCTCCGTCGAGCTGCTGCCCGACTATGTTCTTGCCGGGTTGGCGGCGCTGCCGGGGCTACTTGATCGGCTGAGGGGTTAACGGTCGAGCCGGGCAGCGGCGGCCGTCAGCCGCCCGTTGTGCCGGTTTGTCAGCCGCCGATACGCCGAAGGACGGCCTCGGAATCGCGAGCGGCGTGCATGCACCCGACCACGACCAGCAGCCCTTCCTCCAAGCGGTAGAAGATCCGAACGGGAACCTTCCCAGGAGACAGCGGCGAGTGCCCCGGTGGACGACCTCACGGGATTCTGGGAAGTCAAGTAAGGAGACCAGCAACTCGTCGACTGCGTGTACAAACTCCACGCCAAGCCCGACACCTTTGGATACCCATTCGAACCCGGCGGCGATGTCGTCTTCCGCCGCATCGAGGAACCAGACCGAACGCGCTGGTTCAGCCGACAAGGCGCGCCTTGAGCTCGTCCCAAGACACCAGTTTCGCTTTGCCAGACTCCAGTCTGTCGAGGCGACGGTCAGCTTGGCGCGCTGAGCCGACGTCAGGCCGACGTCTTCAGGGTCTCATTCAGAGAGTCCCAAGATCACCGATGAGGCGCAGACGCTCCTCGGGCTCCATGGCGTTGATGTCGATAGCGGGCATACTCATGGGTTGATGATACCTCGCAGCTCGGGCGGGTTGCACATGCGACTTTGGTTTGAGCATGGGCTCCGCTCACGTCGCGCGCCCACGCGGGTTGACAGATGTGTAGGCGAGTTCCCCGGCATACACGCCCAGCACGGCTTCCGCGATGAGCAGGAAGTCGGCTAGGTCGAGATACCGGACCGCACTCAACTGCTGAGCCGCTCCAGGATGGCCCGGTTACGCTCGATGGAGTCGCGGAGGCGCGTCTGGAAGCCGGCGTCGGCGCGGCGCTCCTCGATGTGGCGGCCAGGGCCTCCCTGACCACTTCTGACACAGGCACTCCTTCGACTTGTGCCACTGCCTCCAACTGTTCCGCCGTGTCGATGTCGATCCGTAGGGTCATAGCCTTTCGCTTCGTCAAAGGATCCATGATTGCCTCCGGCTACCGTGGTATCACGGTGTCACCATAGCAGAGCCCGAGGCGTGAGCCAATGCTCGCTGAACGAGGCGAAGCGCCACATGACTTGACATATCACCATAGTTTGTCGACAATATGTCGACTAATCATGCATAACCGTCAGCCGGAGGGCCCGGATGGCCGACGCCACGAAGATCATGGAGGCACTTCGAGAGCGGGTGACCGGAGAAGAGTTCGACCACCAAGCTCTTCTCGACGCCGCAAGAGATTATGCGCGGCCTCGCGACTTGATCACCAGGCTGTTGAGGTCGGGCTCGGTCGTCCGCGTGGCGCCGGGCATCTACATCTTCGGGCCGGCCTATCGGCGCCGGCCGTACTCGCTCGAGACACTCGCGAACCTTATCGCCGGTCCGTCATATGTGTCCCTTGACTACGCTCTCCAATATTACGCGCTCATTCCCGAGCGAGTGGAGTCTGTGACGTCCGGCATCGCGGGAAGATCCCGCCGTTTCGAGACCCCGGTCGGGCTCTTCACCTACAGGCCGGTGCCCGAAGAGGCCTTCGCCGAGGGACTCCACCGTGTCGAGGTCGCGGGGGGTGGCGGCTACCTGATCGCCGGCGCGGAGAAGGCACTCGCGGACAAGCTTCGCAGTGAGCGCGGTTTGAGCATCCGGAACATCGACCAGATGCTCGCCTACCTCTTGGAGTCGCTCCGCATCGATGTGGATGCCCTCGCGGCCTTGGACCCCGCCGAGGTCGACCGTATTGCGGCAGTCTACCGTTCGCACCGGCTGGGACTCCTGGCTGCCGCCATCCGGCGGGTGCGGCGGGAGCGTGGCCATGAATGAGGCGATAGCTCAGCTTCTGTCTCGCTACCGGCCGGAGACTCCTCAAGCCTATAGGCAGGCCTTGCGAGAGGTCCTGCAGGACTTGGCGCTCCTCGGACTGTGGCGGAGCAACTTCTTCGACCGGGCCGCATTCTATGGAGATACGGCGCTTCCGCATCCTCCATGGCCTCAACCGTTTCTCCGAGGACCTCGACTTCTCGCTGCTCGTTCCCGACCCCAGCTTCGATCTATCCCGCTACACGGCGTCGCTCGAACGGGAAGTGCGCGCCTTCGGGTTCGACGTGACTTGTGAGGCCGCAGCGGCGCCAGAGGGCCATACCATCCGTTCGGCTTTCCTCAAGGCCGACACGGTGAGGGGACTGTTGACCTTCGAGGCTCGTCCGGATGTGATCGCCGGGATCCCCAAGGGACAGCTCATCAAGGTCAAGTTGGAGGTGGACACCGATCCTCCGCCCGGTTTCGAGACGCAAGTGGAGTTTCTGCTGCAGCCGGTGCCGTTCTCGGTGCGGGCATACTCCCTGTCCGACCTGTTCGCGGGCAAGATGCACGCCCTTCTCTATCGCAAGTGGGGCAACAGGGTCAAGGGAAGAGACTGGTTCGACCTGGTGTGGTTCGCCGGCAACCACCCGGAGTTGAGGCTCAGCCACCTGGAGCAGCGCATGCGGCAAAGCGGCGATTGGACGGAGGCGGGCGCGCTCACGGGCGACGCGCTGAGGCAGCTGCTGGACGAGGCCATCGATACTCTGGATGTAGAGCAGGCCCGGCGCGAGGTGGAACCCTTCGTCCGGGACGTCACGGTGCTGCAGGTCTGGTCCAAGGAATTCTTCCGTGATGTGGCGGGCCGCATCATAGTCGTGTAGACCTAGCGGGGGGAAGGGGGCCTGAGTGACAGAATTCCTGGACATAGACGAAGTGGCAGGATGGCTCGAGCCGCGCGGATTGCTCGGTGGAAGACCCAATAAGTGGGTCGTGGATGTGGACACCTCTAGACTGGTTCAGGTGCGCGCGTTTTGGACTACGGAGTCTGACTTGGCAACGATGGTACTCGGAGGGGTTATCGCGGACTTCGTTGCCAACGAGCAAGAAGTCCTTCTCTACGTCGATGACTGGGCAGGTTCCGATAGCGGGCAGGATCTCATTCTCTTCGAACGCTTCCGCCAGGGGCTGGGCGAGACCGCGACGGTCATGGAGAAGCCTGGTCACCTGTTCTACCCTGGTGAATTTGTCAATCTGGTCTCCGTGTACCGTCTCACGCTCAGTTTGGACTGGGGAACATATCTAATTTCCTCGTCAGGTGATCTGGTGATTGAGATTCTGCACGATGATTGGGCCACGCTGTACGCGGCGACACCTTCCGATCTCGATCCGGAGCGACTTGCGACGCTGGACAGGTTCATCGAGGCGCATCGAGGAACCTAGGCAGAGAGCGCCCCGAGCCAGGTGCCTTTGGCTGTCTCACCGCAGAATGGGCGCGCGGTTGTTCCCGTAGGTCTTCACGCTCTCTCGCCGGCCCGCGGCAATCTTGATGCGTTTCTTGTTGAACAACGGCTACGCCCTTTACGACGGAAGCAATCCCACCCTCTTGACGGCTGGCCGCCTCCGCGCTACTATCCCTATCGGTTTAGTGTAGATAAGCGCCGGCGCGGTCCGGGGAGTAGAAGCCAGTGGTTCTTTCGCAAAAAGCACAATACGCTGTGAGGGCGTCGTTCGAGCTTGCCAAGCGGTACGGCTCGGGTCCGGTGACGGCCGGCAGCATCGCGGAGGCTCAGTGCATACCCGGTCGCTTCTTGGAGAACATCCTGGGGCAGTTGCGCCAGGCTGGAGTGGTGGAGTCGGCGCGGGGCAAGGAGGGTGGCTATCGTTTGGCCCGGGCTCCGCGGCAGGTCTCGGTGGGGCAGGTAATCCGGCTGATCCAGGGGCCGCTCACCGTGGTGGAATGCAGCGGCGCGGGCGAGGGGAGCGGCTCCGGTTGTGAGTGCGCTGTGCGGACCGGGTGTGTGCTCTTGCCAATGTGGGAAAAGGCTCATGGAGCCATGATGGAAGTGTTCGACGAGGCGAGTCTTGAAGACTTGGTGGAGCGGGAACGAGCGGCAAGTGGACTGGAAGTCATCGACTATGTCATCTGAAGTGCCGTCCGAAGTGCCATCCGCATCGCGGGTGCGGCGAATGCTCGGGCGCCTGGCGGCGCGCAGCCGCCCCAGGCGCAGTCTGGCTCGTACCCATTCGTGCTCAAACTGAGAGAGGTACTCCCATGACGGACTTCACATTCGAGGACTACGGCCCCGACACCATCGCGCTGCACGCCGGGCACACTCCCGACCAGGACACGCTGTCCCGCGCGGTGCCCATCTACCAGACCAGCAGCTATGTGTTCCGCGACGCCGAACACGCCGCCGAACCTGTTCGCCCTGAAAGAGTTCGGCAATCATCTACACCCGGCTCACCAACCCCACCACCGAGGTGCTGGAGAAGCGCCTGGCCGCGCATGCACGGCGCGGCAGGGGCGCTGGCCACGGCCTCCGGCGCGGCGGCCATCTTCTACGCCGTCGCCACCATCACCTCGGCGGGGCAGAACTTCGTCACCGGCGACAAGCTCTACGGCGGCACCTACACGCAGTTCAGTACCCGCTGAAGCGGTTTGGCATCGAGGCGCGTTTCGTGGACTCCAGCGACCCGGCCAACTTCGAGCGGGCCATCGACGAGAACACCCGGCTGCTCTACACCGAGTCCATCGGGAATCCCAAGGGCAATGTGGACGATATCGAAGGCATCGCGGAGGTCGCCCACCGGCACAAGATCCCGCTCATCGTCGACAACACGGTCACCCCGCCGCCGCTCTTCAACCCGTTCGAGCACGGGGTCGACATCGCCGTGTATTCGCTCACCAAGATGATCGGCGGTCACGGCACCTCCATCGGGGGCGCCATGGTGGACAAGGGCGACTTCGACTGGAAGGCCGCCGGCAAGTATCCGGAGATAACAGAACCAGATCTTGCCTACCACGGGGTGAACTTCTGGGATGCGTTCGGCAAGCACGACAAGGCGGTCGCTCCGGGGCTGGCGTATGTGCTGAAGATCCGCACCGGGCTGCTGCGCGACCTGGGCGCGTCGCTGTCGCCGTTCAACTCGTGGCTGTTCATCCAGGGACTGGAGACGCTGCCGTTGCGGGCGCGCCGGCATGCGGCGAACGCGTTGGCGGTGGCCCAGCTTCTTGAGCGACCACCCGGCGGTGACCTCGGTGGACTACGCCGGACTTCCCGACCACCCCGACTACGAGCGGGCGCGGCGCTACTTCCCGCTTGGGGCCGGGCGCGGTCTTCGGCTTCGAGATCAAGGGCGGCCTGGAAGCGGGCAAGAAGTTCATCGATTCGGTGAAGCTGGCTTCGCACGTGGCCAACATCCTCGACGCGAAGACCCTGGTGATCCACCCGGCCAGCACCACCCATCAGCAACTCACCGCCGAGGAGCAGCTCAAGGCGGGGGTTACGCCCGGTCTCATCCGGGTATCGGTGGGCATCGAGGACTTGCACGACATCATCGCCGACCTCGACCAGGCGCTGCGGGCGTCGCAGGGCTTGGTCTCGTAGGGGCCGGCCCGCGGCGGTCCGGACGACTCGAGACGACCAAGGAGCGCACATGGCCACCATATATGACGACAACTCCCTCTCCATCGGGCGGACGCCGCTGGTGCGGCTGAACCGGGTGGTCGGCAAGACCGAGGCTCGGGTGCTGGCCAAGATCGAGGGACGCAACCCGGCCTACTCGGTGAAGTGCCGCGTGGGCGCAGCATGATCTGGGATGCCGAGAAGAAGGGACTGATCAAGCCCCACACCGAGATCATCGAGCCCACCAGCGGCAACACCGGCATCGCTCTGGCCTTTGTCTGCGCGGCCCGGGGCTACAAGCTGACCCTGACCATGCCCGAGACCATGAGCATGGAGCGGCGCAAGGTGCTGGCCTTCTTCGGGGCCAATCTGGTGCTCACCCCAGGTGCCGAGGGCATGAAGGGCGCCATGCGAACGGCCGAGGAGCTGGCGGCGAGCGACCCCGAGCGCTACTTTCTGCCGCAGCAGTTCAACAACCCGGCCAACCCGGCCATCCACGAGAAGACCACCGGCCCGGAGATCTGGGCCGACACCGACGGCCAGGTGTACGTCCTGGTGGCCGGCGTGGGCACGGGCGGCACCATCATCGGGGATCTCGCGGTTCTTCGAGACCGTGCAAGGGGCAGCCACTCTACTCGGTGGCGGTGGAGCCGGCCGACAGCCCGGTGATCAGCCAGAAGCTGGCCGGCGGAACTGCAAGCCGGGCCCGCACAAGATCCAGGGCATCGGCGCGGGCTTCATCCCCGAGAACCTCGACCTGTCGCTGGTCGACCGGGTGGAGCCGGTGGAGAACGACGAGGCCATCGAGATGGCCCGGCGCCTGGCCCGGGAAGAGGGCATCCTGTGCGGCATATCGAGCGGGGCGGCGGCGGCCGCGGCCGTGCGCCTGGCCAAGGAGCCGGAGTTCGCGGGCAAGACCATCGTGGTCATCCTGCCCGACGCCGGCGAGCGCTACCTCTCCACGGGTTGTTCGACATGAGCGTGGACGAGACCGGACAGATATTCACGGCAGATCATCTTCCCGGGCATCGGGCCGGAGGGCAGCGCAGGCTCGGAGAAGGCTTCGCGCGTGGTGGTGGGCTGCGGGGCGCTCGGCTCGGTGATCGCCAGCGCGCTGGTGCGGGCGGGAGTGGGCCGGGTGCGGATGATCGACCGCGACTTCATCGAGTATCACAACCTGCACCGGCAGCTCCTCTTCACCGAGCAGGACATCGAGGAGATCTGCCCAAGGCGGTCGCGGCCGAGCGGCATCTGCGGGAGGCCAACTCGGCGTCGAGGTGGAGGGCGTGGTCGCCGACTTCGACCGCACGAACGCCGAGAAGTTGGTGGAGGGCGCCGATGTCATCGTGGACGGGCTGGACAACTTCGAGAGCCGCTTTCTCATCAACGACGTGGCGCTCAAACTGGGGATCCCCTGGGTCTATGGGGGGGCCATCGCGGCGACCGGCATGACCGCCACCTTCCTGCCGGCGGAGCAGCCCTGTTTCCGCTGCTTGGTGAGCTCGCCGCCCGCGGGCGGGAGTCTCACCTGCGAGACCGCTGGGGTGGTCAATGCGGTCCCCTGGATCGTCGGCTCGCTGGAGGCCGCGGAGGCCCTGAAGATCCTGGCGGGCACTGCGCCGCCGGTCAGCGCGACCTGGTGGTGCTCGACTCTGGGAGCGGTCGTTTCGAGTCGCTGCCTTTGGCCGATTTCACCGCGAGCCGACTGCCCGGCCTGTCGGCGGCACCTACGAGTTCCTCGAGGGGCGAGCCGCGCACCCGGATCACCAGCCTTTGCGGACAGAACGCCGTGCAGATCTGGAACCCCGCCGCATGGGTATGCCCCTGGCGCAGATCAAGGAGCGGCTGAGCGCGCTGGGGCCGGTGGAAGGCGGCGAGCAGATGCTCCGCTTCCCGTGGGCGAGCAGGAGTTGGTGGTCTTCCACGACGGCCGCACCATCGTGCGGGGCACCCGCGACGAGAAGGTGGCCAAGGCGCTTTACGCCAAGTACGTGGGGATGTAGCCGGGCGGCGCCGGCGCGGCCGTGGCTTCCCTCGGCGGGGTGCCGGCGCGACCATGGTGGTAAGATAACCCGTATGTTGACACCGACGGTGGCGCAAGGCGCCAGAGGCGGCTATCAAGACCTCGGCTGAGGTATTCGTAGCAGCCGCCCTAATCACACTCCCCCGAACTGCCGATATTGTCGATATGTCGCGGTCTGTCCGCCGCGCCCCAAAGGGGCCAGAGACAGAGCGAAGGCCTGAACCAGGAGGACATCATGGCCATGGCTACAGCGCGATCCTCAAGTCACTACCGAACCCCGGTCCTACTGATCTTGTTCGTACTTGCCGGAACCCTGGCGCTGCTTCTAGGGACGGCCTGCGGCCAAGCCCGAGCCGCGACCGCGGAACCGGGTGCTCTGGACGCCGTCACCGGCGAGGCGCCTCTCACCGATGAGGTGCTCAGCGCCGATGTGGCCTGGGCACTCGGCACGTCCGGCTCCGGTGGCGTGGAAGCCTCCAGCGCCGGAGCGGTGGATCCCTACGCTCCGACCGTGGGCATACTCTTCCCCATGGAGCAGCGCATCACTTGGACCGACACCTTCGGGGCTCCCCGGGTGGGACATACCCATGCCGGCAACGATCTGCTGGCCCCCAAGATGACGCCGCTGCTGGCCGTGACGGCCGGTGAGATCGACTGGCTCGATCCCGACGGATCGTCCAGCTACAGCCTTCTCCTGCGGGGCGACGACGGCAACGATTACTTCTACATCCACATCAACAACGACACGCCCGGCACCGACGACGGCAAGGGTGGGGTCAAATACGCCTACGCCCCCGGCCTTCATGACGGCCAGCACGTCGAATGTGGTGAGTTCATCGCCTACGTGGGCGACAGCGGCAACGCCGAGAACACCGTCCCGCATCTCCATTTTGAGATCCACTACGGCGGCTACAAGAACCCCATCGACCCCTACAACAGCCTGATGGCCGCGCCCACGCTGGCCGAGTGGACCGTCGACGGCAAACCCGACCTCACCATAGGCCCGCACGTGCCCGTGGCTCCCTGCTATTCGCTGCGCGGCACCGATCGCTTCGACACTGCCCTCAAGATCTCGCAGGCCATGTTCGCCGGCGCTCTACCGGCCGGCTCGGGCTTGGTGCTCGCTCCGGGCGAGACCTACCCGGAGGCGTTGTGTGGCGCGCCGCTGGCCGCCGCCTACGGCGGGCCGGTGCTTCTAACGCCGGCGACCGGTCTCAACAACGCCGTGCGCACCGAGATCGTGCGGCTGGCTCCTCAGTACGTCATCTGCATCGGTCTGTCCGATGCCATAGCGGCAGCAGTGCAGACTGCGCTGCCTGGGGCGACGGTCACCACCATCCGCGGCGACGGCGGGAGCGTCTACGACATGAGCTACAGAGTGGCGCTGGCCTTGGGGCAGAAGGTCGGCGACCTGAGCGGCGCCGTCGCCATCATCACCCGGGGGGACATGTTCCCTGATGCCATCGGGGTCTCGCCGTTGGTGTGCGCACAGAAATGGCCGGTGCTGCTGACCGAAGGACCGGTCGGCGACCTGCATCTCAGCGCGGTGGCGGCTTTGACCGAGTTGGGCATCACCAAGGCGCTCAAGGTGGGCACCTACGCCGTCCTGCCCGACGGCGTGACGGGATTGGCCAATCTCTCGGGTAGCGACCGCTACTACACCAACCGCAACGTTGTCGACTGGGCCATGAGCAGCGCGGGACTCACCTTCGCCCATCTGGGCATCACCACCGGGGACAAGTTCCCCGACGCGCTGGCGGCCGGACCCTATCTGGCCCGGGACGGCGGCCTCCTGCTTCTGAGCCCGCTGTACGGCCCTTTGCCATCCTGCCTCGCCGTGGAGATCGCCAGCAACGGCGCGGCCGTGCAGAAGGTCTCGTTCATCGCCATGATCGAACCGGTGATCGGGCAGGTCAAGTCGCGTCTACCGTAGGCGGTCGCGTCTACCTTAGAGGCGGCGTGGCGCCGGCGGCTTGGGCCCCAGGCAGCGGGTCGTCGGCCTGGGCGCGTCACGTGCTGGATGCTTCAGTCAGTTAGTCAGTCTGCGGGCCGGCCGGTGCCGAGGTAGGTAGCGAACCCGGTGCGCAGGGCAGTCGTGCTGAACTCTGGGAAGCGCTCGGCCAGCAGCGCGCGGTCGGCCGCCGAGGCCGCCCCGCCCTGGCTGACGAAATCCACCGCCGCCGGGGTGAGTCTTCTTCCCGGAAGGCGCTGCAGGAGGGCGCCTTGGGCTTTGCCTACAGGCTTGGGTATGTGGAGTATCCGCCGTCTGCGCCCCATGGCTCTTAGCGCCAGGTGCAAGAACTCGTTCAGGGTCACCGTGTCTGGGCCGCCGAGACCGAAGGTGGTGTCGCGAGCTCTATCCGGGTGGGCGGCCATCAAGGCAAAGAGCCGCCCGATGTCTTCCACGAACAGCGGAGTGAGCAGCTCTTCCCCCGGGCCGAAGATGGGAACGAAAGGCAGGTAGTCCGAGTAGCCTATGATGCGGTTGAGGGCCGTGTCCTTGGGTCCAAAGGCCCAGCAGGCCCGCACGATGGTCCACTCCAGCCCGCTCCCTCTGATCGCCTGCTCGGCCTGCCACTTGGCCCGGCTCCAGGACTCCGTGGCCTCCGCCGACACGCTGATGCCACTCATGTAGAGGAAGCGGGGGGCTCCGGCGGGAAAGCGAGCCTGTGACTGCTGGGAGGTCGGGACCCCGTAGGCCCTGGTGATGGCCTCGAGGAGGTTGAGCGTGCCGTCGCGGTCTACCGCTTCATAGGTAAGCCCGCGGTCTGGGTCTTCTACCGGGGCGCCGGTGAATTGGGCGGCCTGCACCACCGCGGTGACTCCCTCCACCGCCTTGGTTAGGGTGGCAGGCTTGGTCACGTCTGCCTCGGCGAAGCTCAGCCGGCCATCGGCCAACGCCCGGCGCCCGACCTCTTCGGCTGCGAATCTGGCTATCGTCCTGCCCGCGGACCGGCTGAGGGCTCGTACGCTCAGTCCGGCATCCAGCAGATGGCGGGTGATGTTGCCGCCTACGAACCCTGTGGCTCCCGATACCAGTATGGTCATACTGTCCTCACCTCACGCCCGGATATCGCGTCCCGGCTCCCTCCGGTCCGCGTGGACCGGGGAGGGTCGACCAGCCTATGGTAGCAGGCGCGCCCAGAGATCCCCGGTCGCTGCAAGACGTTTCAACGCCGTCTTTATGGTGAAGCTGCGTCCATCGGGTAGGGTCTCCAGCTCCTTCCAGGAGACCGGCATGGAGACGGTCGCATCCTGGGTGGGTCTCGCCACATAGGGCGGGACGATGGTGGCGCCAGGAGACATGCGCAGCGCATCGAGGTAGACGCGTCCGCCGCGCTTGGCTTTGCGTATCTGGGTGGTGAGCAGCCCGGGGTGACGCGCCACGGCTTCGGCGAACAGCTTCTCCAATTGCGTACGGGCACCGGCATAGTCGAGGTCGCCGGAGAGGCGGAACGCCAGGTGCAGTCCGCGCTTACCCGAGGTCTTCACCACTGGGTCCCAGCCCGCTTCCTGCAGCAGCCCACGCAGCAGGAAGGCCACTTCGGTCGCGCGCCGGAAAGGTGTGGCGTCGGGGCTGGGTGTGGCACCGCGGCCGGGTCCCGGCGACGCAGCCGCCGGCTCCTCCGGGGGATCGACGTCCAGCACCATCAGGTCCGGATGATCGACATCGTCAACCCGCGACATCTGGGTGTGGAAGGTGATAGTCCCCTGATTGACCAAGTAGAGGAGATCGGCCTCGTCATCGACAAGCGGGTAGTGGACGACCTTCTGGTGGTCCTTGCGCTCCACGGGAAAGGTATGCAGCCACGCGGGGAAGTAGGCAGAGGCGTCTTTCTGGAAGAATGATGCGTCGTCTATCCCCTCGGGCCACCGTTCCAACGTGAGCGCCCGCCCGCTGAGGTGGGGTAGGAGATACGGGGCCACGCTCGCGTAGTAGTCAAGCACCTCGGCCTTGGTGTAGCCGGTCGCGGGATAGTAGACCCGGTCCAGGTGGGTGAGATGCACCTCCTTGGCTCCCAGGCGAAGGACCGGCGTGTCCTGGTCGATCCCAGCCGCTTGCGGCGCCATGTGACTACTGCGTCCCTGCTGCCGCGATCTGTTCCAGCGACCTTCCGGAGAGCACTGAGTCGGGAGAACCGTTCACCACGCTTACCCCGGGCCGGGCCGAGGGGTCGCGGTGTTTGAGGAGCAGCCAGTTCTTGTCTCCCCGGCCTTTCATCCGCACCAGGGCCCAACTGCCGCTGAGTTTGTGGCCATGGAGGATGAACTTCAGGTCGCCGGCGGCCAGGGCCGCCTCGGGATCGGTGGGGCCGCCTCCCTTGGCCGACTCCATCCAGGCGACGTCGGGCTCCCACCAGCCAAAGTCCCAAAGCAGCACGGTGCCACCTCCGTATTCCCCTTGAGGGATGGTGCCTTCGAAGACCGCGTACTCCAAGGGATGATCCTCCACGCGCATGGCCAGCCGCTTCTCGGCCGGGTCGAGGGAGGGCCCCTTGGGGACGGCCCAGGACTTCAGCACCCCCTCAAGCTCCAGCCTGAAGTCGTAATGCAGGCTGGTTGCCGCGTGCTTCTGCACGACGAATACCGGCCGCGTAGCGGGCGCCTCGCCGGCGGCCGGGTCGCCGCCGGGCGTTTCAGCGCCTGGCGGCTCGGCCGTGCGGGCGAAATCACGGCGGCGGCGGTACTCGGACAGGGCCTCCGCGGCGCTCTTCGTGTCATTCGGACCGGCCTGGGTCATGTGGGAGGCCTCCTGCGGCGGGATACCATCGGCTCTGGGCCTACCGGCATTCTTCCCCAAAAGGGCGGCCGGGTATGCATCAAGTCGACTCCAGCTAGTGACTTGCCGGGCCCACCGTCCTATACTCAAAAGCGCACATGGTCACGCTGAGTGCCGGGAGGCCAGTCATCGACGCCGATGTTATGAGCTCAGGTTGGTTCTATCTCAAGGCGGGGGCCCCGGCCGGCCAGCAGGTCGGTCCTCTCACTTGGCAGCACCTTGTGGCCGCCGCCCAGACCGGGGCGCTCGCTCCGGCCGATGTGGTTTGGCACCAGTCCTTGCCCGCCTGGCTGCCTGCCTCGCAGATCCAGGGACTGTTCCCTGTATATCAGTGGCCCGCGGCCATGGCTCCTGCGCCGCGGCGCAGGAGTTCCCGCCTGGCCTGGGTGATCCCTCTGGTGGCGCTGGTGATCGTGGGCGCAGCTCTAGGCCTGGGCATCGGCCTGAAAGACAAGGGCCCTAAGGACCGTCCGGGCCCGGGTCCGGTGAACGGCTCCACGACCACCACCCATTCGACCGGGACCACCGAAAGCACAGTGACGTCGGTGCCGGGCGAGCCGGGCACCTGGCTGGTCATGATGTATGAGGATGCCGACGACGAGATCCTCGAAGAAGACATGATGTTCGACCTCAACGAGGCTGAGTTTGTCGGCTCCACCGATCAGGTCACCATGGTGGCGCAGGTGGACCGCTATGCCGGCGGCTATGCCGGTGACGGCGATTGGACTTCCACCAAGCGCTTTCTTATCTCCCAAGACAGCGATCTCTACACCGTCAACTCCCAGGAGTTGGCCGACCTCGGCGAGCTGGACATGGGCGACGGCGCCACTCTGCAGGAGTTCGCCACCTGGGCCATACAGACGTATCCTGCCGAGCACTACGTACTGATCCTCTCCAACCACGGGGGTGGCTGGACGGGCGGCTGGAGCGACAGCGACCCGGTGATCAAGAGCGGACTCACTATGCAGGAGATCGACGACGCTCTGGGCGCGACCATCGCCGCCACTGGGATCGGCGCCTTCGAGCTGGTAGGTTTCGACGCCTGTCTCATGGGCCAACTGGAAGTCATGAGTGGCATCACGCCTCATGCCCGCTATGCCGTCGGCTCGGAAGAGACCGAACCCTTGCTGGGATGGGGCTATGCCGGCTTCCTGCAGGCCCTCACCGACAACACGGCTATGACCGGCCGTGAGCTCGGTCAGGCGATCGTAGACAGCTATATCGCGCAGGACATTCGCGTCACCGATGACGAGGCCCGCGCCCTCTTTACGGGAGGTGACTACACAGCTTCGAGCGTGGCCGCCGAGTTGAGCAAGGCCACCACCATGACCGCTGTCGATCTGGGCGCGGTCAAGGACCTTGATGCTGCGGTCAACCAACTGGCAGTGGCCTTGGCCGGTGTCGACCAGGCACCGGTGGCGGAGGCACGGGCGTACGCGCGGTCCTACGAGAGTGTCTTCGGGGAGGGCTCTCAACCCTCCTACATCGATCTGGGCCATTTTGTCGACCTGCTGCTGTCCGTGGTCTACGATCCCGCCGTGACTCAAGCGGCCGATCAGGTGAAGAGCGCCATTGCCCAGGCTGTGATAGCCGAGGTGCACGGGCCTGAGCGGTCGGGCTCCAGCGGCATCAGCATCTACTTCCCCAACTCCGAACTGTACACAGGCACCTACGACGGCACCATAATCAACTATCCCTCTTCGGTCGGCCGGTTCGCCACCGCCTCTCTATGGGACGACTACCTGACCTACCACTACACCGGCGAGGCCTTCGACCCGTCCAACGCCGACCTGGCGGTGCTCGATCCGGCCGAGGGCGGCCAGACCGACTTCTCTCTGGCGGTGTTGGAGTCGGCCCCGAGCGACAAAGCCCAGATCGTCGGCCCCGGCAGCGGGGGGCTGACCATAGCTCCCATCACCGTGTCGTCCGCCCAGATCAAGACTGACGAAAAGGTGACCCTTTCCACCCAGATAACCGGCGCTAACGTGGCCTACGTCTACTACTACGTGGCCTACTACGTCGATAGCGATGGTTCGTACTTGAGCGCCGACGCCGGCTTCGTCGAGCCAGGGACGGTCCCCAAGGAGATCAGCGGAGTCTACTATCCCGACTGGGGCACAAGTGACGTCATAAATGTGGATTACGAGTGGGATCCCCACCCTTTTCTACATGAGCGACGGCAACGCGGCCAACGATCAGCGCGCCTTCTTCTATCCGACCATCTACGGTGCCGATGTCAGCACCGACGTCTACACAGTGCGTGGTACCTATACGTTTGCCGATTCTGGGACCGAGGTGGACGCTGAGATGGATTTCAGCGGAGACGGCGACATGAAGAGTGTGTGGGGGTTCACCGATACCGGGGACGGGACAGGGGCTTGGCATGAGCTGTCGCCGGTGCCCGGAGACACCTTCAACATCACCGACGAATACCTGGAGTTCGACCAGAATCCCGACGGCGAGTATGTGGACTACACAGGTGGCACCATGACGTTCGGAGATACTCCCTTCATGATGGTGCCGTACTACACCTACCCGGGCGACTATACATTGGGCATCGGTGTCGAGGACCTCGACGGCAACGTCACCTGGGAATACGCCGAAGTGACCGTCACCGAGTAGCCCGTGTCTGTGGAATCCGCGAGTTTCTGGGAAGCCAACCAGCACCACTTCATCAACGCCGGGGTCTCGGTGGGGGTGCTCCTGGCCGCCTGGGTGGTCTACGCGCTGCTCAAGCACTCGATCAACCGCTTCTCTCGACGGCGTAATCTGGCGGAGGTCGACCCCGGCGCTGAGACGCGCTTTCGCATGATCGAGAGGCTTCTGGCGGTGGTGCTCCTCTTCGTGGCCGTGGGGCTGGTCTTCTGGATCATGGATGTGTCCGCTCTTCGCCGAGTGGCTGTGGGCATATTCGCCTCGGCCGGAGTGGCCGGTATCGCCATGGGCTTCGCGGCTCAGACCGCCATCGCCAACCTGGTCGCAGGGATCATCATCGCCTTCGCCCAGCCCATCCGGCTGGGTGACAGCGTCGAGATCGAAGGGGAGTATGGGGCCGTGGAGTCCATCGGCCTCTTCTATACCAACATCCGAATATGGGACAACCGGCGCCTGGTCATCCCCAACAAGCTGCTCTCAGACAAGAGCATCCGCAACTACACTTCGGTCGATCCGCGCATGCCTGCCATCGTGCTCTTGCGGTTGGACTATAGCGCCGATGTGGCCACCGTTCGCGCGCTCCTATTGCAGGAGGCACAGGCTCATCCGCTCTTTCTAGCCGAGCCGCCACCATCGGTGCAGTTGGTCGCCGCCGACAACTTGGGGGTGTCGGTGCGTCTGATGGCCTGGGCGTCCACTCAGGGTGACGCCTGGACGATGGCCGTGGATATACGCGAGACGGCGGTACGCGAACTGGCTGCCTTGGAGGTTCCGGTGGGAGTCCGCTGGAGCCGGATCATGGCGGAGCCGCAGTGCCAGTGGTGCGCGGCCGAGCGACTTGGGGACTGAGCGGCGGCCTGGGCGCTCCGGCAAGATCTGGGGGCTCGACCGCAACGTGTTCTGGGCGGGAGTGGTCTCCTTCTTCATGGACATCAGCTCGGAGATGGTCTACTCGCTGGTGCCTATCTTCCTGTCTCGTGCTGGGGATCAACAAGTCGCTCATCGGGCTCATCGAGGGCATCGCCGAGACGACGGCCAGCATGCTCAAGATGGTAGCCGGTTGGCTGAGCGACAAGCTGGGCAAACGCAAGCCTCTGATGGTCTTCGGGTACGGCATCTCGACGCTGAGCCGGCCGTTGCTGGCCCTCGCCGGGGCTGGGGCATGGTGCTCGGCGTCTCGCTTCATCGACCGGTTCGGCAAGGGAGTGCGCACTGCTCCGCGGGATGCGATCGTGGCCGACTCGTGCGACAAGAAGGAACTGGGGCGTTCGTTCGGATTCCACCGGGCGATGGATCAGTTCGGGGGCGGTGCTCGGTCCCGCTATCGCTTTCCTGGTGCTGTGGCTGCGTCCCGGGGGATACCGCATGGTGTTCTGGATCTCCCTGATCCCTGCAGTCATCTGCGTCGCGGTGATCGTCTTCTTCATCCACGACCGGAAACGAAGAGCAGCGGATGCGGTGGAGGCCTGCGCGGCGCCCGAAGAGGGGGAGATGGCTGAGATCGCTACCGGGGGGACCCCGGCGGAAGCGGCGGTGAGCACCTCCGCGCCGACCGGAGCGGAAGACCCCCAGCCGGCTGGTACCGGCCCGGCCGCCGCGGCCAGCGCCGGCCCGGGGATGCGGCAGCGTCTGCGCGGCCCCCTGCTGATGTACTTGCTGGTGACGGGGGTGTTTGCGCTGGGCAACTCCTCCGACGTCTTTCTCATCCTACGGGCCCGGGATCTGGGAGATCACCGCCTTCATGATCCCCGTGCTGTATCTGGTGTTCAACTTCATCTACTCGGCGCTGTCTATCCCGGCCGGGATTGTGGCCGACCGCGTGGGCAGGCGGAAGGTGGCGTTGATGGGCTTCGCGCTGTTCGCCGGGACCTACGCCTGGATGGCGGTGGCTCGGCTCGCAGGCGGCGGTCTGGGGAGTGTTCGCGGTCTACGGAGTGTACATGGCCGTCGCCGACGGTAACGGGCGGGCTCTGCTGGCCGAGTTCTCGTCGGGCAAGCGCAGGGGGACCGCCTTCGGGGCCTACCACATGGTGGTGGGGCTCGCGGCTCTGCCGGCCAGTGTCATCGCCGGTCTGCTCTACGATCACGTCTCAGCATCGGCGCCTTTCTGGGTGGGAGCCGGCGGCGCCGCGCTGGCAGGGGTGTTGATGCTGGCTCTAGTGCCGGAGCCGCGGCGCGCCGGACCGCGCTCTGCGTAGGGGGGCGCCGGACCGTGCTTTGCGCAGGGGCATGCCTGTACCCTCTCGCTTCCGCCCGCCGCTGGCTGCGCCCGCGGGCCTCGCTTCCCGCTAGCTTCCCAAGCGCTCCAGCAGGGCCGGCAGCTCCCGGTGGTCGCGGATCACGTAGTCGGCCGCGGGGGGTCCCTCTTGGTCGGAGGCGGCCGCGTAGCGGATGGCTGTGACGCCCAGCGCCTTGGCGCCTGCGATGTCGGTGCGGGGGGTGTCGCCTATGTGGGCAGCCCTCGTGGGATCGGCGCCCAAGCCGTCCAGAGTGCGGGTGAACATCCGCGCGTCGGGCTTGGGGTAGCCGGTCTCGTCTGACCAGGTGAGCACAGTGAAGCAGCCCAGAAGGCCGTCGCGCTCAAGGAAATGCCGCAGGACCCTGCCTGGGCTCAGGCTGGTGTCGGAGATGATGCCCAAGCGGTAGCCGGCGGCGGCAAGTGCCGGGATGGTCTCCCGCGCGCCGGGAAGCAGTTGGAGGTCGGCCAGCAGAGAGGCGTCTTCGATCTCCGTGGCGGCTTCGATGATGGAGCCTGCCGGAAGCATCGCGCCGTCCACAGCGAAGTCGTCAAGAAAGAACAACACTTGCTCGTACGCGCCGAAATGGAGTCCGTTGCCCCAAGCCCCCATGTAGGCCTCAAAGCCGGACCGGTATGTCTGCTGAAGCTCGTCTTCAGACGGGTGGGCACCACCCACGGCGAGGATACCGCGAAGGGCCTTCATCCTCGCCGGCCTTACCAAGTTCATGGCCCCTTCGTCGGCCGCATACAGGGTGTTCCAGAAGTCGAACGTGAGGGCGGTGAGCGGCGGACGGGTCACGGAAGTGCTCCCTTGCTGTTAAGGTCGGCGGGTTTGCCACCGATGTTGGTATGTATGCTGGTAATCTCTGTGACTATGAAGAAGCGATCAGTTCGGCACCTGGCGCTATGCGCCGGCGTAGTGATGACGGCCCTGTTCGCCGTACTCGGTCTGCTGCAGCCTGCTGTTGCGAAGGCCGCTGGTTTCAGTGATGTGCCCAATTCGAATCCCTATCACGTCCAGATCGAGACCCTTGCTCAACTAGGCATTATAGAGGGCTATCCGGACGGGACTTTCCGGCCCGACGCTCCGCTCACCCGGCAGCAGTTCGCCAAGATGGTGGTCCTAGCCATGCGGATCGCGGTCAGCGAGAGCGATGTGTGCGATTTCAAGGACGTCACGCGCTCGGGGGCCGGCAGCCTCTACCCCGACAAATACGTGGCCGCCGTGGCCCGGGAGCGGATCGCGACCGGATATGCGGTGCCTTCCGCGCGGCGCTTCAAGCCCTTGATGCCGGTCACCCTGGGGCAGCTGGTGACCATGGTGACCCGGGCCGCGGGCAGGCCTCTCACCGCTCCGCCGGACTCATACCGCTCGTCGTGGCGCGAATTCGACACCATCCACGCCCCGGCGGAGCGCATCGCCGAATACAACGGTCTGCTGCGCGGGCTGGCTCCGACCGGTACGGCCCTGAAGTCGATGTCGCCTTGGGCGATAGCCACTCGCGGACAGGCGGCGGCGTTGCTGTTCAACGTCATGGGTACCGACTCGGCCAGCCTGGAGGGTCGCTTTCTCGGCACGGCGGACGATCTGGTGCGCTACTTCCGGGCGAAGACCGGGGGCAAGGACGGCAAGTTCACGGTTCCCCTGGATACGCTGGCCCAGTACTACATCACCTACGGGGCGCGCTTCGGCCTGCGGGCCGACATGGCTTGGGCGCAGATGATCCACGAGACGGGCTGGGGCCAATACGGCGGTGACGTTCTGCCCGCGCAGAACAACATGGCCGGCATCGGAGCGACAGGCGGGGGAGTGCACGGCAACTCCTTCGCCACGGCCGAACTGGGAGTCATCGCCCAGTATGCGCACCTGGCCTGGTATGTGTATCCCGACCACGTGTCCGATCCCTACTGTGTCAAAGTGACGCAGCCGGCGGGTGGTCCCATCACCACACCCGGCGACCCTCGCCATTTCCTGCAGCCGGACGGCAGCCCGCACAGGGCGACCGCGCGGACGGTCTACGATCTCAGCGGCACCTGGGCGGTGGGTAGCGACTACGGGGCCGCGCTCCAGCGACATATCGGCGGCCATCGGCATCACCTGCGGCGTCTGGTAAGAAAGGATCTCGACGAGCATGAAGGATCTGGACGTACTCCCCGAGCACCTGCGCGAGGTCGCCGTACCCGACGGGCCCGACTTCGGGTGGCCCCTGGATATGGCCCCGGAGGTGATCCAGACTCTGGTGGATGCCGGCGCCGTCGTCATGGGGGTGGAGGCGTGGATCGTGGACGCGGAAGGAGTGCCCGCCTCGGTGGGGTGGTCGTCATATGATCTGGGCGACTTCGACGACTGGGATGAGACGGTGGCCCGCTCCAAGGTGGAGGCGGAGGAAGTGCTGGCCGGAGTGCTTGAGACGGCAGCGGAGGACGAGGTCAACTACGTCGGTATCGACTGGGCCTTTCCGGGCGACCTGGAGGTCGTGGAGGAGTAGGGGGCGATCGGCCCTCTACGGCAACAATTGGTCCAGCGACGAGGCAACAAGCAGTCCGTCGATGTGGTGGAAATGGCCGTCGCGAGTGAATAGCACCAGACCGTGCTCGCGGGCGCTGGCCGCGATCCACATGTCGTTCGAAGGGATGGGTCTGCCCTTGAGGCGCAACTGCAGGAAGACGTCGGCGTAGTGCTCGGCAGTCTCGGCTGCCAGAGGGAGCAGCCTCACTCGCGGGGCGGCGAGGAAACGGGACAGGAGATTCCGGTTGGCGTCGAGACGGCTGCCCGCGGCGAACCCGGCGAGCATCTCCCCCAACACGACCGTGTTCACAGCTAGGGTCTCGCAGCGTTGGAAGGCCTCCACGGTTTCGGGATCGCCGGCGAAGAAGGCCGCCAGAACGTTGGTGTCCAGCAGAACGCGCCTCACTGAGGCTGCGGATCGCTCTGCCAGAGGGAGGTGTCGATCTCCTCGAAGCTCAGGACGGCCGCGGCAAACTCCTCCGCCTCCTCGCGCGACCACGAACCGGCCAGGGCATCCAGATCGTGGACAAGTCGGGCGGAGGTGCTCAGACCGAGGGAACCACGGAGTATCTGCAAGATGAGCGCGTTGAGGCTCACACCCAGTCGCGTGGCCTCGGCATCAAGGGCTGCTCGCAGGGCCGGTTCACCCCTCGCAGAGTGAGGACGGTTGACGTTCGCGCCGTGCTATCAAGTCCAGCTAGCTTCTGCATGCAGTGGATGATAGCAGACCTGGGGCAGGATGTGGAGAGCTGCGCTGGCTACGGTAGGGTCGCGAACCCTTCCTGCCGGAAGTGCTCGTCGGTGGCGACGGCGGTCTCGATCTTCGGCCGGCGCATGATGAGGAAGCTCAGGCAGTCAATGAGCGTGTAGGTTTTGTCCGGGCGCTCGATAAAGAGCCTCCAAGCCCGGAGCTCCTCGGTGGCATCGGGGTGCTCCACCCTCACCTCACTTGCGGCACGGATATGCGAACCGGCTTGGGCCGCCATGGCATGATGACCTCGAGCGAGCAGCAGCGTTGAACACGGCCGCGGCATGGCCGCCGCGCTTATCCCCGCGTCGCTCGCCCGTCACCGGTGATGGGGATGGCCGGGCCGAGGTACTTGGGCTCGGGGTGGGTGATGTGAAGCTGCAGAATGGCCTTGTCCCGAGCCAGCACTTCCCGCAGGGCGCTTTGGGTCTCCTTGCTCCCGTAGTCCTGGAGGTCGGCGACCACGCCGGTGGCTTCCAGGCCCAGAGTGCGGGCGGTGTAGACCGCGCGGGAGAGGTGGAAGTCCTGCGTGACGATCAGGGCGGTCTCCACCTTGAACACGTCGCGCGCCCGGTACATGGTGGCGTAGGTGTCGAAGCCGGCGTGGTCGGTGAACACGTCCTCGTCGGGGACGCCTCGTGCGAGCACGTAATCCAGCATGACGTTGACCTCATCGTAGGTGGTCTGGCCGTGATCACCCGAGAGCAGGAGCTTGTCCACCTTGCCGACCTCGTAGAGCTTGATGCTGGTGTCGAGCCGGTCGGCGAGCATGGGGGAGGGGGTGCCATCGGGGTGGACCAGCGCACCCAGCACGATGACGCATTGCGCGTGGGGAGCATCTTCGGGGGACTGCACAATATAGTCGTGCGCCGAGCGGATGATCATGAGGTTGGGCACCAGCAGGCCCAAGCCGGCCAGCACCACGATGATGCCCACCACGAGCAACGACCAGAAGAGAACCCGCCGTCTGCGACCCCGCTTTCCCATGGGGGGCAGGGTATCACGCGGAGACGGAGAGGGTCCCGCATAGCGGAGTCGTAGTAGTCAGGGGCGCAAACCCGTTGCTGTAGTGGCTCGGCGATGGTTCTGTTTTCTCGCTTCTTGCTTGTAAAGACTGGATTTGTGACATAAGGTTACTACTAAGTCGGTAACTGACTAGTACAAAGAGTCCAGGCGGGCGAAGAGTTGGTGGCCGATCGGCTGGCATGGCCGCGATCGAGGCAGTGGATGGGGAGAAGACGTAGTGGCAGTGACTGTTCGGTTGGTGTTGGCGGATGACCATCCGCTCGTGCTGGATGGACTGGAGCGTCTGTTCGAGGGCCAGGCGGGCTTTGAGGTCGAGGCCCGTTGCTCCAACGGCCAAGAGGCTCTGGATGCGGTCGCGCGCCTGCAGCCGGACGTGCTGCTTCTCAACCTGCACATGCCCGGCATGGACGGGATCGCGGTCGCCCGGGCCCTGAAGCAGGAGGATGTTTCCACCAAGGTGGTGATCCTCGCGGGACCTCTCGACGAGCGCGAGGCCCTAGAGTGCCTGCGACTAGGTGTGGCCGGGATCGTCCTCAAGGACATGGCGCCCAGCCTGGTGCTTCAATGCGTGAAGAAGGTCGCGGCAGGCGACATGTGGATGGAGAGGCGCTCGTTCAGCCTGGCGATGGAGCACCTTCTACGGCGGGAGGCCGGGGCGCAGCGTATCGCCGGGAAGCTGAGTGTTCACGAGTTGCGGGTGGTGAAGCTCTGCGCCCAGGGCATGACTAACGCGGAGATCGCCAGGAGGCTCTCGGTCACCGAGGGAACGGTCAAGTCCCATCTGCACAAGGCGTACGGCAAGCTGGGTGTCCGAGGACGGGCGGATCTGACCCGATTCGCCCACGAGAACGGCTTGGTCTAGCCGGGGCGGTCCATCGCTCGCTTCTGCCCGGTACGGCGCCCGGGCTCTTTCTATACCTGGGGGGCGTAGGTTCTTCTATCGCGCGGTCAATTGCGGGGCTTCCCCGGCCCACCTAGACTGCTGTCATGGTGCCCACAAGCAGCTCCCATTTCGAGCGTCGCTCGGCTGAGAGGTTTCTCATCTCTCTGCCGGTCGAGACCGACAGGGGTCCCGGCGTTACCCGGGACGCCTCCGTGTCGGGACTCTATCTGGTCACCGAGCAGCCACTTGCTGTGGGTGACCGGCTCGACATAACCATGAGCCTTCCCGATCCCGACCATCCCGAAAGCCCGCTTCCAATGCGATTCGTGCTGCACGGGAGAGTGGTATGGGTCGAGGTTGCCCGGGAAGCCGCGGGCGTGGGCATCTCTCTAGATGAAGGGAGTGGGTACCTTGCCCGAGCTTCGTAGAGTTTTACGAAATACATGTATCCGCGAGGGGGTGTTGATGAGTACGATGAAGCACCGACGGTCGTGAGACAGGAGCGGACCATGGAATAGAGAGCAGGGCGCAGCCATGAGCGAGAAAGGGGAAATCATGAGTACGAGCATGCACCGGCACGCAGATGACAAACAGAAACGAAGCATTACAGAAACGCCGATCTACGCGGCTATTCTGCTGGCCCTGGTGGTGGCGCTGGTCATGGGACTGTCGTCGGTGGCACTGGCAGCCGTTGCAGTCGATGCCACGACCTATGCCAACGCCATCGATGTCAACACTATCTCCGTGCCCCATACCACTGGCGCCGGCGCCAATCGCCTGATGCTGGTGGGCGTGGGGTGGAACTGCGGAACCACCACCAGTGAGAACGAGACCATATCTTCCGCCACCTTCACTCCTTCGGGCGGCGTGCGCAACCCCTCACTTTGGTCGCGCTGCAGGCAGTCCGGCACTGATTACCGCTATGCCGCGCTCTACCGCTTGCTCAGCCCGCCCACAGGCGCGGGACGGTGACCATCAACTTCGTCCCCGATCGGGTGACCCTAACGACGGGGTGGACGGCGGCATCGTAGTCGGTGTCACCACCTTCACCGGGGTCTATTCGACGACTCCGCTCGGCACCTACGTGGCCGGTAACGGCGGCAGCCCCAGTCGCAGCGGCGGCTCCCCCGGGAGCTATCAGTGTGCCCGCGGTCGCCGGCGACCTGGTGTTCGACGCCGTATACAAAGGAGGGCAAGACCTCGACTTGGGCCCCCACCTCCGGCAACGGCCAGACCCAGCTTTGGAATGACGCCGTGTCTATGCGCGCGGTGGGGCCAGCACCAAGCCTTGCGCCGCCACCGGCTCTATCGGCATGAGCTGGACAGGCACCGACGCCGGTATCTGGATCTCCATCGGCGTGCCCATCAAGCCGGCGC